>JAFAZX010000057.1 GCA_019239425.1 Acidobacteriota bacterium
GTAGATTAACTGCTCGAGGATGCGCGCGTCCGAGTGCTGCGCCACGAAGCTCGCACCCAGCAGCTCCAGCCGCTCGGCCGTGATCTCTTTTATGATGGAGGGGTTGTTGAGGAACCACCAGCAGCCGAACGGCATCAGGTTCGAGAATTTGCGCGCCGAGACGCACAGCTCGTGCTGGTTCTCCCGCGAGAGGAAGGTCGCCAAAAACCTCACGTCCGCGTTCTCAGCGCACAGCCGCTCGACCGCCGACACGTCCGAGCGCCCCACCCCGTCGCCCGCGGCGCGCAGGGCGGGGTTGACGCCGCGGCGCACGCCGACCATCAGCGCGAGCGGCAGGCCGTGCGCGCGCGCCGTCGGCAGGACGACCTCGCGTATCAGCCTGTCGCGCGCGTCCGCCGCCGGATAGCTGAAGTCGTCTGGCAGCGAGACGGCCATGTAGAGCGGACGCATCCTCCCGACCCAGGCGTCGAGGAAGCGGCGCACCTCCGCGGCCGTCCCGCCGCCGAAGCCGGCGTCCACGCGATAGCCTTGCGCCGCGAGTTCGGCCGACGAGTTCTCCCAGTCGTTCAGAAGCCCGTCCATCCGCAGCGCCGCGCGGAACCGCCGGTCGCCGCCCGCGCCTTCTTCCCAGACGCGCACCTCCCTCGGGTCGAACGGGTCGTTGGTCATCACCACGTCGCTCACGCCAGCGATCTCCAGCACGCGTGAGAGATGAGACAAAGGCTCCTGCTCGCGGAAGAACTCTCTCGCCTCACTCAAGTCCTCGGCCGCCGTGTCCAACCCGAAGGCGTCGAGCACGGTGACGACCCCGCGCGCCGCCTCCGAGACGGGCGTGTTCTCGACGAAGAGCGTCCGCCAGACCAAATCGGCCTGCTCGGACTTACTCATCCGCCAGAACTCTTCGGAGCCGACGCGCGCCGAGCGGAACGTCTCGGCGATGAGGTAGTGATAAGTCAAAAGCTCGTCGATGCCCGACAGGCCGAGTCCCCCGAACTCCGGCGCGTACAGGTGCGTGTGGAGGTCTATGACCGGAGTCAGTCCGACGGTCTCTTCGACGTGGAGACGCAGGGCCGCCTTGTCTTTCAGCAACGCCTGCCGCGCGGCCCTCTGGTCGAGACTGCTGGTCGTCATCTCTCCCCTCTCGGCCGGTTCAGAAGCCCGTGCCCGGCGGCGTGCGCGAGTCCGACGGGTCTGCCCAGCGGTTGTTCGGGATGGTCGGCGCCCAGCCCGGCCGGAGCGGGTCCTGGTCGTACGGGTAGCCGCCGAGACGTCTGTAAGCTTCGGCGTACTCGGCCAGCTTCTCGCGGTCGAGTCGCACGCCGAGGCCCGGCCCTTCGGGGACGGCGATGGCCCCGTCCTCGTACCTGAGCGGGCCGCCTTCGATGATGTCGTCGGTGAGGTGATGATAATGCGCGTCGGCCGCGAAAGAAAGGTTCGGGATGACCGCTCCGAGGTGGAGCATCGTCGCCAGTTGAATCCCCAGCTCGCCCGAGGAGTGGACGGCGACGCCGAGCTGAAAAGTCTCGCACACGCCGGCCGCCTTCACGCACTGCCGGATGCCGCCCCAGAAGGTCGTGTCGAGCAGGACGACGTCGACGGCCGTGTCGAGGACGTTGGCGGCCAGCTGCTCGAAGTTGACGACGACCGTGTTCGTCGCCAAAGGCATCCGCACCTTCTCGCGCACGCGGCGCATCCCCGTCAGGCCGTAGACCGGGTCTTCGAGGTAGTCGTTGCGCAGGTCTTCGATGGCCTGCCCGAAGCGTATGGCCTGCTCGGTCGAGAAGACGCCGTTCGGGTCGAAGCGGAAGCTGTCGAGGGGCGAACCTTTGCCAATCTCTTCGGCGAGCGCGCGGTAGCACTCAAGCTCGTAGTCCGGGTGGAAGACGCCGCCCTTCAGCTTGTGCGAGGTGAAGCCGTGCTTCGCTTTCAGCTCGCGCGCGAGCGCGACGAGCTGGTCGGCCGTGCGGACTTCGCCCGTGCCCGTCCGCGCGTTCGGGTAGCGGAAGAAGAGGTACGAGGCGAACGGCACGCGGTCTTGCAGGCGGCCGCCGAGGATGTCGCAGACGGGCACGTTCCACTTCTGCCCGAGCAGGTCGAGGCAGGCGAACTCAAGGGCGGCCAAGACCTGCGTGCGGTTGTTGTAGAGCGAGGCGGTCGGGTTGGCGACGAGGAAGCGCATCTCCTCCATGCGCGCCGGGTCGTGGCCGACGAGGTACGCCTTCAAAGCGCGGAAGACCGCCTCGGCCGACTCGCCGCCGCCGCCCATCTCGCCCAGACCCACCAGCCCCTCGTCCGTCTCGACCTCGATGACCGTGCGCACGAAGCGCCCCCAGTGGCACCCGTTCGCGTGCCTGAGCGGCGCCTCCAGAGGCACCGTAACGGTCGTCGCCCTGATGTCTGTAATCTTCATCTTAAGGATTGACTCATCTGTTCATCAGTTCATTGATTCATTGAAAAACCGAGTCCGTATTTCAATGGCTCAATGACTCAATGATCCGGTGAATCAATTTGGAGCAGGCTCTTCGCCTTGTACTCTTCGAGCGTCTTCCGCGCGGGTTCGACGCCGCGGGGGAGGGGGCGCTTCGAGAAGGTCTGGAAGTAGAGCAGGCAGGCGTCGCGCCACGCGACGGCGTCGCGCTCCTGTATCTCGAGCTTGCGGGCGACCGCCCCGTGCCGCTCGGGGTCGATGACGCCCGAGAGCGAGTCCCAATCTTTGCGCGCCGCGCGCACCCAATCGACGCCTCTTTGGTAATGCAGGGCCAGCTCGTCCCACAGGATGCGCCCCGAACTCATCCTCCTGTCCCAGGGGACGTGTTGGAACCAGAGCAGGTACTTTTCGGGGACGGCCGACGGGTCTGCGAAGACGGCGCGCACCTCGGGGCTGTACTGCGCGACGGCGTTGCTGCCCGTCGCCGTGCGGTCGAAGCCTAGCCCTGCCGCGTCCGCCTTGTGGTAGTAGACGGGGTTCCAGTCGGCGCGCTCGAACTTGTTCTCCCACGGCGCGGGGCCGTAGTGGTGCCCGCCCCACATGATGTGATGCAGCCCCAAAGGCGTCATGTAATCCACGACTGCCCCGCGCGACTCCAACATGATGCGCTCGACGACGGCCAACGCCTTCGGCTCGCGCGTGAGCGTCATCTTGATCCACTCGTCCGCGATCTGCTTCGAAGGGGCGTCGGGGTTCCAGGCGAGGCGGCCGAAGGCGTACCAGTTCGCCTGCCCGAAGTCGTGGCCCGTCCAGTTCCTGTCCGTGCCCGTGTTGGCGACGCCGGCCATGCCCGTGATCTTCTGGCCGAAGAGAGTTCCGTCGAGCACCTTCGACACGGTCGAGCCTTTGCCCTTGACGCGCGTGTCGGAGTCGAGCACCTCGCGCCACATCGGGGCAAGAAAGACGAGGTGGTTCGAGTGGCCGAGGTACTCCTGCGTGATCTGCGCTTCGAGCATCATCTGCGTCTTCGGCATCGCGCCGAAGAGCGGGTGGAAGGGCTCGCGCGGCTGGAAGTCTATCGCGCCGTTCTTGACCTGCAGCAGGACGTTGGGCGCGAACTTGCCGTCGAAGGGCTGGAGCTGTTCGTAGGCGGCGGCGGCGCGGTCGTAGCCGGGCTTGGCGTCGTAGACGAAGGCGCGCCAGATGACAACGCCCTTGTGCGGGGCCAGCGCCGCGGCCAGCATGTTCGCGCCGTCCACGTGGTCTCGGTTGTAAGTGCGGGGCCCCGGCTGGCCCTCGCTGTTGGCTTTGACGAGGAAGCCGCCGAAGTCGGGGATGAGCTTGTAAATCTCGTCGGCCTTCCTCTTCCACCACGCGGCGACTTCGGGATCGAGCGGGTCTGCGGTCTTCAGGCCGTCGAGTTCGATGGGCGCGGAGAAGCGGGCGGAAAGATAGACGCGCACGCCGTAGGGGCGGAACGTGTCGGCGATGGCCTTCGTCTTCTGCAGGTAGTCGGCGCCGAGGCTCTTCGAGTTGGAGTTGACGTTGTTGAGCACCGATCCGTTGATGCCGATGGAGGCGTTCGCGCGCGCGTAGTCGACGAGCCGCGGGTCGACCTTCTGCGGCAGAGCGTCCCAGTCCCACAGCGAGCGGCCCGCGTAGCCGCGCTCTACGCTCCTGTCGAGGTTGTCCCAGTGGTTGAGCACGCGGAGCTGAAGCCGCGGCCTCTCGCTCACGTCCAGACGGTTGATCGGCCGTTCGGTCTGCAACAGACGCAGGAAGTGGAACGCGCCGTAGAGCGCGCCGACCTCGCCCTGTGAAGCGATGACCGTGACGTTGTGCCCGCCGACTCTGGCCGAGCGTATACGAAAGCCCTCGGGGCCGAGCGCGGCGAGCTGACGGCCCCAGTCGAGGCTGTCGACGAGCGGCGAGTTCGAAGGCGTGCCGACGACCACGGCGCCGTCGCGCTCGACCTTCAACGCGGCCGGGACGGCGCCGCCGAGCAATCCCGTCAGGCCGCCGACGAGTTCCGCGCGGACGGCGTCGAGCGTCTGCGACTGCCCCTGCACGACGACCGAGGTCACAAGCGCGCGGTACTCTTTAGAGACGTTCGCGGGCAGAGGGTCGTAGCGCAGCCAGAGCCGGTAGCCGTCGTCGGCCTTCGCGCTTGAGACGGCGAGCAGTTGCAGTGCGAAGGCGAAGCAGACAAGTCCCAACGTGCTCGTTCGTCTACGTCGCTGGTGCGTCTTCTTCATTTTCCCTTAGCGGTAACGGTAAAGCTTCACGCGCTGTATGTCGAAGCGGCCCGAGGGCAGGCGTACGTGCCGGCCCTGGTGCGTCTGGTCGCCGTTGAGCCAGCGGCCGGGCTGCCAGCGGCCGTCCACGTACTTCCCTTCCTGCGCCGAAAGGATGCCGACCGTGGGGTCGCCCGGCGAGTCGGCTTCGAAGACGATGACTAACCCTGTGCCCGCGACGACGAACTCGTCCGGCCCCGTCGAGATGACGATCCCGCCCGCCGGCGCGTCGCCCGTCTGCGCGGCCGGCGCCGCGCCCGGGTTCGCCTGCGCGATGGGCGCCGCACTCGGCCGCTCGTAAGTCACGTTCAAAGCGTAGCCGCCCAGTCTCACGCGCTGCGGCACACGCTGCGGCTCGTTGGTTTCGGGGAGCAGCCCGACCGTCTCACCCTTGCCCTGGTGCTCGGCGATGAGCGGCGTCAGTTGCTCTACTAAATCATAACCGGCCGTGAGCAGTTCGGCCGCGGGGCCTGTGGCCGACTCTATCTGGAAGGGGCTGAAGCCGATGGCGTCGTGCTGGCCGAAGGCGTAGAGCGCCTGCACGGCGTTGAGCTGCCCGAGCTGCACCTCGGGGATGAAGAGGGGGTTGCCCGAACGCCTGTACTTGCCTGCCCACTCGATGAAGTTCGGGAAGTAGATGTCGGGCGAGAGAAAATCTATCTGCGGCGCGCCGGCGCGCCACACGTCGAGGAGGTGCGGCAGGGGGCCGGCGCTCGGGTACTGGCCGGGCTGGTAGCCGGGACGTATGAGCGCGGCGTTGACGTACATCGGGAGCTTGTACTCGGCCTTGCCCGCCGCGGCCACGCGGTCTGTGAAGCGCGCGAAGTGCCACGCCATGAAAAGCTCGTCCGTCGCAGGGCCGCGCCCGAAGACCTCCTCCCAGCTGCCGCGCGTCTTCCAGCCGGCGGCGCCCCACGCGGCCCGCAGCTCGGGCGTCAGCGTCTCCTTGTTCTTCTCAAGGTAAGAGAGAAGCTCAGAAGGCACGGGGCCGCCGAAGAGTTTTTCGGCGACGGGGCTGCGGTCGCGCGAGTCCGGAATCATGCCGATCTCATTCTCGACCTGCACCATGATGACCGTCTGCTCGCGGCCGTCCACTTCGCGCAGGTGGCGCATCAGCGCGGCGAAGGCGCGCGCGTCCGCCTCCACGTTCTCTTTGCTGAAGGCCGAGAGGATTTCGATGCCGCGCCCCTCCCTGTCCTGCGAACGCGGGAAGCGCTTCTGGTCTCTCTTCACCCACGCCGGCACGTAGGTGGACATGCTGTTCTTCCAGGTGGCGAACCAGAGGGGCACGAGCTTGAGCCCGTGCTGACGCGCCGCCGCGAGCAGGCCGTCAACCAGCTCGAAGTCGAACTTGCCTTCGGCCGGTTCGACGAGTTCCCAGTAGACGGGGATGACGACCGTGTTGAGCTTGAGCGCCGCCAGCTTCGGCCAGACGGGGCGCATGTATTCGAGGCTCGAAGAGGAGGAGTTGCCCAGCTCGCCGCCGCGCACGAGGAAGGGACGCCCGCCCACGACCAGCTGCGTCGCCGTGCCCTGCCTCCGCAGGTGCGGCGGCTCGGCCTGCCGCCTCGCTCGGACTGTCGGAGCGCAGCAGAACAACAACAGCACCGCGAGCGAGAGTCCTCCGGCCCCCACACGCCGTGTGAAGTCTCTTTGCAGCGGTGCGTTTGCCATTGGGGTGATTCTAACCGATGTGCGCGGACGGAAGTGAAAGGCGGCGCGGCCCGGCTTATCAACAGCCGGGCCGCGCCGCCGCGCTCGCGTTAGAAGGACAGGCGGGCCGCGAGGCGCAGCGTGCGCTGCGCCGTGCCCGTCGTCGCGGTGATGAAGCCGAACGTGCTCGGGTCGGAGATGTTCACGTTCGGGTTGGCGAAGTTCGGGTGGTTGAAGACGTTGAGCATCTCAAGCCGCAGCTGCATGCTGAGCGACTCCTTCAGCGGGAAGTTGCGGAACAGGCTCAAGTCCATGTTCTTGAATCCGGGGCCGCGCAGGTTGTTGCGGCCCGCGCTGCCGAAGCGCGCGCCCGTCTCCGGCGCCCACGCGCAGTTGGCCGTGCAGTTCACGCCGAGGATCGTGTTGTCGAAGTAGGCGTTCCCCAGGCCGATGCCGTTCCGGTACTGGATGGTCTGCGCGAGCTGGTTCGGCACCTGCCCGCTGCCCTGCGCGAGCAGGTTCGGCGCAGTGTTCTGCACGACGTAGAAGGGCGTGCCGCTCATCACACTGAAGAGGCCGGTCATTTGGAAGCCGCCGAGCAGCTTGCTCCCGACGCCGTCGTTCAGCCAGCGCTGCCGCCTGCCGACCGGCAGCTCCCAGACGAAGTAGCCCTGCAGGTTCTGCGGCCGGTCGTAGCCGGCGAGGCCGCGGTTGCGCTCGGCCTCGGGCATGTACTGGATGCGCGGGTTTGCGTCGTTGTCGGCGTAGTTGATCGCCTTCGACCAGGTGTAGGCGAGCCCGAAGAGCGAGCTCGTCCAGCGCCGGTTGAGCGTCGCCTGAAGCGAGTCGTACGTCGTGTTCTTGTAGGGCTGGATGGAGTTGATGTCGGCGACGATGCGGACGGGATTGCCGTTCGCATCGGTCGTGAACAGCGGGCGGCCGGCGTTGCCCGTGCCCGGCGCGCTGGCGTTGATGTTGATGAAGCCCATCTGCCCGACGGCGCGCGTGCCGACGTAGCCGATTGAGCTGGTGAAGCTCATGGGCAGTTGCCGCTCGACGATGAAGTTGAAGGAGTGAATCTCCTTGCGCTTCGGCGTGGCGGGGTAGGTCGTCGTGCCCGTGTTCGACGGAAGCCTCAACACGCCCTGCGACAGGTCGGGCGCGGCGTTCGGGTTGATGAGCCCGTTCCGCAAAGTCGTCACGGGCAGGAACGAGTTGGTCGCGCCGTTGAAGGTCGGCGTCGGCATCGCGAAGAGGTTGACTACGGGGTACGCGTTGCGGAAGTCGATGAAGGGGCGCGGGTCGGCCGACTGGCCGTAGCCGCCGCGCAAGACCGTCTTGTCGTTCCAGCGGTAGGCGACGCCGATGCGCGGCAGGAACTGTCCCGGCCCCGAAGTGGCGCCCGTGTCCTCGGGCACGCCCGAGAGGCCGCCCGTGTAGACGAGACCCGTCGCGGGGTCGAAGCGGTTGATGCCCGTGTTGTCCTTCGTCGGGAACGGGTAGCGCTCCCAGCGCAGGCCGTAGGTCAGCGTCAGCCGTTGGTTGACCTGCCAGTGGTCGCGCGCGTAGAGCGCGTACGACTTCATCCGCAGCGAGTTCGGGTTGCGCAACTGGTCGACCTTGCCCGCGCCGCTCGGCAGGCCCAGGAGGAAGTCGGCCCAACTGTTGAAGCGGTTGGCCGCCGCGCCGCCTTGCAGGGACGTGATGGCGCCGCTGAACTGGAACGTGCCGCGCACGGTCTGGAACGTGCCGCCCTGCGGTTGGAAGTGGTTGAGCTGCTGGTTCTGGTAGTCGCCGCCGAAGCGGAACGAGTGCGAACCCCGGAGCCACGAGACGTTCGAAGAGCCGACGTACTGGTTGTCGCGAAAGATGAACGGGTTGCCGGTGTTCGAGTTCCCCATGTTCGCCCAGTTCGAGACGTTGAAGAAGGGGATGCCGGCCTGGAGCGGGTCGGGGCCGTTGGTGCCGGGTATCTTCAGAACGTCGAGGCCGAAGTTCGTGCCGGAGACCACGTCCGGCCCGGCCGCGCCCAGACGCTGGCGCGTGTAGCCGAAGTTCGCGTCGAGGAAGAGCGACCCGTTGAAGGTGTACGTGCCGCCTAATCCAGCGACCTGCACGCGCCCGGTCGCCGTGCCCAACTGCCCGCCGTTGATGGCGTCGCCGCCGGCCTCGCCCAGGATGGGCGGCTCGGTGATGAGCGTCGGCGAAAGACTGTAGCGTCCAAAGAGCGTCGTCTTGTCCGAAGGGTTCCAGTTAATCTTGGAGTCGATGTTGTTGCGGTTGAACTCGGCCGTGCCGTTCGTCAGGAAGTTGTTGACGAAGCCGGACGCGTTGGGGAGCGGCAGCCGCTTGATCAGCTCGACGGCCGCGAGGTCGATGCGGTTCGCGGGGATCGTGTTGTTGGCGAACGGCGTGCGCAGCGCCGGGTTGGCGTTCGAGAGCGGGTCGTAGATGGTCGCGCCGCCCTCGGCCGCGGTCGGGAAGTGGACGTTGCCGCTCGAATCGGGTCTGAGGCTCGCGGGCGCGATGCTCACGCGGTTGTCGCGCGAGAGGTTGCGGCGCGTCGTGCGCTCGAAGTCCGTAAAGAAGAAGAGCTTGTTCTTGACGATGGGGCCGCCCACGGCGTAGCCGAACTGCGTCAGCAAGTCCTTCGGGTTCTGCGGCGAGGTCTGGAAGTGGTTGCGCGCGGCGAGGCGGCTGTTCGTGTGGTAGACCCAGCCGACGCCGTGGAAGTCGTTCGTGCCCGACTTGATGATGACGTTGACGGCCGCTCCGCCCGCCAGGCCCTGCTCGGCGTCGAAGGCGTTCGTCACGATGTTGACCGACTGGATGGCCTCGGCCGGCGGCACGTAGGCCGTGTTCGTCGGGAGCCACGGGTACGTGATGCTCGACCCGTCGATCTTCGTGTTGTTCTGGAGGCGCGAGACGCCGTTGACGTTGAAGGAGATGGAGCGCTGCGGGCTGCCCGCGGCCGAGTTCTGCTCGCCCGAGAGCACGGCGCCCGGCACGATCTGCATCAAGCTCTGGTAGTTCCTTCCCGCGCTGCCGGCGATGGGCAGGTCGTTGACCTGCCGCGCAGACTGCGTGACGTTCACGTCGGCGCGGTCGGTCTGGAGCGCCGTCGCCGTGTCGGCGTTGACCGTGACGGTGTCCCTCACGCCGCCCGGCTGAAGGGTCACGTCGAGGCGCCGGACGTTGTTGACCTCAATGTTGACGCCCTCGGAGACCGCGGTCGTGAACCCGCCCCCCGCAATCGTGACCTTGTAGACGCCCGGCAGGAGGTCGCTGAACTGGTAGATGCCCTCGTCGTTGGTCGTCGTCTCCTTCGAGACGTTGGTGCCGGCGTTGAGGGCCGTGACGGTCGCGCCGGGCACCGACGCGCCCGCCGAGTCCGAGACGTTACCCGTCAAAGAGCCGTAGAGCACCTGCGCGCGGGCCGCCCCGGGCAGCGCCAGGGACGCGAAGGAGAGAACCAGCGCCCAGACCAGGACGGCGAGCCCCCTCGGGCGTTTGTGCGGCTCGAACCGCGAAACTGAAACCCGGCCCCCGCGGGTCTGTGCGCGGCGCGTAGAGGCTCTGTTTAGCTGAAGCATGTCTCTTCCTCTCCTTTCAGGGCTGCGGTGAGAAGTCCTCGCACTGGGACTCCCCCGGCTGGCATATCAGAACGGAAACCCTTTGAAGACCCGCTGGAATTGAACAGGCCGAAAATGAGGGCAGAGCTTTACTTTTAGCACCCAAACTTTTAACATCGGGTGGAAGCTATTAAGTTCGAGGGCGCAACAATACCTTCCGAACGCCATTTTGTCAACAAAATGTTACTCCCAGCCGGCGTTCGATTGCTTTACCTCAAGTTCCGGAGACGACGAGTGGGTTGAAAAGTACGTGGATTACTGCTACTTAAACGTGCGCCATGCGGAAAATCAACCTGTCCAATTTTCAGGTCGCGACCAGCGAGACGGCCCGCGACATCAACCGCCGCATACTCCTCAACCTGATACGCACGCGCCAGCCCATCTCGCGCGCAGACCTCGCGCGCTTCTCGGGGCTGCAGCGCAGCACGGTCTCCTCCATCACCGAGCAGCTCATCTCGGAACAGTGGATCACGGAGGGGGCGCTCGGCCACGCGCCCCGGGGCCGTAAGCCGCGCTTCCTGCACCTCAACAACGAGCGGGCCGGCATCATCGGCGTGGACGTGCGCCCGCGCCTGACGACCCTCGCGCTCACAGACCTCAACGCGCGCATACTCACGCAGGACTCCCTGCAGACGCCCGCAGACCCGCAGACCTTCCTGAACGAGCTGGCCGAGCGCATACAGAACATGCGCCGCTCGCAGCCGCAAATCTTCTGCGAAGGGATCGGGGTCGGACTGCCCGGCCGCGTAGACCCGAAGACGCAGCGCCTCGTCTTCGCCCCGAACCTCGGCTGGGCCGAGGTCGATATCAAACAGGCGCGCACGGTCGACCTCAAAGGGCCGCTCGAAGAGGCGACGGGCATCCCCGTCGAAGTGGACAATGCCGCCAACGCCTGCGCGCTCTTCGAGACCTGGTACGGGAAGCACTCCGAAGGCGTGCACGACCTCGTCGCGCTGACCGTCTCGGAGGGGATAGGGACGGGCATCATCGCCGACGGGGAGGTTCTGCGGGGCGCGACCGGCCTGGCCGCGGAGTTGGGGCACGTCTCCCTCACGGAGGACGGCCCGCTCTGCCGCTGCGGGAACGTAGGCTGCTGGGAGGTCTACGCGTCGAACACCGCGGCCATCGACTACTACATGAAGATCGCGGCCGGCGCACGCGCAGACCGCGGGCAGCAGGACGGCTCCGCCCCGACCTTCGACTCGCTCCTGCGCCTGTGCGAGCTGGGGGACGCCAAAGCCACAGAGGCCGTCGACCGCATGGCCCACTACCTCGGCGTCGGCGTCGCCATGCTCATCACGAGCTTCGCGCCGAGCCTGATCGTCGTGGCCGCGGAGGTGACGCGCGTCTGGTCGAGAATCGAGCCAATCATCAGCCGCGTCGTCTCGGAGAAGTGCCAGCAGCCTTCGGCCACGCGCATTAAGCCCGTGGAGGAGCTGGCCCACCCGCGCCTGCGCGGCGCGATAGCGCTCGTCCTCCAGAAGCACTTCGTCGCCCCTTCCGTCGCCTGATTCGGGGCTCTTTTCCGTTTAAGACTTTCGCCTTCCTTAATTCCCCGCCCCGCCGCATATATTGTTTTTGTCTCGAACTATAAATTCGCGAAAAGCGCGGGGTTTTACGGTCATGTCATTCCCGGCCGGGCCTACTTTCTGGCGCTCGGGTCGCCGGTGGGCGGCGGGGCTTTGTCTTCCTTCGCGGGCGGGCCGAGCAGTTCTTTGAGAATGGGCTTCAGCGCGTCGGCCCAGACCTGATAGCCCTTCACGTCGAGGTGGAGCAGGTCGCGGTTGGTCATCCCTTCGTAGAGCCGGCCCTCGCGGTCGGCCAGCCTGTCGTTGATGTTGACATAACGGACTCTCTTCCCGTCGGCGAACTTCGAGATGCTGTCGTTGATGCGGTTGATGACGGGCATCACGGCCACGTTGTCGTTGCGCGGGGTGATGCCCATCAGGATGATCGCGGCCTTCGGCGCTTTGCGGCGGCAGAGGTCGAGGACGGCCTTGATGCCGCGCGTCACGTCGGCGGTCCGCGCCTCTTCGTCGCCCTGCGGCGAGACTCGGCCGACGTTGTTCGTGCCGGCCATCAGAACGATGACCTTCGGGTTGACGCCGTCCAGCTCTCCGTTCTCAAGACGCCAGAGGATGTTCTGCGTGGTGTCGCCGCCCCAGCCGAAGTCCGCGGCGTTCCAGCCGTAGAAGTTCTGCCGCCAGTTCTCAAGGAACGTCTTGTACTGCTCGTCGCTCGTGCCCCAGCGCCGCGTGATGGAGTCGCCGAGGAAGTAGACGTCTATCCTTCCCTTCTTCCTCTTCTCCAGCAGCTCCGCGTGCGCGATCATCGAGTTCTGGTCTGAGCGCGGCGTGGGCTGGTCTGCGGGCGCGGGCCGGGTCGGGTCTGGGTTGGGTCTCACCTGTCCTCCGTGGACGATTGTGTTGAGCCACTCGCCCGAGCGCACGGTGAAGGGGCGCTGCTGTGCGGGCGTGGCCTGGTGGTTGTGCGGCGATTCGATCATCGGGGCGGCCTCTTTCGGCCCCTTGATCTGATTGAACGCGATCCAGATGCCGACGGGCGGCGTGACCGTGTCCACGAAGCCCATCGCGACTAAGCTGGGGACTCGGATGCGCGGGGCGAAGTTGACCGGGTCGAAGTAGAGCGCCGTCTTCAACGCCTGCGGGTTGTCAGCGGGCCAGTTGGGGTAGCCGGAGGCGCGGCCGTGAAGCGGGCCGTTCGTGTCACAGCCGGCGGGCTCGTTGACGACGACGTGCGTGACCTTCGGGTGCAGCCCCGCGACGGCGAGGGCTTGCTGGCCGCCCATGCTCGTGCCCATCACGACGAGCGTGCGGCCGTCCCAGTCGGGGCGGTGCGAGACGTATTCGACGGCGCGGTAGTCGGCCAGGTACATCTTCAAGAAGTAACTCTTCTCACGGTCTTCGCGGCCGATTGCCTGGTAGCTCTTCAGCTCCTGCGGGAGCGCGTCGTAGTAGGCTTGCGGCTCCGTGGGCAGAACGTCGTGCGGCTCGATGTTGATGGCGAGCCAGCCTTCGGCGGCGCGGTCTGTGACCCATTGCTTCTGCAAAGGGTAAGGCCCGCCGGCCCACTGGAGGATGACGAGTGCCGGGAACTTGCCCGCGCGCTTCGGCTTCGCCAACTGCCCGTAGACGTGCCCGCCGCCGACGTTGTCCATCCTGATGACGGCGTAGTCGACGTTGGCCCTGCCGCCGTCGGACGGCGTGAGGACGGCGTTCTCGGGGACGGATTTCAGCGCTCTTATCTTCGACTCCCAGAAGGCGTCGAAGTCCGCGGGCCTCGGCGCGGAAGGCTGCAGACGTTCGGGCGCGACGGCCGCGCCGAGCGCTAAGGACGCGCCTTCGCCCTGCCCCCCTCCGCCCTGGGCCGTGACCTGCACGTAGACCATCGAAGGCTCGTCGAGCGTCGTCTCGATGGAGGCGCGGCCCGTAGAGAAGTCGAGCGTGCCGGTCTTGACCACCTCCTGGTTGTTCTTCCTGACGGCGTACGTGTACGCGGCCGTCCGCGGCGCGCCGGGCGGCAACTCGGCCGTCCAGCCGACCTTCTCGCCGACGTTGTAGATGCCGCTCGCCCTGTACGGCTTGAAGGACGGCGTGGAGGTCGGCTGCTGCGCCGGACAGACGTGCGCGGCGGCCAGGAGGAGGACGACGGACGCGACGAACGTCCGCACGAGGTCTCTTGAATGGCTCATCTGTTATTTGACTGCGGCTTTCGCCGTCGGCATCATTCTTTGACTCAGGGCACATCTTACGACATGCTCGGCGCGACTCACACATGAGAAATTTTCTTCTAAGCTTCGTCCTCGTCTGCGCGTGCGCGGCCGTGTCGGTCGCGCAGGCCGGGAAGTACCCTTTGCAGGTGGGCGACGCGGAGACGGTCAGCGAGATCAGTTGGAGTCCGGACGACAGACTCATCCTGACCTCTTCGGGCGACGACAACGCCGTGCGCCTTTGGGACGTGGCGAGCGGGCGCGTGCTCTGGAAACGCGACGTCTCCTTTTTGCAGGACGGCACGGAGACTTACGCCGTCCGCGTCTCGGCGTGGACGGCCGACGGCCGTGTAGTCGTCACGGGGACGGACAACGGGAAGCTTCAGCTCTGGGAGTCGGGCACGGGCCGGCTCGTCTGGAACGTCAAGGCGCACGCCGGCACCGTGAAGGCTCTCGCCGCAAGCCCCGACGGCGGGCTGCTCGTCTCCTGCGCCGAGACGAAGGACGGGAAGGCGGAGCTGAAGGTCTGGGACTTGGGCGGCGGGCGACTGCTCAAAGATTTGAGCGCGGGCCAGAAGGACGTCCGTGCCGTCCGGTTCGTCGAACATAATCGTTTCCAGACCGGGAACGGCTTCGGCCTGTTGACGACGTGGTCGTCCGAAGACTTTCAACCCCTCTCGACGAAACAGGTCTTCCCCTGCGGCGCCGACCGCAGACGCCACAGCAGCGTCTACAGCCCGGACTTCTCCTTCATCGCCTCGCAGTGCCGCGACGGCCTCGTCGTCACGAACGTCACGACCGGAAGAGTTGTCAAAAGGATACCCGCGCAGGAGCATTCCGAGCTTCCGTCCTTCAGCCGCGAAGGGAACGTGATGCTCCTGCCGGACGCCGTCGGCGCAAAAATCTTCGACCTGCGCGCGAGCCGCGTGAAGGAGTTCCGCGAGTTCGACGACGGAGTCCTGAACGGCGACGGGAGTCTCGTCGCCAGCGGGCCGGGCTACCGCGCCGACGGCACGCAGGTCTTCGACACGAGGACGGGCAGACGCCGCGCGTGGCTCGTCGGCCACCCGGGCGTCATCAAGTCGCTCGCCTTCAGCCCCGACGGCTCGCGCTTCGCCTCGGGGGGCGGCGACCACGTCGTGCGCGTGTGGGAAACGCGCGGCGGGAGACTTCTGCTTCAGCTCGAAGGCCACACCGCGGACGTGCGCTCGGTCGCGTTCGGCCGGGACGGCAAGACGCTCACGTCGCGGAGCGAGCAGGAGTCAATCGTCTGGGACGCGAGCACCGGCTCGAAGCTGAGTGAAGTCAAAGGCGAGCAGCGCTTCGCGGACAGGGAGAACAGATACCCGAGTCCGAGCGGGAGGCTCGCGCTCGTCGAGGAGTACGACAAGCCCTTCCGGCTCGTGAACGCCGCCACGAACGAGACCGTCAGGGAGTTCAAGTACATCGACCAGCTCGACAACCTCGCCTTCTGCCCCGACGAGAAGCGCTTCCTCGTCAAACCCTGGTGGGGCGGCTGGCAGCTCTGGGACATCGAGGCGGGCGGCCCGCTGCGCGAGTTCGACGTGGGCTACTCCTTCCACAACCGCGTCGCGTTCCACCCCGACGGCCGCACCTTCGTCACCGGCGGCGGGGGGCAGAACATCTTCATGTTCGACCTCGAAACCGGGCGGGCGCTGTGGAGCCTCTTCCCCGTCGACCGCGAAGAGTTCGAGGGGAAGAAGGTGTGGGAGGCGCGGCGCCAGGACTTCATCAACCGCAAGGCGGAGAGCGCGCGGCGGGCCGACGCGGAGAACGCCGCATATAAGAATCTCGTCTACGTCACCTTCGACCACTACGGCGACATGACGCCGCCCGGCGAGCAGAGAATGATGGAGACGCCGGAGCCGAAGAAGAGCAAAGTGAGCAAGCCGGCCGCCGACGCGAACGCCGTCTGGCTGCGCCTGCACAACGACTCGCCGCTCCCCGTCTCCGTCCCGACGCAGAGCATCTACCTGACGGACGGGAGTTGCTTCTTCGAGTTCCCGACGGGGCAGAAGGCCGTCGGCCTCTGCGACGGCGCCGAGGTCGGCGTGCGTCTCGGCCTCGAAGACAGGGACGGCGCGCCGCTGCGCTACGGCTTCGACTTCGGCTCGGACGAGACGCTTCTGCCCGGCAAGTCCCTCCTCTTCGCCGTGCCGCGCGCGGTCTTGCGCGACGGCCGCGCCGTCACGCTCGCCTTCACCTTCCGGAATGCGTTCGAAGGGGGCGCGGTCGAGAACTTCGGCAGCGCCTCCCTCTTGAAGTTCCGCGAGTCCGACTTGCCGAGAGAGTAAAGGCGCTGACGGCCCCCGCGTGTGTGAGGCCCGTGTGCCAGGCTTCGGGCAGGCAGGCTTAGTCTTTGTAAGCGGAGGCGTGATGGAGGCGGTCATCTTCGTCGGCATACAGGGCGCGGGCAAGTCCTCCTTCTACAAGGAGCGCTTCTTCGACACGCACGTCCGCATCAACCTCGACATGCTGAAGACGAAGCACCGCCAGCGTGTGCTCCTGGCCGCCTGCGTCGAGGCCGGGCAGCCCTTCGTCGTGGACAACACGAACGTCACGCCCGAGACCCGCGCGCTCTTCATCGCGCCGGCGCGGGCGGCGGGCTTCCGCGTGGTCGGCTACTACTTTCTCACCGACGTGCCGTCGGCGCTCGCGCGCAACGGCCTGCGGCAGGGCGCGGCGCGTGTGCCCGACCAGGCGATCTACGGCACTCAGAAGCGGCTCGTCGCGCCGACGCCGGCCGAAGGCTTCGACGCGCTCTTCCGCGTGCGCGCCGGCGCGGCTGGCGGTTTTCTGGTGGAGGCTTGGCCGGATGAAGTTTGACGAACTGGACGCGCAGATTGCGTGAATTGTCTGGAAAGAACTTATTGCGTGGGGTTAATCGGAGTATAATCCGGAAGCCAGTACGTTGTCCTCCCGCTAACGGCGGCCTTTCCATAAAACCTGAGGGTCAGGAATGGAAGGCTGAGAGGAGGACAAATGAACGTTGAAACTCTAAAGCTCAGCCTACTCCTTGTAGACGTGCTGTTGCTAAGCATCAGCATAGCTTTGGAAGTAACAAAACGCCGCCGCGGCGGTTCGTGACGCTTCCCTAGCAGCGACGGCCGTTGGGGCAGTGTTTATGGCAGCGGCGAGTCTTTCGGGACTCGCCGCTTTCCTTTCTTATTCTTCGGCCACAAAAATTAGGATGCGACATATTGTCGGGCAAGTTACAGAATTAGCGGGCAGCCTGCCATTGTCGGGCAAAGCAGACGCCCGCAGTCTTTAGCAGACAGGTGTAAGCGCGGCCGCGCGTCGTCAACGTGCGGCGACGTGGAATCGATAGCGGCCGGAGCCGACTTCGTAGACGACGCGGCCGCCTTCTGCGCCGAGGAGTTTGACGTGGTCTGACTTATCAAACGTCACGGCCCGCGGGTTCGGCGCGGGCAAGTGGACGCGCCCCGTAGCGTTCGGCGGGACGGTCACTTCGAGTTCGAGCCCGTCGGCCGTGCGCTTCCAGCGCGAGGCGACGGGGCCGCGGACGCTTTCGTAAGAGGCCGACACGCCGTCCAGTCCCGTCGCCGGAATCTCGGGTCTGAACTCGACGACGCGGAAGCCGGGTGCGCCGGGGCGTATGCCCGCGAGGTCTTCGTAGAACCATTGCACAATCGCGCCGAAGAAGTGGTGGTTGCGCGAGCGCGTGTTGGCGGGCCACTCTTCGCCGAGCGAGGTGAACTTCAAATTGTCCGTCCAGAATCCCCAACTCGGCTCCGTCGTCTGGGTCGCGACCGCGTACGCGACGTCCGTGTGTCCCGTCGCGGTCAGCACCGGCAGAACCCAGCGCGCGCCCAGAACCCCGACGTAGGCGTGGCCGCCGCGGTTCTTCGTTATGTCTTCGGCGAGGCGGTCTGCGACCTCACTCCTCTTCTCCTCCGGCACCAGGCCGAACGCGAGCGGGAAGATTTGCGCGGACTGCACGAACGGGTCTGTCTCCTTCTCGCGGTAGAAGTCGCCGGGGCCGAGGAAGCGCGCGTTGAAGTCCGCGCGAATCTTCCCGAACAGCTCTTCGTAGCGCGCGGCGTCCTCCGTCTTGCCCAGCGCGCGGGCCGTGTCGGCCGCGATGTGCGCGAGGTAGGCGTAGTAGGCGGTTGAGGTCAGGGCGTTAATCGTCGGCACGCCTTCGGGCGGCACCCAGTCTCCGAGGCCCGAGGTTAGGGTGTAGGCGAAGCCGTCGCCGTCCTTGTTCGTCCAGCGCGGCACCCATTCGTCGAGGTACTTGCGCATCGCGGGGTACGTCTTCTCAAGCGCGCGCCGGTCGCCGTAGCGCATCCAGCTCTCCCACGGGATGACGAACCAGAAAGAGTCCCACGCGGGCGTCGCGCCGCAGCACTCCGCCTTCTTGAAGATGGCGCCGACGTAGCCGTAGTTCCTATTCGACGGCGCGAGCAGAGACAACTCGCCCTGCGCGGTCTGCGCGTCGAGCATGTCCTGGAACATCTTCCGGTAGAGACGCTCCGTGTCGAACAGCAGAGACGCGGCGCCCGCCGTCAGGCTCGCGTCGCCCGTCCAGGCGTTCTTCTCGTAGACGGGCGTGTCGGTGACGATGCCGTGCATGTTGTTCTGCACGGCCCAGACGGTGTTGGCGTGGATGCGGTTGAGCGTGCCGCTGGTCGATTCGAAGTCCGACGCTCGGGCCAGCCCGGTTCTGACTTGCCGAATTCGTTCGACCGTGACGGCCACGTCCGGCGGCAGCGGCTCGCCCTTCGGCCCGCTCAGTTGCACGTACTGAAAACCCTTGTAGCTGAAGCGCGGCGTCCAGCTCTCCGCGCCCGAACCCTTCGCGACGTAGTAGTCGGTCTGCAACTGTCCGAAGACGAGGGCGTTGCCCTCGGTGCTCGCGCGGCCTTCGCGGTCGAGCTTCTCCGAGTAGAAAATCTCGACGGCCCTTCCCGCGGGCGCTCCGACCTTCACCTCCGCCCAGCCCGTGAGGTTCTGCCCTACGTCGTAGACGAAGACGCCCGGCGCGGGCTCGGTGCGTCTGCCGGACGGTCGCACGTCTACGACGCGGATGGGTTCGTTCGTTTGAGCGCGCAAGACTCCTTCGGGTGCTTCGACCACGCGCGCCGCCTCCCACGAATCATCGTCGAAGCCGGGCTCGTCCCATCCCGCGCGCTCTCGTCGCGCGTCGTAGGTCTCGCCGAGGTAGTAGCTGTCGTAGCGCGTCGGCCCGCCCGTGCTCACCTTCCAGGTGCCGTCGCTGCTCACCAACTGCTCTGTGCCGTCCGCGTAGGTGACGTAGAGGTCGAGGCGCAGGCGCGGCCGCGCGCGCCACCCGGCCCGCTCCCAGCCCCAGTCCCAGGTGCGCGCCGCGTCGTCGTAGTGGCCCGAGCCGAGTTCCGAGGCGATGACGTTCTCGCCCTGATGAAGCAGCGCCGTCACGTCCTGCGTGGTGTAGAGCACCGTCTTGCCGTAGTCGGTGAACGAAGGGTCGAGCACCGCTTCGGAGGCGGCGCGGCCGTTGAGCGTGAGGTGATTGTATGCGAGACCCGAAGAGTAGACGCGCGCCCTCACGAACGGCTTCGAGACTTGGAAGGACTTGCGTAGCATCGGCGCGGGGCGCAGCTCGCGGCACTCGCCCTGGTTGTTCTTGACGAGCGGCGCCGACCACGTGCCCACGAGCCAGCCGACGGGGCGGCAGAACTCTCCCGCCGCGCGAACCGCGTCGTCGTCGGCCCGCCCTTCGTCCTCGGTCAGCGGGACGACCTTCCGCTCCGGCCCCGCGATCCAAAGCCCCCTCCATTCGTCCGCGCCGAGGAGTGCCGTCTCGAACCACGCGGGCCGCGCCCAATCACTCACAAGCCCGTCCGTCGCCCACGCGCGCGCCGTCCAGTAGTAACGCGTGCGAGACTTCAAAGCCGGCCCCGCGTACGCGGCCCAGGGGTCTGACGACGCCACCTGCTTCGAATCCCAAACGTCCGCCCTGCCCTCGCGCAAGAGTTCCGGCCTCGAAGCGACGAGCACGCGGTAGGCCCTCTGCAACACGCCGCGCCGCGCGCTCTCAATCACCCAACTCAGCCTCGGACTGTGGTCGTCAATGCCGAGCGGCTGCGCCGCCGCGTCCGTCTCCAGGCGTGTGAGCGCGAGCCCCGCCTGCCGCGCGTACGCGGGCGACTCAATCAGGAGGGCGAGCAGGAGCGACAGGGAAAGAAGCGTTCTCTTCATACGCGTGTCAGGGGGCATACCTTGACATGCCCGTTCGGGCGGAAGCAACATTACGCCTGTCCGAAAACTCTCCTAACATCATCAGCCAGGTCTCATTCGGCTTAATCTAGCACGAGGAGGAAGAATGGAACGCAAGTCAGCATCCGACTACCCGCAGGAGTTGTTAGACCTCTTTCACGAATACCAGCACGGCGACATCGACCGCCGCACCTTCCTCGACCGCGCCGGCAAGTTCGCGGTCGGCGGCCTGACCGTCGCGGCCATCTTCGAGGGGCTGCAGCCCAACTACGCCTGGGCGCAGCAGGTGCCGCCTGACGACAAGCGCATCAAGGTCGGCTACGAGACGGTGCAGTCGCCCGCGGGCAACGGCTCGATTAAGGGATATCTCGCGCGCCCTTCGAAGGGGAAGAAGTGGCCCGCCGTTCTCGTCATCCACGAGAACCGCGGACTCAACCCTTACGTCGAAGACGTCGCGCGCCGGCTCGCGCTCCAGAACTTCGTCGCGTTCGCCCCCGACGGCCTGACTTCCGTGGGAGGCTACCCCGGGAACGACGAGAAGGGGGCGGCGCTCTTCCGCGAAGTGGACGGAAAGAAGATGACCGAGGACTTCGTGGCGGCGGCCAGGTGGCTCAAGGCGCGGCCCGACTCGACGGGCAAGCTCGGCGCGGTCGGCTTCTGCTTCGGCGGCGGGATGGTGAACCAGTTGGCCGTGCGGCTCGGCCCCGACTTGAACGCGGGGGCCGCCTTCTACGGGCGGCAGGCGGGCGCGGACGACGTGCCGAAGATCGCGGCGCCGCTCCTGCTCCATTACGCCGGCAACGACCAGCGCGTCAACGAAGGCATCCCGGCCTACGAGGCGGCGCTCAAGGCCAACAAGAAGACCTACGCGGTCTACATGTACGACGGCAAGCAGCACGGCTTCCACAACGACACGACGCCGCGCTACGACGCGGAGGCCGCCAAGCTGGCCTGGACGCGCACGCTCGAATTCTTCAACAAGTACCTGCGTTAACAGGGCTGACTCAGACTTCGAGCGCGGGGTTCGATTCGAAGACGGTCGGGGGGAGGCGCTTGTCTGTGCCGGGCAGGCGGAGGCAGCGCTTGAGCGTGTAGTCGAAGAGCAGAGGGTTGAAGCCGTAAATCTCGCGCAGGGAGGCGGCCTCTTCGCGCGTGAGGTAGCCGGCGCGGACGAGCGGCTTCGAACGGATGAGGAGGTTGACGGCAGGTAGGGGGTAGTCGCTCCCGTTGACGAGGCGTCCGTGCAAGTCCTCCCGCGCGAGGACGGTCGAGAGCGGCTCGCCCACGCGGTTGAACTGTGTCATCGCGGAGATGTCGCCGAAGAGGAGCCCTTCGTACTTCCGGTCTTCGACGAGGCGGAGGAAGAGTCGGAAGTTGTGTACGAGCTTGCGGCCGGGGTCATCGAGGTCTTCGTTTTCGCCGAGGCTGGCGCAGTGCGCGACGATTGTTCTGACGCCGTGCTCGAGCGCCCTGCGCAGCAGCAGGGGGTTCCCGAGTCTCTGGTCTTCCTTCGCCTCGACCGCCTTCTCCTCGCCGCCGTGGCTGAGGAGCACGAGCCCGAGTTCCTTCATCTTCGCGTAGAAGGGGTCGCAGGCCGCGTGCGAAGGGTCGATGCCCATCGCGTTCGGCAGCCACTTGACCATGCGGCCGCCGCGGCGCGCCCAGCGCTCCAACTCTTCGACCGCGTCGGCGCGGTAAGGGTGGACGGAGATGACCGGCTCGAAGAGGTCGGGGTGTTTGGCCGCGAGGCCGAAGACGTATTCGTTGGGGACGTAGAACTCCGTCTTCTCAAGATTCTCCGTGCCGTCGAGGCGGTAGTGCTTGTCGAAGGCGAGCAGCCGGTACTTGCCTTGAGGCTCGATGTTGCTCACCAGGCGGAAGAGCCGCTCGGCGAACTCCGCGTCGGCGCGCTCCAGGTCTTCGACGCCCGCGGAGCTGAGGTAGACGGCGAACTTGACGCGGTGGAAGGGGTGGCGCCAGGTGCGCATCTTCGGGTTGACGCGGTTGCCCGTGCCGCCCGCGCCGAGTCCCGCGACGTGCGTGTGGTAATCGACGAGGCGCGCCGGGTCGACGTCCGCGAAGGCCGACTTGACGAGGTCGGACGCCTTCGGACTCAGACGCTCTTTCAACTCTTCGGGCCGGTGTGTGAAAGCGCCGCCGGCGTGCTTCAGAAGGCACATGCCCGTCATCATACCCTACTTGAGTAAGAACGGATTCACCACACAGACACAGAGGCACAGCTCAGACAATTTGAAATCTCAAAGTTGAAATCTCAAATTCCTAAAGCCGTGCCTCTGTGGTGAATCCGTTTTACTCGCCGCTGTTGAGCGAGACGCCGAAGAGCTTCGGGTCGCGCGCGAAGCGGGCGAGGGCCTCGGGGTTGATCTTCGCGCGGATGACGGTCGCCTGGTCGCCGCCGAGCGTGACGATCATCAGCTTGAGGTTGTCGCCCGCCTCGCGGACGTAGACGTGCGTCTGCTCCGCGCCGCGGCCGGAGCGCACGCGCACGAGCGGTCGCCACTCCGGCCCGAGCGAGCGCCCCAGGGCCTCGCGCAGACCAGACACGTCGCCCTCACGCGTCACCTCCTCGAAGACGGCCAGCTTGAAACTCTTCACCCCGGCCGGGCGCACCAGGCGGGTCGCGAAGCTCGCCAGGCCCAGGAAGGGGATGCGCACGCGCTTCCCGCCGCACGCCGCGCGCACGTTGCGCACGACGGCGTCGAACTCGTCGGCCCTCGCGGTCGCGGGCGCGCAGACGAGAATCGAAAGTAACAGCGCGGCCGCGGCCCGCGCGACGAACCTGAAAGGCGACATACTCCGCCTACTCCTTCCCAGACCTGTAGAGTTCGAGCCTCGGCACGTTGAACTGGCCCTCCAGCTCGCTCAGGCGCTCAAGGTCTATGTCGCCCGAGACGTGCACGTAGACCAACTGGCGCGGCGCGGCGACGACCACCGCGATCCCCTTCAACTGCGCGCCCGCCGAGGAGATGAAGACGTCGACGTTGTCGCCGTACTTCCTGCTCCGCACGCCCACGACCTTCGACCACTCGGGCGCGTTGAAGCGCGAGCGCAGTGCCTCGACCTCCGAAGGCTGGTAGACGCCCTCGCGTTCGAACTCGAAGGCGCGGACGTAGACGCTCTTCAGCCCAGCGAGCAGGGCCTTGGCGGCGCGCTCCTGCGGCTTCGCGTCGGAGAGTGCGCGCGCCGCGAGGCGGAGCACGCGGTCGTCGATGGTGACCTCGACCGAGTCCGTGGCCTGCGCCTCGTACCTTTCGAGGTCGTTGGGACGTTGCAGACCCGCCTGCTGCGCGTGCGGGGCCGACGACAGTGTGAAGAGCAGTGTGAGCGCGAGGCACGGCCTCAAGCGCGCCGGCATTTTCATAAGAGTCTCACTCCCTGACTTGTTGGTTTGATGGGAAGGGGCGATGAAACCGCCTCGCCCCCTTCGCCCGTTAGAGACGCGCCGCGGCGCGCAGGCGTTAACAGGCGCGGCGTGTCGAAGAACCCTTGCGCAGCTGCGCGAGGTAACGCGCTTCACCCCGCGAGTTTTACCTAATTATTTTGTTGCAAAGATGTTTGCCATTGGCTAAGATGATTGTGGCTTAACGACCGTTTTGGCGGTCGTCAGAGGCCATGCACGCCCGCCTTGGACGCGCGAAAACCTTACCCTCCGAGCCCGTTTTGGCGCGTAAACCCTTAAAGACCTGCCGCAGGGCCGCTGTCTGACTCCAGTTTTCCGCCCCGGAGCCATCTCTGCCCGGCACATTCTGGCGAGACTGCCCGCCTGAACCCACGCAGTCGAAAACCCCCGAAAGGAACTAAGAAAAACTGATGCTCGATTCACTCAAACTAGCTAAGCGTGTCGCGCTCGCCGCCGCACTGCTGGTGGCGGCCGCCGCGGGCGCGTCGGCGCAGACCACCGGCTCGGTGACGATGACCGGCCAGGTCTCGAACTTCGTCGAACTTCGCTCGGGCGGCTCCGTCACGCTCACCGGCAACTCCGGCGGCAGCGTCACGACCGACGGCACCGTCAACACCCCGCTCGCGGTCGTCGTCGACCTCGGCGAGTTAGGCCCGGCCAACACCAACTCCTTCGTCAAGCTGAGCGTGCCGCTCAAGATGCGGAGCAACGTCGCCTACCAGCTCGACATGACGGGCAGCGTCACGGGCGCGGGCGCGACCTCCTACAGCCTCAAGGCTTCGGACGTGGGCTTCGGCCTCGTGACGAGCGCCCGCGGCGCAAGCCTCCACACGGGCACCGACACCAGCTCGGCCGACAGCGACCCGACGACGGGCGGCTCGACCGACGTTAACGGGCGCTGGACGTACAGCGGCGCCGGCGCGAATCTCGGCGCCTACTCTTCGGCGGCCACCGTGCTGAGCGGCCCCCGCATCAACAAGGCCGTGCCGCGCTCGGACAACACGGGCCTGACGCTGCCCGCGATCTTCGCCGTCAAGCCGCAGTTCTACGACCCGGCGGCTTCGGTCACCATCACCGCTAACTTCACCATCTCCGCGCCGTAACTTTTCGGACTCGGATAACGAACAAGGGGGGGGCAGTTCGGGCCGGCCGCCTGTCGCGTTCGCTTCCACTCGGGAGCGGGCGCGCCGGGCGGCCGGGCCGCAGAAGATAAAGATTGTTAAGGAGCCGAAGTGATGAGCAGAACCTTCTCAACCCTTGTGCGCGCGTGCTTCGCCGCCGCCATCCTGGTCGCGGCAGCGGCGTCCGCCGAGGCGCAGAGCACGACCGGCACGGTGACGATGAGCGCGACCGTCTCAAAGTTCGTCGAGATCAACTCGGGCGGCGCCGTCACCCTGAGCGGCAACTCGGGCGGCGGCGTCACGACCGACGGCACGGCCGGCCAGCCGCTCGCCGTCTCGATCAACCTCGGCGAACTCGGCCCGTCCAACACCAACTCTTTCGTGACGGCGAACGTGCCGCTGCGCATCAGGAGCAACGCCGGCTACGTGCTCTCGGTGAGCGCGACCGTGAGCAGCTCCGGCACGACGGCCAACAAGATTTCGGCGGCCGACGTGGGCTTCGGACTCGGCGCGGTCTCGCGGACGGGGACGGGCGTCAACACTTCTGGCACCGACACCAACGCCACTGCGGGCGACCCGACGCTCGCGGCCAACGGCTCGGTCAACGGCACGACCGGCCGCTACGAGTTCACCGCGACGCGCTCGAACCTCTCGGCCTTCTCGACCTCGACGACCGCGCTCAGCGGCTCGTACGTGATGAACGCGGTGCCGCGCTCGAACGGCAACGGCCTCAACGTCCCGGCCATGTTCGCCATCAAGCCGCAGTTCTTCGAGAACGGTAGCACCACCATCAACGTGACCTTCACGGTCACGGCCCCCTGAAGCTCTCCCGCCACAACATTGGGCGGCCCTCCCCCTAATGCCCCTGAGCCGATGTTGACGAACTCGCGCAACAGATTCGTTCTACTCCTTTCGTGCCTGCTGCTCATCTGTGCGGCGGCGCGCGAGGCGCGTGCGCAGGGCGGGCAGAGCTTCGACATCAGCAGCGGCGGCCAGCCGACCATCACGGGGGGCCTGGGCGCCTCGGTCGCGGGCAGCGCGAGCCCGCTCAACAACCTCGCGGTCACGATCAACTTCGGCGAGGTCTCGGCCGCGAACGCGAACAGCGTCGTCAAGGTCGTCGTCCCCGTCGCCGTGCGCAGCCGGAACCCCTACAAGGTGACGGTCTCGGTTACGGGCTCCTCGAACGTAGACCCGCGCGCGATTCAGCTCACGGACATCGGCTTCGGCGTGTCGAACATGCGGCCGCTCGGCGGCAAGGCGCAGATTTGCAACAGCAGCAGCCACCTCTTCTACTCGCCCTTCAACAACGACCCCTCCACGTCTTTCACCCTGAACGCGAGCGGGCGCGTCGCGTACACCTCTGACCTCGCGGACGTAGGCAGCGCGACCACCATCCTGAGCGGCCCGAAGCTGACGCAGGGGACGGGCAGCAGCCGCAGGGACGACGACGCCTGGGTCTTCGACGCAGTCTTCGTCATCACGCCGCAGTTCTTCGCCCCCGGCACGGCGAGCGCCACGCTCACCTTCCAAATCTCCTCCGGCCCCAACGTACAGTGCTGACCATTCAAGCCATGAACCACAGAGCAAACACGACGACGCTTCTTCTCCTGCTGCTCCTCCTCGCCTCTTCCGCTTCGGCGGCGAGGGCGCAGGCACCGCAGGCACCGGCGGCCCCCGTCCAGACGGAACCGAGCGCCGACGGCATCGCGCTCGCGCCCGCGCGCGTCGAGTTAGAGATGCAGCCCGGCGCGGAGACGACCGTCGTCGTCAACCTCGACTACCGCTCCTCGAACGCGGCGGCGCAGAGCGCGCGCATCGTGGCGAGCCTCAACGACTGGAACATCACGCGCGACGGGCAGGTCGAGTTCTACCGCGCGGGCACGCAGCCGAACTCGGCGAGCGCGTGGCTCATCTACAGCCCGGCCGAGACGACCGTGGAGCCGGGGAAGACGCACTCCATCCGCGTGACCGTGACGGTGCCGAAGGACGCGGCGCCGGGCGACCACCTCGCCGCGCTCGTCGTCGAGCAGAGGCCCGACACTCTCAAGTTCGCGCAGGCGCGGCGGCAGATGGTCGTGCGCTACCGCATGGCCTGCGTCTTCTACATCAAGGTGCCGCAGCTCACGCGCCGCGGCTCGCTCGAGAACCTACAGGCGTCGGCGGACGCCTCGGGCGTGACGGTCGTGCCGACGCTGAAGAACGGCGGGAACAGCGTGCTGCGTCCGGTCTCTTCGGCGAAGGTCTTGGACGCTTCCGGTCGCACGGTCGCGGAGCTGCCCGAGGGCGAATCGCTCCCCGTGCTCGGCGGCGCGGAGCTGAGCCAGAAGCTCCACATCGAGAAGCAGCTCGCGCCCGGCGCCTACTCCGTCAGGTACAGGATCGACTTTCAGGACGGCAGCCGGATGACCGAGGGCGTGACCGACCTCGTCGTGAAGTAATAACAAAGCATTAACCACAGAGACACAGAGGCACAGCTTCTTGAGGATTACTCAACAGGCTGTGCCTCTGTGTCTCTGCGGTTAAATCCCTCTTACTCGACTCTCAACTTACACGAAGTCACTTACCCGAGAACCGCTTGACCTCGGGCGGGAGGGCGACGACGGCGAGCTTGAGGCCGCCGGTCTCGGCGCCCGCGACGACCTTGACCATGAGCGAGCCGGCCGCCGACTTCGTTCTCTCGGGCAGAGTCTTCTCGTCGAGCAGCAGAGCGTACTCGCCCGGCGGCAGGTCGCCGAGGATGAAGGCACCGTTCGCGTCCGTCAGCGTGTCGCGCCCGCCCGCCGTCACCACCCTCACGTCCGCGAGCGCCTGCTCGCCATCGTCCATCAAGCCGTTCTCGTTCTGGTCGAACCACACGAAGCCCGCGGCGCGCCCCGTCCGCACCAGCCTGAAGTCGACAATCGCGTCGCGCCCCGGCAGCAGCGTCGCCGCCTGCTGCCCGCCGTCGAGCAGTGTCAGGTCTGCGCGCACCGAGAGCAGGTCGAGGTAGACGTTGTGGCCGCCGGCTTTGATCTCTTCGATTCGGAAACGCCCGCCCTCGTCGGTCTCCACATAGCGGTTGCCGTCCACGCGCACCTTCACGCCCGCCTGCGGCCGGTCGACGCTCGCGTCGAACCTCCCATCAGCATCCACGTCCTGATAGACCCTGCCCGAGAAAGCCCCGTACTGGCTCAACTCTTTAACCGAGCCACCGGCCGCGCGCTCCGCGCTCCGCTTTCTGAAGAGCGAGCCGCGCAGGCTCAGCAAGACGGTCGGGCCGCTCTGCGTTTGCAGGTAAGAGAGTTGCAGCGAGGACTCGCGCGGCAGGCTCAGCGTGGCCGAGAGTCTCTCCGAAAGACTCAGGCGCGCGGAGTCTCCGCCGCCTCGGTAGTAGCCGAAGCCCGCGCTCAGGTTCAGACGCCTTTTGAAGAGGGCCTGCGACTGCCAGTCGGCGGTGCCGCCGAGCGCGCCGCGGCTGCCGAACGACTGGCTCAACTGAAGCGAGCCGGACTCGCCGAGCCTGACGGCTGCGCCGGTCTGCGCGTTGAGGTCGGCCGGGCCGTTCGTCTTCACACGCGTCGCGTTGAAGAAGAGGCGCCAGCGCGTAAAGTCGCGCCCCACGTTGAGGAGCGTGAACGCGGCCGAAGGCACCTGCGGCGTGCTGCTCTGCGTGTGTGAGAAGAAGATCGAAGGGACGCCGCGGCGCGGCGGCGTGAGCGTGAAGGCGGAGGTGACGAAGCGGTCTCTCTCACTTGAGACGCCGGGGCGGCTCGCGGTGCTGCCGTTCAGGGAGGCCGTGACCCACCTGCTCGCGCGCCAGGTGAAGCCGCCCGCCGCGAGCTTGACCGGGTCGTGTAGTCCCGACTGCGGGTTGAGAAAGTTCTCGCCCGTGTAAGCGTAACGGCCTTGCAGCGTCAGGGCGTCCGTGAGGTTGAAAGAGCCCGAGAGGTCTGCCGCCGCGGCCGCGCCGTCCACGCTAACGCCTTCGCGCTGCGCGCCCCGGAACCTGCCGAACGCCACGTCGCCCTGCAGGCGGCTGCGCGGCGAGGCGAAGCGCACGGCGGCCGTCGCCATCTCGCCGCCGCGCGCGGGGCCGCCGAAGCGGAGCGCGCCCGAAGAGAATGTGAAGAGGTTCGTGCGCGCGCGCCCGTCCGCCGAAGGGGCGAAGGTCGCGTACGCGCCGAAGACGTTCGTGTCGTAAGTGAGCTTGTTCAGAACGGACAAGGTCTGCGACGACGGCCCTGCTATGTCCGACGACGGCAACACGTCCGAAGTCTGCAAAGCGAGCACGCCCGAGACCGCGCGGCCCGCGAAGACCGTCACGCGCGCGCGGCCTAAGGGCAGCTCGAACTGCGCGCCGCGCACCGCCGCCGAGATGAATTCAAGGTCTGTGCCCGTGCCGAAGTCGCCGCCCGTGAAGCGCTGCCCGTTCGGCCGCTCGAAGGTGAAGGTGCCGTTGCGCAGGAGGCTCGGGGCCGCCCCCTCCCCCGTGACCGAGTTCGTCAAAAGGCTGAAGCGTCCGTCGCCCACGCGCCCGCTCGCGTGCAACGTCAGGCTCTGGTTGAAGGCCGTGCCGTAGCGGTTGAAGTCGTACTCGTAGTCCAACGAGTAGAGTTCATAGCGCGCGTGGCGCGCGCCGTCCCTCACGGTCTCGGCCCTCGCCTCGCCGCGCGTGACCCTGACCAGGCGCGCCGCCTCGTCCACGACGACCGAAGCGTCGAGCAGCGCGGAGACGATCTCGACCGGCAGCATCAACCCTTCCGTGTCGGGCGGGAAGACGATGTCGGCCGCGCCGCCGACGGCCAGCACCACCGAGCCGTTCTCGCGCACCTGCTTGAGCTGAACGTTGAAGTCCGCCGTCACGCCCGTCTGCCGCTGCACCATGACCGTGCCCGTGGCCGCGTCCACCGAGACGCGGTCGCCGAGAGCGCGCGCGACCGCGGTGACGGGGAGGAAGAGTCTCCCGCCACGGTACTGCGCGGCGCTGTTCGGCCCCGTCAGAGTCCGGCCGCCGACCGTGATCGTGTTTATCTGCGAAGCCCCGCCGCGTTGCGGCGAAGGGGGCGGCGCTCCCGCGCCGTCGGCCGAGAGCGCGCCGCCCGAAGCGCGCGTGTAGAGCGCGGCCTGCGCGCAAAGGATGCACGCGAGGCACGAGGCCGCGAGGGCTTTTTTGAAACGTGAACTGAACACGACGGCGCGTGAAGGTTTGAAGTGTGCCGGCCTGCGGCTTTTGGAGGGATTCGCGGGACGCTCTTCCCGCGAATCTTCGTGGACGCCCGAAGGCTCTGAGGCGCGCTGCGCTTGAGCTTCAAGGCAGCGTGTTCATTGTACAGTTCGGGGCATCCTTTGTCCACGTTTAACCCCTGGTGATTTTTAAGATTCGGGCCGGGATTGGCCGTTTCTCTGGGGTGCAACATCGAGGCGTTACGAGGCGGAGGCGGATGGACTTCACACCCCAGCGCGGAGCCGTGTTTCTGTTGACGGCGATGCTGTGCGTGACGTGTGTCGCGCGCGGGCAGACCGGGGGCGGCTCGGTCAGGATGTCGGGCGTCGTGAGCGAGACCGTCTCGCTCTCAATCTCACAGCCGAGCGAAGCGCCCGGCCTGCTCGTCGACACGACGCGCAACGCCGACGGCTCCGTGACCGTCGTCGTCAACGGCTCCGCGCGCGACCCGCAAGAGATAAGAGTCCCCGTCCTGATTCGCTCGAACTCCGCTTACAGACTTTTCGCCTCGGCCGAAGCGCGCGGCGCAGACCTCTCAAGTCTGCTCGTCGACGGCGCGCGCGCCACCGGTAGCTCAGTCGCCCCCGACGCCGGAGACCTTCACGTCTCGACGACCTTACTCGACCACCCGAACCTCTCCGCCCGCACGGAACTCTTCGGCGGCCCGCGCGTCTCGCTCGGCGGCACGCTCCAATCCCCGCACAACGCCCTCGAAGTAATCCTGACCTTGTCCGTCGAGCCGCGCGCCGAAGGCCGGGACTGGACGGTCGAGCTGCTACTCTCCGCCGAACCCCACGCTTGAAGAGACATAAGCAGGGCGTGAAATAATTTTGTCTGCGGCGGCGTTACGTTTGGCCGGGGCAGAGTCACACAAGAATGCGGGCGCGAGACCGAGCCAAGAGGTTTCGGTTTCGTCGCACGCTAACTTGAAAACTCAGCCCCGGAGGAGAAGATGTCGAAGATTAGATTCTTGACGCCGCTCGCGGTCTTGATGCTCGTCGCCGCGGGAACTTTGAACGGACTTCACACCGACGCGAAAACCAACCCGCGCGGCCCGGCCGTCCACGCACTCAATCCAACGCCCGCCGCGCCGGCCGCGCCGGACAACTGGGGCTTCGCTCAGAACCACGGGAGGATTACGAGACTCTACCCCAGCCCCGACGGTGTCTACTTCACATTCGGCGGTAAGCCGGGCCAGTACCAGACGGCCATGAATCCCACGAACGGCTACTACTTCATTCCCAACACTCACACCAACTACCAGGCGCTCGTCAACCTCCTCTACCTCGCTGCGGAGAACGACTGGAACCTGCAAGCAAGGACACAGCCCACGCTGGGCACCGCGGGCCGCGCCGAGGTGATCTACCTGGTGCAGGACTTCAACCGGCCCTGAGCGCGCGGGAGTTGAAGACGAAATTTGGCCCCGGCCTGCGGGAAGGCCGGGGCCGTTTAATTGATATTTCTTTCCGCCCTGAATTGAGCTATCCTGTCGCCGCATTGCCCGACGCCGAAACCGCGAACTGACCTCAACCGTCTCGAACATGAAGCCAGGCAAAGAAGTAACGCGGGAAAAATTCGCGGGCTTTCTCGAATGGCTCAGCCCCGGGGGCGAGGGCGCGGGCGAGGAGTACGAGCGCCTGCGCTTCCGCCTGTGCACCTTCTTCTCGCAGCGCCGCTGCCGCTTCCCCGACGAGCTGGCCGACGAGACCATTAACCGCTTGATGCTGAAGGTCGGCGAAGAGCGGATCGAGAACAAGCTCGCCTACTGTTACGGCGTGGCGAAGAACGTCTACCGCGAGTCGCTCAGGAAGGAGCGCCACCACGTCGACGTGGACGAGGTGGCGGTCGCGGCGCAGCCGCCGCCCGAGCCCAACTTCTCCGAGGAGTGTCTGGAGAAATGCCTCGCGGAGCTTCCGCCCGAGAGCCAGCAGATGATCCTCGAATACTTCTCCGAGGTGAAGACGGCGAAGGTCGAGCTGCGCCGGCGCCTCTCGCAGAGCTTCGAGGTGACGCAGACCGCGCTGCGCGTGCGCGTGATGCGGACGAAGCAGAAGTTGAAGCTCTGCGTGCAGGAGTGCATGGGCTGAAAGGGGCTGTTACATAACGCCCGCCGGGGACACTTCATAACGGGGGCGGCGAGGACGATGGGCGAATCGGCAAAGAGCGAAGAGGAGATCCGCGAGTACCTTTTGGGCCGCGTCTCGGACGAGGCCGCCCTCGAAGGGATCGAGGAGCTTCTCTTCACCGACGAAGAGTTCTGCTCGCGGGTCGCGCTCGCGGAGGACGGGCTGATTAACGACTACGTCCTCGGCCGGCTCGACGAACGGGACGCGGACAGCTTCCGCACGACGCTCGCGGGCGACCCCGAGAGGTGTCTGAAGCTTGAGCTGACGCAGGCGATACGGGCGAAGGCGCTGGCCCTGAACACGAAGGCCGCGAAGGTTACGAAGGCCGCGAAAGCCGCGGAAGCCGCGGAAGAGAAGCCGTCGTTCTTTGCAAGACTCGGGACGCTCCTCCGGCAGCCGGCGTACGCGGGCGCGCTCGCGCTGCTGCTCGTCGCCGCGGCGGTCTCGGTTATCTACTTCAACAGAACTGGTAGGCCGGACGAACTCGCGGAGCTGCGCGCCGTCTACCAGAAGGAGCGGCCGACCGAGGCGCGCATCTCCGACTTCGGCTACGCGCCCCTGCCGCAGTTGCGCGGGGCCGCGCCGGAGCAGGCGGAGAAGAACCGTTTGCGGCTCATCCAGAACCGCCTCATCGAAGCCGCGTTGAAGACGCCAGACGCACGCACGCATCACGCGCTCGGGGCCTTCCACCTGACGCAGCGCGAGTACGCGGACGCCATCAGGGAGTTCGAGAGCGCGCTCAAGCTCGACGGCAAGAGCGCGAAGATTCACAACGACCTCGGCACGGCCTACTACGAGCTGGCGATGGCCTCGGGCGGGGAGAAGCGGTACGAGAATCTGGCCCACGCGCTCGAAGAGTTCACGGCGGCGACGGAGCTGGACGGCAATCTGTTGGAGGCGCTCTTTAACAAGTCTCTCGCACACGAGCAGTTGGGGCAGCCGCGCGAGGCGAAGCAGTCCTGGACGCTCTACTTGCAGAAAGACCCTTCGTCGCCGTGGGCGGACGAGGCGCGCAGACACCTCTCGCGCATCGCCGACGAGCAGACGCGGTTCAAGCAGGACGGGCAGGTCTTGCAGGACTTCCTCGACGCCTACCGCAACCGGGACGACGCGACGGCGCAGAAGATTCATAACGAGACGAAAGGTCTCTTGAAGGGCGCCGCCGCGCCGCTCCAACTCTCGCGACGTTTTCTTGAAGCGCGGAGGCGCGGCGACGAAGCGGAGGCGCAGGAGAGTCTCGACGCGCTGGCCTACCTCGGCCGCTTCGAGCGGGAGCGACACTCCGAGTTTTTTTTTCTGAGCTGGCCGACTTCTACGCGAACGTCGGCGCGGACAAGGTCGAGCGGCTGTTAGAGGCGAGGGACGTTTTCGAGCGCGGGCAGAAGAGTCTCTTTCCCGACGCCTCGGGGAAGAGCGACTACCCGAAGGCCATCGCGGAATTTGAAAACAGCAGAGACCTCTTCGCGCAACTCGGCGACGAGGCCGAGGCCGGCGCGGCCGAGATGTGGGCGGCGCAGTTGCTGCCCGACGTGGGGAAGCTCGACGAGAGCCGGCGGCGGCTGGCGTCGCTCATCGCGAAGGCCGAGGCGAAGAGGTTCAACGTCCTGCTCCCGCCCGCCTACTTCTGGCTCGGCGTCAGCGACAACCGCCGGAACGACCTCTCGCAGGCGAGCCGGAACTACAAGACCGCTTTGCGCCTCGCCGAAGCGGGAGAGAACGCCTTCGAAGTCCAGCACGCACGGGAAGCGCTCGCGCGATACTACACAACCCTCGGGGAGCTTGAGCCGGCCATGAGTTACGCGGGCGCAATGCTTAACGCCAAAGACCTCTACTACCAGAGCCGGACTCAATCCTGGCGCGACAAGGGGCTGCTGGCGAGTCTCGCCGTGAGGCTGAAGCTCTTCGCGACCTCTTTGAGCTTCGCGAGGGAGCGCCTGAGCTTCGCGCGCGAAATCTCGCCGGCCGGCGGCTTCGTCAACTCAAGCCTGCGCTTCGTGGTGAAGGCGGCGGTCGAGAAGGGAGACCTCGACGCCGCGTCGAAGTACGCCGACGAATCGCTGCGGCTGGCGCTCGAACGCGGCGACAGCCCCGAGAACACGCAGACGAAGGCCGAGAGCTACCTGCTGCTGGCCGACGTGAGGGGCAAGATGGAAGACTGCGACGCGGCCCTGACGGAATACGACAAGGCGCTTGAGCTGTACCACAGCCTGCCGCAACTCACGGCCAACCTGTACCAGATTCACAAGGGCCGCCTGCTCTGCCTCCAGCGGCTCGAACGGCGCGAGGAGTTCGCGGCGGAGCTGCGGATGGTTCGGGGGCTGGCCGAGAAGTACCGCGCCACGCTCCGCGAAGACAGCTCGCGCCAGGCCTTCTTCGCGGATCAGCAGGACGCGTTCGACGCCGCGGCCACCGACGCCGTCAAGGAGGGCGACAGCGCCGGGGCCTTCGCCTTAGTCGAAGAGTCGAGGGCGCGTTCGCTGCTCGATTTCGTCGGCACGGACAGGCCGCTCGCGCAGGTCGAAGAGAACTTCCGCGCGGCCGCGCGCCCGCTCCTGCGGGAAGAGGACTTCCCCGCGGTCACGCGCCCGCTCTCGCTGGAAGAGATTCGCGCGCGCCTGCCGGAGCAGGTGCAGTTCGTGCGGTACGCGGTGTTGCCGGACAGGCTTGAGCTGTGGGTCGTCTCGAAGACGCGTTTCGATTTAATCGAAAGACCGATTACGGCCGCCGAGTTGGAGAAGAGGGTTGACGCTTACCAATCCTCCGTCGTCGGTAAAGAATCCGGCGAAGGCGTCAGGCGGGCCGCGCGCGAGCTTTACGAGCTCCTGATTCCGCCGGGCCTCGACACGGGCAAACAGCTCTGCCTGATTCCCGACAAGTCTCTTCATCAACTCGCGTTCGCCTCGCTCGTCTCGCCGGCCGGGAAATACCTGCTCGAAGAGTTCGCCCTCTTCTACGCGCCGAGCGCGTCGGTGCTAGTGCTCGCCACCGAGCACGCGCGTTTGAAAGGGCGCGCGGAGAACGAGCGACTGTTGAGCGTCGGCAACCCGGACTTCGACCGTGAGGTGCATTCGGGCCTGCCCGACCTGCGCGCCGCGGAGGTGGAGGCGAAGGCCGTCGCCGCCGGTTACCGGCAGCGCCTGGAACTGCTCGGCGGCGAAGCGACGAAGGAGGCGTTCCTGCGCAGCTTCGCGAACGTCGAGGTGATTCACTTCGCCGGCCACTTCCTCGCCAACCCGCAATCGCCGGGCGACTCGAAGCTGCTCTTCGCGGCGGGCGAGCTGCGCTCTTCCGAACTCGGCAAGTACAAGCTGCCGCGCGCGAGCCTCGTCGTGCTGTCGGCCTGCGAGACCGGCTTCGAGCGTTACGACCGGAGCGAGGGGGCCATCGGCGTCGCGCGCACCTTCCTCGCACTCGGGGCGCCGGTGGTGGTCGCCAGCCAGTGGAAGGTCGATTCGGAGCCGACGAAAGATTTGATGATCGCGTTCCACCGCAACCGCAAAGAGAGGGGGCTGAGTTCCGCCGAGAGCCTGCGGCGGGCGCAGCTCGAATTGCTGAACCGGGACGAGACGCGCGCGCCCTTCTACTGGGCCGCCTTCTCCCTCTTCGGCGGCTACGCCAACTACTAAGACCATGCGCTTCTGTCCTAAATGCGGAGACTATTTCGCGGACGACGCCTTAGCGTTCTGCCCCGCCGACGGGATGCCGCTCGCGGGCGTCGCCCCCGGCGGCGAGTTCTGGGAAGAGGGCCTCCGCGCCGTCGAGGAGAAAGGGAAGTTGCTGCGGACACGGAGCCGCAGACTCCGTTGGCGGCGCGTCTCGCAGGGCTTCATGACGACGATGGTCACGACCGTGGTCGTCTGCGTGGTGGTCGTCAACGGCCTCATCTACCTCACGCCCGAGGCGGCCGAGGCTCCCTCGGCCGCCCCTTCGAAGGCGACGACGGAGGGCGCGGCGAAGCCCCCGACCGTAGTCTCCAGACTGAGAGATTGGATACCCGACAGCGTCACCACGCGCATAGAGCCTTTGCCCACGCCGGAGACGACCGCGGACGCAAACCCGAAGGTGACGACAACCTCGTCAGGGTCAGACACGGGAGACGGCGACACGGGAGACGGCGGCACGCCGACGCCGACGCCGACGCCGACGCCGACTCCAACGCCGACGCCGCCTGAGACTCCGACTCCGACTCCGACTCCCACTCCGCCGACGCCGACGCCGACACCCACGCCGACGCCGCCCATCATCATAACCGACATACGTGTCCCTCCACCGGCGGAATGCACCGACGCCGACAGGGAGCGCGCGCGGGAGACCATCCTCGGCGCGTACGGCGGCGCGTGGCGACGCAGGATCGAAGGCGAGCGGCAGAAGGTCATCGCCGAGCACAAGCCGGACGGCGGCGTGGAGGCCGAAGCCGCTTTGGGCGAGATCGAATACCAGAGCCTCTTCAACTCGTGCAACGCGGCCTTCTTCACGGCGAGGTACACGTGGCAGGTCAGGGCAATCGTCCAACAGGCGACAATCAACGTCCCCGTCCCGAAGTCGAAAAAGTTCACCTGCGTGAAGCTCGGCGGGGCCTGGCTGTGCAGATAACCTGATTCCCGGCGGGCGGCGTTACGTTTCGCCCGGTCGGGAGCACTCTGAACTGAAGGCTTTACTCAAACTCAGGATTTGGAGGACGTCATGCCCGTCAACGAAAGTTCCGCCACCGCGCTCATCAGGTTCACCGGCCTCGGCATCATCTGCTTTAACCGCGACAAGCAAAGGGGCGAGATCGCCGCCATCCGCGACAACAAGCACGCGCTGAGTATCAGGATTCAGAGGCCCGTCTTTCAGGAGGGCAGCGGCAACGATGTCGTCGTCTACCAGGACGTCGCGACCTACCAGGCGCTCCCGAAGGAGGGCGTGCAGGTCGAGATCAAGGCGCGGGGCCGCGCGCCGGTCGAGGGCTTCGACGTCTACCAGAGCGGCGAGTTCGACCGGCTCGGCTCGCCGGACGTGAACGACTTCCGCTGGATCGTCAACATGAACTCGCTGCACGGCGACGCGCCCCTCGACCCTGCGCCAAAGGGCCGCTACCCCATCACGAAAATCTACATCGGCAACGCCCTCTTCTACACGCACAGGCTCGACACGAACCTCTTCTTCGAGAAGGTCGAGCGGGACGCCTCCGGCGCCGAGACGGGGCGCGAGGTCTTCGGCAACGTCGGCGAGACCATCGGCGCCAAGATCGAGGGCGACGAGGTCAGCTTCACCATTCGCGGCGCCGGCGGCGGCGAGGAGACGCACACGCTCAATCGCGTCGAGGGCCTGCCCTTCCGCATCGAGTTCAAGAACATGGACTACAGCGACAACGCCGTCTACAGCGACATGGACGACTACTACAGCTACGTCTCGAACCCCGGCGACAAACAGTTCGACCTCGCGCCGGTCGTCGAAGAGGGCGGCGAGACCGCGGACGGCGGCTCTTACAACCAGGAAGAGTTCTGCCACCCGATCACCTGGGAGCTGGATTCGATAGACGAACTCTGAGCACGGCCATGTTACTTCTCGCACTCGGACAACACGCGATGTGGTCTTGGACGGACGGCAACGGCCGCATCATCACCCGTTACTACTACGACGAGTACACGTGGTACGCGGCGGCGCTGGTGCTCGCGTGGCTGACGTGGGTTCTGGTGCGGAGGTACCGGCGGGCGCGCGCGATGCGGCGCCCGCCGCGGCGCAACGACCGCGGGCTGCTCAGGCGGGTCGCCCAGCTCAAGAGTGAGCTGAGCCTCACGTTCCTGCGGCCCGGCTTCTCGGCGAACATCCACGCCGTCGGCGTCGGGCTGCTCGCCACCGGCGAATACTGCCTACAGGTCTTCGTCGGCGACTCGAACCGGGAGCTGTGGGACGGGGGCGGGGCGGAGCCTCTGCCGGCCGACTACGGGGGCTTCCCCCTCGTCCTCGTCGAGATGCCACCGGCGAGCTTCCTCTCGGACGCGGGACTCACGCCTTCGGACGGTTGGGAGAAATACCCCAGGGGCATCCGCGAGTATCAGGAGGTCATCGTCGGCGGCATCAGCGGCGCGAACGCGAACCTCGAAGGGCAGAGCGGAACCATCGGCTACTTCTGCACGCGCAAGAGTGTGCTGCCGCGCCGGAAGGTGGTGCACCTCTTGAGCAACTCGCACGTCTTCGTCGACCTGCGCAAAGGGAAGGTCGACGACACAGACCTGATCGCGCAGCCGAGTCCGGGCGAGCCGGAGAGCAACCGGCCCATCGGCGCGCTCGTCAACTTTTCGGCGCTGAGCTTCGAAGGCGAGGCGGACAAGCCGAACCACGTGGACGCGGCCCTCGCGCGTCTGTGGGGGCAGCACCGTTTCGAGCCGACGATCCCTTTCATCGGCACGGTGAAGGGCTACGTCCCGAAGCAGGACGTGGAGGTCGGGGAGCCGGCGCGCAAGTTCGGGCGCACGACCGGCTACACCGAAGGCTCCGTCTTCTCGATCTGTCTGGACATCAGGGTGCGGTACGACCGCACGGGGCAGTCGGCCCTCTTCGAGAACCAGCTCCTCATCGAACCGGCCCTGCCGCAGTTCACAAAGTTCGCCGACAAGGGCGACAGCGGCGCGCTCGTCGTGGACGGCGAGCAGAATGCCATCGGTTTAATCTTTGCAGGTACGACCGAGTTGCCGGGCGCGCAGCCGGCCCCGCCGTCCCCCGACGCGGCCCGAAGGGTCGAAGGCTACGGCGTGGCGAACCCCATCGGCGAAGTCCTGGAGCGGCTCAAAATCGAGTTGCTGATCTGACCGGCGCCGTCCGCCGGCCCGGTTGAGACGGATGAGTCACCGGTTGAGACGGATGAGTCATTCGCGCGCAGACCAACGGGCCTCGTATTCGAGGAACGCCGCATAATCCCCGTCGCACTCGACACTCGGATGAGCCTGGTTGATCTCCGGGCCGCCTCGCCACGTCAGGTGGACGACCGTGAAGCGGCCGGGCTGGTCTCGGTGGGCCACCAGAATGTCATCGGTCGCGCCGTTGCGGTGGGCTATGACTCTGACCGGCCTGCCGTATAGGAGGTGGCCGGGAGTCAGCTCCCTCCGCAGCTCATCCGCGAGGCGACTCTCGTCCTGCTCCGACGCTGGATACCACCCCTCCGGCAAATCTCTCAGCTCGCCCTTCATCGCGCTAACCCTCAGCGCCTGACACCCTGCACCACCCGCCGCCCCGAAACGGTTACCTGAAAGCGTTCGTGCCGCGGATTGGGCGCAGGCGCTAGCGGAGGTAGGGAGCGACCACAGCCTTCCATAGCCTGTAACCCTCCTGGTTCATGTGCAGCTTGTCCGGGCCGAACAGTTCCGGCCGGGGCATCCCTTCACCGCCCAACATCGGGGTGAAGACGTCGATGTAGATTAGCCTCTTGCCGCGGGAGGCGTAGGCCTTGACCAGCTCGTTCGCCTCCCTCACCTTCGGCAGCAGGGCCGCACGCGCCGGGCTGGGCTTGATCGAGAGGAAGGCGATCTTCGTCCGCGGGAGTTTCTGACGGACGCGGCTCACGAACGCCTTGTAATCTTCGAACACCTGCTGCGGCGTCTTACCATCGGCCAGGTCGTTATCGCCCGCGTAGAGGACGACCATCCTGGGCCGGTACGGGACGACGATGCGTTCGGCGTAAAGGACGGAGTCGGCGAGTTGGGAGCCGCCGAACCCGCGGTTAATGACCTTGCTGCCGGGGAAGTCCTCCGCCAGAGTCTGCCACAGTCTGATGGAGGAACTGCCGATGAAGAGGACGGCACCTTCGGGCGGCGGGTTAAGCCGGTCAGCCTCCTCGAACTTCCTGATCTCCGGCTCCCACTGATTCGCGGGCGACGGCGACTGGGCGGCCACAACGGCGGGCCAGGCCGCGGCGAGGGCAAGCATCAATGGCCGAATCAGCTTCCGATACATTTACAGCCTCTCCACGACCGGAAGCGCCCTAACGTCTGGGGGCGGGGCCGGCCGCTTTCAATTCCATGATTTCAAGAAGGTGCACGTGATAACCGCCCTGGAGCGGGTTCGGGTCTGCCACGTCGGCGGTGTACCGCCCGACGATATCGACTCTTACCCTGGAGGAACGGCCAGAGCGATATACTTTCAAGACGCGATCCCAAATCTTAACGCAAGCTTCGTCGGCGGCGGCGCAGGAGGGACGAGCCCACTCTTCACACGCGGAACCACTTAGCGCAGCCGTGTCAATCCCCTGGATATAAAAAGCCTCAGTCCTGACGAGCTTGCCGTCATAACGCTCCGGGTTTCGGACGAGGTCACAGAATCCGACCCGGTAGACGGTCGAGTCGTCGTCGCCGGCCCTCGGGCCGGGCCGGGCCGGAAGGTCGGGCGCGGCGGACGCGGCAGGCGGTGACGCGAGTTCTGACTCGACGGGCGCGGGCCGGTACCGGGTGAGACGCAGCGCGGACTCGCCCGGCCACAACGCGGCGGCGGCGACGCCGACCATGAACGTGCAGACCCCAAACGCGATTCTGACTACCTGTCGCCTCATTTCACCCCCCAACGAGTAATCCGGCCGGATGCCGACATTGATTCACTCCCCGGTCAACACCCCGAAAGACCCGGCTAGCGGAGGCGGACGGACTTAACGGTGCGTTCGCGCGCGACCAGCAGCAGGCTGGTGAGCAGCCCGACCACCGCCCCGACGGCCGCCCCGCCGATGGCCCCGACCACCGCGGCGAGGATCAGCCACTGCACTTCGACGTCGAGCGTGCCGGCGGTCTCCTCAAGCAACTGCATGTAGCCCGTCGCCGCGGCGCCGAGGACGGCCCCCGTGGCTGAGCCAACGCCGACGCCGACGACCAGCCTCAAAAGGTCGCGCGGCGCGCCCGCCTCGGCGGGCCGTGATTTGACCGAAGTCTCGCCCATAGTTGTTAACCCTTCGCTCAACGGCCGGGCACCTCAACCTCTTTGAAGTCAGGCAGCCTGAACTCTTCGCCGACGGCGTTGCCGATTTCGAGCACGTGCCTCGCTTCGGGGCGGCGAGAGTATTCGGGGATTTGGTAATTGAAGGCCCTGTACGAATCGCCCTCCCTCAGCTCTACCAGATAGGCCCAGCCGTCCGTCCCGCCGGTATCATAATCAATCTCAGAGGAGTCGGGCAGCGTCCGAATCCCGGCGGCCAACAGCCTCTCCCACGCAGAGTCCCAGCCCGAACGGGGCGGCGGCAGCCTCTTCACCTTCACCCTCTTCGGCTCGTAATAAGCGTCGCCTTGCAGATGCAGGGCCGACCACTGGCCGTCGGCGCGCCGGAGGACGAAACCCTCCAAAGCTGTGAGGCCGAAGCCGTACCAGACGCGCACCTCCAAATCCCCCCGCGGCAGCGGGGTGGAGCGCAGCTCGGCGAGGCCGGCGAGGGAGGTGTGCTTCTCAAGGTAGGGATAGAGGAGGTGGCCCCACTTGGGCTGAGAAGGCTTGCTCACTTGCACCGGGGTGATGACGAGCACCTGTTGCGAGTCGGAGATTATCGTGACTGTCTCACGACACGAGAGCCAAACGGCGACGGCGGCGACCCCGGTCAGGAACGCGAGTAAGGCGACCAGCAGGCGGACGGAAAACCTTTGCATGTGACCTCCGACACTACCCTGTAAAAGCCTCACGCTATTTTAGACCTAACTCGCCGACGATCAACCGGGCCGCGTCCGGCGCGTCGATGCCGGTCGTGTCCAGCACTAGACGCTCCGCCGGAATCCCCGGGTCTACGAACGCGCCGGCCTCGCTCAACTCCCGGAACCATCCCGCGGAGTTCAACTTCCCGCCCCCCCGCCGGGACGGCTGCTCGATGCGCCTTTCGAGCTCTTCCGGCGAACACCTCAGCTCGACGAAAAGGACTTCGCCGCCGGAGGACTCGACGGCCTCCCGCGTCCGTTCGATAAAGTCGCCCCGGACGGTGCGGTCGAACGCGAAGGTGAAGATCAGCCCGCCCAACTGAGCCTCCGCCGCCCTCGAGAAGACTTCGAGCCAGATCATCTCCCGCAGCTCGACGAACGGCGGGCTGCCGAACTCGAAGACCGCCCCGACCAGATCGACCGTCAGGTGGTTGTGAAAGACCCCGAAGCCGGTCAACTCGGAGAGCGCACGCGCGACGGTCAGCTTCCCGACGCCGGGAAGACCGTGAAGGAAGATGAGCTTCAACCTGCGCCCCCCTTCAGGCGCGCCCGCCGACAAGCGGCTGTGCAATTCCCAATAAACACGAAACGCCTCACGCCGGGTCAGTCTTCAACGGCCTCGTCGAGTTCCGAGGGCGACAGCCCGAAGAGAGGTGTACCAGACAACCAGGCTTCGAGCCAGCCGTGAAGCGAGGCGGCCTCGGGCAGTAAGTGGGGCGCGACGTAGCCGGGGCCGAGGACACGCCTCGCCTGCCCCTCTTCCACGTCCGGGTCGTAGCGAAGCACGGGCGTGAGTGCGCCGGCCACGTCGAGACACGAGAAGATGCCGCAGCCCCACTCAAGCACGGGGATGAGGCCGCCCGGCCACCACGTGTAGATTCTCCGAAATCGAAGGTACTCGTGCCGCACGCCCGCGAGCCGCAGGAGGCCGTAGCCGGGGCCGAAGCCGCCGTCACCGATTGCCGCGTAGAGGCGTCGGAAGAGTCGCGGCAGGGGGCCGGGGAGGAGAGACTCTAACGCGACGAGGGCCTCCTCCGAAACGGGCGGATTCGGGACGCGCGGCTTGGCCCGAACGCGGGCCTTGATCGCTGCGATCAGTTGGGTCTGTGTCACGGCTGTGATGGCGGGACGAAAGTGCCGGCGCCTAACGCCCGGCGTCACTCACCCGCCCGCATCCTCGGAGGGAGATGGAAGCCGCCGTGCCGCGGGTCGGGTGCATGCCGTTGTCAGGCGCAGCCTTCCGGATTCGGCGTGACGTGAGTGGCCGGGGCTGCCACACGCGGGAAATTTCGAACACGATGCCCGGTCAGGGTGGCTGCCTCCTGCCATGCTAATCCATAGACCATATAGTCACCTCGTCAGCAATCCAGGTCAGGGCAACGTGATCTTTGCTCTCCTCCACGCAAAGCAAATCTATGATGGCTTCCCTGATCTTGACGTCAGTCGTCAGGTCTCGTAGTTGAAATCCGAACCTGCGTGCGTCCAGGCCCCCGGCCTCGAGTACGCCGGTATACCTGGTGATGATGCCGTGAAGAACTTTTACGAACAGCGCGGTTACGTGGTTGACGATACTTTGAAGGTCGTGCCGCCCGAGTTCCTCAAGCATCTTCGCCTCTTCCTGCAAGAGGCTGTTCCAACTGTCCTGTTTTATGGGACTGATTCCGAGCCGGTGAAAAACTTTTCGCACACAAGCGCACACAATCGCCTTGAAGAAATTCAGGGCGTAGTCGAGTTTCACCGCGCTCGCGAATTGCTGACAGAAGTATTGGAACTGGTGCGAGCCCAAGGCCCCGACCAGGACGGATTCGACCGAGGTGGGCGAGAGGTAACCCGTCAACGCGTGTGCGTTACTCGTTTCGGTGGATTCGATCAGGAGGCGCAAAATCCTCTGAATGGTTCTGGCGGGGTTTTGCTCGATGTATAAGAGCCTTCTCTTTAACCGCCCGCGGTTCCCCTTAACCTCCGGATGCTGAATAGACTCTACCAATATCCCCCAGTCAGACAGAACGGCCTGAACCTTGTCCGGCTTTAGGCCGAGACAGCAGGACGGGTTCTCGATTATTGAGGTGAGATGCTCCAGCAACTCCCCCTGCCGGGCAGTCTCCTGCCGAGAGCGGCACTCGCCAATCTCTCTGGCGACCCGTAAAGCCTCGCCCCTAATCTCCTTGCCGAGCGTGCCGGGAACGACGGCGGCAATGTCGCCCAGGTTCAGCAGCATCACAGAAGTGACGTTCTTGACTATCCCTTCCAGGACTTTCTCGTTGCTCGTGAAGTACAGGATGTCGCTAAACACCGGCAGGGCACCTTCCCCCGTGCTGACGACGCCGAACTTGTCGTGATGCTGTGTCGTGGAGCAGATGAGGGAGAAGCGATGGTGCTTCGACTGAAGTTCGTCCGGCTCCCCGTCGTATTGCAGAGCATTCACCAGAAGATTGCTCTGTTCCTGATCGAAGCTGCGGAGGAGGTTGGCCCCTATCTGCGGATGGTTGGCCCTTCGAATCGTTTTACCGATGTCGTGAAACATGGCCGCGGCGCCCATGAACAGCTCGGCCCTCTCTAGCTTTTTCTGATCCGGGTCGCCCAGCTCTAACGCGTGATATATCGGGGCAAAGTATCTGAAGTACGTGGTGGAGGTTCGTCTTCTTTCGTCCTCCGTTCCCGCGAGCAGCCCGTTCTCGGCCTGTAGTCTGTTGCACACGAGGGCTTTGGTGAGGCGGACGACGTTGGGGCCGTGGATGATGAAATCTTCGTTGTCTTCGCGCGGGTCGAAGAAGAGGCGGTTAAGGTAATCCCCGAAAGGGATGCCGTCTGCACCGGGGAAGTACCGGTGTGAGAAAAGGCTGTTCGAAGACGGCATTAGTTTGACCTCCGTAATACCGTTTCTTTGTAGTGGGTGATTTCAAAAACCGGCGCGCAAAATGCGGCAGGATGATACCCCTCCCGGATTATTAATTCAATATCGCCAGCGCAACGGCCGCAGTGACCACGCAACTCATTATGTTGTCAGGCGTCTGCCGACGCGCTCATGACTTTGTTGATGAAGGTGTCTACCCAACGCGACTTTATGGCGGCGTACTCAGTCTTGTCGGCGGCGACTTTCGCCAACCCCTGCTTATAGTCGTCGTACTCGCGGGCCGGCGATGAGGCGGGCGACCCAGCTCCGCTGCTCCGGCGTGTCCGGCACGGGGCAGCCCCGCGCGGCCTCGATCCGCCGGAACGCCTCTTCGACGGGGACGCCGCCGAGCGCCAACACGCAGGCCGCGACCAGCGCGGAGCGCCCGACGCCCTGGCGGCAATGTATCACCACGCTCCCACCCGACCGTAGAAGTTTTGAGAGGCCGCCGGCGAACTCTACCGCCTGCCGGCCCGACGGCGGGACGCCCCTGTCGGGGATGGGAAAGGAGAGGAACGAAATCCCTTCGGCCTCGCACAAGCCTCGCTCCGCGGCGAGGTCGAGCTCCTCGACCTCCGAGTCTTCGAGCAGCGAGACGACCGCGCCCACGCCGGAGGACTTGAGCGAGAGGATTTCGTCTCCGAGCCAATCGCCGCCGCGGGGCCGGGGCATGATGCCCAGCCGCCCGGCTTCGAGCCCGCCGATCCAGTGAACCTTTACCTGCACCTTACTCCGCGGAGGGCGCGCTCAGTACTTCGGGCGGCTCCCCCTGATGCTCTTCTGCTCTGCCCGGCCGGAGACCTTCGGGCGCGGGGGGACTTTGATGATCTTCCGGCGCTCGTCGAGGATGTAGCGGAAGGCGTCGAAGCCGTAGAGCCCTTCGATGAAAAACTCGCCGCTGACATTCTCGCCCACCGGGACGAGCTTGAACTTGTCGAACGTCGACGAGTATTTCAGGAACAGCGCGTCCCGGCCGTCTGACTCGGGTTCGGGTTCGAGCGTCACGTCGTAAGCTTCGCCGTTCTCGTCCGTGTAACGCTTGGCGTAGCGGGCCAGTTCCTTCTTGCCCACGTTCGGCGTCTGGGGCTTGTCCATCACGTCTTCGAGGTAGTAGGTGGCGACCTTCGCCGTCATGAAGGTGGGCATCAGGTGCGCGACGTTCGAGAGGACGACGACGGTGACCTTCTGGTCGGGGAAGCGCATGATCATCGTCTTGAAGCCGCCCCAAGACCCGCTGTGCCAACGGCTGTTGAGTCCACGGGCCTTGCCGATGAACCAGCCGAAGCCGTAACTCACGCCGGTTCTGTCCGTCTCCTGCGCCTGCGCGAGCGCCTTCTGGAACGTCTCGGGCGTGACGGGAAGCCCGCCGCCCGCGCCGCCCGGCGCGGCGGACGAGAGTTCGTCGATGGCCTGAACCCACTTGCCCATGTCCGCCAGGTTCGACTGGATGCTGCCGTCGCCGTAGATGCGGTCGAGCGGCGTGTAGTCGATCTCGTTGAAGCTGCTCCAGCCGCGGTCGTAGCCGAGGGCCGCGTCCTGCGGGGGCTTCCTCGACCGGCTGTAGACGAAAGTGTCGTTCATCCCGAGCGGCTCGAAGATGCGCTCGCGCATGAAGGCCGGGTAGCTCTTCCCCGAGACCTCCTCGATGATCTTCGCCAGCAGGACGTAGCCGGAGTTGCTGTAGGTGTAGCGCAGGTCGGGCGCGAAGGCGAACTCGTACTGCTCGGTCAGCATCTTCAGCACGTCATCGACCGTAGGCTCGAACCTGCCGCGGTCGGCCCTGACGGAGCGCGGGTAGTGCTTGTCGATGAGGTTGGCGGAGGTGAACACGTCCTCGTAGTCGGGGAGGCCGGAGCGGTGGTTGAGCAGGTGGAGGATGGTCGCCTCCTGCGCCTCCGGCGCGCGGAACTTGAAGTACTTGCTGAGCGTGTCGGTGTATTTGAGCTTCCCTTTCTGCTCAAGCAGCATGACGGCCATCGCGGTGAACTGCTTCGAGACCGAGGCCAGCTCGAAGACCGTCTGCGGCCCGATCTCCGGGCCTCTCTCCGGGCCGTCGACCTTTATTAAGCCGTAGCCTTTCTCGTGCAGCACTTTCCCGTCCCGCATGACAAGGACGGCCGCGCCCGGCGTCTTGTAGTCGCCCCCCCAGTCCTTGAAGAGATTCTCTATCTTCGCGGCGGGGCCTTCGCCGCTCGGAGGCGCCGAGAGGACTTCCCCCGCGCGCTTGGTGTACTTCGTGGGGCGCGCGGGTGCGCCCTTCCTACCGCTCTTCTGCGTCATCTCAACTACCTCCTGCGGGTGGTGCGGCGGGCGCCGCGTAGGGCCGCGCGGGGCGTCCGGCCGGCGCGTCGATGCCGGCCCGCAAAGCCGGCGGGAGCGTGAGCCTCCCCTGCGGGGAGAGGAGCGCGCGGTACTCTTCGCGCGAGAGTCGCGGGATGAAGGAGTCGGCGCCGCCGCGCGCCGACCCGGCCAGCCTTTCGACCGCCGCGGCGACGCCGGCCACGGTCGGGGTCTCGAAGAGCCGGAGCAAAGGCAGCTCGACGCCGAAGACGCTCAGCACGCGCGAGACGACCTGCGTGGCGAGCAGGCTGTGCCCGCCCAGCTCGAAGAAGTTGTCCTCGACGCCCACGCGCCCGACGCCGAGCGTCTCAGCCCAGATGCGCGCCACCTCCGCCTCGAACGGCGTGCGCGGCTCGACGAGAAGCTCGCCCGCCTCGGGCCGCTGTCGCACCGGCTCGGGGAGCGCGAGCCGGTCGACCTTGCCGTTCGGCGTCAGCGGCAGACACTCAAGTCGGACGAAGGCCGAGGGCAGCATGTAGTCGGGCAGAAGCCCTCCCAGGTGTTGGCGCAGCTCACGGTCAGAAGGGCCGGGCTCGTCTGTCACGACGTAGGCCGCGATTAGCGTCTCCCCGTGTTGGCCGTCGCGGGCGGTGACGACCGTTTCGCGCACGGACGGGTGGAGCACGAGCGCCGACTCGATCTCGCCCAACTCGACGCGGAAGCCTCGCACCTTCACCTGCCGGTCGCCGCGCCCCAGGTACTCCAGCGTCCCGTCGGCCGTCCAGCAACCGACGTCGCCCGTGCGGTAGAGGCGCGCGCCCGGCTCACCCGAGAACGGGTCGGGCACGAACCGCTCGGCCGTCAGCCCAGGCCGATTGAGGTAGCCGCGCGCGAGGCCGTCGCCCCCGACGTACAACTCGCCAGCGACCCCGACGGGCACGGGGCGCAGACTCGGGTCGAGGACGTAAACCCGCACGTTCGACAAAGGTCGTCCGATGGGGACGCGCCGGAGTTTATCGCTCGCCGCGCTCAGGTTGTGCCAGGTGCTGTCCCACGCCTCCGAAGAGCCGTAGACGTTGATTAAGGTGCAGCGCGGCACCTGCTCGCGGAAGCGTTCGAACAGCTCCACCGACAGCGCCTCGCCGCTCGTGACGCAGAGGCCGAGCGCGGGCAGGCGCTCCTGCAAGTCCGGGTGTGTCTCCAGCATCGCGCGCAGCAGCGAGGGCACCAGCAACAGCCGCGACACGCGGCCCGCGGCCAGCGCGCGCACGAAGGCGAAGGGGTCTTTGAGGACGCGGTCGGGGATGATGACGGACGGCACGCCACACAGCAGCGCGCCGAAAATCTCGTAGAGCGAGTCTGTGAAACTCAACGCCGTCTTCTGGCAGTTGACCTCGCCCGCCTTGAAGGGCATCGCCTCCCAGTTCCATGCCAGGCGGTTGAGCGCCTCCCTCTGCGTGGCGGCGACGCCCTTCGGCCGCCCCGTCGAGCCCGAGGTGTAGACGACGTGGAAGAGGTTCGCGGGCGTGGTGCGCGGGGCGGGCGCTTCTTCGCTTTCGTGCGCGATGAGGTCTCGGTCGGCATCCACGCGCAGCACGTGTCCGCCGTAGCCGGGGAACATTCCCGCGTAAGAGTCCGAGGTGACCAGCACCGCCGCGCGCGCGTCTTCGAGAATGTATTCGAGGCGCTCACGCGGGTAGGCCGGGTCGAGCGGCAGGTAGACGCCCCCGGCCTTCACGACGCCCATCAGCGCGACCGTCTGTTCGAGCGAGCGATCCATGCAGAGGCCGACGATCACTTCGGGGCCGACGCCGAGCGCGCGCAGGTGGTTCGCCATTTGGTTGGAACGGCGTTCGAGTTCGGCGTAGCTCAAGCTCTCGCCTTCGCAGGAGAAGGCCACGGCGTCCGGTGTGCGCGCGACCTGCTCCGCGAAGAGACCCGCGATGCCGCGCTCGTGCGGGAAGTCGCGGCGCGTGTCGTTCCAGGCGGAGAGGATTTGATATCTCTCCTCCTCGGTTAGCAGCGGCAGCTCGGAGAGCCTGCGCGCGGGGTCGGCGGCCGCGGCTTCGAGCAGCGTCCGCAGGTGCCCGAGCATCCGCTCGGCCGTCGAGTCTTCGAACAGGTCGGTGCTGTACTCGACCGTCGCGTCGAGCGCGCCGCCGCGCTCTTCGAAGTAGAGGCTGAGGTCGAACTTCGAAGTCTCGTCGGACGGTGCGGGCGCGTCGTCGCGTTCCGTTTGTCGCTCGTCATACGCCCCGCCCGCCTCGTCCGTCTCGCCGGGGATGTTCTGCAGGACGAGCATGACCTGGAAGAGCGGGTTGTGTCCGGCCTCGCGCCTGACCCCGAGTTCCGAGACGACGCGCTCGAACGGCACCTCCTGATTCGCGTATGCGTCAAGGCACACACGGCGCGCCTGCGCGAGCAACTCGGAGAAGGTCATCTCCGGGCGCGGCCCGACGCGCAGCGCCAGCGTGTTGACGAAGAACCCGACCAGCCCCTCAAGCTCCACGCGCGTGCGCCCCGCCACCGGCGTCCCGACGACGAGGTCGGACTGCCCCGTGTAGCCGCGCAGCAGCGCCGCGAACCCGGCCAGCAGCGTCATGAAGAGCGTCGCCCCCTCGCGCCCGCTCAACTCTCGCAGGGCTCGCGTCAACTCGCCGCCCAACGTCACGCGCCGCGACGCCCCGCGGAAGGACGGCACCGACGGGCGCGGTCTGTCGGCCGGAAGCTCAAGCAAGGAGGGCGCGCCCGCGAGCGCGCGCCGCCAGTAGTCGAGCTGCGCGTCGAGCGCGCCGCCCTCCAACTGCTCGCGCTGCCAGACGGCGTAGTCGGCGTACTGGACGGGAAGCTCCTCCAGCGGCGAGCCCTCGCCGCGCGTGAAGGCTTCGTAGAGCGCGGCGAGTTCTTCGGCGAAGACGCGCAGCGACCAGCCGTCGAAGACGATGTGGTGGACGGACAGAAGCAGGTAGTGCTCTTCATCCGAGAGTCGCAGCAGCGTCGTCCGCAGCAGCGGCCCCTTCGTGAGGTCGAAGGGACGTTGAGACTCTTCGGCCGCGAGTCTCGCCGACTCGGCCCGCGCCTCGTCCTCGAATAGTGCGGAGAGGTCGACAAGCGGCAGCTCTAAGGGGCTGGGTGGCGCGATGACCTGCACGGGCTCGCCGCCCGCGAACTCGGCGAAGGTCGTGCGCAGCGACTCGTGGCGGCGCAGCAGTTCGTTGAGCGCGCGTGCGAGCGCTTCACGGTCGAGCGGCGAATCGAGCGGGAGCAGCTCGCAGATGTTGTAGGCGTGCGAGCCGGGAGTGAGGCGGTCGAAGAACCACAGCCGCCTCTGCGCGTATGAGAGCGGCGGCGGGTCGTCGCCACTCGCGCGCGTGGTGATGCGCGGCGCTTCCGACTCACGCTGCCCTGCGAGTCTCGCCGCTTCGACGCAGGCGGCGAGGCCGGACAACGTCGGCGACTCGAACAGGCTGCGGAGCCGCAGCTCCACGCCGAGGTCGCGGTGCACGCGCGAGACGACCTGCGTGGCGAGCAGGCTGTGCCCGCCCAGCTCGAAGAAGTTGTCCTCGACGCCCACGCGCCCGACGCCGAGCACCTCAGACCAAATCTTCGCCAAAGCCTCCTCGTCCGGCGTGCGCGGCGGCTCGAAGTCGCCCTGCGCCTCCGGGTCGCGGGCGCCGGGCTTAGGCAGCGCGCGGCGGTCGACCTTGCCGTTCGGCGTCAGCGGCAGACACTCAAGTCGGACGAAGGCCGAGGGCAGCATGTAGTCGGGCAGGCGCTCGCGCAGGTGTGTGCGCAGCTCGGACGCGGCGGGCGCGGCCCCCCGCGCCGCCACGACGTAAGCGACGAGTCCCTTCTCGCGGTCGCCGTTCTCACCCGCCATGACGACGGCCTCGCGCACGGAAGGATGGAGCGCGAGGGCCGACTCCACCTCGCCCAACTCGACACGGAAGCCGCGCAGCTTGATCTGATTGTCTGCGCGCCCGACGAAATCTATCTCGCCGCTCGGCAGGTATCGCGCGAGGTCGCCCGTGCGGTAGAGGCGCGCGCCCGGCTCACCCGAGAACGGGTCGGGCACGAACCGCTCGGCCGTCAGCCCAGGCCGATTGAGGTAGCCGCGCGCGAGGCCGTCGCCCCCGACGTAGAGCTCGCCCGCGACGCCGACGGGCACAGGGCGCAGTTGTGCGTCGAGGACATAGAGCCGCGTGTTCGACACTGGCCGCCCGATGGGGACGGACGGCGCGTCGTCTTCGACCGACGCCACCAGATGCCAAGAGCAGGCGGTCGTACTCTCGGTCGGCCCGTAAAGGTTGACGAGGCGGCGGGGCGGCCCGGCTTCGAGTACGCGTCTGACGGAGCGCGGGTCGGCCGCCTCGCCGCCGAAGAGGAGGTTGTCGAGCGCGGCGAACGCGCCGGGCGTTTCGCCCGCCACGTGGTTGAGCAGCGCCGTGGTCGTGAACAACGTCGTGACGCGCTGGCTCGCGAGTTCGTCGGCGAAGTCCTGCGGCGACAGGACGAGGTCTTTAGAGATGAAGACCAGCCGCGCGCCGTTCAAGAGCGCCCCCCAGATTTCGAGCGCGGCGGCGTCGAACGAGAAGTTCGACACCTGCGCGACCGTATCCGCGGGGAGCACCTCGACGAAGTTCGTGTTGACGACGAAGCGCTGGACGGATCTGTGCGTGATGCCGACGCCCTTCGGCCGGCCGGTCGAGCCCGAGGTGTAGATGACGTAGGCGAGGTTGAGCGGCGTGGCCCCGCCGTCGAGATTCACCGCGGGCATGTCTGCTTCCGCGTCGTCGACGCAGGCCACGGGCAGGTCGCACGACGGAAGATCTTGTCTCAACCGCCGCTCGGTCAGAAGCACCTTCGCCCCCGCGTCCTCGATCATGAATCGCAGGCGCTCGCGCGGGTACGCGAGGTCGAGCGGCAGGTAGGCGCCGCCCGCCTTGAGGATGGCGAGCAGGCCGACGGCCACGTCCGCCGACCGCTCGAAGAATGTGCCGACGACTACCTCCGGCCCGACGCCGAGCGCGCGCAGTCTTCGCGCGAGGCTGTTGGCCCGCTCGTTGAGTTCGCGGTAAGTCAGACGCCGCCCCTCGTGGACGACGGCGACCGCGTCGGGCGTGCGCTCCGCCCACGACTCGAAGAGCCGGTGGATGCAAAGGTCTTCCGCGTGCTCGCGGCGCGTGTCGTTCCAGGCGGAGAGGATTTGATATCTCTCCTCCTCGGTCAGCAGCGGCAGCTCGGAGAGCCTGCGTGAAGGGTCAACGGCTATAGCTTCGAGCAGCGTCCGCAGGTGCCCGAGCATCCGTTCGGCCGTCGAGTCTTCGAAGCGCGAGCGGCCGTAGGCGAGCCGCAGCGACAGCTCTTCGCCCGGCGCGGCGATGAGCGTGAGGGGGTAGTTCGTGAACTCGACCGAGTGCGTCTCGGCCCCGCCGCCTTCGGCCGTGTCGCCCGGCGCGAGTCCGCCCGAAGGGTAGTTCTCGAAGACGAGGAGGCTCTCGAAGAGCGGCGTCCCCGGCGGCACCTCGCTCCACCGCTGCACCTCGACGAGCGGGCTGTACTCGTAAGCCTGCGCGGCGAACTGCCGGGCCTGCTGCTCCCTGAGCCACGTCAGCGCGTGGGCGTCCGCGTCCACGCGCGCGAGCACGGGCAGCGTGTTGATGAAGAGGCCGACCATCTCCTCCACGCCTTCGAGGTCGGGCGGGCGGCCCGAGACGGTCGCGCCGAAGGCGACCGTCTCCTCGCCGCTGTAGCGGCTGAGCAGGATCGCCCAGGCCCCGCGCACCAGCGTGTTCAGCGTCAGCTGCGCGCGCCGCGCCGTCGCCTGCAGCCCGGCGGTCGCGGCGCGGCCGAGACTGACGCTCGCCTCGCCGTAGACTTCGTCCCCGCGCCCGCGGCGCGGCGGCCTGTCGGAAGCGAGCGGCGTCGGGTGTGTGAGGCCCTTCAACTCCTGCCGCCAGAAAGCCTCGGCCGCGGAGACGTCCTGTTGCCGGAGCCACTCGATGTAATCGCGGTAAGGTCGCGCGGGCGGCGGGTTCGCCGCGCGGCGCTCGGTGAGCGCGTCGTAAACTTCGGAGACCTCTGCGAAGACGAGCGGCACGCTCCACCCGTCGAGCAGAAGGTGGTGGCAGCTCCACACGAACTGGTACTCGTCTTCGCCCATGCGCACGAGCGTGAACCTCATCAGCGGCGCGTGCGCGAGGTTGAAGCCCCGGCGCTGCTCGTCGAGGCAGAGCGCTTCGAGCCGCCCCCGCTGCTCTTCGGCCGCGAGCGCGCGCCAGTCGTGCTGCTCCCACGGCAGGCTGACTTCGCGCTGTATGATCTGTAGCGGCTCGTCGAGTTCCTTCCAGACGAAGGCCGCGCGCAAGGAGTCGTGCCGCTCCGCGACGCGCTGCCACGCGCCCTTGAAGGCCTCCACGTCGAGCGGGCCGTGCAGCGCGTAGCGCATCACGCCGGAGTAGACGTCGGCCTCGGGCGCGTAGAGGCTGTGGAATAGCATGCCCGACTGCATCGGCGACAGCGGGTAGATGTCCTCGATGCCGCGGTAGGAGCCGGCGAGTTGTTCGAGCGCCGCCGGGTCCAGTGGCGCGAGCGGGAAGTCTTCGGGCGTGAGGACGGCGGCGGACGGCACGTCGCACTGCTCGACGAGTGCGCGCAGCTCGTCCATGTACTGCCTCGCGAGCGACTCTATCGTTTCGGCGCGGTGGACGTTCTCGCTGTAGGCCCAGCTCATCCACAACTGGCCGTCGATGATTCCGCCGTTGATGTCCAGCAGGTGGCTGCGGCGGACGTCTACGCCGCGCGGCCTCCGCTTGCCCGCGTCGCCTTCGGCCGCTTCGACGGCGTCGCCCCAGTCCTGGTCTGGCTGCGCGAACTCGGCGTGCCCTTCGTCGAAACGGCCGAGGTAGTTGAAGCTCACCTCGGCGCCGGGCAGCGAGCGCAGCCGCGCGACCTCCTCGCCGCCGCGCGCGAGGTACCGCAGCAGGCCGTAGCCGATGCCGCGGTTGGGCACGCGGCGGAGCTGCTCCTTCACCGAACGGAGCGCCTGCGCCGCGCCGGCCCCGGCGTCGAGGCGCAGGCTGACGGGGTAGACGGAGGTGAACCAGCCGACCGTGCGCGACAGGTCGACGTCGTCGGCGATCTCTTCGCGCCCGTGGCCTTCGAGGTCGATGAGGAGCGCGCCCGAGCCCGTCCAGCCTTCGAAGACGCGCATGAGCGCGGTCAGCAGCACGTCGTTGATGCGCGTGCGGTGCAGGCGCGGCAGCTCGCGCAGCAGCGCCAGCGTCTCGTCGCCGCTCAGCCACTCGGTCACGCTGCGCTCCGAGGCGATGTCGTTGACGCCGCCCGCGTGGTCGACGGGCACGCGCGCCGACTCGGCTTCGAGCGTGGCGAGCCAGTGGGGCAACTCGACGCGCGGCCCGTCGGTCTGCGCGTACTCGTGCAAACGCTCGGCCCAATGCTTGAACGAGGTCGTCTTCGGCCCGAGGGCGGCGGGCTCGCCCGCGGCGAGCTGGTCGTGGACGGCCTGCAGGTCTTCGAGCAGAACTCTCCACGAGACGCCGTCGACCGCGAGGTGGTGGACGTTGACGAGGAGCTTCGCGCCGCGCCCCTCGCCGCAGTCGAAGAGGACGGCGTGCACGAGTCTTCCCGCCGACAGGTCGAGCTCGCAGCGCAGCGGCGAGGCGTACTCCTCGATGCGGTCGCGCTGCTCGCGCTCGGAGAGCGCCGAGATGTCTATGTGCTTGAGCGGGGCCTGGCGGGCGTCCACGCCCGCGTTCGTCTGCCGCCAGCCCGACCTGCCGAAGGTGTAGCGGAGCCGCAGCGCGTCGTGGTGCTCAAGCAGCTTGGCGAGCACCTGCTCCCACAAGTCCCGCCCCTCTTCGCGCTCCACGTCGAGCAGGACTGAGTGGTAGTAGAAGTTTGGGTCGGGCAGGTTCCACTCGAAGAACCAGTGTTGAATCGGCGTCAGCGGAACCTCGCCCGTGACGATGCCCTGCTCCGCGTGTACAGCCGTGCCGGCGCGCGCGACCGCGGCCAGCTCGGCGATGGTCTGGTGCTGGAACAACTGCTTCGGCGTGAGGTGGAGCCCGGCGCGGTTGGCGCGCGCGATGACCTGTATCGAGAGGATCGAGTCGCCGCCCAACTCGAAGAAGTTGTCGCCCACGCCGACCTGGCTCAAGCCGAGCACCTCAGACCAGACCTGCGCCAGCACCTCCTCGGCCCGGTTGCGCGGCGGCTCGTAGCTGCTCTCAAGCTCGGGCCGCGCCGCGTCGGGCGCGGGCAAGCTCCGCCGGTCGACCTTCCCGTTGGCCGTCTTCGGCAGCTCGGCGAGCATGACGAACGACTGCGGCACCATGTAGTCGGGCAGCGTCCGCAGCGCGTGACGGCGAAGCTCGCTCGCCGTCAGCGTGCGCGCCTGCCGCGCGACGACGTAGGCGACGAGGCGGAGGCTGCCCGCCTCGTCCTCGCGCGCCGCGACCGCGCAGTCGCGCACGCGCGGGTGCGCGGCGAGCACCGCCTCGACCTCGCCCAGCTCCACGCGGAAGCCCCTGACCTTGACCTGGTGGTCGACGCGGCCGAGAAATTCGAGCGCGCCGTCGGGGAGGTGTCGCGCGAGGTCGCCCGTCTGGTAGAGGCGCGCGCCCGCTTCGCCGCCGAAGGGGTCTGGGACGAAGCGCTCGGCGGTGAGCGCGGGGCGGCCGAGGTAGCCGCGCGCGAGGTTCGCCCCGCCGATGTAGAGCTGGCCCGCGACGCCCGCGGGCACCGGCTCGAGCCGCTCGTCGAGGACGTAGAGCTGCGTGTTCGCGTTCGGCCGGCCGATGGGCACCGACGCCCGCGCCTCGCCCGCGCGGCAGACCCAGCAGGTCACGTCCACGGAAGCCTCGGTCGGGCCGTAGCCGTTCTGCAACTCGGCCCACGGGAGCGTCTCGAAGAAACGCTCTCGCAGCTCGGCGTTCAGCGCCTCGCCGCCGCTAGTGATGATGCGGAGCGAGCGACATTCGTCGATGCCGGGTTCGTCCAGCAGCGCCCTCAGCATCGAGGGGACGAGCCCGACGAGCGTGATGCGCTCTTCGGCCAAAAGCCTGACGACGTAGGCGATGTCCTGCTGCCCGCCCGGCCGCGGGAGCACGAGGCGCGCGCCCGCGACGAGCGGCGTGAAGCACTCCCAGAGCGCGAAGTCGGAACCGAAGTTGTAGAGTTGAAGAAGAGCGTCGGCCTCCGTCAAACGGTACGCGGTCTGCTGCCCCCACAGCATGCGGTTGCAGATGGCGCCGTGCTGCACCGACACGCCCTTGGGCAGACCCGTCGAGCCGGAGGTGTAGATGACGTAGGCGAGGTTGTCGGGCGACACCTCGCGCAGCGGATTCTCGTCGCCAACGACATTCGCAGCGTCGTCCTCTTCTTCGTCGAGCAGGATGACGTTCACGTCTACTTCGGAAAGAGTCTCGACGACCCGCCGCTGCGTCAGCAGCAACGCGGCCCCCGCGTCCCGCAGCATGAAGCGGACTCTTTCTGCCGGGCACGAGGCGTCAACGGGCAGGTAGGCGGCGCCGGCCTTCAGGACGCCGAGCGCCGCCGCGATCATCTCCGGCGAGCGCTCAGCGCAGATCGCCACGACCGTCTCCGGCCCCGCGCCGAGAGAGAGCAGACGGTGCGCCAGCCTGTTCGCGCGACGGTTCAACTCCGCGTAGGTCAGTCGCCCTCCCTCGTAGACGACCGCCACGGCGTCCGGCTTCGCGGCGGCCTGCTCCTCGAACAGTTGGTGGAGCAGCTTCCCTTCGGGGAAGTCCACGCGCGTGTCGTTCCAGTCGAAGAGGATTCGACGGCGCTCTGGCTCGGTCAGCAGGGGCAGCTCGGAGAGTGTGCGCGAAGAATCTGCGGACGCCGCTTCGAGCAGCGTCCGCAGGTGGCCGAGCATCCGTTCGGCCGTCGAGTCTTCGAACAGGTCGCGGCTGTAGTGCAGCGTCGCGGCGAGCCCGTCTATGCGCTCCTCAATCGTCAGCGTCAGGTCGAAGACGGCCTGCTCGTCTTCCGACACGTCCGGCTCCGCCTCTTCCGCCGCGGCCAACTCGCCCGGCGTGTTCTGCAGGACGAGCATGACCTGGAAGAGCGGGTTGTGTCCGGCCTCGCGCCTGACACCGAGTTCCGAGACGACGCGCTCGAACGGCACCTCCTGATTCGCGTAGGCCCCGAGGCACGCCTCGCGCACGCGGCCGAGCAGTTGGGCGAAGGACATCTCAGCGCGCGGCCCGACGCGCAGCGCCAGCGTGTTGACGAAGAACCCGATGAGACTCTCAAGCTCCACGCGCGGGCGCCCCGCCACGGGCGTCCCGACCACCACGTCCGACTGCCCCGTGTACCTGTGCAGGAGCGCGGCGAACCCGGCCAGCAGCGTCATGAAGAGAGTGCAACCTTCGCGCCCGCTCAGCTCACGCAGGGCCTGCGTCAACTCGCCGCCGAACGTCTCACGCCGCGACGCCCCGCGGAAGGACTGCTCGGACGGGCGCGGCCTGTCCGTCGGAAGCTCAAGCAGGGAGGGCGCGCCCGCGAGCGCGCGCCGCCAGTAGTCGAGTTGTGTCTCTAAGTCGCCGCCTTCGAGCCGCCCGCGCTGCCACACCGCGTAGTCGGCGTACTGGACGGGAAGCTCCTCCAGCGGCGACGGCTCGCCGCGCGTGAAGGCTTCGTATAGAGCGGAGAGTTCTTCCGCGAAGACGCGCAGCGACCAGCCGTCAGAAACGATGTGATGGAAAGTGAAGAGCAGAAAGTGCTCTTCGTCCGAGAGCCGCAGCAGCGTCGTGCGCAGCAGCGGCCCCGACGCGAGGTCGAAGGGACGTTGAGACTCACGGGCGGTGAGTCGCGCCAGCTCCGCCTGGCGTTCCGCGTCGGTCAGCGCGGAGAGGTCGACGAGCGGGAGCTGCGTCGCGCACGGCTCCGAGATGACCTGTACGGGCTGCCCGTCTTCCGCCTCGGCGAAGGTCGTGCGCAAAGCCTCGTGGCGGCGGACGATCTCCGCCAGCGCCCGGGCCAGCGCACTCTGGTCGAGCGGCGAGGGGAGCGGGAGCAGGTCGCAGATGTTGTAAGCCGGCGAGCCGGGGGCGAGGCGGTCGAAGAACCACAGCCGCCTCTGCGCGTAGGACGCGGGGAAGACGAAAACTTCTTGCGGGTGTTTGTTGAGTTCAGGACTGCCGTTCGCGTTAGGGGGCGATGGGGACATCTAGTTAGTTGTGCTCTCAGACTTGGTCGCTTGAGCAGGGAACAGCCTGAGCCGGGCGGGGACTCAGTAAATCGGAGATGAATGTATAGGCGAAGGTGCGTCGTGTCAATGAATAGTTAAGGCAGCGCTCGCCCCATTCAACTCGGCGGGCGGGCGCCGAGTATGCGGAAGGTTACCGTCCTCGCGGCTTTTACAACCGACACCGAAATAACTTAACATCGCGCGCAAGGCGGGGCAGTCACGCGCGGGGCCGAAGGGGCCGCGCGAGTCCTTGCGGTAGACGCCGCCGCCCCGCGCGACTTTCGCCCTGCGCGTCTTTTCTTTCGCCCGCGGGCCAGGCATCAAGCGGCCCGATTCACCCCGTGAGACAGCGGCTTAAGCTCCCGTTTCGGTAACGCGGTGTCCGTCCCGTCGAACCGCGCCCCTCTCACCAACATGGCACTGGCTTCCGGCACCCGTCTAGGGTCTTACGAGATCGTCGCCCCGCTCGGCGCGGGGGGGATGGGCGAGGTCTACCGCGCCCTGGACGTGAGGCTCAAGCGCGAGGTGGCCGTGAAGATCATCCCGGTCTCGGAGGTCGACGAGGCGGGCCGCCTCGCGCGCTTCGAGCAGGAGGCGCGCGCCGCCGCCGTACTCAACCACCCGAACGTCATGGCCGTCTACGACGTGGGCACCTACGAGGGCCGCCCTTACGTCGTCTCGGAGTTGCTGGAGGGCGAGACGTTGCGCGGGCGTATGGCCGGCCAGCCCATCCCGCCGCGCAAGGCGGTCGCGTACGCGCTGCACGTCGCGCGCGGCCTGGCCGCGGCGCACGACCGCGGCATCGTCCACCGCGACCTGAAGCCCGAGAACGTCTTCATCACCAGGGACGGCAGCGCGAAAATTCTCGACTTCGGTCTGGTCAAGCTGACGCAGCCGGCGGAGGGCGTCGAGGCCGCGAACGGGCTCTCGACCCTCACGCTCAACACGCAGCCCGGCGTCGTGGTGGGCACCGTCGGCTACATGTCGCCCGAGCAGGTGCGCTCGCTGCCGGTCGACCACCGTTCGGACATCTTCTCCTTCGGGGTCATCCTCTACGAGATGCTCTGGGGCGAGCGCGCCTTCCGCCGCGACTCCTCCGTCGAGACGCTCAACGCGATCCTGCACGACACGCCGAGCGGGCTGCTGGGCGCCGACTCGAAGGTGTCGCCCGGACTCGAACACATCGTGGGTCGCTGCCTGGAGAAGGAGCCTGACGCGCGCTTCCAGTCCACGCGCGACCTCGTCTTCAGCCTCGAAGAGATGTCGGAGCATTCGGGCTCGGGGCGGACGAACGTGTTGCCGCCCCCCGCCCCGAGCAGGCGGAGGCTGTGGGCGGCGCTCGGCCTCGCGGCGCTCGTCGCGGCGCTCTGCGTCGGCGGCTTCGCGCTCGGGCGCTTGACGGCGCGCCACTCGCCGCCCGAGTACCGGCAACTGACTTTCAGGCGCGGGCTGGTAGACGACGCGCGGTTCTCGCCCGACGGGCAGATGGTCTACTACAGCGCGGCGTGGGACGGGCGGCCGAGCCAGCTCTACTTCACGCGGCCGGGCTCGCCCGAGTCGAGTCCCGTCTCGCTGCCGGAGTCGGCGCGGCTGCTCTCGGTCTCTTCGACGGGTCAGCTCGCGGTGCTGCTCGCCCACGGCGGGACATACAGCGGCATGCTGGCGCAGATGCCCCTGACGGGCGGCACGCCGCGCGAGCTTTACGACAACGTCCAGTGGGCCGACTGGTCGCCGGACGGGACGCAGCTCGCCGCCGTGCGCGGCCTCGAACGGAAGACGCGCCTCGAGTACCCGCTGCGCAACGTGCTCTTCGAGACGGCCGGCTCCGTCATCTGCCCGCGCGTCTCGCCGCGCGGCGACGCGGTCGCCTTCATCCACCAGCCGCTCTACGGCGACAACGGCGGCGCCGTCATGATCGTCGACCGCGCGGGCCAGGTGCGCAACCTCTCGCAGAGCTGGCCCGACGTGATCGGGCTCGCGTGGTCGCCGCGCGGCGACGAGGTCTGGTTCACGGCGTCGGAGCGCGGGGCCAACCGCGCCATCTACGCCGCGGACATGTCGGGCCGCGTGCGCCTCGTCGAGCGCCTTCCCAGCAGGCTCACGCTGACCGACATCGCGCCCGACGGCCGCGTGCTCTTCACGCGCACGGGCTACGAGTGCGGGATGATGTGCCGCGCGCCGGGCTCGGCCGAGGAACGCAACCTCTACTGGCTCGACGGCTCCATCGCCACAGACCTTTCGGACGACGGCAAGACGCTGCTCTTCGTCGAGGCGCGCGAGGGCGCGTCGAAAGACTACGCCGCGTACCTGCGCGGCACGGACGGCGCGCCCGCGGTGCTGTTGGGCGAAGGGTTCGCCACCGACCTCTCGCCGGACGGCAAGTGGGTGCTCGCGATCCCGGCCGCCCCGGTCGGCGTGCCCGCGCAGATCGACCTGCTGCCGACGGGCGTCGGCGAGCGCAGGCGGCTGACGAACGACTCCATCAACCACCTCCACGACTTCGAGTCCTACGTCAACCTCATCGGGGCGCGCTGGTTCCCCGACGGGCGGCGCATCCTCTTCACGGGCGAGGAGCAGGGGCACGGCCCGCGCTGCTACGTTCAGAGCCTGGACGGCGGCCCCGCGCGCGCCATCACGCCGGACGGCGTCTACTGCGTCCTGCTCTCGCCCGACGGCAAGTTCGCCGTCGGCGTCGGCCTCGACCAGAAGGGGCAGCTCTACCCCGTGGACGGCGGCCCGCCCGCCGCGGTCACGGGGCTCGAGCCGGGCGACGTCCCGACCCAGTGGGGTGTCGACGGCAACTCGCTCTACGTGCAGAGGTCGGTCGGCGGCGTCAACCGCGTCTACAAGCTCGACACGGCGACGGGGCGGAAGGTGCTCTGGAGGGAGTTCGCGCCCGCGGACGCGACCGGGATGATCTACTTCAACCCGCCCTTCGTCACGCCCGACGGCAGGTCGTACGCCTACTCTTACGCGCGCGGGCAGAACGATCTATATCTTGTCGCCGGGCTGGAGTGAGCGCGGCCTTTCATTTCCGGAGGCCGTCCCTGAGTCCGAGGTTGCGTATCAGGCGGTGCAGGTTGTTGGGGTGGATGCCAAGCAGTCGCGCGGCCTCGCCGTAGTCGCCGCCCGCCTGCTCTAAGGCGTTCGTGACCAGTTGGCGCTTGGCCTCCTTGACGGCCTCGTGGTACTTCACGGGCGGCGCGCCCGCGGGCGGCTCGGCTTCGAGCAGAGCCTCGGGCAGGTCTTCGACGAGGATGGTGTCGGTCGTGCCCATCACGACCGCGCGCTCGACGGCGTTCTCCAGCTCGCGCACGTTGCCCGGCCAGTCGTAGGCGGCGAGGCGCGCGCGCGCCGCCTCCGAGATGCCGTCGATCTGCCGCTTGCACTTAGCCCCGTACTTGGCGGCGAAGTAGTTCGCGAGCAGCGCCACGTCCTCGCGCCGCTCGCGCAGCGGCGGCATCGTCAGCGAGACGACGTTGAGGCGGTAGAAGAGGTCGCGCCGGAACGTCCCCTGCCGGATGGCCTCGTCCAAATCCTGGTTCGTCGCCGCGATGACGCGGATGTCGACCTTCAAGGGGCGCGTCCCCCCGACGCGCTCGAACTCACGCTCCTGCAGGACGCGCAGCAGCTTGGTCTGGATGTGCGTCGGCATCTCGCCGACCTCGTCGAGGAAGACCGTGCCGCCGTCGGCCAGCTCCAGCCTCCCGAGCTTGCGCGCGTAGGCCCCCGTGAAGGCCCCCTTCTCGTGGCCGAACAACTCCGATTCGAGCAGCGTCTCGGTCAGCGCCGCGCAGTTGACGGCGACGAGCGGCCCCTTCGCGCGCGGGCTGTTGCGGTGGATGTCGCGCGCCGCGAGTTCCTTGCCCGTCCCCGACTCGCCGCGGATGAGCACGGTCGAGTCGGCCGGCGCGACCTTGGCGATGAACTCGTGAACCTTGCGCATGCGCGGGCTCTCGCCGACCAGCGCGTGCTCGGTGTCGAGGTCTGTGCGCAGACGCCGGTTCTCGTCCTCCAGCCGCCTGAGCTGGCGGGCGGCGTTGAGCGCCCCGGCGGCGACGTTGGCGACCGCGGTGCCCAGGCGCAGGTGGCGCTCGTTGAAGCGCGCGCCCGGCGCGCACGCGTCGAGGTAGACGACGCCCGTGACCTTGCCGAGCAGCGTCAGCGGCACGCAGAGCAGCGAGCTGACCCCGGACGCCACCAGACTCTCCGACGCGCACAGCTCCTCGCCCCGCAGCACGTCGTTGCTCAACAGGCCCGACGCCCCCCGCACGACCTGCCTGACGACCGTGCGGCTGACGCGGACGCCCGCGCCCGCGCCCCCTCCCCTTTCGAGTCCGAAGACCGACGCGAACTCTTCGCCGCCTTCGGCGAGCAGGAGGATCGCCCCGCGCTCGGCGGGCAGGAGTTGGAAGAGCTGATTCAGCAGCTCGCGCTGCAGGGCGTCCATCCCCCCGGCCGCGTTGATCGCCGCGCTGACCCGCATCAGCGCGCCGAGGTCGTGCGCGGCCAGCGCGAGGTCGTCGCCCGCCTGCAGCCTGAGGGCGGTGTTGGTGACGGGCGTCGTCTCTTCGAGCAGCACCCCGTTCGCCTCCGGCAGAGGCTCGAACTCTTCGAGCAGGAAGAGGAAGACCGAGTTGCCGACGCGGACGCGGTCGCCGTGGTTGAGGGCGCGCTCCTTCACGGGCACGTCGTTGACGAACGTCCCGTTGTGGCTGCCGAGGTCTGTGACGCGGTAGGAGTCCGCCTCGCGGCGGACGACGCACTGGCGGCGCGACACGGCGTGGTCGTTGACGGGGACGTGGCTGGACGGGTCGCGCCCGACCGCCACCTCGCCGTCGCCGAGCGCGAAGACGGCCGCCTTAAGCGGGCCGGCGATGCTGACCAATTTAGCGCCCAAGAGGTTTACCGTCGCGGACTGAAGTTCGTGCGTCGTACGCGCGTAAGCATAAGTTAGAGTCCGCCCACCATCAACCGCCGCCGCACCCCGCCCGCTATCAGGATGGATAGCGCGCTATCCATCCTGATAGCGGAAGCCGCCCACACGCCCCACGCTCGAACGCGCCGCCCGCCCGATTAATCCATAAAAACGGGGCCGCGAACGCCGCCCGACGTTGACGCCGCGGCTGGCACGCGAATGGCTCATGTCTCAAGCGCACGGGCATCTCCCCGAGCCGACACGACAAAGTGTGTAGACGCTCTGCCCAAACCCCAGCGCCCCTACGCTTCCCCCGGCTCACTCGGCGGGGAAGTCCCTCCGCACCGCGCGCCGCGGCTCCCCTTCAGCCGACGCGCAGGGCACAGAGTCCCCGCGGCACCGACAAGCCGCGGGGACTCTCCCTCCTCTCACCCCGACGTACGACGACCCAAGACCGACGAGGAGCAGAAGACCGGCCGTAGAGGGAGACCGCCCGGCACGGCATCTCACTTCATGGTGTCGAGGAGCGCGGCGAGGGATTTTTTTTGATAGTCGTTCAGCTTGAAAGTGTACTTGCCGCGTTTTGTATTCAGGCGCAGTTCGACCTTCCTGGCCTGGACGAGGCGCTCGACGATTTCCAGGGGGACTGTGGCGGAGACGTGTTGCGGGTTGGCGTTGTGGCCGTTCACTTCGACGCAGCACAACTCCCTGAGCGTTGTTTCTCCCTCCTGGAGTACCGCGCCGTCCGCCGTCAGGGAGAAGCTCGGGGCGGTCTTGTACTTGTCGAGAGGCATGAAGACGAACGCCACCGCCTGCGGCCGCGAAGGGGTTCGGGTCGGGTACGTATACGCGACGCTGTGCAGACTCACGTCCGGCGGGGGGTGGGTTGAGGACGGCACGAGCCTCCCCCGAAACTCGTCGCTCTGCGGGTCGATGAGAAGGGCGGAGGTCGTCGTCTCATTCTTCTCCGGGTCGAAGATTCTGGTGACCAGCGGCCGCTTCGAGACGACCTCATAGTTTTGAGCGGCGACGAGAAACCCGCCGGTGCCCAAACAGAGGAGCAGCGTCAGACACGCGAGTACGTGACGCACAGGTGTTTGGATTAAAAGACTCATGCCCGAACCTCGTTACATGAAAGCCGTCGTGTCGGCGGCCGGGTGAGGCCGCTGTCAGGTTGCGTCGCGCAGGAGCCGGGACAGGGCCGATACGTCGGGGGCGACTTCGCGCGCCGCGGCCATCGCGCTCTCGGCGTCGGCCAGTGCCCGCCCTTCCAGACTGGCCCTGATCGGGGCGTCGCGTGCGGGCCGTCGTCGGGCGCGGCTACTGATTCAAGGTCTCTTCCATCACGCCGACGGCTTCGGCCACGCTGATCGTGTAGACGCCCGCCTTCCCCGCGTCGAACGCCTCGCGCCAAAGCCCGTAGCCCTCCTCGAAGTCGGGCAGCTCGGCCTTCTCCTTCACCAACTTCAACGCACTCTTGTTTATCGCCTCCTCCGCGAAGGGGAGGTGGCTCGCCCCTTCGATGAAGTCGCCGTTCGGCTTCTTCAGCCTCAGACCGCGGAGGGCGATGTGGACGATGTTACCCAGCTTCGGGTGGTTCTCGACTTTGAGGACGACGAACGTGGAGTCCTTCTCGTCGGGGCGCGTCTTGTAGCTCCAGACCTGCCCGACCTTGTACTTCGATTCGGTCGTATCTTTCAGCATGGACTCCTGCGCGTAGGCCGCGACGGCCAGCAACGTTGCGAGGCATAGGGCCGCGGACGTTCTCTTCATTGGTCAACACCTCTCCGAAAATTTGCGGCTCGTCACGCCGCGAGTCACGCGCCGCCGCTCACCTGCTCAAACTTAATGACCACGCGATAAAACACCCGGCGATCACCAACAGCACGATGACCCTCGCCCTGCTCCGGACGCCGGCCGCCCCACAGTATACTCCCCGCGCCACGTAGAGCGTCGGCGCCAGGACTCCCATCTCGATTAACAGGTTCCGGTAGAAGTAGTAGTTCGAGAGCCGGACTCCGCCCGCGCTCGGGAGGATGCCAAAGGGGGAGGTGAAGGCGGCCCCGCCGAACGGCCAGAGCAGCGGCAGGGGCGTCACGCCCACTAAGAAATCTAAGACCAGGTGCGACAGCCCGGCCAGCGCCGCGCAGGCGCTCAAGGTCTTGAGTCGCGGGCGGCAGCGGCCCGTCAGGTAGAGCGCGGCGACGGTGCAGAGCGGCAGGGCGAGGCTGAAGGCGACCGAGTGCGTGATCCTGAGCCCGTTGTGCGCCCGCGAGTTGAGGGCCGGGATGAGGTAATCGATGTCGGGCGCGGAGGCGAGCACTATCAACCACCCGGCCCAGACGAACTTCCGTGTCGCAGGCCCCCTGCCATCTTGCGTGGCGGAAGCGAGCGCGTAAGCGGCGAGGCTGTGGCCGAAGAACGAAGACATGATGACGCTTTAGCTCAAAGGCGGTCTCACGCCCGGCAACATCTCCGAAGGTACATGACAGGCGGCGGGTCTCGGCGTTCCGATCATCTGCGGGCCGTCCGCTTGAGATGGAACCGGTCATTTCTCCACGTCAGTGTGTAGAACTTGCGCCCTTTGTCGTCCAACACCCTGACGTCCCTTCCCCGCCGCGGGAGCATGTAGCCGTGCTTCTTGTTGTACGGCACGGGGAGCAACTCCTTCGTCACGTCGCGCCACCTCCCGCCCTCGTAACTCAGCAGGAGGAACGTGTAATCGTCATCGTCGAAGTTGTCGCTGACGCCGTTGCTGTAGGCGACGATGTACCTGCCGTTATTCTTCCTGAAGATGGCGAACTCGAACCCGGTCGGGTTGTCGGAGGCGTCGTACGAGATGTACCCGTTCTCGATGTCGACGACCACGCCCCTGTGTTCGCCGCGCAGCATCTCCTCGCGGAAGCGGAGGTCGTAGCCCAACATGTAGCGTTCGGGAACCAGGAGGAAAAAATCCGCGACCGTCTTCGGCTCGGGGGCTTGCGCCGCGGCCGTCCCGAACCCCGAGGCGAAGGCGACCGCCAACGCACACAGGACGCGGAGGGTGGGGCTGGCGCGTCGGTTCTGAATCACCTGGTCTCTCCTGACGCGGCAGCGCCCACTGCCGTACCTCCGGGTCTTCTTCGGCGACACGCTCATCCCTCCAACTCCGGCTCGCCGGAAGGGCCTTCCGCCCACGCGCAATACCGCCGCGCGATCCCCGCGAACGCCTCGACGTCCGGGTTGAGTTTGGGGTCGCTGGCCGTAGATTCGTCAGAGTTCAGGTCGGCCGTAGGGCGCATCGTGAGGAGAGCATAGCACGCCGAGTCGGCAGCTTACGGGGCTGCTATTAAAAGTCCCATGCGAGCGTCATCCCGTAGGTACGCGTGCCCCGGCTGTACTGCGGAGCTACGAAGGGAAGAAGCCTCGACCGCGTGTGCTGTGCCGTCTGCCCGTCGCCTGAGTCGAGACTCTGGTCGTGGTGCGTGCGGTAGACGTAGCGCCCGACGCCGTAGCCGATGGCGCTCCCGACCAGCACGTCGCCGAGGAAGTGATTGCGGCCCGTGAAGCGCGAGATGCTGACCGCCGTGGCGAGCCCGTAAGCGCCCACCTGCACGAGGCGATGGTTTCTGTATTCGTTGGCGACGACCGTGGCGAGCGCCCACGCGCCGGTCGCGTGTCCCGACGGGAATGAATGCCCCCCGTCGAAGAACTCGCCCTGCCCTTCGTCGTGGCCGGGGCGTTGCCTTTGCGAAACGTTCTTCAGCACGGAGAAGACCACCCCGCCGTCGATGAGCGCCTCGGCCCCGAGGAGGCCCGTTTCGCGCGCGCGCGCGTTCCCCGTCGCACGACCGGCCAGGTAGAAGGCGGCGGCGACACCCGCCGTGCCGTAAGTGCTGCCCGCGAGGCTTACGTCCCTACTGACCGAGGCGCGAGTTCGGTTGCTGCCGAACTCGCCCGTCTCCTGATCGGTGGCGAGCAAGGCGGCCATCGAGAGGCCGAGCGGGACGGCCCACTTCGCGTCATCCCGGCCCAGGTGAAACGGCGATGTCCAGATCGCCCCCTGGTCTCGCACGATGTTTTTGAAGAAGCGTTTTTCAAGGGAAGGCGTGGGCGACGCTTGCGGGGTGGGCGACGGGCTCGGCGACGGACTCTGTGCCGACGCGCCGGCCGCGCCGGCCAGTACCGCGGTGAGAAGAAGCAGGGCGCGAACCCCGCGCCCGAAAGTCTGCCGTCTACTACTCATAACTCAGCCCCCTCGGAAGGTAGAGAACGTCACTCCGGCGTCATGCTTAGCCGGCAGCTACTTATAGCCCCGGCCCTTCTAAAACTCAAAATCGATTGAGAGCCGGACTTGCCGCGGCGGCGCGAAAGCCGTCGGCGCCGCGAACGTCGGCAGCGGCGTCGCGCCCGACCCGTAGAACGGATTTATCGAGACGGCGTTGGGGTGATTCAGCAGGTTGAAAGATTCGACCACGAGGTCGAGCCTCCGCTTCTCCCCGAACGGAAAATACTTCAGCGCGCGCAGATCGACATTAAAGAAGCCCGGCGTGTGTAGGGCGTTGCGTCTTAAACCGAGCGGGCGCGACGCGAGGGGGTAGGCGCAGCCGTGCTCCTCGTCCGCGCCCGTGAGGGCATTAACGGGACGCCCGCTGCTCAGGGTCACGACGGGGGCAATCTCGACGTGACCTAAGATTGCTCCGATTAGACTCTCATATTCTTCACCCTTGTTCTTATCCTCCGCGTCGTCCCCGAAGGGCAGATCGAACAGCGCGCTGAGAACAAACCTCTGCCGCACGTCCGCCGCCCGTCGCCGCGAAGACCGTGACGGCATCCGCGTCGGTGGCGACCTGCTCGACGGCTTGCGTGCCGTCCTTCTGAACCGCGCGGTTGAGGAAGGCGAGCGGCAGCCGGTCGTAGTAGAGACCGAAGCCCCCACGCACGACCCACTCGTTCGACGGCGACCAGGCGAGACCGAGGCGCGGGCTGAAATTATTTTTGTCGGTGCGGAAAGGCGGGGGCAGGCGCTCCACGTCGTAGCGCGCTCCGAGGTTGAGCGTCAGGTGTGAGGTTGCCCGCCACTGGTCTTGCAGAAACCCGCCGAAGCTGGTCACGCCGAACCGCGTGCGCGAATCGCCGAAGGCTTGCCGCCAGAGCGCGGGACGCCCTCCTGCGAAATCGTCGAGCGTGCGGAAGATGAAGATGCCGCCGAAGCCGTCACGCGCGTCGTCATTAAGCGACACATGATTAACCGTCGCGCCGACCTTCCACTCGCTACGCCCGCGAGACAGGGAGATGTTGTCAACGAACTGCTCACGCGTCTCGTGCCGCGTCGTGTCGGCGTCGTAGGAGCGACCGAAACGAACAATGCCAACTATCTCGACGCCCGGCCCCTGAGTGTCGCCGGCGCGCGTGACGGCGCGGCGCGAACTGACCTGCGCTCGAAAGTCGTTGACGAGCCGGGCAGACAGAACGGAGATGGCCGAGCCGGTCAACTGATAGTCCTTCGTGTAGCTGCTGCCCCGCGCCGTCGGGTCACTCAGCGTGTCGGCGTTGAAGGCGTCAGCGCGAGCACGCGCGTTGGTGAAGGCGAAGCGGAAGTTCAGCGTGTGGCGCGAGCCGGCGAGGTAAGTCAGCTTGCCAGCCGCTTCCGTCTCGTCCGCCCCGACAGGGAAACGCCGCCTGGTCAGTGAACGCACCGGCAGGCGTTGTGCGAAGCCGGAGGCGAGCAAAGAGTTGACGCGTGTCACCGCGGCGCGGCTCGTCTCCGCCTCGTCCTCACCCGTCATGTGCTCCTGCTCTCCGGCGACGTAGAAGAAGAGCCGGTCACGCTCGATTGGGCCGCCGAGCGCGCCGCCCGGGCGGTAGCGGCGCAGGCGCAGGCGGCTCGCGGGCGGAGGGTCGCTGTAAGGCTCTCGCGCGTTGAACCTTTCGTGCTGGAAGAAGGTAACCACGTCGCCGTGCCACTCGTTCTCGCCCGTCCTGGTGACGACATTTATAGCGCCGCCGCCGGCGCCGCCGAACTCCGCGGAGAGCCCGTTGTTGACGATCTGGAACTCGCGCACGATCTCCGGCGAGAGCGCCACGCGCGCCGCGCCCGTCGTCTCGTCCGTGTTGTCGAGGCCGTCAATCGAGATCGAGTTACTACGCGGGCGCAGGCCGCCGAAGGTGAAGCCGCTGTCGGCGAGCGGTGCGCCTGAAGACGCACCCGTGACGCCGCCCGTCTGGCGGTTTGAGGGCGCGACGCCCGGCGCGAGCAGCGTGAACTCAAGGTAGTTGCGGCTGTTGACCGGCAGTTCCTCGATGCGCTCCGGGTCAATCGAAATCGTCGAGGCGGTCTGCGTCGGGTCAATCGCCGCGGGGCGGTCTGTGACGGTGACCTCTGCGCTTACGCCGGCGGGTGAGAGCGTGATGTCGAGGGTCGTGGTGCTCCCGACGGCGAGCGTCACCTGCGGGTTGACGTAGGACGCGAAGCCCGCTCCTTCGGCGCGCACCTCATAAGTGCCGACGGGCAGCACGCCGATGCGGTAAGCGCCTTCGGCGTCGCTCGTCGCCTGCCTGGTTTGGTTTGTGGTGAGTTCCCGCAGGGTGACGACGACGTCCGGTATCGCCTGCCCCGCCGCGTCACGTACCGAGCCGCCGATGGCGGCCGTCGCGGCCGAGCTTTGTCCGTAGACTGTGACCGTCGAAGCCGCACACAGGATGACGAGCCACAGAAATTTTCTGGAAGTCAATACGCCGATCCTGACGATGATTTTGGACGCGTTGCGACAGTGCCATAGAGAGGCGATTCCTGCAACAGAATCGTTCCCGTTACGTCGAAGGGAGGGAGGCGACGAAGGTGCTGCCGGCGGACTCGGAAGGCCGCAGCTCGAGGCTGCCGCCATGCGCCTCGGCGATCCAGCGCGCGATGGAGAGGCCGAGCCCGGCCCCGCTGCCGCCGGCCTGTGTCGCCGCGGCGCGCGAGCGCGCCTTATCCACCCGGTAGAACCTCTCGAAGATGCGCGGCTGCGCCTCCTCGGGGATACCCGTACCCGTGTCGCTCACCGTGATGTTCAAACCCTCGTCGGAGCGCGCGAGCACGACGCGCACCGACCCGCCGCCGGGCGTGTGCTTGACGGCGTTGTCGAGCAGGTTGAGGAGCATCTGCCGCAGCAGCCCTTCGTCGCCGTGGAAAGGCGTCTCCTGGGCCGGGGCGACCGTGACGCTGACGCCCTTGCGCGCGGCCAGCACGCCGGCCGCGCGCGCCGCCTCCATGACCAGCTCGTCCAGATAGAAGTCGCACGGCCGCAGCCCCTGCTGCCCCACGTCGGCGCGCGCCAGCGTGAACATGTCCTCGACGATGCGCGAGAGGCGTCGGGCCTGCTCGTCGATGATCTTCAGCGCGTCGCGATACTCGCCCTCCGTCCGCCCGTCGCGTTCGAGCGTCACGTCGGTCGCCGTCCTCATGACCGACAGCGGCGTGCGCAGCTCGTGCGAGGCGTCGGCCATGAAGCGGCGCTGGTGCGTGAACGACTCGTTGAGGCGCGCGAGCAGCTCGTTGAAGGTCGCGGCGAGCCGCCCCAGCTCGTCGCGCGGGTTCCCGACGGGCAGCCGCTGTTCGAGGTTCTCCGCGCCGATGCGTCGCGCCCGCTCGGACATCGCCACCACCGACGAGAGGCTCCTGCGCGCGAGGAACCAGCCGCCCAGTCCCGAGAGCAGGAGCGCGGCCGGCACTATCACGTAGAGCATCTCGCGTACGTCGGCCAGCTTGTCAGTCACCGGCTCGAAGGAGGCGCTCACGACGAGCACGTAAGCGCCGGCCTGCGCCGAGACCTGTACGCGCTGCGAGGCGACGCGTCGGTCGACCTCGTCGCCTCCCGCCTGCCGCGTCTCGGTTTCGAGGTGAATGTCGTCGGCCTGTAGAGATTCGGCCGCGGGGGGGCGGGCGTGCACTCCGCCTTGCGCGGGCTGCTCGGCGACGAGGTCGCCCGACGCGTTGAAGACCGCGGCGGCCTCGCGCGTCGAGAGTTCGTTGACGGCGTCGAGCGCCGCCTGCCGCTCGGGTCTCCCCTCGCCCATCTCGCGCACGAGCTTGACGGCCACGGTCTCAAGCGAGAGCCGCAGGTTGTCGTCGAGGTCTTCGTAGAGGCTGCGCGACACCAGCGCGTAGAGGGCGACGCTGAAGCCGACCAGCACCAGCGCCAGCACGCCGACGTACCAGAGCGTCAGCCGCACTCGAACGGAGTCAAGCATCGAGTTCCGGCCCCCCCGGCGCGAGGACGTACCCGGCCCCGCGCCGCGTGTGCAGCAACTTCGTCGCGAAGCCGTCATCCACCTTGCGGCGCAGGCGCTGCACGTATACCTCTATGAGGTTGGAGAAGAGGTCGAAGTTCTCGTCCCAGACGTGCTCGGCTATGTCGCCGCGCGAGACGACCTCGCCCGCCCGGCGCGCGAGATATTCGAGCAGCGCGTACTCCTTCGCCGTCAGGTTGACGCCGCGCCCTCCGCGCGCGACCCGCCGCGTCCTCGTGTCTATTTCGAGGCTGTCCACGCGTATCACGTCCGGCGTGAGCGCCTGCCCGCGCCGCAGCAGCGCGCGCATGTGCGCGAGCAGTTCGCGGAAGTCGAAGGGCTTCGTCAGGTAGTCGTCCGCGCCGGTGTCGAGCCCCTCGACGCGGTCGTCTATCGTGTCGCGCGCCGTCAGCATGAGGATGGGGACTGAGGAGCCCGAGGCCCGCAGCTCGCGGCAGACCTCGAAGCCGTCTTTACCCGGCAGCATGATGTCCAAGATGATGAGGTCGTAGTCGTTGATGCCCGCCTGGTAGAGCGCGCCGTCGCCGTCCTGCGCCACGTCCACGGCGTAGGTCTGCTCGCGCAGCCCCTTCGCCATCATGCGCGCCGCGCTCGGCTCGTCCTCGACCAGCAGAATGCGCAAAACCGTTCGCCCCTTCGTGTCGGCCATTATAGCGAGGCGCGGGAGGATTGCGGATATTACGCCCCGGCAGATGAACGCAAAATAAATCGCGCGGCCGCCGTAGGCCGTCACTCAAACGCCCGCCGCCCATCAACCCTGAAGACGTAACGTTAGGCCCCACGGTTACGCGAGAAGACAGCGGCCCGCCGTTTATCTTCTGTTCATGTTCCGTTTCGTACCCTGCCGCCCGCGCCCACGAAGTGCGTCCTGCCAGTCTCCCGAAACCGCGCCGACGAACGCAGAGGAAGTGGCCCGTTGAAGAAGAGCCTGATGCTCAAGAACGCCCTACGCCAGTTGCGGCACGGCTTCAACCGTCCCTTCATGGTGATGTTCGAGACGACGCTCCACTGCAACATGAAGTGCGGTTACTGCGCCATCTGGCAGAACCAGCAGCCCGAAGAGCGCGCCGTGCGCGAGCGCGTCTTCGCGCGCATGGACGAGGCGGCGGAGTTCGGCGTCTTCGCCTGGAGCTTCTCGGGCGGCGAGCCCCTGATGAACCCGAACGTGCCCGACTATATCGAGTACGCCGCGCGCAAGGGCTTCTACACCTCGATGCCGACGAACGGACTGGCGCTCAAGAAGTACGCGCGTTCGTGCGTCCAATTAGACCAGCTCGAAGTCTCCGTGGACACGCTCGACCGGGAGAAGTTCGCGCGTCGGCGCGGGATCGACGGCCTGCCCACAATCCTCGCGGCGCTCGACCACGTCGCGGGCGAACTCGAACACAACACCGTCCAGATAAACGCCGCCGTCGACCTCGACAACCTCGAAGACCTCCCGGCGCTCGCCGAATACTGCGAGGAGCGCGGCTTCCTTCTACACACCGAGGCCGTGCACAACGTCGTCCGGACGACTTGGAAGACCGAGGACGTGGAGATGCGGCGCGAAGAACTCGACCGCGTGGCGGCCTTCGTGCTCGAACTTCGTAAGAGGCACAAGTGCGTGCGCTTCTACACGGACTACTACAAGTTCTACCGCGACGACGGCTTCGGCGAGAAGTTCCCCTGCCGCTCGGCCTCGCACCTCGTCAACATGCGGCCGGACGGCTCGATACAGTTCCCGTGCGCCTTCGTCTCGCTGCACCGCGGCGCGCCCGAGATGTCGCTGCGCGAAATCTACGACTCGCCCGAGGTGCGCAAGATTGTGGAGCAGTCGCCGCGGATGTGGGACTTCTGCAAGGGCTGCAAGATCGGCTGCCCCTACGAAGTCTCCGCGTACCGTAACAGCCCCTTGACGGCTATACGTTCCGCGCTCGACTTCATGCGCGCAGGCTGAACCGCGCCGCGCGGCCTCATCGGCAGGCGAAAATTTTACAGGATGAGTTGGCGTTCGACACAGACGGTTGACGGCCGCGGGCGGCGTGGCGTTGGGGCGTGCGCCGCCTCGGACGCGCGCGCTCCTGCGCTCAGGGCGCGCGGCCTCGTCAAGCGTTACCGCGGGGGAGTAGAGGCCAACCGCGGCATTGATCTGGAGGTGAACGCGGGCGAGGTGGTCTCGGTGCTCGGGCCTAACGGCGCGGGCAAGACGACGTTCCTGCGGCAGGTCACGACGGAGCTTCGCCCGACCGAGGGGGGCGTCGAAGTCTTCGGCGTGGACGCCGTCGCCGCGCCGCTGCGCGCGAAACGCCTGATGGGCGTAACGCCGCAGGAGGCCGGACTCTTCGAGCAGTTGAAGGTGCGCGAGCACCTTGAGTTGTTCGCGCGCCTCAAGGGTCTGTCGAAGGCCGAGGCGCGCGCGGCGTCGCGGGAGGTGGCCGAGGAACTCGGGCTCGCGCCCGAATCGGGGAAAAGGGTCGGCGACCTCTCCGGCGGACAGCGGCGACGCGTGCTCTTGGGCCTCGCGCTCCTGGGCCGCCCGCCGCTGCTCGTCCTCGACGAGCCGACGACGGGGCTCGACCCGGCTTCGCGCCGCGCCGTGTGGGACGTGATACGGCGCGCGGCCTCGCGCGGCGCGGCCGTCATCCTCTCGACCCACTACATAGAAGAGGCCGAGCGTTTGAGCGACCGCGTCGCCGTCATCCTCGATGGGCGTCTGGTCGCCTTCGGCACGCTCGAAGAGTTGCTGGGCCGATTGGAGCGGAGCTACCGCGTCAGCTACCGCGACCCCTTTGACCCGGAGGGCGAGACGCGCTCGCTCTACTTCGAGAGCTTCGCGGAGGCGCGCGGGCACGTCCAGGAGGAAGGGCTCTCGGAGTACACGGTGGCGCGCGCCTCGCTCGAAGACGTTTACTTCGCGCTGACCGGGCAGCGCGCGACCGAAGAGGCGAGTGAAGAGGTCGCATGCGGCGTCTGAACGAGATCACCTGCGTCTTCCGCATACAGCTCGCCAACATGCGCGGCGAGGCGGGGCCGTTCCTGCTCGCGGCGGTCGTCTTTCCCTCGGCGATGTATCTCTTCGCCGGGGCGGTGGGGGGCGCGGGCGCAGCTACGGGCGAGGCGCGCCTGCGCTTCCTCGCCGGCTCGATAGTCTTCTCGCTGTCGCTGACCTCAATCAGTTGGCTCGGCTACCTGATGCTTGAGAACCGCTTCACGGGACGTCTGAAGCTGTTCGCAACGCTGCCGCTCGCGCGCTCCTCCTACGTCTTCGGCTTCCTCGGCTTCGCGCTCGCGCAGGGGGCGCTCTCGACGGCGGCGCTGCTCGCCGTGGGGCGCTGGGCCGGCGTGCCCGTGCGCCCGAGCATCGTGCCGCTGGCGCTCGTCGTCGTGCTGACGATTCTTTGCCTGTGCGGACTCGGCGCGGTCGTGGCCGCGCGCGCGCGCAGCTTCACCGAAGGGTCTTTGATGACCGACGCCCTGGGCGCGGGGCTCGTCTTCCTCGCGCCGGTCTACTACGCGCCGGAGGCGATGCCCGGCTGGCTCGGTGCGGTCTCACGCTGGCTGCCGACGACGTTCGCGGCGAGCGCCGTGCGCACGGCGCTCTCGGGCGGCCACGAGGTTTACGGCGAGGCTTTGGCGCTCGCGCTCACCGCCGCCGCGACGCTCGCCCTCGGGCTCAGGCTTATGAAGTGGAGGGAGGACTAGAGAGCAGCATGCGAAAGTCGCCTCGCATACTCGTCCTCACGCTCTCCTTCGGCTCGGGCCACGTGCGCGCGGCGCAGGCGGTCGCGCGCGAGTTGAGTCGGCGGGAGCCGCGCGCGGACGTGCGAGTGTGCGACGCGCTCGAAGGCTCGCGCCTTATGTTCCGGGCCTTCTACGTGTGGCCATACTGGGCGATGGTGCGTTACGCGCCGTCTTTGTGGGGGCACTTCTTCGCGGCGCGGGTCGCGCGCGGCGACACCGCGACCGCGCCCGGCTGGGCTTTCCGTCGGGGCTGCGCGCACGTCTTCAGGTTAATCGAAGAGTTTCGTCCGGAGACAATCGTCGCGTGCGAAGTCGCGGCGTGCGAGTTGGCGGCCCTCGCCAAGCGTGAAGCAGTGACCGGCGCACGCCTGGTCAGCGTCATCACAGACCACGAGGCCGAGCCCGTGTGGGTCAAGCGGGAGGTCGACGCCTACGCCGTGGCCGACGAGGGAGTGCGCGAACAGTTGCGCGCGTGGGGTGCTCCGCCGGAACGCGTCACGGTCTGCGGTATCCCGACCGACACCGCCTTTCACGAACGTCACGATGCGCGGGAGACTCGCCGCCGTCACGGCATACACAACGACGCGCCCGTCGTGCTGCTCATGGGCGGCGGTATGGGGCCGACGCGCATGGACGTGGTCGCGTCGTACCTGTGCCGCGCCGGCACGCCCTTGCACGCCGTCGCCATCACCGGGCGCGACCGGCGTGCGCAGCGAAGGCTCGGGCGGCTCAAGGCCGAGCCGCCCGCTACCTTGCGCGTGCTCGGCTGGGCCGAGGACGTGCCCGCGCTAATGCAAGCCGCTTCGGCGCTCGTCACAAAGCCCGGCGGGTTGACGACGGCCGAGGCCGCCCTCTGCGCGCTCCCCGCGGTCTTCTTTGACGCGATACCCGGCCCCGAGAGGCGCAACGCCGAGCGCGTGGCCGAGGCCGGCGCCGCCGTCATCGCCGACACCCCCGAAGCCGCGGCAAACGCCGCACACTCTCTCTTGCGTGATAAAGGGGCGTTGCGACTCATGTCGGAGCGGGCCGGACAGATTTCAAAGCCGGACGCCGCGGCCGACATCGCGCGCCTCGTCTTAAACGACCACGCTATGAACGCGTGCAAAACGGGAGGCGTGAGCGCGCGTGCGCGGGCCGCCGCGGCGAGGTGGGCTGTATGAAGCGGTCTCTCGCACAGGACGGCGGGCCGCCGACAGCGCCATCGCACGCGTCGGTGTCGGCCGGGGCCGAAAGGCCCGTGCTCATCCTGACCATCGCCAACGGCGCGGGGCACATCGGCGTCGCACAGGGGCTCGCCGCGGCCGTCCGCGCCACGCGGCCGACGACGCCCGTCATCGTGGCGGACGTTGCCGACTACATGAGTCCGTTCGCGCGCTTCACGCACGTCACGGCCTACCTGTGGCTGGTCAAGCACGCGCCCGCGCTGTGGGATCGCATAGACCGCTATCAGAAGGGGCAGGAGCACACGAGCCCCGAGTGGTACTACCGTCGGGGCTTGCGCCGCCTGTTCGAACTCGCGCGCCGCGTGCGCCCCGGCGCGCTCGTCGCGACCGAGGTCGGCTGCTGCGAGATTGCCTCGCTCGTCAAGCGCGACTTCGCGCCGGGCGTGCCGCTCGTCGCCGTCAACGACGACCCCGACGCAGACCGCGCGTGGGTGCAGCCCGAAGTTGACCTTTACTGCTTCGTGAGCGACGAGGTCGGCCGCCAGCTCATCTCGCACGGCGCGGACGCGGCCCGCGTCGTCTCGTGGGGCGTGCCGCTGCGCACGGGGTTCTCGAACCTGCGCGGGCGTGAGGCAGAGCGCGAGGCGGTCTGCGAATGGCTCGGGCTGGACGCGTGCCTACCGCTCGTCATCGTCGCGGGGGGCGGCGAAGGGATGGGGCGGATTGAGGAGACGGCCGCGCGCCTGCTCGCACTGAGAGAGCACGCGCCACAGGTCGTCGTCCTGGCCGGCAACAACGCGAGGCTCAAGGCGCGCTGCGAGCGTCTGTTGAAGGGCGACAGCGGCGCGCGCCTGCGCGTACTCGGCTGGACTGACCGCGTGCCGCAGTTGATGGCGGCCGCGGACGTGATGGTCTCGAAGCTCGGCAGCATGTTCAACGAGGCGCTGGCCGTCGAGTTGCCCATCGTCGCCGCGGAGCCGCCGCCGGGGGCGGAGCGCGTGCAGTACCGCCTGCTTGAAGAGTGGGGGACGGGCCGCGCCGTCAGGACGACGGACGAGGCCGTCTCGGAGGTCGCGCGCCTGCTCTCGACGCCGCGTGCGCTCGAAGCGATGCGCGAGCGAGCGCGGCAGAGAAGGAGGCCGGACGCCGCGCTGCGCATCGCGCGCTGGCTCGCCGCCGAGTCGGACGCGCGCGGGCTTAACCCCCGCGGGGGCGACCTCCCCGCCCGCGACGAAGCGTGCCTCGACGCGGCGGTCGTCTGAAATTTCAAGGGGAACGAAAGGAGAAACGGTGGCTCTCAGAATACCCCCGGCCAAAGTCTTCTTCCCGGAGGAAGACCGCAAGGCCATCCTCGGGCACATCGACGAGGCGTTAGCCACAGGCCAGTTGACCCTCGGCCGGCACGTCAGGGCGTTCGAGGAGGAGTTCGCCGCTGCGACCGGCTCGAGCCACGCCGTCGCGGTCAACAGCGGCACGAGTTCCATAGAGATTGCGCTGCGCGTCTTCGGCGTCGAGGGCCGCGACGTGCTCGTCCCGACCAACACCTTCTTCGCCACGCCCGCGGCCGTCGTCCACGCGGGCGGCCGCCCGCGCTTCGTGGATGCAGACCCCTCGACCTTCTCCGTGAGCCTCGAAGCTTTGAAGAGACGGCTCACGCCGGAGACGGCGGGCGTCATCGTCGTCCACATCGCGGGCATTGTGACGCCCGAGATGTACGCCATACGTGACTTCTGCAAGGCGCGCGGCCTCTTCCTCTTCGAGGACGCGGCGCACGCGCAGGGGTGCGGCTTCGGCGGGCGGGCGGCGGGCACGTTCGGCGACGCGGCCTCCTTCTCCTTCTACCCGACGAAGGTCATGACGAGCGCGGAGGGCGGCATGATCGTGACCAACGACGAGAGGCTGCGCGACGAGGCGGTGGTCTACCGCGACCAGGGCAAGGCGGACTTCCACACGAACGCGCACACGCGCATGGGCTACAACTGGAGGATGAGCGAGCCGCACGCCATCATCGGCCGCTCTCAGCTCGCACGCCTCGAAGATTTCGTCGCCGCGCGCCAAAGGGTCGCGCGCGTGTACGACGAAGGGCTACGCGGCGTCGAAGGCATCACCCCGCTTCTACTTCCCGAGGGCTGCCGCTCGAACTATTACAAGTACATCGCGCTGCTCGGCCCCGGCATTGACCGCAAGGCACTCAAGCAGGTCTTACGCGAGGAGTACGGCGTCGGCCTGAGCGGCGAGGTCTACGAGCAGCCCTGCCACCTCCAGCCCGTCTTCGCGCCTTACGCCGCGGGCGCGTTTCCCGAGGCCGAAGACATCTGCGCGCGCCACGTCTGTCTTCCCGTCTACGCGAACATGACGGACGAGGAGGCGCGCTACGTCGTCTCCTCGCTGGCCGGCGCGCTCGGTCGTTTGTCGGAGGGCGCAGAGGTCAAGAAGGCCGCGCTTCGCGAAAGGAGCAGAGTATGAAGATTGCCGTCACAGGCGGCTCCGGTTTCATCGCCTCGCACGTCATCGACCAGCTCGTCGAGGTCGGCGCGGAGGTCGTCGCCATCGACCACCGCGTCCGCCCGCACCGCCCCGACGTGCAGTTCGAGGACGTGGATATCCTGAACCTCTCCTCGCTCATACAGGCGACGCGCGGGTGCGAGTACGTCTTCCACCTCGCGGCGGTCTCGAACGTGAACCACGCCCACAAGTACCCCGTCTACACCGTCGAGTTGAACGTCACGGGTACGGCCAACGTGCTCGAAGCGGCGCGTCTGAACGGCGCGCGCCGAGTCTTCTTCGCCAGCACCGTCTGGGTCTACACGGGCACCCGCGGCGGAGGCCCGCTCGACGAGGACGAGCCCTTCCACCTGCCCGACGCGGGCCACATCTACACGAGCAGCAAGATCGCCTCCGAGATGATCATTCACAACTACTGGCAGCTCTACCGCCAGCCCTTCACCATCCTGCGCTACGGCATCCCCTACGGCCCGCGCATGCGCGAGGAGTTGGTCATCCCCATCTTCATCCGCAAGGCGCTGCGCGGCGAGCCCATTCGCATCGAGGGCGACGGCAGCCAGTACCGCAACTACGTCTACGTCGAAGACCTCGCCCGCGCGCACGTCCTCGCGATGAGCGCGCGCGCCGAGAATCAGGTCTACAACCTCGAAGGGGCGGAGAAGATTTCAATCACAGAGATAGCCCGGACGATTGACCGTGTGCTCGGCGGCGGCCGCGTCCATGTAGAGCACGCGCCCGCGCGGCCCGGCGACTACGGCGGCAAGGAGGTCTCGGCCTCGAAGGCCCGGCGCGAACTGGAGTGGGAGCCGCGCGTAGATTTCGAGACCGGCATGAGGAGAACCGTCGAGTGGTTTACAGACCGCTACGCGCCGGCCGACGCCGAAGCGGAGTTGGCGCTGGGGCACCGCTGAGCCTTTATGTTCGACCCCTCCACACCGCCGTTTATCGCGGGCGCGGCCGCCCTGGCCGCGGGCGCTTCGTGCGCCTATTACGCGACCTACGCCGTGCGCTCGCAGTGGCTCGGGGCGACCGACTGGCGCGGGCGGCGCGACACGCACGCGGCAGCACTCACCTTCGACGACGGCCCTTCGGAAGACACGGAGCGCGTGCTGGACGTGCTCGACCGTCTGAACCTGCGCGCGGCCTTCTTCATGATCGGCAGCCGGGTCGAGCGCCTGCCGCGCGTGGCGCGCATGGTCGCGGAGCGCGGGCACGAAATCGGCAACCACTCCTACTCGCACCCGATCTACCTCTACCGCACGGGACGCGAGACGCGCCGGCAGTTGGAGCGCGCGCAGGCGGTGATTGAAGAGGTGACGGGAGTGCGCCCGCGCCTCGCGCGCCCGCCCTGCGGCGTGAGGACGCCTGCGTACTTCGCCACAGCGCGAAGGCTCGGCCTGCGGACGGTGCAGTGGGACGTGGCCGGGTTCGACTGGACGCGCAGGCGCGCGCCCGAGATCGCGCGTGCGGTGCTCGGGGGCGCGCGCGCCGGCTCCATCATCCTGCTGCACGACGGGGACAGCGACGGCCGGCGCGACAGGCGCGAGACGGTGGCCGCGCTCCCTTTAATCGTCGAAGGGCTGCGCGGGCGAAGCTTGGTCGTCGCGCCGCTCTCCGAGTTGCTCGCGGACGAACCGGGGGAGGGGAAATAAGTTGACGACTACGGCGCCGCTTGAACGGCCGATATTTTTTCTCGACTTCGACGGAACCATCACCGGGCGCGACGCCGTGGACGCGATCCTCGACGCGTACGCAGACCGGCGCTGGCTCGACGTCGAGGAGCAATGGCGCGCGGGCCGCATAGGCTCGCGCGCGTGCCTGCGGGCGCAGATGGCGCTCGTCCGCGCGTCGCGCTACGAACTGAACGAGCTGCTCGACTCCGTGGAAGTTGACGAGGGCTTCGCGCTCCTGCTCGACACGTGCGCGGCAGCCGGGGTGCCCGTCTACGTCGTGAGTGACGGCTTCGACTACTGCATCCGCCGCATACTCGCCCGCCCGAGCCTCCGGCTCGGCCCGAGGCTCGAACGCCTGCGCGTCATCGCGAGCCACCTGGAGCCGGAAGGCAGGCGCTGGCGCACCGGCTTCCCGAACCCGCGCCGCGGGTGCGTTCACGGCTGCGCGACGTGCAAGCCTTCGGTGATGGCGGCGCTGAACGGCGGCGGCCGTCTGTCCGTCTTCGTCGGCGACGGCCTCTCTGACCGTTACGCGGCGGAGGCGGCAGACCTCGTCTTCGCGAAAGGCACGCTGGCCGCACACTGCCGCGAGCGCGGAATCGAGCACGTCAGGTACGAAGGGCTCGCGGAGGTCGCGGCCTATCTGGACGAGCTTCTGCGCTGGGGCGTGCCGGAAGTCGTGCGCACGTTCTCGCACGCCGACGTGTGAAGGAACTTTGAAGAAACGTGGAGGGCGCTGAGGTCGCCCGCGAAACTATGAGCACAGAGATCAGCGAGCCGGTACAACTGGGGCGCGTGACGGACGAGCGGGAGTTGCTTGAGCTAGAGCGCAAGTACTGCTCCTGGGGCGACACGGTGCATTACCTCGACCCGCCGAAGTTCTTCGAGCGCTGCGAGGGCAACTACCTCTACGACCGCGAGGGCGTCGCGTACCTCGACTTGCAGATGTGGTACTCGGCCGCCAGCTTCGGCTACGCCAACCCGCGCCTCGGCGCGGCCCTCAAGGCGCAGGTTGACCGTCTGCCGCAGCTCGCCTGCCAGTACCTGCACGCCGAGAAGGTCGAACTGGCGGCGCTCATCGGCCGCCTCAACGAGTCGAAGTTCGGCCTTTCGGGGCGCGTACACTTCAACGTCGGCGGCGCGCAGGCCATCGAGGACTCTCTGAAGATAGTGCGCAACGCGAAGGGCAAGAACCTCGTCTTCGCCTTCCAGGGCGGCTACCACGGCCGCACCCTCGGTGCCTCGGCCATCACTTCGAGCTACCGCTACCGCCGCCGCTTCGGCCACTTCTCCGACCGCGCGCACTTCGTCCCCTTCCCCTACTGCTTCCGCTGCCCCTACGGCAAGCGGAAGGAGGACTGCGGGCTCTACTGCGTCAAGGAGTTCGAGCGCAACTTCGACACCGAGTACAACTCGTTCTGGGACCCGAAGGCCGGCGAGTCGGAGTTCGCGGCCTTCTACGTCGAGGCGATACAGGGCACGGGCGGCTACGTCATCCCGCCGCAAGGTTATTTCAAGGCTCTGAAGAAGGTGCTCGACGAGCGCAACATCCTGATGGTGGACGACGAAATTCAGATGGGCTTCTACCGCGCCGGGAAGTTCTGGGCCATCGAGAACTTCGAGGTCGAGCCCGACATCATCGTCTTCGGCAAGGCGCTGACGAACGGGCTCAACCCGCTCTCCGGCGTCTGGGCGCGCGAGGAGTTGATCGCGCCCGAGGTCTTCCCGCCCGGCTCGACGCACTCGACCTTCTCCTCGAACACGCTCGGCACGGCCGTCGCGCTCGAAGCCGTGCGCATGATGGAGGAGGAGAACTACGAGGAGTTAACGAACCGCAAGGGCGCGTACTTCCTCGAACGCATCAGGGACTTGCAGCGTCTCTACCCGAAGGTCGTTGGCGACACGGACGGGATGGGCATGGCGCTGCGCATCGAGATTTGTCAGGCGGATGGCTTCACGCCCGACCGCGAGCTGACCGACCGCATCTTCGCCGAGGGCATGAGGGGCGACCTCGACGCGCGCGGCCGAAGGATGGGGCTCGTGCTCGACGTGGGCGGTTACTACAAGAACGTCTTCACGCTCGCGCCCTGCTTCGAGATGAGCGAGGAGGAGATCGACCTCTCTGTGGAGCTTCTGGAACAACTCATACGGCGCTGCGCGCCCGACCGCGTTTAGGGCAATTATGCGAGGAAAGTTTCACCACAGAGACACAGAGACACAGCTTGTTGAGATATTGGCCCCGAGCTGTGTCTCTGTGTCTCTGTGGTGAAATGCCTTTAGATCATGTACGCGAAACTCATTGAATACGCCGAGCGCGCATCGTTCCGATTCCCGCCGGAGCGTGCGCGGCGGATGCTCGGGATGATGCCCGACGCGCTCCTGAAGAGGATGCAGGCGGCGCGGTTCCGGCAGACGGTCAGGCTCGTGGCCGAGCGGTCGCCCTTCTACCGCGAGGAGTTCAGGCGGCGCGGCATCGACGCGCGGGCGGTGCGCCGCCCCGAAGACCTCGGCGACTTCTACACCACGGGCGAAGACCTGCGCCGGTGCGGTGCCGAAGCCTTCCTCACGGGCCGCCCCGACACGGCCTTCGAGACGACGGGCACGACCTCGCCCGTCCCGAAGCGCGTCTTCTTCTCGAACCGAGAGTTGCGCGACGTGGGCCGCTCGGGCGCGATAGGACTCCGCAACCTCGGCCTGCGCCGCGGAGACCGCGTGATCTCCGCCTTCGACTCCTCCTTCTGGGTCTCGCCCGCGACGGCGCGCGAGTCGTTCCGCTACATCGGCTGCTTCCACGCCGAGGCCGGGAAGATTGAACCCGCGGAGTTCTACGAACGCGCCCGCGCCTACAAACCGAACGTCATCTTCGGCGAGCCCTCCTGGCTCGTGCGCCTCTCCGAACTCGTGCAGGCGCGCGGGGCGTGGCCGGTCAAGTTCCTCTTCTCCGGCGGCGAGAACATGACGGAGCAGGCGCGCTCGCGCGTCGAGTCAGTCTGGCGCGCGCCGCTCTACATGAGCTACGGGCAGACCGAGGCGTTCGGGGCGATGGGCGTCGAGTGCGCGGAGCAGGACGGCTACCACCGCAACGACCTCAACTACTTCTTCGAGGTGAGGGGCGCGGACGGCGACGGCTACGGCGAGCTCGTCTACACGACGCTCGACCGCGACGTGATGCCGCTCCTGCGCTATCGTTCGACCGACGTGACGCGCATGGTCGAGGAGCCGTGCCGGTGCGGCTTCTTCCTGAATCGCATCGGGAAGATTCGCGCGCGCTGCGACGAGATGGTCGTCTGCGGAATGGGTAACGTCGGCCCGTGGGTCTTCGCCGAACTGCTGCGCGGCGCGTCGGCCGCGTCGGCCGAGTGGCAGGCCGTCGTCACGAGCGACGGCCGCCGCGACCTTGTAGAGCTTCGGGTCGAGACGCAAGACCTCGCCGCGCAGCACTCCATCGAGGCGGCGGTGCTCGCCGCCTTGCGCGAGCGGTTCCCGGACTTCTGGAAGAACCACGAGATGCGTCTCTACGACCTGCGCGTCGCGGCCTGCCCCCCGCGCAGCCTCCGCACCGAGAGGAAGCTGCGGCGTGTGGTAGACGAACGCCAAATGCTCCTGCGCCGCGCTATATGAGGCGGGAAGTCACTTGGAGGAGTCCGCCGGGAATGGTTACCACCGGCGTTCGGAGGTGAAGCCCTGCCTTGACTCGGTGAGACGTCCGCCAGCGGCCCTTCATCTCAAACCTTCGCCGGACGGCGAATAGCCTCCATCGGGCCTACGCTAACGGAGGCACCCGATTCACCGTGTTGCGTGGAGCACCCCGTTAGTCTTGAAGCCATCCTGCTCGTCGCGCTTCTGTTCGGACATCGGGACCTCCTCCGCATCACATCGTAAACGCACGGCCGCGCCGTAACGCTTCTGTGCAGCCAGGCACTCGCCGAGCGCGCCTTCGATGGTCAGCGTCTTCGGGTCTTCGGGCGGGAACGCTCTCTTCGCGCGGACGAGTGCTTCGCGCAGGAGGGGCTGGGCCTCTTTCGCCCGCCCCGTCCGCGTCAGGCTCAGGCCGAGGAAGCCCAGCGTCACGGCGAAGTCCGGCGTGTCCTCAAGCCGGGAGCGCCGCCCGAGCTCAATCGCCTTCTCGCCCGCCTCCACCGTCCGGGCGTAATCGCCGTGGGAGACGTAGGCGCTGCAAAGGTAGTACCCGCTCTCAAACAGTAAGTACGGTATCCCCTGTCTCTCGAAGATGACCTCGGCCTCGCGCAGGGCGGCGACCCCCTCGTCGTATTCGCCCTTCGCCGCGAGCAGGCCGCCGAGGTTCACCAGCGCCGTCGCCAGCCTGTCGTCGAAACGGCGGGGGAGCCCGCGGTAGGTCGCGACCGCCCGGCGGTAGGCCGACTCGGCCGCGGCCACGTCGCCCGCCCGCTGCTGCGCCCGCCCGAGCGAGATGAGCGCGTACGCGAGGTCTTCGCCCCCCGCGCCCGAAATCTTCTCGAACGTCGCTACCGATTCCAGCAGGAGCGGCAAAGCCTTCGCGTACTCGCCCCGCCGGAGATAAATCTCGCCCAAGCCTTGGAGGGCGAGGGCGAGTTCCTTAGTACCCGCGGGCGACGATTTGCGCTCCGTCGCTGCGGCCCTGGTCATCAGGCTCTCGCACTCGTCGTACTTCGCCAGATCGAGGAGGGTCTCGCCGAGGAGAACCATGCTCGCGGCGGCCTCCCTGCTCCCCTCGCCGTAGAGCTTGACGTTCAGCGCCAGCGCCTCGCGCAGAGCCCGCTCCGACTTGTCCGGGATGCCGAGAACCTGGTAGGTCTGGCCGATGGTCAGCAGCACCTGGGCTTTGAGCGCGGGCAGGTCGGCGAACTCGGTGTCGATGCGCGAGGCCGCGTCGTTCAAGACCTCGACGACCGTCGCGTCCTTGCCCCGCTCCTCGGGCGAGGCGGCGGACAGGATGCTTTGAAGGAATTGGTTGAGCTGTTCGGCCTTCGCCTGCTCCTGCCGCGCCTGGTCTCTTTCCCGCGACGCGACGCGGGCCTGCCACGCGGTCGCCGCCAGACCCGCCACGAGCGCCACGAAGACCGCCGCGGCCGCCGCCACGCCGGCCTTGTTCCGCGCGACGAACTTCGACGCGCGGTACGAGAAAGTGTCTTTTCGCGCCGCGACGGGCAGCCCTTCGAGGTGGCGTCGGATGTCTTCGGAGAACTGGTCTACGGTCCGGTAACGGCGCTCCGGCTCCTTGCGCAGGGCCATCAGGACGATGTTGTCCAGGTCGCCCCGGAGCGACCTGAGATTCTCGACGCCCTTCAAGCGGCCCGCGCCGTCGCGCGTCGGCCGGCTGACGGCCTCGCTCGGTCTCGCCGGTTCCGTGTCGCAGATGGCGTGCGCCAACTCTTCGGGCGAGTCGTCCTTCGGCTCGCAGGGGCGCGCGCCCGTGAGCAGTTCGTAGAGGACTACGCCGAGCGAATAGATGTCGGAGGCGGTCGTGACGTTCTGCCCGCGCACCTGCTCGGGGCTCGCGTACTCCGGCGTGAGGACGCGCGCGCGCGTGCGCGTATGTGCCGCGGCGCCGCGTTCCGGGTCGAGAAGTTTCGCCACGCCGAAGTCGAGGAGCTTCGGCGTGCCGTCCTTCGTGACTAGGATGTTCGAGGGCTTGAGGTCGCGGTGGACGACGAGGTTCTGGTGCGCGTGCGAGACAGCCGCGCAGACCGTGCGGAAGAGGCGGAGCCGCTCCGCGGCCGAAAGGGCGCGCCGGTCGCAGTACTCGACGAGCGGCTCGCCCTCGACGTACTCCATGACGAAGTAGGGCGAGCCGTCCGGCGCGGTGCCCCCGTCAAGTAGGCGCGCGATGTTCGGATGGCTGAGGCTCGCGAGTATCTGCCGCTCGTTGCGGAAGCGGCGCAGAATGTCTTCGGTGTCGAGCCCGCGCCGTATCAGCTTGACGGCCGCCCCCTGCCGGAACTCGCCGTCGCCGCGCTCCGCCAGGTAGACGACGCCCATCCCGCCGCGCCCTATCTCTTCGACGAGCCGGTAGTGGCCCACCTCCTGCCCCACGCGACTCAGCCCGTCGTCGTCCGCGAGGAGGCGCGCGGCCTTCGCGACCGCGGGCTCTGCCAGGAACCCCGCCGCGTCCATGTCGAGCGCGACGAGCGACATCACCTCTTCGCGCACCGACTCGTCAACGCAGTTGGCGGAGAGCCACGCGGCGCGCGGAGCGCCCGCCGGCACGGCCAGCGCCCCCTCGACCAGCGACTCGATCAAATGCCAGCGCTCCGGGTTCATCCCCCCGCGTCACCCCCGGCCGGTCGCGCAGCGCCTGCCTCTGCCCGGCCCGTCAGCTCGCGGTAGAGCCAGAGTCGCGCCATCCGCCAATCGCGCTGCACGGTCTTGTCCGAGACCCCTAAGACCTCCGCCGCCTCGCGGTTCTCCAGCCCGCCGAAGTAGAGCAACTCGACGACCCGACTCTTCCGCTCGTCGACGGCGGCGAGCCGCGTGAGCGCCTCGTCGAGCGCGAGCAGGTCGGTCGCGTCCTGCTCGGTTGAGAAGAAAGCCTCCTGTATGGTGAGCCCGCGCGCCCCCGCGCCGCGCTTGCCCGCGGCCAGTGCGCGCGCGTGGTTGACGAGGATGCGGCGCATCATCATGGAGGCCACGCCGAAGAACTGCGCGCGGTTCTGCCAGGAGGCGCGCGTCTGGTCTATCAGACGCAGGTAGGCCTCGTTGACGAGCGCCGTCGGCTGCAAGGTGTGGCCCCCGCGCTCGCGGCGCAGGTAGCGGCGGGCTATCAGCTTGAGCTCGTCGTAGACGAGTGGGTACAGCCGCTCCTCCGCGCCGGGCTCACCCGCGCTCCAGGCCACCAGCATCTGCGTCACGTCGCCCGCCTGTTCGCCCATCGCGCCCGTCGCCAGTCCGGCCACGCATTCTAGACCATCCCGCCGCGCGTCAGAAAAAAAGTTCGCCCGCCGTGTCCGCGGCCACGCATTTTTCGTGCGTTAAAGGTCGAAGCTCAAATTAGCAGAGGAACGAGGAGAGGAGACCCGTCATGTTTAAGCCCTTACTCACAGCACTGTTTGTCCTATCGTGCGCCTCTTTCGCGGCGGCGCAGTCCGACTTCAACAAGGTCGAAGTCTCCGGCGGTTACTCGCGCCTGCGCGGCGGGGAGATCGCCTTCACCGAGTTCGACAACGTACAGGCCCCGGATCAGGTCACACACGAGAAGCAGAGTTTCAACGGCTTCGAGGCGTCGGCGACATACAACTTCAGCAGGTACTTCGGCGTCAAGTTCGACGCGTCGGGCAACTTCGCCTCCTACACGACCCCGATTCCCGGCTCGAACTTGTCTAAGGTCAGCGGCAGCGGCAGCGGCGCCTTCCTCATCCTCGTCCCCGGCACCACCTCTGACACACGGCACCGCCTCTACGAGTTTCTCGGCGGCTTGCAGTTCAAAGACAACGCCAAAGAGGGGCGCAGGCTGAAGCCCTTCGCGCACGCGCTCTTCGGAGCCGCGCGCCAGAGCGTCAGGTTCGCGCAGGTGCAACCCATCCTGGCCGCCGCGTACACCAACCCCGCGAACCAGACCGCCTTCGCGATGGCCTTCGGCGGCGGGCTGGACGTGCGCGTGAGCCGGCGCGTCGACATACGCGTCATACAGTTCGACTACAACCCCGTCCTCCAGCGCCGGCAGACGCTCCTGGGCCTCGACGCGCAGATCGTCAACCCTTCGACGAGCGGCGGCACAAACAACGGCACGTACCGCCCGGCCATCGGCACCTACTTCGCTAAGCACACGCAGCAGAACTTCCGCGTCGGCTTCGCCATCGTCTTCCACTGACGCGTGAGGGGCGCAGCTTCGTCTTGATGAACTCTCTCTTCCGCCCCGACGAAGTCAGGGGATCAAGTCCCGGAGCGGGACAGGCTCCAGCCCACCCATCTGCGCGGGCGACGGGTTGCCCCTGACGCGGTAGTGCGTGTTCGGGTCTGAAGGGTCGCGCCAGACGCTCTCGTCGCGCATCACGTCGCTCCAGGCGCGGTTGACCCTCGCGTAGGTCTCCTGCCGCTCCCCGTACGAGCCCGCGATGATGTCGCCCGTCTCTCGCATCGAGGCGAGCGCGCCGTTGAGTCGTTCGCTCAGCACGGCGTTGCTCACTCCCCACGACTGCCAGGCGGCCCACATCGCCGGCAGCGAGGCGCGGAAGACCTGCGACGGGGCTATCGCGTAGGAGATGTAGAGTATGCCCTGTACCTGATCGACCGGCATGATGCCGTAGAGGCCCAGCCCGTCCACGGGGATGTCGTTGATCACCATCTGGAAGCGCATGAAGGCCCAGCGGCCCGTGACGGGCAACTGCACGGGCTTCGCGTCGATGACCCTGACCTGCTGCCGCTGAAAGGCCGCGTAGTCGAGCGCGGCCCGGACCGGGTCGTTGAAGTCCACCTTCGGGATGTGCGCGTACATCCCGCCCATCATCTTGCTGTTGACGGCGACGGTGGCGCCGAGCCCCATGATCTCGCCGCGCGGCCCCTGCAAGTCGACCGTCCCCTTGTATGAGTTGACGATGCGCCAGCCCGGCGGCAGCCCGATCCGCCCGCTCCCGTCAGGCAGCGTGGTCGGCGTCAGGCGCACGGGCTCGGGCGAGCGGCCTCCGCCCTGCGCCGGCCGCGAGACGGCCTCCGCGAGTTGCGCGAAGGTCTGCGGGAACGTCTCCCAGCGGTCGAAGACGAGCGTGGCCTGCCCGGCGCCGCCGCGCATCTGTATCGCCATCACGCCGCGCACGGGCACGCCGCCGAGCCGCGCGACGAAGGCGGCTTGCAGGTTCTGGTCGGCCGCGTCGGCGAAGGCGGCGGTCAGCGTCGGCCGCGCGTCGAAGTAGCCCTCAATGCCTATGAAGAGCGCCGTGAGCATCTTGCGCGCCGAGGGCGTGCCGCTCATGCGCGAGGTGAGGACGCGCCCCGCGCCGCCCGTCGGCAACTCCAACATCCCCTGCGGCGGGCGCCGGAGCGGGAGCCCGCCGCCGACTCGCCCGCCGTTGGTCTGGCCCGAAGAGGGCTGCCAGGGCAGCGCACACGACAAGATGACGGCCGCCGATACCACCGCGGCTACAAAGACCGCGCGGGACGGCCCGACTCTCTGGTTATTGGGAAGCGACATGTGAACCTCCGATGTAACTCGTGACGGCCGGCGAAGCGGCGCGCCTTCACTGCGGAATCCATCTCTATCTCCTTAACGCACGAAAAGGAGGCGCGGACGGACATCGGAGCACTCGCCACACCGACCTTCACGTAAGTCTCATCCAAGCGTTAGGAGGTGCCGCTCATCCTCAAGTGTGGGAATGGTGACGGGCGGTAACGGGCCGCCTCTCATGGATAATCCCCTGACCGGATGCGTCTGAGTTTCTTTTCGACAATTTCCGCCCGGCCCTCGTCGGCGACTCCCGGACTGCTCTGCGGCCCGTACTGTCGCCAGAGGTCGACCGCGTTTTGGTACGAGACACTCGCCGCTTCGCGTGCGCGGCGGGCTTCCGGTGTCGAACCCTTCCTCGCGATGGCTGACTCACAGTTACCGATTTTTTCGAAGAAGTAGCCGCGAAGTGATTCCCCGAAGGAAGCGTCTTTCGCGCTCGCGACCGGCTCGGCCCGCTCGAAAGCCCTCTGGTAGGCGCGGCGGGCCGCTTCCGCGTCGCCGGCCGCGAGCTGTTCGTCCGCGTAGCGATACTCGACTTCGAGTCTCTTCTGAATGGATTCGAGGTTCTGCGGGTCGTGCGCGACGAGTTCGTCGAGGATGCGGAAGGAGCGCGAGAAAGCTGCCGCGGCCTGAGCCTTGAGTCCGAGGCGAGAGTAGTTCGCGCCTTCCCACGAACACATGATGGCGAGGTCGAGTTTCTGCTCCTGGTTGTCGGGGTCGGCCCGTGCGAACTCGGAGAAGTCCGCGACCGCCTCGGCGAGTACGCGGCCGGCCTCCTCGAACCGCCCCGACTCGAAGAGGTACTGCGCGGAGTTGGCCTTCGCGCTCTTCAGGATGCGGTCGTTGACCACGTCGTCCGGTTGCAGGCGCACGAGCTTCTCGCTGACCTCTATCGTGCGCCGGACGTAGGGCTCGGCCTCTTCGCGCAGGAGTTTCGCCCGCGCAGGGTCGTCGTCCTCTTCCGCGTTTCTCGCGAGGTTAAGGAGGTGGGTCTCGATTCTGTCGAGCGCCACGGCCAGCAGGTTGTTCGCCCTGACGTGGTCGGGCTCGCGCCGCAGCGCCTCTTCGGATACGGCCAGCGAACGCCGGAAGGCGCCGATGCTCTCCTTCTCGCCTTCGCCTACCGGCAGCGTGTCGCCGAGGAAGACGTAGTTGGTGGCGAGGCGCACCGAGAGCGTCACGTCTTCGGGGTGGGCCGCGTGGAACTGTTCGTTGAGCGACAGCGCGCGGCGCAGAGATGCGTCCGCTTCGGCCGTGCTCCCCTGTCGCCTGAGCGCAGTCGAGAGTTCGGAGTAAGCGCCGACGAGGTCGGCCTGCGACTTCGTGTCCGCGGGGCCGAGCGCGATTGGCTCCAGCAAGGAGATGCCTTTGCGGTAACTCCCTACCGCGCCCGAGGTGTCCCCGAGGTTCGCGTTGTAGGCGCGGCCCTGCACCTTCCCGATGCGGAGGTAGGCTGCGGCCAACTCGCGCCGCAGGTCTGTGTTCTCCTTCGCGTCCTGCGCGAGCCCGTCCAGGTATTCGAGCGCGTCGGCGACGAGTATCTCGCGGGCCTTCGTCGAGCCCGGTAGCTTTTCGATCTCGTCGTAGTACTTGAAGACGACGTTGTTGGCGAGCTGGCGCACCTGCGCGAAGCGCTTCTCCGCGCGCGCCCTCTCGCGCTCCGCGCGCACGGCCTCCCAGGACATGCCGACGACCCCGACGACGAGGGTCAGGAGGACGAGCGCGGCGGCTATCGTCGAGGCGCGATTGCGCTCGACGAACTTCGAGACTCGGTAGGTGAACGTGTCGGCGCGTGCGGAGACGGGCAGGCCGTCGAGGTGTCGGCGGATGTCTTCGGACAGCAGCTCGGCCGAGCTGTAACGGCGAGCGGGGTCTTTGCGCAGGGCGAGCAGCACGATGTTGTCAACGTCGCCGCGCAGCCGCCTGCGCAGGGACGGGCCGGCGGGCCGCGTCGAGCGTCTCACGTCACGCTCAGTAGTCTCGGCGGCGAGTGCGCTCGGGCGTTGGGGCTCGACCTCGCAGACGACGCGGGCCATCTCGTCCGCGCGCCGGCCGTCGAACTCGTAAGGGCGGCGACCCGTCAGCAGCTCGTAGAGCACGACGCCGAGGCTGTACACGTCGCTCGCCGTGGTGGCGCGCAAGCCCCTCACCTGCTCCGGGCTCGCGTAGGCCGGGGTCATTGCCCCGAGTTGGGTCGCCGTCTGCGTGGCGGACGGGTCTTCGTCGGGCCTCAGCAATTTCGCGATGCCGAAGTCGAGCAGCTTCACCGTACCGTCGGCCGTCACGACGATGTTCGAAGGCTTGAGGTCGCGGTGGACGACGAGGTTCTGGTGGGCGTAAGAGACGGCCGCGCAGACCGTGCGGAACAGACGCAGCCGCGCCGCCGTGTCGAGCCCCGCCGCCTCGCAGTACTCGTCCACGGGCTTGCCGTCGACGTACTCCATCGCGAAGTAGGGGCGGCCGTCCTCAGTCGCACCGCCGTCGAAGAGGCGCGCGATGTTCGGGTGGTTGAGCGAGGCGAGAATCTGCCGCTCGTTGTGGAAGCGTCGGAGGATGTCCGGGTCGGAGTCGAGGCCGCGGCGGACGAGCTTGACCGCTACGCGCTGGCGGAACTGTTCGTCGTCGCGCGTGGCCTCGTAGACGGTGCCCATGCCGCCGCTGCCCAGCTCGCGCAGAATCACGTACGGCCCGATGCGCCGCGGGGCCGCGCCGCCTTCCGTCGCAAGACCGTCTCTGACGAACGCGAGCGGCGAGTGTTCGAGGAGCGTCGGGCCTTCGTCGTCGGCGCGCAGCAGCCCTGCGACGGCGTCGCGCAGCACGGCGTCTTCCCCGCAGCGAGCTTCGAGGAAGGCTTCACGCTCTCCGGTCGGGAGTTCGACCGCCTGGTGGAAAAGCTCTTTGACCTGTTCCCAGTTCGCGGGGGATGGGGTGTGGGGCATGAATCGCGGGGTGTCGTTGAAGGGTTGCGGGTTGTGGTTTGACGAACGCGGCCTAGCCGTCCATCGCCTGATGCAGCCAAGCCTTCGCGACGCGCCACTCGCGCTTGACAGTGATCTCGGAGACGCCCAGGACTTCTGCGACCTCCTCGACGGTCAGGCCGCCGAAGAAGCGCAGCTCGACGATGCGACCCTGGCGCGAGTCGAGCGCCGTCAACCGCTTGAGCGCGTCGTCTAAGAGCAGCCAGTCGATGGGCCTCTCTTCCCCCGCGAGGCTGACGGCCTCGTCGAGCGCGAGCTTCGTGTCGTGGCCGCCTCGCTTCTGCGCGTGATGCTGTTGTGCGTGGTTGACGAGGATGCGGCGCATCATCTCGGCGGCGAGCGCGAAGAAGTGCGCGCGGTTGCGCCAGTCTACCGAGTGCTGCTCGACGAGACGCATGTACGCCTCGTGGACGAGCGCGGTCGCCTGGAGCGTGTGGTCGGGGCGTTCGCGCCGGAGTTGGCTCGCGGCGAGGCCGCGCAGCTCGTCGTAGATGAGTGGCAGCAGCCGGTCGAGCGCCGCGCGGTCGCCCGACTGGGAGTTCTTCAACAGCCCCGTTATTTCAGCCGGACTCGACATCAATAGGTTTGTGCGCTTCGGCGCCGACCGCCGCCGGATTATACAAGTCCGCCTGCGGCCCAACAAATTCAACCCCTCCCTTGATACCTTTTGCCGCCGAACCCTGCGAGTAAGGGTGTGGGGCGCGGTGTTCCATCGTCGCCGCGCCCCACACAGATAGATTCCGTTCGGGTGTCAAAGGAGAATTTAAATGCCCTGTCAGGTAAGAGACCGCAGACTCCGCCTCAGTATCGCGCTGGCCCTGTCTTTACTCATGACGAACACCCTGCCCGCACTCGCGGCGCAACACGTCGCGCGCGCGCCGGCCGCGAGTCGGCCCGGTGGCGCGCGCGTGGAAAGCGCGCGGCGGCCCGTCAACGATCCGGCGTTACGCGCGCGCGTGGTCGAGGCTTACGGCAAGCTCCCGCTCCGGTTCGAAGAGAACGTCGGTCAGGCGGACGCGCGCGCCCGCTTCGTCGCGCGCGGCGCGAACTTTACGATCTCCCTGACGCCCGCCGACGTAACACTGTCGCTCCCTTCGGCAGATGGTAAGGGCGCGTCCGCGCTGCGAATGCGGCTCGCGGGTGCGGACGGGCGCGCGGCGCTCGTCGGCGAAGGGCAGTTGCCGGGGCGCGTCAACTACTTTAGCGGAGAAGACCCGGAGGGCTGGCACACGGGCGTCGGTACTTACGCGAGCGTGCGGGGCTCCGAAGTTTACAAGGGCGTGGACGTGGTCTATTACGGCAACCGCGGGGGCCTCGAATACGACTTCCGTGTCTCGCCGCGCGCCGACTACAGACAGATCAGGCTTCGCTTCGACGGGGCGCGGCGTGTCCGCGTTGACGCCGCGGGCGACCTCGTCCTCACGACGGCACGAGGCGGTGATGTTCGACAGCACAAGCCTTTCATCTATCAGGAGACTGACGGCGCAAAGCGCAAGGTCGCCGGAGCTTTCGTCCGAACCGGCAGGGCCGAAGTCTCCTTCCGCGTCGGCGACTACGACCGGAGCCTCCCGCTCGTGATCGACCCCGCGGTCAGTTACTCGACGCTGCTCGGGGGAAATGACAGCGACTCGGCCCTGGCGGTCGCGGCCGACCCCGACGGCAGCGTCTACGTCGCGGGCAACGCGCACTCCGTGCCCTTCCCCGTCACGCCGGGTGCGTTCCAGACCGAAGGCTCATCGCCCATCACGGGCGCGGCCTTCGTCGCCAAGTTGAACCCTTCGGGCACGGCCCTCGTCTACTCGACCTACCTCGGCAAGAGCAGCAGTGACGCGGTGATAGGCATCGTCCCCGACGCCTCGGGCAACGTCGTCGTCGCCGGGAACACGAACCGCGGGAGCCAGTTCCCGACCACGACGGGCGCGTATCAGAGGTTCACGGCCGGCGGCGACGAGGTCTTCGTCACAAAACTGAACGCGACGGGCACCGCGCTCATCTACTCGACGCTCTTCGGCGGCAACAGCATCGACAACGTGCGCTCGCTCGCCGTCGACCCGCAGGGGAACGCGTACTTCGCGGGCTACACCATCTCCGACAACTTCCCGACGACGCCCGGCGCGTATCGAGCGACGAAGCCCGCGCAGGAGGAGGACTCGTTCGTCGCCTCACTCAACCCGAACGGCTCCGCGCTCAACTACTCCACCCTCATCTACGTCGCCGAGAACTACGGCGTCGCCGTGGACGCGGGCGGCAACGCCTACGTCACCGGCTACACCACGTCACACACCTACCCGACGACGCCGGGTGCGTATCAAGGGATCGTCGGCGGCAACGGCCGCGTGGCCTTCATCACGAAGGTGAACCCGACCGGCACCGACCTCGTCTATTCGACGACGGTCGGCGGCCCGACGAACAACGGCAGCTCCTCCGGCGTCCAGCCCTCCGCCATCGCCCTCGATTCGAGCAACAACGCTTACATCACGGGGATGGCGAGTGCGGCGACCCCGACGACGCCGGGCGCGCTCAACGCGGGCGGAAGCATGTTCGTGCTCAAGTTGAACCCGACCGGCAGCGCCCTCGTCTACGGGGCGCGCTTCGGCGGCGGCAGCGTCGGCCGCGGCATCGCGGTTGACGCAGTAGGCAACGCATACATCGCTGGCGGCACAGACGCAGGGTCGGGGTTCGCCGCGACCGCCGACGCATTTCAGAAGACCTCGGGCGGCAACGCCGAAGGCATCTTCGCCATCCTCAATTCGGACGGAAGCGCCGTCACCTACGCGACGTTCCTCGGCGGCGACGGCAACGACTCGGCCAACGCCGTCGCCCTCGATGCGGCGGGCAACGTCTACGTCGTCGGCAGCGCGCAGAAGAACGGCGCGAAGACCTTCCCCACGACGCCGGGCGCCTTCCAGACCGCTCCGGCCAACAACGCCGACGCCTTCGTCGTCAAATTCAACGGGGCCGGAGGCACGACTCCGACGCCCACACCAACTCCGAGCCCCACACCGACAGCCACACCAACTCCGACGCCGACGCCGACCGGCGTCGTGCAGTTCAGCGCCGCCACCTACGACGTGAGCGAGGCCACAGGCAGTTCCGTCACGACCGGCACGTCCTTCGGCGAGGCGGGAGAGTACGAGGCGGCGCTCGCCGCGTCCGCAGGCGGCTCGGCTCTCATCACCGTCACGCGCAGCGACACGACGCAGGCGGCGAGCGTCGATTACGCCACGCAGAACGGCACCGCGTCCGACCGCTCCGACTACACGGCCTCCTTCGGCACGCTGCGCTTCGCGCCGGGCGAGGCGACGAAGACGCTCATCATCCCCGTCACCGACGACCGCTTTGCGGAATCCACGGAGACGTTCTCCGTCACACTCTCGAACCCCGTGGGTGCGGCCCTCGGCTCTCCCTCGACCGCGACCGTCCGCGTGACGAGCGACGACGCGGCGGACGGGCCGAGCCCCGTCAAAGGCGACTCGTTCGACGCGGACTTCTTCGTGCGCCAGCACTACGCGGACTTCCTGGGGCGCGAGGCGGACGCCGACGGCCTCGCCTTCTGGAAGAACGAGATCGCGCAATGTGAGACGCGCCCCGAGGCGGAGCGTCGGGGCTGCCGCGAGGTGAAGAGGATAAACGTCAGCGCGGCCTTCTTCCTCTCGATTGAGTTCCAGCAGACCGGCTACCTCGTCTACTTACTACATCAGGCCGCCTTCGGCACGGGCGAACATCTGGCGCTCCCGCGCTTCCTCTCAGACGTGGGGGAAGTCCGGCGCGGCGTGGTCGTGGGGCAGGGCGACTGGCAGGCACAGCTCGAAGCGAACAGGCAGACGTTCGCGCGCCTCTTCGTCCGGCGGCCCGAGTTCGCGGCCGCGTTCCCCGCCTCGATGACGCCCGCGCAGTTTGTGGATAAGCTGAACGCGAACACCGGCAACTCTCTCACGCAGGCCGAGAGGGACGCGCGAGTGGCAGAACTCGCGGCCGACGACACGGCCGCCGGGCGCGCCGGCGTCCTGCTGAAGGTTACCGACACGGCCGCCTTCCGCTCGCGCGAGTCCAACCGGGCTTTCGTGCTGATGGAGTACTTCGGCTACCTCCGGCGCGCGCCGAGCGAGTCGCCCGACGCGGACTTTGCGGGCTATAACTTCTGGCTCTCGAAGTTGAATCAATTCAACGGAGACTTCGTCATGGCCGAGATGGTCAAGGCTTTCCTCACCTCTGACGAATACGGACGCCGGTTCGGCCTGTAAAGTCACACCGGCTACGTTAAATGGGCGGAGGGGTCTTCCCCTGAAAGCGAACAGGCGCGTCGGCCTTGGGGGCCTCGCGCCTGTTCTAATGTGGCTCACAGTCCTCACCCCTGCAAACCACTGGGCGGAAGGGTTCACCGACCGCCCGGTTGCCGAAGACTATATTCGAATCACCCCACGTAGTCCACCGCCGCGGATAGCTTTGCCCGCCCGGACGTAGTACCGTAAGTGTCATCCCACCCCAGCGCGAGGGGGCAGGGCGATTCCTCGGCCGCGTCGCCTGCTTCCGCACCGCGCCTCGCCGATCAGTCCGACTATAAAACTTCGACGGCCGCCCTGATGTTAACGTGGGGTCGCAAGAGACGAAACGGGCCGCCGCCGACTTCGGAAAGATAAAGCCCAATTGACGAACGAAACCTTACGGGCAAACAGTGCCCGACCCGACGAACGAGGGGACTTGAGCTATGTCGTGTGCGCGCAGTTCCTCTTCCTGCACCTGGCCTGCCTGCTCGCTCTCTGGACGGGCGTGAGCGCGGCGGCCGTCGGCGTCTGTCTGGCGCTCTACGTCGTGCGCATGTTCGCCATCACCGCGGGGTTCCACCGCCTCCTCTCGCACCGCTCATACAGGACGGGTCGGCTCTTCCAGTTCCTGCTCGCCTTCGTGGGGACGACCAGTTACCAGAAGGGGCCGCTCTGGTGGTCTGCTCACCACCGGCGCCACCATCTGCACGTCGACACCGAGGAGGATTTGCACTCGCCCGTCGCGCGTTCGGTCTGGCGGTCGCACGTCGGGTGGTTCCTCGCGCGCGACAGTCAGGCGACGGACGAGAGGCTCATCCCCAACCTGCTCAAGTACAGGGAGCTGCGCTGGCTGGATAAGTATTACGTGCTGCCGCCGTTGATGCTCGCGGCAGCGACCTTTCTGTTGGGGCTGGTGCTCGGCCGCTACTTCCCCGGCTCGGGCACCTCGGGCGGGCAGATGCTGGTGTGGGGCTTCTTAATCAGCACGGTGCTGCTCTACCACGGCACCTTCACGGTCAACTCGGTCGCGCACCTCTTCGGGAGCCGCCGCTTCGAGACGGCGGACAACAGCCGCAACAACTTCCTGGTCGCGCTGATTACGCTCGGCGAGGGCTGGCATAACAACCATCACCACTACCCTTCATCCGAGCGGCAGGGCTTCGTCTGGTGGGAAGTAGACCTCTCGCACTACACGCTCCGTGTACTGGCTTGGGTAGGAGTTGTTTGGGATATGAGGAAGCCCCCGCGCGCCAAATCAGGCGCGCGGCAGCCAGTAGACCCTGACCTCGCCGCGGTGCCCCGTCTTCACCAGGCGCCTGCCGAGTAACTCGCCGAGCAGGATGCCGAGGTAGTCGTTATTGAAGTCGGTCAGGGCCTGAATCTCCTGCCACGTCCGCGCACCGCCCTGGAGCGCGTCCAGGACGCGGAGCTGTGCGGCGTCCGACGGCGGGATGTGTGACTTGTTCAGCATAGGGCGCTTGCAGGGCCGAATTGTCTACACAGTAACACAGCTCACGTCACGTGCGACGGTCACGGCTCCCGCCGCCGGCCGCGGCGACTGACGTCTTCCCGAAGGAGTGCGCCGCGTCAAACCGTTCCCAGGTCTGAGACGGTCGTGCGGGCTACCCTCGGCCCTGAGCGTGGATGAGGCGGCGCATGCGGTCGGGGAAGAGCACGTCTATCTTCTGGGGCTCGATCACCGCCGTGACCTCGCCTACGCCGAAGACCGGGTGCGTCATGGACTGGCCCGCGCGGTACGTGTGTGTGCTGTCGTAAGGGGCGCCGGGTCTCGCGGCCGCGCGCGCCGTCACTTCGCCGGACTTGTACGGGCTCCGGGTGCCGCACTTCGGGCAGCTCACGCGTGTGATGCGCCCGGCCTTTGTGACCGAGGCCACGACGTGCCCGCGCTCCTCGCCGCACACGGCGCAGAATTTCTCCACGCGTTCCCCGCTCTTATATATCTGGTTGTCCACGCGATTTTCCTTTCCCCACCGCCGACGGGAAAAACCCCGGGCCGAAGCTTTCGACTCGGCCCGGGGCTTCTCGTTTTCAGAGTCTCCGGAGAGCCGGAGCGTTTTACCAGCGGTTGCCGCCGCCGCCGCCGCGGTTGCCGCCGCCGGAGCGACCGCCGCCGAAGCCGCCGCGCCCGCCGCCGCCGCCGCGCCCGCCGCCGCCGCCCTCGCGGGGCTTCGCCTCGTTGACGTTCAGGTTGCGCCCGCCGAACTCCTTACCGTTGAACTGGGAGATGGCCGCCTCGCCCTCCTCCTTCGAAGACATCTCGACGAAGCCGAAGCCGCGCGACTGGCCGGTGTCGCGATCCTCGACGACCGAGGCCGACTCGACGTTGCCGGCCTGCGAGAAGAGGTCGCGGAGGTCTTCGCTCGAAGTCTGGAAAGAGAGGTTGCCGACGTAAAGTTTCATGGACATGTGTGTGTGTACCTCCCCCGCCGGAAGCGGGGCGTCAGGAGAAGCTTCGAATCGAAGTAGGCTTCGTCGGAACGGTGGCAGCGAAGGAACCTGCGTTCGGGTGCTCAAGTCGTGAGCGGCTTCTGAAGTTGCATAGTGAACCCGCTCTCGAACCATCCGAACGCCGCCGCCGAACGAGGCAACGGGACGCATCACCGCCGATGCGCGAGAGAAGGAAAGACTCAACTAGGATGCACCATGCCACCTGCCTGTTGCAACCGCCTGGGAAGCATCTCGCCGCCACCATTTGTTATTTTTGTGTGCCGAACCCGGCCCAATGCCCACCCTTCGCAATGAAACTGCGACCGGCCTGCTAGACTTCCCACGCCTAAAAGTTTTAGTCTGGGCGTGTTCTAAAACCCCAACGATTCATGCCCCGCTTCCATAGTTCCAGGAGGGTTAGGCGTGTCTGACAAGAGCGTGCTGGTCGCCGAGGACTTCGACGATACCCGCACGATGATAAGGATGCTTTTGGAGATGAAGGGCTACCATGTGCTGGAGGCGGTCAATGGCAGGGAGGCCGTCGAGGCCACGCGGCGCATCCGCGAGCAGTCGCGGCCCTGTCGCGTGCCCATCGTGGCGATGTCAGCCCACTGCGAGGGAGCCGGAAGGAGGAGGCGCTGGCGGCCGGGGCCATCGACTGCTTCGGCAAGCCCATCGACTTTCCGCTCCTCGAAGAGATACTCGGCCGCTACGCCGTTTAGCGACCCCGTCTTCAAGCCGGGCGACTGGGTCGGGGAAGTCAGGCGGGTAGACACGGAGATCAGGAAAGGCGGTAAGCGTTGAAAAAATTAAAGAGCGGCTTCACCTTCGACCCGCGCGCCGGCGCCACCTACAGCTTCGAGCACATGGCGCTCGCCGACGCCGAGGAGAGGGCGCGCGCGGCCGAGGCGCCGCACATCGTCGAGGCGATCAACTGGACCGTGTCGGAGGGCGGCGAGGTGCATTACAACCGCTACTTCGCCCACGACCTCGACGAGGCCATAGGGCTCGCCGTCAGGCTCCGCATCGGTTTCGAGGAGGGGGTCGAGGAGGTCGTGGCGATCCGCCCGGCCACGAAGGCCGAGGCCGACCGCGGCGGGAAGGCATCCGCACACTTTCTTGAGCTGATGCCGCTCGCCATCTCCCAACTCGACCACGAAGAAGCCCACGCGGGAGGCGACGCGGAGAAAGGCAGAAAGAGATGAGCGGCACTTACGACCAGCACCTGACCTGCGCCGACTGCGGCCACGACTTCGTCTGGAGCGCGCGCGAGCAGGATTTCTACCGCGAGAAGGGATTCCAGCAGCCCAGGCGCTGCAAGGACTGTAACCGGGCGCGCAAGGAACGCCGGGAGTCCGGCGACCGCGGCGGTGACGCGAGGGGTAACAGGTAACTAACCGCGCCGCCCCTGTGGCCGTAATGATTCACCGCCTTCGGACACGTCCGACGGTGGCACTGCGAACCTCCGCTCTTCAACCGAGGGTGCTTCTAGGTATATTCACGAAGGGTAGAAGCTGCTGTTAGAAGCAGCCGCGAAGGGTGAGCGAAACGGACACTGAGGTTAATCATGACAGTGGATCACCGTCCATCATATCTAGACTTATACGAGTCGGGTGAACTCGAAAAGAGGGTAGAATCCCTTGAAGAGATGTTACTTAGCTGCAACGTCTGCCCTCTGGACTGCGGCAATAATAGGATAGAGAATCAGCTCGCGCGCTGCTTCTCGGGGAGGCTGCCGATTGTCAGCTCTTACACGCCGCACCTCGGCGAGGAGCCGGCGCTGACGGGGACGAGGGGCGCCGGCAACATCTTCTTCGGCAACTGCAACAGTAGAAATAACCTACTTAGATACAACACTTTATTGATGTACCGTTGAAGCGTTGACGGCTTTTGACGGCTGTAGGGCTAAGAATTATAAGCATCCTAAGGTGAGTTTCATTTGTAAGTCAACCGCTAAAACAAATCGATTACCGCCCTTCATTTTATCGGCTTTGATACTGACTGTGATTCTATATACATGAGCGCCGAAAGCGTAGGCGTTGGTGGCGGTACCCGAAGCGTTTGTGAGAAAGCGACAGAGCCGCGCCCGTCGTAACCGTAGTAACTCGACGTCCACCGCCCTGGGATTATCTGCCGCTGTGAGAGTAAGTCGCTACCGTAGGTGTACCGGCGCACGAACTGCCCGCCCTGCAACTCCTCGACGACCTGCGCGTAGCCCGTCGGGTTGTTCGCGTCCACGAGGTAAACAGTCGTCACGCCTGCTACGGTCTTCGACACCCTGTTGCCGTCGCCGTCGTAGGCGTACTGCACCGCGCCGTCGTTGACTTCAGTTAGGCGGTTCTCCCAGTCGTAGGTGTAGGAGACCCCCGCCGACTGCTTCGTGTTGCCGTTCGCGTCGGACGAGTCGGAGTTAAGCCGGTCGTTCTTGTCGTACGCGGAACTCTGCGGCGCGACGCCGGGCAGGGTGGACGTGCGCGAGAGCCTGTTGCCCACGTCGTCGTAGTCGTAGTCCACCCTGCCGTTGACCCCGCCCGCGTCTACTGTCACGGTTTCGCTCTTGAGCCGGTAGAGCGCGTCGTAGGTGTAGGCGACGTGTCGACCGTCGGCCTCCGTCACGGACTCGCGATTGCCCGCCGCCCCGAGCGTGTACGAGTATCTATTGAGCGTCAAAGCCGCTTTGCTGATGGCCAGGTCCGTCAGCCGGTTCAGAGAGTCGTAGGTGTAGGCGTGTTTGACGCCGTTGCCGTAGGTGTAGCTCTCAAGGTTGCCCGCGTCGTCGTAGCCATACGTGGTGACGTTGCCGCCCGCGAGCCGGTTGTCCGTGACCGAAGAGAGGCGGCCCAGTCCGTCGTAACCGTAGTCCGCGGAGACGCCGTCCTGGTTCGACGAGCGGACGGTCTTCAACTCCCCGAGCTTGTCGTAGGTGTAGGCGAGCGTGCCGAAGGGCGTCGCCTTTGTCTTGAGCCGGTCGCGCGCGTCGTACTCGTAACTGGTCGTGCCCGTCGCGTCCGCCATCGTCTCGCGCCGCCCCGTCGCCGTGTACGTGTACGTGACGGGGGCCGCGCCGAACGAGGCGTCCGGCGTCTTCTTAACCAGCCGGTTCAGCTCGTCGTACTTATAAGTGGTCGTCTTCCCGTTGAAGTCCGTGCGCGACTCCAGGAGCCCGGCGTCGTTGTACGTGTAAAGCTCCGACATGCCTTCGGGCAGCGTCCGCCGAGTCCTGCGGCCGAGGGAGTCGTACACGTAAGTCGTCGTGTGGCTGTTCGCGTCGGTCTGCGAGGTCTGGTTGCCCGCCTCGTCGTAGCCGTAGGCGGTCTCCTTCTGCGCGGCGTCTATGACCTTGACCAGACGCCCCGCGCCGTCGTAGCGGAAGCGCGTAGTCCTCTGCGCCTGATCTGTCTTCGCGACGACCTGCCCGAAGCCGTCGTACTCCATCACGTCCGAGGTCGTGTCCGGGTAGACGACCTTCGTGCGCCTGTCGTCCTTGTCGTACTCGTAGGCGGTCGTGTGGCTCTTCGCGTCCGTCACCTTCCAGAGCCGGCCCGCCTCGTCGAAGAGCTGCTTCGTAGTGTGCTGGAGCGGGTCTGTGACGTAGACAACGCGCCTTCTCCCTTCGGACTCGTGCCGGTACGTGGTCGTGTACTTCGTCGTCTGGTCGAGCCAGCGCGACTGCTCCTGCACGCGCCCGAGCGCGTCGTACTTCGTCGTGGTCCTGCCGCCGTCCGGGTAGAGCGTCTCCACCAGCCGCCCGACGTTGTCGTACTTATATCGGGTCGTGCGCTCGCCGCGGTCTGTGAACGACGTGCGGCGGCCCTCCTCGTCGTAGCCGTTCTCCTCCTTCCTGTTGTCCGGGTAGACGGTGCGCAGCAAGCGCCCCCGCTCGTCGTACTCGTAGCGCGTCTCGCGCCGCGACTGGTCGGTCGTCTTCGTCTGCTTGCCGAGCTGGTTGTACTCGACCGTGGTGTAGGTCTGGTCGGGGTAGATCGTCTTCACCAGCCGGTTCTCGCCGTCGTACCTGAAGGCGATGACGAGCCGCTCGGTCGTGCCGTCTGATCTCGTGCGCGTGACCGCCTGCGTGGCGCGGTTGCCGTTGTCGTCGTAGGTGTACTCCGTCCTGCGG
>JAFAZX010000083.1 GCA_019239425.1 Acidobacteriota bacterium
GTAGATTAACTGCTCGAGGATGCGCGCGTCCGAGTGCTGCGCCACGAAGCTCGCACCCAGCAGCTCCAGCCGCTCGGCCGTGATCTCTTTTATGATGGAGGGGTTGTTGAGGAACCACCAGCAGCCGAACGGCATCAGGTTCGAGAACTTCCGCGCCGAGACGCACAGCTCGTGCTGGTTCTCCCGCGAGAGGAAGGTCGCCAGGAACCTCACGTCCGCGTTCTCGGCGCACAGCCGCTCGACCGCCGACACGTCCGAGCGCCCCACCCCGTCGCCGGCCGCGCGCAGGGCGGGGTTGACGCCGCGCCGCACGCCGACCATCAGCGCGAACGGCAGGCCGTGCGCGCGCGCCGTCGGCAGGACGACCTCGCGTATCAGCCCGTCGCGCGCGTCCGCCGCCGGATAGCTGAAGTCGTCTGGCAGCGAGACGGCCATGTAGAGCGGCCGCATCCTCCCGACCCAGGCGTCGAGGAAGCGGCGCACCTCCGCCGCGGACTTGCCGGACAGACCCGAGTCGACCTCGTACCCTTGCGCGGCGAGCGCGGGCGCCGTCCGCCCCCAGTCGTTGAGCAGCCCGTCCATCCGCAGCGCCGCGCGGAAGCGCGCGTCCACGCGGCCGCCGCCCTCCCAGACGCCCGCCTCCTGCGGGTCGAACGGGTCGTTGGTCATGACCACGTCGCTCACGCCCGCCAGTTCCAGCACGCGCGCGAGGTGCTCGCCCGGCTCCTGTTCGCGGAAGAACTCTCTGGCCTCGCTCAAGTCCTCGGCCGCCGTGTCCAACCCGAAGGCGTCGAGCACGGTGACGACCCCGCGCGCCGCCTCCGAGACGGGCGTGTTCTCGACGAAGAGCGTCCGCCAGACCAAATCGGCCTGCTCGGACTTACTCATCCGCCAGAACTCCGCGTAGCCGACGCGCGCCGAGCGGAACGTCTCGGCGATGAGGTAGTGATAAGTCAAAAGCTCGTCGATGCCCGACAGGCCAAGCTCGCCGAACTCCGGCGCGTACAGGTGCGTGTGCATGTCGAAGACCGGCGCGGCCCCGACGACCTCCGACACCTCGCGGCGCAGCTCCTCCCCGTCCCGCAGGCGCGGCCCGCCCCGATTCTCAGTCACGCTGCTCGTCATCATTTAAACCCCCTCGACAATCATAACCTCTCACTTCCCTTCCTTCGACAGCTCGCGGTAGAAGCTCTGCAAGACGTAGAAGGCCTGCTTGCGCTCGCCGCGGTTCGAGATGAGGCCCTTGCGGTTATAGAAATCCTGTATGCGCGGCAGAGGCCTGCGCGGCGAGCGGAAGTCCGTGAGTATCCACGGCGACATCCCGCGCAGGGAAGGTATCCGCCGCAGCATCTTGATCTGGTGCTCGTAGATGTCCCGCTGGTACTCCTCCGTCCAGCGCTCCGACTTGTCGCCGTGTCGGCCCGCCAGGGCGTCTCCGCCGAACTCGCTGATGACGAGCGGCTTCTCTAAGGTCACCTTCCAACTCAGGCGGTCGGCCTTCTCCGGCGGGCCGTCGTACCAGCCGACGTACTCGTTGCAGCCGAGCACATCCAGGACTTCCCCAAGCGGGTCGTCCACAACCTGCGTCGTCGGGTCTGCGTAGTGCCTCTCGTTGGCGGCCGTCAGGAGCCGCGTCGGGTCGAGCGCGCGCGCGTGCTCGACGAGGCCGCGCAGGAAACGGTTGCGCGGCTCGCTCACGGGCGTCTCGTTCGCCACCGACCAGAGGACGACCGAGGCGCGGTTGCGGTCGCGCGCGATCATCTCGCCGAGCTGGTTCTTCGCGTTGGCGAACGTCTCGGGGTTGTCCCAGAGGATCGTCCAGTAGACGGGCACCTCCGACCAGACCATCAACCCCAGCTCGTCGGCCACGCGCGTCATCTGCTCGTTGTGTGGGTAGTGCGCGAGGCGCACGAAGTTGCAGCCCAGCTCCTTCGCCCAGCCCAGGAGCATCCGCGCGTCCGCGTCGTTGAAGGCGCGCCCGCCGCGCAGGGGCGACTCTTCGTGGATGGAGATGCCGCGCAGGAAGACGGGCCGGCCGTTCAGGAGGATGTCCTGCCCCTTCGTCTCGATGCTGCGGAAGCCGATCCGCTCCTCGACCGCGTCCGCGCCCGCCGAGACACGGACGCGGTAGAGCTTCGGACTCTCCGGCGACCAGAGGTCTAGCCTTGTTTTAAAGCTGACCTGCGCGAGCCCTTCGGCGTCGGTCTTGAACGTCTCTTTGATTTTCGCTTCGGGTATCTCGACGGTGACCGCCTGATTCGCGGCGGCCGGGCCGTCGAGTTTGACCCAGCCGCCGACCTCTTCGCGCGAACCCTTCTTCAGTTGGACGAAGTAGTCGCGGACGAAAGTGTCGGGCACCTCGACGAGCGAGACCGAGCGCGTCAGGCCGCCGTAGTTCCACCAGTCGGTGTTGAGCGTCGGCACGGCGTCCCGGCGTCTCTTGTTGTCCACCTTGACGACGAGGAAGTTGCCGCGCTCGCGGGCGCGGCCCGTCACCTCGAAGTCGAAGGGCGTGAAGCCGCCCTCGTGGCGGCCGAGCTTCTCGCCGTTCAGGTAGACGATTGTTTCGTAGTTGGCCCCGCCGAAGTGGACGAAGAGGCGCGCGCCCGGCCTCTTCGGATAGTCGAAAGACTTCTCGTACCAGACCGTCCCCTCGTAGAAGAGCAGGCGCTCGTCCTGCGAGTTCCAGTCGCCGGGGACGTACATCTGCGGCGAGTCGTCGAAGTCGTACTCGACGAGGTCGGCCGGCGTCTTCGGCTTCGCGTTCTTGAAATAACCGTTCGGACTCTCCTGGTAGCGGTAGTCGTAGAAGCCGTTCTCGTAAGGGTCTATGATCGTCTGCCAGCGCCCGTCGAGGCTCAGGCCCTGACGCCCGCCCGCGTTCGCAATCAGGGGCGTCTGCGCCCGCGCCGAGGCGCAGGCGAGTAAGAGGACGCAGAACACGCCGACTTTCATCTTCAAGGTTCAAAACCTCCGGCAGCTATTAACCACAGAGACACAGAGGCACAGCCCGGAGCGGACTAAAGATGAAGCTGTGTCTTAGCTGTGCCTCTGTGCCTCTGTGGTAAAAATCCCTTCCGGTATGTTAAATCATCCGACGGTTTTCTTATCACCTCTTCGGGAGGCCCGCATCATGCCAAGCTCCCGCCGCGCCGCGCTCGCCTGCGCCGCGCTCCTGCTCTCCACGGCCGCCTACGCGCAGGCGCAGCGACGCCGGGTTGAAGCCGAAACCCAGTTGAAGCCGCAGCGCGTCGCGCTCGCGGACGGCAGGAGTTTCAATCTTAATCTTCCGGAAGGCTTCCGGCTCGCGGTCGCGGCCGAGGGCCTGAAGCGCGTGCGCTTCATGTCGCTCGCGCCGGACGGCCGGGTCTTCGTCACGGACATGCACGACCTGACCGACAACCGCAAGGGCGTCGTCTACGTCCTCGACCAGTTCGACCCCGCGCGCCGAAAATTTTTGAAGGTCACGCCCTACATGTCGAAGCTGCGCAACCCGAACAGCGTCGCCTTCTATACGGACGAGCGTGGGCGCGACTGGTTCTACCTCGCCCTGACCGACAGCCTCGTGCGCTACCGCTACGTGCGCGGCGCCGACGCCCCTTCGGGAGAGCCCGAGGTGCTCGCGACCTTCCCTGACTACGGCCTCGACTACAAGTACGGCGGCTGGCACCTGACGCGCACGCTCGCCTTCGGCGGCGGCAAGCTCTACGTCTCGGTCGGCAGCAGTTGCAACGCCTGCCTTGAGAAAGAGGACGTGCGCGCGACCGTCATCGAGATGAACCCGGACGGGACGGGCCGTCGCTTCTACGCGCGCGGCCTGCGCAACGCGGTCGGCCTACGCTGGGTCGGAGACCAACTCTACGCGACCGACATGGCCGCCGACCACTTGGGCAAGGACAAACCCGCCGACACGATGTACGCGCTGCAAGCGGGCACGAACTACGGCTGGCCCTTCTGCTACCAGTCCGGCCCGCGCGTCTTCGCAGACCCCGAGTTCAATCCGCGCGGGCGCAAGTTCCGCTGCCGCGGCGTGCCCGCGGCGCTCGCCGCCTTCGACGCGCACAGCGCGCCGCTCGGCCTGGAGCACTTCGGCGCAGACTGGCCCTCGGAGTTGAGCAACTCCTTCCTCGTCGCGCTCCACGGCTCGACGAACAAGAGCATCGGCCGCGGCTACCGCGTCGTCCGCGTGCCCGAGGCGGGCGGCGCCCCCGCCGACTTCATCAACGGCTTCCTCCAGGCGGGCAAAGTCTACGGCCGCCCCGCCGACATCTTCCGCTACGGCCCCGGCTTCGGCTTCCTCTTAACCGACGACCGCGCGGGCGTCATCTATTACGTCTATAAAAGGTAGAGACCCATTCAAGCTGGGAGCGCGGGCATCCCTGCCCGCAAGCGTGCTTCAGCACGCTGACCGTCTTCCATTTTATCTCTACGTTGAGTTATCAAGTCTCCCTGCCTTCGCGCTCTCGCGCCATGCGGGCAGAGATGCCCGCGCTCCCAGCTTGAAAGGCGCATCCTTGTCAATGGCGCTATAACTGTCTGCCGACTTCGCGCCACTTGATGCGTGTGTAGGCGATGCGGAAGCCGTGGCGCTCGGCGTTGCGCTGGGAGCCGGAGCCGGGCTGCGTGCACATCATGGCGAGGTCGCAGCCGTGTCCGGCGGCGTAGGCGAGCCGCGCGTCGAGCAGCGCGAGTTGCGCGCCGCGCCTGCGCGCCTCCGGGACGGTGCTCGCGCCGGCCAGCAGCGCGACGCCCTCACAGATGCTCAGAGCGCCCGCGGCGACCGGCTCTCCTTCCAGCTCGGCTAAGAAAGAGAGGGCGTCGGCCCGCGCCGCGCTCACGCGCGAGAGCCCGAGCACGAAGTCAGCCAAACCCTCGAACTCGCCCCAGCCGCGCGCCGCCGTCTGCGCCCAAAGCTCCGACTCTTCGGGGCCGACCAGACGCACGCTCACGTTTGAGTCGCGGCGCAGTTCCGCGCCTTCGTCCAAGGGGCGGAACATGACGCTCGTGAACTCGAAGGGCTCGTAGCCGCGCGCGTTGAGAAGGTTGAAAGTCGCGGGGTCTGCGAGCGGGCTGACCTCGTGGTGGGTGGGCGCGCCGCGCTCTCTGAAGAACTGTTCGATGCGTTCGAAGTCTGCGCCCGCGGGCGTCTCGAAGAGGCCGAGGCCGAAGGTCTGCGTGGCCGGCGACTCGGGGCCGTCGAACATGGCGTAAGTCCCCGCGACCTCCGTCCAGCCGGCGCCGACCGACGGCTCGACCGCCGCGCGCGCCTCCACGAACGAGACGTTGCTCCGACCTTCGGCGCGCTCCAGCCGCCGCGCAAGGTTCAGGTCGGAGAAGATGAAGGGCGCCGGGTCGCTCATGTCTCAGGGGTTGACGAGGCTCGCGACGACGGCCGCGAGGTCGGCGGGCTCGACCGGCTTGGCGACGTGGAGCTGGAAGCCGGAGGCGAGCGCGCGCTCGCGGTCGGCGGGGACGGCGTAGGCCGTGAGCGCGGCCGCGGGCGTGCGCCCGCCCTGCTCGGCGGGGAGCGCGCGCACACGACGGATCAGGTCATAGCCGTCGCCGTCCGGCATGCCTATGTCGGAGAGGAGAACGTCCGGCCGCCACCGCCGAAGCTTCTCGAGAGCTTCGTCCGCCGACGCGGCCGTCGACACTTGCGCGCCGCGCCGCGTGAGGACTTCCGACAGAAGCTGGCGCGCGTCCGGCTCGTCATCCACGACCAAGACCTTTAAGCCTTCGAGCGTCGGCGCCTCCGTCCTCGCTTCGAAGGCTTCGGCGCGCGCGCCCTCTTCGACGGGGGCCGCGGGGTCTTCCGGGCCGCGCACGGCGCGCAGGGGCAGTCTCAAGATGAAGGTCGAGCCTTTACCATGCCCTTCGCTCTCGGCCCGCACGGTGCCGCCGTGCAGCTCGACCAGGTGGCGGACGATGGCGAGTCCCAATCCCAGCCCGCCGTGGCGGCGCGTCGTGCCCATCTCGCCCTGGCGGAAGCGCTCGAAGACGTGCGGCAGAAAGTCGGGCTCGATGCCCTGCCCCGTGTCCGTGACGGCGACCTCCACCTGCGAGCCCGCGCGGCGGACGCGCGCCTCGACCCGCCCGCCCGTGGGCGTGAACTTGACCGCGTTCGAGAGAAGGTTCCACACGACCTGTTGGAGCCGCGCCGGGTCGCCGCCGACCGTCGGCACGTCCGCGTCGGCCGCGACGTCGAGCGTGACGCCCTTCGCCGCGGCGGCGGGGCGCACGACCGCGGCGGCCGACTCGACGACCGAGGCCAGACGGACGGGCACGACCTCTATGCGGAGCTTGCCCGTGATGACGCGCGACACGTCGAGCAGGTCGTCCACGAGCTGCGCCTGCGTGCGCGCGTTGCGGTAGATGGCGGCGAAGGCGTCGGCCACGCGGCCTTCGGCGACCTGCCCGTCGGCGAGCAGCTTGGCCCAGCCGAGGATGGCCGTCAGGGGCGTCCGCAGCTCGTGCGAGAGCATCGCGAGGAACTCGTCTTTCAGGCGGTTCGCGGCCTCCGCTTCGGCGCGCGCGGCCTGCTCGCGCGCGAGTTCGAGCCGCGCCTCCTCGGCGCGCTTGCGCTCGGTGATGTCGCGCGAGATGCCGGCGAGCCCGGTGACCCGGCCGCCTTCGTCGACGATGGGCACCTTCGTCGTCGAGAGCCAGGTCGTCGAGCCGTCGGTGTAGGTCTCGCACTCCTCCTTGTCGATGAGCGGCTCGCCCGTGCGCATGACGCGCTGCTCGTCTTCGTAGGCGGCGCGCGCGTGCTCCTCGACGAAGAAGTCGAAGTCGGTCTTCCCCACCACGTCCTCGGGCGCGTTGCCGCCGCGGTAGGGCGCGTGCCGGTTGACGCGCGTGAAGCGGCTCTCGGTGTCCTTGAAGTAGATGGCGTCGGGGATGTTGTCCATCAGCGCGCGCAGCAGGGTGCTCTCGCGCCGCAGCGCCTCCTGCGACGCCTTGCGCTCGGTGAAGTCGCGCATGACGACGACCGCGCCCAGCTTCTCACCATTGGGGCCGTAGATGGCGCCGCCGCTCGCGAGCACCGCGCGCGGCGCGCCGCCCTTGGGCGCGACGACCATCTCCACGTCGCGCACGCGCTCGCCCTGCAGGGCGCGGTAGAGCGGTATCTCCTCCGTGCGCATGCGCGTCCGGCCGTCGGGCAGGTAGAGGTCGTAGTAATCGGCCCAGTTGTCGGCCGCGATGGGGCGCTCGGCGAGGCCGTGGAGGTCGCGCGCGGCGTGGTTGAAGACGGTCAGCACCCCGTTCGCGTCGCAGGCGACGATGGCGTCCTCGACGTGTTCGAGGAGCGCGTCGATGAAGCCCTGCTGCCGCTCGGGCGGCACGGCCGCGGCCGGGTTGGTGGGAGAGTCTGGTCGCATTCTGTTCCGGCGGGCCGTGAGGCGGCCCGCTTCCCCTTGTCTTACTTCCTAATCTAAAACTTTCTCGACTAGCCGCCGGCGATGGCGCCGACGACGAGGAAAGGCTCTTGTCCGTTCGCGACCTCGTCCGGCAGCGGGGCGTCCGCCGGCTCGTGCGAGAGGTCCTGGCCGCACGCGAAGAAGCGTACGAAGGGGCGGCGCGCCCGCGTCGAGTGGTCGCGGATGGTGCCGCAGAGCGCCGGGTAGAGCGCTTCGAGCGCGTCGAGCACGGAGCGTTGAGTGACGACGCCTTCAACGCTCAGCTCAACTTCGCCCTCGACGCGCGCGAGCGTTCGCAAAGGCAGCGGGAGCAGGACGCGGATCACGGCAGTGCCTGCGCCTCCACGGAGAGCACCGCCGGCAGGTCGCGGACGATGGGACTCCAGTTGTCGCCGCCGTCGCGCGAGGCGTAGACCTGCCCGCCCGTCGTCCCGAAGTAGACGCCGCAAGGGTCTTGCGTGTCAACGCTCATCGCGTCGCGCAGGACGTTGACGTAGCAGTTCTCCTGCGGCAGCCCCGTAGTCAAAGCCTCCCACTCGCCTCCGCCGGTGCGGCTGCGGTAGACGCAAAGCTTCCCGTCGAGCGGGTAGTGCTCGCCGTCGCTCTTGATGGGGACGACGTAGATGGTCTCCGGCTCGTGCGCGTGCACGTCGATGACGAAGCCGAAGTCGGTGGGGAGGTCGCCGCTCACCTCGCGCCAGTTGTCGCCCGCGTCGTCGCTGCGCATCACGTCCCAGTGCTTCTGCATGAAGAGCACCTCGGGGCGCGAGGGGTGCATGGCGACGTGGTGGACGCAGTGGCCGACCTCGGCCGTCGGGTCGGGGATGTACTGCGAGTGCAGCCCCCTGTTGATCGGCTTCCAGGTCTTGCCGCCGTCGTCGGTGCGGAAGGCGCCCGCGGCCGAGATGGCGATGTAGATGCGCTCGGCGTTCTGCGGGTCGAGGATGATCGTGTGCAGGCACAGCCCGCCCGCGCCCGGCTGCCACTGCGCGCCCGTGCCGTGGCCGCGCAAGGATGCGAGCTCGTGCCACGTGCGCCCGCCGTCCGTCGTGCGGAAGAGCGCCGCGTCCTCGACGCCCGCGTAGACCGTGTCGGGGTCTTCGTGTGAAGGCTCGAGGTGCCAGACGCGCTTGAACTCCCAGGGCACAGGCTTCCCGTCGTAGAACTGGTGCGTCGTGAGCGGCGCGCCGGTCTCCGCGGAAGTGTCGTAGACGAACTTGTTGCTCTCGCCCTTCGGCATGCCTTCGGGCGTCCGTGTCGGCTCGCCCTCGGGCGTGCCGGGTTGGAACCAGGTCTTGCCTCCGTCGTCCGAGCGCTGGATGATCTGGCCGAACCAGGCGCTCGTCTGCGAGGCGTAGATGCGTTCGGGGGCGGCCGGCGACCCCTTCATGTGATAGACCTCCCAGCCCGCGAAGTGCGGCCCGCTCACCTCCCAATTCTCGCGCGCCGCATCCGAAGTCAGGACAAACGCGCCCTTGCGCGTGCCCACGAGTACCCGCACTCTTCCCACTCTTCAGTACCTTCCTATTCTTCGGGAGCGTCTTGGATGGCGCCCGCCTCCTCTCGCCGACGGCGTCGGGGCGGGCGGACGAGGAAAGATACTTTCCCCGCGAGGCTTTTGTAAAGAGGGGCTACGATTCGTAGCGCCGCCGGTGCTCTTCGCGCATCGAGAGGTAGGCGGGGTCTTGGAGGACGGCGTCGAGCAGCCGCTTGAAGACCCGCGCGCTCTCGAGCTTCAACTTGTCCGGCGCGCGCGGGGCGACCGTTCGGCCGTGCGCGCCGCTCTGTCCTTTCTTGCCTGCGGGGACGGGGCCGACGTACTTCTTCCCCGAACGGTGGTTGGCGTAGCGCATCGAGCGCGTCCAGCCCATCTGGATGTACTTGCGCGCCATGTCCATCCCGACGAAGTCGCCCGCGCGCTTGTAGCCCTCGAACATCTCCTTGAGTTTGGCCGCCGACTCGCGCGCGACCTCGGGCGTGCGGAAGCGCCAGTGCGGGAGCAGCTCGCTCTTGTAGGGCTCGACGAGGAGCACGCCCTGCTCGCCGCGCCCGACGCGGTACAGCTCCGGGTGCGCGCGGAAGTCCGTGCGCTTGAAGTCGAGCGTGTAGTCGAACTTCATGCGAGCAGCGCGGCCTCGGGCGTCAGTTGTTCGGGGTAGACTTTGACCGGCGTGAACTCGTCGAGCGCGCGGAGGAACTCGCCGACCGCCTGGAACCTCGCGAGCGGATTGCGAGAGAGAGACTTGCCGACGACCGAGACTAAACCCTCCGGCACGCCGCGCGCCGCGAGCGCCTCGAAGTCCGGCTCTTCGGCGAGCTGCGGGTAGCGCGCGGAGAGCGGCGCGTGCCAGTCGTCGGCGCCCGCGCGGAAGGGGCGACTGCCCGCGAGCAGCTCGAAGAGCATCGCGCCTAAGGAGTACACGTCGGTCGCGGGCGAGAGCGGCGCGCGCGTGACCTGCTCGGGCGCGAGGTACTGCGGCGTGCCGCTGCGGTCGGGCGGGCACTTCCTCCCGTCGCCCAGCTCCCAGACCACGCCGAAATCTATCAGCACGGGCCGGCCCTCGCGCAGCACGACGTTCGAAGGCTTCAGGTCGCGGTGGAGCAGCCCGCGCGCGTGCGCGTGCGCCACGGCCGCGCCCACGTGCTGCACGAGCCGCACGGCGCGCGCCGCCTCGAGCGGCCCCGACTCGCGCAGCTCGTCGCGCAGCGTGCGCGGGCCGGCGTGTTCGAGCAGCAGGTACGGCAGGGGCGCGCGCAGGTTCTCGCCCAACAGGCGCACGACGCCCGGGTGGCACAGGCGCTTGAGCGCCGCGCACTCGGCGCGCAGAAGCCCGCGGTTCTTCTCGCCCTCGGCGTCTTCGGGTCGCAGGCGCTTGCAGACCGCGGGCGCCAGCAGCCCGTGGTGCCAGACGGCGAACACGTCGGCGCTCATCCCGCGCGAGATGCGGTAGGCGACGGTGAAATCGTCGACGCGCGTGCCCGGCCCCGGCACTTCTTCCGGCGCCGCCTGGGCCTTTACGTTCGAGAAGGCGGCCGTCACTACTTCAACTCGAGCTTCTCGTTCTCGCCCAACTGCGCCGGCTCGCCCGTCACCAGCGAAGAGATGAGGCCGACGGCGTGCGCCACCCACGACTGCGAGCCGTCCCAGTACTCTGCGCGCGCGACCGACACCTTGAGAAGCGCGATGTCCGGCGTGTCCACGCCCTCGGGGAACCACGCCTTGAGTTCCGGCTTCCAGAGCTGCTCGATCTTCGCGCGGTCACGCACGACCTCGGCCGCGCCCGAGAGCGAGGCGTAGGTCTGTTCGTCAACGTCGGCGAAGCTCGCGTTGACCGTCGAGACGCGGTTGACCTCGTCCACCTTGTGCGAAGAGCCGTAGGTGAAGAACCAGAGGTCGCCGTCGAACTCCACCTCGCGGTTGTTCGACATCGGCCGGCTGTGTAAGTCGCCCCGCTCGTCCACGGTGGTCAGCATGCAGATGTCCACCGCCTTCACTATCTCGCGCAGCTTCGCGAGCTTATCGTCCTGAGTCGCCGCCTTGCTCATCCCCTTGAGACCTCCCCTTGAAATCGAAAGGGGCGCGTCGTCGCCCCCCGCGCGGCCGTATGAATCGCCGAACCCCTCGACCTTTATGAAGCGCCGCGCGGCGCCGACGACGCGCCCCGGACGTTTACTGCTTCTCCTGGCCGCCGCCGGCCCCCTGCCCGCCCTCCTCGTAGCCGGGCTCGCCCGGGCGCGGCGGGTGGCCGTCGCCGGTCGTCGAATGAGTGCTCTGGCCCTCCGAACTGTTCTGCGGGAACTGCCCTTCCTGCTCCTTGTTCTCTGCCATCTCCTTCTCCCCTTTCTCACCTTTGCTCGTTGTTGATTGCGGAGCCCGCGGCCCCGCGCCTGAGGTCGGCCGGCACGCCGTCGAGGCCCTGCGCGGCCAGCCCGCGCCAGCGCTCGCCCTCGACGGCGAGTTTCAGCCAGCGGCTGTAGAGGTGCGGTCGCTCGCGCAGGTCGCGCAGCAGCTCGCCCAGAGCGACCCAGCGCCAGGCCTCGACCTCCGAAGGGTCGGGCGCGGGGTCTCCCCCGTGCGCGCCGACGAAGACGTGGTCGTACTCGTGCTCGACCAACTCGCCGTCCAGCTCCGCGCGGTAGAGGAACTGGAACGCCTCGCGCAGCTCGCAGTCGATGCCCATCTCTTCGCGCAGGCGGCGGCGCGCGGCGTCTCGAGTCGCCTCGCCCGGCCGCGGGTGGCCGCAGGCCGTGTTCGACCAGAGGCCGGCCGAGTGGTACTTCTCGGCCGCGCGCTTCTGCAGGAGCAGGCGCCCGCGCCCGTCGAAGACGAAGACCGAGAAGGCGCGGTGGAGCGCGCCCGCGCGGTGCACCTCCATCTTCTCGCCGACGCCCAACTCCCGGTCTTCCGCGTCCACGAGTATCAGTTGCTCAGCCGCCATAAGAACTCTCCGCCGCCCATTCTAACCGTTCCCCTGCCCCGGGAGTTAAGACCTTCGCCCGCTGACCGCTTTGCACGTTTTAGACGGCATGGCTTAAACTTGTCAAGTCACAATTTATTGTCGAACGTGACGCCCTTGTGAGCGAAGTGAGCGTTTTTGCGCTTTACGTGAGCGGTTTGTTCTGTTAAGGTGCCCGTGGACTTTTACGGATGAGCGGCATGTTCAAGGAGACCAAAGGCAGGCGTCTGACGAGCAGGGAGGCCGCGCGCGTGCTCGGCGTGAGCGAAGCTTCCGTCAAGCGCTGGGCCGACAGCGGGCTGCTCCCGATGGAGAAGACTGCGGGGGGACACCGGCGCTTCCGCCCGGAGGACTTGGCCGCCGCGCGGCGCGCACACCCGGCCGCGGGCGAAGCGCCGCCCGAGAGGAGGAGACACGCGCACGGGGCGAGCGCGCCGCTGACGCAGGCGCTCGAACCCGCGCGCGAGGCGGCCCTCGCGGAGGAGGCTTTCGGGGCGCTCCTCGACGGGCGCGACGAGGAGCTTTCGTCTCTGCTCGTCAACCTGCACCTGCACGGCCTTTCGGTCGGGCAGATCGCGGACAAAGTCCTGTGCGCGGCGATGCGGAGGGTCGGCAACCTCTGGCACGCGGGCGAGCTGTCGGTGGCGCAGGAGCACGTCGCGACGCGGACGGCGACGGTCGCGCTGCAGGGGCTGCGGGTGTCCGTACAGGCGGCGGGCGCGGGCGAGCAGATGCGCGCGCTCTGTTGCAGCGTCGAGGACGATTTTCACGGGCTGCCTTTGCGGCTCGCCGCGCTCACGCTCGAAGGTTCGGGGCTGGCCGTCTTCGACCTCGGGCCGAGCACGCCCTTCTCCGCCCTGGCCGAGGCGGTGCAGAGGTTCCGGCCCGAGCTGGTCTGCGTCTCCGCGACGGTGCTCTTGCGGCTAGACCGCGCGGTGTACGAGTACGCCGGCTTCATCAAAACGGCGCGGCGCGCGGGCGCCGCGGTCGTGCTGGGCGGCGCGGGCTTCCGCGAGGAGGGCGTGCGCAGGCGTCTGCCGGCAGACCTGCACGCGGACAGCTTCCGCCAGATGGAGGAGTTCGTCGGCACGCTGCCCGCCGCCGAATCTTGAGATCGAACAAAGGGGGTTTTGAAAGTCATGTCGGAACAGGTCGCGAAAAGATTCATCGAGGCACTCGGCATGCTCGAAGCCGGGCGAGATCTGGAAGGTATCGTCGAACTCTTCGCCGCGGACGCGGAGGTCGGCAACGTCGTCTCGCCCGAGAAGTTCAGCGGGCGCGAGGGGGCGCGCGAGTTCTGGGGCGCGAAGTACCGGGACACCTTCGGCGAGGTGCGTTCCACCTTCCGCAACGTCTTCGCCGCCGGGGGCCGCGCCGCGCTCGAATGGACGACCGAGGGGACGGCCGACGACGGGGCGCCCGTGAAGTATGACGGCGTCAGCATCCTCGAAATCGAGGGCGGAGAGATCAAGCGCTTCTGCGCCTACTTCGACGCAGGCTCTCTGGGCCGGCAGTTGACGGACAGGGCGCGGGCGCAGGGCAGGTGAAGGTTATGAACAAGAGGGTCTTGGCCGCGGGGCTGCTGTTGCTCTGCGCGGCAATATTGGCGAAGGCCGAGCGGAAGGAGAAGGAGGCGTTGCGGGTCGTGCCTTCGGTCGACCTGCCGCGCTACGCCGGACTCTGGTACGAGGTGGCGCGCCTGCCGAACCGCTTCGAGGAGAAGTGCGCGAGCGACGTGACGGCCGAGTACACGCTGGAGGAGATGGGGCGCATCCGCGTCGCCAACCGCTGCCGCAAAAAGGACGGCAAGATGACGGAGGCTGTGGGCGAGGCGAAGCGCGCTGACAAGTCGGGGCCGAACTCGCAACTCAAGGTGAGGTTCGCGCCCGGCTTCCTCTCCTTCCTCCCCGCAGTCTGGGGCGACTACCAGATCATCGAGCTGGCGCCCGACTACTCCTACGCCGTCGTCGGCGCGCCCGACCGCAAGTACCTCTGGGTGCTCGCGCGCGCCCCGCGGCTGGACGAGGCCACGTACCTCCGCCTGCTGGAAGCGGCCCGCTCCCAGGGTTTTGACGTGAGCAGGATGATACGGACGCAGCATGGGAACTAATCAGGTCAGAACCGCCTGCGGTAGCGGGCGGCCGTTTGCGACACGGCTCCCGCGGGAAACAAAGAGCCACCCGCTACCGCGGGTGGTTCCGACCGTTATGACTGCGGAGGAGTGGGCGCTTCGCGAGCGCCGCGCGCGCGAGGCCGCGCTTTGTGCGCGCACGGAGCAAGCGGCGTGGCGCGTGCTCAACCGCGAGGCGCGCCGCGTGATGCGCGCCTACACGACGAGCTTCTTCATCGTCAGCCGCTTCCTGCCGCGCGCCAAGCGCGAGGAGGTCGAGGCCGTCTACGCCGCCGTCCGCTACCCGGACGAGGTCGTGGACACTTTTCCCATCGACGCCGAAGAGCGCCTGCGTCTGCTCGAAGAGTGGGGCGCGCACTACGAAGCCGGACTCGAATGCGCGTCCCTCCGCGAGGCGCTCGCGCGCGGCGTGCCCGCGCACCTCGCGGGCTTCACGCGCGTCGTGCGCGAGCGAGACATCCCCGCCGAGCACTACCGGGCCTTCCTCGGCGCGATGCGCCTGGACGTGAGGCCGCGCCCCTTCAAGACGCTCAACGACCTCGTCGGCTCGTACGTCTACGGCAGCGCCGTCGTCGTCGGCTACTTCCTGACGCACGTCTACGGCGCGCGCGACGCGCACAGCTTCGTGCGCGCGCTCGACGCGGCGCGCGACCTCGGCGTCGCGCTCCAGTTGACCAACTTCCTCCGCGACGTGGCCGAAGACCAGAGGCGCGGCCGCGTCTACCTCCCCGCCGACGCCCTGCGCGCCGAGGGGATCGAGCAGCTCGACGCGAACGACCCGCGGCAGCAGGGGCCGCTCGCGCGCGTGCTCCGCAGACTCGCGGCCTACGCCGCCGGCCGCTACGCGTCCGCGGAGTCGAACCTGGACGCCTTCGCGCCCGACTGCCGGCTCGCGGTGCGTTCCTGCATACGCGTCTACGGCCGCCTCAACGAGCGCATCGCCGAAAGCAACCGCGGCGCGGCGCACCGCGAGAGCGTGCCCCTGCGCGAGAAGCTACGGGTGCTCCCGCCGAGCAAGTACTGGCGCATCCCGCTCGCGTACCTCGTCAGATGAAGTCCACGGAAGAGAAGCGCGTGCTCGTCGTCGGCGGCGGCCTCGGGGCCTTGAGCGCCGCGGTACACCTGCGCCTGAAGGGCTTCGACGTCACGCTGCTCGAAGCCGGCGAGCGCGTCGGCGGCCGCGCCAACCTCATCGAGCGCGACGGCTTCCGCTTCGACACAGGCCCGTCGCTGCTCAACTACCCGTGGGTCTTCGAAGAACTCTTCGCCGCCGCGGGGAAACGTCTGGAGGACTACGTCCGCCTGCTCCCCGTCGAGCCTTCGCTCACCTTCCGCTGGGCCGACGGCACGCGCTTCACGCTCTCGTCCGACCTGCAAAACTTCCTCGGCGAGTGCGAGCGGCTCGAGCCCGGCTCCGCGCCCTCGGTCTTCGCCTTCATGCGGGACGCGGGCGAGAAGTACCGCGTCGCCTTCGACAAGCTCGTCGGCCGCAACGTGGACAACCCCGCGAAGTGGCTCGGCGCTTTGACGCCGCGCGAGCTTCTGGGGACTGGACTTTGGCGCTCCTTCGACGGCGAGTTGCGCAGGCACTTCAAGAGCCGCCACGTGCGCGAGGCGCTCGGCTCCTACGCGATGTACCTCGGCGGCTCGCCCTTCCAACTGCCGGGCATGTTCACCATCCTGCCTTACGGCGAGATGGCCTACGGACTCTGGCTCCCCGAAGGCGGCGTCTACGGGCTGGTTGAAGGGGTCGAGAGGCTCGCGCGCGAGGCGGGCGTCGAAGTCCGCACGCGCTGCCGCGTCTCGAAGATCATCGCGCGCGGCGGCAGCGTCTACGGCGTGCAGCTCGCCGACGGGACGGTCGAGCGCGCGCACCTCGTCGTCTCGAACGTGGACGCGCCGACGACCGACACGGAACTCGTCGAGTCCGACCGCCCTTTCGCCGCGCGGCCCCGCGCCGCGAAGACGAAGATGACGCCCGGCGTCGTCACCTTCTACTGGGGCGTGGCCGGCGAGGTCGAAGGCCTCGGCCACCACAGCATCTTCCTGCCCGAAGACTACCGCGGCGCCTTCGACGATTTGTTGGAGCGCGGGCGCGTCCCGCGCGCGCTCCCCTTCTACGTGGCCGTGCCCTCGGCGACCGACCCGAATCTCGCGCCGCGCGGCTGCTCGGCCGTCTTCGTGCTCGCGCCGACGCCGACGCTCAGCCGCATGCCCGGCGCCGACTGGAGCGAGGAGGCGCGGAAGATAAAGGAGCGCGTGTTGGAGACGCTCAAGCTTCACGGCGTGAGCATCGAGCCGTGGCGCGTCATGTGCGAAGAGGTCTACACGCCTTTGGACTGGCGGCGGCGGTTCGGGCTGTACGACGGCTCGGCCTTCGGCGCGGCGCACACGCTCTTTCAGGTCGGGCCGTTCCGCCGGAAGAATTTTTCCGAGGAGCTGGAAGGCCTCTACTACGTCGGCGCGAGCACGACGCCGGGGACGGGGATGCCGATGGTCGTGCTCTCGGGCCGGCTCGTCGCGGAGAGGATTACGGAACGTGTTCGTTGAGCGCCACGGCCGGGGCCTCGAAGTCTTCTTCGCGCTGCACGGCTGGGGCGGCGACCGGCGCACGTTCGCGCCGCTCGCGCCGTTCGTGCCCGAGGGCGTTTCCCTGTACGCGGCAGATTTGCCGGGCTGCGGAGACTCGCCGCGGCCGAACGCGTGGGCCGTCGGCTGCGTCGTCGACGAGATCGTTTGGGCCGTGCGTGCGACGGGGGCCGGGCGCGTGTCGCTCCTGGGCAACTGCGGCGGCGCGGTCTTCGCGCTGCTGGCCGCGCGCGAGTTGAAGGGGGTGGTCGAGCGCGTGTCTCTGATAGACCCTTTCGCGTACCTGCCCCGCTACTTCCGGCTCTTCAACGCGGGCGAGTTCGGGCGGCGCGCGTACGACGCGACGTTCGCGAACCCCTTCGGCCGCTGGCTGACGAACCAGTCTCTGCGCGGGCGGCGCGCGGGCGCGGCAGACCTGACGGCTTCGTTCGCGGAAGTCGACCACGAGGCCGCGCGCCGATACCTCAAGCTCTACGACGAGGTCGGCACGGTCGAAATCTTCAGAGGGTTCGGCGCGCCCGTCGAGATCGTTTACGGCGAGCGGACGTTCGGCGCGGTCAAGCGTTCGCTCAAACTCTGGCGCGAGGTGCTGCCGCAGGCGCGCGTGCGCGAGCTGAAGGGCGCGGGCCACCAGCCGTTCGTCGAAGCGCCGGAGCGCCTGGCCGAGTTCGTCTTCGGGGCGGGGGCGAGAAAGCGGGTGACGGTTTGAGCGAGTTGTTCATGAAGTTCGTCGGGTCGGAGCGCGAGGCCGTCGAGGCGGCGCTGCGGCGGGGCCTGCCCCAGAGCACGCTCGCGCGCGCGGGCCGCCTCAACGAGGCGCTCGAGTACGCGGTCTTCCCCGGCGGCAAGCGCCTGCGGCCCGCCCTCGCGCTGCTCGCCTCGCGCCTCGCGGGCGCTTCGACGAGGCAGGGGCTCGCGGTCGCCTGCGCCGTCGAGTTCCTGCACACGAGCTCGCTCATCCTCGACGACCTGCCCTCGATGGACGACGCCGACGTGCGGCGCGGACGGCCCGCGCTCCACCTCGTCTACGGCGAGGGCGTCGCGGTGCTCGCGGCGGTCGCGCTGCTCAACCAGTCTTACGCGCTGCTCTCGGAGGCCGCGTGCGAAGGCGGCGCGGCGCTCCTGCGCGCGGCTACGCTTTCGGTCGGGTCGGACGGGATGGTCGGCGGTCAGGTCGTAGACCTCGAGACGCGCGCCGCCTCGGCCGACGAGGAGGCCCTGGCCTCGCGCGACCTGAAGACCGTCGCGCTGATGCGGCTGCTGATGACGGCCGGCGCGCTCGCCTGCGGCGCGTGCGAGGAGGAGACCGCGACGCTCGCGGACTTCGGCGAGTGCTTCGGCCGCGCGTATCAAGTCTGCGACGACGTGCTCGACGACACCTTCGCGAGCGAGGTGACGGGCAAGCCCGCGCGCCAGGACGCGCGCCACCGCCGCGCGAGCGCCGTCACGGGCTTCGGCCCCGAGGGCGCGCGCCTCTTCGCGCGACGCCTCGTCGCACGCGGCGTCGCGCGCCTGCACGCGCAGTTCGGCCCGCGGGAAGAGGTGACGATCCTCTCCGACGCCGCGCACTACGTCCTCGACGCGACCCGCTCTCACGGGACTGCATCGTTCAAACAGGAGGCCGTGGCGTGAGGGCAGATGGGTCAGAACCGCCCGCGGTAGAGGGTGGCCCTTTGCAACTCGGATGCTGCGTTCTGCAAAGGGCCACCCGCTACCGCGGGCGGTTCTGACCGCTATACGAATCTCGTGACTGCCATTTCTTTAATCATCGTCGCCGCCGCGCTCCTGCTGCTCTGCGTGGCGCTGTGGAACGCGCTCGCGTGGCCGAAGGTCGGCGACGCGGGGGTGAGCCTGGAGGCGCCGCCGCCGTCGGTCTCGATTCTCATCCCGGCGCGCGATGAGGAGTCGAACATCGCGGCCTGCCTCGACGCGGCGCTCGCGCAGGGGCCGTCCGTGCTGGAGGTGCTCGTCTACGACGACCACTCGACCGACCGCACAGCGGAGATCGTCGAAGGTTACGCGTGGCGCGAGTGGCGCGTGCGGCTCGTACGGCCTTCGGAGCTGCCGGAAGGCTGGTGCGGGAAGACCTTCGCGTGCGCGCGTCTGGGCGCGGAGGCGAAGGGGCGTTGGCTGCTCTTCCTCGACGCGGACGCGCGGCTCGTCGGCCGCGACGCCGTCTCGCTGATGGTCGGAGAGGCCCTGGCGCGCGGCGTGACGCTGCTCTCCTGCTGGCCGCGCCTTCTGACGAGCGGCATCTGGGAGGGCGCGCTGATGCCGCTCCTGAACTTCGTCGTCTTCACGCTCTACCCGGCGCCGCTCGCGCTCAGGCGCGACGACCCTTCGCTCGGGCTCGCGCACGGCTCGTGCGTGCTGGCGCGGCGCGACGCGTACGAGACGGTCGGCGGCCACGCCTCCGTGCGCGGCGAGCTGTTCGAAGACGTGAGGCTGGCGCAAGTTTGGCGCAGGCGCGGCCAGCGCGGCCTGTGCCTCGACGGGCAGGGCGTGGTCGAGGTGCGCATGTACCGCTCGCTCGAGGGCATCTGGTCGGGCTTTCGCAAGAACTTCTTCCCGGCCTTCCGCACGGCGCGCGCCTTCTGGGCGTTCGTGGCGCTCCACCTCTGCGTGCTGCTCGCGCCGTTCGCGCTGGCGCCTTTGGCGTTGGGGTGGGGCTGGGCGTGGGGCTTCGCGGCGGCGGCCTTGTGCGTGCTCGCGGCGCGCGTCGCGCTCGCGTTGAGGTTCGGACACCCCCTGTGGTCTGCGGCGCTGCACCCCCTGGGCGAGGCGCTGCTCGTCGCGTTGGGGCTGGCGTCGTGGCTCGGCTGCAGGACGGGGCGCGGCGTCGAGTGGAAGGGCCGCCGCTACTTACAGACAGAAGGAGCGAAAGAATGAAAGTGCTCGTGTTCATCATCCTCGTCGCGTCGGCCGTCGCGGGGCAAGCCCCGCCGCGGGCGGCGAAGGTGTCGGCGGAGGACTTGAGAAGGCTGGCGGGCGCGCGCTGGACGGGGACTCTGACCTACCTCGACTACGGCTCGGGCAAGAAGGTCTCCATCCCCTCGAACCTGACCGTGACGCAGGCGGAGGGCGACGAGAGCGCGTGGGTCTTCGAGTACGAGTACCCCGAGGAGCCGAAGGCGAACGGCAGACAGACTTTGAAGATCAGCGACGGCGGGGCCGTCTTCGACGGCGAGCAGGTCGTCGAGAGAACGGGCCTGGACGGTGGCGGGTTCAGGCTCGTGACGGTGAAGCGGGGCAGGGACAACGAACGCGAGGCCCTGTTCCGCTTCACCTACACGCTCGAACGCTCGACCTTCACGGTCAAGAAGGAGGTGCGCCCCGAGGGCGCGGCCGAGTTCTTCGAGAGGAACCAGTACAGTTGGAAGCGTTGAGGCAGCGGCGGGCGGTCGTCATCGGCGGGGGGCTGGGGGGTTTGGCGACGGCCGTGCGGCTCGCGGCCCGCGGCTGGCGCGTGGAGGTCTTCGAGCAGGGGCCGCGCCTCGGCGGGAAGATGAACACGTTCGAGCGCGAGGGCTTCCGCTTCGACACGGGGCCGTCTCTCATCACGATGCCGTGGGTCTTCGAAGAGCTGTTCGAGGCCGCCGGCAGTTCCCTCTCGCGCCACGTCAGGCTCACGCAGGTCAGCCCGCTCGCGGACTACGTCTACGCGGACGGCACGCGCTTCACCTACACGACCTCTCTGCCGGAATGGCTGGAGACCGTAAAGCAACTTGAGCCGCGCGACCGCGAGGGCTTCATGAAGTTCATGCGGCTCGGCGCGCGCCTGTTCGCGCTCTCGCGCGAGACGTTCCTGCGGCGCGCGCCGCTTGAGCCGCCCGACCTGCGCTCGCTCGGGGCGCTCAGACAGTTCCCCCTGCGCCACGCGTGGGGCAGCTATCACTCGACGGTCGCGGCGCACTTCCGCAGCCCGCACCTGCGGCAGATGTTCGAGCGATACCCGACCTACGTCGGCTCTTCCCCCTACCGCACGCCCGCCACGTTCGCAGTCATCCCTTACATCGAGTACGCCTACGGCGGCTGGCACGTCGAAGGCGGCCTCTACCGCATCGTCGAAAGCTTGATCGACCTGGCGCGGGACTTAGGGGTGAGCCTTCACACCTCGGCGCGCGTCAGCGCAATCGAGCATGAGGGCCGCAGGGCGCGCGGCGTCACGCTCGCCGACGGGACGAAGCTACAGGCCGACGTGGTCGTGATGAACGGCGACGCCGCCCTGACGGACGAAATGCTCGGCGGCGGGAACGGCAACGGCCTGCGGTCTCAGTCCGAGCGTTCACTCTCCGGCTTCGTCATGCTGCTCGGCGTCAAGAGGAAGTTGGAAGGACTCGCGCATCACACCGTCTACTTCGCGGAAGACTACCGCAGGGAGTTCTCGCAGCTCTTCGACGAGAGACGCTTCCCCGAAGACCCGACCGTCTACGTCTGCGCCCCGAGCCGCACCGACCCGTGCGTCGCGCCCGAAGGCTGCGAGACGCTCTTCGTCATGGCGAACGCGCCGTCCGTCGAGAGCCCCTGGGACGAGAGACAGACGGAAGAGGCGAAGGCCGGAGTCTTCGGGCGGCTGTCTAAGGGCGGCTTCCCCGACGTCGCGCGCGAGACGGTCGTCTCCGACGTGTGGACGCCGGGGCGCTTCGCGCGCGACTACGTGAGTCCGGGCGGCGCCATCTACGGCACGCACTCGCACGGCTGGCGGCGCGCGTTCCTGCGCCCTCCGAACAGGCACGCGCGCGTCGGCGGCCTCTACCACGTCGGCGGCAGCAGCCACCCCGGCGGCGGCACGCCGACCGTCCTGCTCTCCGCGAAGATCACGACGGAGTTGATAGAGAGGCACGAGCGTTGAGCGTGACGGCCCACACGCCCGTCATCTCTCGTCCGCTCTCGCGCTGGCGGCGCGCGGCGCTGTGGCTCGCGCTCGCCGTCTTCGCTGTTCTTTGGTTCGGCGGCGTCGCGACCGCCTGGCTCGGCGTCGAGCGCGAAGACGCGGGGCTCCTCGCCTCGCTCTTCCTGCTGACGGCGGGCTTGGTCGTGCTGCTGGGTGAGAGGACTTCGAAAGGTGTGTGGTCGCTCGCGTGCGCCGCGCTGCTCGGGCTCCTGGTCGAGGCGGCGGGCGTGCGCTTCGGCGTCCCCTTCGGACGCTACGCGTACACCGACGCGCTACAGCCGCGGCTGCTCGGCGTGCCGCTCGTGATGGGGCCGGCGTGGATGGTTCTGGTCGCGTTCGGGACGGACGCGGCGGCGCGCCTGCGCCTCCGGGGGTGGGCGGCGACAGTCTGCGCGGCGCTCCTGACGACGGCGACCGACCTCGTCATCGACCCGCTCGCCGCGAACCGCCTCGGCTACTGGCGCTGGGAAGAGGCGGGCGCGTACTACGGCATCCCCTTCCTCAACTTCGTCGGCTGGTTCGTGACGGCGCTCGCCGCCTGCCGCGTTGCGGGCGAGAGAGAGAACTTCTGGGCCGGCCTGGTCGGCGCCGCCATCGTCCTCTTCTTCGCGCTGCACGCGCACGCGCACGCGCTTCCCTTCGTCGCGCTCGTCGGCTTCGCGCTCTGCCTCGCGCGCCTGCTGCTCACTCTTCGCGCCGCGCCGCCACCAAAACGCACGCCGCCAGCATGAGCAGCAGCGAGACGGCCGTCGGCACGACCCAGCGCCCGCCGATCTGCGTGTAGTAGACGGCCACGCCCGACGCCACCCCTCCGGCCAGGAACAGCAACAGCGCCACGTAGTTCGGCTTCGCGCCCGCGCCTATCAGCATTTCAGCACCTCTCTTCCGCTTGTCCTTCAAGGGGGCCGCGGTCAATGATACACAAGTCGAACCTTGGACACACATTGATTGAAGTGTCGTGAAAGTGTCGTGTGAGTAAAGTTATGTAAACGTCCCGCGCGCCGTACCCACTCAGTTCACGATGTGGTGAGACGTGACACCTTATCGTGCGAAGCGCGGACACCTCCGACGAGGATGTCCGCGCTTTTCCTTTGCCATTCGCGGGCGCGCCCGGTGGCACGGTGGTTGTTACAGACAGGGCGACGGTGGGAGTAAAACATAAGGGGGATTTCATTCGAGATGAGAGGCAATCATAAAGGCTTGTTGAAGGGTGCTTCGCTGCTGGCGCTCGGCGTGTTGACGCTGGTTCCGGCAACGAGCGCCAACGCACAGACGTGGCGCGACCGCCAGCGCGACCAGAGGCGTGAGCAGCGCCGCGAGCAGCGGCGCGAAGAGAGGCGCGAGGAGCGCCGCGGCCGGGACTGGGGCGACTACAACGGCTGGGGCGGCACGCAGCAGCTCCGCCAGACGGCCCTGAACGCGGGCTACAACGAGGGCATCAAGGAGGGACGCCGCAACCGCAACCGCGGCTACCGCAACCTGAACGACTTCAGCGCGTACCGCAGCGCCACGAAGGACTACAACTCGCGCTACGGCGACCGCGCGCTCTACCAGCGCTTCTACCGTCAGGGCTTCGAGAACGGCTTCCGCGACGGCCTGAACGGGTACTGAGGCAGTAGGCAGTAGGCAGTTGAAGACGGAAAGCGTCTAATCGAATCTGCCCGAAAGAACGTGGGGCGGCGAGATTCATTGCTCGCCGCCCCACGTTCTTTTAACAACTTCCGTAATCAGCAAACTGCCTGCTGCCATCTGCCTACTGCCTACTTTTCTTTCCCCACCCCGCCCCAGTCTTTGTTCGGCCGCGGCCCCATTTGGAAGACGAGCGTGGAGCCGTTGGCGATGTCGGAGTGTTTGATGAAGGGCGCGGGGAGTGGGCGCCCGTTGAGCGTGGCCGATTGGACGTAGATGTTCTCGGGCGACTGGTTCTTGGCGATGACGGTGAACGGGCCTTTCTTGTAAGGCCCCTGAAGCTTGACCGTCGCCTTGTCGAAGATGGGGCTGCCTAAGGCGTAGACCGGAGAGCCGGGCGTGACGGGGTAGAAACCCATCGCGCTGAAGATGTACCACGCGGACATCTGCCCGCAGTCGTCGTTGCCGCTCAGGCCGTCGGGCGCGTTCAGGTACTTCGTCCGCATCGTCTCGCGCACGAGCTCCTGCGTGCGCCACGCGCGGCCGACGTAGTCGAAGAGGTACGTGTAGTGGTGCCCCGGCTCGTTGTCGTGGCGGTAATGGCCGCCCGTAAAATTCTCTTCGAGCTTGGCGGCGAACTTCTCCGGCCCGCCCACCAGCTCGACCATGCCGGGCACGTCCTGCATCACGCAGAAGAGGTACGTCCAGGGGCCGCCCTCGGTGAAGCCCGGCATCCGCTCCGCCTTCGAGTTCCAACTCTCCTCGTCCCAGCGCCCGTCCGCCAGGCGCGGCCGCATGAACCCCTTCGCAGGGTCGTAGAGGTTTCGGTAGTTCTTCGAACGCTTCATCAAGACCGCGTAGTCGTCCATGCGCCCCGCGGCCTTCGCGAGCTGCGCGACGCAGAAGTCGTCGTAGGCGAACTCCAGGGTGCGCGAGACCGACTCGTCCGTCCTGTCCTGCGGCACGTAGCCGAGCTGCATGTAGTAGGTTAAGCCCCCGCGCGCCTCGAACGAAGTCCAGAGGGCGCGGTCGAGCCAGCGGCTCTTGGTGTCGCCGTCGGGCGGGGTGAAGGCGTCCTTGCGCGTCGCCTCGTAGGCTTTCTTGAGGTCGAAGTCGCCGATGCCTTTGACGTAGGCGTCGGCGATGACGCTGTCGGCGTGGGTGCCGATCATGATGCCCGTGTAGGTCGGGTTCGGCCACATCGGCATCCAGCCGCCCTCCTCGTACATCTGCACGAGCGAAGTGATCATGCCCGGCACGCGCTCCGGCTCGATCAGAATCAGCAGAGGGTGCTCGGCGCGGAACGTGTCCCAGAGCGAGTAGTCGTTGTAGGAGACGCCGTTGTGTATCTTGTCATCAAACGCGGAGTAGTAGCGGCCGTACTCCGAGAAGGTGCGCGGGAAGAGCAGAGAGTGGTACATCGCCGTGTAGAAGTTGACGCGCTCGTCGCGCGACCCGCCTTCGACCGCGATCTTGCCCAAAGCCTCATTCCACACGCGCCGGCCGTCCGCCTTCACGCGCTCGAAGTCCCACGCCGGAATCTCTCTTCTTAAATTCTCACGCGCCTGTTCGAGACTGATGAAGGACGTGCCGACCTTGACGCCCACGACCTCGCCTTCGGCCGTCTTGAACTGCGCGTAGGCGCCGACGTGTCGGCCGGACTCCTGCGCGCGGCCGGCGGAAATCGCGTCGCCCTTCCACGTCCCCGAAGAGGCGAAAGGCTTGTCGAACTGGATGACGAAGTAGCCCCTGAAGTTCGGGAGCGGCGGGCCGAGGTGCGCAGACATGCGGTCGGGGTTGTAGCCGACGATCTCGCGCGCCGCGGCGTTGACCTGCACGAAGCCCTGCACATTCTCCGCTTCTGACTTGCACGCCGTGACGATGACGTGCGAGGCGTCGGACGCGGGGAACCTGAAACGGAGGAAGCCCGCGCGGGTCGTCGCCGTCAGCTCCGCGCCGATCTGGCGGCCCTGCTCGCCCATCTTGACCGAGTAGTAGTTGGGCGCGGCCCGTTCGTCTTCGTGCCTGAAGGGCAGAGTCGGCTCGGGCGTCTTCAGCTCGCCGCTGTAGGGCATGAGGCTGACCTGCCCGTAGTCGCCCATCCAGATGGCCGGCTGGTGCGTGCCGATGAAGCCGCGGATGGTTGTGTCCTTGTGGTTGTAGGAGTAGACCGAAATCTTGTTCTCGCGCGTCCGCGCCGTCCAGTGGGTCATGCCGAAGGGGACGGCGACGCCCGGGATCATCCCGCCGTAGTCGTAGACGCTCGGGCCGGTCGTCCCGATCATCACGTTGACCTCGTCGATGGGGTCGGCGGCCCGCGCGGTCGTGCGGCCGAACAGATTGAGGACGAGACAGACAATGAGGAGGGCGGCCGTGCGGGCGCTGCTCCGGCGGGTGTGCTTGGTCGTCATGTTTATAAGGGTTCCTGCGGCGGAAATAGGTGTTGACAGGGCAGCCATTTAACTGCACTATCCTTCCGCTTGTCGAGCGGTTTCTTCCGTCGCGTTCTGAATATCTTCAGCAATCTAATTTTCAATCGGGCGCGTCCGCTACCGGGTCAGAACCACCCGCGGTAGCGGGTGGCCCGTGGTTATACGGTAGTGCCGAGTTGCAAAGGGCCACCCGCTACCGCGGGTGGTTCTGACCTGTCTAATGACTGACGCGCCCGTCCTGGAGATGCGAGAGATTCGGAAGACCTTCCCCGGCGTCCTGGCGCTGGACGGGGTGGACTTTGAGCTGCGCCGGGGCGAGGTGCACATCCTCTTAGGCGAGAACGGCGCGGGCAAGTCCACGCTGATGAAAATCCTGAGCGGCGCCTACCAGAAGTCGGCCGGCCGTGTCACGCTCGACGGGAATGAGATTGAGGTCAAGAACCCCGCGCACGCGCAAAGCTTAGGCATCGCGACCATCTACCAGGAGTTCAACCTCGTCCCGCACCTCTCGGTCGGCGAGAACATCTTCCTCGGCCGCGAGCCCGTGCGCCTCGGCTTCATCGAACGCCGCGAGGTCAACCGCCGCGCGTCCGAAATCCTGCACGGCCTCGGCCTCGACCTCGACCCGCGCCGGCCCGTGAAGGGCTTGCGGGTCGCCGAGCAGCAGATGGTCGAGGTCGCCAAGGCGCTCTCCTTAGACGCGCGCGTCCTCATCATGGACGAGCCGACCGCGGCGCTCACCGAGCACGAGATTAAGGAACTCTTCGAGGCCATCCGCGGCCTGAAGGCGAAGGGCGTCTCGGTCGTCTACATCTCGCACCGGATGGAGGAGCTGTTCGAGATCGGCGACCGCGTCACGGTCTTGCGCGACGGCCGCTCTACGGGGACGTTCGACGTGCGTGAGACGAACAAGTTCGAGCTGATCCGCCTGATGGTCAACCGCGACCTGACGGAACTCTTCCCCAAAGAGCACGCCGCGCGCGGCGCGGAGGTTTTAAGGGTCGAAGGCTTGACGACGCGCGGCGGACTCCGCGACGTGAGCTTCTCGCTTCATCAGGGCGAAGTCCTGGGTATCGCCGGCCTGCTCGGCGCGGGGCGGACGGAGCTCGCGCGCGCCATCTTCGGGCTGGACAAGGTTGAGCGCGGGATGGTTAGCATCAACGGCCAAGTCAAACGCATCGGCTCGCCCCGCGCGGCCATCAACTCAGGACTCGGCTTCCTCACCGAAGACCGAAAGGCGCAGGGGCTCGTCCTCCCGCTCTCGGTCAAGGACAACCTCTGCCTGCCGAGCGTGGACAAGTTCACACGGCTCGGCTTCGTGGACGCGAAGCGCGAGCGGCAGGCGGCCGACCGCTACGTGAAGGAGCTGCGCATACGCACGCCGGGTCTCGAACAGAAGGTCGTGTACCTGAGCGGCGGCAACCAGCAGAAGGTCGTGCTTTCCAAGTGGCTCTGCTCCGAGGCGGAAATCTTCATCTTCGACGAGCCGACGCGCGGCGTGGACGTGGGCGCGAAGGCGGAGATTTACCAACTGATGAACCGGCTCGCCGCGGCGGGCGTCGCCATCATCATGATCTCTTCGGAGCTGCCCGAAATCCTGGGGATGAGCGACCGCATCCTCGTCATGCGCGCGGGGACAATCGCGTGCGAGTTCGGCGCCGGGGAAGCGACACAGGAAAAGATACTCGAATGCGCGCTCGGGGAATAGGACAGTCCTCCAACTTCTTCTCGCACTACGCGCGCCAGCTCGGCACGCTGTCGGGGCTTTTGGGCCTCTGCGTCGTGCTGTGGGCCGCGACGCCCTTCTTCCTGACTGTCTCGAACCTCCTCAACGTCGCCGAGCAGGCGGCCATCATCGCCATCGTCGCCGTCGGCATGACCTTTGTCATCATCACGGGCGGCATCGACCTCTCGGTCGGCTCGGTGCTCGCCTTCGCGGGCGTCGTCATGGCGGAGGCGCTGCACAGAGACGTGCCCGTGCCTCTGGCGCTCGCCGTCGCGCTGGGGACGGGACTCTTCTGCGGGCTCGTGAACGGCGCGCTCATCACGTTGGGAAGACTGCCGCCCTTCATCGCGACGCTCGGGATGATGAGCGTGGCGCGCGGGACAGCCCTGATGTTCACGGAGGGCAGGCCGGTCTCGGGCTTCTCGGGCGGCTTCAGGTCGCTGGCGACGGGAGAAGTTTTGGGCCTGCCGATCTCGGTCGTCATCATGGTCGGCGTCTACGTCCTCGCGCACGTCGTTTTGACGCGGACGAAGCTCGGGCGCTACACGTACGCCATCGGCGGGAACGAGGAGGCGGCGCTCCTCTCGGGCGTCAACGTCAAACTCTACAAGGCGGCCGTCTACGGCATCTCCGGCATGCTGAGCGGGCTGGCAGCCGTCCTGCTCACGGCGCGGCTCAACTCGGCGCAGCCCATCGCGGGGATGATGTACGAGCTGGACGCCATCGCCGCGACCGTCATCGGCGGGACGAGCCTTCTCGGCGGCGAGGGCACGGTGGTCGGCACGCTCATCGGCGCGCTCATCATGGCCGTCCTGCGCAACGGCCTCAACATCCTCGGCGTCTCCTCCTTCGTCCAGCAGGTCGTCATCGGCTCGGTCATCATCACGGCCGTGCTCATCGACATGTGGCTGAAGCGGCGCGCCGGATAAAGAATTAACCACAGAGACACAGAGACACAGCTAAAACGCAGCTTCATCTTTAGCTCTCGACAAGCTGTGCCTCTGTGTCTCTGTGGTGAAAACTCTCTGCCATATTCGACTTCAAAGGAGAAATATCTATGAAGAAGGGTTTAGTTTTACTCCTGCTGGCGGCCTTATCCTTAAGCCTCACGAACTGTCAGCGCGGCGGCGAGCAGGCGGGCGGCGGCCGGCAGCGCATCGCCCTCGTGATGAAGACCGCGAACAACCCCTTCTTCATCGAGATGCAGAAGGGCGCCGAAGAGGCCGCGAAGCGCCTGAACGTCGAACTCGTCGTGCAGGCCGCCGAGCGCGAGGTCGACGTCGAGAAGCAGATGCAGATCGTCGAGAACCTCATCCAGACGCACGTCGCCGCGCTCTGCGTCACGCCCTCCGGCTCGCGCGAGATCGTCCCCGCGATTGATAAGGCCAACAAGGCGAACATCCCCGTCGTCATCGTGGACACGCGCGTGGACGCGAAGGCCCTGGCCGACTCGGGCGGCCGAGTGGCGACCTTCATCGGATCGGACAACTACGAGGGCGGCAAGGTCGCGGGCGAGTTCCTCGCCAAGCACCTGAACGGCAAGGGCAAGGTCGCGGTGCTCGAAGGGATTCCCGGCCACGAGACCGGCGACTCGCGCCTGCGCGGTTTCCGCGACGCGCTGAAGGCGACGCCCGGGATAGAGATCGTCGCCTCGCAGACGGCGAACTGGGAGCGCGACCAGGGCTTCAACGTCTTCCAGAACATCCTCCAGTCGCACCCGGACGTTTCGGCCGTCTTCGCGTGCAGCGACCTGATGGCCCTGGGCGCGGTCGAGGCCATCGCCGCCGCGAAGAAGACCGGCCAGATCGCCGTCGTCGGCTTCGACGCGCTCGCGGAGGCGCGCGACGCCATCAAGCAGGGCTCGATGGTCGCGACGGTCGCGCAGTCGCCCGACCGCATGGGCGCGATGGCGGTCGAGAACGCCGTCAAGCTGCTCAAGGGCGAGCAGGTTCAGCCCGAGTTCGTCGTCCCCATCAAGCTCGTCACGAAAGAGACCCTGTCCGAAGGCGGCAAATGACCGATTTGAAATTTCAAATTTCGAATTTCAAATTTCGAACCCTGGCGCTCGCGCTCCTGCTGTCTCAGGCGTCGCCGACCTTCTCACAAGCGGGCCGGCGCTTGATTGACTACGCGGACCCTTTCGTCGGGACGGAGAACGGCGGGAACATCGTGCCGGGCGCGCAGGTGCCGTTCGGGTTTGTGCACGTCAGCCCCGACACCGAGCGGCCGAACACCGCCGGCTACAACCCGCGCGGAGCGATCCGCGGCTTCAGCCAGACGCACGTCTCCGGCACGGGCGGCGCGAGCAAGTACGGCAACTTCCTGACGACGCCGCTCGTGGGCGCGCTGCGCGTCGAAGACTTAGCCTCTCCGAAGGCCGAAGAGTCGGCCTCGCCCGGCTACTACTCCGTGCGGCTCACGCGTTCGGACGTGCGCGCCGAGCTGACCGCGACGCGGCTCGTCGCGCTCCACCGCTACACGTTCCCCGCTTCGAAGCTCGCGCACCTGCTGATTGAAGCCAGTTCCGTCGTGCAGCCGGAGACGGGCCGCAACGCCGTCAAGAACCAGAGGCCCGTCGATGCCTGGGTGCGCGTCGTCGCGCCGAACCGCATCGAGGGCAGCGGCAACTTCGTCGGCGGCTGGAACCCTTCCGCCTACACCATCCACTTCTCCGCCGAGTTCTCGCGCCCCTTCAAGGCCTCCGGCACGTGGCGCGACGAACGCGTCGAGCCGGGCACGGCCGCCGCCGCCAACGAGGGCCGGGTCGGCGCCTACGCCACCTTCGACACGACCGACGACCCCGTAGTGTTGATGAAAGTCGGCGTCTCTTTCGTCAGCCCCGAGAGAGCGCGCGCCAACCTCCTGCGCGAAGCGCCGGGCTGGGACTTCGACGGCGTGCGGAGACGGGCCGAGGCGGCGTGGGAGGAGGCGCTCGGAAAGATAAAGGTCGAGGGCGGCACCGAAGAGCAGCGCCGAATCTTCTACACGGCGCTCTTCCACTGCCACTACATGCCGCACGACGTTTCGGGCGAGAACGCGTGGTGGGAGTCGGCGGAGCCGCACTACGAGGACTACTACGCCATCTGGGACACGTTCCGCACGCACTTCCCTCTCCTGCTCCTGATTCAACCAGAGCGTCACCGAGACATGGTGCGCTCGCTCGTGGACACGTACGCGCACACCGGCTGGATGCCCGACTCGCGCATCGCGGGAGCGAACGGCATGACGCAGGGCGGCTCGAACGGCGACGTGGTCGTGGCCGACGCCGCCGTGAAGGGCGTGCGCGGGATTAACTACCTGAAGGCTTACGAGGCGCTCGTCAAGAACGCGGAGGTCGAGAGCGCGCGGCCGCTCTACGAGGGGCGCGCGCTCTCGGAGTACAAGCGGCTCGGCTACGTCTCTCTGAACTACCCGCGCTCGGCCTCGCGCACGGTCGAGTACGCCTACGACGACTTCTGCGTCGCGCAGTTGGCGCGGGTGTTAGGGAAGGCGGGAGAGAGCCGGAAGTACCTTGAGCGCTCGAAGAACTGGGCGAACGTGTGGAGCGACGAGACGCGCTCGGCGCGGCCGCGGTTCGAGGACGGGCGTTGGCTCACGCCCTTCACGCCCGAGCACTTCTACCCCGACAGGCAGTTCAGCTACTGGGACGCGCCGTTCTACGAAGGCAGCGGCTACATCTACGGCACCTACGTCCCGCACGACGCGCGGGGGCTCATCGAACGCCTGGGCGGAGACGAGAAGTTCGTCGCGTGGCTCGACGCGTTCTTCGAGAATTCGCCGACGCGCGAACGCGGCTTCAATCCCGGCCTCTACAACCACAACAACGAGCCGAACTTCCTCGCCGCCTTCCTCTACACGCACGCCGGCCGCCCCGACCGCACGCAGCAGCGCGTCCGACGGATACTCGTGACCGAGTACCTGACCGGCCCCGGCGGCCTGCCGGGCAACGACGACAGCGGCGCGATGTCTTCGTGGTACGTCTGGGCCGCGGTCGGCCTCTACCCGAACGCCGGCCAGCCCTTCTACTACATCGCGAGTCCGCTCTTCGAGCGCTCGACGATTGACCTCGGCGGCCGTGCTTTTATCGTCGAGGCGCGGGACGTTTCCGAGGCGAACCTCTACGTCCAGTCGGCGACGCTCAACGGCCGCCCGCTCGCGCGCGCGTGGCTCAAACACCAGGAGGTCGCCGCGGGCGGCCGCCTCGTCCTGCGCATGGGGCCGCAGCCTTCCGCCTGGGGCCGCGACGAACGGCCGCCGTCCATGTCAGGTCAGAACCACCCGCGGTAGCGGATGGTTCTGACCACTATTCCAATGTTGAGACGCTTACTCACCTACGTCGCACTCTGCTGCGCACTCGGCGCAACGGCGAACGCGCAGACGTTCGAACGAACGCTCCACGTCGCGCCTCTGGGCGCAGACAGTGAGCGCTACGTCTACGTGCCCTTCGAGGTGCCGCGCGGCGCCGCGCGCGTCCGCGTCAGTTACGAATACCCGCGCGCGAGCGGGGCCAACACGATAGACATCGGCCTCTTCGACGCGCGCGGCTTCCGCGGCTGGAGCGGCGGGCGCCGCGCGGAGTTCTCCGTCTCGCAGGCAGAGGCGACGCCCGGCTACCTCGCGGGCGCGCTGCCCGCGGGGCGTTGGCGCGTCATCCTCGGCCTCTACAAAGTCGCGCCCGCGGGCGTGGACGTGAAGGTCGGCATCTCCGTCGAGACGGGGAAGGCCGTGCCCGGCCCCCGCGCGCCGCGCACTTCAAGCGGTTCGATAAATCTTCCACGCGAGACGGCCGGCGGTCGGCCGCGCTGGTTCGCGGGCGACCTGCACACGCACACCGTGCACAGCGACGGCGAATGGACTGTGCAGGGCCTCGCCGCGGCCGCGCGCGCGGCGGGACTCGACTTCATCTTCGTCACGGATCACAACACTTCGAGCCACCACGCCGACGTGGACGAGGCCAACGCCGCCTCCCGTCAGACGCTCGTCCTGCGCGGCGAGGAGGTGACGACCTACGGCGGCCACGCCAACGCCTGGGGCCTGCCCGCGGGCGGTTGGGTGGACTTCCGCGTGCGCCCCGGCGACGCCGCCGCGATGCGAACGGTCGCCGCGAGCGCGCACCGACTGGGCGCGCTCATCTCGGCCAACCACCCGGCCGCCCTGTGCGGCGGGTGCAGTTGGAGCTACCGGGAAGCCTTGAAGGAGTTCGACGCGTTCGAGGTCTGGAACGGCGAGTGGGACGCGACCGACGAGGCGGCGCTCAAGATGTGGGACGGGCTGCTGCAAAGGGGACTGCGCCTGACGGCCGTGGCTTCGAGCGACACGCACCGCGAGCAGAATCCCGTCGGCCGGCCGACGACACACGTCTCGGCGGGTGGGTTAACGCAGGCGTCTCTGCTCGACGGCATCCGCCGCGGCCGCGTCTACCTGACGGGCGAGCCGCAGGGCGTCAGACTCAACTTCGAGGCGGCGCCCGGCGCGCTCGGCCTGCGCGCCGCGGCCGAAGCGCGCACAGGCATCGGCGGAGAGATAAGACTCTCCGCGCCGGGCACACTCATCTTCTTCGTCCGCGTCGGCCGGGCGCCCGTCAACACGGCGGCCCAACTCCCTCCCCCTTACACATCGAGCGGCCTGACCGCCTCGCTCGTCTCCGGCGGCCAGACGGTTCGCACGTGGTCGCCGGACGCTTTGGCGGAGACGTTCGAGGTCGCGTGCGAGAGGGACGGCTACTACCGACTCGAAGTGCGCGACCGCGAGGGGAAGATGGTCGCGCTGACCAATCCCGTCTACGTGAAGGTCGGAGGGCCGCGCCGGCCCAGGGGCTTCAGGGCGCGAGGCGGAAGAGTTTCGTCTCGCCCGCTTTGAGCGAGGCTTCGGGCTGCTTCTGAGATGGAATCTCCTGCACCGTGAAGTCGGATTTGAGAAGGAGTACGCGCACGAGTTTGAGTCTCCTGCACGTCCCGCCCGAGGCGTCCGCGGGGTGCGAATGACAGCGCGCGGTGACCGATTCGACATCTGCGGGCGCGAACCCTTTGGGCAGGCGGACGCCCGTGCGGAAGTAGCCGCTGCGCTCGATGCGCAGGCGCGGCGCGCCCATGTCGGATTTGAAGACCTCGCCGCGCCCCTTCAGCCTCACGTCGAAGGCGACGGCCGCGCCATCCTGTTCCGAGGCGGCCTCGACGTAGAGGTACTCGCGCGGGTCGGCGACGGTGTTGATGTCGGAAGGGGTGTCGCTGATGCGCCCCTCGCGTTGCAGCTCTTCGGTCATCGCGCGGTAGGTGGCGGGGTACAAGTCCATCACGCTCTCGCGGGTCGCCGTTTCGAGTTGCGCGTAGACGGGGAGCGGCGCGAAGCGGACGGCCGAGCAGGCGAGGTCGGAGAAGTTGTTGTTGTCCGACGCGACCGCGTACAGAGGGTGGTCGCCGCCGGTGCGCTGCCCTTTGAAGTTCTTGGTCTCGTGCTGCACGCCCTGAAAAGTCTCCGCGACGACCTTCCCCGCGCGGACGCGCACCTCGTTGACATACTCGATGTCCGTCCCACGCCCCCAGCGCGCGAAGAGCGCGGCGGTCTGCGTCCCGCCGTCCTCATTCGTGAAGACGACGGTGTAGCGGTAGACGGTGTCCGCGCCCGCGTGCAGGATTTCGTAGTACATGAGGAGCGGGATGTCCGTGAAGTGGTCGATGGTGTTCGGGCGCGCGTAGAGGACGGGCGCGTGCGCGACCGCGAAGTTACGCTCCGCCGCGTCCGCGCCGACGAAGACGAACGGGCGGACGACACGCAACGACTTCACCTCGGCGCGCCGCGCGCCCGCGGCCGAGCGCGCCTCGTCAAGCGCGACTGCGACCCTGTGCCGCCCCTTCGGCAGACGGCCGAGCAGGAGGCGGTAGTTGTAGAAGCCCTCGCCGGCCCAGAGCAGCACGTGCTGGTTGTACGCGCCGTCCACGGTGACGACGAGCGCCGCCGCCTCCGCGCCCGCGCGCGCCCAGGACGCGCCCGGCGAACGCGCCTCGATCTCAAGTGCGAACTCTTCGCCGCCGCCCGACACGACCGCTTCCGAGGCGAGCGGCGCCGGGGTCTTCGGCGCGGCCGGCTCGCAAGGGTTCTGCGCGGAGGTCGTGTTGAAGGATGAGAGAATCGCGGTCAGGAGTATCGTCAGGCGCAGGCGGCGCGTGTCTGTTCTCATGTTAGAAGGGCTCGGCGATTTTGTTCGGTAGAGCGCGGAAAACTCGGCCGCCAAGCTACGGCAATTCGACGGCCGTTTCAAGCCCCTGCGACGCCCGCGCGGGTTCACAGAAATTTTTCTTCGGCTTAAGGGCACATGAGCTATAATCCGCCGCACGCCTGAAGGGGCCGCCACGGTCTGAGTCCGCAGACGGACTCGCGCGGCCGCCCCGCCCGTGACATACCCGTTCAGACGAAAAAGACGAAGACGTTTTTCCACCCCCCACGGCCCCCGGCCCGACCAGGAGAAAACCATGTTGCGAAGAGTCTCCCGCGTAACCGCCTGCCTGCTGTTCCTGTCCTTCTCCCTCGCCTCGAGCGCGTCCGCGCAGGTCAACAACGCGAGCGTGACGGGCCTGGTCACGGACACGGCCGGCGCCGTCGTCACCGGCGCCTCCGTCACCCTCAAGAACAAGGCGACGAACGTCGAGATGACGGCCAGCACCGACAGCTCCGGCTACTACACCTTCGCCAGCGTCCCCGTCGGCGTCTACAGCGTGACGTTCGAGCAGCAGGGCTTCAAGCGGGTCGTCATCGACGCGGTCAAGCTCGAGGTCGGGCAGAAAGCGCGCGTGGACGCCGCCTTCGAAGTCGGCGCGGTGACCGAGACGGTGACCGTCACCTCGGCGACGCTCCTGACGACGCAGGAGGCGACGACTGGCGGCGTCCTCGAGAACCGCATGGTCGCGCAGCTCCCGCTCTCGGGGCGCAACTGGGACGACCTCATCAGCCTCGTCCCCGGCGTGCAGGTCGACCGCTACACCGAGGAGGGCGGCGGCACCGCCAACGGCCGCACCGGCGGCGCCAACGTCCACGGCGTCCGCTCGCTCCAGAACAACTTCGTCCTCGACGGCGTGGACAACAACTCGATCTCCGAGAACGTGCAGGAGCTGACGACGCAGGTCGCGCGGCCCTCGGTCGATTCGATTCAGGAGTTCAAGGTCTCGACCAACCCCTACTCGGCCGAGAACGGCCGCAGCCCCGGCGCGCTCGTCAGCGTCGTCACCAAGTCGGGCACCAACGTCTTCCACGGCACGCTCTACGAGTTCCACCGCAACCGCGTCTTCGACGCCAACAACTTCTTCAACAACCGCGCCGGCGCGAAGAAGCCGCAGAACATCCAGAACCAGTTCGGCGGAAACCTGGGCGGCCCCGTCGTCAAAGAGCAGGCCTTCTTCTTCTTCAACTACGAGGGCACGCGCATCCGCAAGGGCTCGACGCGGCTGGGCAACGTGCCGCTCCCGAACGAGATTCGCGGCGACTTCTCGAACGCGGCGGCCGTCGCCAACCGCATCCCCGGCGGCGCCTACGCCACACTCTTCGACCGCGTCGGCGACTGCCGCGCGCTCGTGCCCTCGGCCTTCAACGCGAACGGCTCGTTCATCAACAACCAGATTCCGGCGCAGTGCCTCGACCCCCTGGCACAGAAGATCCTCGCGCTGCTGCCCGCGCCGAACGCCGTCCCCGGCTCGGGGCCGCTCAACCTCAACAACTTCATCCGCAACCCCGGCATCCAGGACGACACGGACAGCTACACGGGCCGGTTCGACTGGCAGCAGAGTTCGAAGAACAGCTTCTTCGTCCGCTACACGCTCTCCGACCGCTCCCGCTACGTGCCGGGCATCTTCGGCGGGACGGTGGACGGCACCGGCTCTTCGGCCAACGGCCGCCTGAACATGAAGGGGCAGTCGGCGGCCGTCGGCTGGACGCACATCTTCGGCTCGCGGCTCATCAACGAGTTCCGCCTCGGCTGGGGGCGCAACAACTCGCTCGCCGTGCAAGACCCGTTCGGGACGAACACGCTGGCCGAGCTGGGCATCCTCGGCGTGCCCGACTCGCCGCTCTACTCGGGCGGCCTGCCCGGCATCAGCATCTCCGCGCGCGGCGGCACGACCCTGCCCGGCGGGCAGTCGGGCTTCGACCGTCTCGGCTCGCCCGACTTCCTCCCCAAATCGCAGCGCACGAACCAGTTTCAATGGACTGACAACGTCAGCCTCACCTACGGCGCGCACCAGCTGAAGTTCGGCGGCGACATCCGCGGGCCTTTGCGCAACATCTACCTCGACGTGCCCTCCCTGCGCGGCACGCTCAACTTCGACGGCAACCGCACGGCCATCGGCCTCGCGGACTTCCTGCTCGGCTACCCTTCGGGCGCGCAGCTCTCGAACCCGCAGGTGGTGGACTCGCGCATGAAGATGTTCTCGGGCTTCCTCCAGGACGACTGGAAGGCCAGCCGGAGGCTGACGTTCAACCTCGGCCTGCGCTACGACTACGCGACGTGGCCGTACGAGGGGCGCGACCGCCTGACGAACCTCAACCCCGAGACCGGCCAGGTCTTCACGCCCGCCAACTCGCCTTTCGGCCGCAGCCTCATCAACCCCGACAAGAACAACTTCGCCCCGCGCGTCGGCCTCGCCTACCAGTGGGGCGAGGCGACCGTTCTGCGCGCGGGCTACGGCCGCTTCTACCAGCTCTTCGAGCGCGCGGGCAGCGAAGACCAGCTCTCTTTGAACCTGCCCTGGCTCGTCCAGAACAACGTCACGGCCGCCAACAACAACTCGACGGCCAACAACATCCGCCTGCGCACGGGCTTCAACCTCTCGCTCAACCCGGCGTCGGTCAACCCGCAGCTCGTGCGCCTGCGCGCCGTCAACCCCGAGGCGGTCACGCCGAGCATCGACCAGTGGAACCTCGGCGTGCAGCGCCGACTCTACGGCAACCTCGTCATGACGGCCGACTACGTCGGGACGAAGGGCACGCACCTCTCGACCTTGCGCAACCTGAACCAGCAGCTCTTCAACGCGGCGGGCGTCGGCACCGGCGTCATCCCCTTCCCGAGTCTCGGCCCCATCGAGTACCGCGACAACGGCGGCAACTCGAACTACCACGGCGGCGAGCTGACTCTGGAGAAGCGCTTCAGCCGCGGCTTCTCGTTCCGCACGGCCTACACCTACTCGAAGTCCATGGACTTCGCGCAGGAGCACCTGGCGGCGGGCGGCACGGGCAGCTTCACGCAGAACGCGCGCGACCTGCGCGAGCGGCGCGGCCCTTCCGACTTCGACGTGAAGCACCGCTTCGTCGGCAGCTACATCCTCGAGCTGCCCTTCGGCAAGGGGCGCACCTACCTGAACGACGGCGCGCTCTCGCACATCCTCGGCGGCTGGCGCCTGAGCGGTTTGGCGAACGTGCGCTCGGGCCGCCCGTTCACCGCCGCGGCCAACGGCAACTCGACGGCGCTCGGCGGCGCGCGCGGCGGCGGACTCGTCGGCGCCTTCGCCGACTGCGTGGGCGACCCCTCGCTGCCTTCGGGGCAGCGGAGCGTGGATCGCTGGTTCAACACGGCGGCCTTCGTCGTGCCCAACCCGGCGCGGCTCGGCAACTGCGGCCGCAACACTTTGCGCGGGCCGAACCTCTCGAACTTCGACGCGTCGCTGGCGCGCACGTTCGACTACTTCGGCGAGGACAGGAACCTGGAGTTCCGCTGGGAGGTCTTCAACGTCTTCAACACGCCGCAGTTCGGCCTCCCCGACCGTAACCTCTCGGGCACGGCCGCCGGCCGCATCTCCACGCTCTCCGGCGACCCGCGCGTGATGCAGTTCGCCTTGAAGTTCAACTTCTAAAGGGGTGCTGGGTGTTGGGTGCTGGGTGCTGGTAAAACCTTAATCGGAGAAGTCGCTCTTTCCGTCAGGACTCAACTAACCAGCACCCAGCACCCAACACCCAACACCCTTCCGAGGGGGCCTTATGACAGTCTCAACACACACGGACGACGGCAAGCGGCCCGAGCAGTTCAGGGACTACAAGGCGGAGGCGCGCGCGTGCGTGAAGGAGTTCTACCGGCTCAACCACACGCTGCAGACCCTGGAGACGGTGCTTGAGAAGAAGCGGCAGTACTTCACGCTCGACCGCGCGGGGATGGGCGTGTGGGAGGCGATGGAGCATTTGGACGCGCTCGTGGACGACAGCGACCCCGACCTCGACCTGCCGCAGATCGTGCACAACCTCCAGACCGCCGAGTCGATCCGCGCCGCCGGACACCCGCGCTGGTTCATCCTCGCCGGCCTCATCCACGACCTCGGCAAGGTGCTCTGCCTCTTCGGCGAGCCGCAGTGGGCCGTCGTCGGCGACACCTTCCCCGTCGGCTGTCGGTTCGACGAGAGGGTCGTCTATCACGAGTTCTTCGCCGACAACCCCGACGCGCAGAACCCCCTCTACCGGACGCCCTGCGGCATCTACGAAGAGGGCTGCGGGCTCGACAAGGTTCACTTCTCCTGGGGCCACGACGAATATCTCTACCACGTCGTCAAGGAATACCTCCCCCAAGAGGCGCTCTACATGATCCGCTACCACTCGGCCTACCCCATCCACCGCGAGCGCGCCTACCAGCACCTGATGAACGACCAAGACCGCGAGCTGTTCCGCTGGGTGCGCGCCTTCAACCCGCACGACCTCTACTCCAAGTCGCCCGAACGCCCGGACGTGAACGCGCTCAGGCCCTTCTACGAAGAGCTCATCGCCGAATTCTTCCCGGCCAAACTTCGCTGGTAAACCGGCATCGTAAGCGACATGAAGAGGCAGACTCTCCTCCTCGTCGCCCTGGCCGCCGCCTCGTCGGCGGCCTTCTGCGTTCTGCGCGCGCCGTGCGTTGAAGCAAAACGCGGGGCCGTGCGTCTCGTGACGCGCGAGGTGCCGCTCGGGCGTGAGCCCGCGGGCGGGCCGAAGGTCAGGCCCTGGGTCTCGCCCGACCGCAGGCACGTCGCATACATCGCGAAGGCCGCGGGCGGCGAGGCGGCGTTCGTGGACGGCCGAATGGGCAAGACCTACCCGGCCGTCGCCAACGACCCCCTGAGCGAGTCGGGCACCGGCAACCCCTTCACCTTCAGCCGCGACGGGCGCGCGGCCTACGTCGCCGATTTCTCGAAAGACCGTTCGGCGCGCGGGCCGCGCCGCGTCGTGTTGGACGGCGCGGAGGGGCCGTCCTTCGACTACATCTGGTCGGGCGGGCTCCACTTCAGCGACGACGGCAGGCACTTCGGCTACAGGGCCGAGCGCGGCGGCAAGCAGTTCGTCATCCTGGACGGCGTCGAGTACGGCCCTTACGACGACGCCTTCGCGCCGTCCTTCAGGGAGTACGAGGGGCGCGGCCTCGTCTTCGCCTTCGACGCGACGCGCGGCGGCCGGCAGTTGCTCGTCGTCAACGGCAAAGAGTTCGACGCCGAAGACCCGAAGGGGCGCGAGCTGTTCTTCGGCGAGCAGGCGCGCGCGCCGCACGAGGTCGTGCGCGAAGGCAAGCACTGGATCGTGTGGGAGGGGCACGAGGTCGGGCCGTTCGACGAGGAGATAGGGTTGTCATTCCTCCACGCCGCGCCGCGCGGCGGCGGTTGGCTCGTGGCGTTTGAGGCGAAGCGCGGCGGCAAGCAGGTCGCGGTCGTGGACGGCGTGGAGGGCAGGCCTTACGACTACGTCGGCGACATCTACATCAGCCCCGGCGCGGCGCACACGCTCTACCCGGCGCGGCGCGCCGACGGAGAGGCCTTCATCGTCTACGACGGCGAGGAGGGGCCGACGTACAGCAACGTCGAGATCGAAGGCTTCGACGTAAAACCCTTCAGCCCCGACGGCCGACACTACTTCTACACGGCCTCGCGCGGCGAGGGCTACGACTCGAAGCAGTACGTCGTCGCGGACGGCAGGGAGGGCCGCCCCTACTACTACGTGACCGGCGTCACCTACACGCCCGACGGCGCGCACCTCCTCTACCTCGGCTACGACCGCGCGCGCGGCAGGACGTTCCTCGTCCGCGACGGCGAGGAGGTCGCCTCCTACAAGCAGATGCCCGAGGGCGACATACGCTTCTCGCCCGACGGCCGGCGCACCTACTTCCGCCTGCGGAAAGAGGACGGCGGCCAGGACGGCCTGGTCGTGGACGGCCGCGCCTACTACTACGACGACGTCAAGGACGTGGAGTTCAGCGACGACGGCCGCCGCTCCGTCTTCAAGGCGCAGCGCGGGCGCGGCTGGGTGATGGTCGTGGACGGCGTCGAGTCCGAACTCTACGAGCCGGACGGCGAGAAGGGCGAAGTCGGATGGAGCCGCGACGGCCGGCTCGCCCTGAGCAAAGGGGGCGGGCGCGTGGCCTACGTCGGGCGCAAGGGCGGGAGGGAGTTCGTCGTCGTGGACGGGCGGGCGGGCGCGCGTTACGACTCGGTCGCTAACCTCGGCTTCACGCCGGACGGCCGGCACGTCGTCTACACCGCGCGCCGCGCGGGCAAGTCCCTGGTGGTCGTGGACGGCGCGGAGAGCGCCGAGTACGACGCCTTCATCCCCGCCGGGCAGTACGAGAAGGAGGGGCGACTCAACCTCGACGGCGACTCGGCGCTCAGCATCCTCGCGCGCCGCGGCGCGGAGCTGCTGCGCGTCGAGCTCGAGATCGCCGGGGATTGAGCCGCTTCGGTCACACCGGCGGAGCTTTGTGGGCGTGGCTGATCCAGGTGAAGATCATGACCCAGAGCGTCAGCGCGAGCGTGAAGAGCGGGAACTGCAGAGGCAGCGGCAGGGAGTAGATGAACAGGACGACGGGGAGCCAGAACCCCATGCCGCTGACGACCGTGGGCAGAACCTTCCGCGTGTAGAAGTCGGGCGTGAGCACGCGCGGCATGCGCGAGGGCCTGTAGCCCGCGTGCCTCCACTCGAAGACGACGACCGTGAGCGGGATGGAGACGAACGGCGTGAAGACGAACTGGTCGAAGAAGGTCTTCAAGAAGATGGTGGCGAAGTCGACGCCGTCGCCGAACAGGAGCGCCTGCCCCCTGTAGAGCGCGTCCACCGCCGCCCCCATTAGGCCCCAGAAGCAGACGCCGAACGCGAGGCTCCCCAGGTTCTCGCGCCTGACGCGGCCGCGCTGGAAGACCGCGACCGTCAGAAGCTCTGGCAGCAGCCCGCCCGCCAGCGCGCCCGAGGCGAGCGAGAAGAGGTAGCCGCCCCCGCGCTTGAACTCCGCGAGGCGCGCCAGCCACGCGCGCGCGGGCTCCCAGAAGTAATAGGCGAGGACGACCGAGACCACGGCCGCCTGTATGACCAGCGCCGGGACGAGGTTCGCGCGCGCGGCCCGCAGACCCACCGCGAGTGGGCGCTCCTGCTCAAACGTCATCACTTCAGCTGGCAGAGGTCGAGGACGTTCATATCGGTGTAGTCGAGGTTCTCGCCGCCCATCGCCCAGATGAAGGAGTAGCTCGCAGTGCCGCACCCCATGTGGATCGACCACGGCGGCGAGACCACCGCCTCCGAGTCAGAGAGCACGAGGTGGCGCGTCCTGTCGGGCTCGCCCATGAAGTGCATCACCCTCTGGCCTTCTTTGAGGTCGAAGTAGAAGTAGACTTCGGAACGTCTGTCGTGCAGGTGCGGCGGGCAGGTGTTCCAGACGCTACCGGGCTTCAGGAGCGTGACGCCGAGCAGGAGCTGCGAAGACTTGCAGACGGCGGGCACGACGTACTGGTAGATGGTGCGCTCGTTCGAGGTCTCCTGCGAGCCGAGGTTCAGGGGCACGGCCTTCTCGACCGAGACGTGCACCACCTCGAAGCGCGCGTGCGCGGGGGTGGAGGCCAGGTAGAACTTCGCGGGGCTCCCCGAATCCGAAGACTCGAACAAGACCTCCGTACTCCCCATCGGCACGTAGAGGCAGTCCTTCGGCGCCAACTCGTACCTTCGGCCGTCCACCGTTATGGCACCATTCCCCGTCCCGACGTTGACCGCGCCCAGCTCCCTGCGCTCGAGGAACGGCTTGCCCTTCGCCGACGCCGGCTCTTGCTGCAAAGGCAATGAAAGAGGCGAGCCCGAGGGCGCGGCGCCGCCGATGACGAAGCGCTCGTAGTGCAGGTAGTTCAGGCGCAATTCGCCCTCGGCGAACAGCTCCGGGATGTGGTAGCGGTCGCGCAGCCCCTCGTTCGACGCGCCCTCGACCGAGCCGGGGTGCGTGGCGTAGTAGGTCTTGCGGTACATCAAAGTCCTCCCTCCAACGGTTTGAAGGACAAGCATAGCTCACACGGCGCGCCGGCCGCGACAGCGCCGGGGCGAAAGCAGAAAATTAACCACAGAGACACAGAGACACGGCTTGTTTGATTTAACCATCAACAAGCCGTGTCTCTGTGTTGAGATTCAACCCCCGGCCGCCCGACTCAGGGCGTGTTCTCGAAGGGCGGCGAGCCGAAGAGCGTCAGGTTCATGCCCGAGCCGCTCGCGTCGCTCCCGTTGCCGTCGAACTCGTAGCGCCAGAGCGAGACGCCCCCCGCAGGGACGGCCGCGGTGGGCGGCCCCGCGTTGAGCGCCAGCGCGCCGTCGAGCATGCGTATCCAGTCCACCTTGACGCGCGCGTAGAAGAGGTTGTAGGCCGTCGCCCCCAGAGTCAGGCGCGACGCGGCCATGTTGAGGTTGCTGACGTCGCTGATGGCCTCGGTCGCGGAACGGTAACCCGTCCCGTCGAGGTTCCAGGTCTCCAGCGTGACGCGCGAGCGCGTCGGGTCGAACTGCGCGCGGAAGAGGAGGTCAGTTTTGCCGTCGGTGACGAGGGGCGACGCGCCGCGGAGCGCGAAGCTGAGGTAGCCGGAGGATGTGAAGAGGAGCTTGCCGTACTCGCGCTCGGTGGTGGGGTTGAAGGTCTCGAAGATCATCTGGGTCGAGTTGTACCCGGTGCGCAGGGCGCGCAGCCGCCCCTCGACGCGGAAGGCGCCGCGCGAAGTGAAGGTCGAGAGACTGGGGATGGTCGCCTGCGCCCTCTGCGTCGCCCCGTCGAAGCTGATGGCCTGCCCGCTGCCCGGCGTCGGAGTAGGCGTGGGCGTAGGCGTTGGTGTGGGCGTCGGCGTCGGTGTCGGTGTTGGTGTTGGTGTAGGCGTAGGTGTAGGGGTCGGTGTTGGCGTCGGAGTCGGAGTCGGAGTCGGAGTCGGAGTAGGGGTCGGTGTCGGTGTCGGTGTCGGCGTTGGTGTCGGTGTCGGCGTCGGCGTCGGGGCGATGCCGCCGGGGGTGTCCTCGAAGGTCGGGGAGTTGAGGAGGGTGAGGCTCATGGCCGACGTGCTCGCGTCGGTGCCATTGTTCTCGAACTCGTAGCGCCAGAGTGAGACGGCGCCCGCGGGCATGGCGTCGGTCGGGACGGCCGTCGGGCTCAGAGCCTGCGCGCCGTCGAGCATGCGGAGCCAGTCGAACTTGACGCGCGCGAAGAAGAGGTTATAGGCCGTCGTGGCGATGGTCAGCCGCGACCCGGCCATGTTGATGGCCGAGGTGTTCGAGAGCACGTCCGTGCTCGCGCGGTAGCCCGTGCCGTCGAGGTTCCAGGTTTCGAGCGTGACGCGCGAGAGTGCGGGGTCGAACTGCGCGCGGAAGAGGAGGTCTGTCTTCCCGTCGGTGACGAGGGGCGAGGCGCCGCGGAGCGAGAAGCTGAGGAAGTTGTTCCCGGTGAAGACGAGCTTGCCGAACTCCTGCTCGGTGACTGGGTTGAAGATTTCAAAGAGCGACTGCAGGGAGCCGTTGTTGTTGCGGAGCGCGCGCAGCCGCCCCTCGACGCGGAAGGCTCCGCGCGCGGTGAAGGTCGGGAGACTGGGGATGGTCGCCCGCGCCCCCTGGCTGACACCGTCGAACACAATCGCCCGCGCCGCGCCCGGTGTAGGCGTAGGGGTAGGCGTTGGTGTTGGCGTCGGCGTGGGCGTGGGCGTGGGCGTGGGCGTCGGCGCAGGTGTAGGGGTCGGAGTCGGAGTCGGAGTCGGTGTTGGCGTAGGAGTAGGCGTTGGAGTTGGAGTAGGTGTCGGTGTTGGCGTCGGCGTCGGCGTAGGTTTAGGAGTCGGCGTCGGCGTAGGGGTCGGCGTTGGCGTTGGCGTTGGTGTAGGCGTTGGTGTCGGGGTCGGTGTCGGGGTCGGCGTCGGCGTGGGGGCGACGCCGCCGCTGAGCGTGACGTGGTCGAAGAAGGACTTGTTGAGAAGTTCGTTGTTGACGCCGCAGACGAAGAGGCCGATGTAGTCGCCGCCCGTCGTCTGGATCGTGTCGGTCACCACGAGCGTCCAGTTCACGCCGTCCGGCGAAGTGTAGCCGCTGTACTGGCTGCCCTGCCTGACCAGTTTCAGCCAGTAGGGCGTGCGGCCCGTCCCCGCCGACGAGTAGACGGTCGCGCCCGCGGTCTGCCTCCGCCGGTAGGATTCGACGCCGTCGTAGCCGCCGATGAGCGTCAGGGCCATGTGTGCCGACCCGGCCGTCAGGTCGTCGCGGATCATGATGCCGGCCTTACTCTCGTTGGTCGAAGAGGTGTTCTCGACGCGGGTGACGTGCGCCACGATCTGGCCGTCCCCGCTCAGAGACTGGTAGGCGTAGTGGAACGAATCGGCGTCGCTCCACAGTTGCGTGCCCGTGCCCTGGACGGCGATGTTGCCGTTGTAGTTGTTCGAGCGGCCGGCGACGCCCACCGCGCCGACGTCCTGACTGGCCCAGGGGTACGGCAGGGGCGAAGGCGGCGGCGGGTAAGTCGAGTTGGGGAACGGGCGGTAGAGCGGGTCGCCGAGGAGCATCAGGTTCCACTTGACCCAGAACGAGTTGTGCAGGCCCGCGTCGCCGACGTTGGCGCCCTGGAAGAGGTCGTGGTAGAAGCCGTCCACGTGGAGCTGCCCGATGACGTACGGCTCGGCGACGGGGCCGCCCGTGACGGTGATGCCGCGCTGGAGCGCGTTGGCCGACCAGGTCGGGCCGGAGCGCGGGTTAAGCGCCGCCCCGCTGTCGAGGTGGAAGCCGATGGAGCCGGGGTTCCAACTGAAGGCGTCGTTGTAGCTGTTGAGCCGGTACTGTCCGGCGAAGAGGGCGGCGTTGTCGCAGCGGAGCGGGGCCGGCGCCTGGCCGAACTCCTCGTCCTGCGTGTCCTCGACGACATCCCAGCCCTTCTCGCGCGTCATCTCCGCCGCGCGGTAGATGTTCCAGTCGGACTGGACTTCGACGCTGTAGGGCTGCGCGTAGCTGAGGCCGCCGCGGTTGCGGTCGAAGCAGGCGCGGCCCGAGAGGCCGTTGGCCTCGGCGGACATCGCCTTGTCGACGAGCCCCTTGGCGATGAGCGGGCTCGGCCCGTCGAGCCGCCAGACCGAGTAAATGAGGTAGCTCCCGAAGGGGGCCGCGCGCCAGTCGGCGAAGGGCACGAAGTCTTCGTAGTAGTCAGCCTGCGTCTCGTTGAAAACGTAGTAGGGGTTGTTGGCCGAGAACGAGTCGGTCACGTCCCAGACGTCCGCGAGGCGGCTGTCGACGGAGCTGCCGCCGTCGGTGCTGTTGATCGTCGGCGGGGGCTCGATGATGTAGTAGGGGACGTTGTAGGTGGTGACGATGTAGAGGATGTTATCGCGGCCGACGGCGTTGAGGCAGTTCTGCACCGGCGTCCGAATCGTGCTCAGGTATTCGGCGTAGGTGATCTGACTGTTCGAGGGCGGCGTGACCGCGCACTTGTTGGCCGAAGGGATGCCGCGCCGCATCACGTAGTAGTCGGCCACCGAGACGGAGTCGGCGTCGGCGGCGTTATAGACGACGAGGACGCGCTGGTTGAGCGGCGGCGCCGCCGCCGTCTGTAAGACCGCCGCGGCCGCCGGCCGGGCGGCGCGGGCCGCGGCCGCCGCCGGGAGCTGCGTGATGAGACTCAGGACGAGAAGGACACAGAGACGCGAACGGAGAGCGGGGCGCGGCGTGTGCGACATGAACTGTTATCTCCCGGGGCAAGTCTGAGACGGACGTTTCTTCTGCCGAAACTTATTAACTGAAAACAATTATATGTGCAATGCCCCGCCAACTCCCACCTTCCCGCCGCCGCGCCGGGCGTCGCCGAATTTAACCGCGATTTAACCGCCCCTTAACAGCCGCGTAGCCGGAGGGATTTAGGATGAAATTCCCCGCCAAAAACCCCGCCTGGCTTGTTGCTGTGCAGAAGAGGTGGGAGGTCTCCCCGGCCTTCCGCCTCACCCGGACGGACGAGGAGGAACAATCATGGAAGAAGAGTTGAGAAATGAAGGGACGGACTTCGCGGTCGTCTGCGTCTGGTGCGGGGCGGAGATTCGGAGGGCGAGCGCGCCCGAGACGCCGGGCATGTGCCAGCGCTGCTTCCGGCGTATGTGCGAGGAGCACGCACAGCTAGCCGCGCGCCCGCGCGCGAGCGTCTACGCCAGCGAACGTTAGGGACTATTAAAGATTAAAGGCGGCCAGACGCGGCGCCCTCTCCGGGCGGCGGGCCACCCGCCTCGCCCCGTCGCTCGCGGCCGCGCCTGCGGTACTCCGCGCTCAGGCGGCGCAGGGTCGAGTGCACCTCCAGGACGACCTCCGCGCGACTGCTCGCGTCGAGCGGCGCTTCGCCTTCCTGACCTTCCTTGTCGGCGAGCACGGCCGCCGCCACCTCGCTGCTCAGTTCGTGTGCGATAGACATAAAGGGGGCGAACTCCTCTCCCGACACGATGGACAAGCGACTTGTTCGAAGGCGCACATGATACGACGCCGGTGTTACCTGAGTGTTACCGCAGTGTTACCGCACGGCCTTTTCGTCTGCCCCGCGTTCACGAGGCGCGCTTGCGCGAACGTCGTTTCGTGCGGACACTCAATGCTTCTCCTGTCAACCCCCTTGTAGCTAAACCCCTTGTAGCCCCCCCCGCCGAGTGCTCCCGACGATGCTGAGCGCGCTGGGAAAGAAGACAATCCTCGTGGCCGAAGACTCCGCCGGGTTGCGATTGCCTTGCGAGACGGCGACGTTTGAGGAAGGGCCATCGCAACGTAAAAGTAACGGTGCGGTAACCAACCAAAGGCCCGCCACCTGTGTAATGGACCGGACATTATTATCTTCAGCCGCGAGGTGAAAGTATGAGCGCACAGGCCGCGGTCGCACCCGCATTCGTCCCGAACCGACAGGCGGAGCCGGAGTTCGACGTCCGAGAGTGTCTGGGGACGGCGTTGGTCGTAGACGACAACCCGGACATCACAGACCTGCTCGCCGCGGTGCTGCGGCTCGCGGGCTACACGGTCGCCCGCGCCCACTGCGCGCCCGACGCGCTCACGCTCGCCCTCTACAGACACTTCGACGTCGTCGTCTCAGACATCGGCATGCCCGGCATGTCGGGGCACGAGTTGGCGCGCGTCCTGCGCGCGATGCCCGAGTACCGCGCCATCCCGTTGATCGCCGTGACCGGATTCGACATGTACGACGACGAGGAGCGCTCGGCCGAGGCCGGCTTCAGCGCGCACCTCCGCAAGCCCATCGACCCGCTCGCCCTGACGCAGGCCGTCCGCGGCGTCCGGCATTAGGCGTCGTCTGAAGTGGATGACGAAGGCCGCGGCCGTCCGGTTACGCTTTGATGTTTCCTGACGCGCGGCGCGGGCGTGAAAGGGGCGACGCCGGAGGGGTCTGAGCAAGTATAATGGCCCCATGCCCGTCTACCTTGACACAGAGGCCTGGAGCCGCCGCCACCTCTTCCGGCTCTTCAAGGACTACGACCAGCCGTACTTCAACGTCTGCGCCGACGTGGACGTGACGCGGCTGCTCGCCTTCACGCGCGAGCGCAGGCTCTCGCCCTTCGTCGCGTACCACTACCTTTCGACGAAGACGGCCAACGAAATCGAATCGTTCCGCTACCGCCTGCGCGGCGGGCGCGTGCTGGTGCACGAGCGCGTCCACGCGGGCGCCATCGTCCTGCTCCCCGACGACAGTTTCACGTTCGTCTACTTCGACTTCACGGAAGACTTCGGCGCGTTCCACGAGCAGGCGCGCGCCCTCATCGAGGGGGCTTTGCGCGAGCCGCCGCCGCTCGACGCGCGCGCCGGGCAGGACGACCTCATCTACCACTCTGTTCTGCCGTGGGTCTCGTTCACGAGCATCTCGCACGCGAAAGACTCGCGCCAGCAGAGCGGCATCCCGAAGGTCTCGTTCGGCAAGTTCCGAGAGGCGGGCGCGCGCTTGCTGATGCCCGTCTCGGTCGAGGGGCACCACGCCCTGATGGACGGCCTGCACGCCGGGCGCTTCTTCGAGCGGCTGCAGCTCCACCTCGACGACCCGCAGGCGGCGCTCGGTTTATAAGCTTCCGCAGTCAATTCCGTCCACACATAAATTTAACCACAGAGACACAGAGACACAGCTTGAAGTGCATATCTCATCAAGCTGTGCCTCTGTGTCTCTGTGGTTAATTCTTCCTCTTCAGAAGACGAACTTGGCGGCGAGCTGGACGATGCGGGGGTCGCCGACGCCCTGGCGCAGGTAGCCGTCGAAGTTGAAGAGGCCGGGCGTGACGAGCGGGTTGACGTTGTTCGCCGTGTTGAAGGTATTGAACATCTCGAAGATCGGGATGACCGCCACCGACTCGTTGAAGTGGAAGGCGCGCTGCAGGCGCCAGTCGAAGGAGAAGAACTCGTTGTTCTTCCGGAGCGTGTTGCGGTTCGTCGCCGTCCGCACGGCGGGCGTGATGGGCTGCGCCGAGCGCGCCTGCACGCGCGCGTTCAGCGCCAGCTTCCACGGCAGCTCGACGTTCGAGTAGAAGTTGAAGCGGTGGCGCACGTCGCGGTCGGAGAGCGCGTAGTCGAGCTGCAGGTTGTTGATGTCGAACGAGCGGTCGGTAAACGGGTCGCGCTCGTTCGAGTCGTCGTCCATGTCCTTCGAGAAGACGTAGTTGCCCTCGAACTGGTAGTGGTTGCTGAAGCGCCGGCGCACGCCGACGGTGAGTCCGCGGTAGAGCGACTTGCCGTTGGCGCTCGTCACCTGCACCTCGCCGAGGAAGGGCGAGAAGAAGTTGTTGCGGTTGACGTTGAGGAAGCGCGTCAGGTGCACGCCCTTCGCGTGCGTGAAGTCGACGTAGAACGAGAGGTTCGGCGCCAGCTCCTGCTCGAACGCGACGTTCGTCGTGTAGATGCGCGGGTTGGCGTAGTCGCGGCTGAAGACGCGCACGCCCGTGAAGCAGGGGAACGGGTTCGTGCGCCCGCCCGCCGTGCACGGCGTCACGGTCGAGGGCACGACGGCGAGGCCCGGCCACGTCGGCAAAATCGTCGGGTTGGCGAACGCGCCGCCCGCGATGGTCTGCTGCTGCACGCCGTTGGTCGTGATCGAGCCGACCTGGCTCAGCATGTTCTGGCGCGCGTAGAAGATGCCGTAGTTAGCCCTCAAGACGGACTTGCCGTTGCTCGCGACGTCCCACGCGAAGCCGACCCGCGGCTGGAACTCCTTCTTCGCGCTCGGCAGCTTCCCCGTAGAGGGGAAGCGCGGGTCGTTAAGGAAGATGCCGTAGGCGGTCTGCGCGGGGGCGACGACCGGGTCTGGGAAGATTTGCGCCTCCCAGCGCAGGCCGTACGTGCCCGTGAAGTTCGGGCGGATCTTCCACGTGTCCTGCGCGAAGAGCGCGAGGTCTTCGTTGGCGATGTCGGAGAAGCCGGCGGCGTCGGTCGCGGGGCCGGTGAGACCCGCGCCCTGCAGGAAGAGCAGAAGCGGCGTGCCCGTCGAGGTCGTCCCCGCGGGGCACGCGGTCGGGGCCGTGACGTACGTCCCGTTCGAGCAGCCCGTCGTGTTCGGCCCGAAGCCGCCCGCGGCGGCCGGCGAGGCGTAGCGCAGGAAGCCGGTCACGCTGTCGAAGATGTAGCGCCCCTCGAAGAAGCCGCGGAAGACCTGCGAGTTGCGGCTGTGGAGCCACTCGCCGCCGAACTTGGCGGTGTGGTTGCCGGCGACGATTGAGAAGTTGTCCTTGAACTGCGCGCGCCAGAAGGTCTCGTCCACGTTGGGCGCGAGGAAGAAGGGGTTGCCGAAGCGGAAGGTGGTGACGAAGCCCATCGCCGTGTCGGCCGGCACGTTCGAAGGCGCGGCCGCGCGCGGCCGCTCCTCGCGCCCGTAGGTGAAGTGGAACTCGTTGACCTTCGTCGGCGAGAGCGTCGAGAAGAGGTTCGCGTTGAGCGCGTGAATCTTCGAAGGCCCTTCCGTGCCGTTGGCCGAGGTGCCGTAGGTCGCCACGTCGAACGTCTGGTTCTCGTTCTTCGAGTAGTCGAAGTTGTGCGAGACCGTCAGGTGGTTGTTCTCGGTCAGCTCGAAGTCGAGCTTGCCGAGGATGGCCGAGTTGCGCACGGGGCGCTTGATGGGCAGGCCCTCGTCCTGGCTGAGACGCGCGCGGAAGAAGCCGAGCAGCGCGAGCCTCTGGCAGTCGGTGTTCGCGTTAATCAGTGCCTCGTTCGCCACAACCGTCGGCGCCGAGACGGGGCAGGGCGTCGGGCCGACCTGCTCGGAGAGGTTGGCGCGCGTCAGGTTCTCGAAAATCTGCTCGTAGGCGACGAAGAAGAAAGCCTTGTCCTTTCGTATCGGCCCGCCGACGTTGCCGCCGAACTGCTCGCGGTGGAAGTCGGTCAGGGGCTTGCCGTCCGAGGTGTGCGCGGTCAGGGCTTCGAGGCGCTGGAAGTGGAAGAGCGAGCCGTGGAACTCGTTCGTGCCCGACTTGGTGACGACGTTGACGACGCCGCCCGCCGTGCGGCCGAACTCGGCGGTGGCGCCGGTGGCGACGACCTGAAATTCCTTGACGGCGTCCAGGGGAATGTCGATGGCGGCGCGCTGGCCGCCGGCCTGCTCGCCGAAGAAGCCGTTCATGTAGTCGCCGCCGTCGAGGCTGATGCTGTTGAAGACGCCGCGCTGTCCGGCGAAGTTGATCTCGTCGCCGTCAGGCCCCTGCGTGATGGCGACGTTCGGCGTCAGGGTCAGGAGGTCTTCGAACTTGCGGCCGAGGACGGGCAGGTTCGAGACCGCGCGCTCGTTGAGGGTCGTCGAGGTCTGCGCGCTCGCGGTGTCCACGGTCTGCACGGCCGAGACGTTGACGACCTCGTTGACGCCCGAGACCTTCATCCGCAAATCGAGGTTCGCGGCCTGGCCGACGGTGAGCGTGAACTCCTCCTGCTTGATGGTGGCGAAGCCCTGCTTCGAGGCCGTCAGAGTGTAGCGGCCCGGCGGGAGTTGCAGGAAGACGAAGCGGCCGCCCTCGTCGGTCGTGAGGGTCTTGGTGAGGTTGGTCTCGACGTTTTTGACTTCGATGGACGCGCCGGGCACGGTCGCGCCCTGCTCGTCCTCGACGGTGCCCTGGATGACGCCCGTCGTGATCTGCGTCTGCGCGAGGGCGGCCGGCGCGAGGGCGAGCAGAAGTGCGAAGGCGAAGGCGAAGGTTCGACCGACGGCTTTGAAGTTGGTAGGGGGAAGCATATGTTCTCCAGTCCGCGTCTTGTGTGAACTGCCTTTAAGTCCGGCCGCCAGACCGCGGCGGCGGGTTCGAGAGGCGAGGGGGCGAAGACTGCCTGGTATCTCCAACGCGAGAGTCGGCCGATGTTAATGAGGCGGCCGCGCAACTGTCAACGTAAACATTCGCCGGACGGCGGGGTGAACCCGCGCGTCCACCCGCGGGCGTTCACAGCGACGTGCCGCCGAGGGTAAACAGGAATCTCAGGCAATGTTGCGCTGCAAAGTTGAAGTCGAGCGCGTCGGCCGACTACATATTGCCATCTTCATCATATTTCAATAACCGCTGATCGGAATCAAACGAGATCGAAAGGGTTCGCCTTCCTTCAAGCCAGGTTGGGTTTCGCTTCGCACTCAACCACTCTTTCACCTTTGGCAATCCTTCGGCCAACAAAAGCGACTTAACCGCTGCCTTCTGCTCACGAAGCACAGGATAAACAATCACCTGCCAAGTCTCGTCATAGAAGCCCTGAGCTACAAGATTCTTTGAGCTATATTGGCTCTCCCGGATGTTGACGTGGTCTACGTCCAAGATTGGCTGCAAACCACCTTTGGACTTGGAAGCCCATAAACCACGGAAGTGCAAAGTTAAGGCTCCGAGCTGCGGCACAGATGACAACTCACCTGAGAGCAATTCTGCGCCAACGGGGTAAGAATGAGTCTGAGGGATTTTAGATTTGAACTTCGTGGGAATCATCGTGATTATTTACACGGGCAAGAAACCTGTAAGAGCATAACGCCCGGCATCACCCGCCGCCCCGCGCGGTAGAAGAGACACCTCATCACAGAGACGGAGAGGCACAACTCGTGGACTGTTATCTTCAGGCTGTGCCGCTATGTCTCTGCGGCGGTATATCACGTCTTCAATCTTCGAAGACGGCGACGGCGCGGACGGGCGAGCCGGTGCCGCCGCGTATCTTGAGCGGCAGGCCGATGAAGCGGAAGCGGCCGCGCCCGACGAGCAGGTGCAGGTTGCACATGTTCTCGTAGTGCGTGAAGCCCAACTCGCCGCAGACGCGGTGCACCTCCCTGTTCGAGACGCCGCGCACGCCCGGCGCGGCCGGCTCGACGCCGAAGGCCGCGACGCCCTGCAGCCCGAGCCAGCGCGTCGCCTCGACGCTCACGCCCGGCGCGCGGTGCCAGTCGTCCGTCCCGTAGAAGCGGCGGTAGTGATCCGTGTAGAGCAGAACGGTGTCGCCCCGCTTTATCTCAAGGCCGGCGGCCGCGAGCGAGCGCTCCAAGTCCGCGACCTCTATTAGCTCCATCAGACCTTTGTGCGAGAGGTCGAGGCAGACGCCCTCGGTGTAGAAGTTCGTCAGGGGCATCGTCTCGATGGAGTGCTCGCGGTGCGCGCGCCCCATGTGGCTGAGGGCGTCGACGTGCGTGCCCGTGTGCTCGCCGAGTTCCAGCAGGTTGACGGCGGGCGAGACCACTCCGCTCCCCTCGACGCCCTCCAGCTCCTCGTGCGAGAGGTGGACGGTCACCCTCACCTCGGGCAGCCCCGGAAAGACCGGCATCCCCGTGAAGATTTCCTGACTCAAGTCGATTATCTCGAACACGCCTGACGTCCCTTTCAGTCTCCGTGTGAATGGCGAGGTAATGAGTTATAAATATGCCTGCGCGCACATCCCGAACGCCGAGGCAGGACGGAGAGTAACCCATGAAGAGACCCCTACGCATCCTTCTACAGACGACCATCCCTTTCGCCGAAGACGACTGGAACGTCGGAAGGTTCTCGCTGCTGCGCGAGCACCTCGAATCGCTCAGGGACGACGAAGGGCGCGCGCTCTGCGAGGTGACGGCGCGCGACCGCGTCGCCGACTCCGAAGGCAACGAGGAGGTCTTGTCCCGGCTCGACTCGACCGACTTCGACGAGCTCTGGCTCTTCGCCGTGGACACGGGCGACGGGCTGACCGTGCCGGACTGTCAGGGCATCACGCGCTTCCGGCAGCGCGGCGGCGGCATCCTCGCCACGCGCGACCACCAGGACCTAGGCTCCTCGCTCTGCACGCTCGGCGGCGTCGGCCGCGCGCACTTCTTCCACACGAAACACCAAGACCCGGACGAGTCGCGCCACGCGCGCGACGACCAGCAGACGCGGGGCATCGACTGGCCCAACTACCACTCGGGCAGCAACGGCGACTTCCAACGCGTCACGCCGGTCGGGCGGGCGCACGAACTCCTGCGCGGCACGCGCGCGGCCTCGGGGCTCGTCGAATACTTCCCCGCGCACCCGCACGAGGGCGCGGTCGGCGTGCCCGAGGGCGGAGAGCACGCGCGCGTCGTGGCGACCGGCGTGAGCGAGACGACGGGGCGGCCCTTCAACCTCGTCGTCGCCTTCGAGCGGGCGCCGGACGCGCACGGCAACACGCTCGGGCGCGCCGTCGCCGAGTCGAGCTTCCACCACTTCGTCGATTACAACTGGGACACCTCGAAGGGCTGCCCGAGCTTCCTCGAAGAGCCGCCCGGCGACCAGCTCGTGCGCGAACCCGAGAAGCTGGAAGACATCAGGCAGTACGTCCGCAACCTTGCGCTCTGGCTCGCCCCGGCCGCGCATTGAAGCGGGTTTCGTCCGAAAAATGCAATGACGGACGGCCCACACGTCAGCGTCGTCATCCCGACGTACAACCGCGCGCCCCTGCTCGGCCGCTCCGTCCGCAGCGTGCTCGCGCAGACGTACCGCGACTTTGAATTGATAGTCGTCGACGACGGCTCGACGGACGAGACGGCCGCCGTCGTCGAAGGCTTCGAAGACCCGCGCGTCACGTACGTCCGGCTCGCGCGCAAGGGCGGCGCGGGCGCGGCGCGCAACGCCGGCGTCCGTCTGGCGCGCGGCAGGTTCCTCGCCTTCCAGGACTCGGACGACGAGTGGCTGCCTTCGAAGCTCTCGCAGCAGATGTCGGAGTTCGAGCGCGGCCCCTCGACGCTCGGCGTCGTCTACACGGACATGCAGAGGGTCTGGGGCGACGGGACGACGAGCCGCCTCGCGGCGCCCGACGTTCACTCGGGCCGTCTGCTCGGCGACACGGCGGCGTTCTATCAGGTCTGCGACCTCGGCGTGCAATCGACCGTCATCAGGCGAGAGTTCCTCGACGCGGCCGGCCACTTCGACGAACGGCTTCCGGCGCTCGAAGACCTTGAGTTGTTCATACGCCTCTCGGCGCTGTGCGACTTCCGGCGTCTGCGCGAGCCGCTCGTGCGGTATCACGACACCGCCGGCCTCTCGAAAGACCGTTACGCGAAGTGGGTCAGCCGGAAGTTGATTCTCAGGCTTTACTACAAGGAGCTGCTCGCGCGGAACCCGGCCTTCGTCCTCAGGGAGGCGCTCTGGCTCTGCGCGGCGCGGGTTCCGGCCGAGTGGGCGAGGATGAGAGAAGGATGAAGGGCGGCGGGAGGGACTTTTGGAGAAGCGTAGAGTCTTAGCCATCGGCCTCGACGGCTACGAGGAGTCGCTCGAACGGCGTCTGATCGAGGCGGGCGAGCTGCCCGCGCTGGCGCGTCTGCGCGAGAGGAGCACGCGCTTCCTCCTCGACCACGGCGCGGCGCAACGCTCCGGCCTCGCCTGGGAGCACTTGAGCACGGGCCTCGCGCCAGAGCGCGCCGGACGCTGGGCCGCCCTGCACTTCGACCCGGAGACTTACGAGGTGTGGCAGGAGGGGACGCGGCTTGAGCCGTTCGCGGCGCGGCTCTCGTCAAACACGGTCGTCTTCGACGCGCCCTACTTCGACCTCGCGCGCGCGCCGCACGTGCGAGGCGTCGTCGGCTGGGGCGTACACGACCCCGGCGCGCCGAAGGCCGCACGGCCTGACCATCTGCTCTCGGAGTTCGAAGAGCGCTTCGGGAAGTACCCGGCCGAGCGTTGGATTTACGGCGTCGTGTGGTCTTCCGCAGAGCGCGCGCGTGAGATGGGCGAGTCGCTCGCGCGCTCCGTCTCACTGCGCGCGCGGGCGGCGCGCTGGCTGCTCGGCGAACGCCTAAAGGACTGGGAACTCGCGCTCGTCGTCGTGAGCGAGCCGCACTCCGCCGTCGAAGGGCTTTGGCACGGCGTTGAAGGCACGCACCCGCTGCACCGAATGCCCTCGGCCGGGCCGGCGCGCGAGGGGCTGATAAACGTCTACCGCGGCGTAGACCGGCTCGTCGCGGAACTCTCGGACGCCTTCCCCGACGCGGCGCTCGTCGTCTTCTCGATGGGCGGCATGGGCGCGAACCACTCGGACACGGCGAGCATGGCGCTGCTGGCCGAGCTTCTGTACCGGCGCGAGTTCGGCCGCGCGCTCATGCGCCAGCCGGACGCCTGGTCAGACACGGCTTCGTTCCCCTTGCTCGGCGAGAGTCAGAACTGGTCGGAGGCCGTGCGCGCGAACCTCCCGGCCGACGCTTCCGTCCTGAGCCGCCTCAAGAGCGCGGCCCGCCGCCGCCTCGTTCGGCAGGGCGAGTCCGCGGAGCCGCACCCGCGTCGTCAGGTCAACTGGATGCCGGCGATGTCTTACCGGCCGCACTGGCGCTCGATGCGGGCCTTCGCGCTGCCCTCCTTCTACGACGGCCGCATCCGCGTCAACCTCGCCGGGCGCGAAACGGGCGGCCGCGTCCCTGTTTCGGATTACGAGAAGCTGTGCGACGAGATAGAGGCCGCGCTGCGCGAGTGCCGCGACCCCGCGACCGGCGCGGAGGTCGTCGCGTACGTCGAGCGCGTCGGGGGGCGCGACCCCTTAGGGCTCGGGCCGACCGAGTCGGACATGGTCGTCGTCTGGAAGGGAACCTTCTGCGCGCTCGAACACCCTGCGCACGGCACGGTCGGCCCCGTGCCCTTCCGCCGGACGGGCGGCCACACGGGGCGGTACGGGATGGCCTACCTCTGCAACGCCGGTATGGAGATCGGCGACCGCGGCGTGCGCAGCTCGTTCGACGTGGCGCCGACGCTCTGCGAGCTTTTAGGCGAGGTGCCGCCCGAGGGGTTGAGCGGCGCGAGCCTCCTTCGATGAGATTCACCGTCGCCGTCTGCACCTGGAACAGGGCCGCGCTGCTCTCGAGGGCGCTCGAACGTCTCGCGCGCGTGCAGCAGCCCGCGGGCGAGTGGGAACTCTTAGTCGTCAACAACAACAGCGACGACGACACGGAGCGCGTCCTCGACTCGTTCGAATCTCGCCTGCCGCTGCGCCGCGCCTTCGAGCCGGAGCAGGGACTCTCGCACGCGCGCAACAGGGCGGTCGAGCAGGCCGCGGGCGAATACATCGTCTGGACGGACGACGACGCGCTCGTCGGCGAAAACTGGCTCGCGGCCTACGGGCGCGCCGTCGAGCGTTACCCGGACGCCGCCTTCTTCGGCGGCCCCATCCGCCCGCGCTTCGAGGGCACGCCGCCCCGCTGGCTCTCGTCCGCCTGGCGCGAGGTGGGCGTCGCCTTCGCCGCGCGCGACCTCGGCGAAGAGCCGTTCGAGCTGGCCGTCGGCAGACTCCCTTTCGGCGCCAACTACGTCATCCGCGCGCGCGAGCAGAGGCAGTTCCCGTACGACCCCGCGCTCGGCCGGAGGCGCGACGGCGGGGCGGTCGGTGAGGAGACGGCCGTCCTCCGCGCCGTCCTCGCGGCGGGCGGCACGGGCCGCTGGGTGCCCGACGCCCCGGTCGAGCACTGGATTCCGAAGGAGCGGCAGACGACCCGGTACCTGCGCGAATACTACGCGCTTCAGGGCAAGACCTTCGTGAAGACTGACGCCGGCCCCCTCCGCCTCTGGTGCGGCATCCTCTACGCCGAGTCGGCCTACGCCCTCGCGCGCCTCGGCGGCGACCCGCGCCGCTGGCTCAAGCCCCTCGTCAAAGCCTCGCTGCTGCGCGGCTCCGCCCGCCGTTAGCCTTTAAAGCATTCACCACAGAGACACAGAGGCACAGCTTTGAAGACATAACTCAACAAGCTGTGCCTCTGTGTCTCCGTGGTGAAATATCTTCCTACTGCCCGAGCGACGCGGCGGCCGAAGTCTTGATGACCTGCTTGCCGTCGAAGGAGAGGCCGGCGAAGGAGAGCGGGGCGGACTCGCCTTCGAGCAGCAGCATGGGGAAGGTGCCCTTCGAAGACTTCTCGGCGCGCGCCTCGGCGCGGGCGATGACCTCTTTGGTCTTGCGGTCGCTGACGGTGAGTTCGTTCTTCGCGTCGTCGTAGGCGAAGCGGTAGGTGCCGGCGCTGACCGTCTTGCCGGCGATGCGGAAGTCCTGGCCGACGGTGATGAGGCGGCTCGTGACTTTGGCCGAAACCGTCGAGGCGGCGGCGCAGGCGAGCAGGGCGAAGGCGATGGTGACGTGCGTGATTCTTCTCATGCGAAACTCCTTCCTGTTATCCGAGGGTTCGTACGGGCCGGCGGCCGGGGAGTGTCGCGCCGCCTCGGCAGGGAGATACGAGTCTTCACGCGGACGCCGTTCGGCGTTTGTGACGACGCGGCCCGTGGGCGTTGTGAGGGACGCGGCGGCGTCCGCGTGCGCGCGTCGGGTTGCGTTTACGCGCAAGCGCTTCTCGATAACGGACGACAGTTGTTAGATAAAATAATGCGGGCGTGGACGCGGCCTGAACCGGAGGGAGTTAACCACAGAGACACAGAGACACAGCTAAAGACAAAGCTGTGTCTCTGTGTCTCTGTGGTTAGTCGTCTTCTAACTACTCGGGCCTGAGCGCGGTCAGGGGGTCTACGCGCGTCGCGCGCCGCGCGGGGACGTAGCAGGCCACGAGCGACACCGCCGCGAGCAGCAGCGCGTTGGCGGCGAACGTCGCGGGGTCGTTGGCGGCCACGTCGTAGAGCAGCCCCGACATCAGGCGCGTCAGCGCGAGCGCGCCGACGATCCCAAGGCCGACACCGAGCAGCACCAGTCTCATCCCCTGCCCGACGACCAGGCGCAGCACGTCCCCGGCCCGCGCGCCCAGGGCCATGCGGATGCCTATCTCGTTGCGGCGCTGCGCCACCGAGTAGGAGATGACGCCGTAGACGCCGACCGCCGCGAGCATGAGCGCCGCGCACGCGAAGGCGCCGAGCAGGAGGGTTCCGAAACGCGTCCGCGCCGCCGAGTCGGCCACCCAGCTCTCCATCGTCCTCACGTCCGAGACCGGCTGCTCCCTGTCGACCGCCTGAATCTCGCGCACGGCCGAAGGCCCGAGCGCCGCGGGGTCGCCCGAGGCGCGCACGACGAAAGACATCGAAGAGTACGCGAGCTGCGGCGGCGTCCAGTAGACCATCGGCCTCAGCTCGCCGTCGAGCTTGTCGTAACGCGCGTCGCCGACGACGCCGACGATCTCGGTCGGCGCGGGCTGGCTGCCCATGTTGACGAGGATGCGCTTGCCCAGGGGGTCTTCGCCCGCGAAGTATTTGCGAACCATCGCCTCGTTGACGACGGCGACCTTGCGGTCTTCGACCGCCTCCTGCTCGGTGAACGTGCGGCCGGCGACGACGGGGATGTTCATCGTGCGGAAATAGTTCTCGTCGGCCACGCGCACGTCCGTGCCCCACCTCTCGCCCACGGGCAGCGGGGGCCGGCCCACGACCGTGAAGCTCGTGGCGGAGCCGATGTCCGCGAAGGGCAGCGCGCTCACGGCGCTGACGCCGCTCACGCCGGGCAGAGCGCGCAGGCGCTCCGCCGCTTGACGGAAGAACTCGACCTTCCGCGCGTCCTCGGGGTACTTCGTCTCCGGCAGCATCACGCGCATCGTGAGCAGGTGGCTCGCGTCGAAGCCGGGGTGGACTGCCTGCAGGCGCAGGAAGCTCCTGACCATCAGCCCCGCGCCGACGAGGAGAATCAGGGCGAGCCCGACCTCGGCCACGACGAGCGCGGCGCGCACGCGACCCGCGCGGCCGACGCCGACGTTCCCGCGCGCGGACTCCTTCAGAGACTCGCTCAGGTTCAGACGCGACGCTTCGAGCGCGGGCGCCACGCCGAACGCGATGCCCGTCAAAAGCGAGACGGCCAGCGTGAAAGCGAGCACCGTGAGGTTGACGCCGACCTGCCCCTCGCCCAGAAGGTTCGGCGGACTCAGAGCGACGAGCGCGCCGACGCCCCAGTAAGCCAGCAGCAGTCCGAGCGCCCCGCCCGCGACGGCCAGAAGCATGCTCTCCGTCAACAACTGTCGGACGATGCGCAGCCGCCCGGCCCCGAGCGCCGCGCGCAGCGAAAGCTCTCTGCGCCGGCCCGCCGAGCGCGCCAGCAGAAGGTTCGCGACGTTCACGCACGCGATCAGAAGCACGAAGCCGACCGCGCCGAGGATGACGAGGAGCGCGGGCCTGATCTCGCCCGCGAGCTGTTCGCGCAAAGGCACGACGCTCGCGCCCCAGCCCTTGTCGACCTCCGGGTACTGCGCTTCGAGCCGCGCGGCGACCGTCTCCATCTCGCCCCCCGCCTGCTCCAGAGTGACGCCCGGCTTGAGGCGCGCGACCGCCGAGAGGTAGCGCCCGCGACGCCCGACACGCAGCTGGTCTGGGAGCGCCAGCGGAATCCAGACCTCCGCCGGCTTGCCGCTGAGCGAGTTCTCTTTGACGAACCATTTGAAGTCCGGCGGCATGACGCCGACCACGGTCGCGCCCGCGCCGTCGAGCATCAAGGTCTTGCCGATCACGTCCGGCGAGCCGCCGAAGCGACGCTGCCAGAGGCCGTGGCTGATGACGGCGACGCTCTGGCCGGCCGTCTCGTCGCCGGGCAGAAGCGTGCGGCCGAGCGCGGCCTGCGCGCCGAGCACCTGAAAGAGGTTCGGAGTCGCCGCCTGCCCCGCGACCTCTTCCGGCTCGCCCGCGCCCGTCAGGTTAAAGCGCTGGTCTGCGAAGCCGGCCACGCCCTCGAACGAAGCGGCCTGCTCGCGCCAGTCGAGGAGGTTGCCGGGGTTGACGACGTTGTGCGGGCGGTTGCGCACGCGGTTGTGCTCCCACAGCACGACCAGGCGATCCGCGTCGCGAAAGGGGAGCGCGCGCAGGAGCACCGCCTCGACCACGCTGAAGATGGCCGTGTTCGCGCCGATGCCGACGGCGAGCGTCAGAACAGCGACCAGCGTGAACCCGCGGCTCTTGAGAAGCGTCCGCGCGCCGAACTTCAAATCCTGCATGAGCGTCTCCAACAACCCGCCTCCTTTAAAGTCGCGGCAATACTCTTTAATGCGCCCGAGCTGCCCGAAGCTTTCGAGCGCCGCGCGCTCGGCCTCGCCCCGCGCCATGCCGCGCCGCACGTTCTCCTCGGCGCGCATCCGCAGGTGGAAGCGCAGCTCCTCTTCCATCTCGCGCTCGACGCTCTTGCGGCGCAACAGGCCCCGCAGGCGCGTGCGCGCGAGCCTCAACCAATAGCTCAACCTCATAAGACTTCAGGTGGCCTGCATGACCTTGAAGACGGCCGCCGCCAGGCGCTCCCAGTTCTCCTCCTCGACCTGGAGCTGCTTGCGGCCCTGCCGCGTCAGCTTGTAGAACTTGGCGCGCTGGTTGTTCTCGGAGACGCCCCACTCGGACTCGATCCAGCCCTGCTGCTCGATGCGGTAGAGCGCGGGGTAGAGCGAGCCCTCCTCGACGCGCAGGGCGTCGGCAGACATCTGCACGATGCGCTGCCCGACGCCGAAGCCGTGGAGCGCGCCTAAGGAGAGCGCCTTCAGGATGAGCATGTCGAGCGTGCCCTGGAGAAGTTTGGCGTCCTGCTTGGGCATGACCACCTCCTAGATAATCTAGGAACACTCTGCCGCAAAGGCCCTAGATTGTCAAGGACTGTAGCGGCATTGACATGAATGCTTAAAGCTGGGGGCGGCGGCCCGCCTGCCATGAGCGCCGCAGGCGCGAAGGCCGTGAAGCGCTAGACTCGACGTTGAGATAAGAAGTAACCGTAAGTATGTTCTGTGGAGTGGTCACAGTATCTTGCCATGTGTTTGAATTAATAATCTTGTCTTAATTGAGTGTTTGGGGTTAATTTAGGCAGCTTTCTGGGAGGCTTCTATGAGTGACAATAACGTAGAAGACGGAGTGTGGCTAAAGGACAACAGCCACCGCTATACATACGTATTTTTTACGATTGTTATATGTCGGCTCGTCATCGTGGGTACTCTCACCTATCTGGTATGGGAGAAATTATTGCCTCTGGGCCAGGATTCCATTAGTGTCCGTTATGCGGTGATGGTATTCAATATCATCTATCTCTTACTAGAATCGTTGGGAATAAATAATCACCAAAACAAGTTGCTGAAGTATTTGAATACTCCGCCTAGGCTCAAAACATTTAAAACTGATGACCCAGATAATCCCAACATTCCTTACAAGGGACAAATATAATTATGGATGTCCTGAAATTCCTCCGCTCCCTGAGTTTTGGAGGGTTGTTAGGATTAAGCCTCTCCGCAATACTGTACGCCTCCTTTCCTCAGTTATTCGCTCCTATCGCTGACCTACAAACATTCGCGCTGTTAGGTGGGTGTCTCGGTGCAGGATGCCAGCGACTCATTGAAGCTGCCATGCAGCAAATCTTTTACCCGCTTGCTGCCTTCATCTCCTTTTACGAGAAACTACTAGAGCTCCACTACCTCTTTAACCGAGGACTAATCTCAGCAGAACAATACGCTAGGCTGCGAGACCAACTCACGGAGCGAAGATTCCTCGGCCAAGATACAAGCAAGCTCCTTCCTCCTAAAGAATAACTTCATTACTACATGGAACGGCGAACGAGACGGCTTAGAGAACCAAAGCTTCTGAACCGACAGAAATCTGCGCGGGAGAAGTCTTCGTCTAAGTGGTGGTCAGACCCTCCGAAACTCATCCCTATCCTTATCAGCCTTATTGCGGTAACGATTAGTTGTTTGGGTTGGTGGGAAAGCCATAGGGGAAGACTGATTAACGAAGAGATCAACAGGCCGATTCTGACTGCTACATCCATTACGATGCAGCGTATAGGGTCACTTGTTTTCGAGAAAGGTAGTCCTTACGCATATCCTATAATGATCCGCATCACAGTAAAAAATGTGGGGAAGTCTTCTGCAGTTGTTCAGGCGACGAACATTAACTTTGGTATGTTCCCTAATGATCCGGCAGGGTGCAATTCGAGGATCGCAGTTGAGGAGTCTTCTAGCACAACCGTTTTGCCTGGTATGGAGAGTACTTTCAGCCAGGTAGTGGACTTATCAAATGCATGTCTGCAAAAAAAGGAGATGGCTGTTGACCTAAACGCTAATGTCATATACGTCGATGCGGGATCAGGTAGTCAGTATAAGCAACACTTCAGTAAGCTAACTGTCTTTTCACCAATGGAGCTGAGTGAGGACGGTAACAAGTTACTAGGTACGCCTACACCAACGAGCACGCCTATGCCAACTCCCGCCCCGACCAGCACGCGTTAACTCCTCGTTACTGACATGCTTCACACTCTGGGTCTTCTATCCTGCACAGCTTGTAGGTTTGTACTTCTGGGGTTTCTGATTCGTTCATAGTTGGGTGAGTAAGTAAGATTGTCAGCGCGCCACAGCGCGCTGGGCGGGTGGGCCGCCTGCCCTCCCAGCGAGAGGGTGCATCCGACTGAAGTCCGCTCTAACGTGCCCCGTTGAGACGCCGGGGTTGGGCGTCCGCGTCCTTCGGCGACGCGCCGCCGGCCTCCTTCGTCTCTTCCCTCTTCTTAGTGTAGACGTAGCCGTCGCGCGCCTGCACGACAAGCTCGGGGCGGCCGACCTCGACCTTGAGCCGGCGACGACCTTCGCGCCCGGCGGCCTTCGGGTAGTAGCCGAGGCTGTACTGGCGCCGCAGCTCTTCGGCCACCCACGCGAACGCCTGCGAGATGTTGATGACGGAGCTGCCGCGGTACACGCGCCCGCCCGTCCTCAAGGCAAGCTCGCCCAGGTACGCGTCGCCGCGCGCGTAGTCGGCAGCGGTCGGGCCGCCCGCCGCGCCCGTGCCGCCCCCGCCGCCGATGATGATGCCGCCCCCGCCCGGCAGGGGGATGCGCGGAGCCCCGAGCACGCCCGGCGTGCCGGAGCGGAAGCCGCCGTACGAGACGGGGTAGACGATGGTGTCTGACGCCTCGGCCACGAGCAGCGACTTGTTGTAGGAGGTGTGGCTGGTCGTGTCCACGCCGTCCGTGAGGATGACCATCGCCTTGCGGCCGCTGATCTGTGCGAGCCGCTTCTTGAGCGTGAACTCGACGGCGTCGTAGAGGCGCGTGCCGCCGCCGCTGCCCGCGCGGCGGATGGCGCGTTGGAGCGCGGCGCGGTCGCTCGTCGGTTCGCAGAGCACGTCGATGCGGTCGTCGAAGGCGATGACGGTCACGCGGTCGGCGGGCTTGAGCTGCTCGACGAAGGCGTAGGCGGCGCGCTGCATCTCGCCGATGCTGAACTCGGTCGAGCCGGAGGTGTCGAGCACGAGGGCGACGGTGAAGGGCTGATCCACGGTCGCGAAGTACGCGACGCGCTGCTCGACGCCGTCCTCGAAGACGCGGAAGTCTTCGCGCCGAAGGTCTGGGGCGTAGCGCCCCTGCCGGTCGCGGACGCTGACGGGGATGGTGACGAGCGAGGTCTCGACGCGCACCACGTCGCCCTCGACCGACTCGGGCTGCGCGTCGGCCGGATTTGCGGCCGGGCCGTCGTCGGCACCCGCCTCAGTCGTCGGAGGCTTCGCAGGGCCGCCCGGCTTATCTGCCGTCGGGACGCCGCGGTTGCGCCCGGACTGCGCAACCGCACTCGGCGCGAGTAGGAGCAGGGCGAAAAGGACGAATAAAAACTTCTTCATAGACACACGCACTTGGTGAGACGAGAGTCGGACTTAAACTGCAACTGCGTTCTGGGTTTTTGATGTGAGGGCGTCCGGCGCGGAACGTAAAGATTTGGTCAAGGCGGCGTAAAGTTTTGTAAACCGCGAGTCGAACAGTGCTCTGGGATTCACCACAGAGACACAGAGGCACAGCTTGGAGCAACTAGGCCCCAAGCTGTGCCTCTGTGTCTCTGTGGTGAAAAGTTAGGGTGAGCTTAAGGCCGCCTGCGCGTGAAAATCACTTCCGTCCCACGTCGCACCGCCTGCGCGGGCCTGACGGTCAACTCGTCCGCAAAGGTGTTGCCGGCCGCCTTCGCGTCGCCTGTAATGTCTGAGGCGCTCAAGCCCTTCAGCGCCGGGACAAAAGAGACAGGCTCGGCCTCCGCCGGGGCCGCGGCCTGCTGCGGCGGCGCGGGCGGCGGCTCGCCGTCCGCCAGCTCGACGTTCTCCGCGCCCTCCTGTTCGCGGAGCATCGCTTCGAGCGACTCGGCCTGCGGCGCCTGCTGCGAGCCGCTCGGGCGCGGCCGCTCGTCGTCCGGCGTGATGGCCGGCGCGCGCATGACGTGGGGCGTGACGGCGACGACGATGTCGGTCTGCGAGTCCGCGTTCGACGGCGCCGTGAACAGACGCCCGAGCACGGGCACGAGCCCGACGAGCGGCAGCCCCGTCTTCGTCCGCGACTGCTGCAGCTGCGAGATGCTCGCGATCATCATCGTGCGGTTGTTCTGCACGCGCGCCGTGCCCGAGAGCGAGCGCTCGCTGAAGACCGGCGTCAGCGAAGAGCCGCTGGCGTCGTTCGACCTGATCGACATCTTCACCTGCACGTCGCCGTTCGGGAAGACCTGCGGCGTGAACTCCAGCGTCAGCCCCGTGTCCTGGTACTGGATGACGTTGTAGCCGTTGCCGTAGACGTTGTTCGTCGTGCCGGCTGCGCCGGTGCCGCCCGCGGCGACGGCGTTCGGGTAGAGCTGCGCCGTCTGCACGGGCACCTTCTTGCCGATGTGTGCCTCGCTCTTCTCGCCGTCGAAGGCGTGGAGCTGCGTGGCGGCCAGCACGCGCGAGCGATCCTTCTGCTGCAGCGCGTTGAAGGTCGAGGTCGGGACGACGAGCGCCGCGCCGAAGGCGGTCGCCGCGTTGGTGACGGCGCGCGCGGCCTCCCGCGGGCCGCCGAGCACGGCGAGGCCGCCCGTGCCGCCGAGGCCCGTCAGGGACGCGGCCGTGCCGAGCTGGTTGCCGAACTGCATCAGGTCGTTGCGCGAGACCTCGTAAATCCTCACGTCCATCACGACCTCGGCGCGCTCCTTGTCGATGGTGCGCAAGACCTCGCCGATGAGGCGCATGTTCTCGGCCGTGTCGCGGACGGTGACGGAGTTGGTCGCCTTGTTCGTGATGATCGCCGGCTGGCGGCCCTGCTGCGGCGGCATGGCCTGCTGGATGAGACGCAGCGCGTCGGCCGGGTCGGCGTTCGTCAGGTAGAAGGTGCGGATGACGAGCTGCTGGTACTGACCGCGCCGCCCCTGGTCTGCGACGAAGATGGTGCGGCGGTCTACGGACTGGAAGAAGAGGCCTTCCTGAAGGAAGACGTGGTCGAGCGCGCGAGCCGCCGTCACGTCCTGCAAGACGACCTCCGTGTTGCGCGGCGTGCGGAACGTCTGCGAGTCGAAGATGACGTTGAGGCCCAGCTCCGTCGCGAGCATCCGGATGAACTTCTTCAGGTCGCCGTTGTAGTTGATGGCGCGCAGCTTCTCGGCGGCGGCCGGCGCCCGCGCCGCGCCCTGCCCGTCGGGGTAGGAGGCGCGGGTCATCGTTCTCCCCTTCTCCCCCTCGCGGACTCTGCCCGCGCCCTCCTGCTCGCCGCGGAGGCGGAGCACGCGCTCCATCTCCTGCGCGGCGAGGCCGTTGACGGGGTCGAGTTCGTGCGCGAGGCGGAAGCACTGGTAGGCGGCCGCGTACTCGCCCCGCCGCGCCAGCTCGTCGCCCTTCTGCATGTAGAGTTGCGAGGCGTTGAAGACGGAGCGGCGGTAGTGGAGCTGGTACTCGGTCTCGCTCGGGGCGGCGGCGACGGCGAGCGCGAACTCCTCGGCCGCCTTCTCCCACTGCTGGGCGCGCTCGTACTCCAGGCCGCGGCTGTAATTCTTCTCGCCCTTCTTCGCGAGGGCGGCGGCCGGCGCCGCCAGCAGGCAGGCCGCCGTGACGAAAGAGACCAAAGCTCGCGCACGCGTGGCGTGTTTCATAGTCGCCCCCGCTTCCCCCTTCAACGTCGTTCCAAACGTTGGGGGCTAACACGCGCGGGCGTCTGGAATGTTCCGCCGAACTCGCAGTAGGTATGGAAAGTTTGGAGTCGGATGTGGGTGAGAGTTTTTCACCACAGAGACACAGAGGCACAGATGGTCGAGCTATTGTCTTTAAAGCTGTGCCTCTGTGTCTCTGTGGTGAACTCCTATTCCGCGTCGGGCTCGCGCAGGTATTTGAAGAGGAGCGCGCCGAGCACTGCGGCCGCGACGAGTCCGAGGAGCGCCCAGGTGAAGTCTCCGAGCAGGTCGCTCAGCTCCTGCACGCGGTCGCTGAAGAGCTTGCCGAGCAGCACGTAGAGCGTGACCCAGAGCGCCTCGCCCAGCACGTCGAAGATGAGGAAGCGCGGCCAGGGGTACTGGCTCGCGCCCGCCGTGAGGTTGACGACCGGCCCGAGCGGCGTCAGGAGCCAGCGGCTCAGGAAGACGCCCAGGCCGCCGCGCCGCTTGAGCCAGGCCTCCGCCGCCGAGACCTTCGACTCTCCGCCGACGAGTCGCCCGAGCCGGCCCGTCAGTCTTCGCCCGCCCCAACGCCCGACCGCGTAGCCGACGTTGTCGCCTACGACAGCGCCCGCCGCCGCGAGCGAGAGCGTCTGCCAGAGGCCGAGCTCGCCCTGATCCACGAAGGAGCCGGCGGCCACCAGCAGAAGGCTCGCGGGCACGGGCACGCCCGCCGAGCCGACGAGCAGCGCGCCGAACAGCACGGGCAGTCCGTAGACGCCGAGCGTCGAAAGCAGGTAGTCGCTCAGGCTCACGGCGTCTTCGGGCCGCCGTGCGGAGGCGGTGGGGGCGGAAAGCGTTCCGGGTGCGCGCGGAACTCGGCGATGGCGTTCTGCAGCTCGGCGGCGAGCGCCTCGAACGCGCGGTTCTGTTCGCGCGCGACCTCGCGGAGCGGCCGGCGGTCGCGCGGCAGAGGCTCAAGGTTTATCGCCCGGTAGAGGACGTGCGGCGGGACGCGGTAGGAGCGCGCGACGTAGTGGACGCTCATCCACGGGCGGATGACCTCGTCGCGGTGGCTGCTCCAGTAGACGGCGCGGCGGACGGCGCGGACGGCGAAGAGCCCCGCGAACGACGCCGCCAGCAGGAACGCGACCACGATCAACCAGCGCCACCCGAGTCTCCTCATACGAACTTCACACAAACTTCGTCCGGCGTTCGGACGCGCTCTCAAGCCGCCACGAGGATTTCAGTCTAACGGTTTGCGGGGCCGCCGCGCCAGGCGTACGCCGGGTGCCGGACGAGACGCGAGGCTGGGGGAGGTCGACGGCGCCGGGCCGCCTTTGCTGGCGGCGGACGGGTGAGTGTAGACTGCTCTTCCGTCTCACGGACTATGCACACAAAGCCCCACCCTGTCAGGCGCTGTCGGAGGTGCGCGCGGCGCGTGCCCCGCCGCGCGTTCAGGTGCCCGCTGTGCGGCCGCGTACAGCCCACCTGGCCGCAGTGGGCCTGGCTCGCGGCCGCCGCGCTCGCCCTGCTGGCTTTCACGCTCAGATACATGGGGGTCATTTGATGTTACGCAGACTCGTTAAAACCTTCCTCCCCTCGGGGGCAATCGCCGCCGTCCAGAGGCGCAACACGGCCCGGCAGAAGTCGAGGTCGGGCGCGGCGCTCGACGCCTTACGCGACAACCCGCCCCTGCCCGTCCCCGCGGGCTGGACGGCCGAGGGGCTGCACGAGTACCTCATGTCGGTGGAGGCCGACTTCCTCCCCGAAGGCACCATCGAACACTTCATGACCCACTTCAGGCGCTTCGTCTACACGCTCGACCTCGTGCCGGACGGCGAGGGGCTGCGGCTGCTGGAGCTGGGGGCGCCGCCCTACCTGATGTCGTCGCTGCTGCGGAAATTCAGGGCCGTCGAGCTGACGCCCGCGGACTACTCCCCGGCCGGCGCGGGCCACGTGGTGAGAGTCGGCGGCGAGGAGCACGTCTACCGGCATCTGTCGTTCAACGTCGAGACCGACCCCTTCCCCTACGCGGACGACTCCTTCGACCTGGCGCTCTTCTGCGAGACCATCGAGCACCTGCCCGACGACCCCGTCCACCCGCTGACCGAACTCCGCCGGGTGCTCAAGCCGGGCGGGCGACTGATACTTACGACGCCGAACGCGTGCCGGCTGGAGAACGTCGCCAAGCCGCTGCTCGGCGAGAACGTCGACGACCACTACTGCCTCAACGGGCGCTACGGCAGGCACAACCGCGAGTTCACCACCGCCGAGATGAGGCGGCTGCTGGAGGAGAACGGCTACGAGGTCGAGCGCCTCTTCACGGCGGACGTGCACGAAGACGCCGCCGTCTACTTCAAGTACTGGGACCGCCTCACGCCCCTCGTCGAAGGCCGCAGGGGCGACCTCGGGCAGTACATGTTCGTGCGGGCGCGGGTGGCGGACAAGGCCCGCCCGCCCGCGCGCTCCGAGTGGCTCTACCGCGAGTGAAGCGACTACTGGAGGTTGTCGGCGACGATCTTCGTGCGGCCCGGCGGCCCGGCGTTGTTGAGGAGCCCCTGCGCGGCATTGCCCGTCAGGACGTTGTCCTTGACGATGAAGTTGTCGGCCGCCGGTTCGAGGACGAGGCCGTACGCCTGCCCGCTGAAACCGCCCCAGCCGTTGAAGGCGAAGTTCCCGGTGAAGACGAAGTTCGTCGCCGCCACCTGGAAGCCGGCCTGCGCCACGCCCCGGCCGCGCGTACCGTTCGAGACCGCGTAGCAGGCGCGCACCGTGTGGCGCGTCCCCGCCAGCACGAGCCCCGTGTCGCCCGCGTACCGGAACTTGCAGCTCACGAACGCGTACCCGTCCGTCCTCGCGCCCACGTACGCGCCGTAGCGGTACGTGCCGTTGAACCAGCAGTTGGTGAAAGAGAAGTTCCGGCCGTCGTTGAAGACCGCGCCGTCGGCCGCCGAGTCGAAGAAGGAGTTGACGAAAAAGTTGTGCGCGGCGTCCGTCCCCTTGAACTCGTCCGCGGCCACCAGAAGATCCGTCCCGCCGCCCGCCGCGGCCGCCTGGTTGGACTGGTAGATGTCGTAGGCGGCGGCGTTGACCAGCCCGAGGGAGGTGAAGGTGTTGCCCTCGCAGCCCCCGTCGAGGTGTATGCCGACGGGGTTGTCTAAGCGGGCCAGGTCTCCCACCACGTCCCTCACGAACGCGTCGATTACCCTCACCATCTTGAGGAACTGCCAGCAGTTGATGTAGCGGCAGTCGCGCACCCAGTACCCGGAGGTGATGGCCGCGGCGTCGCCGAGCTTGAGGGCGCGCCCGACGTTCTTGAAGAGGCAGCCCGCGACGGTGAAGTTCGGCAGGCCGACGAAGACCTTGATCTCGTTGGCCGTCTTCTCGCGGGTGACGGCCGGCGTGAAGGCCATGTCGTAGACTCCGCCCGCGCTCTCGTACGCGGAGAGCGCCGAGTATACGTCCACCGTCGTCGCGGTCGCCGAGAAGTTGCTGAGCGTAGTCCTGTCCCAGCCCTGCCCGCGGAACTGCACGGACGGCGAGGTGGACTTGAGGCCCGAGGTCAGGTAGCGCCCCTCCGGGAAGAAGACCGTGCCGCCGCTGCCCGCCGCCTGCGCGGCGCCGACGGCCGCCTGGATGGCCGCGGTGTCGTCCGTGCCGTAGGTCGCCTCCTTGCCGGAGACGGCCGCGGCCGCCGCCGCGCCGAGGCTTATCTGCGTCGCGCCGTTCTGCGCGCTGACGGTAGTCACGAGGTCTGCGCCCGCCGCGCCCGCGCCGGGCAGGATGAACCTCTTGCCCACGTCGGCCGGCGTGAAGCTCGCGCGCGCGCAGGTCACGGTCTGCGCGCGCGCCGCGACCGAGCAGCCCGCCGCCGCCCGCGCGTCGCCCCTCGCGCCGAACGCCTTCACGTTCGACTGCGGCACCGACGCCTGCCCGCCCTGCGCCGGCGCGGGCGCGGCCTGCGCGTTCGCCGGAGCTTCGCCCAGGCACGCTACCGTCAGCAGGAACGCGGCGACGCCGAAGAGCCTGAAGGAGACTCTTCGCCCGAGTCCGTTCTGTCCTGGCTTGTGCGGCATGCGCCGTATCTTGCCCGCAGCGGTGCGACGCGTCAAGAAATATTAAAGCCGCAACGTCCGGCCTGCCGGTATCTTGACTTGCGCCGGACAGGGCTGCACAATCCGGGCAAGTTTTCCGCCACACACGCTCTAAGCAGAAGAGGCACGAGATGAGATTCGTGACTTCCGAACGGATGTTCAACTGAACAGGCCCCTGTGCGACCCCGGCGGGGTTCGCAGTGGGCCGACACCGACACGTGCACCGAGGCAGCGCGCCGACGCCCGCCTGAACGAACGGCGCGGCGCTCGCTTTCTCGGCCACGTAGAAAGCGAGCCGCTCGCCGAGATGAGAAGACCCCTTCCCTTCCGAACCACACTCCTGCTCGCATTCCTGCTCGCGGCCGGGCTCTGCCTGAGCTGTTCCGGCGGCAACCGTGCGGGCCAAGCTTCGCAGACCACGCTGCGCCTGAGCATGATCCCGACGACCGACCCCGGCAAGATGCTGCGCGAGAGCCAGCCGCTCGTCGATTACCTGCAACGCGAGACGGGCGCGAAGGTCGAGCTGACCATCCCGACCAACTACGCGGCGGTCGTCGAGGCCGTCGGGAGCGACCAGGTGGACATCGCGCACTTCGGCGGCTTCACCTACGTGCAGGCCTCCGCGCGCTACGGCGTAACGCCCCTCGTCCAGCGCGACCGCGACCAGAACTTTCACAGCGTCTTCATCACGCAGCCCGGCTCGAACGTGAACGGCCTCGCAGACCTCAAGGGGCACACCTTCGCCTTCGGCGACGTGAACTCCACCTCCGGCCACCTCATGCCCGAATACTTCATGCGCCAGTCGGGCGTGGACGCGGACGTGATCGCGAAGGCCGTCTACACCGGCGGCCACGACGCCACGGCGCTCGCCGTCTCGAACCGGAAGGTCGACGCGGGCGCTTTGGACGAGCTGGTCTTCGAGCGGATGACGAAGGAGGGCAAGCTCGCGCCCGACAGCGTCCGCGTCTTCTACACGACGCCCGCCTTCTTCGACTATCTCTGGGCAGCGCGCAAAGGTCTCGACCCCGGCTTGGCCGAGAGCTTCGCCGGCGCGCTGCTCAAGCTCGACGCGTCGAAGGCCGACGACAAGAAGGTGCTCGACATCCTGAGCGCGACGAAGTACGTGAAGGCCTCCGACCCGGACTACGAGAAGCTGCGGCAGGCGGCCCGCGACGCGGGACTCCTGAAGTGAACAGCCGCGATGGTCTACCTGCTCGACAAGGTCTGGAAGGAGTACCGCGGGCGCGCCGGCGTGACGCGCGCTCTCGACGGCCTCTCCCTGTCGGTCGAGAGGGGCGAGCGGCTCGCGCTCGTCGGCCGCTCGGGCGCAGGGAAGACGACGCTCTTCCGCCTGCTCAACGCGACGCTGCGTCCGACGCGCGGCCGCGTGCTCTTCGACGAACGCGATGTGGGCCAGATGTCTTCGCGCGAGCTGCGCGCGATGCGGCGACGGGTCGGCACGGTCTACCAACAGCACTACCTCGTGCCTTCGCTCTCGGTGCTCGACAACGCGCTCTGCGGGGGGCTGGGCCGCTGGTCGCTCTGGCAGACGGCGCGCAGCGTCCTGCGCCCCGAGAGGGCCGACGTGGAGGAGGCAGAGCACTTCCTCGAACTCGTCGGGCTTAAAGATAAACTGCGCGAGCGCGCCGACACGCTCTCCGGCGGGCAGCAGCAGCGCCTCGCCGTCGCGCGCGTGCTGATGCAAAACCCCGAAGTGATTCTCGCGGACGAGCCGGTCGCGTCGCTCGACCCCGGCCTCGCCGACTCGGTCATGAACCTTCTGCACGAGGTCGCGGACGAGGGCCGTCGTACGCTGGTCGTCGCGCTGCACAACGTCGAGTTGGCCCTGGGCTACTTCCCGCGCGTCGTCGGCCTGCGCGGCGGCGCGGTCGCGCTGGACGCGAAAGCCTCCGGCCTCACGCGCGAGGCGCTCGCGGAGTTTTACGCGGACGAAAAGGCTTGGCAACAGACTCCGGTCACATAGCCCCGCGCAGCGTCGCGCGCGGCCGAGGCGGAGACCTGCTCACGCCCCGGCGCGTCGTCGTCATGCTCGGGACGGTCGCGGCGCTCGCGCTCTGCTGGCGCGCGGCCGAGGTGCGGCCCGCGCTGCTCTTCGACCGCATGACGTTGGCCGCCGTCTGGAACTTCCTGCGCGGCCTCTTCCCGCCCGACCTCTCGCCCGACTTCCTCCGCGTCGTCCTCAAAGCGACCTTCCAGACGATAGCCGTCGCGCTGGCGGGCACGCTGCTCTCGGTCGGGATAGGGATGCCGCTCGGCGTCCTCGCGACGGCGACGCTCTGGCGGCGCGGCCCCCTGCTCGAAGGCGAGCGCCGCGGCACAAAGTTAAAGCTACTCGCCGCGCTCAGCCTCTCGACGCGCGCGCTGCTCGGCTTCCTGCGCGCCGTCCCGGACTTGATGTGGGGCCTGCTCTTCGTCGTCGCGGTCGGGTTGGGTTCGCTCGCGGGGACTCTGGCCCTGGCGGTCGCGTACGGCGGCGTGCTGGGCCGCGTCTACGGCGACGTGTTCGAGGACGTAGACCCGCGCCCCGTCGAGGCGCTACACGCCGCGGGCGCGACGCGCGCGCAGGTCTTCCTGCGCGGCGTGTGGCCGCAGGCCGCGCCGGCCGTCGCCGCCTACACGCTCTACAACTTCGAGTGCGCGGTGCGCGCGGCCGCGGTGCTCGGGTTCGTCGGCGCGGGGGGCCTCGGCTACGAGATCAACCTCTCGATGCGCCTCTTCGAGTACGGGCAGGTGCTCACGCTGATACTCGCCTTCGTCGCGCTGCTCACGGGAACGGACGCCTTGAGCCGGCACTTCCGCAGACGCCTGCACGCCGAGGTCTCGCCCGCCTCGCCCGCGCGCTTCCTGATGGAGGAGACGCTCGGCGTGGGCGCGCCGCCGTTCGGGCGGCGCGCCTCGCGCGTGCTGTCGCGCGTGAGGGCGCGGGCCGTCGTGCCGCTCCTCGCCTTCGCGGCCCTGTGCAGCCTCTACGCGGTCGGCTTCCTCAACGGCGCGCTGCTCGACGAGGGGCTCGCGTCGAGAGTCGCGCGCTTCGTCGCGCGCATGTTCCCGCCCGACCTCTCGGCGGAGTTCCTCCTCGGACTCGTCCGCCCGCTCTTCCAGACCGTCGGCATCTCCGTCATCGGGACGCTGCTCGGCATCGCCGTCGGCGCAGGGTTGGCCCTGCCCGCGACCTCGACGCTCGCGTTCGTGCCGGCGGACGCGGCCGGGCGGCGCTCCGCGTCGGGGCTCGCCGCGCGCTGGCTCGCGTACCGGGTGGCCCGCGCGGTCTTCACGCTGCTGCGTGCGATTCCCGAACTGGTGTGGGTGCTCGTCTGCATCATCGCGGTGGGACTCGGGCCGTTCGCGGGGACGCTCGCCATCGGGCTGCACACGGGCGGCGTGCTCGGCAAGCTCTACGCCGAGACGCTCGAAGAGGTGCCGATGCGCCCCGTGGAGGCCCTGCGCGCGGCGGGCGCGCGCGGGCCGCAGGTCTTCCTGTGGGCGATGTGGCCGCAGGCGCGGCCGATGCTCTTGAGCTACACGGTTCTGCGCTGGGAGATGAACCTGCGCGTCTCGACGGTGCTCGGGCTGGTCGGGGGCGGGGGCCTGGGGCAGGCCGTCTACAACAACGTCCAGTTGGGCTTCTACACGCGGCTGAGCACGCTCATCGCCGTGGTCTACGCGCTGGTGGTCGCGACCGACTGGCTGAGCGACCGGCTGCGCTACCGCACGCCCGATGAGTGCGAGCCTCCGCGCCGCACTTAATCAAACCGACATGGGAGGGGAAACAGAGATGAGGCCGGGGGCCAGAAACAAGATCGTCGGGACGGTCAAGTCCGTCAAGAAGGGCGACGTGATGTCGCTCATCAAGTTCGACGTCGTCTCGGCGGACGAGCTGTCTTCGGTCATCACGACGGAGTCGGCCGACGAGCTCGACCTGAAGGAAGGCGACCAGGTCGAGCTCGTCATCAAGGCCATCCACGTCCTGCCCATCAAGCGCGAGTAGCGCGGCCCGCCTAACGCCCGTCGCCCCACAGCAGAGTGGGCAGCGGCTTCGTGACGACGCGCGTGTTGTAGCGCTCGGCGTAGGCCGTGCGCGCCTCGGTCGAGAGGCCCGCGCGCGAGGCGTCGTACGGGTAAGACCGCATGCCGTGGAACGGCAGCGGCGCCACCTGCTCGGGGCTGGCGGAGTGTATGTTCATCTCCTTGCTGAAGCCGTCGGCGTAGAGCAGGAAGGTGTGCGTCCAGCCCTCGGGCAGCGGGGGCAGCGCCGCCGCGTCGAACGAGAGGCTCAGCTCGTCGCCCGCGCGCGAGACGACGAAGAGGTCGTCCGCCGCCTTCAACAACTCGCGCACGTCGCCCTCGCGCGTGAAGCTGCCGACGAAGGCCTTCCACGGCGAGACGAGAGAGACCTTCGCGTAGTCGTATACTTCCGGCTCGCGCCCGTCCGGCCTCACCTCAGCCGAGAAGCCGCGCCAGCTTAAGGTCGCCTGTGCCGGGTCGAGGCGCGTGAGCTTCAAGGGGAAATCCCCGCCGCTCTCATCGACCAGAATCTGATCCCAGTAGACGCGCATGTTCGTCACGATGCGCACCTCGCGGCTCCCTTCGGGCAGCTTGCCCGTCAGGTCGACGACTAAGGTCTGCGGGCGGCCGACGGGGATGCCTATGTTCTCGACGACGGTGCGCCACCCGCCCTTCCCGTCCCTGACCTGCAGCGAGGGAAACTTCATCTCAAGCTTGCCCTGCGCGGCCGCCACGTTGTCGCTCGAATACGCGTAGCTCGTCCAGCCGGTGAGCAGGAGAAGGGTTCTGGGTGCCGGGTGCTGGGTGTAGGAAGGGTGCTGGGTGCTGGGTGCTGGGTGCTGGGTTCTAAATTCCGAGTTCCGAGTCATCTTCTTACCAGCACCCAGCACCCAGTCCCCAGAACCCTTTCCCAGATCGAGCGTCAGCGTGTGCGGCTCGGCGTAGCCGCGGATGGCATCGAGCTTGAAGTCGTCGGGGTAGGTGCGGTCGAGTTTACTAACTTGAGCGAGTACGTCGTGGCCGTGGTCGTCGGTCGCGGCGGCCGGCGGGCGCGCGCCCTTCGTCGTGTAGAGCTTGAAGGCGGGCGGCGCGTCGCGCAGGCCTTCGTCGGGAAAGACCTCGACGCCCTCGGGGTGCGAGACGGCGACGAGTTGCAGGCGGTCGACGAAGAGCACCTCTTCCAGCTCGTTCGTCACGCGCAGCTCGTAGCGGCCGTCCTTCGGCTTCAACTGGTCGCCGCGGATGCGCACGTACTCGTCCGGGTCGGGCGTGTTGTAGACGCCGGGCGCGAGCCAGTCGCCCATCTCGCCGCCGCCCATGAAGTCCGTGATGAACTCGAAGCGCTCGCCGTTCCAGGCGTAGAGGAACGGGCACGACGAAGGCTTGCGGTCTAGCTCCGTGACTTTGAACGCGCCGGGCACGACGCCCGCGTCCGACTTCGAGGCGGCCGCCGACTGCGTCTCGGCCTGCACGACGCCCGAGGGCCAGAGTATCCGCACGGCGTCGGCCGCGGTGCGCTGGCCCAGACCGAAGATGACTTCGACGGGCGCGGGCGCGGGACTCGCCGAGTAGCTCTCAAGCTTCTGCTGGAGGCTGCCCGCGCGCAGCTCGACCTTGCAGCCGACGCCGCTGCGGTTGCTCACCTTGCCCGCCAGCCCGACGCGCAGAGAGCGGTTCCTGTTCCCGCCCTCGTTGCGCGCGACGAGCAGGCCGGGCTTGCCCTGCGGCGGCGCCGCCGCGATGACGAAGTCAACGTCGCCGTCGCCATCCACATCTCCCGAGGCGAGTCCGACGGCGCCCGCGACCTGAGCCGACAGGGCGCGCGAAGCCTTCTCGCTCACGTCGGCCCAGCCATCGCCCGTGTTGCGCAGCACGCGCAGCTCGCCGCCCTTCGGCCCGCGCGACAGGGTTACCAAATCAAGCAGCCCGTCGTTGTCGTAATCGACGAACTGCGCCGCGACGGGTTCGCCCGCCTGCGAAGTGGGCCACGCGCTCACGCGGAAGCGTCCCTTGCCGTCGCTCAGGGCGAACTCGCCCGCGCCCTCCGCGCGCGAGAAGTAGAAGTCCGTGAAGCCGTCCTTGTTCACGTCGCCCGCCGCGACGGGGCCGAGGCCGCCGCCCTTCAAGTTGAGCCCGACCTCGGCCGCGACGTTGCGAAACGAGCCGTCGCGCAGATTCTTCCAGAGCGCAGGCGGCCCCGTCTCGCCCACGACGAGCAGGTCTACGTCGCGCCGGTTGTCGAAGTCGGTCGGGACGACCGCGACCGCGCGACCGCTCGGCGGCGTGATCTTCGACGCCGCAGTCACGTCCGCGAAGGTGCCGTCGCCGTTGTTGCGCAGCAGAAGGCCGGAGCCTAAGAAGATGTCGAGGTCGCCGTCGTGGTCGCAGTCCACGAACGCGGCCGCGCCCGAGTTGTTCGCGCGTGAAGCGATGCGCGCCGCCGCGGTCACGTCCTTGAAACGGCCGCCGCCCTCGTTGTGGAAGAGCGCGAGCGCGTCCGCCGTGATGACGAAGAGGTCGGGCCTCTCGTCGTTGTCGTAGTCGCCCGCGACGGCGCCGAGCACTAAGCCCTTCGCGTCCGCGGGCAGCCCCGACGCGGCGGTCACGTCCGAGAACTTCCCGCCGTCGTTGCGGAAGAGCCTGCGCGCGACGAAGAGGTCGAGGTCGCCGTCGTTGTCGAAGTCGAAGAGCAGGGGCGCGCCGCCCGCCTCCGCGCCCGAAGGGATGGCGGCGGCGGTCGCGTCCGTGTAGGAGACTTCGGGCGTGCGCTTGTCCACGAGGTCTGCCTCGGCCCCGGTCGAGGCGACGGCCTCGGCGTAGCGGCCCTGTTCGAGATAGTTCGTGCCGACGGTCGTCGCCGCGCCGCTCGCGCGCAACGCCTGGAACTGCTGCATCAGGCGCGTGCCCTCTTCGCGCTGCCCGCCGCGGATGAGCGAGGTGCCGAGGTTGTAAAGCGCCGTGCCGTTGTATGGCTCCTCTTCGAGCGCGATGCGCAGCGCCGCCATCGCCTCGGGGAACTTGCGCTGTTGCAGGTAGAGCTGGCCGACCTGCACGTTCGCGCCCACGTCGCGAGCGTCGAGCTTGAGCACGCGCTGGAAGGCCGCGACGGCGTCGTCGAGTCGGTTCTGCTGGCGCGCGATGAGCCCGAGGATGTACTGGGGCTGCGGCGCGTCGGGCGAGGCGAGGGCCGCGGCCTCCGCCTCCTTCTGCGCGGCGGCGAGGTCGGGCACGTTGTAGAGCGCAATCGCCAGGTTCGTCCGCGCGAGCGCGAGCTTTGGGTCGAGCTGAAGCGCGCGGCGGAACTGCTCGGCCCCCTCCCTGTGCTTGAACTGTTCGAGCAGCGCCACGCCCAAGTTGTTGGCGCGGTACGCCTCCTCGCGCGCGCCCCTCGCGGCGGGCGCTTGCGACGACACGTCAAGCCGCCGAGACGAAGAGACGGAGACGACTCCCGCCGCGACGAAGGCGACGAGTAAGAGGTAACGATACTGCTTCATATGACTTCCATGATGTTCTCGCAGCTGTGTGCGAAGGGAAAGAAGTTAACCACAGAGACACAGCTTCATCTTTAGCCCTCGACAGGCTGTGCCTCTGTGCCTCTGTGGTGAAATCCTCCCACACGCTCACTGGCCCTGCGTGGTCGGCGCGGGCGTCGGGGTCGGCGCGGCGCGGGCGAAGATGATCGGCTCGGATTTGGTGACGCCCTGCCCTTCCTGCACGACGATGAGCTGGTTGGCCTTGACCTGCTGGACGGTGGCCTTCTCGCCGGACGGCCAGGCGATCTCGACCGTGTAGGTGCGTTCGGCCGCCTCGGGCTTGCCGAGGCCGAAGGTGAGCGTCAGCTCGCTCTGCGAGGCGTAGCTCGAACCCGTCCGCACCATGTTGCTCGTCTTGAAGCCGCCGGGGCCGTTGACGGTGACGCGCGCGCCGACGGCGTCGCGGTTCGAGCGCGTGCCGACGAGCTTCACGCGCAGCACGTCGTTCTGGTTCGCGTTGTCGTTCCGGTAGAGACGCGCCGGGCCGCCGTTGGCGGTCACTAATAGATCGAGGTCGCCGTCGTTGTCGTAGTCGCCGTAGGCCGCGCCGCGCCCGACGATGGCGCGGCCCAGGGCGCGCCCGACCCGCGCGGTCACCTCCTCGAACTTCTTCCGGCCGAGGTTGCGGAAGAGGTGCGGCGGCTGCGCGTAGCGGACGCGCGGCTGCACCTTCTGGATGTCGTCGGAGACGTGGCCGTTGACGGCGAAGATGTCGAGGAGGCCGTCGAGGTCGTAGTCGAAGAAGAAGGTGGCGAAGGTCAGGGACTGCTCCGACATCTTGCCGATGCCGGAGTTGCGCGCCTCGTCGGTGAAGAGCCCGCCGCCGTCGTTGTGGTAGAGCGCCATGCTCTCCGAGGTGAAGTTGCCGATGACCAGACTCTGCCTTCCGGAGCCGTCGTAGTCGGCCGCGTCCACGCCCATGCCTGCGCGCGCCGCGCCCGACTCGCCGAAGGCGACGCCCGCCGTGAGCGCCTCGTCGGTGAACGTCCCGTTGCCGTTGTTCTTGTAGAGCTTGTTCGGCTCGGTGTCGTTGGCGACGAAGATGTCCATCTGGCCGTCGTCGTTGTAGTCGAGGAGCGCCACGCCGAGCGCCTTGCTCGTCGGGTCGTAGAGGCCGGCGCGCTGCGTCGCGTTCTCGAAGGTGCCGTTGCCGCGGTTGTGGTAGAGCGTCGAGCTCTGCCCCTTGTACTTCTGCGGCGTGCAGTAGGACTTGTTCGTCCCGTCGAGCGTGCAGTTCACGTCCGTCTCGGGCGTCCACTCGACATAGTTGGCGACGAAGAGGTCGAGCTTGCCGTCGCGGTCGTAGTCGAAGAAGGCGGCGCTCGTGCCGAAGCCGGGGTCGCCGACGCCGGCCTTCGCGGTCACGTCCTGAAACTTGCCGCCGCCCAGATTTCGATAGAGGTGGTCGGGGCCGACGGCCGTGATGTAGATGTCGACGAGGCCGTCGTTGTCGTAGTCGCCCACGGCGCAGCCGATGCCGTAGAAGTTCCCGGCGAGTCCCGCCTCGCGCGTCACGTCTTTGAAGGTGCCGTCGCCGTTGTTGTGGTAGAGCGCGGACGAAGTGGCCGGCCCCTTGTTCTCGGGCCAGGCGGTCGAGTTGACGAGCAGGATGTCGAGCCAGCCGTCGTTGTCGTAGTCGAGGAAGGCCGCGCCCGCGCCGAGCGTCTCGGGCAGATACTTCTTACCCGCGGCGCCGTTGTTGTGCTTGAAGCGCAAGCCCGCCTCGGCGGTCACGTCCACGTACTCGATGGGGCCGGAGGGGCGCGGAAGCGCCGCGCCGGGCGTCGGACTCGGCGTCGCGCCGGGCGTGGCCCCGGCGACGGCCGCGCCCGCGGCGTCCGGACTCTGCGGCGCGGCCGAAGGGTTCTGCGTCGGGTCTTGCTTGCAGCCGGAGGCGAGGGCCAGGAGGCAGAGCAGGACGGCGGTCAGTACGGGGGAACGGCGCATCTCGGGGGTGTCCACCTTGCTTTGATTTGAAACTTGGAATTTCAAATTTGAATTTCTGATTTAAGACTTCGCGCGGCGCGAGGTCAGATAGATTTCGAAGAGGTTCGCGGCCGGGCCGACGACGAAGAGCGCGTAGTAGGGCGCGTGCACGTTCTCGGCGAGGCGCAGGAACATCTCGGCCAGCGCGACGAGGAAGCCGACCAGCGCCTGCGCCCAGCGGGAGGAGCGCACGGTCGTCTTCGGGTCGGTGATCATGAAGAAGATGAAGAGCTGGTACATCGGCCCCGTGATGGGCGCGGCCTCGGCCCAGTAGGAGTGGCCGGTCACGAGCGAGCGCACGTACGAGAGGACGAAGAAGGAGACGACGTAGGTGAGCGTGATGTGGATGCGCCCGACGTGGTACGTGATGATGGCGCCGAGCGCCCAGATGACGAGCATCGGCCAGAGGTTGTTGCCCCACTGCACCGAGAGCGTCGAGTAGGCCCACGGCGCGAGCAGAAGCATCACGCTGATGCCGAAGTTCGAGGGGTTCCAGACGTGCCGGTCGCGCACGCGCAGGACGTACTTCGAGGTGATGGAGATGGCGCTGCACAGCGCGAACGGCCACGCGTAAGGCGAGCGCGTGAGGATGCCGACGCTGATGCCCGAGATGTACGCGCTCGCGAGGTGCGGCCACTTCCCTACCAGTAACCTTCCCAGCACGAGTTCGAGCGCGACGGCCGTCACGATGGCGAGGGCCGTCATCGCGTAGCTCTCGAGGATGCCGTACGCCAGCTGCCCGACGAGCAGGATGAACGTGATGAAGATCGGCGCGACGAAACGGCTGTCGATGCCGAAGAGCTTCGGCGGCGCCTGCGCCCCCGCGGCGGGCGCGGCGATGGGAGTGGTCGTGACTGTCGTGCTGCTCATGATGTTACTAAAAGCGCGCGCATCACACGCCGCCGACGCGGCGCATCAAGCCTCTTTCACATGGTGCACTTTGCCGACCTCGGGCTGCTCAAGCGTCTGCGTCTTGCCCGAGGGCCAGCGGATTTCGACGCGCTCGACGCGCGCGCCCTTGCCCAGTCCGAAGTGGAGCGGTCGCTGGTTCTGCGCGCAGAAGCCGCTGCCGCCCGAGACCTCCTGCACCTGCTCCTGCCCCGCCCAGTAGACGCGCACCTGCGCGCCCAACGCGCTGCGGTTGCTCTGCGTCCCCTCCAGCTCGAACCCGACCCACGCGTTCTCCGGCGCGACCGTGTTCTTGTAAATCAAAAGCGGCCCGCGCTGGTTCGCCACCACCACGTCGAGCACGCCGCGGTTCCAGAGGTCGGCCATCACGACCGAGCGGCCGTCGAAGGTGTCGCGCGCGCCGACCGCCTGCGCCACGTCCGCGAACTTGCCCGCGCCGTCGTTGACCCAGACGCGCTTCTGCTGGTAGCCCGAGAGGCTGCGCCCCTTCATCGGCGGCCAGTTCGCCGCGTCCGAGATGATACTGGTGTTCCCGCCCGCGATCTTCGAGTAGTCGTACCAGTAGTTCGCGCCCCTGTCCAAAGAGACGTAGCCGTTGACGACGTAGAGGTCGAGCGCGCCGTCGTTGTTGAGGTCGCCGAACTGCGCGCCGAAACTCCAGCCGCCCAACTCGACGCCCATCTCCTCGGCGAGGTTGTCGTACTTGAGCGCGTCCCCTCCAGTCCCCTCGCGCGGCACCCAGAGGTTGTTGCCCTGCACGAGCACGCCGTCCTCCGAGATGTTCGAGACGTAGGCGGCGAAGGCCCCGCGGTTGAGGATGTCGCCGAACGAGATGTTCATCCCGCTCTTCGGCGCGAAGCCGACGCCCGTCTGCTCGCCCGCGTCGCGGAAGTGTCCGCGCCCGTCGTTGAAGTAGAGTTCCGAGACGCCGTAGTCGTTGGCGATGAAGAGGTCGGGGTAGCCCGTCCCGCGCAGGTCTGCCGCCGCGCAGGCGAGCGCCCAGCGGCGCGTGTTGATGCCGGCCGCCGCGGTCACGTCCTCGAACGTGCCGTCGCCGCGCCCCTTCAAAAGGTACTTGCGCCCGCCGTTCTTCGCGTACTCGAAGCTCTCCGGCATCATCTTCGTATTCTTCAGATGCCAGAGGTTCACGTCCTCCGGGTAGTAGCCGCCGAGGAAGAGGTCGAGCTTGCCGTCGCGGTCGTAGTCGAACCAGAGGGCCGTGTTCGCGTTGGCCCAGGAAGGAAGACCGGCCTTGTCGGTGACGCGCGTGAAACCTTTGCCACCGTCGTTGTGGAAGAGCTCGGGCCGGCCCCACTTGTAGAGGAAGAGGTCTTCGAAGCCGTCGTTGTCGTAGTCGCCCCAGACGGCGCCCATCGAGACGCCGGTCTCGGCGCGGTTCAGGTCGGCCACGCCCAGCGCGGCGGCCACGTCTTCGAAAGTCCCGTCGCGCCGGTTTCGATAAAGGGCGTTCAGACTCCCCTCGCCGCTGTTCGTCACGTAGAGGTCTTGCCAGCCGTCGCGGTCGAAGTCGACGACCGACACGGCCGCGCCCATCGAAGCGACCTGCGGCATGATGTGCGCGAGCTTGTCGTCGAGCGTCGGCGCGCTGTGCGCGAAGTCGACGCCCGATTGCTTCGAGACCTCCTCCAGGCGGAAGCCGTAGCGCCCGAACACGGCGGAGTCCGTGCCCGCCTCGGCGGCGCGCGCCGCGGACGGCGAGCCCGCCCGCTCGTGCCAACGCTTCATGACGAAAGGCGTCGCGAGCAGCGCGGCGAAGAACAGGATCAGCAGGCCGCGGGCGATGGGACTCTTACGCATTTATAAAAAAACTCTTGAACGTAGCTGAGAACTATTAACCACAGAGACACAGAGACACAGAGACACAGCTTTAAGCTTTAGCTGTGTCCAAGCTGTGTCTCTGTGTCTCTGTGGTTAAATTTCATATGGCTACCTCGTCCACAGTCCTCCCTTGAAGACCTGCGGCGTGACGTAGCGCGTGTGGAAGTTCTGCCAGTCCTGGGGATGACGGCGGTAGACCGGGTCGTCTTCGAGACGTGTCGGGGGCGTAGTGTAATACTCCTGGTCTCGCGACGGCAAAGGCAGCACCGTCTTCGAAAACTCCGAGTTGTAGTCGCCGTCCTTGATCCAGCCGTTCCCTATCAGAACGTAGTCGCGCGCCCAACCCGCGGGCGGCGCCGGCTGCTCCGCGAAGCGCAGCAGAAGCTCGTCGCCCGCGTTCGCGATGACGACGCGGTCGTCCGTCTCTTCGAGCAGCTCGCGCACGTCGCCGAAGCGCGTGTAGTAGCCGACGAGGTCGCGCCAGCGCTGAGCGGTCGAGGCGAGGCGGTCGTAGTCGGGCGTCTCGGGCGAGGAGCCGCCGGCGCTCCTCATCTCGGAGAAGCCGCGGAAGCGCAGCTCGGCCGACGCGGGCGCGAGGGCTTGCACCTTCGTCTGCCTGTCGTCGGCACCCGAAGCCCATTCGAGCGCGTCCCAGTAAATCTCCATATTGGTGCGCAGGCGCAGACGCCGCGGCGCGCCCGGCTTAAAAGTATTCTGAAGGTCGACGAGGATGGTCTTGTTCTTCCCCGAAGGGAAGCCGAGGTCTGGTTTGGCGACGGCCCAGCCGCCCTTGCCGTCTGCGACTTCGAGGCTCAATCCCTTCGGCGGCGGCTGGCTCCCCTGGCTGATGGCGACGTTAATCGAGGCGTCGGTCGGGTGCAGCCAGCCGTGCGCGACGAGCCAGAGCGGCCCCTCGCGCGGCGCCTCGTCGCCGAGTTCGAGTTCGACGAAGTGTTCGCGCGTCACGCCCTGATAAGCGCCGCGGCCGAAGGTGTCGAGGTGGCGGCCGTCGAGTCTGCCCACGACCTCGGAAACGTCCTTGCCCGCGTCGTCCCACGCACCTTTGAACGCGTGCGGCTCTCCGACGGTGTAGACCTTGAGCGCGGGCGGCTGGCGCGCGGTGCGCTCGTCCACGAAGACCGACGTGCCCGCCGGGTGGTCTACGACCGCGAACTGGTAGCGGTCGAGATAGTACGTCTCCCAAAGCTCGGCCGTGATACGTAAATCATAAAAGCCGTCGCGCGGGGCGAGCTGGTCGCCGCGAATCTTGACCCACTCCTCCGTCTGCCCGACCTTCAGCGTCTGGTAGTTGTTGATGCGAAGCCCGATGGCCGGACTCCACGGCGCGCAGTCCTTGACGAAGCTCATGCGCTTCCCGTCGAAGGCGAAGAGCGAAGGGCAGGAGCCTTTCAAGCGCTGCTCGGCGAGGACGACCGTGTCGGCCTTCAGCTCGAACTCCGCGCGCACCGAGCCGTTCGGCCAGACGACGCGCACCACGTCCGCGCCCGCCTGGTCTCCGAGGCCGAAGTGCACGAGCGGCCCCGTGATGAGCTGCTTCTGCACGAGGAGGCCGGCGCGTATCTCCATCTCGCCGCCGACGCCGAACGAGTTGATGCGCTGGTCGCCGGTGGCGTTCGCGGCGCGCGGCCTGATCAACTGCCAGTGATAGTTCTTCGTCCCGCGCGCCCTCGCGACGAAAGCCTTGCCGTCCGGGCCGACGCCGACGAGGTCAAGGCTGCCGTCGCCGTCCGCGTCCGCGATTGAGAGGGCGCGCGAGTCGGCTATCGTCTCGGGAAGCTTGAGCTGCTTCATGATTCCCGCGGCGTCGCTCAGCCAGACGCGCGCGCCCTGCGGGCCTGAGAACAGAAGGTCGCTGCCCCCGTTGTTGTCGAGGTCGGCGGCCGTCAGCTTCGCGCTGCCCGGCGCGAGCCCGCCCGGCACGCCGTCCCAGCGTTCGCCCTGCCCCAGGTCCCAGCCCGCGCCCTCGTCCTTGTCCGAGAGTCGCCTGAAGCCGGCGGTGTCGAGCAGGAGCAGGTCGAACCGGCCGTCGTTGTTAATGTCGATGACGCAGAGCGCTTCGGCGCGACCCAGGTTCTGCGGCATGGCGCGCGCGCGGAACTGTCCCGTCCGCTCGTTGGCGAAGACGTAGAGCTTCCCTTGCGCGTCGAGCAGCGCGGCGTCCGGGTCGCCGTCGCCGTCGAGGTCGGCCCAGGCGAAGTCGCGCAGCGACGTGACCCCTTCGAACGGGTGCTGCTCGACGAAGGTGCCGTCGCCGTTGTTCCTCAAAACGGTGGGCGCGCCATCCCTCGACGCGAGCACGAGGTCGAGGTCGCCGTCGGCCTCGATGTCCGCCGCCCACGCGCCGGTGTAAGGTGCGTCCGTGACGTTGGCGGGCAACTTCGTCTGCGCGGTCACATCAACGAAGTTCGTCGGACTCTCCTGACGATAAAGACGAAAGCCGCCTTCGCCCGCGAACGCGAGGTCGGTCTTGAAGTCGTAGTTAAAGTCGAGTGCGGCGACGCCGGCCGGGAGTGCGGCGACGCCGGCCGGGAGTGCGGCGCCCGTGAAGGGTAGCCTGACGCCGCCCGTGAGCTGCGCGACCTGCGGCCCCGCGAAGATGAGCGCGGGCACGCCCTCGCCCGTCAGAGACGCCGCGCCGACCCAAGCCCAGTTGCCCACGCCGAATTCTTCTAACGGCTCGACGTTGTAGGTCAACGCCTCGTCCGGCGGCGCGGGCTGCGGCGAAGGGGAGGCTAAAGTGATGAAGCGCGTGAAGGGTTCGCTCAAAGTCTCGGGCGGGTCTTCGACGGTGAGGCGGCTCTGCCTGTACTCGGGCAGGCGGACGAGCACGTTGCGCAGGAACTGCACGCGCGGGGCCGCCGCACGCGCATTTCCCGAGGCGGCCGCGGCCTGCACGGCCTTTAACTGCTCCTGCGCCTCGGGCGGCCAAGCGGCGGAGTCCTTCTCAAACCCGTCCATCAGACGTTTGAAGAGGTCGGCGTCGCCGCGCTTGGCGGCGAGTCGGGCCACGTCCAGACGCACCGAGAGATTATCGGGCTGCACCTCAAGAATCTTCTGCAGCAGGCGCAGCTCCTCCTCCTCGCCGCCTTCGCCCCCGCGCTCGGCCTCCCGGCTGAGCGCGTAGAGAGCCTTGAGGTTGCGCGGGTCGATCTCCGTCGCGCGGCGGAAATGTTTGGCCGCCTCCGCGGAGTTGCCGCGCGCGCTCTCCAACTGGCCGAGCAGGACGTAGAGCGTGGCGTTCGAGGGCGCGAGCTGCCGCGCCCTGTCCAGGCTCTGCGCGGCCTCGTCGAAACGGCGCTGGCGCATGTAGAGCAGCCCGAGGTCGGCCCAGGGCGCGGGCTCGTCCGGCGCGAGCGTGGTCGCCTCCTTCAGCTTCTCCTCGGCGCGCACGTCGTCGCCGACCTGGAGCGCCGAGAGGCCGACGTAGAAGGTGCGCACCGCGCTCAGGTATTCGGGCGAGCCCGGCTCGGGCAGGTCGGCGCGGCGGCAGGCGGCGCCCGCGGCGGCCAGCACCGATAACAAGACGAGAAGCGCGCAGCGCGGGCGCCTGTCCGGAGAGCTTCGCATTTTGAGGGGTGACTCTTCCAAGAGGCCGGGTTGCTGCACCGGCCGGCGCACCTTAACACGCACGCCGCGCGGTTGTCATGGGCGCGAGGTTGGGGGCGCGGCTCAAACTTTAGTTGGAGAGACGTGCCCAACCTCGCGCCCATGACAGGGCGCGGCACATCGTGAGGTAATGTGCGCACGTCACGGGTTCGGGCCGCCGTTCAAATTTCACAGCCGACTTTTGCTTCTCGCGGGCCGATGTCTTAACATCTGGCCCACACTTTCCGGCACGGGACGCGCGCGGGCGGCGCCCGCTCCGAACATCGTTTCAACCCAACGTTTTCGACCGCAGTCAAGAGGAGTGTCAGGAAGCATTATGGCCGCTTCAAGTTCAAGCGTGCACGGCGTCGGCGTGACGCACGAGACGGGGACGAGTTTTCACGACAAGCTCAACTCGCGCTGGCACGAGCGCGCGCTCCGGCTCTTCATGGTCGTCGTGCTCGGGCACTGGGCCGAGCACCTGGCGCAGGCCACACAGATTTACATCCTGGGCTGGCCGCGTCCGCAGGCGAACGGCGTCCTCGGACTCTGGTACCCGTGGCTGGTCGGCTCGGAGGTTCTGCACTACGGCTACGCGGTCGTCATGCTCATCGGCATCTGGACTTTGCGCAAGGGCTTCACCGGCGTCTCGCGCAAGTGGTGGACGGCGGCGCTCGTCATACAGTTCTGGCACCATATTGAGCACGCGCTGCTGCAGGGGCAGGTGCTCTTCCACCACAACATCCTCGGCTCGCCCATCCCGCTCAGCTTCCTCCAGATCGCCTTCCCGACTTCGCGCGTCGAGATACACCTCTTCTACAACGCGGTCGTCTTCGTCCCGATGGTGATCGGCATGTACTACCACATGTTCCCGCCCGCGGACGAGGAGCCGAGCTACGCCTGCACCTGCGCGCTCAGGCGCAGCGAGGCGGGCGCCGCCGCGTGACCTTCGGGCGGGAGAGTTCTCTGGCAAGGGGCAGCCTCGTCGTCGCGGCCGTCGCGTGCGCGTGCGCGCTCTTCGGGGTCGCGTGTAGGCTGACGGAGCCCACGCCGGACTTTCTCGTCCGGCTCGACGTTTCCCCCAGCCCCCCCAGAGTGGGGCCGGCCACCGTCAGCCTCAAGCTGATCGACTTCCTCGCCTCGAAGCCGGTGAGCGGCGCCCGCGTCACGCTCGAAGGAAACATGACGCACGCGGGCATGACCCCCGTCTTCGCCGAGGCGAAGGAGTTCGAGCCGGGCGGCTACCGCGCCACCCTCGACTTCACGATGGCGGGCGACTGGGTCGTCCTCGTCCACGCCGCTTTGCCCGACGGGCGTAAGCTGGAACGCACGCTGGACGTGAAGGGCGTCCGGGCGGACTGAGTAAGTTGTTGTACGACCGACAGACCAACCCGCCGCCTCCCGCAGAGGACTCGCGGCCCTTCGACCTTCTGCGCGTCCCACTCGTCGGCAACCTCCTGCGCCGGCGCCACGCGCGCACCGTGCTGCAGATTCCTCTGTTCGTCGTGGCCGCGTTGATGATCCTGCACGGGTTCTTCGGGCCGCAGCTCGCGCCGAAGAACCTGGCGACGACGCTCTCCTGGGTTCACTTCCGCGGCGCGCTCGTCCTCGCCCTGCTGCTCGCGGGAAACTTCTTCTGCATGGCGTGCCCCTTCATGCTGCCGCGCAACCTCGCGCGGCGCTTCGTCACGCCGCGGCGCAACTGGCCTCGCGCCCTGCGCAACAAGTGGCTCGCGCTCGCGCTCTTCGTCGGGGTGCTGTTCGCCTACGAGCTGTTCGACCTGTGGGGCTCGCCCCTCTGGACGGCGTGGCTCGTCGTCGCGTACTTCGCGGGCGCGCTTTTGATAGACGGGCTTTTCAAACACGCCTCGTTCTGCAAGTTCGTCTGCCCGCTCGGACAGTTCAACTTCGTCGCCTCGACCGTCTCGCCGCTCGAAGTGAAGGCGCGCGACCTGAACGTGTGCGAAGGCTGCCGCACGAAGGACTGCATCCGCGGCCGGCGCGAACGTCCGGAGTCGCCCGTCGTCATTCAGCGCGGCTGCGAGCTGGCCCTCTTCCAGCCGCGCAAAACGGGGAACCTCGACTGCACGTTCTGCCTCGACTGCGTGCAGGCGTGCCCGCACGACAACGTCGGCATCGTGAGCCGCCTGCCCGCGGAAGAGTTGTTAACGGATAAGATGCGTTCGGGCGTCGGCATACTCTCCAAACGCAGAGACCTCTCGGCGCTCGCCGTCGTCTTCACCTTCGGCGCGCTGCTGAACGCCTTCGGCATGGTCAGCCCCGTCTACGCGCTCGAAGGCTGGCTCGCGCGTGCGCTCCGCCTGAATCACGAAGCGCCCGTCCTCGGCCTCGTCTTCGCTCTGTTCTTAGTCGTCGAGCCTCTGCTCCTGCTCGGCGCGGCTGCTTGGGTGTCGACGCGCTGGGGCGGGCTTCGCGGCGGCGTGCTCCAGGCGGTCGTGCGCTACTCCTACGCGCTCGTCCCGATGGGCTTCGGCGTCTGGCTCGCGCACTACGGCTTTCACTTTCTGACCGGGCTCCTCACCTTCATCCCCGTCGCGCAGAGCGCCGCCGCCGGCGCGGGCTGGCCCGTCCTCGGCGAACCTTTGTGGAGACTCACGGGGCTCCCCGAGAGAGTCGTCTATCCTTTGGAGCTCGGGTTCCTCGGCCTGGGGCTGCTCGGCTCTCTGCTTCTGACGTACCGCCTCGCCGTGGAGGACGAGGCGAGGCGGCGCGGGCTGGTCTTCGCCACGTGGGCGGCGCTGTGCGTGGCGCTGTGGGTCTCGGGGTTCTGGCTGATGTCGCAGCCGATGGAGATGCGCGGCACGTTCCTGGGGAACTGATGAAGGCGAGACTCAGAACCGTCGTGCTGACGAACTTGCTGCTGCTCGCGTGCGGCACGTCCGCCTCCGCGCACGAGGGGCCGCCGTATCCCATCCTGGTCGATAAGACTTTAGGCCCCTGCGTCGTCTCGGTCTGGTCAGACCCGGACGTGGGCACCGGCACCTTCTTCTTCATCCTCGACCCGCCGCCGGGCGGCAAGCTCCCCGAAGACGTGCGCGTCGAGTTGGGCGTGCGCCCCGTCAGCGGCAGGCTCCCCGAGGCCGTCTACGCCGCCGTGCGCGAAGACCAGGGCGGGCGCATGCAGTTCAAAGCGCTCGTGCCCTTCGACGCGCAGGAGCTGTGGCGCGTCCGCGTCCGCCTGCAAAGCGCGCAGGGCGGCGGCGAGGCCGAGACCGACGTGGAAGTCACGCCGCCCGGCTACGGCCGCTGGGACTTGCTCATCTACCTCCTGCCGTTCGCGGCCGTCGGCGCGCTCTGGCTGCGCGCGCTCGTCAAGCGCCGCAACCGCGCCCGCCCTTCCACCACCTAACAGAGCGCGGTACTCTGTTTTTCGGACTTCGCAAGAAAGACTGATGAGGTGTGAACCGTGAAGCTTCTGTTGATTCTCCTGACTGCCTCACTGTGCCAGCAGGCTTCTCCGTCGAAGGGACTGGAGGGCATCTGGCAGGGCACGCTCGACGCGGGCGGGGCGAAGCTGCGCCTGGTGGTCAACGTCACGAAGCAGCCGGACGGCAAACTCGCGGCGACGCTCGACAGCCCCGACCAGGGCGCGACGGGCATCCCCCTCGACTCCGTCACGCTCACGGGCGCGGCGGTGCGCTTCGAGTTGAAGTCCGCGGGCGGCGTCTACGAGGGCACCCTCAACCAGGAGGGGACGGCCATCGAAGGGCGCTGGAGTCAGGGGCCCGGCTCGTTCCCGCTCGTGCTCACCCGCGCCGAGAAGCCGCCGGCCGCCCCCCTGCGTCCGCAGACGCCGAAGCCGCCCTACCCTTACGACACCGAAGAGGTCTCATACGAGAACGGGGCGGCCGGCGTGCGCCTCGCGGGTACGCTGACGCTCCCGCGCGCGAAGGGGCCGCACCCGGCCGTCCTGCTCATCTCCGGCTCGGGCCAGCAGGACAGGGACGAGACCATCCTCGGGCACAAGCCCTTCCACGTCATCGCAGACTACCTGACGCGCCGGGGGGTGGCGGTCTTAAGGGTTGACGACAGGGGCGTCGGCGGTTCGGCCGCGGGGCCGAGCCTGGAGAAGGCCACGAGCGAGGACTTCGCGGGCGACGTCGTGGCCGGCGTCGGGTATCTCAAGTCGAGGAAGGAGATCGACCCGAAGAAGGTCGGACTCGTCGGGCACAGCGAGGGCGGGATGATCGCGCCGATGGTCGCGTCGAAGTCCGCGGACGTGGCCTTCGTCGTCATGCTGGCCGGGCCGGGGCTTCCCACCGAAGAGGGCTTCGCCGCGCAGGTCACGGCCATCGCCAGGGCGAACGGCGAGAGCGAGGCGGCCGTCGCCTGGAAGCGCAGGCTGCTCGGCCGCGTCTTCTCCGTCATGAGGGAGGAGAGGGACGACGCGGCGGCTTTGCGGAGGGCGCACGAAGAGCGCGCGAAGCTGCTGGCCGAGTTGTCGGCGGACGAGAGGAAGAGCTACGGCCTCGCGGGCGACGAGATGGAGGGCATCATCAGGATAATGCTCACCCCCTGGTTCCGCTTCTTCACCGCATACGACGCGCGCGCGACGCTCGGGAAGGTGCGAGTCCCCGTGCTGGCCCTGGCGGGCGAGCACGACCTGCAGGTCGTCCCCGCGAAGGAGCACCTCGCGGCCATCGCGGCGGCGCTGAAGGCCGGCGGCAACCGAGACTACACGACGCGGGAGCTGCCGAAGCTCAACCACCTCTTCCAGACGAGCGAGACCGGCTCGCCCGCCGAGTACGGGAGAATCGAGGAGACCGTCTCACCCGCCGCGCTGGAGCTGATCGGCGACTGGATTCTCAAGCACGTCGGGGCGACGCACGGCAAGTAGCCGCGGAGATAAAGACGTTGGGGGCGGGCGACACGTAGCGTGTCGCCCGCCCCCTCGCGTTAGCCGCGTCGTCCTTGTCGTCCTTCTACTTCAGGAGTTGAACCGAGACGCTCTTGGTCAGGGGGTTCACCGTGAAGCGGACGAGCCTCGTCGCCGTGCCGCCCGTCAGCTCGGTGCCGCCCGTGAAGGGCGCGCCGCCCGTCGAGGCCGAGCCGGTCGAAGTAGTCGAGCTCGACTTCGGCACGCGCAAGGTCTGCGTGCTGTTGATGGTGAAGTCCATCGCGGCGCCGGCCCAGCCGATGACGCGGTAGACGTAGTTGGTGTTGCCGGAGATCGCGGACGTGACGGTCTCGTTCGCGGACTCGGTCGCGCCCGAAGAGAGCACGCGGCCCGCCGCGTCGCGCAGCTCGAAGTCGAGGTCGACGCCGGTCGTCGTGCTGAGGTTGCCCGTCACGGCGACGGCGTCGGGCTTCGAGGTGAACGGCACGTCCACGTAGGTCACGCCGCCCGCCAGTTGCAGCCCCGTGTCTGAAGCCGGGACGATGCCCGTGAACGTCTCGGCGAACGTCGAGGTCGTGTAGTTGAGGTCGAACGTCGGCTGCGGCTGGTAGCGCGTCGCCGCGGCCGGGTCGACCTGCACGCGCGCCGTCACCAGCGCGTCGAAGGTGAAGAGCTGCGTGTTCGGGTTGTTGAAGACGAGGTGGCGCGCTCCGGAAGTCTGCCCGCGCAGGAGATCCGCCGCGTAGTAGAAGCTCGCGGGGCTGCCCGAGCGGCCCGCGCCGCCGTTGTCGGCGTTGTAGACCGAGACGGTCGGGTTCGAGATGTTGACGATGCGGAACTCAATCGGCCTGAAGAAAGTGCCGTCGCCGACCCCCGCGCCGCCGAGGTTCTTGAGCACCTGGTCGAGCTCGGTCTTCCCGCCCGCGAAGACGATGCTCGTGTTGGAGACCTGCACGTTGTTCGTCACGTCGAGCACCGCGGTCGGCACAGTCGAGGCCGCGCTGTTGTCGGAGACGCCGACCTGCTTGTTGGCGCCCACCGCGAGCGCGCGCACCACGTACTCGTAGCGCGCCGGGTTCGAAAGCCCGCGCGGGATGAAGACGCCCTCGCGGTAGCCGCTGTCCACGTAAGAGGTCTGGTCGCCCCGCATGTATTCGACGTGCCAGTAGCCGTCCGTCGTGCCGTCGCCCTCCATGTACTCGCGCCCGACGACGGGCTTGTTGAGCCTCTGGTTCTCGCGCCCGACCTCGCGCCTCAGAACTTCGTAGGCGAACGCGCCCGCGACCGGCTGCCAGGAGACGCGGTTGGAGTTCGCGGAGTTGAGCGTGACGCTGACGCCCTGCGGCGCGGCCGGCTTGGCTTGCGAGGCCGCGACGTCCGAGACCTTCGTCGAGACGGTCTGGCGGCCCGAGGAGTTCGGCGCGGCGGCGTTGACGCCCAGCTCGCGCGCGGCGAAGACCTGCTCGATGAGCGCGCGGTGCAGGCCCGGCGCGTCCGGGTCGGTCGGGTCGGAGGAGTAGAGCGCCTGGTCGGCGATGATCATCGCGTCGCGCGCGCGCACCATCGTGTCCGGGTTGTACGTGCCGAGCACGTAGATGGCGCCCAAGAGGATGCGCTCCCAGTTCTCCTGCCCGCGGCTGATGTGGCGGGTCGGCTCGCCCGAGATGACGTCCGGCCGGACGAAGTTGCCGCCCGGCTCCGTCATCAGCATCAACTGGCGCAAGTCCCACCCGGCCGCGGCGAAGATTTCGCCGTCGCGGTGCTCCTCGAAGCTGTTGCCGCCCGAGGTGCCGAGCTGCGTGTAGGTGAGCCCCGAGTCGGCGTGGCGGATGTACTGGCGCAGGTCAGGGTCGCCGCCGTTGGCGCGCACCAGCTCGCGGTACTTGAAGCCGTTGACCGGGTAGTTGCCGAGCACGGGGTTCTCGGCCGCCGTGTAGGCCCAGAGGTCTGCCTGCCCCTCGTTCAGGGCCGAGCCTTCGGGCGCGCCGTTCGGGTCGTTCTCGAGCCCCGCGATGGGGCTGGAGATGGAGTGCATGCCCTCGTGGTACGGCACGCCGAAGTCGATGGCGAGGTCGTTCAGGAGGTAGCCGTGGCCGTACGAGGTCGGGTTGACGACGACGTTCTGGCCCGCGATGTCTTCGCCCAAGACCTCGCGCGAAGAGGCCGAGACGGAGAAGGCGTTATCGAGCCCGAGCAGCTCCGGCAGGAACTCCGGGTCGGTCGGGTCGGTCGGCGGCGCGAGCACGTTCGGCATGTGCACGTTGCCGATGAGCGGGCTCGACTGGTTCGGGTACGTGTCGGGGAAGTCGCCCTGCCCGACGCGGCTGTGGACTTGGTCGCCCGCGACGTGGAGGTAGTCGATGTACTCGACGAGGCTCGTGATGTAGAAGAACTGCGAGATGCCGTCCTGGTGCTCGGCGTAGAGAGCGCTGGGGCCGTAGTGGTCGCGCTCGTTGGTGCGCGCCTCGAAGTTGGTCGCGTCGTCGTTGCGGAAGTGCCAGGTGCCCTTGGCCGCCTGCGGGAACGGGGCGCGCGGGACGGTGTTGTGGATGAGCGCGTGCGTCCCCGTCAGCTCGCCCGTAACGCCGGTCGCGACGTTCGTCGGGTCGAACTTGCGCAGGCCGATGCGGAGCTGCCCGCAAGGGATGTTGGTCGCGGGGTCGACGCTGATGATGGCCTGATCCTTCAGCTCCGGCGTGATGCACGGGTAGGTCGGGTAGACGTCCGCCGTCAGCGGCAGCGCGTTCTCGGTCTGGTAACGCACCGTGTCCTCGCGGTAGAGCACCTCGCCGGTCGCGGCGTCCACGTGATACTTGAAGAAGCCGAACGGGTTGCGCGAGAAGACGTAGAACTTGTAGGTCAGGCGCGGCCCCGCGGCGGTCGGGAAGATGGAGAGGTGCGGCCTCGGCGTCGCCATCACGCCGAGCTGCGCGGCCAGCTTGTCGAGCGCCGGCGTGAGCACGTCCGAGACGCCCGACGCCCAGCGCACCTTGAACTTCGCGAGGTCTGCCTGCGCCTTCGCCACGGCCGCCGCGCCTTCGATGGAGGGCGTCGTGTTCAGCGAGACGTTCTTCTGGTACGGGCCGGAGACGGCCTTGACCCGCTGCTCGCCGTCCATGACGACGCCGATGCCGCGCCCCTCGACGGGGATGCCGTTGTAGGTCTGCTCGAAGTAGAGGAGGTGTCCGCCGAGCGCGGCCGTGTTCGTCTTGAGCCTCAAGGTCGAGACGTCCGTCAGGCCGAAGAGCGCGGCGTTCTGCTCGACGAAAGAGCGCGCGGCCGACTCGGGGTCGAGCGGCGAGGGCGCCGAGGCGAAGTCCATCAGGGTGTCGACCGAGCCGGTCGATTTGTCCCAGCGCGCGGTGACGCGCGCGTCGTTGAGGTTGGCCTTCAGGGCGTCGAGCGCGCGCAGCTGCGCGGCCGCGGGCGGGACGTAGAGCGCCTTGCCCGCGTTGAAGTTGAAGTCGGGCACCGCCGTCTTGTTCAAGTCGAGCGCGCCGGCCGAAGCCGCGCTCGCGCGGTTGGCGGCCGGGCCCGCGAGCAGGGCCGAGCCGGCGAGCGTCGCCGTGAGCGCGAGCGTGCCGAGCGCGGACGCGATACGCCTCTTCCCGTGTCTGAATGTTTTCATCGGTCTCCTCCGAAAGTAGGCAAAGCAATTCAAGGGGTGATAAACCCCGGGGCGGCCCGCCGCGAGGTGCAGCGGGCGGCTCGGAAGCCCCGGCCTTCACGATGTGCGGAGGATAGAGGAGTGCGCTTGAGCGATTCTTGAGCGCCCGGCGGGCGGACTTGAGGTGCGCGGCCTTAAAACTTGAGGAGGCCGCGAACGGACTCAAGGATTTCTCAACCCGCCCGCGGATACTGGATACTGGGGCAGTCTGCGGGCGCGGAAGGTGCGCTTAGTGAAGTGACCTGATAAAACTTACCTCAAGGACGTTCGGGGCGAGTCGGGGCCGGGGTTCTATGCCGAAGGTCAGCATCATCATCACGACGCACAGCCGGCCGCGCCTGCTCCCGCGCGCGGTCGAGAGCGCGCGCCGCTCGGGCCGTGAGGCCGAGATCGTCGTCGTCGACGACGCCTCGACGGACGAGACCCGCGAGGTCTGCCGGACGCTTTCGGGCGTCCGCTACGTTCGCCTGGAGCGCAACCGCGGCGTGGCGGGCGCGCGCAACGTCGGCATCCTGGCGAGCGCGGGCGAGTTCCTCAACTTCTTCGACGACGACGACGAGCGGCAGCCCGACTCGCTCGACGCGCAGGCCGAGCGACTTGAGTCGGAGCCGCGGGCGGCGCTGGTCTACGGGCAGGCCCTCGTCATCGAAGGTCTCGGCGCGGAGGCCGAGCGCGTCTACCCCTCGGACTGCCCGCAGGGGGACGTCTTCTGGGAGCTGCTCGGGCAGAACTTCATCCCCGGCGGGAGCGTGCTCTTCCGCCGCTCGTGCCTCATGCGCGTGGGTCTTCTGGACGAGAGCGTGCCGGGGCTCGACGACTGGGACTTGTGGGTTCGCCTGGCCGAGCGCTTCCCCGTCGTCGCGTGGGAGCGGCCGGTCTACAGGTGGCGGCGCTCGTCGCCCGGCTCCGGGCAGGGCTCCTCTTCGGGCGCGCGCATGGTTCGGATGGCGGTGCGGCAGTTCCGCGAACGCTGGGTGCGACTCGGCCGCGCCGCGGCAGCGCCCCGGAGCGCGCGGCGGGCGGCGTGGCACGCCTTCTCCGACGGCATGGCGCGTCACCTCATCTGGGAGACCGTGCGCGCGCAGGCCGAGGGGCGCACGCTTCAGGCCGCGGAGAATATGTTGACGGGTCTGCGGCTGCTCCCTTCGGCCACGCTGCGCGTGCCCTTCGACCGGCGGCGCGCGCGCGCCGTGCTCACGAGACTCCGCGAGGTTCCGCCGACCAGACACTAGGCGAAGCGTTCAAGTCGGACTCAAGCCGTGTTCAAGCTCAAGGCTCCGCGTCCGGCTTCAGAAGCAACGAGGCCAGCTTCACGTAGCCGCGCGGGCGCAGGGCGCGCGTCGGGCAGAGGCGGAGCGCGGTGAGCGAGCCGCCGAGCGCGTGATGATACGAACCCTCGCGGAGACGCCGGGCGGCGTTTAAGAGGAGCGTGTCGGCGATGCGCCTGAGCGTCCGCCTCCGCAGCGCGCGGCGCTCGGCCGCGGGCAGGGCCGCGGCGCGCGGCAGGCGTAGAAGCTCCAGCTGGTGGCGCGCGGCCCGCGCGAGCTGCCGCGCCTGCGACGAAGAGCCCTGGCCGGAGGTCGGCGTCGGCTGGCGGTAGACGCCGACCGGCTCCTCGACGACGGCCGCGGGGTAGAGTTCCGCTATGCGCACCAGCATGTCCCAGTCGTCGATGCCCGGCTGCCTCGCGTTGAAGAGGCCGACGCGCGTGAAGCACTCCCGGCGGATGACGACCGAGAGAGGCATGACGGGGAGCGCGAGTTCCAGAAGCTCCCGGAACACGTCGCCGCCCGCGTGCCCCGGCGCGGAGACTTCGCCGGTGAGCCGCCCCTCCTGGTCGGCCATGAGCATCCCGCCGCAGACGAACCCCGCCGCGGCGTCCGCTTCGAGCGCCTCGACTTGGAGGTCGAGCGAGCCGGGCAGACGCAGGTCGTCGTCGTCGAGCAGCGCGACGAGGTCGGCCGAGCTGGCGAGCAGCCCGACGTTGCGCGCGCCGGCCACGCCCTGATTCTGCTCGACGCGCACGTAGCGGATGCCTTCGAGTGAGCGGCAGACCTCGGCCGTCTCGTCCGTCGAGGCGTCGTCGACGACCACGACCTCCACGTCCGAGCCGGCGGCCAGCGCGCTCTCGACCGCGCGCGGGAGCACGTGCGGCCGGCTGTGTGTCGGGATGATGACGCTGACGCGTGCCATTCGAGCTTCACACGCCGCTTCGGCGGACGAGGCCCGCGAGTCTGCCGACCGCGCGGCCGAGCAGGGGGTACCGGTCGAGGCGGTTCCGCAAACGCAGGGTCAGAGAGTTGGCGAGCATCGACTCGTACTCGGCCTGCCGGCGCCTCGTGGTGAGCGTCAGCCAGCGCAGGTATTGGGCCGCGGCGCGCGCCTCTTCTGTCGGGTCGGTCGGAGGGAGACGATTGAACTCTTCGATGACATCTTTATAAACCGCGACGGTCTCGCCCACGACCGCGTCGAGGCTCGAAGCGGCCCGCACGCGCCGCGACACTTCGGCCGCGTCCGCGGCGTCGTATCGTTCAAGCTCGCGCAGGAGCAGTTCGGGGTCGGCCCTCTCCGTCAGCGTGCGGATGCCGAAGTTGAGCCGCCTGAGCCGCTCAAGCTCTCCGGTCGTCACGAGCGGGCCGCACCCGGCGGCGTCGCACAGGATGACGGCCGCGCCGACCGCGAGCGCTTCGAGCGCGCAGCGCGCCTTCGCGAAAACTAAGTCGTAGTCGCCGAGCACCTCCTCCGGACTCACGGTCTGTGTGCCCGCGCCCGCGCCGATTACATCAAGCGCGACGCCCGCGCGCGCGCACGCCTCGCGCACGGCGGCGAGATGCGTCCACCGGTTCGCGTTGTTGCTGAAGACGAGCGCGCGGCGCGGGCGTTCGGGCAGCGGCGCGCGCGGGCGAAAGCGTTCGAGGTCGGCGGCGTGCAGCACGACCCGCACGCGCTCCTCCGGCACGGCGTGCTCGCAGACGAGGCGGTCGCGGCAGGTGTCGTCCACGGCGACGTAGGCGAGGACGCGCGGGTGCGCGGGCGGCGCGGAGACCCAGTCCGTCCAGCTGTGGCAGAAGAAGACCGCGGGCACCGCGTTGAAGTGGAGCAGCGCGCTCAACATCTCCGTGTTGTGGTTGCCGTGGATGACGTCCGGGGTCGCGGCGAGCGCGGCGAGGTTGTCGACCACCGGCACGGTCGCCCCGCGCAGCTCGCGCGCCAGCTCGCCCAGCTCCGGCGCGTAGACGACGGGCGCGTGCCCCCTGCGCAGCAGCCCGAGCGCGAGGTCGCGGACGTAGGTCTCCGTGCCCGTGAGGGTCGCCATCGTGGCGTTGGCGATCAGGATGCGGAGTCCTTGCATCGGCAGGTATCCGTCTACGCGCTGCGGCCGAGCCGCCCGGCGTGCGCGTCGAGCGCCGCGGCCAGCGGCAGGACGTGTTCGCGGTAGCGCAGGACGCGCGTGTAGTGCCCGGCCGCGACCTGCCTCTCGCCGTAATCCTCGTAGAAGGGGCGCGGGCCGTCGAGTGGCGGCTTGTAACGCGAGTGCACATCAACAGGCCGCAGGCATTCGACGCGGAAGTCGGCCGCGTCCGCGATGCCGAAGTCCGAGGGCGCGGCGAGGTCCGGATGATCGAGCAGCCCCGCGCTGCCGTAGCCACTCAGGGCGGCCGCGACTTCGGCCTGTAACTCGGGGTAGTTGCGCGCCGCCGAAAGCTTGCGCGCGTAGGCGGCTTCGTCGAGTCGATACCACAGTGCGTCGTCGCGCAGCGCGCCGGGGCAATGGCCGGGCGGCGCGACGAGCGTGAAGTCGTATTTGGCGATCCGCCTCCCCGACTCGCGGCTTGCGAGCGCGACGGCCGCGTTGACGACGAGGCGGCACACGTCGTGGCCCGGGTTGTAGCCCTCCTCGGCGTCTCCGGCGACGCGGCCGACCCCCTCGCGCAGGAACACGGAGGCCAGCTCGTCCACGACGCCCTTGAACTTCGCGTGCTCGTGTTCGAGCAGGGCCGCGTACAGCTCCGCGTCGGTCAACGCGCCGTAGACGGGGCCGGGCGTGGCGCCGGCCGCCTCCAGGACTCTGGTGGTAGAATCGAGCCGCGAACGCCGCGTGCGGCCCGAGCCGTCGGTGAGGACGCAGACGACAGGCCGAGCCTCTTCGAGCCAGCCGTGGACGCGCAACTCGTGCCCCGGGTGTGCGACGACCAGCGCCGCGCGCTCACGCATCGCGCCGGTCGAGTTAGATGATAACGGCATAGAAGAAACGCAGACAAAACCTCCTCGAATAGATTTGTTCAAGTGAGCGAAGCGGGAAGAGTCAAGTCTTTCGTCAGGGCGAGATTCCCGCGGGCGGTCGCGGCCTACCGCGAAGCCCGCGCGGCCTGGCAGCGCCCCTCGCTCGAAAAGGTCTTTTCGGAAATCTACCACAAGAACGTCTGGAATGACCCGGAGTCGGTCTCGGGCAGGGGCTCGACCCGCGCGCGCGCCGCGAAGATCATGGCCCGCCTCCCGCCGCTGCTCGAGGAGCTTCGGGCGCAGACGCTGCTCGACGCGCCGTGCGGCGACTTCAACTGGATGCGGCACACGAACCTCGGCCCCGTCAGGTACGTCGGCGCCGACGTGGTGCCCGACCTCATCGAACGCAACCGGCGTCTGTACGGCGGCGAGGGCCGAACCTTCCTCGTCCTCGACATCACGAAGGGCCGCCTCCCGCGCGCCGACGTGATCCTGTGCCGCGACTGCCTGATTCACCTCTCGTTCGCAAGCATCCGGTCGGCCGTCGCCAACTTCAGGAGGTCGGGCGCGACTTATCTCGCCTGCACGACGCACACCTCCGTCCGAGAGAACACGGACTGCCCCGACGGTGGCTGGCGTTCCGTCAACCTTGAGCTGCCCCCTTTCAACTTCCCCCGCCCGCTGGAGCTGCTCGTCGAGGACGAGGAGTTGGGGAAGGGCCTGGGCGTGTGGCGGCTCGCAGACCTCTAGACGCCCGCGAGCAGACGTTCGACCAGACGGTCTATCCCGGCGTCGAAACTCTCCCGGCCGAACCTTCTGCTCGAAGCGACGGCCTGCCGGCTCAGGCGCTCGCGTAAGTTCGCGTCGTCGGCGAGCGTATGGGTCAGACTCGACAGCTCGTCCGTCTCCTTCCAGCAGAACCCGTTCGTCCCGTGCGCCACGATCTCCTTCTGCCCGCCCGAGCCGTAGACGACCGGCACCGCGCCCGCCGACATGGCCTCGACGGTCGTGATGCCGAAGTGCTCCTGGCCCGCGGGGTGCTCTTCGGCAGGAAGCCCGAAGCCGGTCGCGTGCCAGTAGACGGCGGCCCGCCGGTAGAGGTCGCGCAGCTCCCCGAGTTTCGCGTCGAAGTGGAACGTGACGGCGTGCCCTTCCGCGCCGCGGACGAGTGCCCTGGCGAACTGCGCGGACTCCTCGTCTTTGCCGACGCTGCCCGCGAAGTGAAGTTCCCAGCCCCGACGTCGCAGCTCGTCCATCTGCTTGAAAGTCTCTAACAGGACGCCCTGCCCTTTGTGGTGGCGCTCCCGCTCGCCCACGTCGGCGATGAAGCGGCCGACGTGCAGAATCAATCTCTCCTTCGCGGACGGCGGCCCCATCTCTTCGCACGGCGGGTAGACGACTTCGGCCTCGCGCCCCCACATCCTCCCGACCCACTCCGCCGTGTAGCGCGAGATGGCGACGACGGAAGAGTAGGAGGCGACCACCTCGCCGACGTCGAAGCCGGTCACACACTTTTCCAGACGGTCTACCAGCGCGTCCTTCGTCCCGGCGGGCCGCGGCGGGGGGCTGTAAGGGAACATGCACATCAACACCCCGCGTTCGGCCGGGCACGCGAGTCCGCTCGCGTAGCTGTTGTTGATGAAGAGGTCGAGCTTGAGCTTCTTGATTTGCAGGTAGTGTTGGAGTGAGAAGGTCGGCGGGCGCTTGCCCCTGACTTTCGCGAGGAGGCGCAGGAGCGGCCCCGGCGCTTCGAGCCGCACGGGGCGGACGCGGCTCAGGTCTACGCCGAAGAATCGTTCGAGCGCGGCGAGGTCGAGCGGGTCGGCGTGGAAGAGCAGGACGTTGTGGCTCCGGCTCAGGTGCTCGGCTAGGGCGAGGGTCAACTTCTCCCCGCCGCCCATCGTCCGCATGTGCAGGTTGTAGACGCCGACGTTACCCTTCATCCCGCCCGATTATACTCCGGGCCGAACCGGTCTGACGCGACGCCGAGCCTACTGCGGTAGAGAGGCCGCCGACTCCATCAAGGCCTGCTCTCGGGCCGGCCCGATCTCGCCCTCAAGGCCCCACGCGATCCCGACGACCGCGCGCACCGCGCCTACGTCGTCGAGCACGGGCAGCGCAATCGCCGCCTGCGCGTCCACGGCCTTCGCGCCCGGCTTGACGCTGCCCGTCTCGTCCGTCTGCAGGTTGCAGGTCTGCACCGGCGCCCTCTTCGACTGGGCCAGGCCCGCCATCCCCTTGCCGTGCGGCACGCGCGCCACGACCGCCAAGACCGGCGGCGGGATGTTGTGCGCGGCCGTCAGGTACAGGTCTTCGCCGCGCTGCACGTGGACGGTGCCCGCGACGCCGCCCTGCTCCGCGATGAAGGACTCCAGCCACTCCTGCTGCGCCTGATTCTTCTCGTACATCCACGCCTCCTCCTCGACGCCCGACGCCGGCCTCACGCGATTCACCGCCCTGCCCTCGACTTTCTCGGCTCCGGCGCGCCGCCCACGACGGGGACGGACAGGTAGCCGGAGACGTAGGCGCACAGCGCGTCGCCGTCCCAGCCGCCCATCCAGAAGCTGAGCGGCCACGTGACGCCCTCGTCCGCGCCGACCTTGTTCGCGCGGACGGTGCCGTTGATGTCCACGGCCCAGCCGTAGGCCTGCAGCGTCAACTGGTGCGCGCGCCGGTCGATGGGCTTCCCGCCCTGCGACAAGTCCCACCAGCGCCGCAGGATGTTCAACTGGCTGATGCGCGTCTCCAGCGCGGCGCGCTCGACGGGGTTGCGCGTGCGCTTGAGCAGCTCTTCCAGGTTCCTTTGGCGGATGCGGCGGTTGTTGATGCAGGAGTCGTTGGAGGCGTCGGGCAGGCCCGTGGACTTGGCGACCTCGACGGAGTTGTTCGTGAGGCCCTGCGGCTGGCGGCGCACGAGCATCTCGGAGGTGGCCTGCGTGATGGGCAGTTCCGGGTTGTTCGGGTCGAGGAAGTCTTCGCGGTCGAGCAGGAGTCCGCCGCGCTTATTCCGCACCTGGACGCGCAGGGGGTCGATGGCGAAGAGGTCGTTGCGGATGACGATGCCGTTGCGCTCGGTGAGCTGCGCCTTGACGAAGGAGACGCGCGCGCCGAGGTACTCGGGCGCGTCGGTGTAGCGGAGCGCCGCTTCGTCGAACCACTGTGCTTTGCGAACCGTCACGCCGACGCGCGGGCCGGGGGCGTCCGCGGCGACGCCGAAGCGGCGCTCGACGACGCCCTCCTCGTCCGGCTGCAGGTGGAGGAGGTTGTCGAAGTCCGGCTCGCCGGCGAGCGCGAAGGTGTAGCCGCTGACGCCGCGCGGCTCGTCCGACGGGTCGGGGTCGGTCGCCATGCGCATCTGAAAGTAGCCTTCGAACGAGAGATAAAGCCACATGGTTTATTCCCCCCTCCCGACGTTTTTCCAGTGCGCGCGCCAGTCGTCCGAGAGCCGGCGCATGTTCTCGGCCGTGTACCGCAGGCGCACGATCAAAGGGTCGTCCGCCGGCCGCAGCTCGTAAATCCAGAGGTGTTCGAACTGCCAGGCGAGCACGTCGAAGTACTTCTGAAACTCGCCCCACGTCTCTTCGGGTTGAGGCAGCACCAGGACGTCCTTCGTAAGCTCGAACCCCGGCCCCGCGTTCCCCTTCTTGTCCTTGAAGGCGGGGAGCTGCGTGAGGGTCTCGCTCAAAGGGCGGATGAACATCGTCATGAGCGGGAAGAAGATCGCGTTCATGAAGTCCACCCGCTCGTTCAGCGTCCTGGCGCTGCCGTAGAGGAAGAGCATCATCAGCAGCATCAGCTCGTACGTGAGGTTGAAAAGCTCGGCGAGCTGGCGCGTCTCGGGGCGCGTGATGATGTTCACCTCTTCGGGCGCGGTGATGTCCGGGTGCATCTTCGTCAGGGGGTTGCGCACGACGGGGCGCGCCGCGTCGAAGCCGCGCCTCCCGTCCGACATCTCGCCGAGCATGTTCGTGAAGATGCAGTAGTGCGTGTGCTCGACGTAGTCGGGCGGCGCCTTGATGCCCTCGCCCTGTTCGATGATCTCGACTATCGCCTCAATCGCGCTCGCGAGGTCTGTGACCTGGATGAGGTCGAGGCCGTACTGGCTGAGGTCGTCCATCGAGCCCGTGCCGTAGGGCGTGTTCGGCCCGCCCCAAATCTCCGCGTTAACGTCGCCGACGAAAAGGTTCTTCTCGCCGATCTTCCCCGCGACGTTGACGAAGCCCGCCGCGAGACTCTCGTAGAGGTCTTGGACGGAGGTGAACTCGATGACGGACGGCGGCGCCCCGCGCGCGCCCGCTTTGGCGGCGGCGCGCTCTGTGAAGACGGGCGGGGCGAGGAGCTGCGCGCGCAGCTCCTCGCGGGAGACGCCGCGCGCCGCGCAGAACTCCGGGCCGGGCAGAGGGTGCGGGGCCTCGAACCCTTGAAAGCGCTTGATAGTCTCTTTGTCGAAGCGCGTCAGCTCGGACTTGATGCCGAGTTTCCCGTAGCGAGATTCGCGCTGCGGGAAGTTCGGGCGCTGGAAGTAGGGCGTGCCGCCGACGGCCGTGAGCAGGTTGAGCACGAGCCCCATGTGCTCCATCTCCTGCCGCGCGACGAGCGTCATCAGCGCGCCCCAGCCGCGCGCCTTCTCCAACTGCACCTCGTCGAGCCCCTCGCCCGTCGAGCGCTTCATGGAGTAGGCGGCGAAGAGGTACTGGCACATCAGGTTGTGCTCCAGCTCCGCCGCGAGGTGCAGCGTGTTGATTAAGTCTTCGCGGGTGTTGAGTTCTATCGCCAACTGAGTCACCTCGAAAGTTGCTGCAACTAAAGGCGTGAAGCTAGAAGGAGTACGAGCAGGAAAACGCGGAAACAATATTGCTTTGCCGGATAAGTGTCAACACTTATTCGGAGACTCGACGCCGGTCTCGGTAGAGTCTGTGAAGGCGGAGGGTGGCGAGCGGGAGGGCGAGGGCGAGCGGGGTCAGCAGCACGAAGAGCGCGTGCTCCCAGAAGTCGGCCCCGCGGCGGTACGCGCCGTTGAGCAACGGCACCCCTAACGTCGTCGCGTAGTAGACGAGGAGCGGGAAGAGCGACCGCCGGAGGAGGCCGGCGGTCGGCCCCGGACTTGATTCATCTTCGGGGCCGACCTTCTCGGCGAGCGCGAACAGCAGCAGCAGGAACCCGAAGTAGACGAAGCTGCCTTCGAGTCGGTGAAGTTCGCCGGGACTCAACCAGCCCACCAACGGCGGCAGCCCGCGCATGCTCAACGCGACGCTGATGCGAACCGCGTTGGCCGCGAGCGTGGCGAGGTAGGACGCCAGCGCGGCACACGGGATGAACCGCCAGGACATCTCCCGCGAGCGGTTCCACCAAAGCCTGCTCAGCGAGAGCAAGAGGAAGGCGGTGATGAGAAAATTAACCCCGGCACAGGCCGGCGCGATGACGAAACTGCGGTCGCCGTTGACGTAACCCGCGTGGGCCTCGTATTCGAAGTGCGCGCCGCTGAACAGCCCGACGGCCGCCGCCGTCGGGGCCAGAATCCAGCGCAGATGCTCGGCGCCCGCCGTCGAGTAGTGCAGCTTGACCGCGGCGGCACAGAGCACCACCGCGGCCGTCTGCGCGACGCGCCTGGAAACGACGCCCCGGGTCATACAATCCGCCGCCGCCGCGAGCGGAGGGTCACGTACAGCGCGAGCGCCAGTGACACGGCGATTAACCAGATGAGTTCCGGCTCGCTCCCCTCCTCTGTGCCCGAGCCCACGGCCAGGTCGCCCACCCCGACGGGAAGAGGCAGCGGCTGCTTCACGTCCTTCGCAGACCCGTCCGGGTTTCTCACCACCTCGTGCACCGCGATGAAGGAGGTGTACCGGGTCAGCAGGTTGTACTTCAGGCCCAGCTCGGTAATCTCCCTGACCTTCTCCGGGGGCACGTTGCTTGAGCCGTAGTCCGAGAGCTTGGCGATTCGCGCGCGCGCCCACAGGTAACGCAGCGCGCGGTTGCCCTCGTCCGGCCGGAAGCCTGCGACGTCAAGGCTCGACCTGTACTCGCCGCGCCCCGTCATCCCGCTCAGCTCGAAACTCCCGGCCACCGCCCCGCGCCACTTGCCGAAGAGGACGATGGGGCGCTCGGCCAAAAGGTCGGGCAGGACGGCCGGGTGCACGTCGTACGTGTCGAAGCCGACCGAGCGTATCTGAATGTCGGTCAGGACAGGGGTCTGTATGTACTCGCGGAACTTGTCGGCGACGGCCGCGGCCTCCGACTCCTTGGTCACGATGAACGGCTCGCCCATCCCCGCCTTCGCCACGCCCTCGATGAGGTAGCGGTTGACCGACGTGCCGATGCCGAACGAGAAGACGTTGCACCGGTTGAGATTCTCGCGGATGTAGTCGAAGACTCCCTGCTCGCCCGAGACGTAGCCGTCCGTCACCAGCACGACGCTCCGCGAGACGTCCTCCTCCCGCGGGAGTTCCATCGCCTGCCTGACGGCCGCGAGCAGCTCCGTGCCGCCGCCGCCGCGCTGCTCTTCGAGGAGGCGGATGGCGACCGCCACGTTCTCCTGCGTCGCGGGCAGCGACTTCGGGGAAAGAACCGACGAGCCGCCCGCGAACAGCACGACGTTGAAGTAGTCCGTGGGGCGCAACTGCCCGATGAGGTCTCTCAGCAACTGCTTCGAGGTGTTCAGCGGGAACCCGTCCATCGAGCCGGAGACGTCGACCACGAAGACGTACTCGCGCGCGGGGATGTCGTCGGCCGCGACGCGCCGCGGCGGCTGGGCCATGTAGAGGAAGAAGTTCTCGCCCTCGCCCTGATAGAGGATGAGGCCGGAGGCGATCTGGTCTCCCGCCAGGCGGTAGCGCAGCACGAAGTCGCGGTTCCCCTGGTAAGGGTCTGAGTCGTCCAGCCTCAGCGTGGCGACGGTCGGGCTCTGCCACTGCGGGGAGATTTGGTGGGACGCGCAGCTCAGCTCCTGAATCGGCACGCCGGCCGAGATTCTGGTCGAGAGGTGAAAGGTGCTGCCCGGCTTTTCCCCCTGATGCGTGTAGGGGCTCTTCACCCACTGGTCTTCTTTCGGGGCGGAGGCCTCGGGCTGTGAAGAGTAGCGCGGGCCGACGACGGTCGGGTAGACGACTTCGTAGACGCCGTCGGTCGGCACCAGCAGTTCGGTGTAGCGAAGCTCGATCTCGATCTCGTCGCCGGGCATGACGTTCGCGAGGCTCATCGAGAAGACGTTCGGCCGGTTCTGCTCAAGCAGCGACGCGCTCTTCCCCTCCTGCTTCGCCGCCTCGAACTCCTGCTTCGCCGCCTCCCGCTCTTTAATCTTCGCGACGACGATCTGGTCGCCGACCCGCATCCGCATCGCGTAGACGGCGGCGCGCGTCGAGGCCGGGAAGACGTAAGAGGCGTGGATGGGCCGCGAGCCCTCGTTCCGGTAGGTCTGCAAAACCTTCACGTCCGCGATGACGCCCGAGACGGCTATCTCGACGCTCGTGTCCTTGAGCGGCAGGTGGTCTACGGCCGGGTCGCCCTGCACGACGAAGTAGGGCGAAAGGGTCTTGTCTTCCGCCTGCTGCGCGCGGCAGGGAGAGGCGGCCGCCAGCGCGAGCAGCAACAGCCCGAGACAGCGCGCGCCGAGTTTGATGATGTGGTTCGTCACTGGATCAGCTCCATTCTGCCCGCGGGGCACAAGCCCCCGTCCGGGCGAGCCGAATCCTATGACGCCCGAGAGGCGAGGCTTTATGTCAGCCGCCACAGAACGGGGCGTGCCTGCCCACAGTCGCCCGTCAGGCAGTCCCACCACCGGACGTCGTGCGGGAGGGCGCGATGTCCGGCGGGCGAGCCCGTCTGGGTCACGCGCGGCGACCGGCAGACCTCGCGCCCCCGCGTTCGGGACTGAGCAATCCGTGCGCTCACAACCCCTCATACCGACTTGCACATTGAACTAAGGCCCCTTCTCGCCGGGAGCGCGGGACACCCTACAGCCCGCCTGAGCGCGTCAGCGCGAAAGCCGTCAGACTTCATGTCTCAACCTTGAGAGGAAGAGGGAGGCGGTCAGCGTGCTGAAGCACGCTTGCGGGCAGGGATGCCCGCGCTCCCGGCGAAGAGCCGGCCTTATTTCAATTTGCAAGTCGGTATGAGGACTTAGAGGATGCCGAACGGCTCCGGGAGGACGCGGGAGAGTTCGGTCAACAACCCGACGTGACCTTTCGACGAGGCGAGACGGCCCCGTCGTCTCCTCATTCGCCCAGACGTCCGGGTAGACGGTGGCCGAACTTGTGTGACTCCATCACCACCTAAAAATCGCACGCGGGTTTCCGGGATTCACTCTCCCAGCGCGTCTCGGCCAGCAGGCTCAGGAAGAGCTGCTGCGCCGTCCAGGCCTCGAGCGGCCCCTGCCCCGCGTAAGTCCGCACGGAGTTCTTCGCCCCGTCGCCCCACACGGCCTCGGTGGTCAGAAACGTCCCGTGGGTCGAACCCGTGAAGGGGAAGTCGTACTCCGCTTGCAGCCTCGCGAATCCGAGCGACCCGAGCGCCCGCGACAGGCGCAACAGCGGCGGCGCGGCGCCCTCGCGGACGAGGCAGTAAGTGGCGCGCGACTTCGCGTCCACACAGCGCACGCTCTGAAACGTGGCGCGGTGCTTCGACTCGTCGACCTCAAGCCGGTAGCGCAGGTCTTCCGTCGGGCTGCACAGCGCGCCCGACGCGGAGTATTCGACCCGCGCGCGCGCCAGCGCGTTCGAGAACGAGTTGTCACCCGCGTCGAGCTCGAACGTGTGACGATCCCAACGCTGGAGCAGGCCCTCGGGCAGTCTGCCGCGCAGCTTGTTGCCCGACACGTCGAGCAACTTCAAATGACTTAGCTCGCCCAACGTCGCCGGCAGCTCGCCTTCAAGGTTGTTGGAGTCCAGACTCAGGCCGGCGACCGACGGCCTGCCGGCGTCGCCGCTCTCGAACTCACACCGGACGCCGTACCAATCGCAGACCGAACTGGCGGAACCCCAGCCGTCCCGATTCGTCCAGCGTGCGCCGCGGGTCGAGGCGTACAGCTCCGTCAGAACCTTTCGCTCGTTCGCGGGCACGTCGGGCGCGGCCTGCCCCGTCAAGACGGCAAGTAGCGCCAATACCGCAAGCATAGTGTCCCCCCGTGCGTCTAACGCCCCCCGGCGGCCAGCTCTTTGAAGTCGTATTCGATCAGCGTGATGACCGGGACGTGGGCGCCGTCTTTGGTCGCCGGCTCGAAGCGCGTGTGGCGGGCCGCCTCGATGGCGCGCCGGGTCAGCTCGTAGCCGAGCGCCCGCAGCACCATGACGTGCCTGACCTCGCCGCCCTCGTCCACGACCGCGCGCAAGACGACCTTGGCCTGCTCGAAGCCCTTCACCTCTTCCCTGGCGAATTGCGGGTTGGGCTTACTCAGAGGCGTCGGGCCTTTGGTCACGGACTTCACGTCGAAGAGCTTCGAAGTTCCCGCGCGCTTCTGCGGGTCGAAGTAGTCCCGCCAGAACGTCAGAGACTCCAGGGTCTCCCTCCACTCGGCCGCCTCGGGGAAGTCGGGCGTCCTCTTGATCGACTTCTCGAAGATTGCCGCCGCCTCGGCCAGCTTGCGCGACTGGATGGCGTCGCCGACCTGGATGTTCGACTGGTTCATGTCGATGCAGCACATGCCGGTCATAATCTGGAGGGCCATCACGGCGTTCTTCCCGTTCGCCTGCGCCTCCTTCTGGAAGGGGTAGACGGCGCTCATGTAGACGACGAACAGAGCCTTCTGCTTCACGTCCAGGGCGGCCTTGAACCGCGGCTGAATCTCGAGGGCCGCGTCGGCCTCGTCGAGCGCCTTATGGTAATCGCCCTCCTTCAGGGCGACGTCGCTCACGATGTAGTGGGCCTCGTCGCTCCGCTCGTTCTGCTTCAGCACCTGCTCGGCCTCGTGCTTCGCCTCCTTGTTGTTGTTGCTCAGGAGGAGCGCGTAGGCCAGGCCCGTGCGCGAGGGGACGAAGTCCGGCCGCAGCTTCACGGCCGTTTGGAAAGACTGGACGGCCGACTTGAAGTCGCCCCCCTTCATCGCGATCAGGCCGAGGTAGTGCCACGCGTCCGCGTCGTCCGCCCGGGCCTTCACGCGCTCGCGCAGAAGGCCCACGGCGCCGCGCGCGTCCCCTGATTTGTAGAGGCTGAGGGCGCGCGACACCTCCTCCGAGACCTGCGGCGCGGGCGTCTGGGCGTAAGCGGGGCGGGCGCAGGTGAGGGCCACCAGCGCAACCAACACGGCCGAAGCCGCCAGGCACAAGTTAAAGATTCGCAGTCTTACCATTTCTCGTCTCCGAAATAGATGGAGTTCGAAGGAACGTGAGGTCGTTCCGGTCTGCGCCGCGGGCGTAAGTGATTCCGACCGTCTCCGAGTCAGACGCCGCCCGCGCCCGTCAGCACGCACCAGGCCCTGTGGTATTTCCCGACCCGCTCCAGGTCTTTCGCCCCGAGCCGGCCTATCCGCCGGATGTTCATGTTGTCTTCGAGGTCTGCGATCTTCACCTGCCGCGCGATGGGGTTCGTCTGCACGCGCTCGACGAACTCCTCGTAGCTCTCGCCGTCCCTGTGGGTCAGGCAGTCGACGGCCTCCAGCACCTCTTCGGGGAAGCCCTCCCGGCGCAGTCGCTCGAGCGTCCAGTCCGTGTCCTCGACCACGTCGTGCAGCACCGCGGCCATCATCGCGGCCTCCGAGTTCATCCGCAACATCATCCGCAAGGGGTGCAGAAGGTAAGGGGCGCCCGCCTTGTCCTTCTGCCCCCGTGAGCCCGCGCGGCGATGGCGACCGCGTCCTCGACCGTAGCCGTTTTAGTCATACCTGTTCATACACCGGCCGCGCCCCGCATAGCAACATCACCCGCCAGCAAGATTGGTTTTGACGAAAGCCGCCGTGTCGCTGGCCGCGTGCGTGCCGTTGTTGAGCATCGTGCTACCAATCTATATTTCCTTTTTCATTTCGGGGAAAGCCATCATCGATTTTTTCTATGAGAGTTTTCGGAGGGTTTTCACCACTCTTTTCAACACGAAAGGCTTGAAGCCACATTCCATTTGCGCGATGAAATCTTAGTGGCTCTGAAAATTCTCCGTTCCTAGCAAGTATAAAAACATTGTAGCCCTTCTCGTCTTTGTCAGTCGGAAGTCTGAGATTACCGATTATGTGGGCCTGATTCGGATTCAATGTCCCTAGATAGTGTACATACTCTGCTTTAGAAAGTTGTTCACGGCTGGGATTTGGATTTGCTTTTGTAATTTCATCAAACTTATCTAGATCAACAACTCGAATCTGTAGATCATAGAGGGGGAAATCACCCTGATGTATAAGAATCAAATCTCGATAATTAGCAGTACCGAAAGCATTGAGATAGCAATAGCTATCACCTCCCGTTACCAAATGTTTTGCGATTTCACCTTGTTGTTGGAGTAGATTGAGGCGATTGGAGAGTTCAGCCATCTCTTCTCGCTTCGCTAATTCATCGGCGATTACAACAATTACACTTGCAATCAGAAACAACCCTGACAAAGCAAATAGTAGCTGTCGTCTCCTACGAAACTTTTTCGTGCGTTTATCGGAGGAAACATAGTCAAGGACATTTACAAGTATTGCAATCACAACGGCCAGTAATTGAAGAGCAAGTTTCCAAAATAGTATCCACATGAATGATTGTTTCTTAACTATTCGATAGCGGCCGAACGCCCGGCATCACCCGCCCGCTCGATTGATTTACATGAGAGGCAGCGCGGCGCGGGTCGCGTGCATGCGGTTGTTAGGCATCGCCTTTTGTGGGCGGGGGGCCGGCTTGATTCTCTTTCGTGACTCGGATGAGGAAGCGCAGCGCTTCGTTCACGGAGTTCGCGTCCGGGAACGCCTCGGCCACGTCTGGCTCAAGCCTGACGACATCGCCGAACCTTTTGCGGCCCGGCCCCAGCCTCCGCACGCGCAACCCACTCAGGTCGTATTCTGGCCGCAGCTCATCTTCCATTTCGTCTTCAACCTTCTTCATAAGCCCTCCGCTCCGCCGCCGTCACCTCCCGCGAGCTAATCAGCCGAAGGATGTCTCCCCGCTCCGTATACGACACCAGTAGGAGGCGGCCTTGGCGTGACTGGCCGACGATAATGTAGCGGTGTTCGTCGTAGGAGTGATCCGGGTCAAAGAAATCGATATAGAGCGGGTCGTAGAAGACGGTTCGGGCCTCGTCGAAGGAGACGCCGTGCTTCACGAGGTTGGCCTCCGCCTTTTCCTCGTCCCACTCAAAATTCATGGACGCAGTATAGCATCGCCTGTGTTTCGTGAGGTTCCTTGGCGGGAAGATGCTTAACGCCGCGCGTCAACCGCCCGCCGTCAGGACGGGCTCGGGCGCTTCATAGATGACGTCTGAGCGCATCGCGTATTTTACCCCCCTGCGCACGGGGCATCCTTCGTGGCGTACCTTATGCTGAAAGATGGCGGCCATCCCGCGCCGCGGGCGGATGGTCTGTTCGAGTTGCTCCCGGAAGCGCGTCTCCCCGCCTTCGAAGTCGTCGTTGAAGTAGACGAGCACCGTGTGCAGCGTGACCTGATTCTCCCGCGGGCGATACCAATGATCCATGTGCGGCTCGAAGCGCTGCCCCGCGCGGTAGCGGTACATCCTGAGCCGCTCGTTCAGGCCGACCAGCCGCAGCGGGCCGATCCGCGCGGGCAGGTGCGGGCGCAGGCGGCGGAACAACTCCCCGGCGGCCTCCGGGTCGTCCCTGATGACGCGATCCTGATCCCGGTAGAGGGGGTTGTTCGTGGCGAGGGCCGGGGAGGAGCGCTCGACGAGGTCGATGAAGTCGCGGCACTCGGCCTCCGTGTACACGCCGTCCACCGACCAGAGCAACGGCTCCGACTCAAAGCGCATGGGTATTTCGATAGTCATATGAGTCAGCTTGCCTTTCAGGAAGGTGTGCTCGAACGCCCGGCAGCGCCCGCCGCCCCGAGCGATTGCTTTACGTGACAGGCGGCCTGCCGGCGGCCGGGCGCGGGCCGTCGTCGGGCGGCGCGCTTAAACCGAAACACATGTTCGCACGCGCCTGCCATCTCCCCGAAATCACTCACGCCTTGCCAGCTCGAGCGCTACGGCCATCTCTCTATCTACATTCGCTACGTAGTCGTCAATCGAATACTCAACCGGATGGTCTGGGCTCACTCCCCTTGAATTATCTTTGCCGCCGCCGACGGACAGGCGGCAACTCATTAACGGCAAGGTCAAGACCAGCTTCGTATTCGGAAGCGTGACCGGGGCTATCGTCCCGGAGTTATTGCCGTCGTACGTCCCGCCGTCCTCCGCCCCGATGAAGACGGCGCGCCGATGGTTGTGTAATTGCGTGATGACTTCCGCCGTCGTGGAGAAGCTGCCGCCGTTCATCAGGACGTAAATCTTCCCCGAAAAGGTGGGGCCGGCGGGTCGCAGGGTGCCCAGATTAGGGTAATCGGTCAAGTGATAGAGACCGTCGCCGCGTTGTTCGGCATTGTACTGCAACCGAAGACGGTTCGTTCCGATTAAACCCTCCCCGAGGGCGAAAGAAGTTTTCCTGGCAACGATGTCCTCGAAATGTGTGAACGGCTCCCCGATGAGGTGCCGGAGCAGCAGGACGCCCAGTTTGTCGTCCCCACCGTTGTTACCCCTCAAATCCAGAATCAGGGTCTTTGTGTTTTTATCGGCAATCCTCTGGAATGCGTCCCGGTAAAACTCTTCAAGCCCTCGACTCTGTTTGTCGTCGACAAAGCCGTCGAACTCTCTCACGGTCATGACCGCGATACGGCCGCCGTCTATAAATTCCAGGTCGCCGGAACGGGGCGGCCTGCGGTCGCGCGGAAACCACTCCTCCCAGTTGCGGCCGAGCGTGGGGACGTCTACCCCGTCCAGGCGAACTTGCCCGGGCCGTCCGTCATTCGGATCTGAAAAGGTAAGTTCAAAGGGGGGCTGCAATCCGGTGAGGGGCATTAATTTTTTGATGAAGTTCCAGCCCTCGATTCGTTCGATCCGTGACGTCTGAATCTTCCCGTCGCCGCCCGTCGCCGCGAGCATCGTCGAGACGATCTGCGCGGCCGGGACTTGGTTGATTGAGAGAATCTCCTTGCCCCCGAGGCTGCTGTTTCTAGCGCCCAGGTCACGCCAGACGTAAATTTTCCCGTCGATGATTTTGACCAACGCGGGGAAAGACTTGACGCGGGGTGAGTCCTGTTCTTCAACAAAAAAGTCCGGCAACTGGAGGTTGGTGTGTCCACACCGGACTGTGGCAACCACGGGAGCCAGCACCCGGTAAAACTCAAAAACGTCTAACGGCCGGTCGAGCGACTCTTCGGCTTTCGAGAAAGCCCTGTCGAGTTCGTCCTTACCCGTCTGGCGGTAGAGTCCGGGTTGCGCTTCTTCTAAAGTTTGACGAAGGATTCGAAAATCGTGAAGGAGTTGATCCGGAGGGAACTTCGTTGATAAGTCGTAAGGCAATTGACAGGAGCCGAGCAACACAATTATGAGGAGGCAGATTAAGGGCACGAATAGTCTGTTCATAATGTAATGACCTCCGTAAGGGGTTGGCCAAGGCCGAAACGCCACCTCCCGAAACGTCACCGCCGTTGTATCATACGCGCGCCCGCAGGCGGCCGCGACCTGCGCACGGTAGAGGAACTTTCGGGACGTTCGGACGTGCGCCCCAAGCAGTTCGACGCGCGCCTACCGGCGTTAGGGCTCGGCGCCGTTTCTACTTTTCCCCCGCTTAAGTTACACTCTGCTTCCCGACGTTCTGAACCGCGGTGTGCGCCCTCACACCGCTCCTTTGCCGGACGGCCGGCACCCTTGTAACAGGAAGCGTTTGAAAACTATCGACGTCGGCGACGCCCCGCCCTGCGTCCTTCCGGTTACTAGCGCAGATAGTAGTGTGCCCTTTTCTAGTGAGGCCCCGTCGCTACAACGGAAGGCTGTCCCTCTCGACACGCCTTCTCAACTTACAGCCTGGAGGGGAAAATGAAGAAAGTCTTCGCGTCGTTTATGGTCACTACGCTCTGCGCGGCAGCCTTACTGCCCGCGCGCGTCAGTGGTAAGAAGTCTTCACCGCAGGAGGGGGCGCAGCAGCAGCAGCAGCCGGGCGCGCCCGCGCAGGTGCAGTCGGGGGTGGAAGTCCAGTTCGGCGAGCGCGCCGTCTCGGGTCACGTCAAGCACATGGCGCGGGGCAAGGACAAGGGCAAGCACTTAGTCCCCGACAAGGAGTACGAGCCCCGCTTCGACCCCAACGGCCTGACGCGGCTCGGCTACGTCACAGACCCGGTCGTCCAGACGACCGCCTCGGACTCTTCGCTGCAGCCGCTCATGGCTCCGGCCTCCGACGCCGCGCCCGCCGCGCCTTCTCCCAACGCCGTCACGCAACTGCTCGGCAACCCCGGCTTCGAGAACGGCTCCGCCAGCCCGGCCCCCTGGGTGCCGACCGCGGGCGTGATCGACAATTCCGCGAGCGAGGCCCCGCACGGCGGCGCGTGGAAAGCGTGGATGAACGGTTACGGCACCACGCACACGGACACGCTCTACCAGCAGGTCGCCATCCCTTCGGGCGCGACCGCCACGCTCACCTTCTGGCTCCACATCGACTCGGCCGAGACGACCACGACGACGGCCTTCGACACCCTGACGGTGCAGGTGCGCAACTCCTCGAACGTCGTGCTCTCGACGCTCGCCACCTACTCGAACCTGAACAAGGCGGCCGGGTACACGCAGAAGTCTTTCAACCTCTCCTCCTTCCAGGGTCAGACCATCCGCGTCTTCCTGACCGGCGCCGAAGACTCTTCGCTCCAGACTTCGTTCGTCGTCGACGACTTCGCGCTCAACGCCGACACGGGCACGCCGACGCCGACGCCCACGCCGACGCCGACTCCCAACCCGACTCCGACCCCGACGCCCGCGCCCTCGGCGCTCCTCAACTTCGACGGCCTCGGCAACGGCGGCGGCTACACGCCGAACGCCGCGCCGCCCGACACGAACGGCGCCATCGGCGCGACGCAGTACGTGCAGTGGGTCAACGAGGCCTTCGCCGTCTACGACAAGCAGACGGGCGCGCGCCTCGCCGGGCCGACCAACGGCAACCAACTCTTCCAGGCGCTCGGCGCGACGCACCAGTGCGCGGTCACGAACGACGGCGACCCCGTCGTCCAGTACGACAAGGCGAACAACCGCTGGGTGCTGACGCAGTTCGCCGTCACCAACGGCACGACCAAGGGCTTCTACGAGTGCATCGCCGTCTCGCAGACTTCGGACGCGACCGGCGCTTACAACGTCTACGCCTTCAAGGAGCCGAACTTCAACGACTACCCGAAGGTCGGCGTCTGGGCCGACGCCTACTACGCGACCTACAACATGTTCTCGGGTAACACGTTCACCGGCGCGCGCCTCTGCGCCTACGACCGCGCGAAGATGGTCGCGGGCCAGGCCGCCACCGAGCAGTGCTTCCAGTTAAGCTCCGCCTTCGGCGGCGTCCTGCCCGCGGACATCGACGGCAGTATCGCCCCGCCCGCGGGCGCGCCCGAGTACTTCGTCAACTTCGGGTCGAACTCGCTTAACGTCTGGAAGATGCACGTCGATTGGACGACGCCCGCCAGCTCGACTCTGACCGGGCCGAGCACCATCTCGGTCGCGGCCTTCAGCCAGGCGTGCGCGGGCGGCACCTGCATCCCGCAGGGCGGCACGACGCAGAAGCTCGACTCGCTCGCCGACCGCCTGATGTACCGCCTCGCCTACCGCCGCTTCGCCGACGGCCACGAGGCGATGGTCTTGAACCACTCGGTCAACCCCGGCACCGGCCCGCTCTCGGGCGTCCGCTGGTACGAGCTGCGGATCACGAGCAACACGCCGAGCCTCTTCCAGCAAGGGACGTACGCGATTGACTCGAACAGCCGCTGGATGGGTTCGATTGCGATGGACAAGGTCGGCAACATCGCCGTCGGCTACAGCGTCTCGGGCGCTTCGCTCTCGCCCGGGATTCGGTTCGCGACGCGCGCGCCGGGCGACGCCGCGGGCACGCTCGGCGCCGAGTCGAGCATCATCGCGGGCGGCGGCTCGCAGACGGCCACGCTCAGCCGCTGGGGCGACTACAGCGCGCTGACGGTCGACCCGGTTGACGACTGCACCTTCTGGTACACGACCGAGTACCTGAAGGCGAGCGGCACGTTCAACTGGAGCACACGCATCGCCTCCTTCAAACTCCCGACCTGCCAGTAAGGCCGCCAGGAGGGGACGATAAACGGGAGGGCCGCACGGCGTTGACCGTGCGGCCCTTCTTTATTTAGTTCTTGAGATGGTGCAGGCGTCTACCTGCACTTCATGACCCGTGGCTGGCGGCCGAACGTCAGCGCGAACGTCCCCACCGGCTGGCCCGTGTCGCTCTCCCTGACGGTGAGGGTCATCGTGTCGCCCTCGATGCGCCCCTCGTAGACCGCGGGGTGACGCTCCTCGGGCTCGCCCTTACGTACGGGGCCGCCGCGCTCGCGCACGTGCGTGCCGCGCAGTCTGAAGCCGCCCCCGGCGTCCGTCCTGATCGTCTGGTCGATAGTCCCGTGCGCGCAGTCGTACTCGACCCGCCCGCCCGCTTCCGTGACTTCGAGCCCGATGTGCTCGCCGCCCCAAGTACCCTTCGACGCTTCCATACTCCTCCCGAGATCACCCGGCCGCCCGCTACGAACTTATGACTGTGGTATGTTCAGGCGCACGCCCGACGGAAGCATACATCAACGAGGCCACTGTCGGGGGGTTGATGTCGAGCGCCGGCCTGCCGGCCTTCAGGAAGACTGATGAGAAGCCACAAAGAGAGAATGCTGGCCGGCGAGCTCTACGACCCGCACGACCCGCAGCTCTCGGCCGAGCGCCGCCGCGCCCGGCTCCTCTGCAAAGCGCTCAACGAAACGAGCGACGACCAGCCGGAGGAGCGCGCCCGGCTCATCAGGGAGTTGATCCCGGCGGCGGGCGAAGGCGTCATCGTCGAGCCGCCCTTCTACTGCGACTACGGCACCAACATCACCCTCGGCGACCGCGTCTTCTTCAACTTCAACTGCGTCGTCCTCGACGTGGCGCCGGTCTCTATCGGGTCGGGCGTGCTGTTCGGCCCCGCGGTGCAGGTCTACGCCGCGACGCACCCGCCGAGCGCGGCCGAGCGCCGGACGGGCCTCGAATCGGGCAGGCCGGTTGAGATCGGGGACGACGTGTGGGTCGGCGGCGGCGCCATCATCTGCCCCGGCGTGCGCGTCGGCGCGCGCTCGGTCATCGGGGCGGGCAGCGTCGTGACGCGCGACATCCCCGAAGGAGTTCTCGCGGCCGGGAATCCGTGCCGCGTCATCCGCGAGGTCGGGGAATAGCTTGCGCCGGACGGAAGCGGGATTGCCGCTTGAAGAAATACACCCGAAGAACATTCGCGCTCGAAGATAATTTTCGCGGCGCGGCCCGAGCTTTGGCCCCACCGGCTCATACCATATTATTCCACGCATGGACACCTTCAACTTCGAAGTCAGGCGCAGCCGCATCCAGGGCCGCGGGCTCTTCGCCCTCACAGACCTGCCCGCCCGGAGGAAGCTTGGGGAGCTCGGCGGCGAACTCATCACCGAGCGGGAGGCGCGGCGGCGGGCGCGCGGGCGCGCGAGCGTCATGATCGTGGAGTTCGGCGACGGCACCGCTCTCGACGCCACGCGCCTGGGTACGGGCTTCAAGTACGTCAACCACTCGTGCGAGCCGAACGCGTACATGCGCCTCTGCCGCGGGCGGGTGGAGTTCTACTCGCTGCGCGAGATCGCGGCCGGGGAGGAGTTGACGTGCGACTACGGCGAGACTCACCACGACGGCCGGCTGCCGTGCCGGTGCGGGAGCGCGCGGTGCAGGGGCGCGCTGTAGCCGACTAATCGGCCCGAAACTCATCCACTCGTGCAATAAAATATTGACACCCGCCAAAGTTGGGTCTATACAACATCTTGTACGGTTTTTGGTCTTGTCCACAAGTCTGTGACTATCTCACTATCTTGTGGTTGTCACACACTCACTGCATGAAAGGGAGAAGGACTGCGCCATGGCAACTAAGAAACCCGCGGGGTATGGGAAGCCGCCGAAGCTCCCCAAGCTCCCCAAACTGCTGACGAAAGTTCCGCCTTTGAAACTGACGAAGGTGCCGCCGACGAAGCTGCCGACGAAGGTTCCACCTACTAAGCTGACGAAGGTGCCGCCAACCAAGCTGACCAAGGTGCCGCCGACGAAGTTGACGAAGGTGCCGCCGACGAAGCTGCCGACGAAGGTTCCACCCGCGAAGCTGACGAAGGTGCCGCCGACGAAGATTCCGCCTCTGAAGAAAATTCCACCGGTGAAGTTCACGAAGGTGCCGCCAACTAAGATTCCGCCTCTGAAGAAAATTCCACCCGCGAAGCTGACGAAGATTCCGCCCCCCGAAGGCGGCGGCGGCGCACAAGAGTAGAGGTTGCCGCGGCCGTCGGGAGACAGCCGCGACAGTCACCACTAAACCCCTAGACCAAAGACGGGAGGGGCGGCGGCACGTTCAAGTCGTGCCGCCGCCCCTCCCGTCTTACGCCTCCTTGCCTTCCCCTTCGCGCTCGCCCCGACTTAAACCGCGACCGCCGCCGGCCCCTCCCGAAGGACATTGCGCAGGCCGTCAAGGCAGGCCCAGGTGGGCTCGTGCAGCAAATCTAAATATTCGTCCTGCGCCAAGGTCGCGCGCTGCGCGGGCGGGGGGTTCGTCCCCCAACTGCCGTCGGGCAACTGGCCGTCGAGGAGGCGGCGCACGATGCGGCCGAGGTGGCGGTCGGCGGAGCGGCCCCGTCCCGACACATAAACGCTCGACGCGAAGCCGGCGAGGAGTTCGTCGTCCAGGCCCTCCAACCCCCACTGCGCGTCCAGCCACCCCAGCAGTCTCGACCCGTACGAGTCGAGCCGGGCGGCGGCGTCACCGACACGGCCGCACCGTCGCAGTCCACACCCCAGGCTCACGACGACGCGGCACAGCTCCGCCGCGTACGACGCGTCGAAGGGAACAGCTTCGAGCGTGCCGACGGCCGACCTGTAGTAAGTCGCAACGTCTACGCCCGCGAGCCGTGCCGCGGCGGCGCATTCCGCGTCGCGCGCGCTCTGCTCCCACAGTGCCCAATCCCTTCGCGCCTTCAGCCCCCTCCCGGCGGCCAGGCGCTCGGCGATGGGGTTGCGGAGTTCGACGAAGTCGTCGAGGCGAGATTCACGGAGTCTCTTCACCAGCGCACCTGCGACGGCCTTGTAACGCCGCCGCAGGTCTCGCGGGAGCGCAGACACAGCCGCCTCCAACGGAGAGAAGCGACGATAGACTTCAAAGACCTCCCGCGGCTTGACGGCCGAGGCCGCCCAAGCCTCCAGCAGCCCGATTCCGGCCGCGGCGGCGTAGCTCCTCACCGGCTCGACGTAAGGTTCCAAACGGGTGAGCTCGTCCCGGCGCGAGTCCAGGCTTGAGATCGAGGTCAGGAGTTCGAGCTCGATGGCTCCCGGCGGCCGGCACTCGAAGACGTGGCCCATCGCGGCCAGGTAAGAGGAGAAGCGGATGAGGTGGTTGAGTCCCCGCAGCGCGGCCGCGCACACGTCGCGCCGCGTCAGCGCTCTCACTTCCGCCTCCTCGTGTTCAGGGAAGAGGGCGGTCGGCGGCACGCCGTCGAGATACTCTCGCGCCGCCGCGTCGGGGACGACGGGGAAGACCGCGGCGTGCCTGACGCCGGTCACCATCGTCCGCATCCCGAAATGGAAAGGGTACTCGACCGGCCCGTACAGCCCGGACGCCGGGCGCGTCCGCACGATCTTCATGACGCGCGCGCGCTCGCGCGATTTGACGAAGCCCAGGCCCGACGTGTAGGGCATCAACTGTTCGCCGTTCGGCCGCGGCCCGTACTTCTCCTCGAACCGCAGATACTTCGCGGAGAGCACGCGGTTGAGCTTCTCGTCAATCGGGTCTTGATACGCCCGCGCGTCGTACGACCTGCCGCCTTCGACGTTGGCCCGCTCGGGGTCGAGCGCGCGCCTCATCTCGCACCAGAAGGCGTACTCCATGCTCGCGTGCGCGGGCGCGGTGGAGAAGTCGTGACCGCCGAAGCGCGCGAGCCGCGCCGAGACGACCTCGGCCGTAATCTCGCCGTCGCGTATCTTCTCGTACCCTTCCGCGATGAGGGCCGCCAGCTCCCCGGTCGGCCGGGCCTTACAGTGTTGGAAGTAGAACTCGCGGCAGGAGAGCGGGCGCGCGTCGTGCACGCTACAGACGCGCCGGGGCGTGCCGTCGGCGTCGTGGACGTACTTGAGGAAGACGCAAGGACTCTTCGGCGTGTTGCCGCGCCGCCGCAGGTAGGTCACCTTGCTGCACTCGGGATCGTCGAGCCACGGCCGGCGCACCGCGTCGCTATCCTCGCCGTCGAAGCGCTCCTGCGTGAAGGTCAGGAGAAACTCGGCGGGCGTGAGGTCGAAGAAGGCCGCGAGGCGGAAGACGTCGAAGCTCGTCAGGTAGATCGGGTCTTCGCTGGCGCAGCAGGCGCCGGAGAGGCAACTGCCGCAGACCTCGCGCTCGTCTTCGAACTCCTGCTCGGCGAGCCGCGTCGGGTATTTGCGGAAGGGCGCGAAGTTCAGAACCGGGAGCGACCTGCCGCTCATGCCGAGACCTCCGCGCCGCCCCCGTTGCCCGACGCCTTCCGGCGGCCGGCCCGGCGCGACTTCCGCCCCTTCGCCCAGAATTCGAGCCACGGCAGCACCTCCGGGAACCTCAACTTCTCGCCCCGCCAGTCGTACTCGCGCAGCCCGTCGAGCGCGGCCCAGGTGGCGTGGTAGCGCGCGTAGATTTCCGCCTGGCGGTCGCCCCAGCTGCCGTCACGGTTCTGGCACGAGAGCAGGAACTCGACGCCGGGGCGCATGACCGGGTCGTCGTGCGTCCGCCCGAAGGCGAGGAGCGAGTCGAGGAACTCGCCCGCCATGTCCGGGTCGTCGCGGGCGATGGCCTCGCTCAAGTTCGCCGAGAGGAATTCGAACTCCTCCGGCAGCCACGCGGGCGAGAGCCGGTAGCGCCCGTAGTCGTTCAGCGTGTAGACGAGGTGCGAGATGGCGTAGACCGCGTCGTAGAAGTCGTGGTTCGCCCCGCCCTCCGGCCCGCGGTACGGGCGCAGGTACGGGAGCCACCTCAGCACTTCGGCGTAGCTCGCGCCGAGCCGCACCCCGTAGCTCTCGCCGCTGTAGGCGGTCGTGAGGGCGAGGCACCAGACGCGGTAGCGGGTCATGTAGGAAAGCTTCCGCCGACAGCCGCGGCAGCGCTTGCGCCCGCGCTCGTTCCCCGCCCCGCAGTCGCAAGCCTCAGGCACGTCGTCGGGCGGCGGCTCGACCAGCGGGTCGAACCAGAGGTACTCCTCTGCGCGGAAGCCTTCGGCCGCGCGCCGCAGCCGCGCTTTGAGGGCGCGGTCGCGGAGGCCGTGCTTCTCGGCCGAGTGGCCGGCGAGCACGAGCTGCGTGATGTCGTCGGCGTCGGGGTCGGGCGGGAACCGGGTGGCGTCGCCGTTGCGGCGGCCGATGTGATGGCTCGCCATCTCGCGCGCGGCCTCCCTGAGCGCAGGGGACTTCGAGGTCGTGGCGACGAAGTTAAAAAAGTAGAGAAGGTTGCTGCCGTACACTTTGAAGTGTCGCGGCTTGAGGGCGACGCGGTGGATGAACCGCAGCCCACGCATGACGGCCTGTTCGCGTTCCTGTTGTGTTGACATAATAAGGTTACGACCCGCTCCGCAGAGGGCGATGGTGTGGCCCGCGGAACTCATCACAGCGTGATTGTGTCGAAATTAGATTCGCGCGCCGCGGGTGTCAACCTTAATTTCACTCGAGCACCTTTTTAATTGACACCCGCCCCGGCCGTGCATATCTTTCCTGCGCTTTTCCTCGTCGCCTTTCCTCGATGACGGGTGCCATGTCAGACACGATAAAAGCGCGGCGCGAGATCGCCGTACGGCGCGGGCTGGAGTTCATCTACCGCACGGCCTGCGAGCCCGAGAACTTCGACGCCTACGGGTTCGACTACACCTTCTGCCTGCACTGGATCGCCTCGACCTCGCGCGACCCGGCGCTCGGCCGCGCGGCGCGCCGGATGGCCGTCGAGTGCGCGCGCCGCTGGCGGGAAGCGCACCCGACCGTGCCCGAGGACGCCGACGCGGAGACGGTCGCGCAGTCGGTCTTCGGCGGGCTGACGGCCGATTGCCTGGGCCTCCGCGACGCGGCCTTCCGGCGCGAGGTGCGGCGCGCGGCCGCGCGCGTCAGCGCCGAAGACCTCCTCTGGTTCGACCCCGCGGCCGGGCCGCCGCCCGCAGACCTGCCCGCGGAATGCGCGTGCGGCGAACTCAACCCCCGCGGCCGTAAGACCTGTCGCGGCTGCCGGAGGCGTCTGAAGTGGCAGACCCGCTACGAAATCTGGCTGCTGGCGATCATCAGGAGTTACCTGGGCGAGCGCTACGGCGTGAGGCTCGGGGCCGGCTACGCGGAGGTCATCGGGTGGCTGCCCGAGATGCGCCCCTACCCGCCGCTCGCGCGCGGCTACGACGATTTCATCTGGGCGGTCTACGCCGTCACGCACGTCGTCTACACGCTGAACGGCTACAGCACCTACATGCTCTCCCCGCGCTGGCTCCCCGAAGAGTACCAGTTTTTGAAGGACTCGCTCGATACAGTCGTCGGACTCGACGACACCGACGCGGCCGGCGAGGTGCTCGACTCGCTGAAGTCCTTCGGACTCTCCGACCGCCACCCGCTCATCCGCAAGGGCGTCGACTTCCTGCTCGCGACGCAGAACGACGACGGCAGTTGGGGCGACGCGGAGGCCGAAGACATCTACGACCGTTACCACCCCACGCTGACGGCCGTCAACGGCCTGCGCGACTACGCCTGGACGCAGAGGGCGCTCGTCTTCCCCGAACTCGCCCCGGAGCTTCGACGCTGGGCCCGCGGCCTTTCGTGAATCACGGGACTCGGCGGGCGGGAATCGAGCGGAAGAGGTTCAGCACGCTGAGGGCTATCTTCGACTCGGGGGCGAGCAGATTCTCCGTGCCATTCACCGTCGGCCGCGTCTCCGTGTTGAAGGTCAGGAGGCTCGCCGTGTGTGTCGCCGGGCTGAGGCTCAGGTAGACCTTGAATCCGTTCTGGTCGCCGTTGTGGCCGACGTAGCGGCGCCCCTCGATGTCGTCCACGAAGAAGGAGAGGCCCGCCGAAGTCTCGGCCCGCATCCACCCCTGCGTGAAGTCGTCCGCCGCGACCAGCTGCGGCCGCCACATCTCTTCGAGCGACGAGCGCTTCAGCACGCCGTCATAGACAGTCTGCTTCGAAGGGTCGCCCAGGAGGAAGTTGACGTACCTGACCATGTCCGGGAGCGGGGCGTTGAGGCCGCCGTTCGAGACCGTGACGCCGGTGTCGGCGTCGAAGCGCGCCTCGCTGCGCACGCCGTCGCGGACGTAGTAGCTGTGCGACCGGTGCTTCAAGAGGTGGTAGGGGGTCGCGTCGAAGTAGCTGCGGTGCATCTCCAGGGGCTTGAAGATGTTCTTGTCGATGTAGACCTCGTAGTCGTCGTGCGAGAGCGTCTCGATGATGCGCCCGAGGTAGATGACGCCGGGGTTCGAGTAGCTGAAGCGGCTGCCCGGCTTAAAGAGCACCTCGGTGTAGGGCATCATCGCCACGAGCTGAGACCAGCCGGGCGGCTCGAACGGCTGCCAGTCCTTCGCGTCGTCGCGCCAGATCCACGTCGGGTTGCGGAAGCCCGCGCTGTGGCTCATCAGGTGCCGGATGGTGATTTCGGAGACGTCTCCGAACGGGTCGTGCGCGGCGCGCAGCTCGGGGACGTACTTGACCACGGGGTCGTCGAGCTTGAGGAGGCCGCGGTCGCGGAGCTGCATGATGGCGATGCCGGTGAAGGTCTTCGTGACCGAGGCCCAGTGGTAGATCGTCTCCTCGTCCACGGGGACGCCGCGCCCCGCGTCGGCGAGTCCGTAGAACTCGCGCGCGGCGACCTTGTTGTCGCGGACGAAGTAGAAGCTCGAGCCGACGAAGCCTTCCTTACGCAGCGCGGCCAGGTAACCCGTCCTGAACTCCTGATAGGCCCGCGCGAAACCATCTTCCCGGCCGGGCGCGGCCCGGGCGGGAGAGGGCGTGGCGCAGGCGGCGATACACAGAAAGGTCGCGAACAGATTCTTGATGTACACATTCACCTCGGGGTTTCCGCGCGGGGAAGAATATTAGCGGAGGGGCGAGGTGTCAACGTGCTCAACCTCTGACGGGACGGATGTGGCTCCGTCGAAACCTTCTGATTCGGCGGGCACGGTAGTATGATCCGCACGAGGCCGGCCTCAAGACGACAAAGCAACCTCTCTACCCCTATGAGACCAGAATTCATCAGCGTCGTCGCCCCCTTCAACGGGTCGAAGAATTTTAAGTACTTCCTCCAGTCGCTACAGCAACAGTCTCTAGACCCGACCAAATTTGAAGTAATCATTGTCGAGGACGGCGACCACCGGGCCGACAAAATCACGAAGCTTTTCCACACCAAGTTCAGCCTCCGCCTTGTGCGCTTTAATCGCCGGGAGGGGTTCGACGGACACTCCGCCGGCTTATGCCGCAACGCGGGGGCGCAGGTCGCCTTAGGCGAGTACCTGGTCTTTATAGATTCGGACTGCGTGCTCCACCCGAACTGTCTCGACAGACACCTCGAAGCCTTGCGCGGGGGAGCGCGGGTCGCGGTGTGCGGCTACGCCTCCGAGTTACCCGCCAGACGTTGGGACATGCTTCAGGAGGGTTTTTACGAGTCGTACGACGAACTGGACGCGGCGGCGAAGGTGGACGCGAGGGTGGACTGGCCCGCCGCCGAGTCCGTGAGCTGGGACGCCTGGTACAGTTGTAACGCCTCGGTTCCCCGGGGAATATTTTTCGAGGCCGGCGGGTTCGACGACTCCGGGTTCAGGTGTCACGATATGGACCTCGCCTACAGGCTGTTCAAGGCGGGCTGCGCGTTCCGGTATGAGCGTGACGTGAGAGTGATTCACGTCGAACACCCCCGCTCCATACATTCGAGGGATGAACAGCGGGAGGGCTGGAGGCTCCTGGGCGAGAAGCACCCCGAACTCGAGTGTTACGTTTTCGACAGGCTGCTCGAGTCGCACAGGTATCAGTTGGAGATCGCCGGCTCGTGCGAGGAACAGTTCCTGCAAATCGTGGCCGACCTCCGGGGGTTCCGGGCGGGTTACGCCTGGGTGATGCCCCTCGGCGCGTCCGTCGGGGCCGTCGTCAAAGGCTTGCACGGCACGCCGCACGTCGAGATTCACGATAAAGAGTCCGTCAGGATTCAACTGGGCCTCCACCGTAACTGCTGGGACTATGAAATCTTCGTCCCTCGAATAACGGCCGCGTGGAGCCCCGCCGTCACCGTCCTCGTCCCGTTCTATAACGCCGGGGGGATGATCGTGAAGGCCGTTTCGAGCGTCCTCTTGCAGTCGGTGCAGCGGTTCGAACTCATCCTGATAGACGACGCTTCGACGGACGACTCGGTCGGCTACGTCCGCCCCTTCATTAACGACGCGAGGGTCAGGCTCTACTCCTGCTCCGAAAACCTGGGTCTGGCGAACGCGCTCAACCTCGGCCTCGCGCACAGCACCGCCCCGATAATCGTGCACCTCGACGCCGACGACTGGCTCGAACCGAACGCGCTGGAAGAGGTCTGCGCCGGCTTCGCCGGGAGCCCGGAGGTCGGGGCGGTGTACGGCGACATCCTCTTCCATAATGGTAAAGGGGTCGTGGCCGAGAGGGGGCGACAGGTCGAATCGTACGCCGAATACTTCAGCTATGAATACTGCCAGGCGCCCCGCGCGTACCGGAAGGAGAGCCTGCTCGCCGTGGGCGGGTGGAGCGTGGCGGACGGACACTCGGGGAGGTATTACGAGGACAGGCTGACGCTCGCGGCGGTGAGTGAGCGCTACGAGGTGAGGTGGCTGGGGAAGGCGCTCTACCACTGTCAGTACAACCCGAACTCGCTCTCCAGATTCAACCCGCTCATGACGGCCTCCGCCAAACTGGCGATCCTCTACAACCAAGCCGTCCGACGCCGCTGCGAGCTGTCTTACCGTTTCGACGGGGGGTTCCTGCACGGCGAGTTGGGGCCACGCCGCCCGCCGAAGGGGCGCTTGAGTTGGAGCATCGTCATCCCCTTCCGCCAGGGACTCGACCTGCTGCGGCTTTCGGTGAGGTCTTGGCTGGAGAGCGACTTCGCCGAACACGCGGGGGAACTCATCGTCGTGGATGACGCGTCCGGCGAAGACCTGCGGCCGGTCATCGCCCTCGACCCCTCGAAGGTTAAAGTCGTCCGGCAGGACGCGGCGCAAGGCCCCGCCCGCGCGCGGAACGCGGGGGCCGCCGCCGCGCGGTACGAGATGCTCTTCTTCTCGGACGCCGACCACATCGTCCCCCCGGACGTCCTGACCCGACACACGAACCGGCACGCGGAGACGGAGGGCGCGGCCGCCGTCGTCGGCTGCGTCTTCGGGCGGAGGGCCTTCACCCACGTCACGCCCGCGATCCCCAGAAGGCACAAAGAGAAGCTGCTCTCCATCCTGCGTTTCGACGAGATGTTCCTCCCCGCGGCCGAAGCACTCGTCGGGGAGAAAGAGTTTTGGGCGATTGATCGCGAGGCCGCCTCGGGCGTCTGGGCCGAGGCGCAGCAGGTCGCGTACACGGACTACTGGCTGGCGAAGTGGGGCGAGATCATCCTGGAGTTCGGCGAGGAGCTGCGCGGGTTCAAGCACCGTTGGACGCGGCTGAGCACCGGCAGCGTCTCGATGTCGAGAGAGGTTTTCGAGCGCGCCGGCGGCTTCGACGACCGCCTGAAGTCGATGGAGGATTGGGAGTTCGGAATCAGGTTACAGGAGGCGGGCGTCGGGATCGTCTGCGCCCCGGAGGCGGAACCGCTTCACCAGGTTCACCCGACGGACGAGGCGCGCGGCGCGAACAACCACGCCGCGGTGAGACTCCTCGCGACGGCCCACCCCGGGCACGTCGAACAACTCTTAGAGGACGAGTCTTACTTCAGCCCTCCCGCGCGGCACTTCTTCACGCCCGCGGCGAAGGAGCAGTACGCCCGCGCCCGTGCGGAGGGCGCGGCCCCGGCGGGCGCGGCGTCCGCCCGCGACTACTGCCTCATCACCTTCGACGACGGCCCCCACCCGCTCGGGACGCGCCTCATCCTCGACGTGCTCGAACGGCAAGGCGCGCCGGCGCTCTTCTTCCTGATGGGACACCAGGTCAGGACGTACGGCGACGTGGTGAAGGAGGTCTCGCGCCGCGGCCACGAGATAGGGGTGCACAGCTGGACGCACACCGACAGCAGTTATTTGACCTCGTACGACGTGACGCGGATGTTGTCCAACTCCCTCGACGCCGTCCGCGACGTGACCGGCTCGACCCCGAAGTACGCGCGGCCGCCGTACGGCAAGCTCAGCCCTTCTTACGCGCAGGCGTGTCAGTCCCTCGGGCTGACCCCGGTCGGTTGGAGCGCGAGCTCGGAGGACTGGGGCGCGAACACGGAGCGGGACGTCATCATCAAGCTGGCCTCGGAGGGCGCCCGCGGGAAGGTGCTGCTGTTCCACGACGGGACGGGCGACCCCGAGCAGACCGCCGCGGCGCTCGAATGGCTGCTGGGCGCGTGCCGGCGCGCGGGGATCCGGCCGATTCCGGCCGACGAGTTCGCGCGCCTCGGCGGGCTGCCGGCGTTGGAGGTGTGCAACCCCTTCAGATGAACACGGAGAAGGTCATCTTCATCGGGGGCAGCGGCCGGTGCGGGACGACGCTGATCGCCGAGCTGCTGGACTGTCACCCGGACATCGCCTCCATCTTCGAAGTCCACAGCCTCGTCTTCCTGCTGAAGTGCATCAGGAACAACGCCGTGCCGGGCGGCGGGCTGCTCAACAGTCAGCGCGAGACGATCCGCCACGCCCTGCTCCCTTCGACCGAGTACAACTGGAGGCTGACGGAGGAGGAGGCCCTCTTCGCCTGGGAGAAGATTCTGACCGAGGGGATTAGGAGCGGGGAGCCCCTGCTCGACGCCACCCGGAGGTGGCTCGGCTACCTGCACAGGTTGCAGATGCTGCGGGACGGCAGCCGGTACATCGCGCACAAGACCCCCGCCCTCGCGCTGTACCTGCCCGAGCTGCGGCTGCTCCAGCCGGAAGCATTCTTCATCCACATCGTCCGCAGGCCGCAGGACGTGATCCTCTCCTACATCGAGCAGGACTGGGGGCCGGACACTCTGGCGGAGGGGATCGAGTGGTACTGCGACAGGGTCGGCGCCGTGCTGGAGGCCAAAGAGCGGTTCCCCAACTACGTCGAAATCAGGTTCGAGGATTTAGTCTCGGCGCCCGCGCGGGTGCTGGACGAGGTGCAGGAGGTCTTAGGGATAGAGAACGCGACCGGGGCCATCCTGAGCCACAGCCTGATCGACTTCGAGAAGATCACCCGCCGGGGGGACAGGCTCGGCGGCGAAGAGCACGCGCGCATCCTCCGCGAAGTGGGCCGGCGTCTGCCCCACATCGGAGAGATTTACGGCGCCCCGTAGTCGCCGCGTGCGCTCAACGTCTGGGCGGGTGGTAGGGGTTGTAATAGGGAGAGTGATAGGGGGAGGTCTGCTGCCGCGCCGGGGCCGCGTGTGCCGACGGGCTCGCCCCCATCAGGGACGAGACGAAGGCGCCGCCCACGAGGAGGGTCGAGACCGTCTGGTTGATCATCCTCCTCCGCGAGATATCGACCGCGGCCAGGGTCTGCACGTCGGCGGCGGGCTGCTCGGCGACTTCGGCGGCCGCGGCCTCCTCGACGTTGAAGCTGGTGATCCCGAGGTGGAGAATCGGGAAGCTGACCCCGCAGAACTGCCAGCCCTGGGAGTGGGCGGTGTGCCCTTCGATCTCGCCGGAGCAGAACTTATTCTGTGAGCCGAGGGCGAAGTAGCTGAAGGAGTACGAAGCCTCCTGCCCCACCTCGATGAGATACCAGAAGCCGTTGCTGTCGATGCGCGTGTTGATGCTGAACATGAGGGGTCACTCCTAGTGATGTCACCGGGAGGAGTCTCGCGCCTCTCGGCACGTCACCGAGTCGGGCGACTCCCGCCGACACTTTAGTACGCCTCGGGGCCTGTTCTGTCAAGATTAATATTGCCGCCGCCGACCTCAGTATTCTTCTTGCGGCCGGGGCGGCCGGCGGTATAGGATTCCCCCGCTCACACGGAACTCTAACTCAAGCGCTACGGCCGGCCCGCACCTTTCGAATGCGACCCAACGCGATTACAGAGGAACTTGGCGACCTGCCTTACATGCTCCCGGAGGAGGGCGAAAAGGTCTTCAACTTCATTCAAACTCACGGACTGCAGAGATGCCTTGAGCTCGGGTTTTACCACGGGGTTTCGAGCGCCTACATCGCGGGGGCCATCGAGCAACTCGGCCGCGGCTCGCTCACGACCATAGACCTTGAGGGGGCGCGCAACCTGCAGCCGAACATCGGCGAGGTCTTGACCCGCGTGGGGCTGGGGGCGTGGGTCACGTATTACTTCGAGCCCACCTCCTACAACTGGCGCCTCATGAAGTTCCTGGAGGAAGGGTTACAGGGCACGTTCGATTTCTGCTACATCGACGGCGGGCACAATTGGTTCTCCACCGGGTTTGCCTTCTTCCTCGTCGCGAGACTGTTGAGGCCGGGGGGGTGGATCATCTTCGACGACCTGGATTGGACACACGAGGGCGAGGCGGTCAGGGAGAGCCCGCGCGTTCAGGCGATGCCCGCGGAGGAGAGACTGACGCCCCAGGTGCGGAAGGTTTATGAGCTGCTCGTGAAGTCCGACCCCTCCTTCGACTTCTGCTTCGAGGAGGGCCAGTGGGGGTACGCGCGCAAACGTAAGTAGGGAGGGTCTCACGTCGAATCCCAACCGAGGAGGCACAGAGATGCAAGAGAACGGAACGGGGAAAACTATCGAGCAAATCCTCCGCATCATCAGGGCGGGCGGAGGTGTGACGTTTGACGCAAGCGGGAAGGTCACGTCCCAGTTGGTGACAGTGGCGGAAGCCGCGGCGAGAGCGGGCGTGACCGTCACACTGCTGAATGTAGGCGATAAACCGACAGACCAACTGGAGCGCATTGCCTCCGCCGGTAAAGGCAGGGTCGTGTTGGGTGTCTGAAAAGAGTCACGTCGCGCCAGCGGCCTAACCAGTCCTTCACACCGACCGCGCGCCTAGAGAAGTCTTCCACCTTTTCTCGTGGCGTTGAGGGCCGAGGCGACCTCCGCCGCCGCGGCCCGCCTCCGCGTCAGTTTTTTTATCATTCAGAAAGGTCGACCCGTATGCTGACTGAAGACGATAAAAAGCGGATACGCGAAGAAGAGGTATACCGGCAGGAAGTCCGGCGGGAACTCGAAGCAGAGAAGCCGGGCCCTTCAGGAGGGCAGAGGCTCTGGGAGGTTTTTAACAAGCCTTTAGTGCTTTGGTTTTTATCTACAATACTGGTGGGCTTCATCAGTTGGATGTATGCGTCTCGCGAAGCTCAGAACAAGGAGCTGTCGCAAAGAACGGAGGCGATACGCAAGCTCGACCGGGAGATACGCAATCGAGTCGGCGGCTCGCTTAAATACCTGGATAAGCCGCAACAGGGTCACCAGCCCCTCCCCCCGTACGACGTGTTCGACGGGGTATTGCTAAGCCTGGATAAAAATAACGGCGAGTATGCCGCCAGCCTGTATCCCGAATATAAAGATAAGGGCTTCCAGGCTCTCGTGACCGACTTGAAGGGGCTGGTAGGTGACGACGAACAGGCGGATTTAGAGAAGGCCCTGGCGACTTACGACGAGTTGAAAAATAGCAGGGCGGAATCTTCCGGCACGAACACCAACCGGCCGAAACCGAATGCGACGGAGGAGTCAAAGGCATCCGCCCAGGCAATCGACAAGGCGAAGCGCTTAATCCGTGAAGGCATCATGATCCCCAGATGGAAAGATTCAAGAGGATAAATTCAGGAGCTGGTCTTTATGGTCGGATAAACGTGGGCTTTGACCTTGACCTCGACCTCCCGGAAGCGGCCGTCGTAGTTCTGGTTCTGCGGGCCGTAGCTCAACAGGTAATAGCTGTGCAGGTCTTCTGCCGGACGGCGGGGCTCTGGTCTTGACCGCCGGCAAAGACGTTCGTGCCGATGACGGTCGCGAGAACCGCACGGGCGAGGCCGACCCTGCGGTGCGAGCCATTACGCATGGCGGAATCCTCCGGTCGGCGGCTTACTGGGCGACGCCGCCGACCGCGAATCGTAACGTGCGCGAGACGGTGTGCTGTCCGGCCGTGAGAATGACCTTCAGCTCGTAACTGCCCTCGCCGACCTTGTCGAGCGGCAGCGCGCCCGCATACTGGATGCGCCCCTGCGCGTCGGGCTTGGGCAGCGGCAGGCCCGCCCGCCCGGCCGTCCGCCCGCCTCGCAGTAGTTCGATGGAGACTTGCGGGGGGGTGTCGGCCTTCCCCGCCGGCTGATAGATAGTGAAGAAGAAGGGCAGTTGGCCGCCGACCTTCACGCGCGGCAACTCGTCGAGGCTCGGGTAGAAGAGCTGCGCCCCGTTGCGGAAGGGGTTGTCACCTTTCTGCTCGGACGGGCTCAACTGCTCGGCCCGCTCGAACATGGAGACGCTGCTCAGCTGCGGCGCGGCCGCGTCGGGTTCGGGCACCTCCAGACGTGACGTACTCACGCCCCCCTTCCGGTTGAGCGCGTCGTAGACGACGGTCTCGACCGTGTACTCTCCGGGCTCAAGCTCCGCCTCGCCGTAAAAGAGCACGGGACTCTGCCGCGCCGCTTCGAGCCCGGAGAGCGGCCCCGTCAGGCGGTACTGGCGGCTCAGTTTCCTGACGACCTGACGCCGCGCGTCCCTGACGAGCGCCAGGATTGTGAAGTCGGTCGCGTACTGCTTTTTCTTCTTCTCGTCCGTGGCGAAGGTGACCGCGCTGGCCGGCACTTCGGCGACGACGGCGGCGCGGCCGGGCCGGGCCGGTTCCGGGAACGAAAGGGCCGCGGCGCGTATCGCGATGTCGCGCGGGCGGCTCCCGCCCCCGGCCAGGGCGACGGCCGGGGCCTCGTATTCGAGCACGGGCGAGGCGAGGCTCGGGTCTATCGCGAAGTAGCCCTTGCGGGCCTGGACGATCAGGCCGGAGCGTTTGAGCCTGACCTCGATGGAGTGGAAGCGCCCGTCGTTCTCGTGCCGCTTCGGCGTGTACGAGATGAGGTAGTAGCCGCTCATGTCCTGGTCGATCTGCGCCATGCGACCCTTGAGGTCGTTGGTGTCGCGGACGAGGAAGCCGCCGGTCTGGTCGGCGAGCTGGTTCATCCCGCTCTCGGGGTTCAGGCGCAGGATGTCCTCGTTGCGCTCGAGGTCTTTGGTCATCGGCCCGTCGAGCCTGTCGTCGTTGAGCGTCTCCATCCGCAGCTGGCTCCGCGCGTTGATCTCTTTGCGCGTCTCGGCCCGTGCGCTCTCGACGCGCAAGCCCGCCGCGTCCACCGCGTAGATGGAGACGCTAGCGCGGTTGGCCGTGGCGATGACCGAGCGGAAGAGGGCCTGCACGTCCGCGGGGATCGCCACGCCTTCGGAGAAGAAGAGGACGGCCTTGCGGCCCGGCAGGTCGCGCATCGAGTTGACGATGGCGAGCAGGGCGGTCGCGGTCGCGCGGCCTTGCAGGGTGCGCTCCATCGTCTCGAAGCTCTCCAGCGTCTGGCGCGTCATCTGGAGTTGGAGCTGCTCGGTCTTCAGGGCCGCGAACTCGTCGCCGTCCCGCCCGGTCATCCCCCGCAAAGAATCATTGACCTCGACCAGCCTGTCGCTGAGGTCACGCATCTGCTCCCGGCCGGACTTGCCCCCGGAGGAGAACGGGTCGGCCTGCGTGCCGACCCTGTCGATGGCGGCGCGGACGAGTTTGTTGTCCTTCGTGTACTGCTGGACGACCTTGAGCGAGAGGCCCGTGGCGAAGACCCCGACGGAGTCGTCGGGACTCATGCTGGTGTCCGCGTAGGCGAGCGCCGCGTCGTGGGCGAGCTTGCGCGCCGCGGGCGAGAGGCTGTCGAAGACGAGGGCGACCGTGTTGCCCCTGAGGGCAGAGCCGCCCGCACGCGGCGCGTCGGCGCGGTTCGCCGCGCCCTGCGCGCGGGGCGTGCCGCCGCCGCCCTCCGCCGTCTCTCCGGCGAACAGGCGCAGCGAGCCGAGGTCTTGGCGCACGCCGTCTTCGTACACTTCGACGTCGCCGGGTTCGAGGTCTTTGACCAGGCGGTACTTCTTATCCTTGACGACCAGGTCGACCTGGACTTCGGCGGTGGTAACCGACACGCGCTCGTTCTCGGATTCCTGCTTATCGCCCCGTTCCTGCGCGGGGGTCGGGGTGGGGGGCGGGGCAGGCACCGGGGCCGCGCCCGACGCGGGAACGGACGCCTGTGTTAAGACCGGCGCGTCGCTTCCCTTCTCCTGTGAAGGTTCGGGCTCCTTCACCTGTGAGGCTTCCGTCACCTTCGCTTGTGCTACTTCCGTCACCTTTTCCGGCGAAGGTTCCGGCGCAGACGATTGTTCGGGCAGAGCCGGCGGGCCGCTCTCGGCCTTCGCGCTCGCGGCCTGCATCTCTGAATTAACGTCCGCCCGGGCAAGCTCTTCGTCCGACCTTTTCAGGTAACGCTGCGGGTAGCGGAGTTGGAAACGCCGCGGGGCCGGCGTGAGACTCACCTGGATGTTGCGCCAGCCCGGCGCCTTGTCCACCGCGTAGTACCCGAGCGTGTACTGACCGCGCAGGTCGTCGTTGAGACGGTCGAGCACGCCGCTGATCTCTTTGGGTTCGGGGAAGAAGGAGAGGCCGCCCGTCGCCGCCGCCAACCGCTTCAGAATCTCCCTCCCCTTCAACTCCTCCGTGTTGGGCTGGAACTTCGGGTAGAGGTCGCGCGTGATGCCGACCGCGTAGACGGTGGCGCGGCGCGCCAGCGCCTCCGACCGGACGTCTTCGAGTGCGGCGCGGCTCGCGCTGTCCTCCCCGTCGGAGAGGAGGATGAGCGCCCTGTGCCGGTGGGGAGCCCGCCCCAGCGCCTTCAGCCCGAGCAGCATCGCGTCGTAGAGCGCCGTGTTGCCGTCCGGCTTCAGGGCCAGGACGCTCTGCCACAGCTTCTCGGCGCCGACCGACTCGGCCACGAGCCGCGGCCGGTCGGCGAACGCGACGAGCGTGTAGTCGTTCCCCTCGCGGGCGCGGGAGAGGAATTTTTTGAGGGCGGCCTGCAGCTTCCCCCACTTCTCGTACTTCATCGAGGTGGAGGTGTCGACGACGAAGACGAGGCTGGTCGGCCCCTGACTCTCGAAGAAGTCGAGGTTGACAGCGCGCCCTTCGTCCGAGACGGCGAAGGCCGACGCCGGCAGCCCCGCGACCGGGCGCTTGCCGCCCTCGGTCACGGAGACGTTGACGGTGACCAGGTCAGTCCCGACCTTCACCACCTCTTCGTCTCCGGCCTTCGGCGGCTCGGGGCTCTGCGCCGCCGAAGGCGTCAGGAAGGCAAGAACGGCGAACGCGGCGGTCGCCAACCTCAGATGTGTCCACACGGCTCTACCTACACGCATACGCGGTACGCCATCCCCCTCGGCGTCCCCTGCCGGCACGCCGTCAGTGTCTCGTCATGAGTTCAAAAGTCGAGTCCGCCCCGGGTGCGGGGCAGAGCGCCCAAGGTGAGTCCGTCCGGGCGTTCGTCTGGCAACTGTCGGCGCTTATATCACCGGACGGATGCCGAAGCAAGTAGACGGGCGAAGCGGGGGCCGGCTACTGGGTCGCCTACAGCCGTACGGCGGGCGACTCGCCGATGGTGATGGTCACGATGCAGAAGACGCCGTAAGAATGAGATAGAGTTCTCCGTCCCGAAGGATTAAACTCGGGCGCGGCCCTCAGTTCACACACGCCGCAACATGGAGGACTCGAGATGAGATACACCCTGACGTGGAAGGCCGGCACGTTGCGCCGGCACACCTCCTGGTGCCTAATCGCGGCCCTGAGCCTCGCGTGGGGCGCACGCTTCGCGCCCGCGCTCCACGCGCGGCAGGCGGCCGCCCCTCAAGAGGCCGCGCGCCTGGCCGGACTCGAGAGCGCGCTGGAGTCCCTGCGGCAAGACCTCAAAATCCCCGCCCTCTCGGCCGCCGTCGTGAAAGACCAGAAAGTCCTCTGGGCCAGGGGCTTCGGCTACGCCGATTTGGAGAAGCAGATTCCCGCCACGGAGCACACGCCTTACCACCTCGCCTCTCTGACGAAGACGTTCGCCTCGACCGTCGTCATGCGGCTCGTGCAGGAGGGCAAGATAAACCTCGACGACCCCGTCTCGAAGTACGGCGTCAACCTCGAAAGCGACGGCGTCATCCGCGTCAAGCACCTGCTCTCGCACACCTCCGAGGGCAATCCCGGCGAGCACTACAGCTACAACGGCAACCGCTTCGGCGAGCTGGACAAGGTCATCGCGAAGGCCGCGGGCAAGTCCTTCGGCGAGCTGCTCATCGAAGAGATACTCGACCCGCTCGGCATGAGCGAGAGCGCGCCGAACCTCGCGCCCACCCTGCACACGAAGTCGCCGGGCGCGGGCGACCCGCGGGCCGAACAGGAAGTCAGGGAGGCGGTGGCGGACTTACTCGCCGGCTACAACAACGGCAACGTCGAGCAGATCGAGCGCCGCCTCGCCGCGCAGCGGAACGGCTTTCAGGGCGAGGGCGGCTTCCTCGGCGACATAGTCGACATCGAAGAACTCCGCGGCGCGTTCAAGTCGGGAGTGCGTCTGAAGTTCGAGATGCGCGACCTGGAGGTGGCCGCCTACGGCGACACGGCCCTCGCCACCGGCTTCTTCGGCGGCACCGTGAGCCGTCCGAACGGGAGCAGCCGCCCGGACGGCCCCTGGCGCGCCTCCTTCGTCTGGAACAGGCAGGACGGCGTCTGGAAGCTCGTCCACTCGCACCTCTCGCCGCCGAACGCGGCGCTCGCCAATGACAGGTGGCGGCAGAGGTTCGACGCGGTGCAGAAGACGCTGGCGCAAGCCTACGGGCTCGACGACAAATTCAACCCGGTCAGGATCAAGTACCCGACCTACTTCGGCACGGCGGCCGGGCTGATGGCCTCCGTGCTCGACATGGCGAAGTACGACATCGCAATCGACCAGCACCGCTTCCTGACGAAGGAGACGCAGCAGCTCGCTTTCACCCCGTTCACCTCGACGAAGGGCGAGGCGCTGCCTTACGGCCTCGGCTGGTTCACGCAGGACTACAGGGGCACGCGCCTCATCTGGCACTACGGCTACTGGACGGGCAACTCGTCGCTCATCCTCAAGGTGCCCGAACGCAACCTCACCTTTATCGCCATGGCGAACACGGACAACCTGAGCCGCCCGACCGACCTCGGCGCGGGCGACGTGCTGAGTTCGCCCGTGGGCCTGGCCTTCCTGAAGACCTTCGTCTTCCCCGACAAGTTCGGCGCGCCCGCGCCCGAGGTCAACTGGCAGTCCGCGCCCGCAGAGCTGAAGGCTCAACTCTCCCGGCTCGCACAGTCGCCCTACGCGGACGTGTACCGGAAGGAGCTGCAGGTGCGGACGCGCGTGATGACGAGCGTCGGCCGGCGGGACGACGCGCGGCGGCTGATGCGGGCCTACGCCGAGTTGTATTCGAAGCCCCTGCCGGAAGAGCTGACGAAGAAGGCCGCCGTCGCCAAGATATCCGAGGTCACTGACAACGAGGACAAGGTGGCCGAGTTCACCCTGCCGCGCGAGACGAGCGTGCGCGTCTTCGCGCAGGGCGAGGGCGGGGGCGGGCAGATGTTCGACTACGGCTGGATCGAGAACGCCGAGACGGGGAAGGTTGTCTGGGAGATGAAGGCGGCCGAGACCTCACACGCCGGGGGGGCCGAGAAGAACCGCAAGGTCGACGCGACGTTGAGCCTGCCGGCCGGGAGGTACAGGCTGCACTACAAGTCGGACGAGTCGCACTCGTTCGACAACTGGAACGCGCCGCCCCCGGAGATCAACTTCTGGGGCGTCGCGCTCTACGCGAACTGAAACCCTCACGGCCTGAGGGCTGCGGTAACGGCTATGGGTAAAGCTCGACCACCGACGGCGGGTGACAGTCTCCTCCGAGAGTTGTTGCTCACGAGCGAAGACGTTTCCAGAGGCGTCGGCACCCTCTCCAAACTGGCCCGACACCTCGCCGAGCCGGTCGTGCTCACCGGGAGCATAGCCGCCGGCTGGCACCTGCTTCATAAAGGAAGGCGGCCGTCGAAGAGTCACCTCAACGACATCGACACCGTCGGCCTCCGCGGCCCGTCCGGCATCGGCCCCGGCGTGGGCCGGGACTTCCTGGTCAACCACTTCCACCCTCAACGCGGGGGCGGGAGAGTTCTACTGCAACTGGTTGACGAAGAGCACCGCACGCGGGTCGAGGTCTTCGGCCCCGGCTCGGACTCGCTGGCGGAGCGCCTGGTAGATTCCGCCGTCGGGGAGATACCTTGCAGGTTGGTGTCGGCCGAAGACCTTCTGGCGAAGCTGCTGTCGATAATCCACTGCGTGACCGAGGGCGAGGCGGTCGACCCGAAATACGTCGAACGCTTCGACGCGCTCTCCGCGGTGGCCGACGTGGACGTGGCCCGAAAGCTCTGGGGCGAATACCGGAAAGAAGGTCAGCCCTCAGACTTTGAGGCGGCGGCGGAGTTGGTGAAGTCGAGAATCGCGTCCGCCCCCGACTTACTGCGACCGACCAGCTATTGTCAGGACGTTAACTTCCGCTGCGAGTGGTGTCACGAATCGGAGTCGTTCCCGCTGGCGTCCCGCTTCAAGGTGCTTGAGGTTCTGGGGTATGTCTGACCCTCCGGCCGCGGCGAACCCTTTCCTGCGAGGCAACTTCGCCCCCGTCTGTGAAGAGGTGACGGCGGACGACCTGACCGTGGTCGGCGAGCTGCCGCCGGAGCTGGACGGCATGTTCGTGCGCAACGGCCCCAACCCGCAGTTCCCGCCGGTTAAGCACTATCACGTGTTCGAAGGCGACGGCATGCTCCACGGGGTGCGCGTCAGCGACGGCCGCGCGAGCTACCGCAACCGCTACGTCCGGACGGCGGGCTGGAAGGCCGAACGCGCGGCGGGCAAAGCTCTGTACCCAAGCTTCCTCGACCCGCTCAACGTCAACGCCCTGCTGCGCGTGCTGCGGAACTTCGTCAAAGGCGCCCTCCTGATCAAGAACACTGCGAACACCGCGCTCGTCTGTCACGACGGGCGGCTGCTTGCGCTCTGGGAAGGCGGCGAGCCGCACGAGGTTCGAGTCCCAGACCTTGAGACGGTCTGCGCGCACACCTTCGGCGGGCGGCTCAAGAATCAGTTCACGGCGCACCCGAAGGTAGACCCGGCGACGGGGGAGATGCTCTTTTTCGGCAACAGCCTGTTCAGGCCGTCCGTCCGTTACGGCGTGGTCAACAAGCAGGGGGAGGTCGTCCACACCACCGCCATCGACGTCACGCGCACAGCCGTCATGCACGACTTCGCCATCACCCCTCGGCACACAATCTTCGTGGACACGCCTCTGACCGTCAGCGTCAGGCGCATGCTGCGGGGGCAGCCCCTCTTGAAGTTCGAGCCGGAGTTGGGCGCGCGCCTCGGGGTTCTGCCCCGGTACGGCGAGGGCAGAGAGATCAAGTGGTTCGAGGTCTCACCCTGCTACGTCTTCCACACGCTGAACGCCTACGAGGAGGACGACGACGTGGTACTGCTCGCCTGCCGCACCGAAGGGTTCCCCGAGGCGTTCTTCATGCCGCCGGACGCGCAGGCGGGCGACGGCACGCCCATCGGCAGAGAGTTCGCGCCCGTGATGTACCAATGGCGTCTGAACATGAAGACCGGCGCGGCGCGGGAAGAGGCGCTCGACGACGCGCCCGCCGATTTCCCGAGGGCCAACGAAGGAGTCTTGGGAAGCCGAACGCGTTACGGCTACGCCCTCAACATCCAAGGGGTGAACGAACTCTTCAAGTATGACCTTGAGCGGGGCCGGAGCGACCGCCACGGCTTCGGCAAAGGGCGCTTCGGCGGTGAGGCTGTCTTCGTGCCGCGCCCCGGAGCCGGCGCGGAGGACGACGGCTGGCTCCTGACCTACGTGCGCGACGAAGGGGAAGGCACGAGCGAGTTAATCGTCATCGAGGCGCGGGACTTCGGCGCGCCGCCCCTGGCCCGCGTGCTGATTCCGGCGCGCGTGCCCTACGGCTTTCACGGGGCGTGGGTTCCCGGCGAGATGCTGTCAGGAGTATGAGCGACTCGTCGTTAACAGCGGCCGCCCTCACGCGCCGGCTGCGCCTCTCCGGCGCACTCCCGCAAGGCGCCGTGACAGGACTGCGCGCCGAACCCGAGGTCGAGACCATCACCTCGACGCTCACCTTCCTGACGGCGACCTACTCCGCCGACGCCCCGGCCGGTCTGCCACGCCGTCTGGTCGTCAAAACGCCCCGCGCCGAGCACGGGCTCGGCGGCGACCTCGTCTGCCACGAGGTTGAGTTCTACCGCCGACTCGCGCCCGCTCTGGGAGTCCCGCCGTCGGTGCGCTGCCTCGCCGCCGTCGAGGAAGGCGAAGACGACGCGGGAGTCATCGTGCTCGAAGACCTTCGGGCCACGCACGACCACCCGCCCGGGCCCCTGCCGCCGTCCCGCGGGCAGTGCGAGCTCGCCCTCGACGCCTTAGCCGGCCTCCACGCCCGCTGGTGGGAATCACCCGAGCTGGGCCGAACCGTCGGCGAACTCCACACGCCCGCGGGCCTGACCGACATGGTGCGGGGCATCGCCGGGCACCTGCCCGCTTTCTTCGACGCTCACGGCGACGCGCTGAACACAGAGGTGCGCCACGTCTACGAACGGGTCTTCAACTCCCGCCTCCTCCCGTGGCTGCGTCTGGCCGAGCCGCGCGCGCTCACGGTCGCCCACGGCGACGCGCACACCGGGAACGTTCTCTTCCCGCGCGCGGGCACGGGGCCGGCCTTCCTCATCGACTGGCAGCTCTGGCATCTCGACCTCGGCGCGCGCGACCTGGCCTTCCTGATGGCCCTGCATTGGTACCCGAGTCGCCGCCGCGAGTTCGAACCGGCCCTGCTCAGGTATTATCACGACGGCCTGCTCGCGCGCGGCGTCGGCGGCTACTCGTTCGACGAGTTGCGGGACGATTACCGACGCTGCGTCGTGCGCAACCTGACGCTGCCGCTCATCCTCTGGAGCCGCGGCACGAAGCCCGAAGGCTGGTGGCACCGTCTGGAGTGCGCCGTGGCGGCCTACCGCGACCTGGACTGTGACGAGCTACTGTGAAGACGCCGTCCCTGCTCAGAACCCTTTCTTCCGACTGGAGAGATTTGATGGATAACTCCGAGCGCCTGCTCGAACTGATCGAACTGGGGGTGGTCGAGCACGGGGGCGACCTCGGCGGCCGGACTCGCCTCTCGGGCGGCACGCTTCAGCTCTTTGACGGGCGCGTGACGCTGCGCGCCGAGCTGGCAGACCCGGGCCCGGCCGCGGCCGGCAAGGCCGTCCACGCGCACGTCCTGACGACGCTGCACGAGTACGGAGACGAGCTGCTCGACGCCTGCGTGTTCGGGATGGGCGGCGACCCCGAGGCGGCGCTGGGCGAGGCCGCACTGATCTGGATCACGGGCGTCGCCGGGCCCATCAAGTCTCTGCTGGATGACAAGCCGGTCTGCAACACCTGCCGCGCGGGTGTCGCCGGCGGCGACGCCTCGAAGGGTTATGTCCAGGGCGACTACGGACTGCCCGGACTCCGTGCTTACGTCGGGCCGGCTTTCTCGCGCGGGTTCGGCGGCGAACTGGACGGGTCGGCGCTCGACGACACGAAACCGTGGTTCCGCTTCGCCGCCGAGTCCGCCGCGCCGCGCCGCGTCCACCTGGCGAAGGCTTCCGTCCTTTCGAAAGGCGAGGCGGGTTGGAGTCGCGACCTGGAAGTCGACGGGCACGAGGTCTCGCACCACGACCCCGACTGGCCGGCCGGGGTGCGCGGCACCGCGCAAGGCTATCTGACGCGGTTCGCGGTCTTCGAGTTCCCGCGTGACTCGGCGGAGCTGCGCCGGCGGGTCGAGCTCGAACGAACCATCATCTACTTCGCCGACAATTTCTCCCGCCACGATTCCGTGGACAAGCTGATGGAGGCGATGGTCGGCCGCGGATTCGACCCAGACCTCGTGCACGAGACGGAGGCCTTCGCGACCATGGCCTTCGGCCGGGTGCTCTTCGAGCGGCACGGGGTTCAGTACGCCCCGACCTTCATCCACGCCCGGCGCGACGGCCGGGTCGAGACGGACGTTCCGCTGATGTCGATTCCGGCCTACGCCCGCGCGCGCGTCCTCGCCGTTCAACTGGGCGAGACGATGGAGCGAGACCAGTTTCAGTCGCTCTGCGTCTACCACGCGGAGTCGGGCGCGATCCTGCAGGCGATAGAGAAGGCGGGCGACAAGCTCGACCTGTCCCAGATAAAGATGTACCCGTGTGTCGTGCCGGAGCGGGGCGCCAGCGAGCAGACCATGGAGGCCGCGCTGGCGCTACTGAAAGGCCGGCTCGCGCCGACACGCCCGCCCGAGAAGAAGCCGCGTTGGAAGTTCTGGTAGTCGGGCGGGCGCGAAGACTGATCATCCCTGCCATGTCAATCACTCCACGCGCACGCGGTCGCTCTGCCCGCGGCCGAAAGTCTCCGGCGCGTACATCTCTTCGGCCTTCGCGGGCGGGACGACGTACAGGCCCGGGGTCGTGGCGCGCGCGAAGTAGCTGTACTCGTGCTCGCCCTCCCACAAGAGCGAGGTGAAGGCTTCGGCGCGGTCGTCCCGAAGGTTCTGATGCTCGTACCACGGCCCCTGCCAGAACCAGTAGTGGTCAAGGACGCCGCGCCCGCTTCGATAAATAGCCGCCTCGCTCGAACCGTCCGGCAGGCGCTCGGTCGTGGCGAGCTCCGGGTTCAGTGCTTCGAGTCCCGCCGGCATCGGGTCGACGAGCGCGACGTGGTAGCGCCGCGCCGGGTTCAGCATGCGGACGCGGACGCGGACGCGCGCGCCCGCCTTGACGTGCCACACGCCCTCCGCGTCGCGCCTCACGTCCGCGGGGTCGTCCGCCGCCTCGTAGACGCGCTCGACGCGGAAGCCGTAGTCGGCCGCTTCGAGTTTCAAGTTCGAAGGCGCGTACCGCGTGCCGATGCGGAAGTAGAGACGCCCCGCGCCCTCCTTGCCGATGGTCAAATCGGCGGGCGCGCTCGGCGGGCGCTCGGCGAGCGCCGACATCGGGAGGTCGAGCTGCTGCCGGTCGGCCGAGCGGCCCCTGAACGTCCTCTCGCCCGCGAACGCGTCGCCGAGCCAGACGCGCGCGACGAAGTCGGGCGTCGCCTTCTCGTAGGTCTGGAAGTAGCGGTCGAGCGCGAGCAGGATGAAGACGTTCTCCTGCGTGTTCGACCAGCGGCCGTGACGCCGCCCGCCGAGCAGTCCGCGCACGAGCTTCGGGATGAGGTCGCTCGCGGGCTGGTCGCCGATGAGCGCGTCGAGGAGGACGCCGTCGGCGCGCCGGTCTGACTGCAGGGTGGTGTAGGCACCGTCGCTGTAGCCGTCGGCGAAGTGCGCCGCGTTCGAGGTCTCCGTGACGCGATTGTTGAGGTGGCGCCGGATCGCGCTCACCTCACTCGCCGACGCCGCGTCGCCGGAGAGGACGGAGAGCAGCCAGCCGAGCGTTTCGAGCGGGAGCTTTTCGACGCCGCCCGCGCTCGCGATCAGCCAGCGCGCGCCCGCCCCGTCGCGGTCGCCCGCCAGGGCGCGGACGTAGAGGGCGTAAGCCTTAATCGCGCGCTTCGCCTCGGGGCTGTAGTCGCTCGGAATCTTCGAGTCGATGGTGCGCAGGAAGCCGCGCGCCCTCTCCCACATCCCTTCGGGCACGTCGAAGCCCTTGGCCTTCGCGCGGGCGAGCGCGTGCGCGACGTGCACGGAGACGAACGGCACCGAGGGGCGGCCGCGCCGCCAGAAGTCGAAGCCGCCGTCGTCGTTCTGCAAAGACTCGAGGCGCTTGACGTCCGCGCCGACGGCCGCGCGGATGGCTTCGGGCGAGGGCAGGTCTTTAGTCTCGAAGGCGGCCAGCACGTCCTTGAGCGCAACCACCGAGAGGACGCGGGAGGCGAGCTGCTCGCTGCAATCGAAGGGGTAGTTGTAGAGGTAGATGAAGGCGTCCGTCAGCTCCTGCAACTGCGTCGAGGCGGTCGTGACTTCGAGGCCGCCGAAACTTCTGACGGCGTCGGCCGGCGCCCTGACGGGCTGCGCGACGGCGCCCTCGTCTATCACGCCGTAAGTGGCGAAGGCTTCGGTCGTGGCGGGCGTGTAGACCGGGAGTGAAATCTCGGCCGCGTCGGAGCCCTCGTCGGCGGCGGCCGCGACCTGGAAGCGCGCCGTGCCCGGCGCGACCGCCGCGATGGGGAAGCGCACCTCGACGCGGTTCTGCGCGGGCACTGTAACGCGGCGGCCCGCGCCCTCGGTCAGCTCGGCGCCCGTCGCGCGCACGGCGACGCTCACGCTCAGCGGGCGGGCGGTCTGGTTCTGCACGACGACGGGCAGCTCCGCGCGGTCGCCGAAGTTGAGGAAGCGCGGCGCGGACGGGCGGGCCATGAGGGGCAGCCGCGCCGTGATCGCGGACTCGCCCTTGCCCGCGAGCTTGCCGCCCGCGACCGAGACGGCCGTCACGCGGTAGCGCGTCAGGTTGTCGGGCAGCCTCACCCGAACCTGTGCGCGCCCCTCGGCGTCCGTCGGCAGCGAGGCGGCGAAGACGGCGAGGGCGTTGAAATCCTTGCGCAGCTCAATCAGCGCCTCGTCTCTGGAACTCCCTATGTCTGCCACTTCGGCCACCGAAGCGTTCAATACCGCCTGTTCGGTTCTGTATGCCAGAGCCTCGGGAAGTTTGCCGGCACTGACCGGCCGAGAATAGTCTACGCCTCCGCCTCCGCCACCACCTCCGGGGCCGCCGCCCCCTATGTGTGCGTCGCCGACGCGCCGCTCCAGCTCTTCGAGGTCGGCGAGGCTCACCTTCTCGCGCAGGTGATAGTCGCTCGTCTCAGCGTCGCGCGCCGGGTAGAAGAGGCCCAAAGGGTCTTCGAGTCTGTAGTCGGTGAGCGCGAGCACCGACTCGTCGACGACGACGACGGCCGTGTCCGTGCCCTGCACGGCGCGGCCCTGCGCGTCCCTCACTTCGACATCGACGAACGTCTCCTTGCCCGGCTCGAGCACGGCCGCGCGCGGCGTGGCCTTCACGCTCAGGCGGCGCGCGTCGGGCGGCACTTCGAGGTTGATCTCGCCCGAAGCATAAGCGGGCCGCTTCGGGAGGTTCGCGCGCTCTTTGCCCTCGTCGTCCACGCGCGCCGCCGCGCCGACGAGGTCGACCTGCACGTGGACGTTCGGCGTCATCGCCTCGTCAACGGGGACGCGCAAGGTGTATGAGTTCTCGCGCATCTGGAAACGCTCCGTCCGCAGGAGCCCGGAACGTCTCAGAGTCAGCACGCCTTCGGCCGGCGCGAACGGAGACTGGACGAGTATCTCGGCCACGTCGCCGCCCTTATAGTTCCTGCGGTCGGGAATCAACTCGACCTCTTCCTGCTCGACCTCGCGCTTCGGCGGGAGCTTCCCGCCCGCGACCCACAGGGACAACTCCGTCTCGTTGAGGCGCTCGCGCCCGTCGCGCACGCGGGCGGTCAGACGGTACGTCCCGCCCTCCTTCACGGGCAGCCGGACGTTGACGGCGTCGGCGCCGCTCTTGACCGTCTGCTCCTGCGCGTCCGTCTCCTGCTGCGTCCACTCGCCCTCCTTGTAGACGTAATCGAGACGCACGAGGCGCAGGGCGACGTCGCGGCCCGCGAGCGCCTTGCCGTCGATGTCCGTCGTGATGAGGGCCACGTCGAACGCCTCGCCCTTCTGCACGAAGGTGCGCGCGGGCCGGAGGCCGACGTACACCTCCGAGGGGTGGACGAGCAGCGTCGCGCGGGCGGCGAGTGTCTGCCGGTTCACGTCCTGCACGCGGGCCTCGGCGACGACGCTCGACGGGCGCGCGGGGCTGACCGAGTCGAAGTCCATGCGGAGCGTGTGACGCCCCTGCGCGTCGGTGCGCCCTTTGAACGCCAGTGTCTGGACTTCGCCCACGTCCCCGTCGCCGCCCCACCACGGGACGAACTTGCCGAAGACGTAGTCGTCGCGGTTGGGCGGCGTGTAGTTCGTCGGGGTGGCCGACACAGTCCACCCGACCTCCGTGTCGGGCAGCCCGCCGCCCGCGTAGTACCTGGCGGTCGCCGTCACCGTCGCCGCGGAGCCGACGAAGTGCGGAGCCTCGGACGTGCGCGCCTCAAGCTCGAACTCGGGCCGACGGAATTCCATCACCTGAAAGGTGTGCGTGAAGGACTGCTCCGTCGAGTGGAGCTTCAGCTCCAGGCTGGCGCCGCCGAGGTTCATCGTGGGGGGAAGCCGCAGCTTGAAGTCGAAGCCCGCGAGCGCGCTCAGCTTCGCGCTCCCCTTCGCGACCTCGTTGTCCCGCGAGTCCTTCAGGACGTAAGCGACCGCCTCGTCCCCGTCGCCCACCTGCGGAATCATGTCGGTGTCGCCCGAAGGCCTCAGGTCGACGTCGCGTATCCAGCCCTTGACGCTCACCTCCTCGCCGGGGCGGTATAGCTTCCGGTCGTCGAAGACGTACCACCTGAGCGACTCTTCGTCGTCCGTGCGGCGCCACGTGGCCCCGCCGCCCTGCGGGTAGGACTGCGGCAGTATGGCAACGTCGTCGCCGCGCCGCGCGACGAGCAGAGGCTCGCCGCTCTTCTCGCGCGCCCCGAATTCGACGCGCGCCACGCCGTCCGCGCCCGTCGCGGCGCTCAGGTCTTCGGGGACGACCGACACCCGGACTCCCTCAAGCGGTCTTCCGTCCTTCAGCGCGTTCGCCCAGACGACGAGCGCGCTCTTGTCTACGAAGGCGTCCAGCCCGATGTCCGTGGCCTCGACCCAGGAGTCGACGCCGCCGTCCGAAGGGCCGTAGGCGTAGACGTTCACGGGGGCGCTGCCTTCGTCCACCGGCACGACGCTGACGAAAGCCTGCCCGTAGCCGCTCGTCAGCGCGGGCGCAAGGTCGATGGAAGTCTCGACGTACTCGTCGGGCACGCCCCGCACCTCGATCACCTTCTGGAAGACGAGCCTGCCGGGCGGCCTTAGAGCATCCTTCACCTTCTCGCCGACCGCGCCGTTGTAGCGCATCGCCTCGTAGGCGCGGAAGTGCGGCCAGTCTTCGGGCGCGACTTTGTAGAGCGAGACCTTCAGCCTGCGGCGGTTGACGCTGTAGACGTTGAAGGCGCGCCGGCCCGCGGGGTCGAGCACGACGAAGCCGTCGCCCTCCCCGAAGAGGTTCGGCTCCGCGGTCGTGACTTTGAAGCTGAACCTGTTCTCGCCCGTGAGCGTTTGGCCGAACGCGTCTTTGATGGAGCGGTCGAGCGTGACCGTGTAGGTCGTGTTGCTGCGCTTGTCGCCCTCGATCTGTATCGAGTCGCCCGCGAGGCCGATCTTCGCGCCGGGGATTTCGGGTGAGACCGTGACCTGCGACGGTTTGAAGGCGTGCTCGTCGAGCTGGTTGCTGAAGGTCAGGCCTATCTCGTCGAAGGGCGTGCAGCGTCTCTCCGAGCCGCACGCCGTCTTTCTGACGCGGAGCGCGCCGTAGGTCTTGAAGGAGAAGCTCTGGTCGCCCGCGGTCGTACGCGGCCCCTCGGCCGAAGGCGTGCCGCGCGGGACGACGATGGTGACCGACGCGTCCGGCGGGAGCGCGTCGTGCGTCGTGCCGTCGGGGTTCACGGCGCGCAGGGCGAGCCAGCGCCCGCCTTGCGCGCGCTTGACGAGTTCGCTCAACTCCTTGTCGGCGGCGACCTCCGCGGGCGTGGCGAGTCGCAGGCGCGCGCCCCCGGCGGACTGAGTCTTCAGGCGCGCGAACACCTGCGCGGCGTCCACGCGCTGGTCGAACTCAAGGAACATCGGAGTGTCGCGCGGCAGGCCCTCCCCGCGCGGGTAAGAGTGGATGAGCTTGGGCGGCGGCGTGGAGAAGTCGAACGCCTTCGCCTGCCCGAGCGCGTTCCCGAGCGCGGACTTCGTGCCGGCGGGCACACTGACCGAATAGCCGGTCGCCATCGGCATCCTCCCGCCTTCGGCCTCGGGCTGGAAGACGAGCGTCTGCGCGCTCAGCCAGCGCCAGCGGCCCGCGGGCTGCGGGGTGAGTTTGACGGGGACGTGGGCGGCGGCCTCGTCCTGCGAGGAGACCGCGACCATCGGCTGCGAGAAGGTGATGCTGAGCGCGGGCGCGAGTTCGACCTCACCCTCCGGCGCGAAGCGCAGCACTTCGAGCGGCGCGTTCGTTTTCGAAGGCGGCGTCGGCCCGCCCGCTTCGGGCGGTGCGAACGCGGCCCGTATGGTCTGCCCCGCGCGCGGCGGCGGCAGAGAACTGTCGCGCAGCTTGAAGTCCTGCACGTCGCCGGCCTCGCGCGAGACGGGCGGCAGCCGCGCGAGCAGTCTTTCGGTCTCGGCTTGCGACAGGGGCGCGGCGGCGGCGACCGGGTTCGGCGCCGGGCGCTCGACCTTCTCCTCCCCTTCGCTCAGGCGGAAGCGCAGGCCGCTCTTCGCCGCGTCGTCGTCCGCCTGCTCGCCCTCTTGAGTCACGCGCGCGCGGGACGTGGGCGGGACGAAGGTCAGCAGGGTTGTCAGAATCAACGTGAGTGAGAGGAGCGGCTTGAGTCTCATCAATGGCCTCTTCGGGTGTGACGCTCGCAAGACCTGCGTCGTACTTCTGTGCCTGACACTTAAGGGCTAGTGCGGAGTGGAACGTTCAAAGGGGGGTGCTGGCACACCTCTCCGTGTCCGGCGTCGCGCCCTTCTCCTCGGGCTACAGACGCCGGAAGCTTCGAGTCAGTTCCCTCTCCCTTGTGCCGGTTGGATGCGGCCTTGTGTGAAGTTGGATGGATGAGCTTCGGGGTAAACTTGCGGCGCGGTCTCTAGTCCTGCGGCAGCAGTTCGAGGAGCTGCCGGCACGCCTCCCGCGCTTCGCGGAGCCTGCGCCGGTGGGCGCGCTCGGCGGCGCGCACGTCCGCGCCGCAGAACGGGCAGGCGCGCGTCCCCTCCCTCACGTGCCGGTCGCAGGCGCGGCAGAGCACGAGCGACTTCCCTTCGGCGCGCGACTTCCGCCCGGCCTTGAAAGGTCTTGCGGACTCCTTCGAAGTCGGCCGCGCCGGGCGGCCGATCTGCACCAGGCCCGAGCCGGGCGCGGACGCGACCGCGCGACCGTCGAGGGTTTCGAGCAGCAGGTCGAAGGTGCCGTGGTCGAACGAGAGGCCGGGCGCGGGCTGCGCGGGCACCACGCGCTCGCGCAGGCCACGCGCCTCCAGTTCGAGCGCGCGGTGGTGGCAGTAAGGGTTGTTGCCTGGGCGGCCGAAGAGCGAGTGGCTGAGCCAGGTGCAGCCGCCGCGGCACACGTCCGCGTAGTAGCAGCCGCGGCAGAAGCCCCACAGCTCTTCGCCCGCGCGCGTCAGGTTGAAGTTAAGCTCCGGCGTGTTGCGCCAGATGTCCGCGAGCGTCAGGTCGCGGATGTTGCCGCCCGCGTAGCCGACGGTCGGCAGCGACGGGCAGCCCTTGATCGTGCCGTCGGCCTCGACGCCGAGCGTGTTCTGGCCCGCATTGCAGCCCGGCCAGAAGACCGTGTCGTCGCCCCCGCCGCGCCAGAGCGATTCGTAAGGGCCGAAGTAGCCGACGTTATTGCCCGGCTGCATGAGCATCCCGCGCTCGACGCCCTCGTCGAAAAGCTCCGCCAGCAGGGGCATGAGTTCGAGCAGTTGGAAGGGTTGGAGCAGAAGCTCCGGGTGGTCTGCCGCGCGGCCCATCGCGACGGTCAGTTGTATCTGCCAGCTCTTCGCGCCCGCCTCGACGAAGAGGTCGAAGAGTTCGCGCAACTCCGGCAAGACCAGTGAGGTAATCTGCGTGTTGACGCTCGTCGCGATGCCGTACTCGCGCACGAGGCCGAGCGCCTTGAAGGCCGCGGCGAAAGAGCCCTTCACGCCGCGCAGGCGGTCGTGCAGCTCTTCGAGTCCGTCCACGGAGACGCCGATGGCCTGAAGCCCCGCCTCGGCCGCCTCGCGGACTCTCTCTTCGGTCAGGTGGAGCCCGCCCGTCTGCATCGCGCAGTCCATGCCGTGCGCGCGCACGGCGCGGACGATCTCGACCCAGTCGCGGCGCAGGTACGCCTCGCCGCCGATGAGCGTGACCTCGCGCGTGCCGAGGCGCGCGAGCTGCGCGACGAGGTCGAGGCACTCACGGGTCGTCAGCTCGTCCGGACGCCGACGCCCGGCCCGTGACCCGCAGTGCTGACACTTCAGGTCACAGGCCAGGGTGATCTCCCAGACGACGTGCACGGGCCGGTAGGTCTCGCGGTCGTCTTCGGTGAAGAAACGTGTCGGCTGTTCCATGTCCGCCTACTTGCCGCCGCCCTTCGAGAGCTTCTGCTCCAACTTGTCGAGCGCGGCCTGCGCGTCCTTGATCCACTTCCGCGCCGACGCCGCCACCTTCCTCATCTCGGCCGCGTCGCCGCGCGCCGCCGCCCCGCGGATCGCCTCGCCGTAGGGCGGCACAGAGCCCGCCGCCGCGCTCGTCTTGCCGGCCGCCTTCTTCGCGCCACTCTTCTTTGCAGAGCCTTTGCTTGTCGCCATTCGTTTGCCTCCGGTGATTGGTGTTTGGGGATAAAGCCTCAGGATGAAAGCGCGCGGCACAGTTCATCTGCCGCCGCCGAACTCATGCCCTCTTCACGGTATTCCATAATCGCGGAGAGGGCGTGCTGGACGAAGTCCGTGCGAATTTCGCTGTAGTGAATCGCGCGGCGCAGGCCGCCGAACGCGTAGGCGGGCGACGGCAGCACCGAGGCGTCGCGCTCCTGTATGACGAGCCGGTCGAGGAAGCGCAGCCCGCGCGCGTAAGAGTCTGCGTACGACCTTCGCCTTCGTTCGTCGCCGAGTTCGTGCGCGAGGTTCGCGGCCGACGCGACGGCTTCGAGGTAGACGGCCGACGTGTAGCCGGGCGTCTCCGGCTGGTGGTCGTTGATGAAGGCGCCGGTGCGCTCCTGTTGAAAGGTCAGGAGCCAGTCGACGATCTCGAAGACGAAGTCGGCGAAGCGTTCGTCGCGCGTGACGTGCCACCAGCGCGCGAAGGCCTGCGTGTACCACGAGACCTGCCCGAAGCCGCGTCTGTGCCTGAAGCGATGACGATAGAAGAGGAAGGCGCGTTCGAGCCTCGCCTCGTCAACCTGTGAGACGCCCGCCGCGCACGACGCCGCGAGCGCGAGCAGAACCTGTCCGGGGAAGTAGTCCTGAAACTCTTCCGTCGCCGCCGACGGCTCGCGGTGAGTCTGCACGCGGCCGTGCGGCAGGCTCACGCAGTTCCAAAGTGTCCTGGCGGCGCGTTCGCATAACGCGCGGCGCTCGTCCGACTCAAGCGCGTTCGACTCGCAGAGCGCGAGGAGCGTGAAGGACAACTCCGCCACCGACGGCGGCTGCCCCGTTACTTCGAGCCACAACTCGCCTTCGCCCTCCGACGCCGCGCGCAGGAGATATTCAAGTGCCCTTTCGGATGCCGCCTTCGATTCGTCGCCGCCGAAGACGCGGGCCGCGCGCGCCAGCGTCCACGCCGCGTGCGCGAGCCGAGGCAGGTCTCTCCCCTCGTAGAGCCTGTTCTGGAAAGGCTCGTAGTCAGTGTAGAAGGAGCCGTCCGGCTTCTGGTGCCGGAGCAGATACTGCGTGTGCAGTTCGGCGCGGCGCGCGAGCAGCGCGTCCAACTCTTCCGGCTCACAAGCTTCGGCGCGCGGGAAACCGCCGACGAGTTCGTGCGTGCCGCGCGCGTCCGCGAGCCACGTCGCGCAGTCGAAGCGGCACCAGTAGAAGGGCGGCTCGCCGAGGCCCGCCTTCTTCAAAACCTCCCGGGCGAACCCTTCGGCGTCGAGGTTCTGCATGGACGCGACGAACGGGAGCAGAAGCCCGACGCTCTCGTCCCTGTACGCCATCAGAGCCTGCTGCCCGTGCCGGAAGTAGCGCACGACCTCCTCGGGCGAGCAACTGCCGATGACCAGCTCGTCGAAGAGCATTGAGACGCTGACGGCCACGTCGTCGACTTCGACAGGACTTGCGTCGGCGTCGAAGCGCGCGTCCTCAAGCGCCGCGCGCGCGAGCCGCCGCAAGTCTTCGTCGAACGCGGCACCCCTCGTGGGCCGGCCGCCCATGCAGCCGCGCAGCCGGCCGCGCACGTAGACGGTCACGTAGAAGGAGTCGAGCCCTTCGAGTCGTGATTCATCTTTGAAAGCGAGTGTCGTCTCACACTGTCCTGTTAGTTGACTGACGACGAGGTCGCGTGCGCGCTCCGCGAGCGGCGCGCAGACTTCACGACTCTTGTGCCAGGGCCGCGCGCCGGCGGGCACGCCGGTCGGCTGCCAGTCCGCGCCCGGCTCGACGAGCTTGACGAGTTCGTGTCGGTAAATCTCGTAAGGCTCGAACGAGACGAGTCCGGCGTTTTTGCGCCGCGCGTGCCGGAGCTGCGCCCACTCGCCGACGATGCCCGGCATCCGCGGCAGCGCGCCGCCCATCTGCCACGGGCGTTCGAGGCTGCGCACGACGATGCCGTAACGCTCGTTGTCGAGCTGCCCCGGCGCGCAGCGCTCAAGCTTGCGGAAGAAGGTGACGGCGACCGCGCTCCGACTCAACAACTCAAGTCCCTCGTCCCCCTGTGGCAACTGCTTCGCCGTCAGGAGTGACGCGAGCAGAAGGTCTTCGGCCGCCGTGCCATTCGCCTCTTCGGGGAAGTGCCAGAAGCCTTCGCGCGCGTGGCGCACGTGCACGTCCGCGCGCGAGCGCAGGCTGACCCACGCGCCGCCGCTTGAGTCGTACTCCTGGTCGAGCCGACGCGGCGCGCGCGGCAGGCGGCCCGTCTTCAGGAACTCAGAGACGGCGAGGCGCGCGAGCGCCGACGGATGAAGGCCGTCGGGCGCGCGCTCGCCCCCCCACTCGAATTCGGGGAAGCACTTCGTCGGATTGAGCGGGGGCTTGTACTCGCCCTCCATGTGATAGATGAAGTCGTCCCAGATGTCGTAGACGGCCTCGCAGTGATAGCCGCGCTCCTGCATCGCCGCGTAGCCGCCGTGCCAGCCGAAGCGCACGAGACAGACGCCGCCCTCGACGCGCAGCCCGGCCTCTTCGAGCCGCGCGCAGGCCTCCTCCAGAGAGAGCCCCGAGCTGACCGAGTCGTCGACGAGGACGACCGGCTCGGACTGGTCGATTGGGCCTTCGACCAGCTTCAAAGAGCCGTGGCCTTTGCGTTCTTTACGCACGAGCAGCCCGCGGTAGCGACCGCCGGACTGGAGCACGCAGGATTGCAGGATGGGGACGGCCGTCAGCCCGTAGGTCGCGAGCTGCCGGCCGTCGAAGCGCTTGAGGAGTTCGAGGACGCAGCGGCCGGCCAGCTCGGCGCCGCGCGGCGTGAGCGTGACCGAGAGCGAGTCGAGCATCCAGCGGTGCGAAGAGCCGTCGCGCGAGAGCACGGGCTGCGTCTCGGAGCGGTGGAGGATGCCTCCGTCTCGGAGCAGGCCGAGCAGCTCCGCGCGCTCCTCCTGGAAGCGCGCGGGCAGCGCCGAGAGTGTGGCCGACATCGCTTCGCGCAAGCGCCCCGCTCCTTCTCAGACGTAAGGGTTCGACGGCAGGGCCAGGCTGAGGTAGCGGCCGTCGAGGTGAATCATCAGGTCGCGTTCGACGAACTCGGCCAAAGCCTCCTCGACCCACGGCGCCCCTTCGAAGCGCGCGGCGAGCTCCTTCGGCGTGCGCGCGTCGGCGCAGAACTCGTAGAGCGCGGCGCGCGGCCCCGTGTAGGTCGCCTCCTGCACGCGCCCGTCGCGCCCGTCCTCGACGAAGATGGTCTCCCAGGCTTTGCGGTAACGAAGGTACGGGCGCGGCCGCCCGCGCCAGCGCTGCTGCCAGAGTTCGACCGCCGCGAAGAGTTCTTCGTAGCCCTCTTCGCCGACGGTGTCGCCCATCTCGTGCTCGAAGTAGTAGGAGACGCGCTTGAGGTTGAAGCGGTCTTTCGGGAAGAGGAAGTCGTAAGCCGGCGAGTATGTGAGACGCGAGACAGACTGCGTCTCGGGCTCCTCGAACATGGGCGAGCCGCGGTCGGCGCGCGCCTGCGCGGCGGCCCACGGCGGCTGCCAGTGGTGAATCTTCGGCATCAGCTCGACTTGCGCGCGGTAGTCCTCCGCCAGCTCGCCGGGGAAGCGGACGAGGATGTTGTAGAGGTTGTTGATCTGGTAGTAGGTGCACCACTTCACCAGCTCAAGGTTGCGCATGCCCGTCGTGTGCTTCCGCATCAGCTTGAGGACGTGCGTCGAGAAGCTCTCGACGCCGGGCTGGATGGAGAAGAGGCCGCCCGCGCGCATCAGCTTCAGCTGCGCGCGCGTGAGGCTCGGGCGGACTTCGTAGTGGAGCTTGATGTCGGTGTTGGCCGAGGCCAGGCGGCCGAAGAGGCCGTCGATGTACTCGGGCGCCATGATGTTGTCGATGGCGTTGAAGTCGAGCACGCCGTAGCGGCGCGAGAGCGTCTCCAACTGTTCGAGCACCTGCGCCGAGTCCTTCGCGCGGAACTCCATCCCGGCGCGGTTCAGGCCGCAGAAGGTGCAGTGGTTCTTCACGCCCCACCAGCAGCCGCGCGCGGTCTCAATCGGCAGCAAGACCTCCTGCATGCCCTCGTAATTTTCGTAACCGCCCTCGCGGCGCGCGTAGAAGTACTCGTCGAAGTCGGGCGCGGGCGTGCGGTTCATGTCCTTGAGGTTCGGCGCGCGCCCGTTGAAGACGACCTCGCCCCGGTCGCGCCAGAGCAGGCCGGGCAGGCCCTTCATCGACTCGCCCGCGTAGAGGCGTTTGACCATCTCGGGGAAGGTCTCTTCGGCGTCGCCGCAGTGGACGTAGTCCACCTCGGGGCAGCCGCGCATGATCTCCTCGGCGATGTCGTCCTCGAAGCCCGCGCCGCCCATGATGATGGGGATGTCCGGATGCCTCTCTTTCAACGCGCGCGCGAGCGCGACGCTGGCGAGCATCTGCTGGAAGCAGACGGAGAAGCCGACGAGGCCGAAGCGCCGCCAGTCGATGCTCTCGACGCAGAAGTCGAGAAAGGCCGGCACCGCCTCGTCGCGCACGCGCAGGAGGTCTGCGACGGTGCGGCCGGCCTGCGCGCAGATGGCCTGCAAGGAAGGGCCGTAGAGTTCGAGATAACCCTTGTCGTCGGCGAACTCTCCGAAGGCCGCGCGCGCCCAGAGCCACTCGCCGACCATGCACGGGTAGACGTCGGCGAGCGCCTCGCTCAAGCCCCAGCCGACGTGCGGGCCGAAGTACATGAAGAGCGAGAAGGGCTGTGCGGGGATGCCGGCGCGCTCCAGCGTCGGCTTGAGCAGGCCGAGTTGGAAGGAGGGGAAGCGCGCCGAGAGCGTCGGCATACTGACGAGTGCGACCGGCTTCGTCATGCTGTGCTTCCTGTAAGTTGTCGTCGGGTGTGGCCGGGAAAGATGTCTTCGCGGAGACGCGGCCCTCAAGAGTGTGAAATTTCAAATCTCAAATTTGAAATTCTCAAGGGCCGCGTCCCCGCGGTCGGGCGTCTTCGTGCTCAATAGCTCTCGGGCTTCTGCGGCGCGATCTCCGGCACTGGCTTCGGGCTCGAGGGCGCGACCTCCGGAATCGGCCTGGCCGGCGCGATCTCGGGAATCGGTTTCGCGGGAGCCACTTCCGGGACAGGCTTCGCGGGCGCGATCTCCGGGATGGGTTTGTATGAGGGCGCGACCTCCGGGATGGGCTTCGCCGGGGCGACCTCGGGAATGGGGTACGAGGGTCGCTGGGGCGCTATCTCGGGGGCGACTTCCGTGATGGGGCGCGCGGGCCGCTCGGGTGCGATCTCGGGGGCGACTTCGGTAATCGGGCGCGCCGGGCGCTGGGGCGCGACCTCGGGGACGGGATATCCGGTCTTGTTGGGCGCGACCTCGGGGATGGGTTTCGCGGGTGCGACCTCGGGGATCGGGTACCCGGGTCTATGCGGGTGCTCGGGGTGCTCCGGGTGTTTCGGGTGCTCCGGGTGTTCTTGGTCTTTATCCTTTTCACTCATGGCGGTTCTCCTGTCTACGTGAACAGTTTCGGCAAGGCGTCGAAGGTTTCGGAGTCAGGTTCCCAACCCCGCGCGAAGGCGTGTCGTGAAACCCCACGCGCGGCCGTTACTTAAAACCTACTGCGGGTGACTGAAGACCTCGGGGCGAAAGGGCGTCCAGCGGGAGCCGGCGTGCGAAGTGCAGTGTGGCGTGAGACCGGCCGAGGTCAAGTTAAGCTGACGCCAGTTATGTGTCTTAGAGCAGTGTGCGTCGAACCCTGTTTGAGCGTATGCAGGTTATGCCGAGCGGGCCGAACTGTCAATAGAAATAGCTGGCTAGTTGAACCAACTGACGACCGTGAACCGTTCCCCGCGCGTCACGGGCGCGACCTCGTGCACGGTGTCGGCGCGAAACGCGACGAGCAGCCCCGGCTCGCCCGCCACCTCGAAGGCGCGCGCCCCTTCGTCCCCGCCCGCGCGGTAGATGACGAGCGGGCCGCCGCCGAACGTCTCCGGGCCGGGCGCGTCCGCGGCGCCGTTCAGGAAGATGACGACGGAGACCTTGCGCACCGTCAGGTGTTCGTACTCCGACTGCTCGGAGTCTGCGTCCTGATGCCTGACGAAGAAGTCCCCCACGCCGTAGCGCAGGAACTGCGGAGGCTCGCAACCCCCCAAGCCCACGCCGAACCGCCTGCCGATCTCGCCGCGCAGCTCGAGCAGCCGGCGCTCGACGTCCGAGACGAGCGCGGCCGACACTTCGAGGCTCGAAGTCTTCCGCACGTCCTCGTGCACCAGGCCTTCGGCCCCCTCGATGTAGACCGGCGCCGGGTGGCCCGCGGCCGCGCGCGCCTCGGCCCTCACGGCCGCGCACGCCTCGGCGTCGAGAAAGTCGCGCGCGAGGAAGAGTCCGGAGCCGGCGGGCGGGTCGAGTATCTGCATCACCGAGTCACTTCGAGTTTAGCGGTTGGCCTCCCCCAGCTTCTCGCTCCCCTTCTTCAACCGGCCGCTCAACGAGACAATCGCCTCCAGGTCGAGCCGCAGCCTGCCGTACGAATCGGCGTCCAGACGCCTGACGCCTTTCGCGTGGAGGCTGTTGGCGAACCTGAGGACGATGCCGTCCAGCCTCGAGAGCGCCGTCCGGAGCTGCGCTACGTCCGTCAGGGCCGGCGGCGACGGGCGCTTTTCGTCCTCGGCCGCCTCGGGCAGCACCAGGTTGAGCTTGAGGCGCTCGGCCAGCTTCCTGATCTCGGCGGCGGACTTCGCGACGAGTTTGAGGTCGAGGTCTCCCCCGCCCGAGGTCGCCCGCGCCAGGTCGTTGTTGACGACCTGGAGGCGCAGGAAGTCTTCCCTGATCTGCGCGAACGCCAGGTGCGGGTCGCGACGCTCGCCCGAGCGGTGATACCGCTCGAGGAGTGCGAGCGCCATCTCGCGCTCCTCGGTCTCGGCGGCGTCGTTAGCCATCCGCTCGCGCGCGGCCCGCTCGGCGGCGCTCATCTGCTGGCCCTGCGCCCCCTGCACGCAGGCCGCGATGAGGAGGGCCGCCGCGCCGACGAAGAGTCTTGAGGGGTAGTTCATTCTTTCCCTCTTTCCTTCACCCGCGGGTCGTCGGCCGGGTTCACGTACGTGATCGTCCAGGGGCCCCGCCCGTGCAGTTGCAGAACCGTCTCCCCCTTCGTCCAGGCGAAGTGCCTCATCCCCACCGGCCAGTAGCCGAACGACCCGGCGGGCATCGCACGCGTCGCCCCGCGGTCGAACTTCTCCCCCATCCCGAAGTTGAGGACGCCCGAGATGACGGTCACGTGCTCGACCTGCGTGTGCCAGTGCGGCGCGACCACGAACCCATCCGGCAGCCACAGGCGCATGGTGAACATGCCCTCCCGAGAAGGGTCTCCCTCCAGGACGACCATCCTGGCGCCCTTCTGCAACGACGCAGGCCCCTGCTCCCATTTAACCTCGGCCGGGCGGAAGAGGCCCATCTTGTCCTGTGCCTGGGCGTCGCCCGCGTGGGCGCTGCTCTGGCCCGAGGCGGCAGAGGCGATAAAGAGGACGAGCGTGACGGTCAGCAGGATTTTCATCGTCGCAATGCTCCTCGCGGCGGGTGTTTGCGGAACCGAAGTTTGATGCCGGGCGGGTTGAGAAGTCAATGAGAAAAGGAGGGGCGTCCCCGGCGGGAAGATTGAAGCGATGGAGCCGGGACTCGGGATGCGATATATTCCCGGCAGCGGGCGCGGGCCGGGCGGCACAGGGCCGGCTCCCGCGTCGTTCAAGCTCTTCGTCGGCAGACACCCTTTACGGAGAATTCATGGGAACTGAATCGTTGTCGGAGCCCGTACGCGTCCTTATCGCTTACAGCCAGAAGCGCGCCGGCGCGAACGAGGTCATGCGCGCGCTCGCGGGCCACAAAGGCTGGCTCGCCCCGGTCACGCTGTTCGCGCAGGCGGAGGAGCAGCACCTTCTGTTAGACAGCGTGGTGATGTTCGGCACGGAGACGCGCCTGCCGCCGGGCGAGCTGTGGCTCTTCACCGACCGCGCGGCCGCGGAGCGCGCGCAGGCGGCCGGGGCCATGCTCGGGCTGTACGCGGCCAAAGTCGCCGGCACCGAGCTGTTCGGCAAGATCGACCCGCGCCTCCAGATCGTCCGCGTGAACCCTTACTCGCCCAACGAGCAGGGCTGGCAGTTTCTTCCCGGCAGTTACGAGCTGGCTCAGCTCTGGGCGGAGGTCGTCGCGCTCGAAGAGAAATTCGAGGAGAGCGGCGACCCGTTCTACGCGGCCCTCGCCCGCTTCCGGGGCTTACTCTTCTTTGTTGGCCCGTCCGGCTACGTCATCACCCTGCCGAATCAGGGCGGGCTGAAGAACCCGGCGGTCGTCTTCACCGCCCCGGACTGCGCCGACGCCTTCATGGCCCGCCTCACCGACGAGCAGCGCCAAGGGCTTGAGCGTAGAGGCGCCGACGGCATGACCCTCATCAAGAGGCTGCCGGAGCAGCAGATCGACGGCATGCTCATTAACGCGTTCGGCCCCGGCCCCTCCACCGTGCTCTTCTTCGGCGAGATCGAAGACGTCAACTCGCTCTACGACGAATCTTATTGACGCGCGTCATGAAGTCGATGGCTTCGCCGAGGCCGGCGACGATGAAGAACGGGACTGCGCTTCGGCGGGGGCGTGCCCGGACTTCGGCGGCGCTGTCGGCCTGCCTGATTCTCGCCCTACACATTCCCACCTTCGGGGCACAGCGCCCGCAGGCCGCGCGCGGCCCCGCCGACCGCGCGCGCCTCGAACTGGCCGAGGACTTATCAGAGTCTCTGGCTAACGACCTCGTAGACCTTTCGCTCGCCGTGCGTGCCCGCGACTTCGAGAGGGTGGCCGACTTCATCCCGCCGCGGATCAACTCCGCACCGTTCCCGCGCCGACCTCGCGACGCCGATGTGGCAAAGGCGCGGCGGATGATCTTCTCGAAGCCGTACGTCGGGACAGACTCCGCCGTGCGGCCGACCTCGCGCGAGGAGTTCCTCCGCGGCCTTTCAAGCTTCCTCGCGAGCTTCGCCTTGATCGAAGACGCGCGCCTCGTGCTCGACGAAGCGAACTTCGCCGACGACGCGAGGGTGGTCGCAGGCGCCTCCGCCCCCGCCGCCGCGGAGGGCGCGAACGGCAGGGCGCGCGTCGTTCTCCGCCTCGTCGGTCGGAACCCCGAAGGCGCGCGCGCGTGTGTGACCGGCACCTTCAAAGCCGACGTCCGCATGACGGGTTCGAACTGGGTGCTCGACTCCTTCGAGCCCGGGCCGGACTTTCGCTGGCTGGCGGCGCGGCGGGACGTGTTCACAGACGTCACGGCGGAGGCGGGCGTCGCCGCCGTGCTCCCGCCCTTCGGCGAGCGCGGCAACGACAACCAGATGCACGGCGCGGCGGCCGCAGACTTCGACGGCGACGGCTGGATCGACCTCTTCGTCACGGCCCCCTATAGAAACTACCTCTACCTCAACGACGGGACGGGCCGCTTCAGAGACGTTTCCGAAGAGGCGGGCGTGAAGGCGCTCGCCACCGGCGTCGCGCCCCTCGCCCTCGATTACGACCGTGACGGCGCGACCGACGTCTTCATCTCCGCCGACGGCGGGCAGGTTCTCTTGCAGAACCGTTTGAAGAAGGGCGGGCGGCTTGAGTTCCGCGACGTGTCGCAGGAGTCGGGCGTGGGCGCGGCCCGCGCCGTCGGCTTCAGCGCCGCCGCCGGGGACGTGAACGGCGACGGCCTGACCGACATCTACGTCGCCTCCTACAACCACTACGGCCGCGTGACGCCCGACTCGTGGTACCGCGCGACGAACGGCACGCCGAACCTCCTCTTCGTCAACCGCGGCGACGGCACTTTCACGGAAGAGGCGAAGCGTTGGGGCGTGGACGACTCGCGCTGGACGTACGCGGCGGGGATGGCCGACCTGGACGGCGACGGGAGGCTGGACATCTACGCCGGCAACGACTTCGGCGAGAAGGCGCTCTTCGTCAACAGGGGGAATCGTTTCGTAGACGAGGCGCGGGCGCGCGGCGTGCTCGACACGGCCAACGCGATGGGCATCGCCTTCGGCGATTACAACAACGACGGCCGGCTCGACATCCACTGCACGAACATGTCCTCGACGGCGGGCGGCCGCATCCTCGCGCGCCTCTTCCCCGGGGAGACGGCGGCCGGGAACGTGCTCCTGAAACTCGACGCGGGGAACACCCTGTTCGAGGGCGACGGGCGCGGGCGCTTCCGCGACGTGAGCGCACAGGTCGGGGGCCTGCCGGCCGGTTGGGCGTGGGGCGGCGGCTTCTTCGACTTCGACAACGACGGCTGGGAAGACCTCTACACGACGAACGGCTACGTCTCGGGCCGCTCGATGAAAGACACTTCGAGCCTCTACTGGCGACTCATCGTCACGGCGACCGCGAGCGCTTCGCGCCCCGACCTCGACCGGCTCATGTCCGAGCGAGGCTTCTCCTTCGCCGGCTACGAGCGCGACACGCTCTTCATGAACGTGTCCGCGGGGCGGCCGGGCGCGCGCAGGTTCACGGACGTCTCGGGCGTCTCGGGCGTCGACGCAATCGGCGACGGGCGCGGGGCCGTCTTCGCAGACTTCGATAACGACGGCGACTACGACCTCTTCGTCACGGCGCTCCAGGGCGAGTCGCACCTGCTCTTCCGCAACAACGTCGGGCAGGAGAACCGACACCTGCGCGTCGTCCTCGAAGGCCGGGCGGCGGGCGAGGCCTTCGGCTCGGCGGTGCGCGTGCGGACTTCGCAGGGGACGCTGACGAAGGTGAAGGCGGGCGGCTCGGGCTTCATCTCGCAGCACGACCCGCGGCTCCTCTTCGGCCTCGGCCGGGACGCGCGCGCGCGTTCGGTGGTGGTCACGTGGGCCGACGGTAAGGTGGAAAGGTTCCGCGGAGACTTCAGGGCGAACTCGACCGTGCTCCTGCGAGAGGGCCGTGGCAGGGCGTCGACGTTAACCAACTTTAGTTTGAGACGCGAGTCCTCCCTCCGCCCGGTGACATAACCCGACATTTAAGCGACACTGCCACGCCGTACCTTATCGACCCCTCAGAGGAAAAATTCATGTCCAAGTCCGGGCTGGCCCTTCTCTCCCTCTTCGTCCTGGTGGCTTGCGCCGCCGTGCCCGTCTCGGCGCAGAGCAACTACGCCACCCTGAGCGGGACGGTCTACGACCCGCAGCGGCAGGCCGTGCCGGGCGCGAACGTGCGCGCGACCAACGCGGGCACCGGCGCCGTCCGGCAGGTGACGACGGACGAGCAGGGCGCGTTCCGGCTGACGGGTCTGTTGCCGGGCGACTACGAGCTGACAATCGAGGCGAAGGGTTTCGCCGCGCTGGCGCGCGCCGTCAACGTCGAGGTCGGGCAGCAGTTGACGCTCGACGTGGACTTGAAGATCACGGACGTGAGCACCACGGTCGAGGTCAAGGGCGAGGCGGCGGTGCTGCGCACGACGGACGCGAGCGTGGGCGAAGTCGTCGAGTCGAAGTCAGTCCGCAGCCTGCCCTTGAACGGCCGGATGCTCATCGACCTCGTGCTCACCGTGCCCGGCGCGCACGAGAGCCACGGCGCGCAGGCCGGCGACATGAGCCCGCTCTACTGGCGGCCCGGCCAGCGCTCGGCCGTCAGCATCGGCGGCAACCGCCCGAACGCGAACTACTTCCTCCTCGACGGCGCTACCAATACTGACCCCACCTTCAACACCTTGAACTTGAGCCCGTCGCCCGACGCCGTGCAGGAGTTCAGGGTTCAGACCGGCAGCTACTCGGCCGAGATGGGCGGCGCGGGCGGCGGCCAGGTCAACATCGTGACGCGGACGGGGACGAACGAGTTCCACGGCACGCTCTACGAGTTCACGCGCAACGACGCGCTCGACGCGCGCACCTTCAACGAGATGGACGAGGCGTCGCGCCACCTCAACCGGAACAACTTCGGCGGCAGCTTCGGCGGCCCCGTCAGGAAGAACCGGAGCTTCTTCTTCGTCAACTACGAGGGCCTGCGCCTGACGCAGGCCATGACGATGACGCAGACCGTGCCGACGATGGAGGAGATCGACGGCGACTTCCAGATGAGCGGCACGACGATTTATAACCCGTTCAGCTCGCGCCCGAACCCGGGCTTCGACCCGACGCGGCCGGTCAGCGCCTCGAACCCGCAGGTCATCCGCGACCCCTTCCCCGACAACAAAATCCCTCAGAACCTCATCAGCCCGCAGGCGCGCCTCTTCCTTGAGAGGTACGTGCCGCGCCCGAACATGGAGATGGGAATGCAGGGGTGCGGCGGGATGAGCATGACGATGATGGGAGTCCCGCAGGTGACGGGCGCTGGTGTAGACTGCAACAACTACCAGGACGTGCGCGACATGCACCACGTCACCGACCAGGCCACCTTCCGCTTCGACCAGAACTTCAAGGGCGGCGACAACCTCTTCGCGCGCTACTCCTTCAGCAAGGAGCACGGCTTCACGCCGCAGAACCTGCCCGGCTTCGGCGCGCTGCACGACAACCTCTCGCAGCACGGCGTGGTCGGCTGGACGAAGGTCGTCAACCCTTCGGTCGTCAACATCGCGACCATTACGGCCTCGCGCCTCTCGATGCACCGCTCGTCGGAGAACAGCGAGTCGAACGACATCGTCTCCGAGCTGGGGATTCTCGGCGTCGGCTTCGGCGGGAAGGGCGCCTACGGCGCGCCCTACTTCAACGTGCAGGGCTACTCGCCGATGGGCGACACGTACATCGCGACGCCGATGCACGCTTGGGACACCATACTCGAAGCGCGCGACACTCTGAGCTGGCAGGTCGGCCGCCACTCTCTGAAGCTCGGCGGGAGCTACCGCCACTTCATCTGGCCGATGTGGGGCTTCTTCCAGAACCGCGGCTACTACCAGTTCACCAACGGCTTCACGACGCGCACCGCCACGAACGACGGCACGGGCTCGGCGCTCGCCAGTTTCCTCTTAGGCTTGCCGGCCGTGAAGCAGCGCCAGGCCGGCATCCCGCAGATGCAGCTCCGCCAGTGGTACGCCGACGCCTTCGTGCAGGACAGTTTTCAACTGACGCGCAACACGACCGTCCAGCTCGGCCTGCGCTACGAGTACATGAGCCCGCTCCGCGACATCCGCTACGCCAACACGAACCTCACCTTCGTGAACGGCCGCCCCTTCGTCTTCGTCGGCGGGCAGATGGGGTTCCCCGAGGGCTTAATGCACTCGAACAAGCTCAACTTCGCGCCGCGCTTCGGCGTCTCGCACAACGTCCCCGCCTGGGGCCTCGTCCTGCACGGCGCGTTCGGCATCTTCTACACGCCGGTGGACATGAACACCTGGTGCAACCAGCGCCACAACGTCCCCTACGTCTTCCCCGAGACGCAGCAGAGCGACAACTTCACGCCGGCCGCCGGCATCGTCGCCACGCACTTCAACTTCGGCCAGCCGGTTCTGGGCACGACGACCGTCAGCTTCGCCGCCTTCGACCCGCACGCGCCCGCGCAGTACATCGAGCAGTGGAGCCTCTCGGCCGAGAAGGCCCTCGGCGCTTCGACGACGCTGGAGCTGGGCTACCTCGGCTCGCGCGGCCTGCACCTGCAACGCTCGCACCTCATCAACAACGCGCCCGCCGGCCCCGGCGCCATCGGCCCGCGCAGGCCCTTCACGACCCTGAGCTTCCTGCCGGGCACCGTTCTGCCCTCGAACATCACAATCGCCAACACGACCTTCCCCGTGAGCGGCATCAACCTTTTGGAGAACTCGGCGCGGAGCTGGTACGACGCCGGGTACGCCAACGTCCGCCGCCGCTTCTCGCGCGGCTGGACGCTGCTCGCCAACTATACCTTCGCCAAGAGCCTGAGTGACGCCCCCGACTTCCGCTCGCCGATGTTCGAATCGGCCATCCCGCAGAACAACCTCAACCTCTCTTTGGAGAAGGGGCCGGCCTGCGACATCCGCCACCGCTTCGCGCTGAGCACGGTCTACGACCTGCCGGGGCTTGGTCGCAGAGGCTTCGTCGCGGCGCTCACGAGCGGGTGGCAGCTCGCCGCCGTCTACCAGGCGCAGAGCGGCTTCCCCCTGACGATCTCCGTCTTCGGCGACACGGCCAACTCGGGGACGCTGCTCGGCGAGAACCCCGTCCGCGCCAACTACACGGGCCAGCCCGTCTTCGGGCCGGGGACGCGCACGTCCGACCGCTGGTTCAACCCGGCGGCCTTCGCCACGCCCGCCGCCTTCACCTTCGGCGACGTGGGCCGGAACACCGTCTACGGCCCCGGCATGCAGACTCTGGACGTGGCGCTGCACCGCGAGTTCGCCGTGACGGAGAGGCTGCGCTTCCAACTGCGCGGCGAGCTCTTCAACGCGCTCAACCACACCAACCTCGGCACGCCGAACCGCTTCGTCAACACGCCGCAGTTCGGCACCATCACCGAGGCGGCGACGCCCGGCCGCGAGGTTCAACTGGGGGTGCGCCTCTCCTTCTGAAGCCCCTGGCCCACTCGAATGAAGAAGGATTGAACCACAGAGACACGGCTGGTTGAGTTATAACTCAACCAGCCGTGTCTCTGTGTCTCTGTGTTGAAAGCCAACTCCATCCGCATCACGCCCGGGGCGTCCGCACACCTCGGGTCGTTACTTCACTTCGCGGTCACCAGCAGCGCGGCGGGCTTCGTTCTGGCCCCGGCCTTCGGGTTGTAGTACTCGTAGACCCGCGCGGCCGGCGTCTGCGCCCGGACGGGAAACTTCGCACGCAGCCTGAAGGTGAACTCCGCCGCCTGCCTCGGGTTCAGCCCGTCGAGGTAGAGGATCACCTGCTTGGCCGTGATCGTATACTTCTCAAGCTTCCCGCCGTCGCGGCCGCGCGTCTGACTCAACAGCTCCGCGAAGTCCTCGCCCGACGCCTCGAAGCCCGGCGGAATCCCTAAATCGACCATGACCATCTTGGCCTTCGCCGCGGTGTTGTTCTGCACACTCACGCGCGCCGTCACCGTCTCGTCCTGCGCCAGCCGCGTGCGGTCGTAGGCGAGGTTGATCGAGAGCGGCTCGCGCCTCCCCTTCTCGCCCGCGCGCGCCCACGGCACGTAGTAACGCCCGACGATCTGGTACTGCATGCTCCCGCGCCCCTTGAAGGAGAGGGCGATCTTGTGCGCGCCCGTGTGCGTGAAAGGCTTGAGGTCGACGAGGTGCAGCAGGTCGTTGTTCTCCTTCGTGAGTTGCAGAGAGCCGGCGGGCTTTCCGTCGGCGGTGACCTCGAGCGTCCCTTCGGTGTCGGCGCTCGCCCCCTTCGTGAACGAGAGGAGGAACGCCTTCAGAGAGAGGATGGTCGCCTGCGTCGTCTGCCAGTTGCCGAGCGCGTCCTTCTTCTCCGTCAAATAGTCGAGCCCCTTCTTCGCCAGCGCGCTCCTCTGCCCCGACTTCAGGAGCGCCTGCACGGCGAGCGCCGTCGTCTCAAGGTCGGCCGACTCCTCGCGCGCCGAGGTCGGCGTCTCGCCCTCCTGCTTCCAGAAGGCGGTCTTCGGCCCCTCGTTCGCCTTCGACGCGAGGGCGCTCACGGCCGCGTCCGTCCAGCCCCTGTCCGCGCCGCTGTCGGCGGCGAAGTTGGCGATGACGGCGAGGGTGTAATTGTCCTCCTTGCCGGTCGCGTGCGACGCGACGAACTGCTTCGCGCGCCCGACCGCCTCGCCTTTGTAACCGGTGGCGGCGAGCGACCAGCCGATGTAGGCGGTGATGCGCACCACGTCCGTGTTGTAGCGGTTGGTCGCGCCCTCGTTGATGAAGTTGGCGTCGGGCTTGAAGCTGCCGTCGGGCTGCTGCTGCGACGCGAGCCAGGCTTGCGTCCGCTCGATGAGCCGCGGGTCTACCTCGTGGACGCGCGCCATGTCCGAGAACTCCATCAGCCCGTAGGCGGTCAGAATCTTGTTCGCCGGCGCGTCGCCGAACCAGGAGAAGCCGCCGCCCTGCACCTCGAAGGTGACGAGCCGCTGGTAGCCGAGCGAGACGTAGCCTTCGGCCTTCGCCTGAATCTCCGGCGTCAGCTTCTTGCTCGCCTTGAGGTAGTCGAGGACGAGCACGTCAGGGTAGGTCGAAGATGAAGTCTGCTCGAAGCAGCCGCCGGGCATCTGTAAGATCGAGTCCAGCCCTTCGACCATCTGCGAGAGCGCGCCGGGGTAGAACTTCACGAATATCTTCGAAGCGCCGGGGATGGACTCCTCCGGTATCGAGACCTCCTTCGTCGCGGAGCCTTCGAGCCGCTCGTTGACGACGACCGTGTGCTCCTCGCCGTTCGGCAGCACTGTCAGTCGGCGCGCGACGGCGTCGCCCGAAGAGTCACCCGATTGGGCGCCACGGCCTTCGAGCCGGCCCGTCACCTGGAGTTGCTGTTCGCCGAGCTGCGAAGCCTTGATGCGGAAGTACGCGACCGCCACCTCGCCCGCGCCGACCTCGACCTGCCTGGAGGCCGTGTCGCCGTCCTGGAGCTGGAACCACTGGTCTTCCCTCAGCTCAAGCGAGACGCGCTGCGCCGAAGGGAGGTAGTTGTAGACGGCGACGGGCACCGACACCTCGTCGCCCTCCGTGACGGAGACGGGGAGGTCGAGGTCTACGAAGAAGTCCTGGAAGACGCGCAAGGGGGCCGTCGAAGACCCGAGCGCGCCGCTCGTGGTCGAGGCGAGCGAGGTCACGCGCCACGTCGTGATGGAGTCGGCGAGCGGGATGTTGACGGAGGCGCGCCCTTCGCCGTCGGTGATGAGCGCGGGGTTCGTGTAGAGCGTCTCGGGGAAGTAGCTGCGCACGCGCGGGCCGGCGCCTCCGCCGCCGCCGTCCTGCTTCGCGTCCTTCGAGACGTCGAGCTTGTCGATCTCGTCGTCGGCGGGCGTACCCGCCGCCCGCTCGGTCTTCGCCAAGGGGGCCGCCAGCTCCACCGGTTGAACTACGTCGCGCCCGTTGATGGGAAGCTCCTTCCTCCGCATCGCCGCCCTGAACTCCACTCCACCGCCGGCGCCCCTCGCGATCTCGGCCGTATCGACGCCGCCGAAGGAGTAGCCGTAGAGGTTTAAGACGACGCCCGTCGGGCCGCGCGACGTGAGCGTGGCCTCGACCCGCCCGCGCGCGCCCGCGGCGAGCGCGAGCGTCTTGTAGGTGGTGGTGTGGTGCGCGTCGCTCTCGAACGTGACGCGGTAGCGGCCGGGCGGAAGGTCGTTCACGCTGAACCGCCCTTCCGCGTCCGTGTAGACCCACACGGCCTTACCGTCCGACACGCGCAGCGCCAGAACCTTGACGCCGCCCGCCGGCCTCCCGCGTTCGTCTTTGACCGAGCCCTCGATGCGGACGAGGCCGCCTGCTACCTGCCCTTCCTCCACCATGGCGCTCCCCTTGAAGGCGACGCCGCGGACTTTCTCAAGCGGACGCTGCCGCACCGCGTAGAAGGGGACGCTGATGTCGTCGGCCGTCCCCGCGCGGCCGTCCGGCCCCGGAGAGTTAAGGGCGAAAGAGGCATAGTCGTTTCCGCCGAACGCGCCGGTGCCTTCGAGCCGGTTGCCCCAAGGGTCTGCGAGCGGGACGGCCCGGCCGGCGTCGGTCGAGACGAACGTCTGCAAGTCCCGGTTGAAGCCCTCCTTCGACGGCGGATGGTCTTCGTAATACTTCGTCAACGGCGCGACGAGCGCCTGCACGCGCTCGGCGACGCGCTGTGTGTAGAGCTGCTGGTACTGTCCGCGCTTCGCCTCGAAAGCCTCGCGGCCCGCGTCGGCGCGCACGTCGCCGCCCGCGACCGTCCCGGCGGCGGCGAACAGCACCTGGGCCGCGCGCTCGCGCCGCCCGGCTCGCGCCTGCGCCTCACCCTGAAAGTCGTCGAGCACCACCTGCTCGAACGAGAACTGGTGCACCTCGTAGCGCGGCGTCAGCAATTCCTTCTGAAGTTGCATGAAGACCTTCTCGAAACCGGGCTGCTTGTCCGAGAGGGCGAAGACCGCCTCGTCCACGATCTCGACGCCGAGGGCGGCGGAGACTGGATTGCCGCCCGCGTCCGTCGCGCGAAAGTCTATGCGCGCGTCTTCGCCCGGCCGGTAGCTCTCGCGCCCCGCTGACACTTCGACTTTGAGGTCGTCGGCCGGGTCGACGTAGACGAGCTTGCGGTCGGAGATGGGGTCGGCGTCTGAAGTGAACTGGTAGGCGCGCACCTCGACCGCCCCGAACAGCTCGGGCGTCAGGTCTACGTCGAGACGGCCGCGCCCGCCTTCGATGTCGATGGCGCGCGTCAGGATCGTCTGCCCGTCCTTGACGACGTCTACGTAGACGGCCCCGCGCTGCCGCGTTGAGATGGTTTCGAGATGGAGCGTGTCGCCGACCCTGTAGACGGCCTTACCCGTGCGGAGCAGAAGGCTCTCGCTCTGCGCGCGCGCTTCGAGTTTCACGTTCGCCTCGGCCGCGCGCCCTTGAGCGTCCACGGCCTTGAGGTTGGCGGACAGCGCGCCGGCGGGGGCGAGGACGGGGATGACGGCGACGCCGCTCTCGTCAGTTTTGACGGGCGAGGTGAGAAGGCTCCCGCTCAACGTAGTCTCCGCGGGCGTCCCGTCCGGGTAAGTGGTCAGGACGTACACGCGGTTCTCGAGGGCGGGGAGCAACTGCCCGCTCTCGGGGACGGCCATGATCAGGATGGGCTTGCTGGAGACGAGTATGTCGCGCGACTTCGTCTCGGTGTGCTCGGCGGAGTCTTTGACCTCGACGCCGATAGAGACGGGCGCGCTCCCCTGCTCGGTGGAGCGTCCCGCGAGGAAGTCGGGCAGCTTCGAGGAGAAGTTGAAACGGCCCTCCGCGTCCGTCCTGCCCGTGACGCGGCCGACCTCCGCGGCCTCCACGTCGAAGGACTTGAGCACCACGGTCACCGCGGCGTTTGCGAGCGGCTTGCCGAAAAGGTAGTGCGCCGTCACCTTGCCCTCGACGGTCTCGCCCGGCGAGTAGTAGCTCTGCTGCTGCCGGCCCGCGTCCCTGCTCAGCTCGACGGCGACCTTGAACTTCGGCAGGACGTAGCGGTCGACGGTGACGGTCTTCTCCTGCGTGTAGACTCCTTCGCCCTCGCCGAGCAGCGCGCGCACGTGGTAGGGGCCGAAGTTGACCTCGTCGGCCAGCTCGAAGTCGGCCGAGGCGATGCCGAAGCGGTCGGTGCGCCCGCGCCGTTTGAAGACCTTGTTGCCCTTCGCGTCTTCGACCTCGAGGGTGAAGGGCTGTTCGGCCGCGGCGGCGCGCGTCGGCCCGTCGAGCGCGAGCGCGCGCAGGTGCATGGTCTGGCCCGGCTGGTAGAGAGGCTTGTCCGTCGTCAAAAGAATCTTGTTGCGGCGCTCGACCTGAATCGGCTGCTCGGCCGTGACGTGGCCGAGCGGCGTCTCCGCCGTGACGCGCAAGGCCCGCGCGCCGTAGGCACCGGCGGGTAGCGTGAATTCGACCTGCGCCGTGCCGAGGGCCTGCGTCTTCCCTTCGAAGAGCGCCGTCGCGGCCTCGCCGTTGACGAGGTCGAGCCTGACGCGGCTGTCGCGGAGCGGCTCCCCCGTCTTCGAATCGACCGCGATCACGCGCACGGAGGCGCGCGACCCGGCGGCGTACGCGCGCTGCGCGAGGACGCGCACGACCGGCAGGTGCAGAATCTCGGAGAGCGAGACGACCCGCGAGGTGGTGCCGGTTCCTATCCTCAGGCGATGCCATACGAGGTCTTCGAGCGCGACGCTCTTGTCCACGGCGAAGGAGACTTCCCACGGCTCCCGCTCGCGCGCGGGCGATACGACCCGCTTGACCTCCGCGACGGGCTTGTCGTCGGGGGCGATGATTTCGGCTTGGAGGGTTCGTGAGTGTGCGACCGCCTCGTCGTAAGGGATGCTCACACGCAGCGTGCCGTCGAGGTACGTGGCGCCTAATTGGTCGCCGGAGGCTAAGACTCTATCCCCGGGCGCGGCCGTGTAGACGAGCGCGGCGAGGGCGGCGGCGAGAAAGGGCAAAGCGGCGCGCAGGGGCCGGACAGTGTGGCGTCTGGGTCTCATCGGGAACACCTCCTAGTCGAACAGAGAATAGACGAGTCCGTCCTCCTCCGCGTGTGTGCCGGGGAGCGCCTTTCGTAATCGCCCGCGTGGTCGAGACGACTCGGGGCTCTGTTCTTCGGTTGAACGGCAAGTTCGGGGGAACTTGCGCGTAACTCTGCGCCCGATTGACAGCCCGGTGAGGGGCGACGACGAGATGGACTCTATGGATTTTGCGTCGCCGCCGAAGCCGTAGGCGAGAAAGGATTCGAGCCAATAGGCTACATATCCAAATTCCGCCCTTCGCTAATAGGACTAACCACTTTTCCCAATACTCTATTTCAGTTAGTCGATTTTCCGAGAAAATTACAAATTTCCAAAAAATTTTCTTGACAGCCCTTTTTAATGGTGTTACCAATATGGCCGTCAACGCGCTTCCGGGAAAGCCTCACGGGGAATATCTAACCCTCTCGGCTAGTAAAACCCAACGGCCAATAGACTCAAGCTGCAAGGTCAGACCTTCGCGGGCGCTGCCTTCGCCGCACAGACGGCGGGTCTGAACGCCCTACGTCTGTAAACCCTCGACAGAGGACTCATCCACCCCGGCAGAGAATCGATTGGGACTTCCAGGGAGTTCCGCTTAAGAAAACTATCTCGGCTCGTTTGCGGCCTACAGAATCGGCAGAAAGGTTTACCAATGAATACAGCTCTCTCCACTTTGAATCCTCACGCGAAGGCGTGCAGGTCTCGGCGGCCCGGTCTCAGATTTCAGGGCGCGCTCCTCCTCTTCCTGCTCCTGACTGCGATCTCGACGGCGTCGGCGGCCATCACCTTCGACAACGCCACCGCCTCGAAGGCTAAACACAACACGAACGAGATTAGTTGGAAACACACCGTCGGCGGTGGCACGAACGCGGCGGTGGTTGTGGCCGTCACTTTCAACGACCTTTTAATCAATAATAATCAGATCACGTCTGTGAAGCTGGGCGGCGTCGCGATGCGCCCGGTGCCGAACTCTCTGGCCCGTTCGACGGGCTTGCAGGTGCAGACGTTCACGCAGCTTTTCTATCTCAACGGCGCTGAGGTGCCCGCGGCCGGCACGTACGACGTGTCGGTCGCTTTCACCGGAAAGGTCACCGACGCGGCGGGCGGCGCGGTCTCCCTCTTCGGCGTCGAGCCGGGCGCGCCCGCGGCCGTCGCGACCAACGCCAACCTCATAGGTTTGGGTCAGATCAGCACGAGCATCAACGCGCCGGCCTATTCGTGGGTCGTGGACGTGGTCGGCTCCGGGAGCGGCGCAGACTTCACGGCCGGCGCGGGTCAGACCGGGCGTTTCGGGCGTGTGAAGAAAGAGATCGGCCTCGCCGGTTCGGCGCAGGCCGCCTCCTTCGGCGGGCCGACGACGCTTCTCTGGCAGCAGTTCGACACAGCGCCGCTCGCGACCTCGGCCGTGGCGTTCGCGGCGAAGCCGGTCTTTAAGCTCACGCGTGCGACGACGGGCGTGGGCACGATTCAGACCAGCCCCGGCGGCGACATGTTCCACGAAGGCGAGCCGTTGACGCTCACGGCCGTGCCCGCCCCCGGCTGGGAGTTCGCGGGCTGGGGCGGCGACGCGGCGGGCGCGTCCAACCCCGCCTCGCTCACGATGGACGGCAACAAGTCCGTCACCGCCAACTTCATCCAGGTTCCCCCGAGCATCTCGGCGCAGCCCGCCTCGCAGACCGTCAACGCGGGCGCAGGCGTCAGCTTCAGCGTGGCGGCCGGCGGCACGGCGCCGCTCAGCTACCAGTGGTATAAGGACGGCACGGCCCTTCCGGGCGCGTACGCCGACACGCTCAGCCTTTCGAACGTGCAGGCGGGCGACGCGGGCGGCTACACCGTCACGGTGTCGAACGGCGCCGGCAGCCTGGCGAGCAATCCGGCCACGCTCACGGTCATCACGCCGCCCTCGATTATCACGCAGCCCGCTTCGCAGACCGTCAACGCCGGCCAGACGGCGACCTTCAACGTCGCCGCCAGCGGCACGTCGCCTTTCACGTACCAGTGGCAGAAGAACGGCAGCGACATCGCGGGCGCGAACGCGTCGAGCTTGTCGCTCTCGAACGTTCAGGACGTTGACGCGGGCACTTACACCGTCGTCGTTTCGAACGCGGCCGGCTCTGCCACCAGCGGCGGCGCGGTTCTCACCGTTATCACGCCGCCGACGATCACGACGCAGCCCGCGGCGCAGTCGGCACCCGTAGGCTCTAACGTCAGCTTCACGGTCGCTGCGGGCGGCACGTCGCCCTTCAACTTCAAGTGGCGGAAGAACGGCGGCGACATCGCCGGCCCCAACTCTGACACGCTCACGCTCTCGAACGTTCAAGACGCCGACGCGGCCGTCTACACGGTGGTCGTCTCGAACGCCGCCGGCTCGGCCGCGAGCAGCGGCGCCGCGCTGGCGGTCATCACGCCGCCCTCCATCAGCGTTCAGCCCGAGCCGCAGACGGTCAACGCCGGCGCGACCGCGAACTTCTTCGCCGCGGCGAACGGCACCGCGCCCCTGAGCTACCGGTGGCAGAAGAACGGCTCGGACATCCCCGGCGCCACGTCTCCGAGCCTCGCAGTCGCCAACGCGCAGGACGTCGACGCGGGCACGTACACTTTGGTCGTCTCGAACGCGGCCGGCTCGGCGACGAGCGAACCGGTCGCGCTCACGGTGACGCACATCGTCCCGCCGACCATCACGACGCAGCCCGCTTCGCAGACGAAGAACGTCGGCGAGGGCGTCACGTTCACGGTCGTCGCGGGCGGCACCGCTCCCTTCGATTATCAGTGGCAGAAGAACGGCGCGGACATCGCGGGCGCTACGGCCGCGAGCCTGACTCTCTCGAACCTCCAGCTCTCGAACGCGGGCGACTACAGCGTCGAGGTCAGCAACGACGCCGGCATCGCCACGAGCGACCCGGCCACTTTGACGGTCGTCGTGCCTTCGACCGTCCTGCTGCGCGAGCGGTTCGCCGACGGCAACCGCGCGGGGCAGAATCTGCCCGACTCGGCGGCCTGGTGGACGTCCTCCGGCAGCAACAACTTCACCGCGACCACGGGTAAGGCGACGCAGGTGGTCACCTCAAGCCGCACGCTGCTCAACTACTTCACCAACTCGTCGGCGGCGCCCGTCACGGTCGGCGCGGGCCAGACGCTCACGTTCGACTTCCTCGTCCAGTGGACGGCCTTCGACACGGCCACCGCGGGCGCGAACACCTTCTCCGTCGCGCTCCTGCGCTCGAACGCTCGCGTGAGCGCAGACTTCGGGAGCAACTCGAACGCGGCCTTCAACGACTACCGCGGCTACGCGGCCATGACCTACGCCGGCCCTTCCGCCGCGGCCACGCCCGTCAAGCTCTACGCGCGCACGGGCTTGAACAACTCGCTGCTGAACAGCACGAGCCCCTACACGCAGTTCACCACCGGCGCGACGGGCACGCCCACCGCGGGGATGCTCGCCAACACCGACTACCGCGGCTCGCTGTCGATCAAGAACAACGGCACCGGCGTGCTCGTCAGCTACACCCTGAAAGACCCGTCGGGCGCCGTCGTGATGTCGTACTCCGCCACGAGCGCGCCTGCCAACACCACGCAGTTCGACACGGCCGCGTTCTACCTGAGCAGATCGACCGACTACAACTTCATTATCAAGGAGGCGGACGTTACGCTCTCAAGCGGCGGCGGCAACAACGCGGGCGACGCGCCTTCGATCACGCAGCAGCCCGTCTCGCAGACGGTCTCGGCCGGCGCGAACGTCTCCTTCTCAGTCTCCGCCGACGGCACGGCCCCGCTCAGCTACCAGTGGCAGAAGAACGGCTCGCCCATCGCGGGCGCGACCTCCGCTACGCTCAGCCTGACCAACGTGCAGGGCACGGACTCGGGTAATTACCGCTGCGTCGTGAGCAACGCCGCAGGCGCGGCGACGAGCACGACGGCCGTCCTGACCGTCCAGACCGGGCCGGTCGCCCCGGCCATCACTTCGCAGCCCGCCACGCAGACGGTCGTCACGGGCGGCAGCGCGCTCTTCAACGTCATCGCGACGGGCACCGCGCCGCTCTCGTACCAGTGGTACAAGGACGGCTCGCTCATCTCGGGCGCGACGTCGTCGTCGCTCAGCCTCTCGAACGTCCAGAGCGGGGACGCGGGCGGCTACAGCGTCGTCGTCAGCAACGCCGCGGGCACGGCGACCAGCAGCACCGCCGCGCTCACGGTCACGGATCAACTGCCCGGACAGATTTACAACCTGCAGGGCTTCGCGCAGGCCGCGACCGGCGGCGGCCTGTTGCCCGAGTCAGACCCGAACTACCGCAAGGTCTACACGGCCACCGACCTCGTGGCCGCGCTCGGCAGCAAGACCGTGAAGGTCATCGAGATCATGAACGACCTCGACCTCGGCTACAACGAGGTGCCGGCCGCGGCCCGCACGGGCGCGCTGCGCACGGCCGCCGCGCCGCTCACGCACCCCGTGCTGCTGCAGACGGGCGTCAGCACCATCGACATTCAGGACAAGACGAACCTGACCATCTTCTCCGCCAACGGCGCGACCATCCGCCACGCCGAGTTCAACATCAAGCGCGCCAACAGCCTGCTCATCCGTAACCTGAAGTTCGACGAGCTTTGGGAATGGGACGAGTCCTCGAAGGGCAATTTCGACAAGCAGGACTGGGACTTCATCACGGTGGACATGACGAGCGACAACGTCTGGATCGACCACTGCACCTTCACGAAGGCTTACGACGGCGTGGTGGACGTGAAGGGCGGTTCGAAGAACGTGACCATCTCGTGGTCTTCGTTCGTCGCCGACGGCGGCGGGCCGAACAGCTTCGTCCGCAAGCAGATTGACGCGCTCGAAGCGAACCGCGCGGCCTACCCGATGTACAACTTCCTGCGCACGAACGGCTTCAGCACGGAGGACATCATCGCCATCGCCCGCTCGCAGAAGAAGGGGCACCTCGTCGGCGCCAACGAGTTCGACACGCTGAACGCCAACCACCGTCTGACGCTCCACCACAACTACTACCTGAACATGCAGGACCGCATGCCGCGCCTGCGCGGCGGCGACGTGCACGTCTTCAACGTCTACGTCAACAACACGGAGGCGCTGGCCGCGAAAGACCTGCGCGCCGCCCGCGTCGCGGCGATGACGCCGACGAACGCGGCCAAGCTGACGGGCAGCAGTCCCACCTACCACTTCGACGTGACGCTCAACGGCTCGATCTCGACCGAGGGCGGCGCGGTGATGCTCGAGAAGTCGCAGCTAGTGGACGTGCTCTCGCCGCTGCGCAACAACCAGGTGAGCGCCTCGCAGCCGGAGTACACGGGGAAGGTTATCGCCCTCGACACGCTCTACACCCTGCGCGGCGTCACGTTCCGCGGCGACAGCACGACGCCGGGCAGCCCGCTCGCGCCGGTGCCGGCGCCGGAGATCGCCTTCTCGTGGAACGGCTTCACCGTGCTGCCTTACGCCTACGCCACGCACGACCCGAGCCAACTGCCTTCGCTCCTGACGGGCGCGGAGGGCGCGGGCGCGGGCGTGCTGGCTTGGCCGAAGGAGAACTGGCTGAAGACCTCCTACTGAGGCAGGCCACCCTTAACTCAGACGGCGTCGGCCGTCCGACCACCTCTGCGAAAGAGTGGCCGGCCGGCCGACGCCGTCCTGTTTTAAGAACACCGGGGCGGAGGAGGAAAACACGGCGGACGAAAACAAGTGTTGCATAGTCGGCCGCTTTATTATACAAAGCCCTTGACGCGACTCGGGGCGACGTAGTTCAGAAGGGCTTTACCTGAGGCCGAGGTGGTTGATAACGGAGAGACGCTCAATGACGAAGGTGAAGATGATTCTCCCGGCTTTGACCGAAGCGAAAAGCCCTTTCTTCCGGCCGGTCAAGTATTCACTCTTCCCGCCCCTGGGTTTAGCCACCCTGGCCGGATACCTCGACGGCGAGACAGAAGTAACCCTTCAGGACGAGCACGTCGAAGTGCTCGAACTCGACGACTGCCCCGACCTGGTAGTCATACAGGTCTACATCACTTCGGCCCGGCGCGCCTACCAACTGGCAGACCACTACCGCCGCCGCGGCTCGTACGTCGTGCTCGGGGGGCTGCACGTCACCTCTCTGCCCGAGGAGGCGGCGGCGCACGCCGACACGATCTTTCTCGGCCCCGGGGAAGACACCTGGCCCGCCTTCCTCGCCGACTACCGCGCGGGTCGCCCGCGGAAGGTTTACCGCTCCAGCGTGCGCACGCTCGAACGCCTGCCGAGGATTCGGCGCGACCTGATTAAGCGCCACCTCTATCTCGTGCCGAACTCGATTGTCGTCTCGAGGGGCTGCCCTCACTCCTGCGACTTCTGCTACAAGGAGGCCTTCTTCGAAGGCGGGCGGGGCTTCTACACGCAGAGGGTTGACGACGCGCTGGCGGAGATAGAGAGACTGCCGGGCCGCCACCTCTACTTCCTGGACGACCACCTCTTCGGCGACACGCGCTTCGCGGCCTCCCTCTTCGACGGGATGCGCGGGATGAACCGACTCTGGCAGGCGGCGGGGACGGTGCAGTCCGTGCTCCGCCCGCGCCTCCTTGAGAAGGCCGTGGCGTGCGGGCTGCGGAGCCTCTTCGTCGGGTTCGAAACGCTCAGCAGCGACAACCTGTTGGAGCAGCGAAAGCCTCACAACCTGAACAGAGATTACAGCGCGGCCATCCGCCGCCTGCACGACCTCGGCGTGATGGTCAACGGGAGCTTCGTCTTCGGCATGGACGGCGACGACGAGTCAGTGTTCGAGCGCACGGTCGAATGGGCGGTCGGTCAAGGGATAGAGACGGCGACCTTCCACATCCTGACGCCCTACCCGGGCACCGCGCTCTACGAGAGGATGCTGAAGGCCGGGCGCATGCTGCACACGGACTGGGATCTGTATGACACGCGCCACACAGTCTTCCGGCCCGCACGCATGACCGCCGGGGCTTTAGAGAAGGGCTACTGGCGTGCTTACAAGCAGTTCTATCGTTGGCGCTCTATCGTGCGGGGGGCGGCGACGAAGCCGAACCTGTTCGGCGCGGCGCGGCACGCCGCCTACGCCGGGGGCTGGAAGAAGTTCGAGCCCCTCTGGGACATGGTGATTCGCGCCAGGCGCATCTCACACATGCTCCCCGTGTTGGAAGGCGTCCTCACAGGATTCGGCAGGCACACTCGCCCGAGCGGCCTGACGGGCCACGCCGACCGTGTCGTAACGATGAACTGAGCCTACCTACTTCATCTGTTATTCGTAGCGAAGAGCCACCATCGGGTCTACCTTTGTCGCCCGCCGCGCCGGCAGGTAGCAGGCGGCCAGCGCCACCAGCGTCAGGAACAGAGCGGTCGCGCCGAACGTCAAAGGGTCGGTGACCGAAACGCCGTACAGCATTTCCGACAGGCTCGCCAGGTACTTCGTCAGCGCGTAAGCGCCGGCCACGCCCGCGGCGACGCCGAGCAGCGTCAGCGCCATCCCCTGCCGCAAAACCATCCTCAGCACGTCGCCGCGCTGCGCGCCGAGCGCCACGCGGATGCCGATCTCGCGCGTGCGCTGCACCACCGACCACGCCAGCACGCCGTACAATCCGACCGCGGCGAGCGCCTGCGCCAGCAGCCCGAAGAGGCTGAGCAGCTTCGCGAACAGCCTCTCCAACGCCAGCGTCTCGTCGGCCTGCTCGACCTGTGTCTTGACGTCTTTGAGCGGCAGGCCCGAATCGACGCCGCCCACCGCCCGCCGGACGGCTTCGACGTAGGCGGCGGGGTCGCCCGACGTGCGGACTTCGAAGGTCGCGGAGCGGAGCGCGTTCAACTCCTGCGGCCACGGCAGGTAGGCCGTCGGCGGGACTTCGTCGCGCTGGCTGGTGTACTTCGCGTCGCCCGCGAGCCCCACGATCTCGACCTCGCCGGCGGTCGCCGGGCTGGCGTCGAAACTGAACCGCTTGCCCAGGGGGTTCTCCCCTTTGAAGTAGCGGCGCGCGAAGGTCTGGTTGACCACCGCGACCTTGGCCGCGCGGGCGTCGTCCTGCGGCGTGAGGTCGCGCCCGGCGAGGAGGGGGATGCCAATCGCCTTGAGGAAGTTCTCACGCACCTGATGGATGTAGACGTTGCCGCTCGACTGTACCTTGCCGTCCGGCAAGACGGGAGCGCCCGGCAGAAAGAGGCCGCGGTCGCTCTCGCTCTGCGCGATCAGCGGCTCGGCCGAGAACGTGGCCGAGCGCACGCCGGGCACGCCCTCAATGCGCTCCGACATCTGTCGGTAAAGGCCCGCGAGCCGCTCGTCCTTGTAACCGATGAGGCCCGGCTCGACCGAGAAGAGCAGCAGGTTGCGCTCGTCAAAGCCCAACTCGACCCTTTGCAGGTTGACGAGCGTGCGGACGAACAGCCCCGCGCCGACCATGAGCAGCAGAGAGATTGCCACCTGCGCCACGACCAGCGACTTCGTGAAGAGTGACCGCGACGCGCCGCCCGAAGAACGCGCGCCGTCCTTGAGCGCGGGCGTCGTGTCGACGCGCGTCGCGCGCCAGGCCGGCACCGTCCCGAAGACCAGCCCCGTCAGCACCGACAGCGCGAGCGTGAACAGGAGGACGCGCAAGTCGAGCCGCGGCTCAAGCGCCGCCATCCCGTCGCCGCCCCACTCGCCGACCGCGAGCAGCCCGTCCTTGAGCCAGAAGGCGAGCAGCACGCCGAGTCCGCCGCCCAGGCCGGCGAGCAGAGAACTCTCGGTCAGCAGTTGCCGAATCAGCCTCCAGCGTCCCGCGCCGAGCGCGAGCCGCACCGCGACCTCCCTCTGCCGCGCCACGGCGCGCGCGAGCTGTAGGTTGGCGACGTTGGCGCACGCGATCAGAAGCACCAGGCCGACCACCCCCGACAAGATGTAGAGCGGCTTTTGATAGTACTGCCGCGTGGCGTTCTCGCCCCGGCTCCCCGTGTAAGCGACGAGGCGCGGGTAGTCGTCGGGGCCGAGCGCCGCGAGCGTGTCCTCGCCCCCGGCCACGCGCGCCGCCCGGTGCTCGAGTGCGGACTGCTGGAAGACGTGTTCGAGAGTCGCCCGCGCCTGCTCCGGCGTCACGCCCGGGTTGAGCCGGCCCATCAGGCGCAGCCACCACGCGCCCGCGCCCGCCATCAGAGGGCGCCCGCCGCGGACTTGTGGCTCCCACGCGATTGGGATGGAAACGTCCGGCGAGCTGCCGACCTGCATCGTCCCGTTAAAGCCCTGCGGCGTAATGCCGACGACCGTGAACGCGACGTTGTTGAGGTTGACCTGTCGGCCCACGACCCTCGGGTCGCCCGCGAACCGCCACTGCCAGTAACGGTAGCTGAGCACGGCGGCCGGCATCGCCGCCGCGCGGTCGTCCTCGTCCGTGAGCGTCCGGCCGACGAGGGCCGGCACCCCCAGCGCCGCGTAGTAGTTGCCGGAGACCGCCTGCCCGTTGGCGACATCGGCGCGCCCGTCGGCGCTCACGTTCAACGGCACCGAGCCGAAGGCGAAGACGTCCGACAGCGGCCCCGGCTGCTCCCGGAAGCGTTCGTAAGTTTGGTGGGCGAAGGACGACTTGACGGCCCGCCCCGACTCGTCGCGGGTCACATTCCCGTGGTGACTGCCGGGGCTGAAGTTCGGGCCGGACGTCCACCTGAAGAGCACCAGCTGGTCGGGCTCTTTGACCGGCAGCTTCTTTAAGAGCACCGCGTCCACCACGCTGAAGAGCGCCGTGTTCGCGCCGATGCCGACGGCGAGCGTGACGACGGCGGCGGCCGTAAACCACGGCGTGCGGCGCATCATGCGCAGCCCGTACCTGAGGTCTTGGCCGAACTGCCTGAGCCACACGCGGCCCCGCATCCCGCGCGTGACCTCTTTGACCAGCGTCACGTTGCCGAACTCCCTGCGCGCGGACAGCTCGGCCTGCTCGGGCGTCTCGCCGCGCTCGACGCGCTCGCGCGCCGCCATCCGCAGGTGGCTCTCGATCTCCTCGTCCAACTCCTCGTCGCGCCGCCGCCCGAATAGACTCATGCCCCGCCCTCCTCGCCTTGCGGATTCAGCGCGCGCGCGACGGCCTCGGAGAACTGCTCCCAGCGCGAGCGCTCGGACGCGAGCTGCTTCCGGCCCTCCGCGGTCAGCCGGTAGACCTTGACCCGCTGGTTGTTGTCCGAGACCGCCCACTCGGAACTGACCATCCCCTGGCCTTCGAGCCGGTGCAGCGCCGGGTAGAGCGAGCCGGTGTCCACGCGCAGCACCTCGCCGGAGTTGACCCGGATGGCCTGGCCGATGCCGTACCCGTGCTGCGGCCCCCACCGCAGCGTCTGCAGGATCAGGAGGTCGAGCGTCCCCTGTAGAAGCTCTATCCGGTTCCGGTAGCGTTCCCTCTTAGGCATGTAGACAGTCTACGCCCCTACCGTGTAGATTGTCTACACCCTTTTATCCGCCGACGGCGTCAACGTGCCGGAGGTGACCACCTGCCGTCCCCGGCCGTTAGAGAGATCGACGAACTCCCCCGACGACGCCGTCCGCGTCCGGCACCGGCGGCGCGGGGGCCTCGCGCATGGCGCTGCGGCGCCGGCCGTAACCGAAATAGACGGCCAGTCCGATCAGCAGCCACACCCCGAGGCGCACCCAGTTCCCCGGCGGCAGCGAGAACATCAGCACCAGGCACGTCACGATCCCGAGCACGGGGATGACCGGCCCGAAGGGGACGCGGAAGGGCCGGGGCGTGTGCGGGTCTGTGCGGCGCAGGACGAGGACGCCGCCGCAGACGATGACGAAGGCGAAGAGCGTCCCGATGTTGATGAGTTCGGTCAGGAACTGGAGCGGCAGCAGCGACGAGAGCAGCGCGACGAACACGCCCACGAAGACGGTCGACTTCCACGGCGTGCCGAAGCGCCCGTGCAGCGTCGTGCAGAACTTTTCCGGGAGCAGCCGGCCGCGCCCCATCGCGAGCATGATGCGGGTCTGGCTGAGCATCGTCACCAGCATGACCGAGACGATGGCGATGACCGCGCTCAGCGCGACGAGGAACTGCGCCCACACCAGCCCCTTCTCCTCGAAGACCGCCGCGACGGAAGCCTTCTCCGGAATCTCCGAGTAGTGTTTCATCCCCGTGAGCACCGCGCCGACGCCGATGTAGAGCACCGTGCAGAGGAGGAGCGAGGCGATGATGCCGATGGGGATGTCGCGGCTCGGCCGGCGCGCGTCCTCGGCGTGGTTGGAGACGGAGTCGAAGCCGATGTAGGCGAAGAAGATCGTGGCCGCGCCGGCGAGTATCCCGACCGGCTTGCCGGCCGCGTTCAGCGCGCCCCACACGGGCCGGCCGAAGAAGGTGATGCCGCCGCCGCCGTGTGGGGCGAAGTCGCGCCAGTTCGCGGGCTCGAAGTAGCACGCGCCGACGCCGATGACCAGAACCAGGGTGAGCGTTTTGAAGACGACCATCGCCACGTTGAACCTCACGTTCTCGCGCACGCCCCGGATGAGCATGGCCGTGACGCCGAGCGACAGGATCAGCGCCGGCAGCGCCAGAAACTTTCCGGTCGCGACGAGCCCCCCGCCGGCCTGGTCGTACTTGAACGGCCCGTCGGTGAAGACGTCCCACAGCCGCAGGTGAAAAATTCTGAGGAGCTCCTGGACGTAGTCGGACGCGCCGTGCGCGACCGCGGCCGCCGCGACGCCGTATTCGAGCAGCAAGTCCCAGCCGATGACCCACGCGAGCAGCTCGCCGAAGCTCGCGTAGGAGTAGGCGTAGGCGGAGCCCGCCACCGGCACCATCGCGGAGAACTCCGCGTAGCAGAGCGCGGCCAGCGCGCAGGCCACGGCCGCGACGACGAAGGAGATGACGACGGCCGGGCCGGCCTGCGTGCGCGCGGCCTCGCCGACCTGCACGAAGATCCCCGCGCCGATGATCATGCTCACGCCGAGGCTCGTCAGTTGAACCGGCCCCAGCACCCTGGGCAGTCTGTGCCCGCCCGCCGACTCGGCCAGCAGTTGCTTGATCGACTTTCTCGCGAGCAGTTGTTTCAGCATCACACTCCCCTTCCCGCGGGCGGCGGCCCGCTACACGCCCGGCATGGCGCTCTTGAGCGGCCTGAGCAAGGCCCGCAGCACGAGCGTCATCCCCAGCGCCATCAGCGCGAGCACGAGGAAGAAGCTCGACTGCCGCCACAGCTCCCAGTAGACGCCGATGGCCGTCAGCTTGCTGCCGATGGCCGTCGAGACGAACCACCCGCCCATGAGCAGCCCGCGCCAGCGCGGCGGCGCGACCTTCGACACGAGCGACAGCCCCATCGGCGACAGCATCAGCTCGCCGAGCGAGATGATCGCGTACGCCAGAATCAGCCAGAGCGGCGAGACGCGGAAGAGGTAGGCGCTCTGCAGGAACGCGTCCGCGCGCGCCGAGAACTCGCCGGGGGCGACCCTTTCGACCGCGTCCGCGAGCTGCCGCCCGCCGGAGACGAGCTGCCCCGAGTCACCGTCCCTCCTCGGCGCGAACTTGACGCCGTAGACGAGGTACTTCCCTTCCGGGTCTCGCGCGGAAGCCAGCTTGTCCAGAGTCTCCTGCGGCACGCCTTCGGCCTTCAGCTTCTCCAGGGCGCGGTCGTTGATTCTGAACGAGCCGGCCTCGTACATCTCCGGCCGGACTTCGCGGCCCTCGCCGACGGACGCGGCCGCGTACAGCACCAGGAACGAGAGCGAGGTCAGCAGCATCCCGAGCGCCATCTTCGAAGGCGTGGACGGCTCCTTGCCGCGCCGCGCGAGCCAGTCCCAGAAGCGCAGCAGCGGGAACGTGAGCGAGATGATCCAGAACGAGTTGATGGCGTTCGAGAGCGTCCCCGACACGGCCCAGTCCGTGTTGTCGTCCGCCCAGAAGGTGAGTGTGGAGCCGTTCTGGTTGAAGACCATCCAGAAGACGACGACGAGGCCGAAGACGACGACGAGGGCCATGACCCGCTTCCAGTCCGGCACGCCCCGCATCGCGTCGGGCCGCGCGTCGGCCTTCGCCCCCCGGTCGTGGCCGCGGCGCTCGACGGCGCGCCGGAAGGCCCAGAGGGTCGTGACCGAGACCACCATCCCGAAGGCGGCGACGGCGAACGCGGGGTGGAAGCCGAACTGCCTCTTCACCACCTCCATCACCAGGGGCGCGATGAGGCCGCCGATGTTGATGCCCATGTAGAAGATGGTGTAGGCGCGCTCCTTGAGGGGGCTGCCTTCGGGGTAGAGGTTGCCGACCATCGTCGAGACGTTCGGCTTGAAGAAGCCGTTGCCGACGACGAGGCAGGTCAGCGCGGCGTAGACCGCCGGCAGCGAGTGGAAGGCGAGCAGCCCGTGGCCGGCCATGAAGAAGAGGCCGCCGATGGTCACGGCCCGCCGGTAGCCGAGGACGCGGTCGGCCAGGAAGCCGCCGACCAGCGGGCTCGCGTAGACGAACATCAGGTAGTTGGCGTAGAGCGACGTGGCCTGCGCCGCCGTCCAGCCGAAACCCTGCGCGGGGTCGCGCAGGTAGAGCGTGAAGAGCGCGAGCATCGAGTAGAAGCTGAAGCGCTCCCACAACTCCGTCGCGAACAGAACGTAGAGCCCCCTGGGATGTGCGGCCGCCTCGTCGAAGTCCGGATAACGATCTATTGCACCCGCGTTCGAGCTCATCGCCATTTCAGTCCTTTCGAAGTGGTCGGGCTCCCGAAACGCCCCTACTCTGTTTTCCGTAAATTCCGGGGTCTAACTGGCGAGCCCTTGACGATTTTTTTTGCGGCCTGCGCCGGCCAACAAAATCCTTTGCAAACGAACCGAATTCTGTTCCAATGCACGGGCGACTCGGGGGCTGACCTTTCCGGCCTGACACGTTTCAACGTCTCCGGACACTCACACCACCAGTAGGGCGAGACTCTGCGATGGGCGACTCCCCAACAGACACGAATGAGATCGATTTACTGTTGGAGGCCCTGCGCGGCGGCGACCGGGGCGCGTTCGGCAAGCTGATCCCTTTGGTGGAAGACGAGCTCCGCCGGCTGGCGCGCTCCCGCTTAAGGTTCGAGCGCCGGAACCACACGCTGGGGGTCACTGCGCTCGTCAACGAGGCCTACGTGAAAATGGTCAAGGACCCGCCGCGCGACTGGAAGGACAAGGCCTACTTCCTCAGCGTGGCGTCGACGGCGATGCGGAATATCCTGGTCGACTACGAGAGGAGAAGGAGGAGCGAGAAACGCGGCGGCGACCAGGAGCGTGCGGACGTCGAGCTGGTCGATGACTTTAAAAAGGTGGGCGGGAATCCGCTCGAGATCAGCGAAGCGCTGTACGACCTCGAAAGGGTGGACCCGGTGGGGGCGCGGATCGTCGAGATGCACTTCTACGGGGGCATGACCTGGGACGAGATAGCGGAGGTCTTGAACACCTCCCGCGACAAGGCGAGGAAACATTGGAACGTGGCGAAGGCGTGGCTCAGGAGGGAGATGAAAGGGGATGAATCCCGCGGATCGTCAGAAGCTGGTCGAGATATTTAACGGCGCGCTGGAACTCCCCGCGGACGAGAGGCGGCAGTTCGTCTCCGGAGAGTGCGGCGATGACGCGGGCCTGCGCGAGGAGGTCGAATCGCTGCTGGCCTTCCACGACGACGAGTTCATGGAAGAGGACGTGAGCGAGCGCGTGATGGAGCTGCTGCGCGGCGGCCTGCTGCCGGGCGACGTGCTCGACGGCAAGTACAAAATCGTCCGGAAGATTGGCAGCGGCGGGATGGGCGAGGTCTACCTGGCGGAAGACCTCGCGCTGGGCGGGCGGCGGGTCGCCCTGAAGGCGCTCGGCGGGGAGTTCGGCGAGGACGAGCAGCGGGTGCGGAGCTTCCGGAAGGAGGCGCGCGCGGCTTCGGGTCTGAACCACAAGCACATCCTCACCGTCCACGCGTTCATCGCCGGGGGCGGCAAGAGCTTCATCGTCACCGAGTACATCGAGGGCCAGACGCTGCGCGAGAAGCTCGGGCGGGGGCCGCTCGACGTGCCGACGGCCCTCAAGCTCACCGGCCAGATCGCCTCGGCCCTCGAAGCCGCCCACGCGCGCGGCGTCGTCCACCGCGACGTCAAGCCCGAGAACGTCATCGTCAGGCCGGACGGCGACGCCAAGGTCTTGGACTTCGGCATCGCCACGCTGGCCGCGCGCGAGGCGCCGCAGGGCGAGCCGGACGCGGCGGGTGTGAGCGGGACGGAATGGCTGCGCGGCTTCGGGACGACGAATTACATGTCGCCGGAGCAGGTGCGCAGGCAGGCGACGGACAGGCGGACTGACGTCTGGAGTCTGGGCGTCTGCCTCTACGAGATGCTGGCCGGCGTGCCGCCGTTCAAAGACCAGACGGCGGTCGAGACCCTCGCCTCGATCCTCAAGGTCGAGCCCGCCCCGCTGAGCCGGCACATCCCGGAGAGTTTGAAGGCCGTCGTCAGGAAAGCCCTGCAGAAGGCCCCCGAGCGCCGCTACCAGACGATGCGCGAGTTCCTGTCGGATATCGGGAACAGCTCGGCGGCCTCGTACGGCGGGGCCACCACCTTCAAGGAGTGGCGGGAGACCTCGGGCGCGAAAATTTGGGCGCGCCTCCGCAACTGCGTGGCGGCCAGTTTCCTGCTCTCGCTCGTGCTGGCCTCGGCGATCTATTTCTCCGACCCGGCCCGCGCCGAAGCTTCGAAGCAGTTGGCGGCGCAGGCCGCGCAGGGGGTCGGCTGTATCCTGCACCTGATCGCTATCGCCGTCGCCTACCAATACCTCAGGCGGAACCCGGGGCCGCAGGGGTTTCGCGACCTCAGGTTCGACAAGAACGACGGCCGCCTGAAGCCTCACATCACGAACTCCACCGGCTACCAGAAGGTGGACGATTGGGAGAAGGCGCGGAACAGCGCGGAGGACGCGTTGAAACATTACCGCGAGTGGTTCGTCTGGCTGCTGGCCGCCTGGTTCTTTCTCTACCTCTGCGCGTCGGCGAGCCTCTTCGATTTCGGGGAGCGGAACTACATCGTCGCCACCGTCTTCACGCTCGGTAACAACCTCAACACGTTATGCATCTGGCGCTGCTTCGACATCCTGAACGAGCCGATCACGGTCGGGCATAAGACCCAGGGGCGGAAGGGGGTCACCATCACGGGCGGGCGGCGGCGGCCGCAGTGGTTCATCCCGGTCGCGTTCGGGATGCTCATCTGGTTCGTCATCGAGTTGGTGCTGACCTCGCACCCCGCGCCGCACACCGAGACCATCCACCTCATCTCAAAGGTCATCAGCGGCATCGCCGGCGGGGTCGCGATGGCGCTCTTCGTCGGCCGCTTCCAGAGCAAATTTCTCAACTCGCCACCCTGGCTGGTCTTAATCCTGTTCCTCTACACGGTGATCCAGGCCCTCTTCATCTTTTACGGGGGCAAGTCGCTGCAGGAGCAGGTGGCGGCGGCGCTCGTCATGAACGCGGCCCTCGGGCTGAAGTGCCTGCTCATCCTCTACATGTTCTGGCTCTTCCAGTCGGGGCGTCTGCTGTTCTACCTGGTGCGGGTCAGGCGCGCCTCCGAGCAGGTGGACGAAGAGTGGAAGAACTTCCGCGAGGTTCTGGGGCAGGGGGCCTGAGCCGACTTGCCACGGCCGAAAGTTCATGACAGACCCGGGGTCGGACGTCAGATGCCCTTACTCATACAGACTTGCAAATTGAAATAAGGCCCCTTCTCGCTGGGAGCGCGGGCATCCCTGCCCGCTAGCGTGCGAAAGCACGCTGACCGTCTTACTCTTCACCTCGACCTTGAGCTTGGGCGCGTCGTCTCATTCGCGCCTGCGGCGCTCAGGCGGGCAGGGATGCCCGCGCTCCCAGCGAAGAGCCGGCCTTATTTCTATTTGCAACTCGGTATCAGAAAGTGAATTTCGCCCTCGACAGCGCGTAGAGGAGCAGGGCGAGGAGCGCGACGTTGACGGCTAAGGCCCCGGCCCCCCACGCCGCCCAGTGTTGCCGCGTCCCGGCCAGCACACCCAGGGCCGGCCAATACAGTGCGCCCAGAAGCTCCCCGAACCAGCCCGGCAGCCCCAGCGCCTCGCAGATGATCCTGGCGATGAAGATGCGTGGCACCACGTTGAGCAGCGAGATGGAATAGACCAGCCGCAATGAAAGCGGGAGCGAGTCATAACTGACCCGTGTGTCGAGGGGCTGCACGACGTAGTGGCTGGCCGCAATCGCCACGCCGCAGGAGACGGCGACGATGAGGACAGGCAGGTTTCGTAAGTGCCACGTCATACGCACCGCCGCCAGTTTAGCAGGAACGCCCGACGCCCGGCATCGCTGATTTGACACGACGCGGCCCGAAACCTGCTACTATCTCCGCCGCAGCCGTACTCCCCAGGGCGTCGAGGTGCTGCCCGTCACACGGCCCGCCCGATCCCGCGGGCCGGAACCCGCAACCGCCCGGACACCAACGGAACAAGTAAGGACATGAGAATGAGGGCTCCTCGTACCCGCTTCCTATCGCTCTGCCTGCTCACCCTCGCGTGCGCCTGCGCCGCGGCCGCGCGCGCCGACGCGCGGGTCGGCGCCGCCGCGGCCGTCCCCGTCATCAACGTCGCCGACGCGAGCATCGGCGAAGGCGACGGGCGCAGCGACGACATGGTCTTCGTCGTCACCCTCTCGGAGCCGAGCGCGCAGACGGTCACGGTCGCCGTCACGACGCAGGCCGTGAGCGCGACCCCCGGACACTTCTACGACAACGGCACTGACTACAACGAGACCACCGGGACGCTGACGATCCCCGCGGGCTTCACGTACGGACTCATCCCCGTCGGCATCGTCCCCGACGCCGTGCAGGAGCCCGACGAGACTTTCAAGGTGCTCCTCTCGTCCCCCGCCAACGCCGTGATCGGCGACGGCGAGGCCGTCGGCACCATCAAGGACGACGACGGCGCGGTCTTCACCAAGGTGCAGCTCACCGCCGACCACTTCCAGGTCTCCGAATCCGACCGCAAGATAGATTTTCTGGTGACGAGGACGGGCGACCTCTCCGCGCCTTCCGTCGTGAGCTACACCACCGACTTCTACGGGCGCAACGAGTACACGACCACCGTCGGCGCCCTGCGGTTCGAGCCGAACGAGACGACCAAGACCTTCACCGTCTACGTGACCGACGACGCCTTCAGGGAGGATAAGGAGTCGTTCTACGTCTACCTCTACGGCGCCGTCGGCTGCACCCTCGGCAAGCCCTCCTTCGCCTTCTTCGACATCGAGAGCAACGACGCGGCCGACGGGCCGAGCCCCGTCCGCGCCGCGAGCTTCGACCCGGACTTCTTCGTCCGGCAGCACTACGCGGACTTCCTCGGGCGCGAGCCAGACGCGGAAGGGCTCGCCTTCTGGAAGAACCAGACGACGAACTGCGGCAACCCGAACCCGGAGGTCTGCCGCGTCAACGTCTCGGCCGCCTTCTTCCAGTCCATCGAGTTCCAGAACACGGGCTACCTCGTCTACCGGACTTACAAGGCGGCCTACGGGAGCCCTCCGGGACAGCCTCCCATCAACTGGCCGAACTTCCTCTTCGGCACGCGGCAACTCGGGCAGAACGTCGTCGTCGGGCAGGGCGACTGGCAGAATCAGCTCGAACTGAACAAGCGCGAATTCTTCGACGCGTTCGCCCAGGGGCTCTACTTCCCGCTCTTCCACCCGACGACGCTCAGCCCCGCGCAGTTCGCCGACCGCCTCTTCGCCAACGCCGAGGTCACCCCGACGGCCGCCGAGCGCCAGGCGGTCATCGGCGAGTTCGGCGGCGCGGCCGACACGGCGGACGCCGCGGCGCGCGCCCGCGCCCTGCGGCGCGTCGCCGAAAACGGGAAGCTCGCGCAGCAGGAGTTCAACCGCGCCTTCGTGCTCATGCAGTACTTCGGCTACCTGCGGCGCGACCCGAACGAGTCGCCCGACAGGGACTTCACGGGCTACAACTTCTGGCTCGGCAAATTGAACCAGTTCAACGGCAACTTCGTCGAGGCCGAGATGGTCAAAGCCTTCATCACCTCGGACGAGTACATCAAGCGGTTCGGGCAGTAGGCGTCGCCCGGCGCGGGAGCGTGAGGCCGCCCGAGGTTAAATTCTCGGGCGGCCTCCGCGTTGTAGGGCTGGCCCTTTTCGGCGGGTGTCCCTACTATTCAGCTCATGCACAACGTCGTGGGTTTGGATTTCGGGACGACGAACAGCGCCATCGCCGTCGGCAAGGGCGACGGCTCCGTCGAGCTGGCCCTTTTCCGTGACGGCCCGAACTTAACTAAAACTTTCAGGTCGATCCTCTACTTCCCGGCCAAAGAACGCGGGGCGGATAAGCAGCCGCCGGTGGTCGCAGGCCCCGACGCGATACACAGCTACCTCGACGCGGAGACCAAAGGGCGGCTGATGTTGTCGATCAAATCTTACTTAGCCAGCCGCCTGTTTACACACACACAGATATACGGGCGGAGTTATACGATTGAAGATTTGGTCTCGGTCATCCTCCGCAGGCTCAGGGAGGTGGCCCGGACGCAGTTCGGCGGCGCCGCTGCTGCACACGCCGTGGTCGGCCGCCCGGTCGTCTTCTCGGGCGCCGAAAAACCGGAAGACGAGCAGTTCGCACTCGGGCGGCTCAGGGCGGCGGCGGAGCTGGCCGGGTTCGACAGCGTCTCGTTCGAGTTCGAGCCGATTGCCGCGGCCTACCACTACGAGAAGCAACTCGACCACGACGAGCTGGTTCTGATAGGCGACTTCGGCGGCGGCACCAGCGACTTCTCCCTAATCCGGCTCGGGCCGTCCAGGCGTCGGGAGGGCCACCAGCAAAGACACATCCTGGGCACCGAAGGCCTCCCCATCGCGGGCGACACTTTCGACAGTCGGGTGATGACGAACGTGGTCGCGCCGAGGCTGGGCTTAGGCTCTCAATACATCTCTCTGGGTAAAGAGCTGAGGGTGCCCGTCTGGATTTACACCAAGCTGGCGAGCTGGCACCTGATGTCTTTCCTCAACACCCCGGACACGATGAACGTTCTGAAGCAGGTGAAAGCGCAGGCCGTCGAGCGCGAGAAGGTCGAGGCGCTGATTCACGTCATCAAGGATAATCTGGGCTACAAGCTCTACAGGTCGGTCGAGGCCGCGAAGGTCGGGCTGACCGACGGGGAGACCGCCGGCTTCGTCTTTAACGACGCACAGGTGGAGATCGAAGAGTACGTCGGGCGGCGGGCGTTCGAGTCCTGGATACGGCCGGACGTAGAGGCCATCGCCGGCTGCGTCGAGCGTTTACTGTCGCGGTGTCAGGTCGCCGCGGCCGACGTAGACAGCGTCTTCCTCACGGGCGGGTCGTCATTCGTGCCGGCGGTTCGGCGACTCTTCGCAGACAGGTTCGGCGCCGACCGTCTGCGGAGCGGGGAGGAGCTGACCACCGTCGCGAAAGGGCTGGCGCTCTGCGCCCTGGATAGATAATCCCTTACGAGACTGCTTCACGTTTCAACTCGGCTCTGCCACTGCGCCGGCCGAACGCCGCGGCCAAACGGACTAGCCCCTCGCGAATCGTGGCCTCGTCGAAGGCGGCGAAACCCAGGAGCACCCCTTTCGGGTCTGGGCGCTTCAGGGTGTACCGGTCGAGGGCGACGGCTTCGACGCCGTGCGCCGCCGCCGCCGTCTCCGCCTCCCGCGAGGTCATGCCGTTCCTGAGGAACCCCGCGGTGTAGAGGCCGGCCCGAATGTTGGAGATTTCGAGCAGGCCCTTCAGGTGGCGGCGCCCCCCTTCGAGCAGCGCCGCGAGGCGGCCGGCGTACAGCTCGCGCATGCGCCGCAGGTGGCGACCCAGGTGCCCGCCTTCGATGAAGTCGCAGAGCACCGCCTGGTCGAGGCCGACGGAGCGGAAGTCGGTCTGAAGCCGAAACGCCAGGAAGTAATCGACCAGCGGCGGGGGCAGCATCACGTACCCCAGACGTAACGACGGGAAGAGAAGCTTGCTGAACGACCCGACCACGATGACGCTCGAACTCCGGTCGAGACTTTGCAAGGTGGGCACGGGCCGCCCCTCGAAACGATACTCGCTGTCGTAATCGTCTTCGATGACGAAAGCTCCGGCCCGCGCGGCGAACTTCAGCACCTCCATCCGGCGCTCCAGAGACATCGTCATCCCCAGCGGGAACTGGTGGGCCGGCGTCAGGTACATCCCCTTCGGGCGGTCGCACACACGCGCCCCCGCGGAGACGGACAGCCCCTCTTCGTCCACGGGGACGGGGACGACCTTCGCCCCGGCGTTCGAGAAGGCCATGGTGGCCCCGACGTACGCCGGGTCTTCCACCCACACGGGGTCGTCCGGTTTCAAGAGCAGGCGCGCCAGGAGGTCGAGCGCCTGCTGCACCCCCGACACGATGAATATCTGGTCGGCGGTACACCTCACGCCGCGGGACGAGCCCAGGTAGTGTGCGGTGGCCTCGCGTAAAGGGCGGTACCCGCGGCCGTCGTCCTCCGTCCGCAACCAGGACTTGAAGGTTCGCGCCCGCCGGGCGATTAACTGCCCCCAGAGTTTTGCGGGGAACTCGTCGAGGGCCGGGTCGCGCATCTGAAATGGGCGGCGGCCTTCCGTCGCGACCCAGCCCTCGTATGCCTTCGGGCGGGCGTAGGCCGAAATCACCCGGCGGACGTAAGCCGGCGGCGCCTGAGGCTCCGCGCGCGCGTGGGCGCCCGCCGCCCCGCGCTGGCTCACCCAAGTGCCAGACCCGACGCGGGAGGAGAGATACCCTTCGGCCAACAGCCGCTCGAAGACGACGACGACCGTGCCCCGCGAGAGGGAATGCTGCCGTGCGAAGTCTCTCGACGACGGCAGTCTGGTTCCGGGCCGCAGGCGGCCTTCCAGGATGGAGCCGCGCAACTCCGCGTACAGCCAGTCCGAAAGGGTCTGGTGCGGCGGCCGGTTACTCAAGGCGAATTCGAGCGAGCTGACGGTTTTAGGCATGCCGCGGCAATTGGCCTAATGAAACGGAGATAAATGGCTCTAGCAATTGTACCACCGCGAGTGTAAGCTCGGGGCCAAGTCATGCACGCATCACAGACTCAGAGGACAGGACGCGATGGCGGCCCGCGAGTAACTTCGCCACACCCATAAAGGAACGCGCACTCCGATGGTAAGCCGCACGGCCGTTTCAAATCTGGGTAGCCACGTGTACGGCCTGGGCGCCGTCGCGCTCGGACTCGTCGGGCTGGTCTGGGGCGACTTCGCGACCGTCTGGCAGCCGATCCAGGCTCTGCCGTTCGCCGTCCCGCACCGCGAGTCGCTCGCGTACTTCGCCGCCGCGTGCCTGCTCTCGGCGGGCGTCGCGATTCAATGGCGGCGGAGCGCCCCGGCGGGGCTTTCGGTGCTGGCGCTCCTCTATTTCGTCTTCGCCCTGTTCTGGCTGCCCCGCGTGATCGGGTACCCGCAGCTCTTCGGCACCTGGGGCGGGATGCTTGAGGAGATGGCTCTGGCCGTCGCCGCCCTGGTCGTTTACTCTTCTCTGCTGCCGCGCGATTCGGCCGGGGCGAGGAGGGCGGCCCTGACAGGTCGTCTCTCGTTCGGCGTCTGCGTGCTCGCGTTCGGGCTCAGTCACTTCTTCGCCATCCCGGAGACGGCCGCGATGGTTCCGGAGTGGGTTCCCCCGAACCAAAAGTTCTGGGCGGTGGCGACCGGCGTCTTTCACCTGCTCGCAGGCGTCGCGATACTCTCGGGGGTGCTGGACGTGCTCGGCTCAAGGCTGCTCACCTTGATGCTCGCCCTCTTCGGCGCGTTGGTGTGGGCGCCGGCCCTCTTCGCACAGCCACGTGAACATATGGTGTGGGCCGGCAACGCCATCAACCTGGCTTTAACCGGGGCGGCCTGGGTCGTCGCCGACTCGATAGCAGATCACCGGCGGCCTCACGCCCAGGAAGGCCGCGCCACTTAGGAGAGAAGGTGTTGATAAAGGTCATCGGCCTGTTCGCTGCTTTGCTTATGCTCGTCATGGGTTCTTCTAATCAGGTGAGGGCGCAGGAGACGAAGGTGAGGTGGTTCGGGCACGCGGCCTTCTCCGTCACGACGCCGAAGGGCAAAGTCCTGCTCATCGACCCGTGGCTCAGGAACCCTTCGAACCCGGAGGCGAAGGACGGGAAAGACCCGCTGGCCTCTTTGACGAGAGTTGACTACATCCTCTTAACGCACGGCCACCGCGACCACGTCGGCGACGCCGTCGAGATAGCGAAGAAGACGGGCGCCGTCCTCGTCTGCAACCCGGAGCTGGCCGGCAACCTCGTCAAGCTCGCGGACTTCCCCTCGAAGCAGGCCGAGACGGAAGCCATCATGGGCATCGGCGGCGAGATAACAATCGCCGACGGCGAAGTGATTGTCGCCATGACGCCCGCGGTTCATTCGAGCAGCGTCTTCAACCCGAAGGCCGGCCCCAGCGAACCCGAACGCGCCTACGGGGGCAACCCGGCCGGCTTCGTCGTGATGGTCAAAGACGGGCCGACCATCTATCACTCGGGCGACACGGCCTACTTCAAAGACATGGAGACCATCGGCGAGGAGTACAAGGTCGACCTCGCGCTGCTCAACATCGGCGGCCACTTCGGCATGGAGCCGCGGATGGCCGCGAGGGCGGCCAAATCGGTCGGCGCGCGCCTCGCCGTCCCGCAGCACTACGCGACCTTCCCCGGCATCGCCGCGGACGCGGGCGAGTTCGCCGCCGAGCTGAAGAAGCTGGGCGTCCCCTTCTACGAGATGAAGCCCGGCGAGACCGTCACCTTCCGCGGCCGAGAGATGAAGAGAAAATAAGAGGCAGCTCCTCGTGCGAAAGATTTCGAGACTCTACGCGTTGTGTTTGATTCCAACCTTAGCGGCCCTGGCTCACGCGCAGGCCCGCCCGGCGTCGGTCGTTCAGGCGGAGCCGCTGACCATCGGCGAGACGTTCACCGTCAACTCCAGAATTCTGAGTGAGACGCGGCGCATCAACGTCTACTTTCCGCCCGGCTACAGGGAGTCGGCCGGGACGCGCCTGCCCGTGCTCTACATGCCGGACGGCGGGATGGCCGAAGACTTCCTGCACGTGGCCGGGCTGGTGCAGGTCTCGGTCGGCAACGGGACGATGCGCCCGTTCCTGCTGGTGGGCATCGAGAACACACAGCGCCGCCGCGACCTGACCGGCCCCACCGAAAGCGAGAGCGACAAGAAGATCGCGCCGCGCGTGGGAGGGTCTGCGGCGTTTCGCAGTTTCATCCGCGACGAGTTGATGCCGCAGGTGAAGGCGCGCTACCGCACGACCGACGAGACGGCCATCGTCGGCGAGTCCCTCGCGGGGCTGTTCGTCGTCGAGACCTTTCTCCTCGAACCGGAGCTGTTCGACACCTACATAGCTTTCGACCCGAGCCTCTGGTGGAACGATCAAAAGCTGGTGGGCCGGGCGGGCGAGTTGCTGCGCGCGCGCCCGAAGAAGGAGCAGGCGCTCTACCTCGCGAGCAGCAGTGACGCCATGGAGGGCACGCAGCGCTTCGTGGATGTTCTTGGCAAAGGGGCGCCCCCCGGTCTGCGCTGGCACTACGAAAAGATGCCGGACGAGAAACACTCGACGATCTACCACCCCGCCGCGCTCAAAGCCTTCAGGGCAGTGTTCAAGCCGGCGGCCGACAAGTAGCGGGGCGCAGGGTCTGATACCGACTTGCGAATTGAGGTAAGGCCGGCTCTTCGCTGGGAGCGCGGGCATCCCTGCCCGCATGAGCACGCAGCGCGAAAGCTGAGAGACTCTATGTCTCGACGTTGAAATAAACAGGGAGACGGTGAGCGTGCTGGCGCACGCTGGCGGGCAGGGATGCCCGCGCTCCCAGCGAGAAGGGGCCTTATTTCAATCTGCAAGTCGGTATGAGAAGTCTTACGCCCTGTTTCGGGAGGATGCGATGGCGACGCAGAGAGAGAAGGCCGAGCGGTTCGTGGCGCTGCACAAGCGCGAGGGGGCTTTCGTAATCCCAAACCCCTGGGACATCGGGTCGGCGCGGCTGCTGGCCGGCTTCGGGTTCGAGGCGCTGGCGACGACGAGCGCGGGCTTCGCCAACTCTTTGGGGCGGCTCGACGGACAGATGACGCGGGACGAGGTGATCGAACACTGCCGCCAGCTCTCGGCGGCGACCGAGCTGCCGGTCAGCGCCGATTTGGAGAACTGCTTCGCGGACGACCCGGCGGAGGTCGGAGAGACTATCCTGCTCGGCGCGCGCGCCGGGCTCGTCGGCGGCTCAATCGAGGACTACGGCGGCGAACCTTCGAACCGCGTTTACGATTTCAACCTAGCCGTCGAGCGCGTGCACGCGGCCGCAGAGGCGGCGCGCGCGCTCGACTTCCCTTTCACGCTGACCGCGCGCGCCGAGAATTTGCTCCACGGAAAGAACGACCTCGACGACACCGTCCGCCGGCTCCAGGCGTTCGAGGCCGCGGGCGCCGACGTGCTTTACGCGCCGGGGCTCACGACGCTCGACGAAGTCCGTCTGGTGGCGAGCGCGCTGACGAAGCCTTTGAACGTCCTGGCCCCGCTCGTCAAGGGGGCGACGGTCGCAGAGTTGGCCGACGCGGGCGCCACGCGCCTGAGCGTCGGCGGGGCGCTGGCACGCGCCGCCGTCACCGCGCTGCTGCGCGCGTGCGCGGAGATGCGGGAGGCCGGGGGCTTCGCGTGGAGTTCCGACCTGGTTTCGAGCGCCGACGTGAAGAAGCTGTTGAGCGTCTGAAAGAAGGAGACTCGGGTTATGCGTAGATACGTCGCCGCCGCGGCGCTGTTGGTCGCGAGCTTGTTCGTCACAGTTCCTTTCGTGCAGGGCCAGTCGGCGCTGTTGAATCTGCCGGACGCCAGCCAGCACGCGCGCGCCACGCAGCGCATCGGCATCACAGACATCACGATTGACTACCACCGGCCGCTCGTCCGCGGCCGAAAAATCTTCGGCGGCCTCGTGGGCTACGGGCAGGTGTGGCGTGCGGGGGCCAACTACAACACCACCATCGAATTCGGCGACCCGGTCACAGTCGAAGGCCAGCCCCTCCCGAAAGGGGTGTACGGGCTGCACATGATTCCGGGCGAGACTTCGTGGGTCGTCATCTTCTCGAAGAACTCGACCTCCTGGGGCAGCTTCACCTATGACAAGGCCGAAGACGCGCTCCGCGTGAACGTGAAGCCGCAGGCCGCCGAGAACCGCGAAGCCCTCACCTACGAGTTCGACGACCCCGAGCCGAACTCCGCCGTCGTCACGATGCGCTGGGAGAAGGTCGCGGTGCCCTTCAAGGTCGAGGTCAACACCCCGGAGCTCGTCCGGCAGAGCCTGCGGAACCAGCTCCGCGCGCGCCCGCAGTTCGAGTGGCAGGCCTGGCAGGAGGCGGCCGATTACCTTCTGAACAACCGGCTCGGCGCGGACGAGGCTTTGAAGTACGCAGACCGTTCCATCGAGATCGAAGACCGCTTCGAGAACGAGATGACCAGGGCGCACGCGTTGGGCGCGCTCGGGCGTAAGGAGGAGGCCCTCGCCGCGCGGAACACGGCGATTGCCAAAGGCGGCCAGCTCCAAGTCCACAGCTACGGCCGGGGCCTCCAAATCCAGGGCCAGCAGGACGAGGCGCTGGAGCTCTTCCGCGGCAACGTCAGGAAAGACCCGAACAGCTGGGTCGGGCACAACGACGCCGCACGCGTCGCCGTCGCACGAGGCGACTTCGACACGGCGGTCAGGGAGATGAGACTCGCCGTCGCGGCGGCCCCGGAGTCTCTCAAGGCTCAGCACGCAGACCTCTTGAGGCGTCTGGAGAACAGAGAGGACATCAACAAGTAGGTCTCTCGATTCGCCCGCGGCCACATGAAGGCAGGAGGACTCAGATGAAGAAGGCCATCTTTCTTTTCGTCGGACTGACTCTCGTCGCGCTCTTCGGCTTCTCGACCCGCGCCGACCGCGCCGGCGACAGCGCCCCTTCCCCTTCGGGGCCTCCGAGGACGGTTGTCGCGCGTGAGTGGAAGGGCCGGGTCGCGCCGGCGCGCGCCGAGGAGTATTACCGCTACCTCCTCGAAGGGGTGAAGAAGATTGGTTCCGTCCCCGGAAGTCTCGGCGCCCAGTTGATGCGCCGGGAGGAGGCGGGCGCGGTCGAGTTCACCGTGATCTCGTACTGGGAGTCACGAAAGGCGATTGAGGCGTACGCCGGGCGGGACATCGAGAAACCTCATCACCTCCCGAGAGACCGGGAGTTCCTCCTCGAACTCCCGACGCGCGTGCTGCACTACGACGTCACCTACACCGACCTGGCGCAGGTCAAAGTCGTTCAGTAGCGAGGCCGCGTCGTCGAGCACCCCACTCGGAAGTGGAAAAGGGGAGGGCCATTGGCCCTCCCCTTTTCTTCCTCTGCCGACAAACATCCGGGCCGTGTTACGGCCTGCCGAAGATGCCGCCGAGGATGTTCCCAAGGTTTGTGTTCCTGCGGTAGCGGCCGTTGTTGTTGTAGCCCGCATACTGCCTGTAGCCCTCATCGTACCCCTGCACGAAGCCCTCGCGGAAAGCCTGCGAAGAGGCATTCTTATAGTAACGCGACCTCTGCGGGTTGTAGCTCTGCCCGCGCTGGGCATCGCTCGCGCCAGTGTTCAGGCCGTCCTGATAACCCTGATTCATCGCGGCCTGGTTGTAGCCGCCGTACGTGCCGTAGCCGCCGCGGTTACCGTAGCCACCGTAGGTGCCGTAGCCGCCGTTACGCTCGTAGCGGTCGTCCACGCCGTTGCCGTTCCGGTCGTAGACGCTGCCCGTTTCGTAGCGGTCGTCCACCCCGTTGCGGTTGCGGTCGTAGACGTTGGTGTTGCGGTTGCGACGCCAGTCCCGGTCGCGCTCGCGCCGGTAGCGGTCGTCGTCGCGGTCGCGCCTGTACTGCGCCTGCGCCGTCGAGCCGGCGGCCAGCGTGAAGCCGGCAACCATCAGGAGCGTAATGAGTGCGCCGCCTATTCCCTTGAACGATCTATTCATGTTTATGGCGTACCTCCGTAGCCTTTTCTTCGCAACAACCATGCCACCGAGGCGCGGCGCCAAATGCCCGAAATAGACGGAGCAGATACACCGACGGAGCCGTGCGGCGTCACCATTTCGTGCAGCCGCCTGCGCAGATGAGTGAAGTTTTCGGCCACCCGCCTCGAGGCCAAAACCCACGCTCGTGTTCGGTTACAGAATGACTAACTGGACGTCCTGAGAACTAAAAAAGCCTGCCCGTTAACGTCTACGCCGACGCCCGAAAGCTTTCGGTCGGCGCGCGTCCCCGACGGCTTTCATTACTGACGCATTCTCACTTTAACCGGCTCGGCCCCGGTGGCTACCCACAGGAGCGAGCCGTCCTCCCCGTAACCCTCGACCCTGGTGACGAACGAGGAGCGGTAGACGTCGCAGGAGCCGACGAACTCGACCAGAGTCGCCGTGACGCGCAGCGTGGCGGCGTCCTTGAGGGGGCTGGCGCGCAGGTTCTTGACCAACGCGCCCGACGTGACGAAGCTCGTCGAGGCGTCGCTGTCTCCCTCGTCGGACGACAGGGAGAACATCCCCCTGCGGTTCGCGCCTTCGTCGTAGGGCGTGACGCGCCTGACCTTCTCGGCGGGCACCGACGTGATGACGTAGTGCGTCCCCGTCCTGTTCGACCCTAGCTCGTTGACGAAGTCGGACAGCTTGTCGTACTGAACCTGGCGCAGCCCCTTCGCGCCGACGGCCGCGGCCTTGCGCGGCGGCGCGGCGGCGACGACCGTGACGTTGACAGCCGTGCACAGCAGGAGCGCGCAGGCGATGAGCAGTGCGTAAGCTTTAGCGTTTATGTTTTTCATTCTAAGCACCAAAGGTTCGAGTTGTCTGAGCGTGGTCACGAGTGACGACAAAGCGGCAGCGGTTAAAGTCAGCCGCCGAGTTCCAGCCAGACGCTCCCGGCCCCGCCTTTGTTGGAGCGCTTGATGAGCGGGGCCGCGTCCACGTTGCCGTTCATCATCGGCCAGTCTTCCCAGCGCGGCGCGAAGAAGATCGGGTTGTTCGAGTCCGTCGTGAAGGTGCCGCTGATGCCGCCCGCCAGGACGATGCGCGCCGACAGCGGCGACATGTAGGCGTTGCCGTCCGGGGTGGTGACGCGCGCCTGGGCCGTGTAGGCGCCGAGCGGAATGTCCTTGATGGTCGTCTCGAACGCGTTCCTCCCGGTGTTCCTGACCTGCAAGTTGTAGCTGAGCGGGCGGCCGGCGCTGCCGTCGAGCAAAGGCCCCTGCGGCGTCAGCGTCAACTGGACTCGTGTGCCCTCGGGCAGCGCGTCCGAACCGTTGGCGCCGGCCGTCAGCATCGGGTCGGGGTCGTTGGGGATGACGATCTTGACTCTGGCCCGGAAGTAGAGCGAGCCGCCGTAGTAGGAGAGCTCCTGCTTCGGGTCTTCCTCGTTGGAGATGTAGCCGGAGACCGGCAGCACGAAGTTCTTGACGTAGCCCCTCGTGACGTCAATCGCGTCGCGGTCGAAGAACGAGCCGTCGTCGCCCTCTGGGCGCAACGGCAGGTAGTAGCGCTGCTCGCCGTAGGAGACCAGCGCCGTCGCGTTGTCGACGTGGTAGTCGCCCGCGGGTGGCAGGCTGACGGCGTAGACGCCCCGCGCGTCTGTGCGGGCCACGTATTCGAGGATGGCGCCCTGCGGGGTCATGCGCCAGAAACGAATCCGCGCGCCCGCCAGCGGCTGGCCCAGCATGTTCAGGACGGCGCCCGTCGCCTGGTTCGGCCCGGCCGCGAGCCTGGGGAACGTCGGCGTCGAGGATGAGGACGCGGCGGCCCGGGACGGCGCTTCAATCGGGGCGCTTGAGACACGGTCTAAGACACCGCCCCCCGCGCCGTTCGCGCCGCCCTGCGCGATGGCTCTGGCGAACTGCCCCCAGATGAGCATGAGCAGTTGGTCGCCCTCTACCCAGTAGCCGACGAATGCCTTCTTCTGCCGGGCCGAGCCGGCGACGAAGAACGAGATGATGTTGCCCTGAGCGCGCTGGGGCTCGCCCACCGTCTGCGTCTGTAGTCCGGCCCCCTTCAGTGACGCTTGTACCTCTGCGATGATCCTCCGACCGTCCTCGCGCCTGTAACCCGTGCCGCCCCAACCGAGCACCTCCGTCGCCTGCACCTGCGTCTCGGAGTCGAGTCCGGCGGCGATAGTGCCCAGAGGGGCCGTGGACTCCGCGACCGTCTTGGCGTCGAGGATGCGCTCGGCACCCCTCGGCAGGGCGATGCCCGCCAGCCGCGAGGTCGCCGCGTTTTCCGATTGCGCGGCCGCACAGCCGGCCGTGACAAACAGCAAAGCGGATGAAAGAAGTGCGGCGGAGATGACGGCCCCCGCGACGCGGGCTTTTACTCTAAGACTCGTAATCATCGAGACACCTCCTTCGCGGTGCGAACCGCGATGCCTAACAGCGTGAAGCCCGCGGTGACGAGGGCGACGAAGGCGAAGCGCGCGTCCTCGCCGAGCAGCGGGAGGGCTGCGAAGTAGGACGGCAGCGCCAGCCCGCAGGCGAAGCAGCCCAGGCGGCGCCACCCGCGCCACACGCCCGCGCGCCGCACGAGCGCGCCCACGGCGAGCATGAACAGGTGGCTGAGCGGCCACGCCGCGTCGAGCACGAAGTAGAACGGCTGGGTGGTCACCGCACCCAGGTCGAGCGCTTCCGCCAGCGCGACGAACCCCGCGAGCGCGAGCCCCGCGCACTGAATGATGAAAGCGGCGCGGGCCGCGCGCCCCCGCCCCGTCGCGCGCAGCCGGCGCAGGGCCACGGCGCTCGACGCCCACCCGACGACGTAGAGCAGGTTGAGCACACTGCTCACGCGGTCGTTCGGCCCGCCGCCGAGTCCGTAGGCTCGGCGGTACACGGCGTCGAGCACGAACATCTGCGCCCCGACGACGCCGAGCGTCCCGAGCAGCTTCGTCGTTAAAAACGGCCCGCCCTTTACGAGCGGCAAGTTGACCTCTTCGACTGCCATCTCGGCTCTCCTTCCGATGATTGCGTTAAAAGTGCCGGCCCCTCGCCGCCCCTCTACTTGTCGCGGCCCGGGCCGTGCTTTACTATTCCGACGTAATCCCTGTGGCCCCGGTCGGGGCCGTCTTCCGCTTATCAATGCGCAGTGCCCTGGGAGTTACTGCCAACGGCCGAGAGATTTTTTTCGGGCGCACGCCCGCGCGAATTTTTGTGACGCAGCCACCCCACGAAGTCACCCTCATCCTGGAGCGCCTGAACGGCGGCGACCCGTCGGCCTTCGAACAGCTCTTCCCGCTCGTCTACCGCGAGCTGCGGCTGATGGCGCGCGGCCAGCTCAGGCGCGAGCGGCCCGGCCACACGCTCCAGCCCACCGACCTCGTCCACGAGGCCTTCCTCCGCCTCGTCGGGCAGGACGTGGAGTGGCAGAACCGCGCGCACTTCCTCGGCATCTCCGCCAGGGTCATGCGGAGGGTTTTGGTCGACCACGCCCGCGCGAAGCACGCAGACAAACGTGGCGGCGGCGCGCTGCGCCTGCCCCTGGACGACGCGCTCGACCTCTCGGACGAGAAGGCGGCGCGCCTCGTGGCGCTCGACGAGGCGCTGCGCGAGTTGGAGGAGTTCGATCCCTCGGGCGTGCGACTCGTCGAGCTGCACATCTTCAGCGGCCTCTCGATGAAGGAGACGGCCGAGGCGCTGGGGCTGACCGAGCGGACGGCCTACAGGCGTTGGCGCGCGTTGAGGGCTAAGCTCGGCGAGCGGGTGGGGGCGGAGGCCGGCGCGTGACGCCCGAACGCTGGCAGAGGGTTCTGGAGCTGTTCGGCGAGGCCGTCGAGTTTCCCGAAGCTGAGCGCGAGGCTTACCTCGCCGCGGAGTGCGGCGGCGACGCGGCGCTCGCGGCGGAAGTCCGACGCATGGTCGAGGCCGACGCGCGGCCCAACCCGCTCGTCGACTCGCCCCTCGTCGAAGGCCTGCTGACGAATCCCACGGAACAGTTCGAGCCGTCGCTCGTCGGCCTCAGCGTCGCCGGCTACGAGTTGACGGACAGGATCGGCGCGGGCGGCATGGGCGAGGTCTACCTCGCGCGCGACGCCAAGCTCCGACGCAGGGTCGCGGTCAAACTCCTGCGCGAGCGGTTCACGCGCGACCCGGAACGCCTCGCGCGCTTCGAGCGCGAGGCTTACGCCGCCTCCTCGCTCAGCCACCCCTGCGTCCTCCACGTCTACGAGTTCGGCGAGCACGGGGGCCGGCGCTACATCGTCACGGAGTACGTCGAGGGGGAGACGCTCAGGCGGCGTATCGCCGAAGGGTTGAAGCTCTCCGAGGCCCTGCGCGTCGCGACGCAGATGGCCGAGGGAGTCGCGGCCGCGCACGGCGCGGGCGTCGTCCACCGCGACATCAAGCCCGAGAACGTCATCGTCAGGCCGGACGGTTACGTCAAGATTCTCGACTTCGGCATCGCCAAACTTACAGAGCCCGAGAAGGCGGCCGGCCCCGCCCCGGCGGAGACCGAGACGGGCGTCGTCATCGGCACGGCCAAGTACATGTCTCCCGAGCAGGCGCGCGGGCTGAAGGTGGACGAGAGGACGGACGTGTGGAGCATCGGCGTCGTCCTCTACGAGATGCTGACGGGCCGCCCGCCCTTCGACGGCGCGAGCAACACGGACGTGCTGGTCTCGGTGCTTGAGCGCGAGCCCGAGCCGCTCAACAGGTATCTGCCGAGCGCCCCGACCGAGTTGCGGCGCATCGTCGGCAAGGCTCTACGGAAGCGGAAGGAGGAGAGGTACAGTTCGGCCGCCGACCTCGCGCTCGACCTGAAGAACCTGAGCCACGAGCTGATCCGCGGCGGAGAGACGGCGGCGCCGGCCGCCGTCGCGGGGACGGACGGCGGCGGAGTTATAAACCGCCAGACCGGCGCGCTCTCAAGCGCAGGGCACGCCGCCGAAGGCGTCAGGCGACATAAGTGGAAGGCGGTCGCCGCCGGCCTTCTGCTTCTCGCCGCCGCCGCGGGTCTCGTCTTCGTGACGCGCCTGCGCGACCCGCGCAGGCCCCCGCCCGCGGTCTTCCGCGAGGGGGGCAAGGAGAAGCTGACCAACTCGGGCAAGGCTTTCCTCGCGACCGTCTCGCCCGACGGCAAGTACGTGGCCTACGTCTCGGACGAGGCGGGCAAGTCCGCCGTCCGCCTCAGGCAGACGGCGACGAAGACGGACGTGCTGCGCGCGACCACAGACGAGGGCTTCTTCTACCGCCTCTCCTTCTCTCCGGACGGCGACTACATCTACTACGTCCTCCAGACCAACCAGATGTCGCCGACCGCGCTCTACCGGATGCCCGTGCTCGGCGGCGAGGCCCGCAAGGTGAGCGCGCGCGCCAACAGCGCCGCCACCTTCTCGCCCGACGGAAAGCTTCTGGCCTTCGTCCGCGAGAACTTCCCCGCCGAGGACGAGTGCGCGCTGGTCGTCGCGAACGTCGACGGTACGGGCGAGCGCGTCGTCGCCAAACGGCCGCGCCCCGACTGGCTGGCCGAGCCCGCCTGGTCTCCCGACGGAAAGACCATCGCCTGCGTCCTGCGTAACAGCGCGCTGCCCGCGCTCTCCTTCGGCAGCGCCATGCGCATCGTCACCGTCCCCGCCGCGGGCGGCGAGCCCGCGCAGCTCGGCACGCAACCGTGGGGCGCTGTCCTCATGCTCGCGTGGCTCCCGCGCGGCGAAGGGCTCGTCGCCAACGCCGTGGACACCGAGAGCGGCAAGACGCAGCTCTGGCACGTCACCTACCCCGAGGGCGCGGCGACGCGCGTGACGAGCGACCTCAGCGGCTTCGACGGCGTGAGCCTCGCGGCCGACGGCAAGACGCTCGTCACCGTGCAGGAGACGACCGTCTCGAACATCTGGGTCTCGCCCGACTCTTCGCCCGCCCACGCGCGCCCGCTCACGACCGGGACGGGAGTCATCGCGGGCATGTACGGCCTCGACTGGACGCCTGCGGGTCGCCTGCTCTACTCGTCGACCGAGGGCGGCAGTTGGGACGTGTGGGAGATCGACCCGGCGAGCGGCGAGCGGCGCCGCCTGACCGACGCGCCCACTCAGGAGTGGGGCGCGCAAGGAACGCCCGACGGCCGCGCGGTCGTCTTCCGCTCGAACCGCGAGGGGCGCTGGAACCTCTACGTGATGGACGCCGCGGGCGGCAGCGTGCGACGGCTGACCTCGGGCGAGTTCGACGACTTCGCCAGCGTCAGCCCCGACGGCGCGTGGGTCTTCTACGTCTCCTCCGTGGGCGGCAGGTTCTCGCTCTGGAAGGTGCCGCTCGCGGGCGGCGAGCCCACGCAGGTTTCCGACAAAGAGTTGTTAGGGACTTCCCTCTCGCCGGACGGCAGACGGGTCGCGGGCTACTACCGCGAGCGGCCCGACGGCCCCTGGTCACTCGCCGTCGTGTCGGCCGAGGACGGCTCGGTGCTGAAGACCCTTGAGCCGCCGACCTTCTTCAACTTCGGCCTCGGCTGGACGCGCGACGGGCAGGCCCTCACCTACCTCGCGAGCCAGGGCGGCCCCTCCAACATCTGGCGACGCCCGCTCGACGGCCGCCCCGCGCAGGCGCTCAGCGACGCGAAGGCCGAGGAGGTGCTCAGCTACGACTGGTCGCGCGACGGCTCCCGCTTCGCCTGCTCGCGCGGCTCCGTCACCTACGACGTCGTCGCCATCACCAACGCCCCGAACTGACCGGCCCCGAGGCCACGCCACGCAGGAACCCTCGGGCCGTTGCTTTACTTGAGGGCCTCCTTACCCGAGCTGCCCGCGCGCTTCAGCACCCGGAGGAGGCACGCGGTGAGTACGAGCCACAACCCGCCTTGCAGTAGATCGACGACGGGCATCCAGTCCTGACCGACGTAAGCCATGAACAGTCCTTCGCCGGGGGCCGCGCCTTCTGGAGTGGCCCCCGCCTCGGGGCGGCCGTAGCACGACACCTCCCTGATGATGCCGCGGCTTCGCCTGATGCTGACGCGGCCGAAGGCGCGACCGCTGAGCGAACAGACCTTCGCACATTCGGGGGCGAAGACGAAGGCGCTCGCCACGTAATCCATGCCTCCGAAAGAGAGAGTCAGCCAGGAGAAGAACAACAGGGCGCAGGCCCCATACTTAAGGACGGCGTCAGACTGTTTCTCCGAAGATCGTTGAATCATCGGCGGGCTTCCCACCTCGCGTGTAGCCGGCAAACGTCCGTCCTTCGCGAGTAGTCATTCGGCGGCGACTCTCTCCGGCAACCCGCCGCCCCGCCGGATCGCCTCGATCTGCCTGAAGTGATTGATGTCGTGCCCGGCGAAGTACATCGCGATGTCGCGGATGGATTCCACGCCGCGCTCGGCGTGCACCCCGGACAGCTCCCACTCCTCCGCGCGGAGGGAGCGCAGCAGGGCGAGGTTCGCCCGTCTGAGGACGCGAAAGATTTCCAGCGACGAGCACACGTCGGTTCTGTCGTACCGCCCGGTGCGCGCCCAGACGTCCTGGTCGAACGCCTGGATGGCCGTCCCGGGAGAAGAGAGGATCATTCGCAGGCGATACCCGCCGACGAGTTCGTCGTCGGCAAGGTGGGCCACGATCTCCTGGATCGACCACTTCTCCGGCGCCGGCCGGCGCGCAAGCTCCGCCGCCGAGAGGCCCTCGATCAAGGAGGCGAGTTTGTCCGGCGCCGTCGCTTGCAGCGCGAGGAAGTCGGCCCCGGCCTGATAGCCGAGAATCTTGGCCTTATATGCGGCGGCCGCTTCGCCCGGTTCCAAGAGTGCCACTCCGCGACTCCTTTTGAAATGTGATTTAGAAATGACGCCCGGCGTCAGCGGCGCGCGGGCTTCTTTTTTGAAGATGAACGGCGGGCCGATTTGCGCGCCGCCGCAGGCCGTCGTTGGGCCGCGCCGTGCTCGAAGATCATTCCTCGATTTTGAGGCGTCGGACAGTAATCAAAGCCTTACGCCCGCCCTTCTCACGCATGACGGCCCGCCGCTCGGATTTTCGGCCGACGACCTCGCCGAGTGGAGCGTCTGGGTACTTCTGCCAATATTGCGCCACGCGGTGCCGAGTCAGCGACCCGAGTTCGTCCGACAGGGCTTCGTCGGGCGTCGGGCCAAGATAGCTGAGCTGTTGATTCTGGTAGTGCCTGTTGGCGCGATTCCGCAGCGCCTTCCGCAGCGGGATCGACTTCCTCGCGGCGTGCGGTGCTTCGCCGTAAACGTTCCGGCGGTCGCGCTCGTAGCTGAGCTTCTTTTTCTCCTGGGGCGTCCTTCTCTTCATAACGTTCATTATACAGGGCATCACCCGCGCACCCGCGCGACGCGCATGAGAGGCACGCCGGTGGGGCGTCGGGTGCAGGCCGTTGTCAGGTGGACGGCGGCCGCGACCACGACGCCCAGATGACGATGAGTTGCACGGCCAGGATAGCCAGCCAGAGCAACAAAGAGCCGCGCATCTCACGCTTCGCGCGGAGGTACTCCTCATCCCCGATTCTAAACCGGCCGAACCTGATGAACCAGACGAGGATAATCAGCAAGGGCATTACGGGCCACAAGACGATGAAGTAGAAGAGGGCGAGCGAGCCGACGGCATAAACATCAATCGCGTAGATGAAGGCGGAGCCGGCGATGGCGATATACGCGAACGCGTCGCCGCCTTTGATCGAGTTGGCGAGACTGCACGCCTGTGTGTTGTGGTGAACGACGACGGCGCTGACCAGGGCGTAGTCGGAATCGATCTCTTCGCGACACCTCGGACAAACGTCCGCCCCGTATTCCAGCAACTGCTTACAATTCGGGCACTCGACGAACGGGTGGACGGCCGGCTTTTTCAGCAACGATTCGCTCATGTTACGCCGAAACTCCTGAAGGCCGCCTCACGCCCGGCATCGCCCGCCGCCCCGAGCGACTATTGAAACATGAGAGCCGGCGTGTCGGCGGCCGGGCGCAGGCCGTTAGCCGGGCGGCATCTGGTTAATACAAACGTAGTTTGGTACGCGGCCCTTGACCGCGTTGGCCCGTGCGCCGTAGGTGATGCGGCCGGCGCCATCCGCCGGCAGGCGCTCGCGCATCCGCGCTTTGAGAAGTGCGCACTCGTCGGGCGCCAACGCCGCGAGCTGTCGGCCGACGCTCGGCCCGCCGAGGACGGTCGCCCAGTAGTCGTCGAAATCATCGAACGTCCGTCGCACGGAGACCTCCCGCGTTTCGACCGACTCCAGACCCGCGCCGGCCCACAAGTCCCGCATCGCGTCCGCCCGAGACGCTTCGGGGCTCGGCGGCGTCGGGACGGCGACGCCCAGCCCGCGCAGCTCGTCGTGCAACGCCTGGTAAGGGAAGCCGCCGCCCTCCATGTCCCACGCGTAGGCCGTGACCATGCCGCCCGGGCAGACCACCCGCGCCATCTCGGCGACGCCCCGGGCCGGGTCGGGGACGAAGAAGATCACCAGCGGCATGACGGCGGCGTCGAACGTCTCGCCGGGGAACGGCAGCGCCATCGCGTCGCCCTGACGAAACTGTGCGACGCGCGCCGCCGGTCGCGTGCGCGCGTAGGCGAGTTGCCCCTCGGACGGGTCTATCCCCTCTACCGCGGCCGGCGCACACCGCTCGACGATCATTTCGGTGAAGGCGCCGTTGCCGCAGCCCACGTCGAGCCATCGCAGACCCGACGCCGGGGCGAGCCAGTCGAGGAAAGCATCGCCCGCGAGCCGGCTCCACTCCCCCATGTACCGCTCGTAAGCGGCCCCGTCGTCGAAGCGGATCTGGTCGGTCACTATTCCTTAGCCTCGCGTAAACCTGAGAGACCCGTGAAGAACTCCGGCAGTCGGGTGCGCCACCCGTGCCCCAGTGGTAATAGAGGCTTCCCCTCGGCGGAGCCGCGATCCGCCGGGCGCACGGCCGACGTGCCGACGGCCCACACGCGTTGGCCTTTCGCCCGCCGCGAACCAGCCGACGGGTCGACCAGGAAGGTCAGGTGGAGGCGAAGCCCCCCCGGCGACCAGACCGATTCGATCAGCCAGATTTCGTCGGCCCACCATTCGAGACCGGACTCCTCGACGGCGGCGACCCGCCAGCCGTTCTCAGGCAGTCGCCTGGCTAACTCTTCGCGCTGGGTAAACATGCCGCCACCGTTCACACGGACGGGAGGAATCTAAAGCCGCGAGGCCGTCTCGTAATCCGCCGCCGCCTTCTCCGCTTCCCCGAGCTGCTTGTAGACTTGCCCCCTCGCAACGTACGTCTGCTTGAACGTCGGGTCGAGCCTGATCGCGGCGCTGAAATCTTCGGCCGCCTCCGCCAGCCTCCCCAGCTTCAGGTACGCGTAAGCCCTGCACCGGTGAAACGTCGGGTCGTCGGCGCGGATCGCGATGGCCCTGCCGAAATCATCTATGGCTTTCGGGACGTCGCCGAGCTTATCGAACAACTGTCCCCGGTTGACATACGGTATCGGGTCGTCGTCGGCGCAAGACATGGCGCGCTGAAAATCCTCCAACGCGTTCTGGACTTGGCCGGTCTCCCAGTAGGCGACGCCGCGATTGTTATAGGCCACGGGAGCGGACGGGTGCGCTTCGATGAAGCGCGACAGCCCATCGATCACCTCTTCGTACTCCTCCAACTCGTCGAGGAGCAGAACCCGGTAGGATTTCTCCAATAGATAATCACCGTACATTTGAGTGGAGCGCCCTCACGCCCGGCATCACCCGCCGCCCCCTGATTCTACACGACAGGCGGCGCGGCGGCGGCCGGGTGCGGGCCTTTGTCAGACGCCGTCGGACGCGAAGGCCCCCGTCCGCCGCGGCCCCGTTAGCTGTCGAGCAAATTAAAGAGGATGCGCCCGTCCTTAGTCAGGTAACCGCCGACGCTCGCCAGGACGACGATCATCACGAACATGTGGATGTAGACCGGCTCGGCCCCGGAGAACGGAACGGCTAAAAGATTTCCGAAAAAATTGAGGGTGTACCAGGCGGCTATCGCCAGAAGAATGACGCCCGCGGCCCTCACAAGCACCCTGATAAATTCATGTTTAGTCACGGCCCTCTCCTTTCGAATTCGTCTGCGCGCGGGTTAGAGGCCGTCGGGGCGTGCCGAGAGCCACTGCGCATACCTCGCTCTGAATTCATCTCTCTCAGACGCGTCCCTCAACACGACGTCGACGCCGCCCCCGTAAGGGGCGAAGATTCGACCCCGCTCGAAGCTGACCACGAAAAAGTTTGTCACCCGCTCGTCGGCGGCACAGAGCAGGATTTCATCAAGAGTCCCTCTCCGCAAGGTGTGGGAGCCGCACGCCAGGCGCATGTAAATTGGGGACTCGCCCGCCCCCGAAGGCTCGGGGTCAAACTCTTGCTTCGATAGACTCGGCAACGCGTGAGTGATGTGTTCGGCCAACACGGGGCAGCTCGAACCGTTAATTAAGGTGCCGGGCGATTCGGAGTAGTCGCCTGCGACGAGCACGCACCTTTCGCCTTCGCCGATCCCGTCGAGAAGCACGGTGTTCTGCCGGGTGAGAAGCTCCGCCCTCTCCGCGTCACTCTCCGCATACCGCCTGGACTCGGGGAGGCTATGGAAGCGAAACCAGCGGTCGGGCAGTCTCCACTTAAAGAGGTAGGAGACCGGCGGGCAATCGGGAAAATTAGATCGCCAGTGGTCGGTGAACGTTGACGATTCCAATTTTAATCTTCGCCCCGCCTTCGAACCGCTTCAGCCCGCCGTCGCCGACGCGGACGCACTCGCCTCCGACACCTCGCGGACGACCTCGGCCGTCTCGCGCTCCCTGGCGTACTTCGCGATGTCCGCGAGCGCGACGATGCCGCAGCAGGAGCCAGAGGCGTCCACGACGGGCACGCGCCTGATCTGCTTCTCCTCCAGCAGGCGGCAGCACTCGTCGAGCGGCGTGTCGGGCCTGACGGTGACGCACGGCGTCGTCATACACTCCGAGGCCTTCAACGTCAGCGGGTTGGTTCCCTTCGCCACCGTCCGGCAGACGATGTCGCGGTCGGTGATGACGCCGACCGGCCTCTTGTTCGACGCGCTCTCGACGACCGGGATTTCGCCGCAGTCGTTCTCGACCATCAACTCCGCGACACGTTGCAGCGTCGTGTCCGGCGTGCAGCACGCCGGGTCGGGCGTCATGACGTCTTTCACTTCCATGTCTCTCCTCCTTCACCTCCACTCTTAAAATCCATCCGGGCCTTGAGAGGAACCGAAGCCGGGCAAGCCCTTTCCTAACGGCCGCGCCGCACCCTGCGCCCGCGCGGCGTGTGCCGCTTGACCGCGCGTTTGCCGCGGCCGGGCGAGCGTCGCTGCACTGCCTTCGGCGCTTTGCGGCCGCGCCCCTTGCCGCCGTCGAGGATGCCGGCGTTAGGGTTGAAGGGGGGCGTCGGCAATGTGACGCTGCCGACGCGGCGCCCTTGCCTGACGCGGTAGAGGCCGACGCTTTGACCTCTCGCCGGCGCGGGCGACACGAGGAAGAGGACGCACAGCACGCCGAACGCCGCGGCCACGTTTTTGAGTCGTCTATGCAACCGAGCACTCCTTCATCTGCTCACCTCACCGAGGCCGCGCGCGCCGGGATGCCGGACAGCTCTTCGATCCTGCCCCTCACGGCAGCGGTCAGTGTCTGTATGTCTTCGGGCGAATAGTTGGCGGCGCGGAAGGCGTCCGCGATCTGCCTGTCGGAGAGCTTCGAGAGGAGCCCCGCGATCCAGCGCGCCTCGTCCACGCGGATGTCGTCGAAGAGGTCTTGGCGCTTCCCTTTGTAGAAGAGGTAGACCTGCCCGCCCTTCACGTCTTCGAGGAAGGCGTCCTTCGCGTAGTCCTCGGGGTCGTTCCGGTTGCGCCGGATGCGCCACAGCCCCGGCACGTCGAGCTTCACGCGCCCGAAGGTCGCGCCGAGGTCGCTCACGATGTAGCGCAGCTCGCCCTGCCCGCCGCTCGCGCGCGGCACGTAGAGAATCTTGTTGTTCGTGTCCTTGATGTCCCAGTTGTTGAGGAGCGACATCAACACGACGAGCCCCTTCAGCTCCTTCGTGTTGACGAAGGGGTTCTCCGCCCACTTCCACTCGTCGAGCCGGCGGACGCCCTCGGGCCGCGCCTCGAAGCGGACGTTTGCGAAGCCGCCGCCCTGACACCGCTCGAACTCCTTGCCGGGGTCGGGCGCGCCCTCTACAACCACGCACGGCGCGAGGTAGTTGATCTCGGTCATGTAGCCGACCGCCCACACGAGCCGCACGGCCGCCGTCTCGGCCTGCGCCTCCTTGCCGAGCTTCGCGACCCACACCCGCCCCGCGGCGTCCTTCACGCGGAACTTCTTCGAGTAGCCGCCCGTCTCGTCCTTGACGAAGGTGACGCGGCTCAGGTCGGGCTTCATCTCCTCGCCGCCCGGCCCCGCGAAGAGGTCGCGCGCGGGCAGGTCGTCCGGCGCCCTCCAGAGGACGGGGACGCCCGCCGGGCGCGGCTTCCTGTCCTTCTTATCCTCCTTATCCTCGGCCCCGGCCGTGAGCGAACTCAGAATTAAGAGAGCGAGCGCCGTGGCGACCAGCCTCAGAGTCTTACTGCGGTCGAGCATGTTCGTGTCACTTCCTCTGTAAACGAAAGACGCCGGCCGACAGCGCAGCGGCGACCAACGCCACCGGTGCCGCCGGCCGGCATCAAACTGTGTTCTGGCCCTCGACCTTCCGGGTTGCTCGCAGTCTGTTTACTCGCTGCGACGACCGGGCGGGCGTACTGGATGCCCGACACGGAGCAACAGCCGTACCAAGCCGGTCGGAGGCACGCGCTCTCGAATGTTCAGTAGTTTACAGAGGCGTCGTGGGGGTCGAGCCGTACTCTATACGTACCCGCCGTCTCGGACACTGATAAAGTTTCGTCCAGAGTCGGCGGCACTTCACTCACTTCGTGGCCGGGGTCTTAACGTTGATGTCCACCTCATGCTTCCCGCCGCCGCCGAAGATGCTCCCGCGGAAGAAGAGCAGCACCGCGATCACCACGATCAGGAAGATGACCACAATCGCCACCACGCCCGTGTTCGAGCCGCCGCCGTCGTCACCCATAATCGAATCTCCTCTCGTCTGAGTTCAGCCTTCCGGCGGCGTCGGGAGTGCGCGCCGCCGGTTACGATAGTTCTGTACAGTCGGGTACGAGCTTAACACTCGTAATCACTTCCGCGTTCCGCCGCGGGCCGATGTTTAACCTTCGGTGTGCGGAAAAGAATAGTTCTGTAACAACCCCTGCGGTATAGTCCGCGCCACACGACAGTCCCGAAAGGTTCAAAGTACCGAACACGTCAGCGCCCGTGCGGGGGTGCCGGCGGGACCCGTCTTCGCCGGAAGGCCGGGAGAGCCTGCGCATTGCCCCGCGCGCGCCTTCAGACGGCCCTCCAAGTATTCGCCCATTTCACAAGGTTAGGGATCTCAGGAGGACATTTGTATGCGAAAGATCACCCTCGCGCTGGCGGCCCTCGTCGTCATTGCCGCGACCGTCTCGGAGGCGAAAGCCGATGAGGTCTTTATCTCCGGCTTTACCAACGGCTGCTTCGGGGCGGCCTGCGCCCCCGGCGCGACGGCCACCTCGGGCGGGCTGACCTACAGCAACTCGACCTTCCAGGGGACGACCGCCAACGGCTTCCGCGCCATCGGCGGCAACCCCAACCCGGGGTCGAAC
>JAFAZX010000084.1 GCA_019239425.1 Acidobacteriota bacterium
GTCTGGGACGTGGGGCAGGCGATTGAATGGGTGCGCGCGCTCTCCGAGTTCAAGCCGCTCTGGATCGAGGAGCCGACGAACCCCGACGACGTGCTCGGGCACGCCCGGATCGCGCGCGCCGTCGCGCCCGTCCGCGTCGCCACGGGCGAGCACTGCCACAACCGCGTCATGTTCAAGCAGCTCCTGCAGGCCGAAGCCATCGGCTTCTGCCAGATAGACAGTTGCCGCCTGGGCGGCGTCAACGAGGTCTTGGCGGTCTTGCTCATGGCCGCGAAGTTCGGCGTGCCCGTCTGCCCGCACGCGGGCGGCGTCGGCCTGTGCGAGTACGTGCAGCACCTCTCCGTCTTCGACTACGTCGCCGTCAGCGGCTCAACCGAAGAGCGCCGGGTCGAGTTCGTAGACCACCTGCACGAACATTTCATCAACCCGGTTCGCGTCCGGCGCGGCCATTACGCGGTGCCCGACGCGGCCGGCTACGGCATCGAGATGAAACCCGAATCGCTCCGGCATTACGAGTTCCCCGCGGGCAAGGCCTGGGCGGGCCGGGGCGGCGGGAGGAGCAGGCAATGAGTAAAGAGTTAAAGGTCGCGCTCGTCACAGGCCCCGCCTACGACCCGCTCTACGAGCGCCTGCGAGGGTTCACGGAGGCGACCGGGGTTAGAGTCTCGGCGGCTTTCGGCGGCGACCACCCGTCGCTCAACCGGCACCTCGCCTCGCTCGGAGAGGTGCCTTACGACCTCGTCTCGACGCACACGAAGTACGCGCCCTCGCAACTCGACTTCCTCGCGCCGCTCGAAGGGCTGCTCGGCGCGGACGAGCTCGAAGACTTCGTGCCGCTCATCCTCGAACTGGCGTCGGTCGGCGGCTCGCTCTACGGCGTGCCGCGCAACATCGACGTGCGCCTGCTACACTACCGCGCCGACCTGATCAGTCGCCCGCCCGCGACGTGGGACGAGTTGCTCGAAGAGGCGAGGCGGCAGAGCGCGCCGGACGAACGTTTCGGTTTTGTCTTCCCCGGGCGCGAGTCGGGGCTGTTCGGCACCTTCTACGAGCTGGCCGAGATGGCCGGCGCGCGCCTCTTCCCCGAAGGCCTCGTGCCCGACATCGAGAACGAGGGCGGGCGTTGGGCGCTCGGTCTGCTGCGGACGCTGTACGAGGAAGGCATCGTGCCGCGGGAGCTTCCCGCGTGGCATTACGAGGAGGTGCACGAGTGCTTCCGCAAGGGGGCCGCGGCGATGGTCGGCGACTGGCCGGGTTATTATGCCCTCTACCGCGACGAGAAAATCTCGGCCGTCCACGACCGCCTCGGTTTGAGCCCGTACCCGAAAGGGCCTGCGGGCAAGTCGCTCGCCTACGGCGGCGGCCACACGTTCGCGCTGACGAAGCGCGGGGTTGAAGAGCCCGAAGCGCTCAAGCTTCTGTTATACCTGACCGCGCCCGAGCAGCAGCTCTTCGAGGCGCGCTGCGGGTGCGTGCCCGTGCGGCGCTCCGTGATGCGGCAGGTGCAGTCCGAGTCCGACGAGCAGAACCGCGCGCGGCTCTCGATGCTCGAAGAGGTCATCGCCGAGCACATCCTCGTCCCGCCGAAGTTCGCCAGTTACCCGCAGGTCGAGGACGTGCTCTGGCACGCGGTGCAGCGCGCGGTCGTGGGCGAACTTCCAATCGAAGCGGCGCTCGCGCACATGACCGAGCAGATCAGCCACATCGTCCGCGGAGACTAAGGGGCTTGAAGACGGAAATGGATTTCACCACAGAGACACAGCTTTGCTTTTAGCTGTGCCCAAGCTGTGTCTCTGTGTCTCTGTGGTTAATAGTTTTCAATAAGAGACTCATGGCGGCGGAGACAAAGGGCAAGACCTTCCTCCTGACGGGCGCGCACGGCTTCATCGGCGCGTGGGTGACGAAGCGCCTGCTCGACGCGGGCGCGCGCGTCGTCGTCTTCGACCTCGACGCAGACCCGCGCCGCCTGCGCCTCATCATGGACGAGGCGGAGGTCGCGCGCACAAAGGTCGTCGCCGGCGACGTCACAGACCCGAAAGCCCTCCCCCCCGTCTTCGAGGAGTTCGGGGTCGAGCACGTCATACACCTCGCCGGCCTGCAGGTGCCGACCTGCCGCGCCGACCCGCGCCTCGGTGCGATGGTCAACGTCGTCGGCACCATCAACGTCTTCGAGGCGGCGAGACTTTCGGGCGGCCGTGTTAAAAGAATAGTCTACGCCAGCTCGGCCGCCGTCTACGGGAGCGGCGAAGACTCGAGGGCCGTCAGCGAGCGCGACGAGCCGCAGCCTTCCACGCACTACGGCGTCTTCAAGCGCGCGAACGAGGGCGGCGCGCGCGTCTATTATCTCGAACAGGGCGTTTCGAGCGTGGGCCTGCGGCCCCTGACGGTCTACGGCGTCGGGCGCGACTTCGGCATCACCTCCGACCCGACGAAGGCGATGAAGGCGGCCGTGCTCGGCCGCCCCTTTCACATACGCTTCGGCGGGCGCACTGACTTTCAGTACGTCGCCGACACGGCCGACACCTTCATCCGCGCGGCCGTCTCGGGGCTGGAGGGCGCGCACGTCTTCAACCTCCACGGCGAGACGGTGGCGGTGTCCGACGTGGTCTTGGAGATCGAGCGCGCGCGCCCCGACGCGCGCGGCCTCGTCACCTTCGAAGACGCGCCGCTCGCCATCCCTTCGGAGTTCGACGACGCGGCCATCCGTCAAGCTTTGGGCCGACTCCCGTCCACGCCGCTCGCCGAGGGCGTGCGCGCGACGATGGAGCGCTTCACGCAGCTTCAAAGCGAAGGACGTTTGGATGCGAGCGACCTTGAACAGTAAGGTCAGAACCGCCCGCGGTAGCGGGTGGCCCTTTGTGAGACGGAGCCATCGGTTAACAGAGGGCCACCCGCTACCGCGGGCGGTTCTGACCGCTATTTCGGAGGAGACATGAAGAGATTCTTCACCGCGCTGTTGTTGGCGGCCGTCGTCTTCGCGCCGGCGTGTAACCGCGGGGGCGGCAAGCGCGTCATCGCGGTCATCCCGAAGGGCGTGTCGCACTTCTTCTGGCAGAGCGTCCACGCGGGGGCGGAGGCCGCGGGCAAGGAGACGGGCGTCGAGATCGTGTGGAAGGGGCCGGCGCAGGAGACCGACTACGCGGGGCAGACCAACATCGTCGAGGACGCCATCAACCGCCGCGTGGACGGCATCGTGCTGGCCCCCACGCACAAGGACGCGCTCGTGCCCGTCGTCGAGCGCGCCGCGCGCGAGCACATCCCCGTCACCATCTTCGACTCGGGGCTAGGCACGGAGAACTACGTCTCCTACGTCGCCACCGACAACCGGCAGGGCGGCGTCAACGCGGCCGAGCGGATGGCCGCGCGCCTGAACGGCAAAGGGCGCGTCGCCGTGCTCGGCGTCAAGGCCGGCTCGGTCTCGACCGACCAGCGCGAGGAGGGCTTTCAGGAGACCATCAAGTCGAAGTACCCCGGCATCGAGATCGTGGCCTTCCAGTACGGCGAGAGTGATCGCGCCCGCTCGCTCGACCGCGCGGCCGACATCCTGACGGCGCACCCGGAACTCGACGGCTTCTTCGCCTCGAACGAGTCTTCCACGGTCGGCGTCGTGCAGGCGCTCAAGCAGAAGGGCTTAGCGGGTAAGGTCGTCCTCGTCGGCTTCGACTCCAGCCCGAACTTGATCGAAGACCTCAGGGCCGGCGCCATCGACTCGCTCGTCCTCCAGAACCCGTACAAGATGGGCTACGAGGCGGTCAAATCTCTGGTCGCCAAGCTCGACGGCCAGACCCCGCCGCGCGTCGTGGACACGGGCGTCAAGCTCCTGACCAAAGAGAACCTCGACACGCCCGAGATGCAGCAGTTGCTGAAAGCGCCTTAATGCAGTAGTCAGTAGGCAGATGGCAGTAGGCAGTTAAAATCGCCACTGTCGAAACGCTCGCTTTAATCTTTCAACGTCCTTAACGCGGAGCGTGCTGCCTACTGCCATCTGCCTACTGACTACTTCTTTATGCCCCCTGCGCTGGAGATGCGCGGCATCACGAAGAGCTTCGCGGGCAACAGCGTGCTCGCGGGCGTCTCCTTGCGCGCGGCGGCGGGCGAGGTGCACGCGCTCGTCGGCGAGAACGGGGCGGGGAAGTCCACCCTGATGAAGGTGCTCGCGGGCGTGCACCGGCCCGAAGGGGGCGAGATTCTGATCGAGGGGCGGCCGGTTCACTTCACGAGCCCGGCCGACGCGCTCGCGCATGGCGTCGCGATGATCTACCAGGAGCTTTCGCTGGCGCCGCACCTGACCGTGGCCGAGAACATCTTCCTCGGGCGCGAGCCGCTCAGGTTCAGGCCGCTCGGCGTCGTCGCGAAGAGGGAACTGAACGAGCGCGCCGGGCGACTGCTTGAAGACTACGGCTTTCGAATCGACCCGCGGGCCGTCGTCGGTCGTCTGAGCGCGGCGGCACGCCAGCTCGTCGAGATCGCGCGCGCGACCGCCGAGGCGCGGCGCGTGGTCGTGATGGACGAGCCGACCTCTTCGCTCACGGCGCACGAGGCGGAAGACCTCTTCCGCCTGATACGCGACCTCAAAGGGCGCGGCCTCGCCGTCGTCTACATCTCGCACCGCCTGGAAGAGCTGGGCGAGGTCGCCGACCGCCTGACCGTGCTGCGCGACGGGCGCGAGGTCTACGAAGGCGCGTGGGGCGAGCTCTCGCAGGGAGAGATTATCCGCCACATGGCCGGGCGCGAGCTGAAGGATATTTTCCCCCCGCGCGCGGCGCAGAGGGGCGCGGCCTTGCTGCGCGTCGAGGGCCTGACGCGCAAGGGCAAGTTCGAAGACGTCACCTTCGAGGCGCGCGCGGGCGAGGTCGTCGGCCTCGCGGGACTCGCGGGCGCGGGCCGGACGGAACTGGTCGAAGCCGTCTTCGGCGCGCAGCCGTTTGACGGCGGCGCAGTCTACCTGAACGGCGCGAAGTTCAACGCGCCCGACCCGGCGCGCGCGGTGGGGCGCGGACTCGGGCTTTTGACGGAAGACCGCAAGCGCACGGGACTCTGCCCCGACCAGACGCTCGCGCGCAACCTGACGCTCGCCAACGTCGGCGCGCTCGTCAAGAGATGGGTGCTCAGCCGAGGCCGAGAGCGCGAGGCCGCGCGCGAGTACGTCGAGCGTCTGCGCGTGCGCCCGCCCGACCCCGAAAGGGTCGCGGGCCGTCTGAGCGGCGGCAACCAGCAGAAGGTTCTGCTCGGGCGCTGGCTCTTCGCGGGCTCGCGCGTCTTCCTTTTGGACGAGCCGACGCGCGGCGTGGACGTGGCCGCGCGCGCGGAGATATACCGCGCCGTCAACCGGCTCGCCGAAGGCGGCGTGGCCGTCGTCATGGTCTCTTCCGACCTGCCGGAGCTTCTGGGGATGGCCGACCGCATCCTCGTCATGCGCCGCGGCCGCCTCGTCGCAGAGCTGGACGCGAAGCGCACGACGCAGGAAGAGGTGTTGACGTACGCGACGCTTGAAGAGGAGTTTGAAATTAGGAATGATGAATGATGAGTGATGAATGATGAATCTCCCGACCCGGCGATATTCATCACTCATCATTCATCATTCATCATTCATCATTCGCTTATGTCCGATTGGCTGAAACGATTCCTACCCTTCGCGAGCCTCGTCGTGCTGTGCGTCCTGATAGCGGCCGCCGAGCCGAAGTTCCTGTCGGCGGGGAACCTCGCGGGCGTGGCGCGGCAGACGGCTGTCATCACGATCATCGCGATGGGCATGACCGTCGTCATGATCTCGGGCGGCATAGACCTCTCGGTCGGCTCCGAGATGGCTCTGGCGGGCGTGGCGGGCGCGCTCTTGATGGCGGCGGGCGCGCCGCCCTGGGTGGGGGTGTTGGGGGCTCTGGCGGCGGGCGCGGCGTGCGGCCTGGCGAACGGGGCGGCGGTGGCCGCGCTGCGCATCCCGCCGTTCATCGTGACGCTGGGCGCGATGGGCATCTACCGCGGCGTCGCACTGCTCGCCACGGACGGGAAGGCCGTGGTCGGGCTCCCGCAGAGTTTCGGCTGGCTGGCCGAGGGCGAGGTGCTCGGGTTCGTGCCCGTGCCTCTGGTCTTCGTCGTGTTGGTGGCGCTGCTGACGCACTTCCTACTCTCGGGCACGCGCGCCGGGCGCTACTGCTACGCGGTGGGAAGCAACGTCGAGGCGGCGCGCTACGCGGGCGTGCGCGTGTCGCGCTATCAAATCATGTTCTACGTCTTCCTCGGCGCGCTCGCGGGGCTGGCCGGGGCGATAGAGTCCGCGCGCCTGGTGACGGGGCAGCCGACCGCGGGCGAGGGCTACGAGCTGCGCGTCATCGCGGCCGTCGTCATCGGCGGGGGGAGTCTGAGCGGCGGGCAGGGGAGCGTCCTGGGGACGGTCGTCGGGGCGCTCATCATGGGCGTGCTCTCGAACGGCGCGAACCTGCTCGGCATCTCCTCTTTCACGCAGCAGATCGTCATCGGCGCGGTCATCGTGCTCGCCGTCACGTTCGACGAGTTCCAGCGCAGGCGGCTTGAGACGTTGAGTTAACAGAAGGAAGGCTCTGATGAAACTGGCGCAGTTCAGACTGAAGGGCACGCCGGAGCCTCGGCTCGGGGCGCTGTCGGGCGGGAAGCTCGTAGACGTGGCGGCGCTGGCGCGCGCCGCCGATGGCGTGGGGGCGGAGACGCCCGCGTGGCTGACAACCGCCTGGCTCTACGACGTCGTCGAGCGCGGCGCTCAGGGCCTCGAAGCGGTACGCCTGTTGATTGGTGACGGCCGCCGGGGTTCGGCGTCCGCGGGCGAAGGATTCGATGTGCCCCTCGACGCGGTCGAGTTCCTGCCGCCGGTCTTTCCGGGGAAGATTCTCGCCATCGGGCGCAACTACGTAGACCACGCCATCGAGGGCGGCGAGACTCCGCCCGTCGCGCCGCTCATCTTCACGAAGCTTCCGAACTCGCTCAACGCGCACGGGCAGACGGTCGTCCTGCACGACATCAGCTCGCAGATCGATTACGAGGCGGAGTTGGCCGTCGTCATCGGCCGTCGCGCGCGGCGCGTGAGCGAGGAGGAGGCGCTCGCGCACGTCTTCGGCTACACCTTAATCAACGACGTGAGCGCGCGCGACCTGCAGTTCGGCGACGGCCAGTGGGTGCGCGGCAAGAGCCTCGACGGCTTCGCGCCGCTCGGCCCCTTCGTCACGACGCGCGACGAAGTGGGAGACGTGCAGTCGCTCCACATCGAGGGGCGTCTGAACGGCGAGGTGATGCAGTCTTCGAACACTTCGAAGATGATCTTCGGCGTCGCCCACCTCATCCACTACATCTCGCAGGCCATCACACTGGAGCCGGGCGACGTCATCGCCACCGGCACGCCCGAGGGCGTCGGCGTCTTCCGTCAGCCCCCGGTGCTTCTGAAAGACGGCGACGTGTTCGAGGTCGAGGTCGAGGGCCTGGGCACGCTCATTAATACCTTTGAGGCAGAAGCCCGACCGTAAGGGAGGGCGTCCGTCCTCCTTGATGTTCTATGTCGGAAGACCTACGCCCTCCCTTACGGTCGGGCTTCTGCCTCGGGCTTTGTGACATGAAGAGAAGAGACTTTCTGATCCTTCCGGCGGCGGCTCTCCTGGCGCGCGCGGGCGTGGCACAGACGAGAGACGCCGGGCGCGGCGCGTGGGGCGAACTGCGCGTTTGGTACAGGCAGCCCGCCGCGGACTGGAACGAGGCGCTGCCGGTCGGGAACGGCCGTCTGGCGGCGATGGTCTTCGGCGGCGTCGGGTCGGAGCGTCTACAGCTCAACGAGGAGACGGTCTGGGCCGGCGAGCGGCGCGACCGCACCAACCCCGGAGGCGCGCGCGCCATCCCCGAAGTGCGCCGCCTGCTCTTCGCGGGAAAGGTGAAGGAGGCGGAAGAACTCGCCGACAAGAGCGTCATCGCCGTCCCGCGGCGCATGCCGCCCTACCAGACGCTCGGCGACCTGCTGCTCGAATTCAAGGGTCAGGGGGAGGCGGGCGAATACGTCCGCGAGCTCGACCTCGACGCGGGCGTGGCGCGCGTCACCTACAGGCAGGGCGGCGCGCGCTTCACGCGCGAGGTCTTCGCGTCGGCGGTCGAACAGGTGATAGTCGTCCGCCTGACCTGCGACCGGCCGGGGCTTATCTCCTTCGCGGCGACGCTCGCGCGCGAGCAGGACGCGAAGGCGCGCGCCGTCGCCCCCGACCGCGTCGTGCTCGAAGGCGAGGCCGTCGCGCGCGACGACAAGCACGCGCAGGAGCGCAAGGTCGGCGTTAAGTTCTGCGGAGTCGCGCAGGCGCTCGCCGAAGGGGGGCGCACGTTCGTTAAAGGCGACAGGCTCTCCGTCGAAGGCGCGAACGCGGCGACCATCATCTTCGCCGCCGCCACCAACTTCCGCCACGCAGACCCCTTGGCGAAGTGCGAACAGTACCTCGCCGCCGCCGCGCGGAAGCCTTACGCGCGGCTCTTGAATTCTCACGTCGCAGACCACCGGCGCCTCTTCCGCCGCGTCTCCTTCAACCTCACAGGCCCTACGCCCGACCTCCCCACTGATGAAAGAATCAAGCGCGTGCAGGAGGGCGCGAGCGACACCGCGCTCGAAGCGCTCTACTTTCAGTTCGGCCGCTACCTCCTCATCGCTTCGAGCCGGACGGGCGCGCTGGCCGCGAACCTTCAGGGCAAGTGGAACGACCAGCTCGCGCCCGCGTGGGACAGCAAGTACACCGTCAACATCAACACCGAGATGAACTACTGGCCGGCGTTGACGACGAACCTCTCCGAGCTGCACGCGCCGCTCTTCGACCTCATCGACAACGCGCGCCCGGACGGCCGCCGCGTCGCGCGGAAGCTCTACGGCGCGCGCGGCTTCTGTATTCATCACAACACAGACCTCTGGGGCCACGCCGTCCCCATCGACGGGGCGCGCTATGGTGTCTGGCCGATGGGCGGCGCGTGGCTGAGCCTGCACCTCTGGGAGCACTACGACTTCACGCGCGACCGGCAGTTCCTCGCGCGCCGCGCCTACCCGACGATGAAGGAGGCCGCCGAGTTTCTGCTCGACTACATGGTGGAGGACGGCAAGGGGCGTCTCATCACCGGGCCTTCGATCTCGCCGGAGAACCAGTACCAGTTGCCCGACGGCACGAAGGGCACGCTCTGCATGGCGCCGACGATGGACACGGAGATTACGCACGCGCTCTTCACGCGCGTCGCCGAGGCGTCCCGCCTGCTCGGCGTGGACGCGGAGTTCCGCGCGCACGTCGAGGCCACGCGTTCGCGCCTGCCGCCTCTGAAGGTCGGAAAGCACGGGCAGCTTCAGGAGTGGCTCGAAGACTACGAAGAGCCTGACCCGGGCCACCGCCACATCTCGCACCTCTTCGCGCTCCACCCTGGCAACCAGATCACCCTGCGCGGCACGCCCGAGCTGGCGCGGGCGGCGCGCGTCTCTCTGGAGAGAAGGCTGCAGGCGGGGAGCGGGCACACGGGTTGGAGCCGCGCGTGGATCATCAACTTCTGGACGCGGCTCGAAGAGGCGGAGTTGGCGCACGAGAACATCGTTGCGCTGCTCGCCAAGTCTACGCTCCCGAACCTGTTCGACAACCATCCGCCTTTTCAGATCGACGGCAACTTCGGCGGCACGGCGGCGGTGGCCGAGATGCTCCTGCAAAGCCACGCGGGCGAGATAAGCCTCCTGCCCGCGCTCCCGCGAGCGTGGCACACCGGCTCGGTCAAGGGCCTGCGCGCACGCGGCGGCGTCGAGGTCGACATCGAGTGGACGGACGGCCGCGCGACTTTCGTCGAACTAAGGCCCGACGTGAGCGGCGAACACAAGCTCAGGCCGCCGCGCGGCCAACGCGTCGCCTCGGTCAACGAAGGCCGAAGGGCGTTGAAGCTCACGCCGGACGCCGACGGCGTCGTGCTTTTGCAGTTGGCGGCCGGCCGGCGTTACTGCGTCCGCTTCAGTTAAGAACAGGTCAGAACCGCTACGGAGATGTTTGATGCGAATAGCTTATGCACTGATTCTCTCGGCTCTACTCGTCGTCGGTTCGGGGGGGCAGGTACGGCAGGGCAAGAAGGACATCTATCACGACGGCTGGACGGACTTTAACAAGAACGGCCGGAAGGACGTGTACGAAGACCCGCAGGCGAGCGTCGACGCGCGCGTCGAAGACCTGCTCGGGCAGATGAATCTGGAAGAGAAGACCTGCCAGACGGCTACCCTGTACGGCTACGCGCGCGTGCTGAAGGACGAGCTGCCGACGCCGGAGTGGAAGAACAAAATCTGGAAGGACGGCATCGCCAACATCGACGAGCACCTCAACGGCTGGGGCGACCCCGGCTCGAAGAGCGTCTACGCCACGGACATCCGCAAACACGTCTGGGCCATGAACGAGGTGCAGCGCTTCTTCATCGAAGAGACGCGCCTCGGCATCCCCGTGGACTTCACCGACGAGGGCATCCGCGGCGTCGCCTATTACACCGCGACCAGCTTCCCGGCGCAGCCCGGCGTCGGGAGCACATGGGATAGAGAACTCGTCCGCGAGATCGGCCGCATCACCGGACGTGAGGCGCGCGCGCTCGGCTACACGAACGTCTACTCGCCCATCATGGACGTGGGGCGCGACCAGCGCTGGGGGCGCATGGAGGAGGTCTACGGCGAAGACCCATACCTCGTCGCGCGCCTCGGCGTCGAGCAGGTGAAGGGCTTGCAGGAGAACTATCAAGTTGCATCGACCCTCAAGCACTTCGCCGTCTACAGCAACAACAAGGGCGCGCGCGAGGGGCAGGCGCGCACAGACCCGCAGACCTCGCCCCGCGAGGTCGAGAACGTCTTCCTCCCGTCCTTCAAAGCCGGCATCAAAGAGGGCGGCGCGCTCGGCGTGATGAGCTCTTACAACGACTACGACTCGGTGCCCGTCACGGGCAGCCACTACTGGCTGACCGAGCGTCTGCGGAGAGACTTCGGCTTCCGCGGCTACGTCGTCTCGGACAGCGCGGCCGTCGAGTACCTCTACAACAAGCACGCCGTCGCGGCCGACATGAAGGACGCCGTGCGCCAGTCGATTGAGGCGGGCCTGAACGTCAAGACCAACTTCACGCCGCCCGACGACTTCATCCTCCCGCTGCGCGAGCTGGTCAAGGAGGGCAAGGTCTCGACAAGCACGCTCGACGACCGCGTGCGCGACGTGCTGCGCGTCAAGTTCACCGTCGGGCTGTTCGACCGGCCTTACGTCAAAGACGCGGAGGCGACCGTCAAACTCGTCAACTCGCCCGAGCACAACCGGGTCGCGCTGCGCGCCGCGCGCGAAAGCCTCGTCCTGCTCAGGAACGAGAAGAACGTCCTGCCCCTGAGCAAGTCGCTCAGCTCAATCGCCGTCGTCGGCCCGCTCGCCGACGACGACAGCAACACGCACAACCGCTACGGCCCTTCGGGCGTGAACGGCGTCACGGTGCTCGAAGGCGTCAGGTCGAAGCTGGGCGGCGGCGTGAAGGTGAACTACGCGAAGGGCTGCGACGTGGTGGACGCGCGCTGGCCCGAATCGGAAGTGCTGCCGGAGCCTCTGACGAAGGACGAGCAGGACGAAATCGCCAAAGCCGTCGAGGCCGCGCGCGCGTCGGACGCGGCCGTCGTCGTGCTCGGCGACATCTCGCCGCGCACGGTGGGCGAGAGCGCTTCGCGCACGAGCCTCGACCTGCCCGGCCGCCAGCTCCAGCTCGTGCAGGCGGTTCAGGCGGTCGGAAAACCCGTCGTCGTCGTCCTCATCAACGGCCGGCCCATGAGCATCAACTGGGTTGACAAGTACGTGCCCGGAATCCTGGAAGCCTGGTTCCCGGGCGCGCAGGGCGGGACGGCCATCGCCGACGCGCTCTTCGGCGACTACAACCCGGGCGGGCATCTGACCGTCACCTTCCCGAAGACCGCCGGGCAGATACCCTTCAACTTCCCTTCGAAGCCGAACGCGCAGTGGGAGGGCGAGAAGACGCGCGTCAACGGCGCGCTCTACTACTTCGGCCACGGTCTCTCGTACACGACCTTCGAATATTCGAACCTGAGGATTAGCCCCTCGAAGCAGAACGCGGGCGGCAACGTCACGGTGAGCCTCGACTTGAAGAACACCGGCGCGCGCGAGGGCGACGAGGTCGTGCAGCTCTACACGCGCGACCTCGTGAGCAGCGTCACGACCTACGAGAAGAACCTGCGCGGCTTCGAGCGGGTGCACCTGAAGCAGGGCGAGACGAGGGCCGTGACCTTCACCCTGAAACCCGAAGACCTCGCGCTCTGGGATCGCTCGATGCGCTTCGTCGTCGAGCCGGGCGCCTTCCGCGTGATGGTCGGCTCCTCTTCGGAAGACATACGCCTGACCGGAGAGTTCGATATTGTCCCGGCGGTTGGAAGATGAGGAAGTGAGCTTTCACCACAGAGACACAGAGGCACAGCTTGTCGAGCCATGAACTCAAAGCTGTGCCTCTGTGTCTCTGTGGTGAAATCCTTCTCGGCTAAGTGGCACGAACAGAGTTAAGAGACATGAGATATTCGTTAACCGCCTTACTCGTTCTAACGCTCGCGACGGCTTCGCTCGCGCAACAAACAGGCGACCTGCGGCGGACGGCGCTCAAATCCCAGAGTCCTTCGGACGAGATCGTGCGGCTCGACGTTGACGGCGACGGGCGGCCGGACATCCTTGAGCGCTGGTGGAACGGGAAGCGCGTGCGCTGGCTCGACGAGAACGGAGACCTTTCGCCGACGGACACGCGCGGCGACCAGGTGGGCGACGTGCTGCAGGTGGACAGGAACGGAGACGGCCTCTACGACGGCCCGCTCGACTTGAATATTAAGTGGGCCGACAACGACGGCGACGGCCGCGCAGACCTCGAAGCCTTCGTCACGCAGCCGCCCGCCTGGGAGGAGGGGAAGTGGGACGCGAGCGAGTCGCACTGGATGGTCTTCATCGACCTCGAGAAGGACGGCGTGCTCGGCCGGCTCGACTGGGAGAAGTTCGATCTGGGCCAGGCCAACTGGGAGTACACCGGTCTCGATAACTGGATGCCCGACTACAACGGCGACGCCCTCTTCCTCAAAATCCACCGCCCGCCGCAGGCGCTCCCAGACCCCCGGCTCAACTGGGAGAACCCCTTCGCCTTTTACGACACGGACGGCGACGGCGCGAGCGAGATGGCGATGCGCTGGCTCGACCCCAGCTCGACGCAGGCGGCCGTGGAGAACGGCGTCGCCAGACTCTCCGGCCGTCTCGGCGAAGCCTTCGTCACCTTCGACCTCGACAACGACTCCGGCCGCGGCAACGAGACCGACTACGACATGACCTTGCGCGGCGCGGGCGGGCCGGGCGTGCCTTACAAGCAGTTCGTCCACAAGTACCCCGCCTTGCGCGGCAACACGAAGTTCGACCCCTGCTTCAAGTGGAACAACTGGCGGCGCCTCGACGAGCTTATCTACATGCCGCACGAACAGAGCTTCGACCAGTTCTTCAAGGCCGGTTGGGCGAGCATGTACTTCGTCTACGACGAGGACGACGACGACCACCGCTGGGAGCGCGTCGAGATGTACTACCCGATGCACGGCTTCGGCGGGCCGGAGAGCGAGGTCGATCTTTATTCGACGAAGCGCTGGCTGCGGAGCAACTACGACGCGAGTCAGCCGCCGCCCGCCGAGGGCCAGCGCCCGGGCATCTCGGGCCACCCGCAGGCCGACTCGCTCGGCGACCGCGGCGAGTGGGACAGGGACAACTCCGGGAAGGGGAAGCTCTACGTCGGCGTCTTCGACCGGAAGTTTCACCTGCTCGGCGCCGAAGACGGCGCGTGGCTGGTGGACAAGAACGCGGAGTATCACGGCGGCACGAAGACGCCTTCGCCGAAGCCGCAAGCGCCGCGCGTCGGAGAGGTCGTGAAGTACGCGGACGCGGACGGCAACGGTTTTCTCGACACCGTCGAGTACGACTACGACGGCGATAGAAGAATTGACTTGAAGGTCTCGCTCCTCGACTACAGGACGGCCGCGCTGCCGCACCCGGACGCGGCGGCCGTCATCGACACGCACGGGGAAGGTTGGAAGGGGCTGCACGAGCAGTTCAAGCGCGTGGCCGAACAGTCGTGGCAGGAGGCTTTGCAAGTCTACCGCGCGGCGTGGCGGCGCGGGCTCACCACGCCCGAGACGGACGCGCTCGCCTTCGCCTCGACCACGGGCGAGCGACACGACCACGCCTACTGGCTCAAGGAGAGACTGTTCCGCGCAATGCGCGCGCGTCTGCAAGAGGTCGCGCGCGCCGAGCCGGCCCGCGCCGCCGCGTTGGAAGCCCTGGATAAGGAGTTGACGCGCCTCTACTACCTCGGCCTCTTCGACGAATACGCGCGCCGCATCGCCGAAGTGCCGGGTCGTTAACGGAGGAAGGCCGTCGCCGTCCAGAGGATGGGGGCCTGGCCGTGCAGGTCGCCGACGTTGCGTTTGCGCTCCATGTAGTACTGGTAGTCGTTCTTCTTGTTCGTGCCTTCGCAGACGTCGCTGATGTCGCCGTCGGCGTTGATGTATTTAACCAGCCCGAGCCAGGCCCTGCGCGCCGCGGGGCCGTAAGTCTTCCGGTCGAGCCAACCCTCCTTCACCCCCGTCACCAACGCGAAGGTGAACATCCCTGTGCTGGAAGTCTCGGGCCAGGACTCGGGGCGGTCTATCAGTTGGCGCCACATGCCGTCGGCGCCCTGGTGCTTCAGGAGCGTCGCCATCATCTTGCGGTAGCCGTCCATGATGCGCGCGCGGTTCGGGTGATCCTTCGGCAGAGAGCGGAGTAGCTCCGCCGTGCCCGCCGCCATCCAGCCGTTGCCGCGCCCCCAGAAGAAGGGCACGTCGGGCGCGTGGTAGAAGAGGCCGTTCGGCTGTTGCAGGCGGTCGAGGTAGGCGGCCATCTCGCGCCCCGCGCGGTCGATGTACGTGCGGTCGCCCGTCGCGCGGAAGGCTTGCGCCTGGAGCGCGGTGATCATGTACATGTCGTCGATCCAGAAGCGCGTCTGCTGGCTCAGGCCGTCTTTGACCGACTGCTCGACCAACTGCCTCTCTTCCGGCTTGAGCGACGCCAGACGTTCGGCGGTCGGCGGCGCCCACTGGCGGTCGGCGATAGTCTTACCGACGGGGAGGTAGCGCGCGTCTCGGGTCTGTATGTATAGCTCGAAGGGGACTGCGCCGAAGACCGAGGGGTCTACGTGGTCGGCCGCGGGGACGAGACTCGCCTCGGCGCCGAACAGGGGTTCGAAGCGCGCGACCAACTTCTTAGTCAGCTCACTGTCCTTACTCACTTTTGCGAAGGTGAGCGCGCCGTACCACGCGCAGGTCTCGGGGTAGGTGATGCTGCGCGGCGGCGTCGGCCTCATGAAGTTGAAGTGCGGCGAGGCGGCGAAGCGCTCGGCCACGCGCTTGCCTATCTCGCGCGGGGAACTGCCCTGCGGCCAGGTCTTGAAGTCTGCCTGCGCCGCCGCCTGCGTGACGAGCGATAAAGTTAAGGCGCAGGCGATAAGGATAAGGCGTGTTCTCATCAACGTTCTCCTTCGAGTTTGATAGTCAGCGTCTCGCCCTGCTTGACGAGGTGTGACTGAGGCGGCTTACCTTCCGCGAGGACTTCGACCTTCAACTTGTCCCCGACGCGCGAGATGTTGAGGTCGAACGTGCCGCCGAAGGCCCGGACGTTCTTCAGCCTCATAAAGCCCCAGCCCTCGGGCAGGCGCGGCGTGAGTTGGAATGAGCCGAAGCCCGTGGGGCGCAGGCCGAACATCCCTTCGGTGTAGACGCGGCAGTAGAGTGCGCTCTCGGCCGAGAGGTGTCGCTGGTTGCCCTCGGGGTAAGCCTCGACGGCGTAGGGCACGTGCTCGCCGAGCAGCCTGCGCTTCGAGTAGGAAGTCAGGTACGCCAGAGCCTTCTCGGTCGCGCCCGCCGCGAAGGCGCCGCGCAGCCCGTAGAGCGTCGAGCGATCCCAGAAGGTCTTATCTCCGTCCTCGGTCGCCAGCCCGTCCTCAGTCCACAGACGTTGTGAGAAGAGCGCGGCGACGGTGCCCTCCCTGCGCTCGTAGAGGCCGACGGTGAGCGGCGTGGCGATCCACGCGCGCAGAACGTCCGGCCGCCCGGCGTAAGCGCCGAACTTCGCGTGGCCGGCGAGGTCTCTGCGGTCGTAGTAACGGTAGGTCTCGAACCCTTCGACGTTGGCGCCGAAGTGTTTTTCGATGGCGGCTCGCAGTGCCCCGGCTTGTGTCTCGTAGCGCGCGAGCTGTTCCGAAGGCTTGCCCAACTCGCGCCCGAGCATCGCGGCCGAGTTCAGCGCGTCGTAGTAGAGCGAAGAGGTGTTGAGGTTCGCGCGCCCGGCGGGGAAGCGGTTCTCAAGCTCGTCGCTGTCGGAGGCGACCACGCCGCGCTCGTCCAACTTGCGGCGGCAGTATTCGAGGCACCACTCGACGAGCGGCCAGAGCTGCTCGGCCGTCTCGCGCCTGCCGTACGCGAGCGCGAAGCGCGCCGCGCCGTAGGCGATCATCGCCATGTCGCCGCGGTCTTTCGCGCCGTGCCAGAAGTCTGCGCCCTCCGAGATGATGGAACTCGGGATGGGCCTGTAGTCCGGATTCACGTAGCGCGCGAAGTGGCGGAAGGAGTTGACGGCCGACTCGGCCGCCGTCGCGTCGCCGAGGTACGCGAAGAAGGGGTTGGCGTACTCCGCCTGGTCGTTGGCCCAGACGGCCGCGTAGTACGCGCCGCCGCCGGGGCCGTGCATCAGGCCGCCCTTCGTCTCGAAGATGCTCTCGGCGGCGCGTATCTTCGCGAAGGCGAACGCGGCGTCGAGGACGGGGTCGGGCGTCTCCAGCCTCAGCCGCGACAGAATCTCCGCGACGCGCCCCGCGCGCGCACGCTCCTCCGCCTCGACGTCGACGTTCAGGGGCGGCTCTGAAATCTTCCGCGCGCTGAAGAGGAGCGCGAACGTGGTGCTCTCGCGCGGCCTGACGACGCGCTCGCCGGGGTCGGCCACGCGCGAGGAGGCGACGTACGCGCCGTAGACGCCGCGCGCGGCCGAGGTGCGCACGACGCGCTCCGTGTCCTCGACCTCGACGGTCAAGTCCCTGTCCGAGCGGTTGGTGAAGGTCAGCTTTTCGACGACGAGCGGCTTGTCCACGGAGGGGAAGATGGTGCGCGTGAGCGCGACCTCCCCGTCGCGCCCGAGCAGGCTCTCGACGCGCAGGAGGCCGCGCTGGCCGAAGGCCTTGACCACGTCCGCGCGCGGCGCCGCGCGGTCGACGAGGACGCGCGGCGTCGAGTCGTCGCCGAACGCGAGCGAGAAGTGGTCGCGCGTCTTGTTCGGCGCGAAGCGGAGCATGGGGAAGACGACCTGCCGGCCGAGGATGAGTCCGCCCCTCTCGTCGACGCCGTAGGTGACGATGACCGAGACTTTGCGGCCGCTCATCTCGACGTGATCCTGGTGCGCCTTGCCCTGCTCGACCTCCCAACGGATGCGGCCGTCCGCGTCGAGCTGCCAGCGCGTCTGCGCGCGCGCGGCCGGCGGGAGGAGAGCGTGCGCCGACACGAGCAGGCAGGCCACGCCAAGGAGCTTCAACTGGTTCGGGCACTTCATTATCGGCTAAGCGGACGGACAGGCGAGCGGCCACGGATGTTACCTGTTACCGATAACATTTTCAACCCGGCGGAGGCGGTGCCCTTGAATCCGGACTCGAAAAGGTGAGAAGAAGAAAAGGCCACGACGCACGCGGCGGCCTGCGCTCATGGTATGAGGCCTATGTCTTCCGGTCGGAATGTGCCGCCGTGTTTATCTGTGGCGGTCGCGCGTTTATGATGTGAGTCCGGAGGTTGTTCCCATGTCCGAACAGGAACGCAACGACACCGAAGGTTTCAAGACTACGGGCGCGGCCAAGCCCGCCGACCCCGCGCCGCCGGACTCAGAAGGGGCGGGCCTCGCGCCCGAGCACGAGCGGCTGTGGGAGAAGTTCCTCGAAGAATTCGAGGGGCATGACAACTGGTTGAGCGAGTTCACGCCGGCGCCGTTCGACCCGAGCGGGGCGCTGCGCGCCTTCGTCGAAGCGGCCGGGGACGCCGCAGTCCCGACACTGACCGAAGCCGCCTCCGGCGACAACAAAGACCTGTCGTACTGGGGCCGTGCGGGACTCAAGTGGCTGGAGGAGCGCGCCGAAGCCGAGGAGGCGGCGGCGCGCGAAGCATACCTGTGGGAGGTGACGGGCGGGAAGCCGGGGTCGGACTTGCACCCGGCGGTCGCGCTGGAGGCCGCCGACCCCGCGCGTGCGCGCGCGGCCGGGGCGCAGCGCAACCCCTTCGTGCTCGACCTGCTGATCCGCTTCTACCTCGGCCGCGGCATCGAAGAGGCGACCGAGTTCTGCGTGTGGATCATCGACCACGAGGACGCAGCGACGGTCAAGGCGCTGCTCGACAGCACGGCGTTGCAGGAGGCCCTCTTCAGGCGGGGGCCGGGGAAACTTGTCGAGCCGTGCCTGCCGCAACTCACGGAGCGCCTGTGTCAACTCTCAGAGTCCCACGATGACGAGAAGGTGCGCGGGGCCGCGGCGGACTTCCTGGTCAGGGCCGACCCCTGCGGGTCGGCGTCGAAGCTCATCCGCATACTGGCGCGGGCGCAGAGCATTGACTTCCTGACGGTCGAGCGCCTGAGCCCCGACCCGGACAGCCTGTACCTTTTGAAGCCGCTCATGGAGTGGAAGGAGATTACTCCGGGGGGTTGGTACTACGGAAGTAACAAACCGCCGGGCAACATTCTATACCTCCGCGAGCTACTCCGGCGGCGGCGTTGCGCCGGCCTGTGGACTGACCCGCGCACTGTCCGCCCGTTCCTGCGCGGCAAGCTGGAGCAGCCCCAACACAGCCACCCCTACGAAGACACTTACCTCGAAGAGGTGGCCTACTGCGTGGAAGAGTTGCGGGATGCGGAACTCCTCGACGACCTCCTCGAAGCCCTCGACGGCCTCCTCAAATCCCTCCCGAAGGGGCGTCTTTCACACTGCGCCATCGGGTCTGCGGGCGCGTTCCGAGCGCTGGGCGCCCCGGCGCTGGAGGCTCTCCGGCGGGCGGCGGCCGCGCCCGGCGAGTACGCGGAGCAGTTTGGGTGGATACTGCGAGCGACGGAGCGGCCGGACCCTTCGACGCGGGAGTTGTTAGGGTGGGCGGACGGAGAGTTCCTCAAGGGTAAGATTGAGGACGGTTTCGACCGGTCTGCCTTCCAGTTCTACGACGAGGCGCTGAGGCTGGGGCCTTCGGCGCACGCGGCCTTCCAGCTCGCGTGGATAGACCGCGCGTTCGGGACTGAGATCGTGCCGGAGCGCGTCGAGTGGATCAGGCAGTTGGGCTTCTACGACGAGGAGCTGCTGGCGGAGTTGTCCCGGCCCGCGGCCGTGCCGCTCACCGGGTTTCGGACTGAATGGAGGAGCATCATCACCAAACGGGAGCGCGACCCCGCACGTGCCGCGCGGGCGGAGAAGGCGGGGCTGCCGTCGCTCGCCGCCTACTGGGCCTACGAGGAGCGCCACGAGCTCGCGGCGCTCGAACACCTCGACCGCGTCTGGAAGGCCGTCGAACCGCGGCCCGGCGTGAACTCAGGAGAGCCGGCCGCCCCGCTGCCGACCGCCGTCTCGGACGACGCGCTCGCGAGACGGTTCATCGCAATCTCCGACTGCGACATCTGCCGCGGCCTGGACGAATACCAGTGGGCGCTAACCAAAGGCGGTGACGTGGAGACCGCCCTCCCCCCGGAAGCCTCACGGCTGATCGACCACGAACTCTGCCCCGTCTGCGGCACCTTCTATCAGTACGAGACCTCCTACGAGTTCATCTACGGAGGCAGTGAGGACGAGGAGAAGCTGACGCGCCTGACGCCGACGCAGGCGAAATCTCGACTGCCTGAACAGGTCTACGAAGCGATCATCCGTTGGATGCCGGGCAACCTGAAGCACACGGAAGCGCAGACCCGGCGCTACGCCGCGAAGAGCATGGTCGCGCACCACCTCGCGCGCGGGGAGGCCGCCGCCATCCGGCCGTACCTCTCGCACGCTGACCCCGCGGTCGTCCGCGGCGCGCTCGAAGTTCTCTTACACGCCTTGGATGAGGGCGCATACGAAGGCGCGGAGGTGGTTCCGGAACTGCGCGCCGACGTGGCTCTACTCGAAAGCAGCCCCGACGAACTGCTCGCGAATTTCGCCCGCGGCATCGCCCGGTACCTCAATCAGTCCGAGTGAGATTGACGGCCGACGAGTCGGTGTGTGAACCGGAGACGCTATGAAAACTTTTACGCTGATAATCCTGCCGGCGTTGCTCCTCGTCGCGCTCCTTGTGCTCTACCTCAGGCGTGCGTCGGGGCGAAGCAGGGAGCAGGGGAAGCTGTACGAGTCGCTGGCGGCGAGGTTCGGCCTGTCGGTGTTCACGCCGAAAACGGCGGCGGGCCTCGCCATGTGGCCCGAACTCGGCGGCGTCTACCGCGGCAGGGAGGTGCGCGTCAGGGGCGGGGTGGAGTTCGACCCGAGGCTGGGCGAGTACGACCGGCTCTTCAGGGGACTGAGCGGGGCCTCCGGCCCGAGGCTGCGGGAGGTGCGGCAGGGCGAGTTCACATACCTCGAGGTCAAATGTGCCAACCCCTCCCGACTCGCCTTCTACGTCGCCTTCGACAAGTCGGGGCCGCAAGGCGGGGCGGAGTTCGACCGCCACTTCCGGGTTAAGTTCGGCGAAGGCGGAGACCTCCTGGGCGGCATGGTCTTGACAGAAGCGCTCCGCCGCGAGTTGTTGAGCACGGTCACGGCCAAATGTCTCCACCCGTTCGAGAAGCTCGCGCTCGTGGGGGACGCCCTGCTCTACATAGAGACCGGCCGGCTGAAGACGGCCGACCAGGCGGAGCGTTTCGCGCGCATGATAGATGGATTGTGCGACGCGGCCGACGTGGCCGACGCGACGCCGCGGCCTTTACGGGGCGTCGCGTCGCACGTCACCGCGCCCGACTGACCCGGGACTTGCTACGGCTTCAAGGTGAAATTGCGTCCGACCGCCAAAAGGCCCGCGTGGGATAGGCTGTCATGCGGGACTCATAACTCGATGCCGAACCGTTCGGCCATGCGGTAGAGCGTCCTGCGGTTGATGCCCATCATCTCGGCCGCGCGCTTCTTGTTCCCGCCCGTCACTTCGAGCACGCGCAGGAGGTGGCGGCGCTCGACCTCGTCGAGCGTCAGGATGTCCTCGAACAGGCACCCGGGACTCGCCCCGCCCGCCCGCGCCGCGGGCGACCTCTCCGGCCCGTCGTTCATGACACTGGGCGGCAGGTCGGCCGGCGTGATGCGCCCCGCATGGTTGAGGGTGATGGCCCGCTCGATGACGTTCTCCAACTCCCTGATGTTGCCCGGCCAGGAATGTCCGACGAGCCGCGCGAGCGCCTCTTCCTCGACGGCGGGCGGGGGGAGGTCTTCCGGCGCGTGCTTGCGGAGCAGGTGCGCCACGAGCAGCGGGATGTCGTCGCGCCGCTCGCGCAACGGCGGCAGGTGGATGTTGATGACGTTGAGGCGGTAGAGCAGGTCGCGGCGGAACTCCCCCCGCGAGCAGAGGCTTTCGAGGTCGGCGTTGCTGGCGGCGATGACGCGCGCCCGCACGTCGACGGGCGCGCTCCCGCCGACGGGCACGACCTCGCGCTCCTGCAACACCCGCAGCAGCCTGACCTGGAGGGCCGGGCTCGTCTCGCCGATCTCGTCGAGGAAGATGGTGCCGCCCCCGGCCTGCTCGAAGATGCCGCGCTTGTTGGCGATGGCACCGGTGAAAGAACCCTTGACGTGGCCGAACAGCTCGCTCTCGAGCAGCGTCTCGGTCAGCGCGCCGCAGTTGACGGCGACGAACGGCTCGCCGTGCCGCCTGCCGTGGGCGTGGATGGCGCGTGCGATCAGCTCCTTGCCCGTGCCCGACTCGCCCGTGATGAGGACGGCGGCCCTCGCGTCGGAGACGCGCGCGATGGTCTTGTAGATTTCGAGCATCTGCGGGTTGCGCCCGACGAGGCCGGCGACCGACCCGACTTCCTCGGCTTCCGAGGGGGGCGTCTCCGTCTGCGCCCTGTCGCGGGCGCTCAGCGCGCGGCGGACGGTGGCGACGATGACGTCCATCTTGAAGGGCTTGCTGACGTAGTCGAACGCGCCCTCCTTGACGGCGCGGACGGCCGTCTCTATCGAGCCGAATGCCGTCATGAGGATGACGGGCGTCTCCGGGTACTCGCGCCGCACGTGGTCGAGGAGGTTGAGGCCGTCCTCCCTCGACTTCATGCGGATGTCGCTCACGACGACCTCGGGGCGGAACTCACCCATCACCGCGAGCGCCGCCTCGCCGCTCAGCTCGCACTTCACGACGAAGCCCTCCCGCTCGAAGACCTCGCGCAAAAGCTCGCAGGCCACGGGGTCGTCGTCGACGACGAGGATGCGCGGCCGCTCAGGCGACACGGCTTGTCACCTCCTCGGCGCGTCCCGCCTCCGGAACGAGCTGTTCCAGCGGGAGTGTCAGGCGGAAGCCGGCCCCGCGCCCGGCTCTTTCCGCCAGCTCGATGGAGCCGCCGTGCTCGGCCATGACCTCCCGCGCGATGGCGAGGCCGAACCCGCTGCCCGTCGGCTTATTCGTCCACATCGGCTCGAAGAGGTGTTCCGCCGCGTCCGGCCCGATCCCGACGCCCGAATCTCGGAACACGACCTCGGCCGCGCCGCCCTCGCGGTCGAGCCTCGTCGTCACCTCGATCACGCCCCCTTCGGGCATCGCGTCCACGCTGTTGTTGACGAGGTTGAGGAAGACCTGCTGGAGGCTGTCGCGGTCGGCCCGCAGCGGCGGCAGGCTCTCGTCGAGGCCCAGCTCGACCCTGATCCCGTTCTTGTCGAGCGTCGGCCCGACGAGCCACAGCACCTCTTTGAGCAGCTCGTTGAGGGCCAGCGGCCGGAGCGGGAGTCTGCCCCGGTGCGTCCATTCGAGCAGCCTTTTGACGGTGCCGACGATGAAGTCTACCTGGTGCTGGATGACGCGGACTCTCCGCTGCGTGTCGGCGTCGTGGAGGTGACTCGTCCCCAACAACTCAAGGTGCCCGGAGATGGAGTGCAGCGGCGTGCCGACCTCGTGCGCGAGCGAGGCCGCCATCTGGCCCACGACGGCGAGCCGCTCCGAGCGCGCGAGGCGCTGCTGCGAGTCGAACAGCGAGGAGTTGGCCGAGGCCAGCTCCTCCGTGGCCGCCGCGACCTTCCCGCGCAGTTCGTCGTTGAACCCGCGGATCTGGTTCAGCAGTTTTTCGCGCTCGTCGAGCAGGCGCTTCCTCGTCCCGTTGAGCCAACTGACCAGCGCCGAGACGCTGATGAAGACGCCGAAGCGGACGAGGTTCGGCACCGTGAATTCCAGCGCGCCGTAGGGCGGGAAGAAGAAGTAGTCGATGGCGAGCGCCGAGATGACCGAGACGAGCAGCCCCGGGCCGAAGCCGCCGTAGAAGGCGGCGATGATGGCCGCGAAGAAGAGGGGCGTCGGGTTCGGCTGGATGAAGGGCCAGAGCAGTTGCGTCAGAAGCAGTGCCGTCAGAAACACGAGCAGCGAGACGCCGTACTGTAGCGCCACCGCCCTCTTCCGAGTTGCCGTCGTCTTCTTCATCAGGAGTATCCGGCCCCGGCCTTCCCCGTGTGGCGGAATGGAGCACGCCGCGCACACGTGGTTAAAGTCGCCCCACGGTTTCGCCGCGAATATGACTCCGTCGGCTGGTTCAGGCTCGCGGCGCGCGGTAGTCCGTTCCCCGCACGTCGAAAAAACACCACAACATTCGCGCCTCGGGGCCGCGCCCCTTCGTTCTTCGGCCCCGGTCTGAAATTCTCATGCCACCCGCCGAGACGGCACATGAGTTGTATGTGCGATAGCGCACGGCGATTGTATGTGCAAGTCAGGGGGAAAGGGTAGCCCGATTGCCCTCTAAGACGTGCTTCCCCAGCCGACTCCTTCTGAACATTCAGTCCAAGACAACCGAATACCGGTGACGTAACGGGTGGCCCCCGAGCCCCGGAGATAAGTGTGAATCCTGTCGAAGCCCCGCTCACCGCCCCGGCTCCTCTTGCAATCGGCCGGGGCGACGAACTGTCCGTCGGAGTCCGCGCGCGCGCGCGGGCGGCGCCGTGGGCTCTGTCCCTCGGGGTGCTGTTCGTCTACCTGCTCTTCCCGACGAGGAACTACTACTGGGACGGGATCGACTTCGCGCTCACCGTCGAGCAGTCGCGCGGGCTCGGCCCGGCCTTAATCCACCCGCACCACCTGCTCTACAACGTCTTCGGGTACTACGTCTACCACGCCTTCGAAGCCTTGGGGTTGCAGGTGAGGGCCGTGCACGCCTTGCAGGCGGCCAACGCTTTATTGAGCGCGCTGTCGGCGCTGTTGCTCCATCGGTTCCTGAGCCGCACTTTACGCTCCACCTTCCTGAGCGCGACGCTGACCCTGCTCTTCTCATTCTCCGCGACGTGGTGGAAATACTCGACGGACGCGGACTCGTACGTCCTCTCCGTCCTGTCCCTGCTCGTCTGCCTCAACCTGCTCTTCGCGGCCCGCGGCCCGCGGCCGTGGTCGGTCGCGCTCGCGCACTCGGCCGGCATGTTCATGCACCAACTGGCCGTCTTCTTCTACCCGGTCATCGTCCTCGGACTCTTGCTGGACGGCAGGGGTCTTACTCGGCGGCGGCGGCTGATCCTCGTACTGCAATACAGCGTGGCCGCGTCGTCGTTCACGCTCGCGGTCAACTACTTCTGCTTCCACCTCCAGACGGGCGGCTACGGCCCGGCGGACTTTGTCGCGTGGCTCACCTCCTACGTGCAGGGGCCGCAAGCCTACAGCCTCGGCTTCGACTGGCGCGAGGTCGTCGTCCACACCTTCCGCGGGCACGCGCGGCTCTTCTTCGGCGGGAGATTCAACTGGCTCGACGGCCTGCTCGGCCTGCCGGTTCTCACCCTTTTGGCGACACTCATCGCCGTAGCGTCCTTCCTCGTCTACGAAACGTTCCGGGGATTTAAAACAATCGTATCGAGCTTCAAGTCGCCGGTCGCCCTCGACGACAAGGCCAGATGGGCCGCGGCGGCCTGCGGGCTGTGGGCGTGCGCGTACTTCGCCTTCCTGTGCTTCTGGTACCCGTACTTCACGCCTTACAGAATGTTCTACCTCCCCGCCTTAGTCTTCCTGCTCGGCGCCGCGGCCGTCCGCTACGATCTGCTCCGTACTCCGCGGCGCAGGCGGTTCGCGTCGATGTTCGTCGCCGCCATGGCGCTGAGTAACTTCCTGTTCTTCATCTACCCGCTGTCGCACGTCGAGAAGAACCCGGCGGTGGAGATGGCCCTGGGGATGGGCGAGGCGTGGCCCGCCGGCACGGTCGTCTATTACGCGCGGCCCAATGCCGACAACGAGCTGTTCCACTACTTCAACCCCGCGACGGACTGGCGAAAGCTCGACGCAGACCCCGGCGGGTCGTTCGAAGAGACGCTGCGCGAGGTGTACGGGCGAGGGGGCGGGGCCTGGTTGGACGCCTCGGCGCTCGACCGGATGCAGTCTTCGCCCGCAGGCTCGCGCTGGCTGGCCGAGCACAGCGCCGGGGGCCGCAGGGTAGAACTGGTCGGCGGTGGTTACAGAATAATCTTCGTTCAGGTCATGCCGTCGGCCGCCGCCGGCGACGCGCAAGCCCGCGACGTTTCACGCGGAGGAGGAGGAGGCCTCGATGAAGATACCGTCGAATAGGTCATACCTCACCGGGCGGGAACTCGCGTACGTCGCCGAGACTCTGACCTCCGGCGCGGTCTCGTCCGACGGCCGCCACACGCGCGAGTGCTCACGCCTGCTCGAAAGTCGCTTCGGAATCCCCAAGGTGCTGATGACGCCCTCGTGCAGCTCCGCGTTAGAGATCGCGGCGTCGCTCTGCGGCCTCGGCCCCGGCGACGAGGTGATACTTCCTTCTTTCACCTTCGTCTCGACCGCCAACGCCTTCGTGCGCCTCGGCGCGAGGCCCGTCTTCGTGGACATCCGCCGCGACACCCTCAACCTCGACGAGACGAAGATAGAGCGAGCCGTCACCGCGCGCACCAGGGCCGTCTTCGTGGTGCACTACGCCGGGACGGGCTGCGAGATGGACGCCGTGATGGCCGTCGCGCGGAGGCACAACCTGCTGGTCGTCGAGGACGCGGCGCAGGGCGTGGACGCCTTCTACAAGGGGCGCGCGCTCGGCTCCGTCGGCCACCTCGGCGCCTACAGCTTCCACCACACGAAGAACTACTCGTGCGGTGAGGGCGGCGCGCTCTGCGTGAACTCCCCCGCACTTGCGGAGCGCGCCGAGATTATTCGTGACAAGGGCACGAACCGCGGCAAGTTCCTGCGCGGCGAGGTGGACAAGTACACGTGGGTGGATGTCGGCTCCTCGCACATCCCGAGCGAGGTCGCCTGCGCCCTCCTCCGCGCGCAGCTCGAAGCCGTGGCGGAGATAACGGTGCGCAGGCGCAGGGTGTGCGAGTTATACGACCAGCACCTCCGGCCGCTCGCCCGGCGCGGGCTCCTCCGACTCCCGCACGCGCCGGAGGGCTGCCTGACCAACGGCCACATCTACTACGTCACGCTGCCGGACGGGGAGACGCGCGACGCCCTGTTGACACACCTCAACGCGAACGGCGTGGCCGCCTCTTCCCATTACGTCCCGCTGCACGACTCGCCGATGGGCCGGCGGTTCGGCTACCGGAAGGGCGACCTTCCGGTCACAGAGGAGATGAGCGCGCGGATTCTGAGGCTGCCCGTCTACCCCGACCTGACCGAGATGGAGCAGGCTTACGTCGTCCGACAGGTGTCAAAGTTCCTCCACGGCGCGAAGGTCGGAGACGCGAAGCGTGAGCGGCTGCTCGCGGCCGGCACACGGTAAGTTCACGTACGACTTTATGCACGACCCGCTAACTCAAGGAGAAGTTGCGCCGCGGCCCGACCTGTCAATCGTCGTCCCCGTCTACCGGAGCGAGGATTGCCTGGTCGCGCTCTACGACGCGGTTGACCGGGAACTCAAGGCCGCAGGCATCACCTTCGAGTTGATCCTCGTCAACGACTGCTCGCCCGACTCGTCCTGGAAGGTCATCGAGTCGCTCTGCCGCATCGACCCCGACGTGGTCGGCGTTGACCTGCGCCGCAACTTCGGGCAGGACAACGCCATCCTGACGGGGCTGCGGCTCGCGCGCGGCCGCCACGTCGCCGTGATGGACGACGACCTACAGCACCACCCGAAGTACCTGCCCGCCATGCTCGGAAAGCTCGAAGAGGGGGCCGACGTTGTCTACGCCCGGTTCGGGGCGAAGCAACAGAAGCTCTGGAAGAACGCGGGGAGCTGGCTGAACGGGAAGATCGCCGAGTGGGTGCTGGGCAAGCCGAAGGGCGTCTACCTCTCGCCCTACAAGGTCATCCGCGGGGAGGTCGCCGAGGCCGTCTGTGACTACCCCGGCCCGGCCCCTTATATCGACGGCCTCCTCTTCCAGACGACCTCGAGGATCGCGGAAGTCCCCGCCGAGCACTACCCGCGCTTCGAGGGCCGGGGCAACTTCACGTTCCTGCGCTCGGTCGGCGTCTCCGCGCGGCTCGCCTTCTCCTTCTCGGCGAGGCCGCTGCGCTTGGTCAGTTGGTGCGGGCTCGTCCTCGCGGCGCTGGCGGTGCTGCTGACCGTGTTCGTGGTCGCGTACCGCCTCCTCGTCCCGGAGAACTTCCCGCCCGAGGCGGTCGGCTGGGCCTCGCTGATGGTGGCGATTCTTCTCACCTGCGGGTTGCAGATGATCTTCTTCGGGGTGCTCGGCGAGTACGCGGGCCGCACCTACCTGCTCGTGAGCAGGAAGCCCCAGGCGGCGATCAGGGAAGTAATTCGCGCTGACGGCCGTGGGAATGCCGACGCGCGCCGTGCCGGAGAGTCTGTGGAAGGGGTGGGCGTTGGCCGCCGGTCTCATCTATAGGAGTTCCGCCCTCTACGAGCTGGCGATGCTCGGGCTCTACGGGCGTCACTATCCTTCGCGCTACCGCGCGGTGGCCGGACTGATCCCGCCCCGTTCGAGCGTCCTCGACCTCTGCTGCGGCCCGGCCGTCCTGTACAGGCGCTACCTCCGGCAGAAGTCGGTCGAGTACACCGGCCTCGACATCAGCGAGAAGTTTGTCAGAGACCTGACTCGCCGGGGTGTGCACGCGGAAGTGTGGGACCTGCGTCAGAGCGACCCCCTGCCGCCGGCGGACTGCGTTGTCATGCAGGCGAGCCTCTATCACTTCCTGCCCGACCCCCTGCCGGTGCTGGGCCGCATGCTGGCGGCGGCCCGAAAGCAGGTCATCGTCGCCGAGCCCGTTCGCAACCTCTCCTCTTCAAAACTTCCGCTGCTCGGCCCGCTCGCACGGCGTCTGACCGACCCCGGCGTCGGCAGTCAACCGTACCGCTTCACGGAGGGCGGGTTAAATGACTTGATGCTGAGTCTTGGTACGCGCCCGCCCCGTACGCGGCTGATCAGCGGCGGGCGCGAGAAGTTATACGTGATCGAGAAATCTCAAGCCGGGGCCTAGAGCAGCAGGCCGTCCACAAAGCCGATCTCGTAGACCATGAAGAGGCCGAAGCAGAGGCTGAAGAGCCCGGCCAGGCCGCGCAGCGCCAGGTTGGCTCGCGCGAAGCGCAGCCCTGTGAAGTGGAACGGCAACCCGACGAGCAGGCTCATCGCCATCATGCCGCCGACCGAGCCGACGCCGAAGACGAGGATGTAGGCGAGGCCCGCCAGAGGCGACTTGATGGTGGAGAGCACGAGCAGCATCAGGGCGGCGCTGCCCGCCAGTCCGTGAATCATCCCGACGACGAGCGGCCGCGCGCCCATGCGGAACCCGTGGTGCGTGTGCGGCCCGGACTCCGGCGCACCCTCGTGCAGGTGCGGGTGGGCGTGTGAGCGCGGGCCGTGGCTGTGAGCGTGCCAGTGGAGCGTCCCGCGCCGCAGCCTCCTCACCGCGTTCGCGCCGAGCGCCACGAGCATCAGCGCCACGCAGAACTCCAACGCCATCTCCGTCCGCTTCCCGATCTCGACACGGAGCAGGATGACGAGCACGCCCGCCGCCAAAAGCGAGACCGTGTGCCCGACGCCCCATAAGCCCCCGACGAGCGACGAGCTGAGAACGCTCTTGCGCTCGCTCACGATGGCGCAGACAGCCGCGAGGTGGTCTGCTTCGAGCGCGTGCTTGAGGCCGAAGACCAGCCCGAGCGCGAGCACCGACGCGGTCGAGGCCGCCCCCGCCGCGCCGCCGTCTCCGACCCGCGCGAAGTCGAACCCGGACTGCTTCAAAGCCTCGTAACAGATGGCCGCGCCGACGCAGGTGATGACGAGCGCGCTCAGCGCCGGCAGCACACGCACAAGTCTCCCCGACGCCGCGACGCGCCCCTTCATCAAACGCCCCGCGAAGACGAAGGCCAGCCCCACCGCCGTCAGGGTCGCGGCGAGTCCGAGGCTGAAGGCGAAGACGAGCAGCAGCCCGTAAGCGACCCTGTGGAGGGCTATCGCCGAGAGCAGCACGACGAGCGCCGAAGGGCACGGCAGCAGGCCGCCGGAGATGCCGAGCGCGAGGAGGCTCCGCCACGTCACGCGTCCGCCGTCCGCGCCCGGCGGCAGGTGCGTGTGCGCGCGCCCGCCGTGAGTGTGCAAATGCCCGTCGCCGTGGTCATGTGCGTGACCGTCAACGTCGTATCCGTGATGATGTTCGTGGGCGTGGCTGCCGCCGAACGCCGCGCCGAGGCGGCGTGCGAAGAGGCTCAGGCCGATGGCGACGACGATGGCGCCCGAGACGAAACTGAGGACTGGGAAGAGTCTTTCGGGGAGGACGTACTGCGAGGCGAAGAGCGTCACGAGCCCCAGCGCGAAGACGCCCGCCGTGTGCGTCACCGTCACGGTCAGACCGAGGAAGGCCGCGTGCCGCGCCGTGCCGCGCGTGCCGACGAGGTACGCGCCCACGACCGTCTTCCCGTGCCCCGGCGACATCGCGTGCATGGCCCCGAGTGCGGCGGCGACGAGCAGCCCGAGGAGCGCCGCCCACGGCGTTATCTCCTGCGCCTTAATCAACTCGGCCAAGAGGTCACGCTCGCGCGCCGCCGGCCTCCCTTCGCGGTCGAGCAGCACGCGCGCGCCCGCGGGCGCGGCCCCTTCCGTAAACGAAAGCTCCGCCGCGCGCTCGTCGAGCGGCGCCGCCAGAACGTCCGCCGGGTACGCCCTGATCTCATCCGTGACCGCGCTCCCGTAGGCCGTGCTGTCGAAGACCGACGTGCCCGGCGCGGGGCGCACGACGATCTCGCGCCAGCCGACGCGGCCGGTGTGGTTGCCGTCCTCGAAGCGCAGCCGGCGCGCGGCCGGGGCGCTGCCGCGCGCCGGCTCGCCCTCGAAGTCGCACTCGATGCGCAGCGTCTTCAGGCCGCCCGCCCCCTGCGGGAGTGAGACGTTCTTGCCGACGACGCGCAGCGGCACGTGCACTCCGTCTACGGTCAGCAACAGCCCCTCGGCCAGTTGCGGCGCGACGCGCGCGAGGTAGGCTTGCAACTCTTCGTCCGAGGTCGCGCCGTCGCCGTTCGCATCCGCGAGTTGCAGCTCCTGAAAGGCGGAGACCTCGGCCATGTCCACGACGTAGCGGACGGCGACCCGCCCGGAGCCGACTTCGAGCCGCGAGAAGTGGTTGACGGTGAAGTTGCCGAGCGGGTGCGCCTGCGCAACGGCCGCGAAGGCGAGCGTCAGGAGAGCGGCCGACAGCAGCACCCGCCCTGTGAGTTTATTGACTCGCATCCTCATACACCTGAGCCCTTGATAGCCCGCGACGCCAAAGACTGTCGCGCGGCTTCGGACTGGAGGGCGTCGAAGCCGGGGTTGATTTCGAGCGCGCGTCTCAAATAGTCGCCGCCCTTCCGCGCGTCGCCGAGCGCCGTGTAGATCATGCCGGCGTGATAGAGCATCCGTGCGTCGCGCGTGCCCAGCCGCAGCGCGCGCTCAATCGAGTCGCGCGCCTCCGCGAGTTGCCCCTTCTTGTAGAGGCACCACGCCAGCGCGTCCTCGGTGAAGATGTCTGCGCGCGACTCGCGCTCGCGGCGCGCGACCGCCAGCGCCTCGTCGAGCTTGATGTCGTGGTCGGCCCAGAAGAGCGCGAGCTGACGCGAGTATGTGCCGGGGGCGGCCCCGGCCGTGCGCTCGATGAACTCGACCAGCTCGTACTGCCGGCGCGCGTCCTCCGCGCGGCCGAGCTTCGCGTAAACGTCGCCCAGTGCGGCCGCGGTGTCGGGCAGAGGGACTCGGCCCTGCGCGCGCTCGAAGAGCGAGGCCGCAGCCGTGTAGTCGCCCGCCGCGAGTCGCGCGCGCGCCTGCGCCGCCAGCGCGACGTGGTAGTCGGGGAAGACTGCGAGCGCGCGTTCGTACTCGCGCTCGGCCTCCTCGCGTCGCCCCGCGTTCAGCAACTCGTCGCCGAGGTGCGCGCGATACCAGGCGACCGACTCCGGGTCGCGCGGGTCTGCTGCCTTGACGGCGACGAGCATCGCCTCGACCGCCCCCTCTCGGTCGCCGTGGAGCGAACGCAGATAGGAGACGCGTGCGTAAGAGGCCGCGTCGGGACGCAGGTCAACCATCCTCTGCGCGGCCTCGACCGCACACTCGTAGTCGCCCAACTCGACGCAGGCGTCGGTGATCGCCCCGTACACGTCGTGGTCTTCGGGGCGCTGTGCCTGCGCGCGGCGGGCGGCGGCGAGTGCTTCCGCGAAGCGGTGGTAGGTGAGCAGGAGCTTGGCGTGCAGCTTCAACGCGTCGTAGTCGTCCGGCGCGACGCGCGCGGACTCGTCGAGTGCGGCCTCGGCTTTTGCGTTGAAACCGAAGTCGCCGGTCTCGCGTGCCTTCTGCATGTAGGCCGCGGCCAGCAGGTTGTAGCCGTCGGGGTTTTGCGGTCTCTGTTTGAGCTGCCCCTCGGCCGCGCGTATGCGCAGGTCTGCCGCCGTCGCCGCCCGTGCGTCGACGTGCGTCTCCTCGAATTCACCGGGAGCTTGCCCGTCGCTCGTGGCGCGTGTGATTGAGCGCACACCGAGATAAGCGGCGGCGAAGAACGCGGCGCCCAAGAGAAAGGCCAATGCTGTCCGTGTAGTCTTCATCGCTTCATCCGTTGCGAACCGGGAGGCTCATGTCGGTGGCCGGGCGGGTCACGCCCCCGCCCGGCCACCGCGCCGCGCGTCGTCCGCCGCGGGATAGCTTACGGGTTCGGTGCGTGGTGCTCGTGCGGCTTCGCCCCCTTGTGATTGCCCGAGTGGGGCGTGCCCAGGTATGGGAAGGCCGAAAGGTACGGCACGTCGTTGTGATCCACGCCGTCGCCGAGCGCGTTGTTGGGGCTGACGTTCGTGTCGGGCGTGAACGGCGTCCCGCCTGCGACGGCGCGCAGCGCGATGTCGGTCACGTCGTCGCCCGGCCGCCTCCCGTTCGGGAAGCCCGCCACGTCGCCGCCGAGGAGCCCGAGCTTGTTCGGGCTCGCCGCGGGCGCGATGGCGACGTTGAGGCGTAGCATCTCGTGCGGCTTGCCGTCCGAGAGGAAGGTCGTGTAGTTCGGCCCCGTGACGCTGTTGACGGGGATGCCGGTGGCGAAGATCGAGACGAGGTCGTTGCGCGGCGCGGCCGGGACGCCGATGCCGAAGACGGCCTTGAGCAGTTGCGCCAACTGCGGGTCGACGACGTACTGCGCGAACTGCGCGTCGCCCGCGGGCGTCGAGGAGTTGAACGTGTCCTTGAGCCCGAGCGGGATGACGACCTCGTTGACGAGCGGGCTGCCGAGGCGCGAGACCTGCCGGTAAGGCCCCGTCGAGAAGCTCTTGCCGTTGGGCCTGAGCACGGTCGTCGTCCGACGGCTCGCCGTGGCCCACACGCCGACGACCGCGTCCGAGGCGGTCGGCCCCGACGGCACGGCACCCGACCGCGTCAGCTCCTGTACGGGGACTTCGATGGCGATGCTGTTGACGTTGAAGCCCGCGGTCGAATCGAAGCCGCCCGTCGCCGCGACCGACGAGAGGTTGAGCGTGTCGAAGACGCCGCCCACGTCGATGTAGAAGCCCTCGTCGCGCTGGCCCGCGAAGACGCGCCCGCCGTTGGGGAGACTCGTGACGGCCGCCTGCGCGAGCGCCTCGTAGTTGGGCGTCGAGCGGTCGCCGATGTTGTTCGGCGGCGTGAGCACGCCCGAGGCGATGACGGTCGTGGTGCGCGCGACGCGGTTGACGCGCGTCACCGTGTAGGTCTGCGGCTCGTTGTAGTCGGGGTCGTCGAGCGACGTAATCAGAGGCTCGATGCCGCCCTGCCCCGCGAGCGCCTGGTTGGGCGAAGCCATGCCGAGGACGATGTTGGGGTTCTTGAACTGCGTCGTGAAGCGGAACTGGTAGGTCACGTCCTCGACGCCGTCGCCCGTGTTGTCCACCTTGATCTCGTAGAGGACGTTGTCGTCGAACTTGTAGAAGTGTGGGCCGCCCGAGGGCTCCTCGAAGGGGATGTAGTTGGCTATGAGCGTGACGAAGCCCGAGCGGCCGGACTCGGTGCTGCGGAAGGCGTAAACGTCCGTGTTGTCGGCGAGCGGGTCGGCGGCGATGAGCGGCGCCTCGCGGTGGCTCGAAGCCTGCGAGGGGCCAGCGCCCGAGCCGACGAGCAGCGCCGAGGCCAGGAAGCCGAGCGCGGCCGCGGTCAAAAGTTTCCTCATCTCTTCTTCTCCCTTGTGGTATCCCGGCGGGGCCGGGCCAATCTTTGCGGCCCGCGGCGGGCGTGTGCGCGCGCCGCGGGCGTGACGAGTGAAGACGCGGCGCTCACATTCTGCGGACTCGCTCATGCGGAAATAAATTTCCGGGGCGACAATCCGCGGGCTCCTCCGCGTCCGTAACTTCGGCACTTCCAGATCAACTCGGCTTTTGGCTTCTCAATTTACGGTCGTCTTCGCGGGGCGGATTTAGTCCCGAGGGGATTTTTTTCAAACGGGAGGAGCGTCCGAAAAGGAACACCGGGGGAGCCATGAAACATAGAACGAACCTGACGCGCCGCGTAGCGGTGTGGCTGGCCGTGTCCTGCCTCATCACGCCGACAGCCGCGCCCGCCTTCGCGGCGTCGGCGGTCGTCCGGCGGCAGCAGCAGGCAGGGCAGTCGCCCAAACGGGGTGTGCAAGAGAACCCTGACGAACTCACACAGTCGCCGCGCGGTCGCGTCGCGTACGCGGCCGACCTCGAAGACAACTTCGAGATTTACGTCGCCAACCCCGACGGCGGCGCGGTCACCAAAGTCACGGACGACCCGGCCGAGGACACAGACCCTTCGTGGTCTGCGGACGGCAACCGTCTCGCCTTCGTCTCTGACCGCGACGGCAACCAGGAGATTTACTCCGTCAACTCCGGCGGCGGGCTGGCGACGCGGCTGACCACGAACGCGGCGGCCGACCTCGACCCCGCGTGGTCGCCCGACGGGTCGAAGATCGCCTTCACCTCTGAGCGCGACGGCAACCAGAACGTCTACGTCATGAACGCCGACGGCTCGAACGTCGTCCGCCTGACCGACTCGACGGCCGCCGACTTCCGCCCCGCGTGGTCGCCGGACGGGACGAAGCTCGTCTTCACGTCGAACCGCGACGGCAACGACGAAATCTACTCGATGAACGCCGACGGCTCGGCGCAGACGAACCTCTCCAACAACGCGGCGGACGACCTCAACCCCGACTGGTCGACGGGGCGCATCACCTTCCAATCCACGCGCGACGGCGACGACGAAATCTACTCGATGAGCGAAGCGGGGACGGGGCAGACGCGCCTCACGAATAACCCCGCCTTCGACGGCCGCCCGGCGCGCAGCTCCGACGGCAGCCGCGTCTACTTCGTCAGCATGCGCGACGGCAACCTCGAACTCTACGTGATGAACTCCGACGGCAGCGGCGTCACGCGCCTGACCACGACCGAGGGTAGCGAGCTCGACCCGGACGTACAGCCGCTCACGACCGTCGCGCCCAACACCACCGTGCAGTTCGCGCCCGCGAGCTACGTCGTCAACGAGGGCGCCGGCCGCGTCACCGTCACCATCACGCGGACGGGCAACACCGGCGTCGCTTCACAGGTGGACTTCGCCACCGTCGGCGGCACGGCCAATGAGCGGATGGACTTCGCGCCCATCGTCGTTACGGTCGAGTTCGCCGCGGGTGAAACGTCGAAGACCGTTGACATCCCGCTCATCGACGACGCCTTCGTCGAGCCCGACGAGACGTTCACCGTCACGCTCGGCAACCCCGCGGGTGCCACGCTCGGCGCGAGCTTCTCGGCCACCGTGACCGTGCTGGATAACGACAGCGGCGCGCCGGCTTCGGCCGCGACGCTCTACGGCGTGACCGGCGCGAACAACCTCGTCCGCTTCGGCAGCACTTCGCCGGGGACGATTGAACGCACCATCGCCATCAACGGCCTCCAGGGCGGCGAGACCGTCGTCGGCCTCGACGCGCGGCCCGCCACGCGACAGCTCTACGCTCTGGGGAGCACCGGCCGTCTCTACGTCGTCAACCCGACGAGCGGGCGCGCGGCGCTCATCTCGACCGTCTCGACCGCTTTGAGCGGCACCTCCTTCGGCGTGGACTTCAACCCGACGGTTGACCGCCTGCGCGTCGTCTCAGACGCCGACCAGAACCTGCGCATCAACGTGGACACGGGCGCGGCCACGGTGGACACGCCGCTCGCCTACGCCGCGGGCGACCCGAACGCGGGGCAGAACCCGAACGTCGTGGGCTCGGCCTACACGAACAGCGTCGCGGGCGCGACGACGACCACGCTCTACAACATCGACTCGGCGCGCGACGTGCTGGTCACGCAGAACCCGCCGAACAACGGCACGCTCAACACCGTCGGCGCGCTCGGCGTTGACACTTCCGACGCGGTCGGCTTTGACATCGCGCCGAACGGCAACACGGCCTTCGCCGCGCTGACCGTCGGCGGGGCGTCGCAGCTCTACACGATTAACTTGACTACGGGCGCGGCCACTCTCGTCGGGGGCATCGGCGGCGGCGCGCAGGTGCGCGGCCTCGCCGTCTTCAACCCGTCGCCGAACCCGATTGACGACGACGAGTTCTTCGTCCGCCAGCAGTACCTCGACTTCCTGAGCCGCGAGCCCGACGCGCCGGGTTTGCAGTTCTGGACGAACGAGCTGAACCGGCTCATCACGACCTGCCCGACGACGCCGGCCAACAACCGCGCGGCCTGCGTCCTCGGCGCGCGCGCGCAAATCTCGACCGCCTTCTTCCTCTCCATCGAGTTTCAGGAGACGGGTTACTTTGTCATCCGCGTCTACCTCGAAGCGTTCGGGCGTTTGCCGACCTTCCGCGAGTTTCTGGCGGACGTGCAGGACGTGCGGCGCGGGGTCGTCGTCGGGCAGGCCGGGGCTTTGGAGAGGCTCGCGGCCAACCGCCGCGACTTCCTCGACCGCTTCGTGGATCGCGAGGAGTTCCGCGCGGCGCATTCGGGCATGTCGAACGCGGACTACGTGAACGCGCTCTTCACGAACGCGGGCGTCACGCCCTCTTCGGAGGCGGCGACCCGTGACGCGCTCGTCGCGGGCCTCGGCAACGGGACGGAGACGCGCGCGACGGCGTTGCAGAAGGTGGCCGACACGCGTTCGGTCTTCAACGCGGCGTACAACCGCGCCTTCGTCCTGATGGAATACTTCGGGTATCTGAGGCGCGACCCGGACACCATCGGCTTCCAGTTCTGGCTGGACAAGCTGAACTCGGTGAGCGTGGCGGGCGAGGACGTGCGTAACCCCGACGTGGCGCTCGCGCGCATCCGCCGCGCGCAGATGGTCGAAGCGTTCATCGACTCCGTCGAGTACCGGCGTCGCTTCGGCAACTAGACCGGCGGGGCCGCACGGGGTGCCGAAAAACAGGAGGGCCGGGGAGGGTATATGAATCCTCCCCGGCCCTCCTGTTGCTGGCGGCGTCTATGTCCTCTTCAGCCTTTGAGGAAGTCGAGCAGCGCGCGGTTGAACTCTTCGGCGTGCGTGGCGTTGAGCCCGTGCGGGCCGCCCTTGATGAGTGCGAGGCGGCTGCCCGCAATCAACTCGTGCGAGCGCTTGCCGCTGACCTCGAAGGGCACTGTCGCGTCGGAGTCGCCGTGGATGATGAGCGTCGGGACGGTGACCTTCGCCACGTCGCCGCGGAAGTCAGTGCGCGCGAACGCGCCGATGCAGTCGAGCGTCCCTTTGGGCGAGGCGAAGGCGGCGATGTCGCGGTTGTAGATACGGAACGGCTCGCTGACCAGATCGGTCACGAGACCCTTGAGTCCGGACGGCGAGAAAAACTGCTTGGTGAAGTCTTCGAGGAAGGCGAGACGGTCGCCCTTCACCCCGTCCTCGAACTGCTTGATCGTCGTGTCGTCGAGCCCGCCCTCAGGGTTGTCCTCAGACTTGTAGAGGTAGGGCGGGACGGCCGCCGCCAGCACTGCGCGGCTCACGCGCTCCGTCCCGTAGGTGCTGAGGTAGCGGACGACCTCGCCGCCGCCCATCGAGAAGCCGACCAGCGCGGCGTCGCGCAGGTCTAAATGTTCGATGAGCGCGCGCAGGTCTGCGGCGAAGGTGTCGTAGTCGTAGCCGCCCCAGGGCTGCGAAGACCGTCCGAACCCGCGCCGGTCATACGTGATGACCCTAAAGCCCCCGTCAACCAACGCGGGCACCTGCTTCTCCCACGAGCGCCCGCTCAAAGGCCAGCCGTGGATGAGCACGACCGGCCGCCCCGTCCCCTGGTCTTCGTAGTAAAGCTTGACCGGCTCATCCCCCGTCCCGACTTTCAACTTCGGCATGATGTTTCCCCCCTGTATGAATCTTCAGCGTTAAAAGGTTGGCGCGGTTCGTTCGCCCGTCGCGCAGGCAGACAGATGCGTGCCCCCTTCAAGAGACGGTACGGGCACGCGCTACGCCTGGATTCTCAATCATGTGGTTTTTCTGTTACGCGTTCGGTAGACAGATTCACTTCGGGTCAATCCGAAGCGGTGCGGTGTCCGTATAGTGTGCGAACTATCCCCCATCCAACGCCGACGCTGATAAAAGTCCGAGGCCGGGTCACCGGTGTCGGGAATTTTTACTGCTCAAGGGGGGGACATGGAACTCGGTCAAAGGAGACTCTGGTCACGGCGCTCGCACGAACAGAGGGTCGAAAAGTTCTACGGCTGGGGCGTGGAGGGTTACGGCGACTTCCACGGCGGCTACCTGAACTTCGGGCTGTGGGAGGAAGGGATTAACGACTACCTCGCAGCCGCCGAGAACATGGTCAGGCGCATGGGAACGCTCCTCGGGCTCGGGGGCGAGAGTCGGCTTCTCGACGTGGGCTGCGGCATGGGGGCGCAGGACATTTACCTGCTCAGAGCGTTCGAGCCGCAGAGCATCGATGCGCTGGACGTGACCTGGCCGCACGTCGAGCACGCGCGGCGACGTGCGCGGGAGGCGGGCTGCGAAGACCGCGTCCACTTCCGCCACGGGACGGCCACCAGCCTCCCGTTCCCCGGCGAGAGCTTCACGCACGTCCTGAGCATCGAGGCCCCCGAGCACTTCGACACGCGCGAGGATTTTCTGCGCGAGGCTTACCGCGTGCTCGCGCCCGGCGGCGTGACGGCCTTCGCCGACTACACGCTGAAGCGTCCGCCCCGGAACGCCCTTGAGAGATTCATCGTCGAGGCGGCCCGGAGTCTATGGAAAGTGCCGCGCGTGAACGTCGTCACGTCCGACTCTTACCGCGAGAAGATGCAACGGGCGGGCTTCGTAAACGTCGAGGTCGAAGAGGTGGGCAGGCTCACCATCCCCGGCTACTACCGCGAGCAGCGGCGGCCGGAGACGGTGCGCGAGTTGACGAAGATCAGGGGCCGGGTGGCAGGCAGACTCGGCTGGGTCATCGACTTCGCCGTCTTGAAGGCTTACGAGGCGGGGCTGATGGAGTACGTCTTCGTCCGCGCGGAGAAGCCTTCGGCGAGGCCATCAGTCGGGGCGACCGCACGGGACTGTTAACAAGCGAACGAACTAAGGGTGAGACCGGGCATGCTTCCTCGTTTACGCAGGCCACATTCAAGCTATCCTTCTGCCGGCTCTTTCAGTCGCCCGGATGATCTCGTCAACGAATCGGGCGTGCGGACTTTGACACGGGACGAGCCCGGAACTTCTTCGGGGCCGCTCCACCGCTTTCTGGAACGCTCCGCCACGATACTGTTTCCGTTTCTCTTCGTCTCCGCCCTGTTACTCTCCTGCCGGGGGCTCTTGGACAACGGGGCCGTGTGGCTGGTGGTGCCGGGCGCAGTTCTCGGGCTGCTCTTCGGCGACTTCATCACAGGCTTGGTGCACTGGGCGGCCGACACTTACGGCGAGGAGAGCACGCCCGTCATCGGGCGCAGCCTCGTCAGGCCGTTCCGCGTCCACCACGTCCGCCCGCTGGAGATCTGCGAGCACGGCGTCGTCGAGACCATCGGCAACACATGCATCCTGGCGACACCGCTGTTCGCACTATTCGTCGCCGTCATGGCGTACGGCGAGACTTCAGCGGCGGCCGCCTTCGCGGTCTTCACGGCGGCCGTGACCGTGGGCGTGACCGTTGCCACGAACCAGTTCCACAAGTGGGCGCATCAGGAGTCGCCGCCGCGTCTCGCCCGCGCCCTGCAACGCGCGAGAATCATCCTGAGCCCCGAGCATCACCGCGCGCATCACACCGCGCCCTTCGAGTCGAGCTACGCCATCACGAACGGCTGGCTCAACCCGCTGCTGAACCGGACACGCTTTTTCCGACAGCTCGAAGGCGCCCTCCGCATGCTGGGCATCAAGCCTTCGAAAGGGGCGTAGGCGAAAGGCTTGAATAACGGAGGACTGAACTACCCGCGGAATGTGTTCGCGGATACACTTACGGGCGGCCAGCTAAACAGCTAACCGCCCGTAAGTTCTTGAGGTTGTTAACTCCGCAGGTAGGACTCGAACCTACAACCCTTCGGTTACGCATGTTCCCGTGCTTTCGCGCGGGGGCGGACTATCTCATCAACTCTCGCGAAAGAGTTGCCGGGCGCTCGCGGGGGTCTTATCGGTCGGCTTCCTCAACCCCTAGTCTCTGCACGTTCCCGTCTACTCCCGCGCCCGGGGGCGCGTGCCTTTCGACGGGCTTCGCTCAGGGTTGCCGTGCCGGCTCACCTGCCGGTGTAGGGTTCCCTGAATTCACCCGGTTTTTCAACCACAGTCACCTGTGGAAGCTGCAATTAACTTACAGCCGAATGCTCTGCCATTGAGCTACTGCGGATTGTAACGCCCGCGCGGATTAAAGTATCCCGCGCGGGCGTGAAATTTTATAGCAGAGGGTTCGCGGGGGTGTCAAACGGGCGCGGCCGGTTGCAAAGGGGGCGGGGTTTGGGGGATTATCTGGGTTCGCAAAAACGTTAGTACCAACCTGCGCCTGCCTTAACGTCGCGCAAGACTTTGCCGAGGAGGAGATAAACCGCATGGAGCGCCGCACCACTTCGTGGCACAGCCCTGCGCTGGGGATGGAGATGCCGCTCGTGGCCTACGGGCACTCGGGCTACCCGCTCCTGATGTTCCCGACCGCCGCCGCCGACTTCCTGGAGTACGAGCGCTTCCACCTCATCGACTCCATCCGGCATCACATCGACGCGGGGCGCCTGCGCGCCTACTCCATCAACAGCGTCAACCGCTACAGCCTGATGAACGACCAGGCGCCGCCGCCCTGGAAGGGCGAGCTGCTCCGGCGCTACGACCGCTACATCACCGACGAGGTGCTGCCGCTCATCCGAAACGAGTCGGGCGGGCAGTCGCCGCTCACGACGGGCGCCTCCTTAGGCGCCTACCTCGCCGCCAACGCCTACTTCAAGCACCCGGACGTTCTGCGCGGCACGGTCGCGATGAGCGGCAGCTACGACGTGCGCTCCTGGTTCGACGGCTACCACGACGACAACGTCTACTTCAACAACCCCGTCGAGTACCTTTCGAACCTCAACGACGAATACCACCTCCCGCGCCTGCGCGCGGCCGACGCCATCGTCATCCTGTCGGGGCAGGGGGCCTACGAGGCGCCCGAGCGCAGCCGACAGCTCTCCGGCATCCTCCACGCCAAAGGCATTCCGCACACGCTCGACATCTGGGGCCACGACGTCGATCACGACTGGCCCTGGTGGCGGAAGATGCTGCCGCACTGGCTGGGCAGACTGCTGTGAGTTAGTAGGCAGTAGGCGGATGGCAGTGGGCAGTTAAGACCAAAAGCAGCCCGAAAGAAATCGGAGGCGGCGAGTAAATGAATCTCGCCGCCTCCGATTTCTTTACGACCTATTTCGCTAAAGACTTCCTGCCTTCAACTGCCTACTGCCATCCGCCTACTGCCTACTGGTCGTCCCCGCCCTTCTTGCCCTTCTTCTTGGAAGGCTCGACCTCGCGCGGGCGCGTGGCGGCGGGCGGCGGCGGGGCCGGGGCGTCATCGTGTGTGTTGACGCGCGGGGCCGCGGGTTCCGACTTCTTCGAGTCGCCCGAGCCGGCGGGCGTCGTCGCGGTCAGGCCCTCGCCGGGCGCGGGCGGGAGCGTCACCTGTTCGAGCTTGGTGTCGGCGCCGGCGGCGGCGGGCGCCACCTTCTCGCCCTTCGCGGCGGCGGTGATGAAGGCGTTGCGCTCCTCCAACTGCTCGCGCTGACGTTGCAGGTGCAGCTCGCGGATGTCCTCCGGCATCTTCGGCGGCTTGTCGAACTGCTCCTTCGGCTTGTCCTTCAGGAAGTCCTTCATGAAGTCGATCCAGATGGGCAGCGCGCCGTGGCCGCCCGTCATGTCCGACCCGAGATTCTTCTTCATGCCGGGGTAGCCGAGCCAGACGCCCGTCACGTAGGTCGGCGTGTAGCCGATGAACCAGACGTCCGTGTGGTCGTTGACCGTGCCGGTCTTGCCCGCGACCTGGACGCCGACCGAGGAGGCCGCGGGCGCGGTGCCGCCCGGCGCGGTGACGCCGCGCATGACGTCGACCATGGTGAGCGCGACGTACTCGCTCACCACCTTGAAGGTCGTCGGCTCCCACTCCTCCAGGGTGTTGCCGTCGCGGTCGAGCACGCGGCGGATGAGGTGCTTCTCGTGGCGGATGCCCTTGCCGGGGAAGGACGAGTAGGCCGAGACCATCTCGATCAAAGGCACCTCGGTCGCGCCGAGCGCCGAAGGAAGATACGGCGCCATCGGCCGCGTGATGCCGAAGCGCCTGACCATCTGCGAGGCCGTCTGGATGCCGACGGTGTCGAGCGTGTGGACGGCCGGGATGTTGAGCGAGTGGGCGAGCGCGGTCTTCAACGGCACGTCGCCGCAGGAGGTCGAGCCGTCGTAGTTGTGCGGCTGCCAGCCGTTGCGGTTGATGGGCGCGCCCGAGAGCACCGTGTCGGGCGTCATGCCCCACTCGATGGCCGCCGTGTAGATGAAGGGCTTGAAGCAGGAGCCGGTCTGGCGGTCGGCCTGTGTCGCGTTATTGAACTTGTTGCGGTTGAAGTCGTAGCCCCCGACCATCGTGATGATCTCGCCGTTCTTGGCGTTGATCGTCATGATCGCCCCCTCGACCGCGGGCGGCTGCGACATCTCGACCGTGAGCTTGTGCGAACCCTCGTCCACCGACTTGATCTTGAACTCGCCGAGGTAGCCGACCTTGAACTCGTCGCGCGGCTGGTGGCCGGTCGCGCGCCCCATGTCCTTCGCCGTCACGACGGCGTCGTAGAGGCCGAAGTGCGCGGTCGCCTCGTTCTTCGCGCGGTCGACCTTCGTGATGAGGCCCATCAGGTACTCGCCCTCTTTGAAGCGCTCCTCGTACCAGTCGGGGTGGTGGTAGCTGGCGAGCTGCTGCGGCGTGACCTGCACGGAGCCGTCGGGGTTGACCTGGCCCACGGTCTGGAACTGCCCGCGCCAGCTGCTGTGGCCGCGGTCGTAGACGCGCAGGCCCTCGCGCAGGGCGTAGTAGGCCTCCTTCTGCGCGGCGGCGTTGACGGTCGAGTAGACGGTCAGGCCGCCCTGCGCGACGCGCGTCGTGTACTTGTCTTCGAGCTCCTGCCGAATCTCCTCTACGGGATAGGCGAAGATGGGCGAGGCCGACTGGAGCGAGGGCGCGTAGGCCGACTCGTGGAGCTTGACGGGGCGCGACTTGGCGGCGTCGGCCTCGCCCTGCGAGATGAAGCCGTTGTTCGCCATCAACTGGAGGACGAGGTCGCGCCGCTCGGTGGAGGCCTTCATGTTGACGGTCGGCGAGAGCTGGCTCGGCGCCTTGGGGATGCCGGCGAGGAGCGCCGCCTCTTCGACCGAGAGGTCTTTGGCCTGCTTGCCGAAGTAGGTCTCGGCCGCGGCCTCGAAGCCGTAGGAGCCGGCGCCGAGGAAGATGTTGTTGACGTACATCTCCATGATCTGCTGCTTGGTGTAGTAGCGTTCGATCTGGAGCGCGACGAGCCACTCGTTGAACTTGCGCGTGTAGCTCTGCTCGGAGGAGAGGAAGAGGCGCTTGGCGAGCTGCTGCGTCAGGGTCGAGCCGCCCTCGCGGCTGCCCGTCGTGACGTTCTTCCAGACGGCGCCCGCGATGCGGACGGGGTCGATGCCCTTGTGCTCGAAAAAGCGCGCGTCCTCGACGGCGAGGATGGCGTTCTGGACGTTGGGCGGAATCTCCGCGAACTTGAGCGGTACGCGCCGCTCAAGCGCGAACGTGCCGATGATGGTCTCCTCGTCGTCGGCGTAGACGCGCGTCACCACGCTCGGGCGGTAGGTGGCGAGCGCCTTGACCTCCTCGGCGGCGCGCGAGTAGTTGAGGCTGTAGGCGAGCACGATGCCGGTCAGGCCGCCCGCCGAGAGCGCGAGCAGGAGCACCGCGGGGAACCAGAAGCGGCGCAGGGTGCGCCTGCGTGGGGCCGGGGCCGGGAGCGCGCGCGCCTTCGGGCCGTCGTTTCGCGTCAGTTGGTTTGACATGGGAATCCTCGGAAACTGCTTACGCGGAAGCTCGGGAGCTGAACGTCACGCGCAAGGATTATAACTTAACCCGCTTCGGCCGCGCGAGGAGGTCGCCAGCGAGTTTTGTAACCGAACTTGGATGCGCGGGGAACGTGGTTACCCACACTTTGAGGATTTGAAATTCTCTTGGCTTTCACCCTCAACAATCCGCACTCGGCTATCGTTGCGCGCCCGGCGGGTGGCATCTATAATCGCGCTCGCGCATCAAAGTTGGTGCGCGAGTGAGGGGGCGACAGGTCTCGACAGGGGCTTGGATCGTCGGACGGATGCATGCCGGGCGTTCTATGCGGCCCGTTAATAAGCGTAGAAAAAAACAAATGCGAACTCTAACGAGTTAGCTCTCGCGGCCTAGGTTATCCTAGGAAGATAGCGAGCGTCCCGCCGCCAGTTGCTCAAGCGAAGCGGGCCGGGGCGTAACACAGTTGAGCTGGTCAGGCGCGTGTGCTCAGGCGCGCCGGGCGAGAAAAAACTGGGCTAGCCGGACGCGGGGTCTTCGACGCTTCACTTACCCGCGGGCGGCGAACGCGCCGGAGCAAGACCGGCAAAGGAGAAGCGGCTAAGCATGTAGATTCCACCGGCGTCGGCCTTTGGACCCGAGTTCGATTCTCGGCGCCTCCATTCGAAAAAAGCGGCGGGGCTTCTCTTGAAGGGAAGCCCCGCCGCTTTCGTCTTCCGGCCTCCCGCAAAAACCAAAGCCTGTGTAATCTCAGAGGACTCCTGTGTCCGGCAAACGTTCGCCGCCGGACGCGCGCGGGCGGGTTTCAGACGGCCCGCGCGCTGGCACCGCGTTTGCAATTTCGCCCGGGCGATGAGAACGAAAAGAAGCTTAGTCGCAAGCGTCGCGGCGGGGTGTGCCTTCGCGCTCGCGGCGCCCGCGCCGCAGTCCGCGTCGGCACAGCAGACGCCCGCGGGGTCGCCGGTCGCGGCGGCCCAGCCGGCCGTCTCGCCGAAGCACAAGGCGGCGTTCGACGCCTTCGAGGCGCGCGTCAAAGATTACGTCTCCCTGCGCGAGGGCATCGAGGACAAGATGCCGAAGCTCTCGAAGGAGGCGAAGCCGGAGGAGATCGAGGCGCACAAGACCGCCTTCCAGGAGGCCGTGCGCAGCGCGCGCGCCTCGGCCAAACAGGGCGACCTCTTCGTGCCCGAACTCGCCGCGCACATCCGCGAGGTCATCAAGTCCGAGACGCCGCCGCGCGTCAAGCAGGAGGTGCGCGAGACGGTGAAGGAGTCGGAGGTCAAGGCCGTGCCTGTGCGCGTCAACTATCCGTACCCGGACACGCAAGAGTTACTGGACATGCCGCCCACCCTGCTGCTGCGACTGCCGCAGTTGCCGAAGCAGGTCAGGTACCGGTACGTCGGGCGCAACCTGCTCCTGGTGGACAGGGAGAACGGGCTCATCCTGGATTTCATGACCGACGCCCTCCCTTAAAGTCTTAAAGTCATGTCCGAATTCAACAGAGTGGAGAAAGCCATGAGACGCATCCTCGCTTCGCTGTTGGCGGCCGGCGCGCTGCTGTGCCTCGCGCCGGCCATGCCCGCGCACGGCCAGACGCCGCGGCCCCAAGGAAGTCAGGTCGCGGCCGCCGCGCCCGTCCGGCTCGCACTGCCCTTGAAGGAGGGCTCGACGCGCTTCATGGTCGTCGGCGACACGGGCACGGGCGGCAGGGAGCAGTACGAGCTGGCCGGCGTGATGCTGCGCTACTGGCAGTCTTTCCCGTTCGAGTTCGCGCTGATGATGGGCGACAACCTCTACGGGACGGAGAAGGCCGAGGACTACAAGAAGAAGTTCGAGGACGCGTACCGGCCGCTGCTCGACCAGAAGGTGAAGTTCTACGCCACGCTCGGCAACCACGACGAGTCGAACGAGCGCTTCTACGAGCACTTCAACATGAACGGCGAGGAGTACTACCAGTTCAAGAAGGGCAACGCCAGCTTCTACTCGCTCAACAGCAACTACATGGACAAGAAGCAGCTCGCGTGGCTGGAGGAGAAGTTGAAGGGCGACGCGTCCGAATGGAAGGTCGCCTTCTTCCACCACCCGCCCTACTCGTCGGGCGGGAAGCACGGCTCCTCGTCGGGCCTGCGCGAGGTGGTCGAGCCGCTGTTTGTGAAGTACGGCGTCAACGTCGTGCTCGCCGGCCACGAGCACTTCTACGAGCGCATCAAGCCGCAGAAGGGCATCTACTATTTCATCTCGGGCGCGGGCGGCAAGCTCCGCGAGGGCGACGTGAAGGAGAACTCGCCCCTGACGGAGAAGGCTTTCGACACAGACCTCTCCTTCATGCTCTTCGAGGTGGCGGGCGACGAGATGTACTTCCAGGTCATCTCCCGCGCCGGCGACACGGTGGACTCCGGCACCATTTCGAACCTCCGCAAGAAGGGCGCGGCCACGGCCTCGAATTAGACGCGCGCCTTCCGCACTCTGAGGGCTCGCGGCCGGTTCGTCTCGCGTTGTGATAACATCGAGGCACGCACCGGCCGCCTCGCGTTTCTGAGGCGCGGCCGCCCCGGAGGACAGCCATGACACAGACACTTCAGCGCTCGACCGCCAGCGAGCTTTTCGCGATGCCGGACGACGGCTTCCGCTACGAGCTGGTGAAAGGAGAGCTGCGAAAGATGTCACCCTCTGGTGGTGAACATGGCGCCGTAATCTTTAACCTGACCGGGCTGCTGGCTCCGCACATCAAGGTTATTGGTCAGGGTTTCGGGGCGGAGACAGGGTTCAAGATCGCGTCCGACCCCGACACCGTGCGCGCCGCCGACCTTGCCTTCGTCCGCCGCGAACGAATTCCCGAGGCGGGCATTCCAAAGAACTTCTGGGAACTCGCGCCCGACCTCGCCGTCGAGGTGCTGAGCCCCGGCGACACTCGCAGGGAAGTTAACGAGAAGGTCAAAGACTGGTTGGAAGCCGGCGCGCGGGCCGTCTGGATCGTTGACTCGAAGCGGCGCACCGTCACGGTCTATCGCTCGTTGACGGACGTGACGCGGCTGTCCGAGGGGGATGAGCTGGACGGCGGCGAGGTGGTGCCGGGCTTCCGTTGTAAGGTGTCGGAGATTTTCGTCTGAGTAGTCCTTCAGTCAGTTTGGATCGCAACCTGCCCATCGGAATCTTTGACAGCGGCGTCGGGGGCCTGACGGTCTACCGGGCGCTGCACGAGCGCCTGCCCACCGAGCGTTACGTCTACCTCGGCGACACGGCGCGCGTCCCCTACGGGACGAAGTCGCTCTCGACGGTCGAGCGGTACGCCATCGAGAACGCGCGCTTCCTCGTCTCGCGCGGCGTGAAGCTCCTGGTCGTCGCGTGCAACACCGCGTCGGCGCTGGCGGTGCCGGCGATCCGCGCCGCCGTGGGCGTCCCCGTCGTCGGCATGATCGGGGCGGGCGCGCGCGCCGCCGTGCGCGAGGCCGCAGGCTCCACGCGGGTCGGCGTCATCGCCACCGAGTCCACCGTCAAGAGCGGCGCCTACCGCAAGGCCATCAAGGCGCTCGCGCCCGACGCGGAAGTCTTCGAGCGCGCCTGCCCGCTCTTCGTCGCCCTGGCCGAGGAGGGCTGGGCCGACACTGAAGTCGCGCGCATGGTCGCCGAAGAGTACCTGGGCGAGCTGCGCGGCCGGGACGTCGCGGCCCTGGTTTTGGGCTGCACGCACTACCCGATCCTGCGGCGCGTAATACAGGGGGCGCTGGGCGAGGGCGTGAAGCTGATCGACTCGGGCGAGGCGGCGGCCGAGGCCGTCGAGGCGTTGATTGATAAGCATGACCTGCGGCGCACGGCGACGCAGGAGCTGAGGGACTTGCGTGAGGCCGGCGCGCACGCGCGCTACCTGTGCGACGACCTCGACCACTTCTACGTGACGGACGCGGCCGAGCGCTTCGCGCACGTCGCCGAGCGCTTCCTCGGCGCGGCGCCGCGCAGGCTCGAAGCCGTCGAGCTCTGGGGGCAGGATGAGCTTCAACCCCGCTGAAAAAACTTACGCGCGCACCGACGGGCGCGCCGCCGACGCCTTGCGCGAGCTGCGCATCACGCCCGGCTTCATGCCGTACGCCGAAGGCTCCGCGCTCATCGAGATGGGGCAGACGCGCGTCATCTGCACGGCCACGCTCGACGAGCGCGTGCCGCCCTTCCGCCGCAACTCGGGGCAGGGCTGGCTGACGGCCGAGTACTCGATGCTGCCGCGCGCCACGCCGCAGCGCACGCAGCGCGAGACAGGCCGCGGCGGGCCTTCCGGGCGCACGCACGAGATACAGCGTCTCATCGGCCGTTCCTTGCGCGCCGTGACGAACCTCTCGCGCCTGGGCGAGCGCACCATCACGATTGACTGCGACGTGATGCAGGCCGACGGCGGGACGCGCACGGCGGCCATCACGGGCGCGTACGTCGCGCTGGTGCTTGCCTGCCGGCGGCTCGTCGGGGAGAATAGGCTCTCGACTTCGCCGGTCACGGGCGAGGTGGCGGCCGTCAGCGTCGGCGTCGTCGCCGGCACGCCGCTCCTCGACCTCAAGTACGACGAGGACTCGCGCGCCGCGGTGGACATGAACGTCGTCTGCACGGGCGACGGCCGCTTCGTCGAGTTGCAGGGCACGGCCGAGGGCGAGCCCTTCAGCCGGGAGCAGATGGACGCCCTGCTCGCGCTCGCGCGCGGCGGGCTCCAGACGCTCTTCGCCGCGCAGCGCGCCGCCGTCGAGCAAACAGGAATTTAACCACAGAGACACAGAGACACGGCTAAAACACGGATTCATCTTCAGTCCTCAACGAGCCGTGGCTCTGCGCCTCTGTGTTGAATGTCTCCCGCTTCTAACGACCCCTTTCAAGGAGCTTGAGAAAGTGTCTGTAAGAACTTCGAACCCCCTCTCCGCACTCCCGCGTCTACTCTTCCTGCTGTCCGCGCTCTTCGTTCTGCAAGCGGGCGCGCGCGCGCAGGGCATCGGCGCGCACCGCGGCGAGACCAGCGCCGGCACGGGCGGCGACCGCTCGATCCAGGGGCACGTCATCAGCCCCACGGGCCGCCTGCCCGAGACGCGCATCCGCGTCACGCTCAGCAGCTCGAACAGCGGGTCGCGCTCGACCACCGTCGGCGAGGACGGCACCTTCATCTTCAACAACCTCGAAACCGGCCCCTACGAACTGAGCATCGACGCCGGCAACGAATACGAGGTGGCGCGCGAGTCGGTCTACATCAGCATCCAGCCGACGGTCAACTTGCCCGTCTACCTCCGCCTCAAGCCCGAGTCGAACCCGGCGCTCGCGGGCGTGCCGAAGTCGGCCATAGACCTCTACGTCAAGGGGGAGGAGGCCGCGCGCAAGGGCGACAACGACAAGGCCGCGTCGCTCTTCGGGCAGGCCCTCGCGCAGCACCCGCAGTTCGCGCTGGCGCACAACGAGCTGGGTCTCGTCTACATGCGCACGGGCAAGCTCGATAAGGCGCTCGAGGAGTACAAAGCCGCCTCGCAGGCTCTGCCCGACGACCCGTTCGTCCAGCTCAACTACGGCACGGCGCTGACGCAGAAGAAGGAGTTCGCCGAGGCCGAGAAGCAGCTGCGCGCCGCGCTCAAGCGCCTCGACAAGTCGGCCGCCGCCCACCTCTACCTCGGCATCACCCTCATCGGGCAGAGGCAGAACGACGCGGCGGAGACCGAGCTGCAGCAGGCGATCAAACTCGGCGGCGACCAGATGGGGCAGGCGCACCGGTATCTCGGCGGCCTCTACTGGGGGCGGAAGGAGTACAAGCGCGCGGCCGAGGAACTGGAGACCTACCTCAAGCTCACGCCCAAGGCGCCCGACGCCGAGAAGGTGAAAGAGACGATCAAGCAGTTGAAGGGCATGTCCTGAGCGGGCGGGGCGCGCCGGGCAACACCCCCCGGCGTGCGCCACATCTGAGCGGAGTTAGGGACGGGCCGGAAAAACCCCTCGGCAAGAAGGAGTAGGACGAAAGTATGCGACGCACCACGAAGCTTCTCATCTGCGCGCTCGCGCTCCTCGCCTGCGGGGCGGGGGCGGCCGGCGCGCAGGAGCGGCCCTACACGAGCGAGAACGAAGAGTATTCCATCGAGCTGCCCTCCGAGGTCTGGAAGGCCGTGCCGCGCCCCGACAGCGAGAACCGCCGCCCGGAGTTCGTCAACGGCGTGCGGCCCGACGGCTACCTGCGCGTGCGGCGCGAGGTGGTCGAGGGCGACACGAAGCTGCTGGACTACGCGCGCGCCGAGGCCGACACGAAGCTGCGCTACGCCCCGGGCTTCGTCGCCGGCAAGGACGAGCGCTTCGCGGGCCGCCTGAGCGGCGTCGTCCTCAACTACGAGTACACGCAGGCGGGCAAGCCGATGGCCGGCCGCGTCTACTACCTCCAAGCCGACGGCCGCACGGTCTACGTCCTCCACTTCACGGGCCTGCGCGACAAGCTCCAGCGCATCCAGAACCAGACCGACGCCATCGCGCGCAGCTTCCGTCTGAAACAGTAGGCGTTAGGCAATGACAGTAGGCAGTTAACCGCCCTACCGTCTAAGCCTCTGGTTGAATCTCTCGACGTCCGTCACGCGGGGCGTACTGCCTACTGCCATCTGCCTACTGCCTACTTCCCCATGAAACTCGCCCCGGGTCTCGCCATCCAGAAGTCGCCCATCGACGGGAAGGGCTGCTTCGCCACGCAGTTCTTTCCGAAGGGGAGGAAGATCGCCGAGTACACGGGCGAGCTGATCTCGGAGCGCGAGGTCGAGCGGCGCGTCAAGACGAGCCGCAAGCACCGCATCTGCGCCATCGAGCAGGGACGCCACCTCGACGGCGCGCGCGGCGGCAACGGCACCCATTACATCAACCACAGCTGCCGGCCGAACTGCTACATGCGCATCACGCGCGGCCACCTGCTCTTCATGGCGCTGCGCGACATCCGGCCCGGCGAAGAGATCACCTGCGACTACATCTCCACGCACCACCCGGACGACTACCGCTGCCGCTGCAAAGCGCCCGGCTGCCGCGGCACCATCAACCGCAAGTGAGTCCCGCCGTTCTCAGAACGCCGCCGCGGCCGCCCGGCCGAGCGGCGCCTGGCACTTCTTACATTCCGATGCGCTCACGAAGTTGATGAAGCCGCAGTCTCCGCAGATCGAGCGGTTGAGCTTCGGCCCGGCCGGCGCGGCCTTCGGGGCCGGCCGGCGCGGCGCCTTGCTCGCCCCGGGGTCGCGCTCGAAGAGCGCCAGCTCGCCGTAGTTCGGCACGTTGAGGACGAGTTCGTTCTTGTTCACGCGCATGACCCTCGGGGTGCCGCGGCGGCGCGTGAGGCCGTGGTAGGTGTAAGCCACGACGAGGTAGATGAGTGGCGTGAGCAGGAAGAACGGGCTGTAGTCGATGATGACGAGCGCCGTGAACAGGAGCACCGGGAGGAAGAGCAGCCCGCCGAGGACGGCCACGTGCTTCGCGCGCTTCAGGTGCACCTTGCAGGGGCCGCAGACGGGGAGCTTCGGGCGGTAGCTCATCCCCCGCGAGTACAGAGAACCCAGGAGGGGCGAGAAGAGAGTGAGAAGCGTGGACGCCGCCGTCGCGTAGCGGAACTCGAACCCGACCGGCGTGAGCGACGCGCGCTTGCCGCACGTGAGGCAGAGGTCGGGCAGCTCGGGCAGGGGGAAGTCATTTTTCTTACCGAACATTTCATTCTCCTTTTGGGGCAGGCGTGAGTTTGGGGGAAGTGATGGGTGGTGAATGAGAGGCAGCGGGCCTCACATTCATCACCCGTCACTCAACATTGCTTACAGCCTCGGGAGTGTGAAGCCGACTTTCGAGCCGAGGCCCGGTTCGGATTGGAGGAAGACCTGGCCGCCGTGCTGCTCGACGACCTGGCGGACGAAGGAGAGGCCGAGTCCGGTGGACTCCTCCTCCTTGATTCTTCCGTCGCGCGCGACGCGGTAGAACTTCTCCCAGACCTTCTCCTGATCCTCGGGCGGGATGCCGTAGCCGCGGTCTTCGACCGTGAGGCGCACGGCGTCCGCCTCCAGCACGGTCGTGAGCGTGACCGACGTGCGCTCGGGGCTGTACTTGATGGCGTTATCGACGAGGTTGGCGACGGCCTGCGTGATGAGGCCGCGGTCGGCGGCGACGGGCGGGAGGCGCTGCCCCTCGCGCTCGACGAGGCGGATGCGCTTGCGCTTCGCCACGGGCTGGAAGTTCGTGATGGTCTCGCGCACCACGTCGTCGAGGGTGAGCGGCGCGATGAGGACTTCCTGCCTGTCCTTCTGTTCGAGCTTCGCCACCGAGAGGAAGGTCGAGAGCATCCGCGCGACGCGCTGCGACTCGGTGTGGATGATGGTGAGGAACTCGCGCGCGTCCTCGGGAATCTTGTCGTCCGCAATCAGCAGCTCGGCGAAGCCGTTGATGGAGGTGACGGGCGTGCGCAGCTCGTGCGACATGAGCGAGAGCATGTCGCTCTTCAGCCTGTCCAGCTCCTTCATCCGCGTCACGTCGCGCACGGTGACGGCGAGGCAGAGCGGGACTGCGGCGGGCGGCTCCGCGCCTTCGCCCCCGCGCTCGTCGGCCGCGGCGCTCGTCACCAGCGCGATGCGGAGCAGCAGCGTCTCCTCTCGATCTATGAAGGTCAGCTCGCGCTCGTACACCTGCCCGTTCTGTAGCACGCGGCGGACGGCGATCTGCGGCTCGTCGAAGACGCCCGTGCGGAAGCGTTCGAGCAGCGCGAAGAGGTCGAGCCCGCGCCAGTCGGCCTTGCCCAGGCGCGCGGCCGCGCGCATCGCCGGGTTGACGAAGGCGAGCGTGCCGTCGAGGTACGCGACCGCGTGCGCGTCCGACCCCTCGGAGAGCACGAGGCCCGCGAAGCCCTGCTCGGTCAGAAGCCCGCTCACCACGCCGAAGGCTTCGAGCCTCTGGCGCGCGGCGCGCGAAGAGTAGAAGGTCGAGCGCGCGCCCGGCACGTCGAGCGCGCGCGCGTCGTCGCGTTGCAGGTTGCGCGCGAACTGCGCGCTCACGTTCTCAAGCAGCGGCCTGTCCTCTTCGTCGAACCGCTCGCGCAGGCGCAGCAGCAGAGCGCCGACGGCCTGCCCGTCGTGACAGAGCGGCACCGCGACGGTCGACGCGCCTTCGCCGTTCGAAGCTTCAGCCTTCGCCTCCAACTCGCGCGCGCGCATCACGCGCTCGCACATCTGCACGCCCTCGCGCCAGGCGGAGTTGCTGCCGCCGTCGTCGCGCGCGCCGGCCCTCGCCTGCGAGCGCAGGCGCGCGGCCTGCACCGGCGCGCCCCACTCGTCCAGGCGGAAGATGACCGCCTCTTCGAGCGGGAGCACCGTGTTGAGCAGCTTCAGGCCGCTCACCAGGCGACCGTCCGCGCCGCGCCCTTCGAGCGCCGAGCGGCGCAGCGCCAGACGCTCGACGTTCTCCGTCAGCAAAGAGTCTATCTTCCAGAGCCTGCGCGCCTGCGACGCCAAAAGCGAGCCGAAGCACGCGAACATCATCGGCGCGAAGACGATGTCTATGTGCAGGAAGCGCGAGACGCCGAGGCTCGCCGCGCACAGCACGACGACCGCGCCCGCCACCACCTGCGAGGCGCGGCGAGCGCCCATCCGCTCGGCCGCGAACCCGCCGCCGAAGCCCGCCGCCGCGACCAGCAGCAGAACCACCCAGGCTTGCGGCGGCACGCTCGGCGTCGAAGGGTCGTCGAACATGAAGAGCGCGGCCGGCGAGGTCAGCACGCCCACGCCCCAGGCCGCGGCCACCAAAGCCGACACGCCCAGCGACAGCGCCGCCGAGAACAGGAAAGATTTAAGGGAGAAGGAGACCGGATTTTTCAACGCTCTTACCGGGAGGAGACACCAGAGGCAGGATTTCCGACGCGGGGCTGTAGGGCACATCCCCAAATTCCAACTTACCACGCCGGCCAAAATCTTCACAAGAGGTGTTTTTCGGCGGCCGCGGCGGGCGGCCTCAGGCCAGTGAGACGAGGGCTTCGAGCAGCTCGCCCTCTTCGGACTCGGCCACGGTGCGCAGGTCGAGGAGGACTCGGTCGTCGAGGATGCGTGCGATGACGGGGGGCGCGTGTCGGCGGAGGCACCGGTCGAGCGCGTCGGCGGAGAGGGCCGGGTGCGTGAGTGCGACGAGCGAGGTCGGCGGGTGCGTGGTCGGGGCGGAGCCGCCGCCGACGGCCGACTCGCCTTCGACGAGTTCGAAGTCGAGAGCGCTCGGGCCTAAACGCGAGCGCAGCCGTTCGGCGAAGGCGCGGGCGCGTGACTCGACGTCGGCGCGCGTGGCGGAGAGCATCCGCAGGGCGGGCACCTCGCGCACGGCCTCGCCGCGGCGGTAGGCTTCGAGCGTCGCTTCGAGCGCGGCCAGCGCCAGCTTGTCCGCACGCAGCGCGCGATAAAGCGGGTGACGACGGAGACGTTCTATGACTTCACCGCGACCGACGACGAGTCCCGCCTGCGCGGAGCCGAGCAGCTTGTCGCCGCTGAAGGTGACCACGTCCGCGCCCCCCGCGATTGACTCTCTGATGACGGGCTCGCCCGAGAGTCCGTGCGGCGCGAGTTCGATGAGCGCGCCGGAACCCGCGTCCTCGTAGAGCAGCAGGCCGTGTTCGTGCGCGAGCCGCGCCAGCTCTTTCAAAGAGGGGGAGGACGTGAAGCCGACGATGCGGTAGTTCGAAGGGTGCACGCGCATGAGCAGGCGCGTGCGTTCGTTGACCGCGCGCCCGTAGTCGGAGGCGCGCGTGCGGTTGGTCGTCCCGACTTCGACCATCGTCGTGCCGGACTGCGCCATCACGTCGGGCACGCGGAAGTCTCCGCCGATTTCGACCAGCTCGCCGCGCGAAACGATGGTCTCGCCGTCGCGCGCGAGCGCGGTGAGCACGAGCAGCGCGGCGGCGGCGCAGTTGTTGACGACGAGCGCGTCTTCGGCGCCGGTCAGTTCCGCGAGCAACGAATCAGTACGCGCGCCGCGGCGAGCGCGTGCGCCGGTCTCGGTGTCGTATTCGAGCGTGCAGTAGCCCGCGGCCTCTTCGGCGACGGCGCGGCGCGCGGCCTCGGAGAGCGGCGCGCGGCCGAGGTTCGTGTGGAGCACGACGCCGGTCGCGTTGATGACGCGGCGCACGCCCCGCGCGCGTTCGCGCTCGGCGGAGAGCTTGAGGCGGCGCGCGGCCTCCGCGAGCAGCGATTCGCGGGCGCCGTCGAACGGGTCGGATGCGGAACGGAGTTCTTCGCGCAGCTCGTCTGTGACGGCGCGCGCGAGAACGGTCAGGCGCTCGGCGCCGAGCGCTGCGCGGAGCCCTGCGGCCTCGTCGGTGTGCAGCAGCGCGTCAATCGAGGGCAGCGCGCGGAGTCTCTCGGTCAGGGTCGAGTCTGGCATGTCGGCCGGTAGTCAGGGACGAGACGTTAGTGGTAAGTTTAAATCGGCGCCGCCGTATTCTACGCCGCGCGCCGCCCGGTTGCGAAACCGAAAACCGTGAGCACACAGACGACAAAGATGACGAACGCGCGGGCCGTCTTCGCGGCGGCCGAGGAGGGCGACTCGGCGCTGGTGGCGCGGCTGCTGGCCTCGGGCGCGTGGGCGGACGAGCGGGCGGCGCACGGCGGCGAGACGCCGCTCATGCGCGCCGCCGCGCGCGGCCACGAGGATGTGGTGCGCGTCCTGCTCGAAGCGGGCGCTGAGCCTTCGGCGCGGCGCGCGGACGGCTTCACGCCGCTCATCCTCGCCGTCTTCTTCGGCCACGAAGGGGTCGTGCGTCTGCTCGTCGAGCGCGGCGCCGACGCCTCCGCGCGAACCGGCCTCGGGACGACGGCCGCGCGCTGGGCGGAGGCCCGCGGCTTCACCTCGATGGCGAAGGTCTTGCGCGAGGCCGAAGCGTCGAGGCCGCCCGCCGTCGTCAAGCCCGCCACGGTTGAGAGGGAAGAGGCGACCGTTCAGACGAAGCGCGCGACGATCACGCCCGACGAGGTCGAGATATTTTTCAGGGGGCGGGCGGGCAGGAAAGAGGAGCCGGAGGTTTACGCGGAGGGCGAGCATCCTTCGAACGCGACCGCGGCGGGCGTCTCCGTCAGGCAGGACGGTCAGCTCCCGGCACACCCTTCAACTTCGACCGTCGGACTGGGACACTTCCTGCGTTCGTGGCAAGGTTTCGTGGGCGTGCTGTTTCTGCTGGCAGCCTTCGGGGTCGCCGTCTACGCGCTCGTCGCAAAGCGCCCAGCGACTCGCAGCGCCGCCCAGCCCGCGCCGACGCCGGTAGCTCCACAGGCCGCTGTGCCGCAGGTGCCCGCGCCTCCGCAACCGACGCCGAGCCCTTCGCCCGTCTTCCCCACGCCCGACCCGCAAGGCATCTTCCCCGTGCCCGACCAGACCTACGCCGTGCCGAACGGGGGGATGCCCTACTACGTCTCGCCGGCCCCGGTCAACAACATACCTTCGGACGTGCCGAGGGAGTTGACCGTCGTCTCCGAGGGCGGCGCGCCCTCGACGCAGGACGCCGGGCAGGCGGGGCGCAGGCCAGGCCCGGGCGCATCGCCCACGCCCGCACGCGGCGACGCCCGCAACGAAAACTCCTCCGACGCCGGTGCCGCGCGCACGCCCGAACCCGAAACCCCGCGCCCCGCGCCCACCGCGCCCGCGAGCCAGCCGCCCCCGCCCGCCCCGCAGGATACTCCACGCGCCAAAGTCATCCAGTGGCCGCCGCAGTAAAGTTGTTGACACTGTTCGGCGCGAAACCCTATGTTAGAAGTGAGGCCGCGCGGGCGGCCGCGTGAGGAGTCAAAGAGAGTGCCGATTCGAGAGAACACGTTCGCGCGCCGCGCAAGGGAGCGTGAGAAGGAGCGCGAGCGCGAGCGCGAGGAGAATGGGAATTCGAAGAGAGTCCTGCTCCGCGACCAGCAGCCGACGGTCGAGGAACAGTTGGTGCGACTCGAAGATGACATCCGCCGCCTGAAGGTCGAGTTCGACATCTACTTCAACGGCGGCGCCAAGCGCCCGCCCTACGACACGAAGAGTCGCGTCGAGACGCTCGTCAAGCGGCTCGCCGACGAGCGCACGCTCAACTACGCGCAGCGCTATCACTACAACTCTCTGGCCGCGCGCTACACCTCCTTCATGCAACTCTGGCGGCGCACGATGCAGGAGCGCGAGGAGGGGCGCGGCTTCGCCGGTCGTCGTTCCGCGCCGCCGCCCGAGCCGGAGGCGCCGCCCGCCACCTTCGTCTGCTCCGACCCGCGCGGCGACGTGCGCACCGTGCGCGGACTCTTCGAAGCGCTCGTCGAGGCCCGCAAGAGGTGTGGGGAATCGACCGAAGACCTCTCCTTCGCGCGCTTCCACCGCATGGTCACCGAGAAGTCCGAGGCGCTCAAGCAGCGCGCCGGCTGCGAGCGCGTACACTTCTCGGTCGCGGTGAAAGGCGGCCGCGTCGAGTTCAAGGCGAAGGCGGAGAAGTAGTAGGCAGTAGGCAGATAGCAGTAGGCAGTTAAAGCAAAAGACAATAGAGCAGAGATCGTAAAAAGCGGAAGGCAGTCAAGACCTGAACGGTTTTGACTGCCTTCTGCCTACTGCTTACTGCCTACTGCTTTCTTGAGTGCCTTGCTTCTGCGTTGCGCTTGCCGGCTCGTTGCGAAAGTCCGGAAGCGGTCAGTGGCCTTCAACGAAAGCTGAAGTGTTCAGTTGGGGAGAGTTACATCTTGATCACTTTCTCGGCCTGCGGCCCCTTCGGCCCCTGCGTGACCTCGAACTCGACTTCCTGGCCCTCTTCGAGGGTCTTGAAGCCGTCGCCCTGGATGGCGCTGTAGTGAACGAAGATGTCGGAAGAGCCGGGCTGCTCGATGAAGCCGTAGCCCTTCGCGTTGTTGAACCACTTGACCTTACCGGTAATTCTAGGCATAGCTGACGAA
>JAFAZX010000031.1 GCA_019239425.1 Acidobacteriota bacterium
TCGCGTTCTCCGGATCTTTCGCCAGCACGACGCGCGTCTGTTCGAAGACGGAGAGCAGGTTCTCGCGATCGAGGTACGCCTTCGCGAGATCGGTGCGCAGGTTGAGATCGTCGGGGCTCGCTTTGACCGCCGCTTCGAGCTGCTGGAGCGCGGCGTCGTTCGCCGGTTGCTGATTGCTGGTTGCTGGTTGTTGCTGCTGCGGAACGGTTCCGGTCAGGCCTTCGTTTGCGCCGCGTTGCTTCACCTGATTCGCGACGAACCAAACGAGCAGCCCAACGGCGGCGACGGAGCCGGCGCCCCATACGAATCCGCGCGTTGCCGACGGCTGCGCAGCGACAGCGGCCGTGGCGGGGCGCGTTTCCGCGCGGGGTGCAGACGCGGCTTGCGGCGCGCCTTCGAGGTTGCGCAGAACCGCTGCGGCTTCCAGCTCCAGACGCTGCTTCTCCTCGACGTTCGAGTCGTCGAGCTCGCGCAGCTGGCGAAGAAGCGCGTCGCGTTTCACTTCGAGATCGAGCCGCGCGATGTCCGGCGCGGTCGCGATGAGTCTGCGCCGCGAGAACGAGTAGAGGAACAAACCGCCGAGCACGAGGCCCGCGGCGAACATGCCGAGGGCGCTGATCAAATCCGTCGTCATTTCTCGACCAACTCCCGCACTCGCGCGACGTAGGGATCATCCGCCGGAGCTTCCGGCGCAGGCGCGGCCGGCGCAGCGTCGAGCTTGTTCATCTTCACCAGCGTGATCGCCAACCCGATGAGCAATGCCCCGAGCGGCAGCAGCCACACGAACGTGTTCACGCCCTGAAACTTCGGCTTCAGCAACACGAACTGTCCGTAAGACTGCTCGAAGTACTTGAGCACCTGCTCCTGCGAATAGCCCTGCACGAGAAGGTCGCGCACCTGGTCGCGCATGTTCGCGGCCATGATCGAGGGCGAGTCGGAGATCGACAGCCCCTGGCAAACCGGGCAGCGAAGGATCTGCGACAGCTCCATCGTCTTCTGATCGAGCTCCGCGCCGGCGAGCTTCTTTCCGGCCGGCGCGCCGACGAGCTGTTGCGCGTCCGGCACTTTCAACTGCAGCAAAGCGAGGAAGACGAAGACGATCATTGCATCACCTTCGCGACGTAGGACTGCAGCGTGTCGCCATCCATCGGTCCTTCGTACTTCGCCACGATCTTGCCCGCCTTGTCGACGAAGAACGTCTCGGGCACGCCGCCCACGCCATACGCGATCGCAGTCTTGCCCGCTTCGTCGATCACGGTCGGGTACGCCGATCCCCGAGCATTCAGAAACTGTTGAATCTTGTCCTCGGTGTCATTGAACACGACGCCGACGAACTGCACGTTGTCTCCCAGCATCCGCGCGTTCTGCACGAGCACGGGGTGCTCCTGGTAACACGGCATGCACCACGTCGCCCAGAAGTTGATCACCACCGGCTTGCCCCGCAGCTGCTCGAGATTCAGCGGCTGGCCGGAGCCGACCGCGCGCAGTGTGAACGTCGGCGCGGGGCGGCCGATGAGCGGCGAGTCGATGTGCCCCGGGTCCTTCCCCATGACGAGGAAGAACACCGCGACCAACGCGGCGGTGATGAGGATGCCGATGGCGAGGACCGTTTTGTTCATGACTCCGCGGGCACGCCTCCCGGCAGCACCGGCTCGGATGCGATCGCCACGCGCGGCGCGCGCGCCGGGATCAACGCGATGAGACCGCCGAGACCCATGAGGATCACGGAGATCCAGATCCAGGCGATCATCGGCGTCTGGTAGACCGAGATACCGACACGCTGCGTCGGGACGTCGACGTTCATCAGCGAAATGTAGAAGTCGCCGGCGAGCGTCGAGTAGACATCCGGCGAGCCGATCGGCTCCCGCATCGTTTGATACTGGTTCATGCGCGGCGCGAGCGTCGCGATCTCTTTGCCGTTCTTCGTGATCCGGAACCGCGCGATCGTCGACAGCCGATGCGGCTCCTGTCGATCCTCAGCGCCGAGGAAGGTGACGCCGTACTTGCCGACCGTGGCGGTCTGTCCTTTTTCCAGCTGCAGCTCGCGCGACGTGCGCATCGTGCTGCTGACGGCGATCGCGACGATCGTGATCACCGCGCCGGCGTGCACGACGTACGAGCCGAAGCGACGGCGTCCGCGGCGCACCTGCGCCTGCATCACCGCCGTGCCGACGTTCTCACCGCGCTTCATCCGCGCCGCGACCGGCGACCACATCTCGGCCATCGTCACGTGCGCCGCGTAGCCGCCGAAGAAGAGCGTGAGCAGCGTCCAGAAGTTCGACGAGCCGAGCGCGAAGCCGGCTCCGGCGACAAGCACGCCCAGGGCGGCGGGCGGCAGCAGCAGGCGCAGCGCTTGTCCCTGCTTTGCGCGGCCCCACGGCAACGCCGGGCCGACGCCGAGCAGGAAGAGGAGTGCGGTGCCGATCGGGACGACCATCGCGTCGAAGTACGGACGGCCGACGCTCATCTGCTTCCCTTTGAACGCCTCGACGATCAACGGGAACGCGGTGCCGATCAGGATCGTGAACGTGAGCAGCACGAAGAGCAGGTTGTTGACGAGGAACATCCCCTCGCGGCTCACGGCGCCGTCGATGCGACCTTCCGCTTCGAGCGAGTCGATGCGCATCGAGAGCAACACGATCGCGAACAGCAGCGCGGCGGCGAGAAAGACGAGGATCGTGGGGCCGATCGCGCTCTGCGTGAAGGAGTGGACGGAGTTGAAGACGCCGGAGCGGGTCATGAACGTGCCGAGCACGGTCAGGAGGAACGAGGCCTGGACGAGCGTCACGGTCCAGCCTTTGAGCACGCCCCGGCGCTCCATCACGATCGCCGAATGCAACGCGGCGGTCGCGGTGAGCCACGGCAAGAGCGACGCATTCTCCACCGGATCCCAGGCCCAGTAACCGCCCCAGCCGAGGACTTCGTACGCCCACCAGCCGCCGAGCATGATCGCGATGGTGAGGAAGCACCACGGCAAAAGCAGCGACGCGCGGATCGGGCGGAGGAAGCCGGCGCCGAGGCGTCCGCGCATCAGCGCGGCGGAGGCAAAGCCGAACGGGATGGTCATCCCCACGTAGCCGAGGTAGAGAAACGGCGGGTGGATGATCATCAACAGATGGTTCTGCAGGAGCGGATTCGGGCCGGGGCCGTCGAACGGCGGATTGGCCACGAGGCCGAAGGGATTCGCCGGCGCGGCGATGAGATAGCTGAAGAAGATCGCGCAGGAAAGCCACACGCCGATCGAGTCACCCATGAAGTCGGCGTGCTCGTTCTTCGTGAAGCGCACGGCGCCGGCGATGTAGATCGCGAGGATGAAGCCCCAGAAGAGGATCGAGCCTTCCAGCGACGACCAGAGGCTGACGATCGTCACCCACATCGGCACCGCGCGCGACCCGACCTGCTCGACGTAGCCGACGCGGAAGTCGTGCGTGAGCAGCGCGTACTCCATCACGAGCGTCGCACCGATCATGCACGCGGCGTAGAGGTACGCGAACTTGCGCGCCCACTCCACCGCTTCCTTCGTCCGGACGCGACCCGCGTAGAAGCCGATCATCGCGCCGGTCGTCGCGACCAGCAGGGAAAGGAGCACGAGGAACTGCCCGACGGAACCGGTCACGAGTTGCTCAGTCCTTCCGTGGAGCGCATCAGGCGCTGCAGTTCCTGCTTGTCGACCGGATGGCCCTTTTCCGGAGCCTTGTAGTCGTTGCCGTGCGAGACCATGAGGCGGTTCGACTCGAAGTAGCCGCCCCGGGTCATGGTGCCTTCGACGACGACGCCGATGTTCTCGCGGAACATCTGGGGCGGCACGCCGTTCGACTTCACGTGCACCACGCGCGTGGCGTCTTTCACGTCGAACTCCACGCCCGAGGTACCGCCGAGGTTGTGGATCGAGCCTTTGGCGACCATGCCCCCGAGGCGGATCGTCGCGCCGTAGGCCTTGTCCCCCGCGCCATAGAGATCGCTCGGCGTCCAGTAGTAAACGAGGTTCTTGTTGATTCCGCCCGCGGCGATCACGACGAAGGCGATCGCGGCGACGGCGAACGCGCCGACCATGAACCAGCGCGTCTTGCGCCGGGTGAGAGCGGTTGCGGACATCACATCAGCGGTCATTGGACGATCCTCCGCACGCGCACGAACAACGACACGCCGTAGAGAAACAAAGCTCCGGCGGTCAACGAATAGGCAGCCCAGACATAGCTCCAGCCGCCGGTGACGACTCCTGTGTTCATACGGCCTCCTGCATCTCCACCGCGCGCGGCAGCGGCGGGGCGAGCTCCTGCTCCACGCGCTCCCGGGCGATGCGGGAACGGAGCATGATGAATCCGGTCATGATGAAGAGAACGCCGAACGCGTTCATGCGCAGCGGCAGGTAGAACTGCGACGAGACGGTCTGCGGCGAGGACTGCTGCTGGTGCAGCGAGTTCCACCATTTGACCGAGAAGTAGACGATGGGAACGTCGACGTACGCGATGATCGTCGCGACCGACGACCACACCGCGCGGCGCAGCGGATCTTCCACGAAGCGCCGCAGCGCGAGGATGCCGAGGAAGGCGAAGACGAGGACGGCCGTGGTGGTGAGGCGCGGATCCCAATCCCACCACACGCCCCACGTCGGCTTGGCCCAGATCGCGCCCTGGCAACACAGCAGGAAGCTGAGCAGCACGCCGACTTCGATCGAAGCCTCGAGCCGCGCGTCCCACTTCCAGTCGCTCTTGAAGAGGAAGACGCAGGCGCAGACGAAGCCGAACGTGATGGCCAGCAAGCCGTTCCACGCCGTGGGGACGTGGACGTACATGATCCGCTGCACCTGGCCCATGAACTTCTCCGGCGGCGCGACGAACAGCCCGTACCAGCTGCCGAGGAGGAAGCAGGCGATGCCGAGGACCACCAGAAGGCGCGCGGCTTTCAGCGACGGCCCGAGGTTGTCGGAGACGAGAAAGTAAACGGCGCCGACGATTCCGGCGATGGCGGCAATCGCCGCCTGCAGCCCCGTGGAGATGCCGAACGAGACGTCGAGGCCGTAGTGGTTGGCGAGCGCGACGGCGAATCCGAACCACGCCGCGAGCAGGAGGAGGACGATTCCAGGAACGATGGATCTTTCGCGCATGACGATCATTCTTCGATGACTCGACCGAACAACAGTCCGCACAGCGACCAGTAGATTGCCACGAAGGCGGACAGTAAAGTGATCCATGATCGCCCCTGATCCATCGGATCTCCAAGAACTGCGAGCGAAGTCGCCTTCACCGAGGCCAGGAGCGCGGGGACGATCAGGGGGAAGAACAGCAGCGGGAGGAGGGTCTGTTTCGCCCGCAGCTGGGCCGTCATTCCGGCGTAAAGCGTTCCCGGAGCGGAGAGTCCCGCCGAGCCCAGCAGGATGACGAGCAGCAGCCGGCCGATGCTTTGCGGCCCGGCGTCGTAGAGGACGACCATCACCGGGACGAGCGCGATTCCGAGGAGGGCCAGCTGCAGCCAGTTGGCGATCGTCTTCGCGTAGTAGATCGCCTGCGGGCTGGTCGGAATCAGGAGCAGGCCTTCGAGCGCGCGGTTTTCCATTTCCGCGTGGAAGCTCTCCGAAAGGGTCAACGTCGAGGAGAGCAACAGGCCGAGCCAGAGGAAACCGGCGGAGAACGTGCGCAACGCGACAGAGTTCGGCCCGATGGCGAACGAGAACAGGAGCAGCGATGCCGCGCCGAAGACGAACACGGCCATGAACTGCGCGCGCGTCCGCCACTGGAGGAGCAGCTCCTTCCGGAGCATCGCGATCACCGCAGCCGCCCCTGCGCAAGCTCGAACTTCACGTCGGCGAACTTCCCTACCCGCTCGACCTGATGCGTCGCCATCACGATCGTCGCCTTCCCCCGCAGCTCGCTGACGACCTCATCTACGAGCCGGAACCCTTCCGGATCGAGCTGGCCGTAGGGCTCGTCGAGCAGGACGACTTTCGGCTGCTGAAGCAGCACGCGCGCGAACGACAGCCGTTTGCGCATCCCGGCCGAATACGACGAGATGGGATCTTCGGCACGCGCCGCCAGCCCGACGCGTGCGAGCACGGCATTCGGGTCGCCGAACAGCGAAAGGTTCTCGCGAGCGTTCAGCGCCTCGTACAGATACGAGTAGTGGCTGAGCAGCGCCGTCAAACGCCGGACGTCCTCCCGCTCCTTCTTGACGCTGAATCCGCCGACGAGGGCGTCGCCGAGGTCGGGGCGGATGGCGGTGGCGAGGATGCGCAGAAGCGTCGACTTTCCCGACCCGTTCGAGCCGGCAATCATCGCCACGGCGCCGGTCGGGACCGCCAGCGACACCTCCGCCAGAGCCCACCGCCGGCCGTATCGCCGCGAGACGCCGCGCACGTCGACGGCGAATTCCATCCGCGCATCATAACGATATGATCTCGCGCGACATGCGCAAGGTTTGGCTCCTCGCCGTCCTCTCCCTCGTTTCCTGCGTCTCCGCCCCTCCTCCACCGCCCGCCCCGGCCGCCGCGCCCACGCCTATCACGCCCGCGCAGCCGACCACGCACGGCTTCACGCTCCAGGAAGAAGCGAAGCTGCTGGAGGCCGAGGATCGGCGCGAGCTCGACCCGGCGATGGCGTCGGCGTGGCTGAACAACACGAATCCCTTGCACCGCCAGCGCATGGCCCTCGCCCTCGGCCGCATCGGCCCGGCGACATTCGTCGATGCGAACCGCAACGGCGTGAAGGACGCGAAGGAAAAGCAGGCCGGCGTGGAGTTGCTGGCGCGCCTCATCAGCGATCCCGACCGCGGCGTCCGTGAGACCGCCGCCTTCTCCCTCGGCGAGATCGGCGATCCCGCCGGCCTCGACGCGCTCTTCCAATTCGCCGCCGATACCGATGCCGGCGTGGCCGCCGAGGCGACGGAGGCGATCTCGAAGCTGGCGAAGGATGTGCCGCTCGCGCGGTTCACGCCGCTCGTGAACGACGCGCGGGAAGGCGTCAAGGCACGCGCGATCCGTTTCCTCGGGCGCTGGACTTCCGACGAGGCGGCGGCGCTGGCCGCCTCCGCACTCGACTCGACCTCCACGGCGATCCGTCAGGAAGCCGTCTATGCGCTTTCGCGGCGCGCCTATGCGCCGGCGCGGGCGAAGCTCGAGCTGCTCGTGACCGATCCGGCGCCGCTCATCCGCGCCTACGCCGTCAACGCCCTCGGCCGCATCGCGGCAAAGGAGTCGCTGCCGGCGCTGCTCGAGGCGACGCGCGATCCGTATCCGTGGGTGCGGACGAACGCACTGGTCGCCATCGCGCGCCTCGGCGCGAAAGACATCACGACGCTGGTTCACGACGGCGGCTCCCGCGATGCGGCATTGATCATGGCGCTGACCGAGGATCCCGATCCGGGGACACGGGCCTCGGCGATCGCGCCGCTCGGCTACTACGCGACGAAATATCCGTCGGCGCGCAAGAAGCTTCAGGACATCTCGGTCAATGGCTCTCGGGTCGATCGCGAGCTCGCCGCCGGCGCGCTGGCGCGGCAGTTCGCGGAGTCCCAGCCGATGCTGCTCCTCGGCCTGATGGACAGCGGCACGCCGTGGATGAAGGTGCGAATGATCGAAGAGACCGCCGGCCTGGAAACGGGTGGGCGGGCGATGCGCCGCGGCCTCGTGTTCGATCCCGATCCGATCGTGCGCGCGGCGGCGTTGGGCGCGATTCCGGACGACAAGGCGAACGGCGAGATCGATCTCATCCGCCGCTCGCTCCTCGACCCGGACGTCGTCGTCCGCGCGAACGCCATCGATCGCCTGAGCAAGACGAACGCGCGCGACGTGAACGTGTATCTCGAGGCGGAGAAGCGGGAGAAGACGCTCACCGAGTCGGGCATGCAGAACGACGCGCGCCTCGCGGCGATCAACGCGATCGCCGGCCTCTCCGACTATCCGGAACGTGAGTCGTTTCTGCGCGGGCTGCTCACGGATCACGACCCGGTCGTGCGGCGCATCGCGTCCGACCTCATCGTCGAGAAGCTCGGCGCGCCGCGGCCGCAGTACACGCCGCTGGCGATCGAGCGTCCGGCCGGCGAATACGAGCAGATCGTGGAGTGGTCGCGCCAGCCGCACACGGCGACGATCCACATGCCGCGCGGCAAGATCGAGCTGCAGCTCCTGACCCAGGACGCGCCGATGACGACCTGGAACTTCCAGGAGCTGGCGCACAAGAAGTTCTTCGACAACACCTCGTTCATGCGCGTGGTGCCGAACTTCGTGATCCAGGGCGGCGATCCGCGCAACGACATGAACGGCGGCCCCGGCTACGCGCTGCGGGACGAGATCAATCTGCAGAAATACACGCGCGGCGCGGTGGGCATGGCGCTCTCCGGCCCCGACACCGGCGGCTCGCAGTTCTTCATCACGCATTCGCCGCAGCCGCATCTCGACGGCGGCTACACGATCTTCGCCCGCGTGTACTCGGGCATGAGCGGCGTGGTCGATCAGACGGAACGCGGCGACAAGGTGGATACCGTGACCATCGACGAACATCCGGTCGCTTCCGCCGACGAAGTGTCGAAGATCCAGGCAATGCTCCTCCCGACGGAGATCGGCCCGATTACGCCGGCGCGTTTGCTGGCCGTGGTCCCCGAATATCCGGAACGGAAGGAAGACTACAAACCGGACGAGAGCCTGCTCGAGTACATGGCGACCTCGATCAAGCCGGATGATCACCTCGAGGTCTATCTCGGCACGTGGTGCGACGACAGCCAGCGCGAGATCCCGAAGCTGCTCAAGATCCTCGACATCCTGCGCGACAAGTTCCACCGCGAGCTGCCCACGACTTACGTGGCCGTGGACAAGAGTAAGGAACAGCCCGCGAACCTGCTCGCGGGAAAGCACGTGCAGAAGGTGGCGACGATCATCTACTACCGCGGCGACCAGGAAGTGGGGCGGATCGAGGAACGCCCGACCGGCCTCATCGAAGACGATCTGCTCGCGCTCGCAGGGAAGTAGATGTCCGTCCTCTTCGGCCGATTCTTCCAACTCGTCGGGATGGTGATCCTCCCCATCGGCCTGCTGATGGGCCTCGTCCGCGACGAGATCCAACTGGAAGTGCGGATGCTGTTCATCGGCGGCGCTTTCTTCGTGGTGGGCTGGCTGATGGCCCGGAAGAGCTCGTAGACGCTCGCTGGTCTTTCCGGCAATACTGATCGCCGGCAGAGTATGGCGGAGCGGAAATTGTCGTTGCCGGAGCTGGTCTTCGGCCTCGTCGGTCCGGTGAAGACGGACCTCGGTCTCATCGCCGACGAACTGGAAGCGCGCCTGCACGAGGTCGGCTATGACGACGTCGTTCGCATCCGCATCAGCGATCTCATCGGAGAGATCCACCGCTCGATTCCTCTGTCCGACATCAGCGGGAAGCCGATCCAGCTCGTGAACAAGCCGGAAGACGAGCGGCTGCTCTCGCATATGGAGGCGGGAAACGCGATCCGCCGGCTATCGGACGATCCGTCGATTCTCGCGGGCTACGCTGCCGGCAGAATCGGCCAGCAGCGAGATCCGAAGCGTTCGCGCGCGTCGATCATTCACTCCCTGAAAACACCGGAAGAAACACACCTGCTGCGCCGCATCTACGGCGTCGGCTTCTTCCTCATCGGAGCGTCATCACCGCGAGCGATTCGAGAGCGGAGTCTTGCGGAAGCCATCGCCCGCGATCGCGGGATCGCGCGGTCTTCGCGCAAGTTCGCGGAGGTGGAGGAGTCCGCGCGAAGACTGATGGAGAAAGACGAGAACGAGCCGGATAACGCAGGGCAGAAGCTTCGCGACACGTTTCACCTCTCGGACCTCTTCATCTCTCTCGAGAACGACTCGTCCGACGCGGTCGCATCCGCAACCGCCGACCTGGGACGGTTCATCGAGCTCGTCATGGGCAACGTGGAGCACACGCCATCCAAAGATGAGTACCTGATGTTCCTGGCCTACGCGGCCTCGCTGCGATCGGGCGCTCTCGCTCGGCAGGTCGGAGCCGTCGTAGCAACGGAAACGGGCGAAGTGCTCGGCCTCGGCTGCAACGACGTTCCGCGCGCCGGCGGCGGTCTCTATTGGCCGAGCGACGCGAATGATGCTCGCGATCTGAAGCGCGGACGCGACTCCTCGAACGAGCTGAGCGAGCGCATGCTGCAAGAGCTATTGGATCGGTTGAAGGCGAATCAGCTGATCGGTTCCGTTCCGGCCATGGACGAGGTGCGGAAGGCGTTGCGCGGGAGCCGCGTGCTCAGCCTTCTCGAGTTCGGGCGAACGACGCATGCGGAGATGGAGGCGCTTCTCTCGGCAGCGAGGATCGGGATTCCTCTTCGGCACTGCATTCTCTACACGACGACGTTTCCGTGTCACGAATGCGCGCGGTTAATTCTCACGGCCGGAGTCAGCAAGGTGTTTTACGTCGAGCCGTATCCCAAGAGCCTGGCGGCAGATCTTCACGGGGACGGAATCTCGATCGGAAAGTTCGAGGGCAATCCACCGAAAGTAGAATTTCTTCCCTTTACCGGCGTCGGATCTCGCAGATACGCAGATCTCTTCTCGATCACGACGAACGTCGGCAAGACGCTCGCCCGGAAAACCGCGGACGGTCATCGCATCCCCTGGGACGCGGCTGCAAGCGAGCCCAGGTTGCCTCTGGAACCGGCTTCTTACGTGGAATTGGAAAAGAAAACTCTCGATGAGATTCGAATCAAACTGCAGGACATTCACTCGAAACTGAGCGACAATTCTTGAATGAAAAATTCGACGGCTGATGACCCTCACGGCTTTTGGGAAATCTTCGAAGAAGCTCATCGGGAAGTGAGCAGCTGGCCGGATTGGAAGCAGCAGATTCGGGTCGGAATCTATTCGTATAGCGAGAGCGAGCTTGCTCCGCAGATCAAAAAAGAAAAGCAGGCCTCGAAAAAGTAACCGGCCCTTTCTTCCTCACCGGTAGCATCCTGCTTCCGTGAAATACACGGTCGTCCTCACTGCCGAATATCCCTCCGTCGCGCGCGACCTCCTCGCGGGCGAGTTCGACGTCATCGAGCATCCCACGGAGGTCGAGCGTAGCGAGGACGACCTCATCACGCTCCTCGACGAAGCCGACGCGGCGATCACCTTGCTCAGCGATCCGCTCACGAGGCGTGTCCTCGAGGCGAGTCCGAACCTGCGGATGATTGCGAACTACGCGGTCGGCTACAACAACGTCGACGTCGAGGCGGCGCGCGAGCTCGGCATTCGCGTCACCAACACGCCGGGTGTGTTGACGGAGGCGACGGCGGAGCTGACGATGACCTTGCTGCTCGCGGTGTTACGGCGCGTTGTCGAAGGCGACGCCGAGGTGCGCAGCACGGGGCGGTGCATCTGGGAGCCGTTGCATCTTCTCGGCGAATCGGCGTTCGGCAAGACGCTGGGGATCGTCGGCCTGGGACGCATCGGAAGCGCGGTCGCGGAGAGGGCGCGCGCGTTCGGCATGAACGTGATCGGCGTCCGTCGCGGCGAGCCGCTCGACGAAGTGCTCGCGACGGCGGACATCCTCTCCATCCACGTTCCGCTCACGGCCGAGACGCGGCATCTCATCGACCGCAACGCATTGCAGAAGATGAAACGCGGCGCGTATCTCGTCAACACCGCGCGCGGGCCGATCGTCGACGAGAACGCACTGTGCGATGCGTTGGAGAGCGGCCAGCTGCGCGGCGCGGGACTCGACGTGTACGAGCACGAGCCGGGGGTCAACCCGCGGCTGCTGGCGATGCGCAACGTCGTCCTCCTGCCGCACGTCGGCTCGGCCACGGAAGAGACGCGCGGGGCGATGGCGCGCATCGCGGCGACGGACGTCGCCCGCTTCCTTCGCGGGCAGCCGCCGCTCCACGTGGTTGTATAGTGCCGAGCTTGATGTCTCGCCTGAACCGCGCCGACGCCGTGCTCCTCGTAATCGACGTGCAGGAGCGGCTGATGCCGGTCATTCATGAGCACGAGGAGGTCGAGCGCAACGTCGATCGGCTGCTCCGCGGCGCCCGCATCCTCGACCTTCCGGCGCTCGTCACCGAGCAATACCCCAAAGGCCTCGGCGCCACCGTCGAGCCGGTGCGCCGCGCGCTCCTCGAAACATATGGCTATCGCCCCATCGAGAAGTCGTGCTTCAGCGCGTGGGGCTGCGGCGAGCTGCACGCGGAGCTGCGCACGCTACGCCGCAAGCAGGTGCTGCTGGCCGGCGTCGAAGCCCACGTCTGCGTCTACCAGACGGCGGTCGATCTGGTCGCGAACGGCCACGAAGTCTTCCTCATCGCCGACGCCATCTCCTCCCGTACGGCGCGCAATCGCGACCTCGCCCTTCAGCGAATGCTGACGGAAGGGGCCAAATTGGCGTCGACGGAGATGGCCTTGTTCGAGCTCCTCGTGGAAGCCGGCACCGAGGAGTTCCGGGCGATTTCCCGATTGGTGAAGTGAGCCCATCCGGGCAGCGTTCTTGCTCAAATAACTGTGGGCCCGACGTATGCCCGCGGACGACGCATGCGGATTGACGAAAAAAGAATTCTCGTGGTGGACGACGACGACGCGATTCGCGCGTTGCTTTTCACCGTTCTGCGCCGGCGCGGCCTGAAGGTCGACACTGCGCGCAACGGTGTCGAGGCGACGCAAAGCTGCATGCGTTGCCGATACGCGGTCATGCTTCTCGACCTCATGATGCCGGGCCTCAGCGGCTACGACGTTCTGGAGCGCATCGAGCAGATGCCGCCGGAGGAACGGCCGTTCGTGATCGTGCTGACGGCCGGCCACGAGCCCCGGCATCTCAATCCGGAGATCGTCGCCGGCACGGTGCGCAAGCCGTTCGACATCGAGCTGCTGCTCGACACCGTGCTCGCCTGCATGACGACCCTGCGCGCGCTGGAGCAGCGCGAGGAGTGTCCGCCCGCGGAGAGCGACGAGCAACTGGGCAACGCCCCCAACTGAACGTTGGCGGGCGGGCCAGGGTGGCACGCCGTTTGATCTTTTCGAAGAGCAACATGCGCAACTCGAACGATCAGCCGCGAGTCCTCATCCTCGAAGACCATGACGCGCTCCGCGTCCTGCTGTTCACGGTTCTCCGCCACCAGCCGCTCGCCGTCGATACCGCCGCCTCGGCCGACGAGGCGCTGGAGAAGACGGCCACCTGCAACTACGCTCTCATCCTGATCGACATGAACCTGCCGGACAACGCCAGTCCGACGTTCCTCCGGGACTTCGCGGAGCGGCATCCGGACGCCACGACGTTCATCATCGCCGTGCGCGATCCGAAGCAGGACGTGGTGATCGATCCGAACCTCGCGGACGCGGTCCTCAACAAGCCGCTGGAGATCGACACGCTGGCAGACGTCGTGCGCGAATGCGCCCTCGTGGTGGAGCCCGCGCCGGCCGAAGAGGCGATGAATTGCCCGCCGGCCGAGAGCGACGTGCGCGCCCGGATGGACAGCAACTCGTCCTATCTCACGAACTAATGATCGAAGCGATCGGCTGGGTGAGCTCCGGGATTCTCGTCCTCACCATCGCGAAACAGATCTGGAAGCAGTGGCAGGCGGGCACGAGCGAGGGCGTCTCGAAGTGGCTCTTCGTCGGCCAGCTCGCCGCCTCGGGCGGCTTCACTGTTTACAGCTTCCTCGTACGGAATTGGGTCTTCGTTGTGACGAACGCGCTGATGATGATCAACGCCCTCGTCGGCTTCGCCATCACGATGCGCCACCGGCGCGCGGGGCGGTGAGGATGGCTACAATGCGCGGCGCATGTCGCCTCGCCGCAAAGGCATCCTCTACATCGTCGCCGCGGCATTGCTCTGGTCCAGCGGCGGGATCGGCATCAAGGCGATTGCTGATCCGGCGCTGAAAGTCACTTTTTACCGCTCTCTCTTCGCGGCGATCACCCTGCTCCTGCTTTTTCGCGGGAAGACGCTGCGGAGGCCGACGCCGACATTCCTCGTCGCGGTGATCTGCTACGGCGCGTGCCTCACGTCATTCGTCGTGGCGACGAAGTGGACGACGGCGGCGAACGCGATCTTCCTCCAGTACGCCGGCGCGATCTGGGTCTTGCTCCTCTCCCCGCTCGTGCTGCGCGAGCCGATGCGCAGCCGGGACGTGATCGCCATCAGCGTCGCGATCGCGGGCATGGCGCTCTTCTTCGTCGGCAAGTTCGAGGCGAAGGGGATGGCCGGCAACGCGATGGCGCTCACCTCCAGCGTCTTCTTCGCCGGGCTGATCCTCGCGCTGCGGCGCGAGCATGGCGCGAGCGAGTCGGCTGTCACATGGGGCAACGTCGTGCTGTCGCTCGGCCTCCTGCCGTTCGTCGCGAACGATCTCGCCCTGACGCCGAAATCGTTCGGCGTCCTCGCCGGCCTCGGCATCTTCCAGATCGCCTTCGCCTACGCGCTGTTCGTCCGCGGGTTGAAGCATGTGAGCGCTACGCAGGCCTCGCTGACGGGGATGCTCGAGCCGATCGCGAATCCGCTCTGGGTCTTTCTCGTGATCGGCGAGAAACCGTCGGCGTTTGCCATCGGCGGCGCAGCGATCGTGCTCGCGGCGATCGCGTGGCACACGCTGGGCGGCAGCGAGCCGGCAGCGGAAATGCAGGTTTAGGAAAGGACCACGATGGCGACCTTCACCCTCATCGAGCCCGCGACCGGCGAAACGCTTCGCACCGTGCCGGAGCAAACCGCCCAAGACGTCGATCGCGCGGTGCGTGCGGCGGCCAAGGCGTTCGACGGCGGGCCGTGGAAACAGATGAACACCCGCGAGCGCGGACGCGTCCTGCTCCGGCTGGCAAATCTGATCCGCGAGAACGCCGACTCGCTCGCGCGCGATGAAGCGCGCAACGTCGGCAAACCGATCCGCGAGGCGCGCGATGAAGTCGATCTCGCCGCCAACTGCTTCGAGTACTACGCCGGCGCGACGAACAAGATCGGCGGCCAGACGATCCCCGGAGCGGCGTCGGGCGTGCTGATGACGTTCCGCGAACCGGTCGGCGTCTGCGGAATCATCGTGCCGTGGAACTTCCCGATCGCGATCACGTCGTGGAAGTCGGCGCCGGCGCTGGCCATGGGAAACACGGTCGTGCTCAAGCCGGCCGAACAGACTCCGATGACCGCGCTGCGACTGGCCGAGCTGGCGCTGGAGGCCGGAATCCCGGAAGGTGTCTTCACCGTACTGACCGGGCCGGGATCGGTCGCCGGCGAAGCGATCCTCACGCATCCGCTCGTGCGCAAACTCGCCTTCACCGGCTCGACGGAAGTCGGCAAGCGCGTCATGGAGCTTGCGTCGCGCGACATCAAACGCGTCAGCCTGGAACTCGGCGGCAAGTCCGCGAATCTGATCTTCGACGATTGCGATTTCGACCGCGCCGTCGTCTCGGCTGTCTCCTCGTCGCTCGGAAACGCAGGACAGGATTGCTGCGCACGCAGCCGCATCCTCGTGCAACGCTCGATCTATCACCGCTTCTCGAAAGCGCTGATCGAAGCATTTGGAAACGTACACGTCGGCGATCCGCTCGACGACGAAACGGAGATGGGCCCGCTCGTCACCGCCGCGCATCGCGACCGCGTGTTGCAGTACATCGCCACCGGCAGATCCGAGGGTGCGACGCTGGCAACTGGCGGAGAGTCGCGCGAAGGCGCCGGTACGTACCTCGATCCTGCGGTCTTCCTCGACGTCGATCCCGGCATGACCATCGCCCGCGAAGAAATCTTCGGCCCGGTCGTCGCGGTGATGCCGTTCGATTCCGAGGATGATGGCGTGCGCATGGCGAACGACTCGCAGTACGGCCTCTCCGGCTCGATCTGGACGCGCGACGTCGCCCGCGCGCTGCGCGTGGCCCGCGCCTTCGAGACCGGCAACATCTCCATCAACTCCGGCAGCAGCGTCCATCTCGAAGCGCCATTTGGAGGCGTCAAACAAAGCGGCATCGGACGCGAACTCGGACTGGCCGCGCTCGATGCGTACACGGAGTGGAAGACGGTGTATGTGGATGTGAGCTGAGCGGGTGTCGCTGGTCGGGAGTCGGGGGTCGGAAAAATTCGGCCGCCTTTCTCCGACCCTCGACCCCCGACTCCCGAACAACGAGAAACCATGCAAGGCCGAATCGACATCGAAACCCTCAAACGTCTCGTCGCTGACGATGAGATCGATACCGTCATCGCCGCGTTTCCCGACATGTACGGACGGCTGGTCGGCAAGCGGCTGGTCGGGCGCTTCTTCGTCGATGAAATCCTCAAGCACGGCATGCACGCGTGCGATTACCTCCTCGCGTGCGACATCGACATGGATCCCGTGCCCGGCTACGCGTTTACGTCATGGGCGAAAGGCTACGGCGACTTCCGTCCCATCCCCGATTTCGAAACGCTGCGCGTCGCGTCGTGGCTGCCGAAGACGGCGCTCGTGTTGTGCGACGTCTATCGCGAGCACGAACACGAACTCGTTCCGGTCGCGCCGCGCAGCATGCTGCGGCATCAACTGAAACGCGCCGCCGGTCTCGGCTTCGCGGTCATGGCCGCCTCGGAGCTGGAGCTGTACGTCTTCAAGGATTCGTACGAGACCGTCGCCGAAAAAGGCTTCATCAACGCGACGCCGATCGGACGCGTCATCGAGGATTACCACATCCTCCAGAGCACGAAGGAAGAGCATCTCGTCGGCGCGATCCGCTCGCACCTCGAGCGCTCCGGTGTGCCGGTCGAATCATCGAAAGGCGAATGGGGGCCGGGGCAGCAGGAGATAGGACTGCGGTACGCCGAGGCGCTGGAGATGGCCGACCGGCACTCGATTTACAAACATGCTGCGAAGGAGATCGCGTGGCAGCAGGGCCACGCCATCACGTTCATGGCCAAGTGGGACGAGCGCTACGCGGGTTCGTCGTGCCACATCCACATGTCGCTGTGGGACGAGAAGGGGAAGAAGCCGCAGTTCGCAGGCGAAGAATCGCTCGGACCGATTGAATGCTCCCCCACCTTCCGCTGGTTCCTCGGCGGATGGATGAAGCACATCCGCGAGCTGTTCGCGTTCTTCGCACCGTATCCGGCGTCGTACAAGCGCTACGTGGAAGGCTCATTCGCGCCTACCGGAATCGCCTGGAGCTTCGACAACCGCACCGCCGGCTTCCGCATCGTCGGCAGCGGCCCGTCACTCCGCATCGAATGCCGCGCGCCCGGCGCCGACGCGAACGTCTACCTCGCCTTCGCCGCCGCCATCGCCGCGGGACTGGACGGCGTCACCAATCACATTGAGCCGCCCCCGGCGTTCGAGGGCGACGTCTACAAGGCAGCGTCCGATCTCCCGCACATGCCGCACTCGCTGAACGAATCGATCGCCACGCTGTCCGAGAGCGCCTTCGCGCGCGATGTCTTCGGCGAGGACGTCGTCGATCACTACCTCCACTTCTTCCGCACCGAACAACGAAAATTCGACGCCGTCGTCACCGACTGGGAACGGCGGAGATACTTTGAAATGGCGTAGATGAAAGGGTGAAGAGTGAAGGGTGAAGAGTGAAAGAAGCGCCGTGGTACAGCCTTTTTTTCACTCTTCACTCTTCACCCTTCACCCTTCACCCTTTGAGGACAACCATGCGACTCGAAAACAAAGTGGCGTTAATCACCGGCGGCGGCTCCGGCATTGGCAAAGCATCGTGCCTTCTCTTCGCGAAGGAAGGGGCGAAAGTTGTCGTCGTCGACCTGAAAAAAGAAGCGGCCGAAGCGACCGCGAATGAGATCGGCGACAACGCCCGCGCCTTCGCCGCCGATATCTCGAAAGCATCCGATTGCGAAGCGATGGTGAAGTTCGCTGAAGAGACGTTCGGCAAGCTGAACGTCGTCTTCAACAACGCTGGCATCTTTCATCCGAACGACGAGTCGGTCACCAACACCACCGAAGCGATCTGGGACATGGTGATCAACGTCAATCTCAAAGGCGTCTTCCTCGGATGCCAATACGCGATCCCCGCCCTGCTTCGCGCCGGCGGCGGCTCGATCATCAACACCGCCTCGTTCGTGGCCATCATGGGCGCCGCCGTCCCGCAGATCGCCTACACCGCCAGCAAAGGCGGAGTCCTCGCGATGACCCGCGAGATCGCCGTGGAGTTCGCGCGCCAGAACATCCGCGCCAACTCCCTCTGCCCCGGCCCCGTCGAAACGCCGCTTCTCGCCGAACTTCTCGCCGACTCCGCCCGCCGCAACCGCCGCCTGGTCCACATCCCCATGGGCCGCTTCGCGAAGGCGGAGGAGATGGCCAACGCCGCGCTGTTCCTGGCCAGCGATGAGTCGTCGTTCGTCACAGGGACGTCGTTCCTCGTCGATGGCGGGATTTCGGGGGCGTACATTACGCCGGAGTGAGGCCCGGCTGAAGCTCGCTATAGACATCTACGACTGTAGGAATTTCTCCAAATTCACGAGTTTCTCCCAAGCGTCCATAGCCGTGTCACTCAGCCTGCTGTCCCGCAGCTCCGACCACTCTTCATACTCGCGTATCCACATCTTGGACCGGAACTCAAAGGATCGCGTCACGTCCTCCGCAGGAGGCGCGCCGGAATGGGTTTCAGAAAACTCCACGTTCATTTCATACGCGCGAGTCCAGTCCTCTACCGTCGACCGCGAAACCATCGCCCGCTCCGTGAGTCTCCTGAGTAACGCAGTAAGTTCCACATGTGTACGTGTCGTCTCTTCGCCCCGCTGTATGCGACTCCTCACAACTGCGTCTGGGTGCATTACGTCGTCATAAGCTGGAGGAGAGAAGACCCCAGTTGGCGCATTCGTTATTATCTGAAGCGAGACATACCACTTCACATCGCTCGGTCTGGTTTCGAGCCAGCCCAGAAACGCTTCAAGAGGACTGGTGAATCGCTCGGTCATCCGCGGAAGATAATAGCCGCGAGGGTCACCCTCTACGAGACGAAAGCGACGAGCGCCAGGCGAGCAAGAACCGATGTGCTTTATGCATCGTCCTACGTTGGTTGCTGATACAAACCCAACACATTTCCACCCGGATCGCGAAACCTCGCCGTGATTTCGGGCGCGTCTGCGCCGACCGGCTGCACGATCTCGCCGCCGTTGGCGAGAATCGTGGCAATCGTGGCGTTCACGTCGTCGACCATGATGTAGATGAGGAGGCCGGGAGCCGGCGATGGCGGGCGGCCGGTGACCCACGTCCCGCTGACCTGCCCGGTCGTGTCGTCGAAGGCGAGATGCCCGTCGCCGCGTTTCCGCGTCTCCCAGCCGAATACCTTCGTGTAGAAATCGGCGGAGCGTTCGATGTCCATGGCCGGGATTTCGATGTAGCAGATCTTTCCGTTCGCGTAGGTTGGCGGCATGAACGGCTCCTTTTCAGGGAAGTCTAGCGCTCGTCACGGCGGTTCTCAGACAAACATGTCCGACCCCAACGCGCCCCTTCGCGCCGCGATGCTCAGCGCGGTTCTGAGTATCGAGCCGCGCCCCGTCGATCCATTCGAGGTTCCCGTGCCTGTCGTTCGCCGGGTGATGCCGCGCATCACGCCGCCGCTTGATCTCACCGTCATTCCGTTTCGCTATCGCGTCGCCGAGGATGGCGTTGAAGTTGTCCGGCCGAAATGCGATCACCGGCGTCGGCGTTCTGCCGCCCGGTAATGATCAGCCTCAGCAGAATTTCCAAGCAGTACGGGCGGCAGCTCGTCTTCGTCGACGCTTCGTTCCAGCTCAATCCGGGCGAGCGCGCCGGTCTGGTCGGGCCGAACGGCGCGGGCAAGACCACCCTATTTCGCATGATCGTCGGCGAGGAGTCGCCGGACGATGGCGATGTCTCCGTCCCGAAGAAGATGACCATCGGCTACTTCCGGCAGGACATCGAGGAGATGTCGGGCCGCTCCGTTCTTGACGAAGCGATCGCCGGAAGCGGACGGCTCGGCGATCTTCATCACGAGCTCGAAGCGCTGCAGAACGCGATGTCGGATCCCGCCCGCATCAACGAAATGGACGCGATTCTCGACCGCTTCGGGCACGTCCAGGAAGACTACGCGCACCTCGGCGGCTACGAGCTCGAAGCCCGCGCGCGCGAGGTGCTGCACGGACTCGGATTCGAAGACGACCGTATCGACGGCGACGTCGGCGCGCTCAGCGGCGGCTGGAAAATGCGCGTGGCCATGGCCAAAGTTCTCCTCGGGCGCCCCGACGTGCTTCTCATGGACGAGCCGACCAACCACCTCGACATCGAGTCGATCATCTGGCTCGAAGACTTCCTCAAGCGCTACGACGGCTCGTTGCTGATGACGTCGCACGACCGCGAGTTCATGAACCGCGTGGTCACCAAGATCGTCGAGATCGATGAGGGCGACCTCGTCACCTACTCCGGCAACTACGAGTTCTACGAACGCGAGCGCGCCATCCGCGAGACCAATCGCGAGGCTGCGTACGCGCGGCAGCAGTCGATGCTGGCCAAGGAGCAGCGCTTCATCGACCGTTTCGCAGCGCACGCGGCAAAAGCGGCGCAGGTGCAGAGCCGCGTGAAGGCGCTCGACAAGATCGAGAAGTTGGAGCCGCCGAAAAAGCGGAAGACGATGAAGTTCGATTTCCGCAAACCGGCGCGATCCGGCGACGACGTGGTCACGCTGAAGCATGTCTCGAAGTCGTACGGCAAGCGGCCGATCTACGACGGCTTCGATTTCCTGGTGCGCCGCGGCGAGCGCTGGTGCGTGATGGGGAAGAACGGCGCCGGCAAGTCGACGCTGTTGAAAATGGTCTTCGGCTCCATCGAACCCGACGCCGGCTCCGTCCGCCTCGGCGCGTCGCTGAAGATGGGCTACTTCTCGCAGCAGGCTTTCGACGTCCTCGATCCGAATCTCACGGTCTGGGAGCAGATCCAGAAAGACTTTCCGCTCGAATCGATCGGCACGCTGCGCAGCCTCCTCGGCGCATTCCAATTCTCCGGCGACGAAGTGGAAAAGAAAATCCGCTCGCTCTCCGGCGGCGAGCGATCGCGACTCGTGCTCGCACGCATGCTGCTCGATCCGCCGAACTTCCTGGTGCTCGACGAGCCGACCAACCACCTCGACCTGGCCACGAAGGAGATGCTCGTCGAAGCGCTGCACGACTTCGAGGGAACGATGCTCTTCGTCTCGCACGACCGCATGTTCCTGCGCGGCCTCTCGAACCGAGTGCTCGAGCTCCCCGAAGAGCGCGGCGCGCCGCCAAGGGTTTATGGCGGCAGTTACGTGGAGTACGTGAACGCCAGCGGCCACGAAGCGCCGGGCGTTCACGCGTGACGCGGGTGTCGGGTGTCGGGTGTCGGAACGTTGATGGAAAGATCCCGACTCCCGACTCCCGACTCCCGACTCCCGACTCCCGACTAAAGCTACATCGCCGCAGGCGTGGACGCGATCGCGTCAAGCACCTCGATGTTGTGCACGATGTCGCGGCTTTCTTTCGACGCGATCACAGCGGTGATCGTTGCGAGCAGCGGCGGCGGGTAGAAGATCAGCGTCCCGAACTTCGCCACTTCGAGATCCTTGATCATGATCGTCGGCGGATGAGCGAAGTCAGGCTCGGCCGCGAGCAGTTCCGCGAAGCGCCAGGCGCCGTCGCGGAAGAGCAGCAGCGCGTCGCCGATCAGATCG
>JAFAZX010000068.1 GCA_019239425.1 Acidobacteriota bacterium
CGACCAGGAGCAGTTGGAGAAGCTCATCAAGTCGCAGCAGGTCAGGCAGGTGCCGGCCGGCACCGACGCCGACTACTTCATCATCCAGTTCGCGCACGAGCTCGACGCCCTCATCGTCACCAACGACCGCTACAAGGACTACGCCGAGCAGTACCCCTGGGTCAGCGACCGCCGCCTCCCTTACATGATCGTCAAGGGCGAGGTCGTGCTCTACGAAGAACAGGAGTAAGAAGGCGCCGTAAAAAGTTTGAGGCCGCGGCCGGGAGCGTTGACCCCGGCCGCGGCCTCTCTGTGTCCGGCTGACGCCGGACTGCCTAATTACGAACCACGAACTGCACGGCGTGGGGCGTCGGGTCGCCGCCCACCGTGAAGCCGAGGTTGTAAGTGCCCGCGGGGTAGCCCGTGGTCTTCAGGTTGAAGATGTAACCGCCGCTGTCGAAGCGGAAGTAGTTACCGGGGTTCGCGTTGCCCGCGTCCTGCACCGGCTGCGCGGCGTTGGTCGCCGCGTTGACGACCGAGACGGCCCGGACGGCTATCGAGGCCGACGACAGGTTCGCCCCCGAGGCGTCGCACAGGCGGAACTTGACGGGGACGGTGCTCCCGCTCTTCTTCGCCTGCGTCTGGTCGTAGTCGACGCAGACGTTGAAGCCCACGTAGAGCGTGCCGTTGACGAAGGTGATGTTGTAGTTCGGCGAGGTCAGGCCCGAGGGAATAATCGGGTAAGTCCCGGCCGGGCTGGCAAGGGTCGCGGGCGTCGTGAACGTCAGCGTGCCGCCCAGCACGCCCGGCCCCTCGCCGAACACGAAGCCCGAGTAGCTGGCCGTGAACACGGGGTTGGCAGCGCCGACCAGGCGCGACTTGTCGTCGGCCTTAACCGTCAGCGAAGCCTTGCCCACGTTCAGCGTCCCCACGACGAAGTTGAACGAGTAGTTTGCCGACGCGAGCGTGCCCGCGGCGGCGTTGATCGGATACGTGCCCGCGCCGCTGTTCGCGGGAGCGGTCGAGAGTGCCGGCGCGCCCGCGTAGGCCGTGGCCGGCGTGTCGCCGTTGACGAACCCCGAAGGCGTGTACGTCAGCGCCGGGTTCGGGTCGCCGTAGGTCTTCGCCTTGTTGTCGGCCGTGATGGTCAGCACCGCCTTCTGGACGTTGATGCTCACGTCCTTCGAGGCGTTGGTGTAGTTGACCGTGTCGGCCGGCGTGAAGGCGACGTGCAGGTTGTGTCCGCCCGCGCCGAAGACGGTGCCCGCGGCCGGGGTGTAGACGAAGCTGCCCGGCACGTTGGCGGTCGCGTTCAACTGCGCCGCGCCGAGCGCCGCGCCGTAGACGATGTCGGCGGGGTTGGCCCAGGTGATCGTCACCCCGGCCTGCGTGATGACGATCTGCACGCTGCCGTTGGACGGGTTGTGGTTGGCGTCGCCCGCGAACGCCCAGTTGGCCGTGCCGCCGGGAACGTTCGTGTAGCTCGCGCCGAGGTTGAGCAGGCTCGTCAGGTCTTCGCCCTTCGCGCCCGTGGCCGTCCCGGTCGCGCCGTGCGGGTTGCCGTCGTAGGTGCCGTTGTAGCCGTTGACGACGACGACGGCGTTGGCCTTGTTGATGCTGAAGGGCTGAGGCACGTCGGCCGCCGCCTCGTAGTTGGCGTTACCCGCCTGCGAGGCGGTGACGGTGCAGGTGCCGGCACCCGTGATGGTAATCGTCGCACCGTTCGTCCCGCCGGAAGTGCAGTTGCCGGCGGCAGCGAAGGTGACGGGATTGCCCGAGTTACCGCCGGTAGCGCTGACGGTGAACGGCGCGTCGCCGTAGGTCTTGTCGCCGAGGGCGGCGAACGTGATCGTCTGCGAAGCCTTGCCGATGTTGAAGGACTGCGGCACGTCGGCGGCCGCGTCGTAGTTAGAGTTGCCGGCCTGCGAGGCGGTGACCGTGCAGGCGCCAGCGCCCGTGACGGTAATGGTCGCACCGTTGGTGCCGCCCGAGGTGCAGTTGCCGACGGCCGCGAACGTCACCGGATTGCCCGAGTCGCCGCCCGTCGCGCTGACGTTGAAGGGCGCGTCGCCGTACGTCTTATTCGCCAGCGCGCCGAACGTGATCGTCTGGCCCGCCTTCGTGACGTTGATGACGACATCCTTCGACGCGCCCGTGTAGTTGGTCGTGTCGGTCGGCGTGAAGTCAACGTGCAAGGTCTGCCCGTCGCCCGCGTTCAGCACCGCGCCCGCCGCCGGGGTGTAAGTGAACGAGCCCGGCACCGAGGCCGTTGCGTTGAGCTGCGTGCCGCTCAAGGCCGTGCCGTAGACGATGTCGGCCGGGTTGTTCCAGCTGATCGTCGGCGTCGCCTTGTTGATGGTGACGGTCGTGGTGTTCGAGGCCGGGTTGTAGTTCGCGTTGCCGGCGAACGAAGCCACGACGTTGTAGACGGCCGCGCTCACGGGCTGCGCGGCATTACCGTTGTAGGTGAAGGTCACGGCCGGCGCGAGCACGTCGGACGCGCCGCCCACGCCGTAGGCGAAGCCCGTGGCCGGGTGCGGGTTGCCGTCGTAGGTGCCGTTGTAGCCGTCGACGACGACGACGGCGTTGGCCTTGTTGATATTGAACGACTGCGGCACGTCCGCGGCCGCGTCGTAGTTAGAGTTACCCGCCTGCGACGCGGTCACGGTGCAGGCCCCCGCCCCTGTGATCGTGATCGTGGCGCCGTTCGCCCCGCCCGAGGTGCAGTTGCCTGTGGCCGCGAAAGTCACGGGGTTACCGGAGGCGCCGCCCGTCGCGCTGACGTTGAAGGGCGCGTCGCCGTACGTCTTGTCGGCGAGGGCGCCGAACGTGATCGCCTGCGAAGCCTTGTTGATGTTGAAGGACTGCGGCACGTCCGGGGCCGCGTCGTAGTTGGAGTTGCCGGCCTGCGAGGCCGTCACCGTGCAGGCGCCCGCGCCCGTGATGGTGATGGTCGCGCCGTTCGTGCCGCCGGAGGTGCAATTACCGACTGCGGCGAAGGTGACGGGGTTGCCGGAGGCGCCGCCCGTGGCGCTCACGTCGAACGGTGCGTCGCCGTAGGTCTTGTCGCCGAGGGCGGCGAACGTGATCGTCTGCGAAGCCCTGTTGACCGTCAGCGAGTTCGAGCCGCTGCTCGCGAGGTAGCCGCCGCCCTGCGCGAAGCTCGCGCCGACGCCCGCCGGGTACGAGCCGGCGTTGATGCCCGCGAGGCTCACGTTCGGGAGCGTGGCGACGCCCGAAGCGTCGGTCGTGGCCGTGCCCGCGGGCGAGCCGTTGAGCGTGAAGGCGATGCTCTTGCCGTTGACGGGGCCGGCGGCCGAGGTCAGCGTCGCAGACAGCGTGGCCGTCCCGCCGTAACTGCCGGTCGCGGGTGCGACCGCGAGCGCGGTGGTGGCGAGGTCGTCAACGCAGGCGGTCACGTCATGAAGAACGGGCGTGACCTGATTGTTCGTGGTGCTCAGGGACGCCTTGTACCTGAGGTAGCGCAGGCCGTTGAACTGCGAGAGCGACCCGCCGTTGGTAAAGAAGGTCGCGGCCGTGCCGTTGGGGCCGACGAAGTTGAAGGGGCCGTTGACGTTGTTGCTCGCCGCGACCTGGAACGTCACGGCCGTGTTCGCGGGCGTATCGGCCGTCCAAGAGAGCGCGCCCCAGTTCGGGATGCTGCCGACGGCCGGGTTCGCGTCCTTCGTGCCCGAGACGAGGTTGCCGTTCAGGAAGAAGGCGGACGGCGTCCTCACGTAGGTCGTGAAGTAAAGGTCGTTGGTGGTGGCCGTCCACGCGCCGCCGCTGTTGGCCGTGGTGAAGAGCGCGCCGTTGGCGTAACCGTTCCCCGAGCCGCGGATGGCGAAGACCGTGTTGCCGACGCTCGTCCTGAGCACGACGGCGTAGCTCGTACCGGCGACGACCGCCGCCGGGGTCGCGAAGGTCGCGGTGTAGGCCCCCGCGGTGCCGACGTTCGTGACCGGCCCGAACGTGCTGGTCGCCAGCACGGTGTTGCCGGGGGCCGTCCCGTTCAGGTTGCGAATCTCGACGGTGATCGTGCCCGACGTGCCGCTGGCGAGACCGAGCAGCGTATCGAGCCTTGTCAGGTTGCCGGTGACGCCGGCGCGGAAGGTCTGACCCACCCATGCCGTCCCGGTCAGGTTGCCGGCGCTGAACAGAGACGTGGGGTTGTAGACCTGGTCGGCCACCTGGCTGGAGGAGTTCGAGAGCTTCACGTCGCCGGGGCTCGTCAGCATCTCGACGCCCGTCGGGACGCCGGTCTGAAAGTCGGCCTGCGTGGTGTCGGTGAAGCAGGCGCCCGCCTGCTGCGCGCCGTCGAGCGCGAAGTTGACGGTGCTCGTCGCGTTGTCGGCGACGAGGACGCTCGTGGTCGTCTTCGGCGCGTAGCCGGGGAAGCTGGCCGTGATGGACGGGTAGGTGCCCGCGGGAATGTTCGTGAACGAGTAGACGCCCGAGGCGTTGGTCGTCGTCGTGCGACTGCCCAAAGCGACGGTCGCGCCCGCGAGGGGCGCACCGCCCGCCGAGACGGTCACGGTGCCCTGCACCGTGCCGCCCGCGCCGACCGGCGTACACTGCGGGTAGGTGAAGGCGCCGACGCGCGTCAGCCAGTTGCGACCCGTCACGGCGAAGTACTCGCTCGTGAACCAGTAGGTGCAGCCGTTGGGGTCAACCGACATCGCGGCGTAGTCGCCCCAGCGCTGGCCGCCCGTCGCGGTCGTCCCCGTCTGCGAGCCGGTGCCCGCCATCAGGACGGACTCGGTCTGGGTGATGGAGTTGGCCGCGTCGCCCGCGAGCCGTCCGGCGTAGCGGATGCTCGGGAAGGTCGCGCTGGTCGTGGCGCTGTAGCCCATCGCCATGTTCCCCGCGCGGTCGATGGCGAGGCTCGGGATGAGGCGGTTCGTCGTGTCGGGGTTGTAGGTGAACGCCTGCGTCGTGTTCGCCGCGACCGTGCCGCCGTTGACGTTGACCTGGTAGTAGCGCAGCGCCGACTGCGTCGTCGTGCTCCCGCGCACCGTGTGCGAGTTCCAGAGCGACTCGGTCCCGCCGAAGTTCGTGTACTGGTTCTGCATCATCAGACGGTGGCCGAGCGTGTCGAGCCCCGTCGTGCTGCCCGAGGCCGGCACCGTCGAGGGCGGCACGGCGAAGCTCGCGGGCGCTAGCGTGTCGAACGGCCCCGTGAAGGTCGAGAGCGAGATGCTGTTCCAGTCGACGTGGAACTTCCAGACGCTGATCACGTTGGCGAAGTTCCAGACGGTGGAGAAGTAGTTCGGCGCGCCCGGCGGCGGCGTGCCCATCTGGAGCCGCGCGTTACTCGGCAGCAGCGTGAACTCGCTCGAAGGCGCGTCGAACGAGACGACCTGCACGGACGGGGCGCCTGCGTACATCTGCGCCTTGTTGAGCGCGTAGACGCGCGCGTTCTGGAACGCGGCGCTGGCCGCGTAGCCGAACATGTTGACCGACATGTAAATGCCGTCGGGCCAGATGCCGAGCTTCGGGTAGTCGCCGAGGCCGCCCGCCGTGTTGATGGAGTAGTAGTTCCAGCCGCCCGCGAGGGGGTCGCCGCTCTGCGAGACGGCGAAGCACTGGAACGAGCCCGGCGGGTTGACGACGTTGTTGCTGGCGTCGAGCTGGAAGGCGAAGTCCGAGATGACCCAGCGATCCTCGAACGTGTCGTAGAGGATGACGGGGTCGCCGAAGTTGCTATTGTCGCACAGGTTCCCGAAGTGGCCCTGGCTCATGAAGGTGTTGAAGGTGAAGGCCGCGACGCGCACGCCGTCCGACTTGCGGTAGATGCCGAGAGAGGTGTTGACGGCCTGGATGTAATAGTCTTTGCCCACGTCGCCGACGGTGTCGGGCGGGCGGCCCGCGCCGAAGTTGTTGAAGTCGAGGCCGTCGAAGTTAGCCGTGGTCGCGGGCGCGGCCGCCGCCAGCGCGCTGATGGCGTCCGCCGTCGGCGCACTCTTCCCCGCCGACGGGCCGGCGTTGTCGGTGCCGCCGGTGTCGACGTCGCCGGCCGCAGGCTCCAGGTCGAGGAGGCTCGGCGGGGCCTCGCGCTCGGGCTTCTCCCGCTGGATCGGCTTCTCGTAAGGGAGGTCGCGGAGGTCGCCGCGGAAGGAGCGCGCGCGGTTGATGCGCAGCTCGCGCGGGCGCATCGGCCGGTCGCGCTCGCGCATCCGCTCGCGCCAGCCCTGGAGGGCCTCGTCCTCTTGGGCGTTACGGTTGGAGCCGCGGCGCGCGCCACGGTCTTTGTCCTTGTCCCGGTCGTAGACTTCGCGGCTCGGGGCGTTTCTCTTCAGGGCCGGCACGTCGCCGAGCGGCTTCAGCGGTGACTCGGCGCGCTGGATTCTCTTCCCTGACTGCGCCAGTGAGACGGCCGCGCCCGCACCGGACGACAGTACGACGGCCAGCACGAGCAGTGAGGCCAGCCGGCCTCTTACGGTAGTCGGTAGTAGTTTGCGTGAAACGGAGCGGGGTCTTCTCTTCATAAGGGGGATAGTTCCTCATCCAGCGTAAGCCGGGGTTAAGAGTTTTCGTTTTGGGGCTTGCCGTCCTGCGAGGGGCGCGGACGCAAGGGACAGGGATGCGTGTGAGACTGCGGGTTCCATTCCCCGCGGCCTGCTTAACTATGGTGGCGGTAATACTGAGGCCGCTCTGGCGGCGTTCGACAGGAAGAAAGGTAAGGCCGCCCTTCAGCCTGAGTTGCGGGTCGATTCCCTTCGGATAACCCTTCGGATAAGATGGGGCCGCCGGAGCCTTCTCCCCTCAAAGGGTTGTCGGAGGCATCTCTCGCGGCACAGGGCCGATCTAAAGGTGCGTGAGAAGATAGACCGAAATCGGCCGCGCGTCAAACCGCGAGCGGCCCCCAAGTGTTAGAGGGCTGACAGATGACGAGAATTGCCACAACTTTTACACTCTGCGCCGCGCTGCTCCTCTCGAACTTCGCGGCCCGGTGCGGCGCGTCCGGGACGGAAGGGGGGCGTACGCCCTTGAACGAGAAGCTTGCGTCGGGCATGTGGGGCGGCCAGCACGTGCGGATGGACGTGACGGAGGGCGGCGTCGCCCTCGAGTTCGACTGCGCGAGCGGCGAGATCGAACGGCCGCTCGCTCTCGACGCCGAAGGGCGCTTCGACGTGGGCGGGAAGTTCTACGCCCAGCACGGCGGCCCCGTCCGGCGCGACGAGGAGGCCCACGCGCGGGCCGCGCGCTACCGGGGACGCGTGCGCGGCGAGACTCTGACGCTGACCGTCACGCTCTCGGAACCCGAAGAGGACGCGGGCACCTTCACGCTGACGCGCGGCCAGGAAGTCCCTCTCACGAAGTGCCGTTAAGAAAGTCTTCGCGCACGGGCGAGAAGATGTCGATGAGGACGACCTCCTCGTCGAGCATCGTCGCGCCGTGCCAACTGCCCGGGGGGAAGTGGAGCACGTCGCCGGCCTCGGCCACGCGCTGCTCTTCGCCGACGGTGAAGAGGACGCGGCCGCGCTCGACCAGGGTGATCTGCTCGTGCGGGTGTTCGTGCGGGGGCGTGACGACGTTCGGCGCGAAGCGCAGGCGGCAGACCATCACGCGCTCGCCGACAACCATCTGCCGCTCGATGCCGCCTTCCAGACGCTCGACGGGGACGCGCGTCCAGTCCGTGTGCTGCGGGTGCGTCTCCAGTTTCGACTTCGCTTCCATTTAACGTGCCTCCCCTTCCGCCTTCAACGTGATGCGCCAGCGCGCGGGCCGTCCCGCTTTCAGATTAATGTTAAGCGCTTCGTAGACGAGGTGCAGCGGCACCGCGCCGCGCGCGCCCCTCGCGAGCGCCCCGCCGCCCGCGGCCTGCAAAGAGACCGCCAGCGGCCAGTCCGCCGTCGCAGAGACTTCGAGCGTACCGGCGTCAGAAACGAAACGGTCACGTCGCGCTCCTCGTTCCGACACGACCTCGTTGCGCGCGGCCGTCGCCGGCACGACCACCCACCAGCGCTTAATCGTCACGTCGGCCGACGCCTTCAAAGTCTCCGCGCGCGTGAGCGTCGTGCCTTCGTGATTCAGGACGACCTCACTTGAGATGCCCGGGTCTACCAACTGCCCCGACTTGCTGCCCACGAGAGCCCACCGCCGCCAGACGACGCGCAGGCTCTGGCCGTCCGCCGAAGGCTCTATCTCGTCGGCGCCGTCCGCCGCTACGAGCGTGCGCCCGTCCGCGAGTTCGACGAAGGGGACGAGCGCGGGGTAGACCTGCTCGACCGGCGCGGCGAAGCCCGGCAGGCCGTGCGGCGCGGGCAGATAATCCGCGACGCCCGGCTTCGTGCCCGTCGTGACGGGCAGCGTGAAGTAGAGCGGCCCCTGCCTGACGAGCCACACGCCCGCGGGCCTGTCGCCGCGGCGGAAGAACTCGAAGCGCGCGAGGTCGGGCCTGCCCACCTCGCTCGGGAACTGCTTCAGGTTCTCCTTCGCCAGCGCCTCGGTAAAGAGCATGTGCGCGAGCGCGGCCTTGCCGAAGAAGCCCGTCGTCTGCTGCCACTCGCGGTCGGGCGAGATGTAAGAGTAGTTGCCGCGGCCGAAGGCGAAGACCGAGAGCTTGTGCGACTTCGTGTCGTAGTCGTGCCGCAGCCAGCGCCAGGCCTGGTAGTAGGCCGAGGCGAGCTGTGCGAGCGGCGCGGGCCGGAACTCCGGGTTCTGCGCGAGCCACGCGACGATCTCAAGCGTGTCGAGGTAGGAGACGACGCCGAGGCTCCGGCCCCACGCGTAGCCGTAGCCGTCAGGCTGAATCAAGTCCCACCAGAGTCTCATCTGCGCCTTGAGCGAAGGGCGCAGCTCGTCGAGCACGTCTTTGCGGCCGGCGTCCTCGGCCGCGTTCCAGACGAAGCGGGCGTACTCGTTCGAGTAGCGGTCGAAGCGCCCCGTGGGCGGCGCGTCGTCGGCGTAGAGGCCGCCGCCCGCGAACGGCCGCGCCGCGCGCGTGATGACGCCGTCTAAGAGCGCGCGGTCTTGTAAGAGCCCGAGCTGGTAGCTCACGCTCGCGATGCGCGCGGCGACGCCGAGGTAGTTTTCGGGAAGGTTGATGACCTTCTGCGCCTTCGCGTCGTAGAAGGCGGACACGTCGAGCAGCTTCCGCCAACTGGCCTTCTCGTCCTCGCTCAGGCTCTGCCAGACGGCGTTGCGCGAGAGGTCGCGCCCGAAGTGCCGGAGCGCGAGCACGCAGTAGAGCTGCGAGAAGCGCGTGCTCTTCAGGCGGTATTCGAGCAGGCCCACCTCGCCCACCGTGCGCGCGAGGTCGCGGCCCGCGAGCGTCCGCTCGCCCGACATCTCGGCGTAGGCCGCGAGAGAGCGCGCCCAGGTGCCCCAAGTGTACTCGCCCGACGAGCCCGCGCCCAGAACCTTCTCGGGCGGCGGGTCGAGCGACTTGATGTCCGCGAGGTGCGCGCCCACCTCCGCCCCGAGGAAGGTCTTTACTTCACTCCCCAGCGCGGCCGTGTCGACCGTCGCGGCTTCCTTAGAAACCGCGCCCGCGGGCGGCGCGAGCAGCGAGAAGGTCAGAAGGAAGAGCAGCGAGGCTTTCTGCATTATCGTTCGTCTACAGACCTATCACGGAAAGGTGTTAACCACAGAGACACAGAGGCACAGCTTGTTGAAGTCTAAAGATGAGGCTGTGTTTTAGCTGTGTCTCTGTGCCTCTGTGGTTAACTCTGCCTGCCATATTCCCTCAACTCAGAAGTTGAACTTCATGCCGAGCTGGATGGTGCGCGGCGGGCCGGACGCGGTCAGCGTGCCGAAGGAGGCGTTGGCGAGGTTGACGTCCATGTCGCGGAAGTTCGTCCGGTTGAAGGCGTTGAAGACGTCGGCCTGCAGTTGCAGCCGAACCTTCTCGGTGATGCCGATGCGGCGGCGGAACGAGAAGTCCCAGACCTGCGAGCCCGGCCCCTCGACGGTGCCGACGCCGGACGTGCCGCGCCGCGTGTCGGGCGCGCTGGCGAAGGCCGCGCGGTTGACCCACGCCGCCTGGCTGCGCGAGCCGTTCGGCAAGAGCACATCGCCGCCGACGTAGTCCGCGCGGCGGCTCCCCGTCGAGGTGTTGCCGACGACCGTGAAGTACGCGCCCGACTGCAGGCGCGTGATGCCGCTCAGCTCGTAACCGCCGAAGACCGCGCGCAGGAGGCCGTTCGAGCCGTTCAGGGACGGGAGCGTGTAGGTGTAGGTCGCGGCGAAGATGTGGCGGCGGTCGAAAGTCGCCGGGCCGTAGTTGTAGTCGCGGTTGAAGGCGTCCTCGGGGTTGTCGTTGAAGCCGCTCGCGTCGGTCAGAACCTTCGACCAGGTGTAGCTCAGGGTGGCGCGCGTGCGCCCCGTCCGCTTCGCGGCGAAGAGCTGCAGGCCGTGGTAGTTCGAGGTCGAGTCCGACAGCCGCATGCGGATGGCCGAGTAGCCCTTGTAGGGGCGGAGCGCGTTGGTGTTGACGTTCGGCCCCGGCGGGACGTTGGCGACGAGCGCGGCGAAGCTGACCTGGTTGATGTCGGGCTGACGAATCAGGTGGCGGCCGAGGTTGCCGACGTAGGCCGCCTCGGCGAAGAGGCCCCACCACATCTCGCGCTGGACGCTCAGGGAGAAGCTCTCGGTGTAGGGCGTGTCGAGGTTCGGGTCGACGGCGTTGATGGTGTCGAAGGGCGCGAGCGTCGTCGAGCCGCTGGTGATGTTCGCGATGTTCGCGTTCGAGTACTGCGAGCTGGTCACGTAGGGCGGGTTGCCCTCGGACGGGAAGATGAGGTTGCCCTCGACGCGGTCGTAGTACATGCCGAAGCCGCCGCGGATGGCCGTCTTGTTGTCCTTGAACGGCGAGTACGCGAAGCCGACGCGCGGCATGAAGTAGTGGTGCCCTTCGTAGAGCCCGCGCGGCGCGCCCGCCGGCACCGACTGCACGAACGCGCTGTCGCCGCCGGGCACGCGCCCCAGCTCCTCGGGCGGGACACCGCCTCCCGCGCGCACCAGGCCGTTGAGGCGGTTGCCCCCGCGCGTCGGGTCGATGTTGCCGTTGGCGAGCACCGTCACGGCCTGCGCCGGGTCGTAGAGCCGCGGGTCGAAGTTGGCGAGGTTGTTCGCCTGCGTGTAGATGGGAGTCCCGAACTGGTAGCGCACGCCGAGCTCGAGACTCAACCGCGGCGTCACCTTCCAACTGTCGTTGACGAACGCCTCGGTCTGCGTGAAGCGGAAGAAGCCCATCGGGTCGAGCGACGACTCGCTGTAGGTGCGGAAGTTGCCGAGCAGCGCGTCGGCCAGGGCGTTGCCGGTCGTGCGCGTGTTGCCGCCCGTGCTGAAGCTGACGTTGCCGGCGTAGGTCGTGCGCCCGTTCTGGTCGATGCGGTTGCGGTAGACGAGCCCGCCCGCCTTCAGGGTGTGTGACCCGCGCACCCACGTCACGTTGTCGCCGACCATGATGTCGGTCGTCGGCGAGACGAGCGAGCGCGCCGCGCCCGCGAAGCTGGCGAAGCCGGTGATGGCGGTGTCGGGGATGCTGTTCCCGTAGACGCCGCCGCCGGGGAAGAGCTGCGCGTACTGGAAGCCGTAGGTCTCGCGCTTCCAGAAGTCGCTGGCCGGCGGGATGTGCTGCGACACGATGCTGACGTTGGCCTTCGCCTCGTTGATGAAGGTCGGCGTGACGAGCCACGTGTAGGCGAGCTGGTACGAGGTGCCGGGCCTGGAGCGCGCGCTCGGGATCGTCGGGAGCTGCGACGTGATGAAGGTGCCGAACGGGTCGATGAGCTGGTTCTCGTCGTGGATGTAGCGGCCGTAGATGCTGTGCGCGCCGTTGAAGCGGTAGTCGAGCCGGAGGATGTCCTCGCGGTAGTCGAACGGGTTCGGCTGCTGGAAGGTCGCGTTGTTGGCGACGGGGGCGTTCACGTACCTCGTCGCCAGCCCGATCATCTCGCGGTAGACGTTGGCGATGGCGCGGCCGTCCGCGGTGATGCCCGCGGGCTGGCCGTTCAGCCTGAGGTTCGAGAGGTTGCGCCCCGGGATCGGCTGGCCGGCGGCGACCGCCGCTCCGGTCGCGGGGTTGACGGCCGTGTAGCCCGCGGGGACGTTGAGCGTGCCCGAGCGCCCGCTGAAGTCGCCGTTCAGCTCGGCGAGCGTCGGGATGTTGCGCACGACGGGGTTGGCGAGGCGGCGAATCTTCTTCCACTCCTGCCCGCCGAAGAAGAAGAACTTGTCCTTCTGAATCGGCCCGCCGACGCTGTAGCCGAAGTCGTTGTAGCGCAGCGTCGGCCGCACGGCCGCGAAGGCGTTGCGCGCGTCCAGCTTGTCGTTGCGCAGGTACTCGAAGGCCGAGCCGTGGAACGAGTTCGTCCCCGAGCGCGTCACGACGTTGACCTGCGCGCCACTGTTTCTCCCGTACTCGGCCGAGAAGTTCGAGGTCTGGACTTTGACCTCCTGGATGAAGTCGATGCCGACGTTGTTGATCTGGCTGGCGTTGCTGCCGGACTGGAGGTTGGTGCCGCCGTCCACGGTCATGTTCGTCATCTGGCCGCGGTTGCCGTTGATCGACTGCTGGTTGGTGGCGAGGCTCGTCGAGAGTTCCAACTGGTCGTCGGTCGTCTGCGCGACGCCGGGGATGAGCGAGAGCAGCTGGATGTAGTTGCGCCCGTTCAGCGCGAGGTTCTGCACCTGCTGGCTGTCGATGACGCGCGCCACCTCGCCCGAGGTGTTGTTGACCGTCTCGCCGAGCGCGGTCGAGACCTGCACGGTCTCCGTCACCTGCCCCGGCTCGAGCGCGAGGTCAATCGTGAGCCTCGCGTCGGCCGTGAGCGCGATGCCGCGCTGCTCGGCGCGCTTGAACCCCTGGCTCTCGGCCGCGACGACGTAAGTCCCGACGGGCAGGTTCGTCACCGTGTAGAAGCCGTCGGCGTCGGTGGTCGCCGTGCGTACGAGGTTCGTCGCGGCGTTCGTGACGGTCACGCCGGCGCCGGGCACGACCGCGCCCGAGGCGTCCTTGACCGTGCCCGAGACGCGGCCGACGACCGTCTGCGCGGACGCGTTCGCGCCGCACAGCGCGAGGGCGAAGAGGAGACAGCAGAGCGACACCCTTGGGCGGCGCGACCTGAAACCGTGGGCGAACAGCATGACTCACACCTCCGACGTTGAAGTTCTTTTCCGACCGCGGGCAACACTACGCCGCCGAGCAGCAGCGCCGAGGCTTGCCCCGAAGAGTTCCTGAGTTCCCTTTTGTTCGGCCGCCCAGCAGGGACGCGGGGCGGAATCCTTTACGGCCCGCCGCCTCAGGCCACGCGCGGCGCCGCGAACGTCGGCGCGGCGATGAGCGCCGCCGCCCCGCGCAGGCGCGGCTGCACCTGCGCGGGCGAGACGCGCATCGGCGTGCTCTCCGCGGAAGTGATCAGGACGCGCTCCGCGAGGCTCACGCGCACCGTCTCCTCGATCAAGTCCCACGCGGTCGTGATCTCGCCCGCGAGGTAGATGCAGTCGGGGTTGAGCGTGTTGACGACCGTCGAAAGCCCGAGGCCGAGGAAGCGCGCCGTGGCCTGGACGGCGGCGTTGGCCTTGGCGTCGCCGCCGCGCGCGCGCGTGACGAGGTCGAGCACGTTGAAGGAGTCGCTCCCGGCCTCGTGCAGCGATTTTGGACTGAGTTTGGACAAATTCCACCCGAAGTAGCGCGACAGGGTGGCCAGGTTCGAGACGTAGGCCTCCCAGCAACCCGTCATCCCGCACATGCAGCGCGGCCCGTCCAGGCTCAGGGGCATGTGCCCGAACTCGCCCGCGATGTGGTCGCGCCCGCGCACCAGCTCGCCGCCGACGACTACCCCGACGCCCACGCCGTCCGACACGCTCACGTAGACGAAGCTCTGCGTGGCCGCGCCCTCGCCGCGCTCAAGCCACAGGTGCGCGAGCGAGCAGGCGCGGCCCGAGTTCTCTATCTGCACGGGCAGCCCCGTGGCCGCGGCCAGCTTGTCGCGGACGTCCACGTCGCGCCAGCCCAGCGTCGGCGCGTTCAGCACGCGCCCCGTGCGGTGGTCGACCATGCCCGGGACGACGACGCCGACCCCTTCACAATTCCCCGCCCCGCCGTGTGTTTTCAGCATTCTGCGCACGCGCGCGGCCAAATCCTTGATGAACTGCGGCAGCGCGAAGACCGTCTCGTAAACCTCCAGGGCGAGCTGCCGGCCCGAGAAGTCCGAGAGCATGACGTAGGTCTTGCTGAAGCGCACGTCCACGGCGACGGCCAGGCGATCCTGCGTCCTGATGTGGAGGAAGGTCGGCTTGCGGCCGCGCGTCACCTCGCCGGTCGCGCCCTCGTAGATGAGGCCCTGCTCGATCAACTCCTGCGCGAGCACGCTCACGACGCCGCGCGTCACGCTCATCCGGCGCGCGAGGTCCGCGCGCGAGATGGGCTGGTGCTCGCGGATGAGGTTGAGCGCGATGCGGCGGTTGATGTCGCGCGAGGTCGTGCGCGTAGCCACCTTGAAGTCGTGCGTGTTGATCTTTCTCATGGGGTGCCGCCCGGCATTTGTTCGAAGTTTGGACAAAATATCCCTGCGCGGGCCGCCTGTCAAGAAATTTTTTCGCGGGCGCGCCCCGGCCGTACGCCGCGGGACACAGGCGGCCGGCACTTTCGCCCCCTAGCCTTTTTACTTTTGACTTACGTTTGTTGTAGCCTCGTCGCGCCCCACGGCCGCACGACTCCCCCGCGCGAGGGCCACCCGGCGCCAAAGGTGAAAAGGATGCTCATCGCACTCGGCTCGGCGCGCCCGGCCAAGATCATGGCGCTGCGCGCGGCCTGCGCGCGCGTGGCCGAGGTGGACGCGCGCTGGCGGCCGTGCGAGCTGGTGGCGCGCCCCGTCGAGACGGGCGTGGCGGCGATGCCGCTCAACGACACGCAGCTCATGCGCGGCGCGCGCAACCGCGCCGAGGCCGTGCGCGGGCTGCTCTTGACGGAGGGCAACCCGGCGGACTTCTACGTCGGGCTCGAAGGCGGCTTCCACTCGATCACCTTCGACGGCGAGCGGCGCACCTTCCTGCACGGCTGGGCCTACGTCACGGACGGCGCGCGCGGCTACTTCGGCCACGCGCCGGCCGTCACCGTCCCCGCCTCAATCGTCGCGCGCGTCGAGCAGACGGGGCGCGAGTTGGGCGAGGTCATCGACGAGGTCGCGGGGCAGACGGACGTGCGCAGCCGGCAGGGCGCGTGGGGCGTGCTCTCGAAGGGCCTGCTGACGCGCGCGATGAGCTTCGAGACGGCGCTCGTCGCCGCCTTCACGCCGTTCTACAACGCGCGCCTGTACGAGTGAGATTTAAGTCTGAAAGGTTTTTAGAGAAGGATGGTCGAGAGACTTACGGCGGAAGGTAACGACGAGCACCTCGTCAAGGCGGGGCAGAACACGACGGGCTGGGTCGAGGTCATCGCCGGCTCGATGTTCTCGGGGAAGTCCGAGGAGCTGATTCGGCGTCTGCGCCGCGCGAAGATCGCGCGCCTCAAGGTGCAGGTCTTCAAGCCCGACATCGATAACCGCTACTCGAAGGAGCACATCGTCTCGCACTCCGAGATGCGCCACGAGTCGAACGCCGTGCGCAACGCGAGAGAGATTCTGGCGCTGCTCGACCCCGAGACCGAGGTCGTCGGCATCGACGAGGGGCAGTTCTTCGACAACGACCTCGTGGACATCGTCAACGAGCTGGCGGGCCGGGGCGTGCGCGTCATCGTCGCGGGACTCGACCAGGACTACACGGGCCGCCCGTTCGAGCCGATGCCGCAGCTCCTCGCGGTGGCCGAGTACATCACCAAGACCCACGCCATCTGCGTCCGCTGCGGCCAGCCCGCCAACTACTCGCAGCGCATTGTCGAGGTCGAGGGCCAGGTCGTCGTCGGCGCGTCGGACGCCTACGAGGCGCGCTGCCGCCGCTGCTTCGTCCCGCACGCCGACGCCCCCACCCGCCACGAAGACTGAATGAGACACATGAGACCGGTTCTTCTCACGCTGCTTCTCGCGGCGCTCGCCGCGGGGGCCGCGGCGCAGGCTCCCGCACCCACCACGCGCGCCGCGGATGCCTACCTCCTGGGAAACCGTGAGGTCATCATCCCCGCGCCCGCCGGGTACGTCGAATCCACCTCGCGCTCCGAGCGGATAAAGGAGTTCTTCGCGAAGACCGAGGGGCCGGGCTCCGACTTCCTGGCCTCCCACCACTCGGCCGAGGACATGGAGAGAATCCTGCGCGGCGAAAAATTTGACTTCGGCATCTACACGAAAGTCTCGATTCCGAAGAGGCTGCGCGCGACCGACATCACGCGCAAGGACTTCCCGCGCGTAGTCGCCGGCCTGCGCGCCAACAGCCCCAGGGCGCTCGACCTCAAGAACCCCGAGTTCCAGGCGGAACTCAAGCGCCTGAATCAGCGGCTGGATGAGAAGCTCATGCGGTTAGACCTTTCGCAGCCGGTCAGCCTCGGCGAGTTCCTCAACACGGCGGACGCCTTCGGGATGCTCATCCTCATGAATTTTAAGATCAAGGGCGTTAACGGGGAGAGGGAGCGGGTGATGGTCGGGAGCGTTTCGCTAGTGTGGGTCAGAGACCGAGTGCTCCAGGTCTACACCTACAAGAACTTCCACACGGAGCAGGATGCCGACGACTTGCGCGAATTCACCAAACGTTGGCTGGCGGAGATAATCCGGGCCAACGCCTGAACACGCCGGCCGCACACCGCGCCCCGAAATTCATCTTGTCCCCGCGCCCCGGGCGGAGTAGCATGCGCCTCGTTATGAGAGTCTGCGTGCTGCTCCTGGCGTTGGCGCTGTTCTACGGCTACAGGGCGTGTGGCCCCGCGAAGCTCTCCGACGACGCCCCGGCGTTAACCGGTTTAAGCGCGCACGCGCCGTCCCCCTCCGCGACCACGCCGACGCACGTAGACTTCAACACACAGGTTCGGCCTCTCCTTGAATCCAAGTGCTCGCCCTGCCACTTCACAGGCGGGACGATGTACGCACGCCTGCCTTTCGACCGCCCGGAGACGATTGAAAAACTCGGCACCAAACTCTTCACACGCATCAGGGACGAGAAGGAGCAGCGCCTCATCCGCGACTTCCTCGCGCAGCAGGCCGAGAAGGGTCAAGACCGACCGTAGCGAAGCCGTAGTCCTGCCTCTCCCTTCCGGCATGCTTGAAGATGCGTCTTGCCTACACGCGCGGTTGGTACTACAATCCGGGCTACCCCAAGAGTCAGGCTTCCCCAACAACGCTCAGATGTCTAGCCCGTAGTGTCGCAGCGCACTACGGCTCACGCCACTTCACCCCGGGACGGGTGTCACAACCCGCTCCGCCAGCACTCTCACAACCTCGAGGAGAACAAGCCATGACCAGTCCGAGAATGTATCGCGCAGTGCGGTTCCTCGCGTTGGCGGCTTTACTGGCCGCCGGGATTTTGCTCAGCCCTTCCCAGCGCCTTCAGCCGACCGCCCGCGCCACCGGCGGGTATTACGACGTGTTGTATGACTGCGACGACGCTTACTTCGAGACAATCTATAACTGTACCAACCCCGACTGGAACCAGTGCAGGGCCAACGCCTACAGCGCGTACAGCAACTGCGTCTACAACGCCCGCCTGACCCACCAGATGCCGGACTTCTGTGATAGCGCGCGGCAGGAGTACTACTCACACTGCCTGCTGGAGTACGGCCCGGAGGGATGGAGCCCTGACCCCGACGCGTGGAGCACTTGCCGCGCGGCCAGCGGCATCGACCAGTGCGAGTAGCGTGACGCGTCGGGGTGGGGAGGCGGTGGCGGGTAAAGGCCGCCGTGTGCTTCGGCCTCCCTGCTTCCGAACGGGGCGCGCGATTTAAGAGAGGCCGCCGCGGGCACACGCGCCCGCGGCGGCCCGCCTTTTTAAACGCCCGCGGGCGGCTCAGGCCCGTTCGGCGGGTTGAGTTCTTCGGCGAGGCGCGTCCAGACCTGGGCGAAGGTCTCGACGTCTTGGCGGGTCTGTTCGAGGGCGCGGCGGCTGTCCATGTAGGCGGCCCAGTGGGGCGTGTTGACGAGCGCCTCCTGCGTCTCGTCGCCGAGCGCCTGCGCCATGAGGGCGACGAGGTCTTGCGTGACGCGCGTGTGTTCGAGGAGCGCCTGGATGATGTTGTAGGCGAGGCGCGCCTGCTCGTAGGCGAGGCCGTGCGGGCCGGCCGTCGGTTGCTGTTCGCTCCCGCCGGGCATCATTCGGAGTCCCCCTCGCCCTCGGCCTGCGCGTACCAGCCCCCGCGCACGAGCGGGAGCGGCGCGACGTGCGCGCCGCAGACCTCGCCGCCTTCGGAGAAGACCTTCAGCTCGGTGCCCGGCGCGAGGAAGTCGTACTTGACGACGGCGAGCGCGACCCGCCTCTGCAGGCGCGGCGAGTAGACGCTCGAGGTGATGCGGCCGGCCTCGCGCCCTTCGTCGCCGGCGCGCAGGCGCGCGTCCGCGGGCGGCTCCGCGTCGCGCTCGAAGATGACGCCGGCGAGGCGCTTGGCGACGTGGCCGCGCCAGTGTATGCGCGCGATAATCTCCTGCCCGGCGTAGCAGCCCTTCGTGTAGCTGACCGCCTCCGCCTCGTCCACCACTTCGAGCACGACGTTCGCGTCCGAGGCGTCCAGGCCGTAGCGCGGGATTCCGGCTTCAACGCGCAGAACTTCAAGCGTGTCTATACCGCATGGCTTCGCACCGGCGTCGAGCAGCGACTGCCTGAGTGGAGATGCCTCATCCGCGCCGACAAAGATGTCAAAGCCGTCTTCCGCCGTGTGCGTCGCGCGGATGACTGCCGGCGGCCGTCCGACGCGGCCGTCACCCACGTACGCCGCACGGCCGCGAGCCAAGCCATGAACATCTTCACCGGTCGCCGCGGTTACTATGTCCGCCGCGCGCGCACCTTGGACTGAGAGCAGAGTGGTCTCTTGGGTCAGGTCGCGGACGTGGAAGTCCCCGGCGAGCGTGAAGCGTTCGAGATGCTTGAGAACCGTCGGGTAGGTCTCGGCTTCGGTGTCGAAGAGGAAGGCGCCCTCGCGGCGCAGCACGCGGACGGAGGCGAGCAGACGCCCCTGCGGGTTCGGGAGGGCCGCGTGCATCCACGCGCCCTCTTCGAGCTTCGCCACGTCGTTCGTCAGCATGCCGTTCAGGAATATCACGGCCTCGCCGCCCGACACCTCGACCCGCCCGCGCGCCGACAGGTCGAAGAGGCCCGCGCCCCCGCCGCGCACGGCCTCGTACTCCGCGGCCGACTGACTCTTCACTGCTTCAACCATTTCAAAAGAGGGTGCTAGGTGCTGGGTGCTGGGTGCTGGGGAAGAAGGGGCTTTTAACCAGCACCCAGCACCCAGCACCCTCTTCACTTCAGCTTTTCCAGCTCGGCGCGCAGGGCGTCGTAGTCCTTCTTGTCGCCGGCCTTGAAGGCGAGGTTGACGTAGCGGACGACGCCTTCCTTGTCGATGAGGTAGACGGTGCGTTTGTTGAAGCCGGCCTGCTCCATGAAGCTGTCGTACATGCGCGCGACGCGGTGGTCGTGGTCGGAGAGGAGCGGGAACTGTAGCTTGTGGAACTTCGCCCACTCGTGGTGCGAGAAGACGTAGTCGCCGCTCACGCCGAGCACGGACGCGTTCAGCTTCGACAGCTCCGCGAACGTGTCGCGCAGGGTGCAGACCTCGGTCGTGCAGCCGCCCGACCAGTCGGCCGGGTAGAAGGCGAGGATGACGTTCCTGCCCTTCAGGGAAGAGAGCGACATCTGCTCGTCCGGCTTCATGAAGATCTTCTCCAGCGTCGCGTAGGGGAGCTTGAAGTCGGGCGCGGCCTCGCCCACCTTCGGCGCCGCTACGACGGCGACGGCCGTCGCGCCCTTCGACGCCGCGGACGCGGTCTCCTGCCTGGGGTGACTGCCTTCACCGCTCACCTTCGCCTGCGCGAAGGCGGAGGCGTTGGCGAGGAGCGCGAGCGCGACGGCGGCGAGTAGCTTGGGGGTTCTGTTCGTCATGGCTTAATCCTCTTCACCTTTTTACGTCCGGGCGGCGGCGCGTCAGGGCGAGTGCGCGCGCGACCGAACGGTAGTCTTCGAGCTGTTGTGGCTCGCGCCGGTGCGAGGCGAGCACCTGCGGGCTCGGGTGGTAGAGCGGCACGAGCAGGCGCCCGCGCCAGTTCTGAACCTGTCCCACGTTCTCCTTGAGCGTGAACGGATGATACTCGACGGCACGGAGCGCTTCAAGCGCGACCGCCCCGAGGGTGACGACGACCGTCGGGTCGATGGTCTCGACCTGGCGGCGCAGGAAGTCCGAGCAGTTCGAGACCTCAAGCCGCGTCGGTCTGCGGTTCGCGCCCGTCTCCGTGCGCGGGTTGCAGAGCGCCGAGTTGGTGATGAAGAGGTCTCCGCGCGCGAGGCCGATGGAGGCGATGTAGCGCGAGAAGTTCCGCCCCGACTGGTCGCCCGAAAACGGCACGCGCGTGCGGTCGCCGCCCTGCCTTCCGGGCGCCTCGCCGACGAACATCACGCGCGCGCCGACGCGCCCGTTGCGTGCGCTCAGCACCGCGCTCCGCCCGCACATCGCCTCGCAACGGCGGCACGCGGCCGCCTCCGAGACGAGCGCCGCGAAAGCCTCCTGCCTGTCGTTAAGCGCCATCGTGAGGATTGTACAACGGCGGCGCGGGTCTTATCAGGCGGCGGTGCGAATGTCCGGGACGGTGACGAGGCGGAAGTCGGGGCTCGGGTCTTCGACGGCGCGCAGGAGCGCGGCCGTCATCTGCGCGTGCGTGACGAAGCCGAGGCGTCGGGCGCTCTCGCGCGTCGAGGGCAGGCGCTCGCAGACGAAGTAGAAGGGCTTGAGCAGGTAGGGCCAGCGGTGTCCGGGGCCGAGCACGTACCAGGGGCGCAGGACGGTCGCGGGCAGGCCCGAACTTTTCAACTCGGCCTCGACCTCGGCGCGCACCTCCCAGTAAGCCTTCATGACGGGCGCGGGCTGCGCGACGCTGACGTAGACGAAGTGTCGGACGCCGGCCGCGCGCGCGGCTTCGACCGAGGCGCGCCCCGCGACGAGGTCGATCTCGCGGAACTGTTTCGCCTTCGCGGGCGAGGGGCGCGGCACGCCGACGAGCTGCACGAACGTGTCGGACGGCGAGACCTTGTCAACAAAGCTCGACGAGTCGAGCGGGTCGCCCGTGACGGCCTCGCAGCCCGCGGGCAGCTTCGACTCCGACCCTTTGCGCACGAGCGCGCACACCTCGTGTCCGCGCCCGAGCAGCAGGGGGATGAGCGCGCGCCCGAGATAACCCGTGCCGCCCGTGATGAAAACTCTACGCCGCTTCATCGGTTAAAGACTCTTTCCGTCACGCAATCTACTACGCCGTCCCGGCCCCGTGCGGATTCGAACCCAGGCGCCGGCCCGTCTGTCGCATAGACCTTGACAGCGCGCGGCGACGGGTGCGATAACCCTCTCACTCACTTGATAAGCCTTGCCCCTTCCAGAGCTCGCCCCTCTGGAAACCCGAACCGCCCTGTTAGGAATAAGCCTACATCTCGCCCCGGCTTCAACGGCCGGGCGTCGGCATGATTCGCATGCGACAGGGGTGCGCCCGTTCGCGGGCACGCCTACGTAGGCCCTTTGCGGCCACCTCGCTACGCCTCTGGGAGGTTCGATGAAAAGAGTCCTGACCGTCACCTTCGCGGCCGCACTGGCGGCCGTCCTCTGCGCACTCACCACAGCCCGCCTGCCGCACGGCACGACCCGCGCGCAGTCAGCGCAGGGCCTGAGCCACAGGCCCGTCGAGGTCGGCGAGCCCGACCTCATTGACCACGGCATGAACCCGCACCGGACGGAAACGGGCTTCCTGACGGCCGGCGGCACCGGCAGCCTGTCGCCCATCTCCTACCACAACGGTCAGCTCATGCAGACGCCGACCGCCTACGTCATCTGGTACGGCAACTGGAACCGCGGCAACGGCACCGACACGCCCGCGGGTCAGCAGATCGTCCGCGACTTCCTTTCGAGCGTCGGCGGCTCGAACTACTACAGGGTCAACACGACCTACTCGGCCGGCGGCTACAACGTCAGCGGCAACGTCACGCGCTCGACGCGCGAGGCCGCGCCCGGCTACTCGCATGGCACAAGCCTGAGCGACGCCACCATCCAGACCATCGTTAAGGAGGCCATCAACTCCGGCGCGCTCCCGGCCGACGGTAACGGCGTCTACTTCGTGCTCACCTCTTCGGACGTGGCCGAGTCTTCGGGCTTCTGCTCGCGTTACTGCGGCTGGCACACCTCGACCTCCTCCACGCAGACCTCGAACGGGCGGCTGCGCTACTCCTTCGTCGGCAACGCCGCGCGCTGCATCACCTCCTGCGCCGCGCAGTCGGTCGGCCCCAACGGCAACGCCGGGGTGGACGGGATGATCTCGGTCGTCGCGCACGAGCTGGAGGAGGCCAACACCGACCCCGACCCGGCTTCGGGCTGGGTGGACAGCAGCGGCGCGGAGAACGCCGACAAGTGCGCGTGGACGTTCGGCTCGCGCCAGTTCACGGCCTCCAACGGCGCCGTCTACAACATGACGCTCGGCTCGCGGAACTACCTCATCCAGAGGAACCTCTCCGCCACCGACAACAAGTGCTACATCGACTGGATCAACCGGATTCAGTAGATTTAGCCGGGGGCTTTTCACCACAGAGACACAGAGGCACAGCCTGAGGCCTAGTTGCTTCAAGCTGTGCCTCTGTGTCTCTGTGGTGAATTCTTATCGAACTAAAGGATGCCGCCGCCCAGGCCGAAGACGCGTGCGCGCGGCGTGGCGCGGAGGCGCGGGGCGGTCAGGAGTCGCGGCGTGACGAGGGTGCGCGGCCCCGTCAGAACGTCCGGGTGCATCTGCATGCCGGGGAGCGTGAAGGCTGCGACCGGCCTTTCGAGCACGCGGAAGGCGCCGGGCGCGAACATGCCCTGCGGGGCCGCGCGCCGCTCCGGCGTGACGCGCACGCTACGAGACTTGCGGTCGCGGAAGACCGTCAGCGTGACCTCGCCCTCCTGCTTGGCCGAGAGCGCGCGCGTCAGGTCTTCGGAGTCCTCGACCTTCTGGCCGTCGGCCTCGGTCACCACGTCGCCGGCCTTGAGTCCGGCCTTGTCGGCCGGGCTGCCCTCTTCGACCGAGCTGATGAGGACGCCGTTCGTGACGCCGAAGTAGTCCGCGAGCTGCTTACCCAGAGTGTTCGTCGTCACGCCGATGCGGCGCGAAGCGCCCGTGAGCAGGCCGGGGTATTTGCGCGCCATCTCGCCCCACTTCTTCTGCGCCTGCTCCTGCGCGCGCTTCCACTGCTCCGTGTTGCGCGCCCAATCGTCGCCGAGCCGCATCGTGTCGCCGAGCATGTCGGGCGAGAGTCCGTAGAACCCTTCGCCGTTCACGCTCACCCACGGCTGGCGTTGCGCGAGCGTGGCCGAAAGCTCCTGCTCCGAGCCGCCGCGCAGGACGCCTATGCGCGCGACGTGGTCGGGCGCGGACTCCTGTATGAGCCGCGTCAGCTTGCGGACGCTCGTCACGGCCTCGCCGTCGAAGCGGACGATGACGTCGTTCGCGCGCAGGCCGGCCTGCTCGGCCGGGCTGCCCTTGACGACCTCGAGGACTCCGACGCCGCGCGGCTCGCCCTTGAGCCCGTAGCGCTGCGCGTTCTCGCGCGTGACCTCTTCGGTGCGCACGCCGAGGAAGCTGCCCGAGACGAAGAGGGTCGAGGCGATGGCGGGCGGCGCCGCGGGCGCGGGCTCCTGCGGCGGCAGGGGCGCGTCCGGCGGCAGCGGCGCCACGTCCGCGAGCGCGGCGAGGGGCGCGGGCGGGGCGGACAGTGAAAGTGGTGCCGCGGGCACGTCCAACACATCCGGCGCGTCCTCTATCGCCTCCAGCACGTCTGCGGCGAGAGGGGCGGGCGGGGCGGGCGCGACTGCCGGCGCTGCGGGCGCGGCCGGAGCGGCGGGCGGGGCCGGCGGCGTCTGCGCGGACGCGGCCGACGCGGCCAGGAGTACGAGGGCGGCGAGCGGTGTTGCTTTCGGTTTCACGGCTTGACGAGACCTCCTCGGGGAAAGTTGAGCGGGAAGACTGCTTCAACGCGCTTGCACGCCGCCGGGTTCCCGCCGGTTCCGAAAATTTCCGTCGCGCTTGAACGCCCGCGCCGCCGCCCGCTACACTGCCCCTTCGAATGAAGATACTCGACATCGGGTGCGGCAGGCACAAGACTCCGGGCGCCGTCGGCATGGACTCGAACCCGCGCTCGGACGCAGACGTGCTGCACGACCTCGACCACGTGCCCTACCCGTTCCCCGACGACGAGTTCGACCTCGTCGTCGGCAACCAGGTGATCGAGCACGTGGGCGACGTGCTCGCCGTCGTCGCCGAACTCCACCGCGTGACGAAGGCGGGCGGGCTGATCCGGCTCGACACGCCGCACTTCTCCGACGTCGCCTCCTACACAGACCCGACGCACAAACGCCACCTGACGACCGAGTCGTTCGCGTACTTCACGGGCGACCGACCCGATTTCGACTTCTACAGCCACGTCCGCCTGCGCCCGCGGCTGATACGGGTGACGATGCTCAAGCTCTGGCGCCTGCTCGGCTTCGAGCTGGCCGTCAACTCCTGCAACCGCTACCCGGCCCTGCGCTTCCTGCGCCGCTTCTGGGAGCAGTACCTCTGCTTCGTCGTGCGCGGGAAGACAATCTATTTTGAGTTCGAGGTGGTGAAGAGCGGTAGGCGGTAGGCAGACGGCAGTAGGCAGCCGCCACGCGCTACGGAGGTTGAAAGATGAAATCCAAAGTTTCGATAGCGGGTCTTCAACTGCCTACTGCCATCTGCCCACTGCCTGCTGTTATACTTTCTGAAAAACAGGAGCAGGGAGGGGATAAGCATGAGCAGCAAGGCTAAGAAGTCCGCGGACGCCGCGCCGCCGCAGCCGCGCAGGTCTACGTCGAAGCCTTCGAAGAAGGATCAGATCGTCTCGCTCTTCCTCTCGGGGATGGGCGAGATCGAGGACATCGCGGTCATCACGGGCGCGCGCCCTTCATACGTCGCCTCCGTGTTGCAGGGGGCGGGACTGCACTCGGGCTACTTCGACCTCTACACCTCGACCGCGCACCCGCAGAACGTCTACTCGAAGTTCTTCGCGAACAAACTCGGCTTCAAGGACGTGGAGACGGCGGCCGAGTCCGTAGGCTTGATCGACCGCCTCTACCGCCAGTTCGAGTTCGCGGGCGACCGCGCGGGCCAGCACCACGCGCTCCAGATGGCGCTGACCATGTTCGACCGCGCGCGCTGGACGGGCAAAGGGCGCGAGGCCGAAGTCTTCCTCAACTGGCTCACCGCGCGCCTGGGCGAAGCGGCGCTCGACCTCGAAGAAGCTTCGGGCGAGAACCTCGACGAAGACACCGGCGCGGGCGACCCGGAGACTCTGCCGTAAACACAGGTCAGTACCGCCCGCGGTAGCGGGAAGGAAAGGGTGAAGGCGGAAGGATGAAGGATGAAGGTCAGACCCTCTCACCTTCATCCTTCCGCCTTCGTCCTTCATCCTTTCTTCCGGCGGCGCTCGTCGCGCTCTACGTCGCGGCGCGCCTGTGGCGGCTGACGGATTCGTGCCTCTGGTTCGACGAGCTGTTCAGCGTCCACGCCGCGCGCCACGACTGGCCGTCGCTCTGGCGCTTCGTCGCCGCCGACCTCATCCACCCGCCGCTCTCCTACGCGCTCTTGAAGCTCTGGGTCGCGGCGGGCGGCGAGTCCGTCTACTGGCTGCGCCTCTTCCCCCTGGTCGCGTCGGTCGCGGCGCTCGCGCCCCTGCTGCTGCTCGCGCGCGAGCTGAAGCTGGGGGCGGCGGCGACGAACGTCGCGCTGCTCGTCGCGGCGGCGAACGGCTACCTCATCAAGTATGCGCAGGAGGTCAGGATGTACGGCCTTCTGCTCCTGCTCACGCTCACCTCCCTGTGGCTCTTCGCGCGTCTGCTGAACAGGGAAGGCCGGGCGCGCGGGACGCTCTTCATACTCTTCTTCGTCAACTTACTTCTCGTCTACACGCACTATTACGGCTGGCTCGTCGTCGCGTGCGAGGCGACGTTCCTCGCCTTTAGAGAGAGGCGCGGGCTGGGCCGCTTCATGTTGACGGTCGCCGGGCTGGTCGCCGCGTACGTGCCTTGGGTCTTGGCGTGTGCCGGCCGGGCGGGCGTCGGGGGAGGGCTCGCGCAGAACATCGGCTGGATCGGGCGGCCGGGGGCGGGCGACCTCGTCGAGCTGTTCGCGCTCTTCAACCAGCCCTTCTACTTCCGGCAGAGTTCCGCCGACCCGCTCTTCGCGCGCGCGGGCGCGCTGCTCGGGCTGCTGCTCGTCGGCCTGCCGGTCGTCGCCCTGCTGTTGCAGAGGGTGAGGCGGAGAGGCGAAGGCGTCGAGGGTGAAGTCAGGGCGTCAGAGTTTCTGCTCACGTTCACGCTACTGCCGGTCGTGCTCGCCTTCGCCGCGAGCTATGTGCTGCCGCAGTCCGTGTGGGGGACGAGGCACCTGGTCGTCTCGGCCGGCCCTTACGCGCTGCTCGCGGGGCTGGCGCTCACGCGCCTGAGTCCCGCCTGGTGGAGGCAGTCGGCGCTGCTCGTGCTCTGCTGCTGGCTCGCGCTCTCCGGCGCGCTCGTGCTCGCGCGGCGCGAGCCGCCGCACGTCTGGTGCGCGTGGGAGGGGCTTGCCAACTCCGCCGCGCGCGACGAGGCGGGCGCGGGCGACGTGTACGCCTTCGAAGACCTCGTCGCCTACCACCTCTGGTTCGCGCTCTCAGGCTCGGGGCGCTTCCGCGTCGTCTCCGTCAAAGGCGCGGGCGTCTCCGAAGACCCGGCCTACTTCCTCCCGCGCGACTTCGACGCCGTCGCCACGGCCAACGCCGACTCACTTCAAGGCGAACGCTTCTGGGCCGCCTTCCGCGACACCGACTGGAACGAGACTCACCAACCGCTCAGGCTCATCCTCGAACGCGGCTACCGCCCCGAACGCGTCTACGAAACAGCCGCCCAGGGCCAACGCGCCTTCCTCGTCCTCTTCACCCGCATGGACGGCGTGAGGTAATCCCTTGCGTGTCTAACCACCTGCCGTCAATCGTTGACCGTCTCGCCTATTCGGGAATATGCTTCCGCCCTCCGAAGTAACTTTCGCCGTCTCACATCCTGCAAGCTGTCGCAGAGGTAAAAACAATGGCCCAAGACCCGAACATAGCGTACAGGGATGCCGAACGAAAAATTGAAGAGGCGCGACGGTCGGCTACGACTGAACTTGACCTCAGCTCTGATCAGGTAGGTAGCCACAAACTTACTGAACTGCCGGAGTCACTGGGTAGGCTCACACAGTTGCGCTCGCTCGATCTCACTGGCAATCAACTCAAGGAATTGCCGGAGTCGCTGGGCAGGCTCACACAGTTAGAAGATTTGAGCATTTCCAACAATCAACTGACAGCGCTACCGGCTTGGTTTGACCAGTTCACCCGGCTAAACGCGCTGTACCTCAGCAGCAACCTACTGACAGAGTTGCCTGCCTGCCTGAGTGGCCTTACAGAGTTAAAGAGCCTGACGTTTACAAACAATCAGGTAAAAACTCTGCCAGAGTGGCTCGGTAAATTAAGCCGTTTGCAAGACCTTAGTGTTGGCGGGAATTTCTTAACATCGCTGCCTAATTCATTGACTGAGCTTACATATTTAGAGGAACTTTGGTTGGGTCACCGCGGCCGCTCTGTTCAGAACTCTTTTAAACAAATCCCTACTGTCGTGCGACATCTGAGGATGCTACGCGTCCTTGGGGTCAGCAATTGTCAGGTAGGCGAGCTTCCTGACTGGCTGGCTGAACTTTCAGCCCTAAAGATTCTATTCTGTGATGACAATCGTGTGACTGAGCTGCCGAAATCGCTAGCGCATTTAAGACTTCAAAAATTATCGCTTGAGAATAACCCTCTTAATCCTGAACTATACGCTGCTTACAAAGAGGGGCTTGACGCTGTCAAGCGTTACCTGCGCGCGAAGGCGGAGGGCGGGCAGATTGTTTTGAATGAGGCGAAGTTGATTTTGATAGGCGAGGGGGAGGTGGGGAAAAGTTGTCTGTTGGGGGCTTTGCGGGGCGACAAGTGGGAGGAGGGGCGGCCGACGACGCACGGCATCGAGATTAAGCCGGTGAAGGTGACCGACCCGGAGAGTAAAAAGGAGATTACGCTCAACGGGTGGGACTTCGGCGGTCAGAGGGTCTACCGACCGACGCACCAGTTGTTCTTCAGTTCGCCGGCCGTCTACCTCGTCGTGTGGAAGCCGCGCGAGGGGCCGCAGCAGGGCTTCGTCAAGGACTGGATCAAGCTGGTCAAGCACCGCGAGCCGGACGCGAAGGTCATCGTCGTCGCCACGCACGGCGGCCCGAAGGAGCGCCAGCCCGACATCGACCGGCAGGAAATCTACGACCTCTTCGGCCGCGACATGGTGCTCGACTTCTTCCTCGTCGAGAGCAAGCCCGACGACGCGACCGGCGAGCGGGCGAACGTCGAAGCCCTCAAGCTCGCCGTCGCGCGCGCCGCCGCGAGCCTCCCCGAAGTCGGGCGCTCCGTCCCGCGCCGCTGGGATGAGGTGCGCCGGAAGTTGAAGGGTACGGACGCGGCCTACATGGCTATCGAGAAGGTGCTTGAGCTCTGCCGCGAACGCGGGATGGGGGAGGACGAGGCGAAGGACTTCGTGCGCGTCTCGCACCGGCTCGGCCACCTCATCCACTACGAGCACGACCCGGCGCTGCGCGACATCGTCGTCCTCAAGCCCGACTGGCTCTCCACCGCCATCAGCTTCGTCCTCGACGACAAGCAGACGCGCGACGCGCACGGGCTGGTCGAGTTCGAGCGCCTTTCGCAGCTCTGGAACGACCCGGCGCGCCCGCCCGAGGCGCGCTACGACCCGACGCTGCACCCGCTCTTCCTGCGCCTGATGGAGCGCTTCGACATCTCTTACAAAGTCTCCGTCCCGTCGGAACCCGAAGACGCCATCAGCTTCTGGCAACGAATCGGCAGCGCCGTCAAATCTGCGGTCGGGGCGGCGAGAAAACTTCCGCGACTCAACTACACCAGTCTGGTCGCACAGCTCGTCCCCGACATCCGCCCGGAGCAAGACCTCGAACGGGTCTGGCGCGCCGAACCGGCAGACGGCGACGAGCAGCAGGTGCAAATCTGCCGCATCGTGGACGCGAGGAACGGGCAGTCGGCCAACGCCGAAGGGCTCTTTTACCAACTGATCGTACGCCTGCATAAGTTCTCGCTGGGACGCGTGAACTACAACGACAGCGTTCACTGGCAGCGCGGGCTGGTACTCGACTACGACTACAACGGGCAGGCGCTGCTCGAACACATCGGCAACGACGTGCGCATCACCGTGCGCGCCCCTTCGCCCGTCACGTTCCTCTCCATCCTCACGCACGAGGTCAAATGGCTGGTGGAGAACTTCTGGGAGGGACTTCGCTGCGAGGTCGTCGTGCCCTGCGTCGAGCCGTGCGGCCTGAACGAGCCGGGGCGCGGCGTCTTCGAGGTGCAGAAGCTGATCGTCTTCAAGCGGAAGGGGATGACGATGTTCCCCTGCACCGTCTCCGCCTGCGACCAGGCGCAGGAGATCGACTGCCTTTTGCAGAACGCGCCGGCCGCGCGGCGCACGTCCATCGAGCAGCTCGTCGCTCGCGGCTTCGACGAGGTGCGCTCAAGGCTCGACGTCGTCCGCGCGCAGCTGAACCGCCAAGACCGGCGCGGCGACGAGCGCTTCCGCGCCTTAGACCTCAACGACCGCCGCATCATGAGCCAGGTCGAGGACGCCTTCCGCGGGATGATGCAGGCCATGGTGGACGAGGCCAGGGAAGGCCCGCGCCTCTTCAGCTTCGAGCCGGTCGAGCCGGGCTTCTTCGACCGCCCGAACTGGGTCGGCGAGAAGTTCCGCATCACCCTCTGGTGCGAACACTCGCGCATGCCTTTGCCGGCGCTGAACGGCGAGGGCGACGGCCGCGGCGTCTACGAGTTGACGCTGCCGCGCGAGTGGGTCGTGAAGGCGGCGCCGTGGCTGAAGCTGCTCACGGGCGCGCTCAGCCTCATCGTGCCCGTGGCGGCGTCGGCGACGAAGCTCGCGTTAGACGACGCCTCTTATAAAGGCATCGAGGAGCAGTTAGACCTCGGACAGAAGAGCCTCGACTCGGTGCTCAAGGCCGGCGGCGAGGTCGGGGAATGGCTGGGGCAAGGCGCCGCGCCGGACGTAGAGCGTGGCGGGGCCGTGCGTGCGCAGGGTTCCACGCTGCGACAACTCCACGCGTGGCTGAAGGAGAAAGACCCCGGCTTCGGCGGCCTCGTGCGCGTGCAGAACAAGCGGCAGGAGTTTCTGTGGGTGCACCCGCAATTCGAGAAGGAGTATTGAACGTCCATCCCGGCGAGGGCGACCGCGAAGCGGCGGCGCAAGGCCGGCGCCCTCGGGATTGGCTTCCCCTTTGAGTCGCACCTGTTTATTCTTTCCCGCACACCGACGGGGAGGGACGAACGTTGTCAGAGGCGAATTCGCGGGGCGCGGCGGCGCGCTGGAGCTTGGCGGGGCGGACGGCGCTGGTGACGGGTGCGACGCTCGGGATAGGGCTGGCGGTGGCCGAAGAGTTCCTCTCCTTCGGCGCGCGCGTCCTGGCGGTGGCGCGCGACGCGGCGCGGCTCGATGCGCAGGTCGCATCGTGGCGCCGCGCCGGCTCGGGCGCGGAGGGCGTCGCCGCAGACCTCTCGACGGCCGAAGGGCGCGGGAAGGTTCTGAAGCACCTCGAAGGACTCGGACGGCTCGACGTGCTCGTCAACAACGTCGGGACGAACGTGCGCAAGGCGGCGGTCGAATATTCACCGGAAGAGTACGAGCGCGTCATCTCGACCAACCTCACCTCCGCCTTCGAGCTGACGCGCGCGGCGCACGCGCTGCTGAAGAGGGCGGGCGGCGCGTCGGTCGTCAACGTCTCCTCCGTCTCGGGGCTGACGCACACCTCGACGGGCGCGCCCTACGCGATGAGCAAGGCCGCGCTCCTGCAGATGACGCGCAGCCTCGCCGTCGAGTGGGCCGCGGACAACATACGCGTCAACGCCGTCGCGCCCTGGTACATCCGCACGCCGCTCGTCGAGCCCGTGCTCGCGGACGCCGAACGCCTCGCGCGCATCATCGCGCGCACGCCCATGCGGCGCGTCGGCGAGCCGGAAGAGGCCGCGGCGGTCGTCGCCTTCCTCTCGATGCCCGCGGCCTCCTACGTCACGGGCCAGTGCGTCGCCATCGACGGCGGCTTCACGGCCTACGGCATCTGAAGGCGCGGCCGCCCGCACACGGCCACCGTCCTCGGCGGGCTGCTCCTCGTCGCCTCGCACCCGCTGCGCTTCGTCGTCGGCAACACGCAGGCCTGGCTCTCGTTCGCGACGTGGCTGACCAGTCGGGTGGGTTGGGAGAGAAGCGGCTTGACAGGCGCGCGCGCGGCTCTCTAGTATCGAAGGTAAGGCGACACGACGCCCGCGGCGGCTCGTCGAAATGCCACGTCGCCCTCGCCAAAAGCCCCACGCCGCACGCGCCTCAGCGCAAGTAACCCGAGCGCCCCCGCTAGGATCATTACGCCATGAAAAGGTTCCCTATGTTCTGCTGCGTCTTCGTGACGCTCGCGGCGGGCGTGTGCGCGCAGTCTGCCAAACCCTCGAACGCGCCGCAGCCGCTCGAACACGGCGGCAAGATCGAGACCAACTACGACGGCTTCGCGCACGAGACGGTCGTCTCGCTCAAGCGCATGAGCGTCACCTGCGAGATGGCGAAGGGCTCGGAGAGCATCCTCAAAGGCGTCTGCGTCAGCCTGCAGGCGGCGCTCCGCTGCCCCGGCAAGCAGCTCGACTACGTGCGGAGCGCGACCCTTCGGCTCAACTTCGAGACGAAGGACTGGGACGCGCGCCACAACCCTTCGGAGCGCGACCTGACGGCCGTCGCCGACGGCGAGACGCTCCGCCTCGGCCGCATGACCCTCGTCACGCAGGGCGTCGGCGACGGCTGGGCGGACGAGGATTCGAAGGAGGCGCTCGAAGTCGCCGTCCCCTACGAGACCTTCCGCAAGCTCGCCCGCGCCGGCTACGTCGAGTTCTCCGTCGGCAAGACCGCCTTCGCGCTGCGCGACAAGAACGTCGCGGCGCTGCGCGACATGAACAACCGCGTCAAGCTGCCGCCCGCGACGGCCGGCGCGGGCAACTGAAGCGGTCTTCATCCGGGTGGTCAGGCCGTAAAGCTCTTAACACGGAGACGCGGGCGCATAGCTTGTCGAGTCATAGACTCCGAGCTGTGTCTCCGTGTCTCCGTGTCTCTGTGTTAAATTGCTCTCGCTCACACTTCGGAGGGGGGCATGAAAAAGAGTTCGGCGTTTAAGTCCTCGGCGGCGCTTCTCGTCCTCGCACTGGTCTACGCCGCGTCGCCTTTGCCAGCCGCGGCGCAGTCTTCCGAAAAGCCCAAGCCCTTCGGCGCGAGCCTGAAGCGGCCGAAGGCGGAGGCCGCGGGGGAGGACTCGCCGCCGCCGGAAGAGGTCGTGAAGGTCGACACGTCTCTGGTCAACCTCGACGTGCTGGTCACGGACGCCAAGGGCTCCCGCTACGTCGAGGGGCTTACCAAAGACGACTTCGTCCTGACCGAAGACGGGCGGCCGCAGACGATCTCGAACGTGTTCGTGGGCGACGACGCCGAGCGTCTGCCGCGCTCGATTATCCTCGTCCTCGACCGCAGCCAGAGCGAGCTGCCTTACCTCGAAGCCAGCGTCGAGGCCGCGAAGACGCTGGTCAACCAGCTCGCCCCGTCCGACGAGATGGCCGTCGTCACGGACGACGTCGAGCTGGCCGCCGGCTTCACCAAGGACAAGAAGAGACTCAGGCAGACGCTGGACTCTCTGAAGAAGCTGACGTTCGACGGCTACCGGACGCACAGCCGGCAGTTCAGCGCGCTGCTCGCCGTTCTCAGGGAGCTGATCGACGGCGAGACGCGCAGGCCGATCATCATCTTTCAGACCGACGGCGACGAGGTCTCCAGGCTGGACGGGACGAGCGGCCAGAACGGGCCGGCCGAGTACGACATGGAGACCGTCTACTCGGAGGTCGAAAAGTCGCGGGCCAAAATCTACACCGTCATCCCGAACGTGCGCCTGATCGGAGTCCCCGAGGAGGAGCTCGGCCGGCGCTTCACACAGAGCCTGGAGAGGTCGAAACTGGCGCGGGAGAAGCATCAGGACATGTGGTTCGGGATGAAGCGCGTGCCCGAGGAGAAGGAGAAGAAGTCGAGCGCCGCGCCGCAGGGCTTCCCGCCCTCCTTCCCGCTCGGCTCAATCGACTTCTCCAAGATTTTAGAGCGCAGGGTCGCGGAGGCGGTCAAAGAGCAGACGGCCGCCGCCCGCGTCGCAGACCTCACGGGCGGTTGGACTTCCTTTCTGGAGGAGCCCGGGCAGGCGGGCGAAATCTACGGGCGCATCCTCGCAGACATCAACCACCGCTACGTCATCACCTACTACCCGACCAACCAGGCGCAGGACGGCAAGCTGCGTCGGGTTCACGTCGAGGTGCGCGGCCACCCCGACTACGTCGTCCAGGGCCGCACCAGCTATTACGCGACGACCCGCTGACACACCTCGAACCGGCGCAGGATAGAACGTGGCATTGAAGGTGACCTTTGTGGTCAAGAGACGTGTGGCAGATACCATCGGACTTTCTGAAGGTCGTAGAGGAGGCTCGTCTTGAATCTCTTGCTTAGAAGGGTGGCGTTGGGGGCGTGTTGCGTCGCCCTCTTCGTGGCCGGCGGCTGCGGGCGGGGCGCGAAGACGCCGGGCGGCGACATCGTCGTCTCGGCCGCCGCCTCCCTGCGGGACGCCTTCCAGGAGATCGGCCGGATATACGAAGCTCGCACGGGCCGGCGCGTCAGCCTCAACACAGGCTCCTCCGGCGCGTTGCAGGCGCAGATCGAGTCGGGAGCGCCGGCGGACGTGTTCGCCAGCGCGGGCGTGAAGCAGATGGACGAACTTGCCGCCCGCGGGTTCGTCGAAGGGGAAAGCCGCCGCGACTTCGCGCGCAACACGCTGGTGCTCATCGTGCCGCGGGCCTCACAGCTCGACCTCAAAGAATTCGCCGACCTCGCCGACGCGCGCGTGCGGCGGGTGGCGGTCGGCAACCCGAAGACCGTCCCGGCCGGGCAGTACACGGCGCAGGTCTTCGAGCAGGCAGGGCTGAGCGGGAAGCTCCGGGAGAAGCTGGTCTTCGCCGAGGACGTGCGGCAGGCGCTCGCGTACGTCGAGCGAGGCGAGGCGGAGGCGGGCGTCGTCTACGCGACCGACGCCCGCGCGGCCGGCGACGGCGTGCGCGTCGTGGCGACCGCGGCCGAGGGGACGCACGACCCCGTCCTCTACCCCATCGCCGTCGTCAGGAACAGCAAACAGCAGCAGGCCGCGCGGGAGTTCCTGGAGTTGGTCGTCAGCGCGGAGGGGCAGGCCGTCCTGCGCAAGTACGGCTTCGAGAGCGCCGGCCGGCAGTAACGCCACACGCGAAGAGACTTCAGGGAGATGACCATGAACGGAATCATTCGCAGACTTTGCCTCCTCATACTTCTGACGCTGTCGTCCCAGGCTTTCGCGCAGGGGCAGGCCGCGACGCAGGCGGCCGGGGCGCTCGTCAGCATCGGCGGTGAAGTCGAACGCCCGCTCAAGCTGACGGCCGCCGACCTGGCGAAGCTGCCGCGCCGCACCGTGAGCGCCAAAGACCACGACGGCAAGGAGACTTCTTTCGAAGGCGTGGAACTCGGCGAGGTGTTGAAGCTGGCGGGCGTCAAATTCGGCGAGGCGTTGCGCGGTAAGAGCCTTGCGCTGTTTCTGGTCGTAGACGCCTCGGACGGCTACCGCGCCGTGTTCGCTCTGCCCGAGCTAGACCATGCCTTTACTGACCGCGTGATCCTGCTCGCCGACCGGCGGGACGGCAAAGCACTACCGGCTACGGAAGGCCCTTTGCGCGTCGTCGTCCCCGACGAGAAGCGGCAGGGGCGCTGGGTGCGTCAGGTGATTACGCTAACGATTCGACGCGCAGATTAGCAAAGGGCAAGGCCATGTTATTCCCCCAAAATTACGGCCTGCGGTAGACTTCGCGGCCGTCCGCAGAGAGTTCGACGGCGAGTTTGTTTTCGGAGTGTGCGAGGTCGAGGTGGGCGATTGATTCGGAGACGGCGAGGAAGCGGTGGACGTCTTCGGCGCCGGGGAAGAGTTGTTGGGCGATCTCCCAGGCGGTGGCGCCGGTCTTCGGGATTAAGCGGACGACTTCCGCCTGTCTGTCGTTGATGGCGCGCAGGTAGCGGTTGAAGAGTTCTTCGTAATCCTCGACCGCGTCGCCGTGGCCGCCGTAGACGAGCGTCGGGTGGAGCGAGCGCAGGCGCGCGAGGCTCACCAGATACTCTGCCAGTGAGCGGAAGCGGCGTGAAGGGTCTACGGGGTCGGGCGAGAGCACGGGGTTGGGCGTGATGCGCTTGAGCACGCAGTCCCCGGCGATGACGGTGCGGTCGGCCTCGCGCAAAAACGAGCAGGAGCCGGGCGTGTGGCCGGGCGTGTGGACGACGCGCAGCGTGCCCTTCTCGAAGCTTATCTCCTCATCATCCACCAGCTCCGCGTGCTCGTGGTCTTCCAAGGCGTCTGCGTAGCGGCGGACGCCCTCGTACATCCGGCGCATGCCCTCGACCTCGTCCGCGGGGACGCCCGCACGTTCGAGCAGCTCGCGGTTCTCGCCGTACTCCAGACGACCTTTGCGGTGCCCGGTCTCCCAGCCGTGAACGAGCACCCGCGCCTCCTTCGCCTCGTCGCGCAACTGCTTCGCGAGGCCGCAGTGGTCTTCGTGCGCGTGCGTCAGCACGATGCGCTTGAGGTCGGAGACGCGGACGCGCTCCTTCCTTAAGCCGTCGCGCAGCGCCTCCATCGCCTCCTTCGTCTTCGGCCCCGTGTCGATGAGCGTTAAGGGCTCTTCCGCGATGAGGTAGCAGTTGACCGGCCCGACGTAGAAGGGCGTTGGGACTTTGATGGGAATGATGCGCATGGAAGTCTTGACCTTATTGCAGTCGGCAGTTGAGTGTAAACGGGAGCGATTTAACACAGAGACACAGAGACACAGCTTTGAAGTTATATCGCTTCGGGCTATGCCTCTGTGTTGAAAGCTAACTTCATATCCACGCGAATGAAAACCGCTTTAGTGTCCGCCGGCGAGCGCCTTCAGGAGACGGTACATGAACTCGACACCCTCGAAGTATGAGCGCACGCCGACGCGCTCGTCGCGGCCGTGCGCGCGCGTGTCGTCCACGTCGAAGAACATGCCCGAGACGCCGTAGGCGGGGACGCCCGCCCCGCGCAGCCAGAGGCTGTCGCTCGCGCCCGTCTCCATCACGGGCACGACGTAGACGCCCGGCCACATCTCCTTCGTCACGCGCTCGACGGCGCCGAACAGTTCGGGCGTGAGCGGCGAGGCGGGACTCGGCTTGGCCGGCGAGACGGTGCTTATCTTTATCTGTTCGTCGGCGAGCACGCGCCTGAGCGTCTGCTCGACGTCGGCCGCCGTGTCTTCGGGGAACAGGCGGCAGTTGACCGTGGCGCGCGCCGTCTGCGGCAGGGCGTTCTCGGCGTGGCCCGCCTGGAGCTGTGTCGCCACGCAGGTCGTCCGCAGGAGCGCGTTGTAGTAGACCGACGAGGCCGACAGGCGCGCGGCGGCCGCCTCGTCCGCCGGCGTGCGCGCGACGGCCAACATGTCGGCGGCGGTCTGCCCCGACTCGCCCGCGGCCATGCGCTCGAAGTAGGCGCGCGTCGTGTCGTTCGTGCGGACGGGGAAGTCGAACTTACTCAACCGCGCGAGCCCTTCGGCGAGGCGGTAGATGGCGTTCTCCTTCGACGGCAGCGAGCTGTGCCCGCCCCTGTTCTTCACTTCGAGCGCGAAGGTGAGGTAGACCTTCTCGCTCGTCTGCACGGCGTTGCGCACGTGCCTGCCTTTCACGATCTGGCCGCCGCCCGCGTCCGTGTTGACGGCGTAGGCGGCGTCGATCAGCTCGCGGTGATTTTTGAGGAGCCACGCGACGCCGTTGTCCGGCCCGCCCTCCTCGTCGGCCGTGAGCGCGAGGATGAGGTCGCGGTCTGGTTTGAAGCCCTCACGTTTGAGGCGGATGAAGTTGGCGACGAGGTCGGCGGCCTCCTCCTTGATGTCGGAAGTGCCGCGCCCGTAGAAGTAGCCTTCCTGCTCGGTGAACTTGAAGGGGTCGAGCGTCCAGTCCTCGCGCAGGGCCTCGACCACGTCGAGGTGCGCGAGCAGGAGCAGCGGACGAGCCGCGCCGCCCCCGCGCAGGCGCGCGACGAGGTTCTGCTTGCGCGCGTTCGGCCCGACGATTTTCACGTCCTCTTCCGCGAAGCCCGCGGCGCGCAGGCGCGCGGCCAACGCCTCGGCGGCCTTCGTCGTCCCGACCGGCTCGGTCGTGTTGATTTCAATCAACTCGCGGAAGATGTCGCGCGCGAGCTGCTGCTCCGCCGTCGGCGACTGCGCGCGCGCCTTTGGAAGAAAGGTGACGGCCAGACAGAGTGTGACGAGGATTTTCAGACGAGGACGATTCACGACTTCGTTGCACCTCAACTGCGTTATGGAAGCTCGCGTCGAGTATAGCGGAGATTTCTTTAACCACAGAGACACAGAGACACAGCCCGAAGAAATATCTCGACAGGCTGTGTCTCTGTGTCTCTGTGGTTAATGAATCTTAGTAGACGTACCGGTTCGCCTTGATCATCGCGTCGGCGATGCGGCGGCGGGCGGCGACGGTGTTGACGGGCGTGTTCTTGGTGAAGCGCTTGAGGGCGGCGAGGAGCGTGCGCAGCTCGTCGCCTTCCGCGACGGCCGCGAGCGTGTTCTTGGCCTCGGCCTCGACGCGCTCGACCGCGTCGTTGCAGAAGACGCGGACGATGTCGAGGTAGAGCGCCGACCGCTCCTCGCCCTGAGAGGCCGCGAGCTTCTGCGCGCGCAGGATGGCCGACTCCATCGCGAAGACGTCCATGATGATGTTCGACGCGCCGATGAGCACCTCCTGCTCTTCGGCCAGGGCGGTCATGTACTTCTGCGCCGCCGTGCCCAAGACCATCAGCGCGACCTTCTTCGCGTTCTTCGTGAGCTTGGCCTCCGCCGCGAGCACCGCCTCATCTTCATCCAACGAAGGCATCGAAGGAGACAGAACCTCGTCCATCAAAGCCTGCGCGGCCGGGAGCAGCGCGAGTTTGCCGCCCATCGCGCGGCGCATGAGCATGCCGGGGATGAGCATGCGGTTGATCTCGTTCGTGCCTTCGAAGATGCGGTTGATGCGCGCGTCGCGGTAGGCGGCCTCGGCCGGGTAGTCGTGCGAGTAGCCGTAGCCGCCGTAAACCTGCACCATCTCGTCCGTCACGTACTGGCAGTACTCGGAGAGCGAGACCTTGATGGCCGAGCACTCGGCGGCGTACTCCTCAATCGCGCGCAGCTTCGACTCGGGGTCTGCGGCGTCGGCGGTCGCGTTAATCGCGCCTTCGATCAGCCCGAGCGTGCGGTAGGTCATCGCCTCGCCGACCCAGGTGCGGACGGCCATCTCGGCCAGCTTGTGCTTGATGGCCCCGAAACTTGAGATGGACTTGCCGAACTGGTGCCGCTCGTTCGCGTAGCGCACGGACTCGCTCGTCGCCAGCTTCATCCCGCCGAGGCACATCGCGCCGAGCTTGAAGCGGCCGATGTTGAGGATGTTGAAGGCGATCTTGTGCCCCTTGCCGACCTCGCCGAGCAGGTTCGAGACCGGCGTCTTCACGTCGTCGAGCACGAGCGCGGTGGTCGAAGAGCCGTTGATGCCCATCTTGTGCTCCTCGGCCCCGTTCGAAAGTCCCTCCTGCCGTTCGACGATGAAGCCGGTGAACTTGTCGCCGTCAACCTTGGCGAAGACGACGAACAGGTCTGCGAAGCCGCCGTTCGTGATCCACATCTTCTCGCCCTTGATGACGTAATGCGTGCCGTCTTCGCTCAGGCGCGCCGTCGCCTTCGCCGCGAGCGCGTCCGAACCCGAGCCCGCTTCCGTCAGGGCGTAGGCCGTAATCAGCTCGCCCGAGACGACGCGCGGGATGTACTTCTGCTTCGCCTCCTCGGTGCCGTAGTAGACGATGGGCAGAAGGCCGATGCCGCCCTGCGCGCCCATCGTCGTCGCGAACGAGGCGGCGCGCCCCAGCGCCTCGCCGATGATGCAGGCCGAGACCTGGTCGAGGCCGAGCCCGCCGTACTGCTCGTCCACGGTCGCGCCGATGAAGCCCAGCTCCGCGCCCTTCTGCACCAGCTCGCGCGCCAGCTTCCAGTCCTTCTTCTCCAGTTCCGCTGTGCGCGGGCGCACCTCGTTGTCCATGAACTGCCGCGCGGTGTCGGCGATCATGCGGTGCTCTTCCGTGAAGTCCTCGGGCGTGAAGACCTCCTCGGGCGTCCGCTCCTCGATGAGGAAACTCCCGCCCACGACCATCTTCTTATCTTCGGCAACGGCACTCATAGACTCGTCCTTTCTCTATCTGATGTGATGACCGATCAACTCAAACGTTCGAAGATGCCGGCCGCGCCCATGCCGCCGCCGACGCACATTGTGACCATGCCGTAACGGCCGCCCCGGCGCTCAAGCTCGCGCAGGATGGAGGCCGTGAGCTTCGCGCCCGTGCAGCCCAGGGGGTGGCCGAGGGCGATGGCGCCGCCGTTGACGTTGACGCGCTCGGGGTCGAGGCCCAAAGTCTTGATGACGGCGAGCGACTGCGCGGCGAAAGCTTCGTTCAGCTCGATGACGTCGATCTCTTCGAGCTTCAACCCGGCGAGCTTCAAGACCTTCGGGATGGCGTGGACGGGGCCGATGCCCATCTCCTCGGGCGGGCAGCCGGCCGTGGCGTAGGCGACGAAGCGCGCGAGAGGCTTCAGGTTGAGTTGCCGCGCGCGCTCGTCCGACATACAGACGACCGCCGCCGCGCCGTCCGACATCTGCGAGGCGTTGCCGGCCGTGATCGTCCCCTTCGCGTGGAACGCGGGCTTGAGCTTCGCCAGGCCCTCCTCCGAAGTGTCGCGCCGCACGCCCTCGTCCCTGCTGAAGGTGACCTCGCGCGAAATCTTCTTGCCCTTCTCGTTCAGCTCTTCAAACGTGACCTTGAGGGGCACGATCTCTTCGTCGAACTTCCCCGCGTCCTGCGCCGCCGCCGCGCGCTGATGGGACTTGAGCGCGAAGGCGTCCTGCTCCTCGCGCGAGACCTCGTACCTGCGCGCGACGTTCTCGGTGGCGAGGCCCATGTTGAGGTAGAAGTCCGGGTAGTGCTCGACGAGGTAGGGGTTCGGCCGGATGATGTGGCCGCCCATCGGGATGAGCGACATCGTCTCTAAGCCGCCCGCGACGATCACGTCCGCGCCGCCCGAGCGGATGCGGTCGGAGGCCAGCGCGATGGACTGAAGCCCCGACGAGCAGAAGCGGTTGATGGTCATCGCGGACGTTTCCACCGGCAGCCCTGCGCGGATGGCGGCGGCGCGCGCGACGTTCATGCCCTGCTCGGCCTCGGGCATCGCGCAGCCCATGACGACGTCCTCGATCTCCGCCTTCTCCAAGCCCTCGGCGCGGCGCACGGCCTCTTCGATGACGGCCGCGCCCATCTCGTCGGGCCGCGTGTTCTTCAGAGTCCCCTTCGGGGCCTTCCCGACCGCCGTGCGCACGGCGGAGACGACGACTGCTTCTTTCATGTTCATCTAACCCTCAATCCCCACTTCCACCTCTTCGGCGTGCAGGACATCCTTCAGAACCTTCGGGTCTACCGAGACGAGGAAGCCGCGCTTGCCGCCGTTGATGTAAATCAAGGGCAGCTCAAAGATCGTGCGCTCGGCGTAGACGTGCAACTTGGTGCGCGTGCCGAAGGGGCTGGTGCCGCCGACGAGGTAGCCCGTGTGCTTCTGCGCCTCCGCGAAGTCGCAGGGGTGGACGGCCTTCACCCCCATGTGGCGCGCGAGCTGTTTGGTCGAGACCTCGCGGTCGCCGTGCATCAGGACGAGGAAGGGCCTCTTCCCCTCCGCCTCCATCACGAGCGTCTTGACGACCGCGTGCTCGTCCACGCCCAGCGCCTCGGACGAATGGCTCGTCCCGCCGCGCTCGACGTAGTCGTAGAGGTGCGGCTCGAACTCGACCTTCTTCTCGCGCAGGAGTCTGACGGCCGGCGTGATCGGATAATCCATAAGCTTTACGCGGACGGAAAACCTTCGGATTGCGTCACGCGGCGCGCCTGCTCGAAGTGGCTGCGCTCGTGCGCGACGACGATGCGGTAGGCGTCGAGCAGGCTGTAGGTAGCGACCGGCGAGACGGGCGACGTGACCTTCAGGCCGCGCAGGTCTGCGCGCTCGGTCGCGCGCATGTGCGCCGACAGCTCGTCCTGGTGCGCGACGAACTGTCGAATCACGTCCGCGGCCACGTTGCTCTGCGCCGGCTCGAAGACGCGCGGCGCCTTCGTCTTCCGCCCCTGCTCGGGGTCGAGCGCCTTCATGATGAACCGCGCGAAGAAGCCGGAGAGCGGCGAGACGCGCCCCCACAGGCTCGACCTGTATGTGCCGTTGGCGACGCGCTCCATGTCGGGGAAGAAGCAGCGGTTCGTCACGATCAGGTGGTCGAAGCACTGGCCGACGCTCCACTGCCCGGCCGAGGGCTTCCAGTTGAGCTGCGCCGCCGAGAGACTCCCGAAGACCTTCGACGCGTCCGACGCGACCGCCCCTAGCTCCTTAACGAAACCGTCTATCTCGCCGTTGTTCTGACTCATCGCACGCTCCTTTTAATTGCGAAGGGGCTTGCCCGTCTTGAGCATGTGCGCGATGCGCTCCTGCGTCTGGCGCATGCCGCACAAGCTAAGGAACGCCTCGCGTTCGAGGTCGAGGAGGTACTGCTCGGAGACGCGCGTCTCGTGGTTGAGGTCGCCGCCGGTCAGGATGCGCGCGAGCCTCTCGCCGATGACCGCATCGTAGTCGGAGATGAAGCCGCCGCGCTTCAACTGGTGTATGCCGAGCTTGAGGGTCGAGAGGGCGGCGTTACCCAGGGCCAGTACGTCCGCCCTCTGCTGCGGCTGCGTGTAGCCCGTCGCGGCGAGCGCCAAGACCTCCTGCTTCGCGTCGGCGACGAGGCGGTCTGCGTTCATCGAGTAGGAGTCCTCTTCGCGCAGGAACCCGAGCGCCTTCGCCTCGGCCGCCGAGGTCGCCACCTTCGCCAGCGCGATGGTCTCGAACGCGCGCTTGACGAAGGGGAACGGGTCGGCCTCCGTCACGCCGGGCGGGATGGAGTCGAGCGCGCGCACGAGCATCTCCTTCGTCCCGCCGCCCGCGGGGATGAGGCCGACGCCGACCTCGACCAGTCCGATGTAGGTCTCGGCCGAGGCGCGCGCGCGGTCGGCGTGCAGCGTCATCTCGCACCCGCCGCCGAAGGTCATCTGGAACGGCGCGACGACGACGGGCTTCGGCGAGTAGCGCAGCGACATCGTCGCCTGCTGAAACTGGCGAATGCCGAGGTCGATCTCGTCCCACTCCTCCTCCTGCGCGCCCATCAGGACGAGCATGATGTTCGCGCCGACCGAGAAGTTCTGCCCCTGATTTCCGACGACGAGGCCGAGGAAGTTCTTCTCGACTTCGGTCAGAGCCGCCTTCACCATCTGCAGCGTGTCGCCGCCGATGGAGTTCATCTTCGAGTGGAACTCAAGGCATGCCACGCCGTCGCCCAAATCTATCAGCGACGCGCCCGCGTTCTTCCTGATGACGCCCATGCGCTCTTTCAGAGACTTGAGGACGACGACGCCCGGCTGCTCGTTGACGGGCTTGTACTCGCCCGACTCGAAATCGAAGAAGGAGTCTCGGCCCGCCTCCGATTTGTAGAAGGTGTGCGCGCCCGCGTCCAGCATCTTCTGCACGTTGGCGGGAACCGTCCTCCCCTCTTCCTTCCACCGGCGGACGACCTTCTCGACGCCGACCGCGTCCCAGGCCTCGAAGACGCCCAACTCCCAGCCGAAGCCCCACTTCATCGCGCGGTCAACCTCGACGACCGTGTCGGCGATCTCCGGGATGCGGTTCGCGGCGTAGGCGAAGACGCGCGAGGAGGTCTTCCAGAGGAACTCGCCCACGCGGTCTTTGCCCCAGAAGAGCGACTTGACGCGTGCGCGCGTGTCCTCGATGTTCTTCGCCGCTTCGAGCGAGGGGAACTTCGCCTTCTGCGGCGGGCGGTATTCGAGCGAGGCCACGTCGAGCGTCCAGATGTCGCTCTTCCCGCCCTCGCCCTTCCGCTTCTGGTAGAAGCCGCCCTTCGTCTTGTCGCCGAGGATGCCACGGCCGACCATCTGCTCGAAGAACTCCGGAAGCCGATAGACCGCGCGCTCCTCGTCTTCGGGCACGGCCTCGTACAGGTTGCGCGCGACGTGTGCGAGCACGTCCAGGCCGACGAGGTCGAACGTGCGGAAGGTCGCGGACTTTGGCCGCCCCATCGCCGGCCCCGTAATCTTGTCCACCTCCTCGATGGTGAAGCCGCCCTCGCCGAGCACGCCCAGGGTCACCAGCGCGCCGTAGGTGCCGATGCGGTTGGCGATGAAGTTCGGCCTGTCCTTCGCCACCACCACGCCCTTCCCCAGACGCTGGTCTAAGAAGCCGTAGACGGAGCACGAGACTTCGGGCTTCGTCCACTCGGTGCGGATCAGCTCGACGAGGTGCAGGTAGCGCGGCGGGTTGAAGAAGTGCGTGCCGAGGAAGTGCGCGCGGAACTCTTCGGAGAAGCCCTCGGCGATCTGGCGGATGGGGATGCCCGAGGTGTTTGAGGCGACGACCGAGCCGGGCTTGCGGAACTTCTCGACCTTCTCGAACAGGCTCCGCTTGACGTCGAGCCTTTCGACGACGGCCTCGATGACGAGGTCACAGTCCCTGATGCGCGGCAGGTCGTCTTCGAAGTTGCCCGGCGTGACGAGTGCTGCTGCGGCGGCGGTGAAGAACGCGGCGGGCTTGGCCTTCTTCGCGGCCTCCAGCCCTGCGCGCGCGACGCGGTCGCGCACCTCTTTCGATTCGAGCGTCAGACCGCGCGCGTGCTCTTCCGCGGTCGGCTCCTTCGGCACAATATCTAGCAACAGCGTGGGGATGCCCGCGTTGGCGAGGTGCGCGGCGATCTGCGCGCCCATCGTGCCCGCGCCCAGGACGGCGGCCTTTTCAATCCGAAGCATAAGGGGATTTCGACTCCGAAGCTTTTTTAGAATTTCCCTGCCGGTTCGAACCCCATCATACTGAATGAGCATTCATTCAGCAAGGCCGCCCGCGCCCGTTCGCTGCCTGCGGCGGCCGAACTATCTGTCAGTTCGGGCATGAATCCTGAAGTGACGGAGCATAAAGTGAGAAAATTTCGGGAAGTAAGAACTGCTGTGAGGTAATTGCTATTGTGCTTGTTCCCGAACGATTCGAATGCCATCCCACGCTGGCAGTCTGCCTTCTTCGCGGGCGACGACTATTGTGATCCACCAAAAAATCTCTAATACTTCTTCAACCGTCAACTCTCTGACGGGTTTTCGGGTGGGGAATGCGGGGGCCGCGGGTTGCACTGACGGACTAAATTGATAGAACTTCTCCTGATAACCTGAATAAGCGTATTCAAGAATGCGCGCGACGTACTGCCGCTGAGCCCGCCGCCTGTCGATTTTAACCTTGGCGGCAACCGCTGCTGCGATGTCTCGTATCAGATGAGCCCGTTGCAGTAGAACCTCCTTTGAGTCAATCGGGGGAGGCACGGAGGCCATCTGGTAATAGTGTGATGAGATATCGCCGAGCGCGAGAATGGAGTTAAGAATCTCGTCCGCATAGCCGACGATTGAATCCGATGACTTGGAGTTATGGATATTTTGGGCGAAGGCGCTGGCCTCGCTAAAGGCGCGCGCACGTTCTGTCTCAAAAGCAATTACGCCTGCCCGATCACGGTTCAAGCTACGATCAAGCCGCGGCGTGCGGGCTCGCGCAAGGTCAATCGAACGAATGAGCTGTTGCGCGAGTCCGCGGGCGACGGCTCGGCACGCGCCCCCATCGTCGCCGTGGGCGTTCCCCAGCGTCCGATCCATCGCCCCTTCGAAGATGCTATCGACGGCCGTGGCCTTATCGAGTTGACGGCCTAAGTAAAGCACCACCACTTGAAAAATTTTACCGCCGAAGCTTAGGACGGGAACGTTGGAAAGACCTATAAAACTTTCGACCACGGGGGGCAGGGGGAGGGTCGAGAGACTGGAAAGGTGCTGCCTGATCGTGTTCCTGCACGCATCCGTCAGTCCCACGATACTGAAGGCCGAACCGTCGTCATCAACACACCATGAGCCCAGTTCGGGCGTTTGCGCTGGGAATTGGCTGGCCTCCTCGGGACGAGGTAAACGGTAGCGGGTGCTGCCGCCCTGCCTTTGCGTGAGCCACAGGCAAAACGCCCTAGCGTCTTCAGCCCGCACTCCTGTCACAGGCTCACTGGCCCGGCCGGAGGGGAAAGATGCTTGTGTCCAATGATCCGGCTGGTGATGCTTGTCCTGCGAACGCATCTCGTCCAGGAACAGTTGATATTCGGCGCAGGTCAGATATTGGAGGTCAATATCGTCCCATTCGGACATGCGGTGCAGGGATTTAAGGCGATTCGATAACTGAACTTCGGCGGCTAACTGTCGGCGCTTGTAGTCGGGTGACTCCAGGTCGGCGACGATACGACTCTCGGCCATACGGCGCACCGCCGGGTCGAGTTTAAGCGCTTCGCGCAAGCAGTCGGCGGCAAGCGTCAAGGCCAGCAGGTCGTCGACCTCCAAGCAGGCTCTAACCAGTTGTGTGGCGTCGCCCTGTGCGGCGTACAGCCGTAGCGTCTCGTGCCACCAACTGTCGCCGACCATTGTGCTCCAGTTGTGAGTCGCGGTTGTCTGTTCCAGCCAATGCGCGGCGGTGAGATACTCCTGGAAAGTGAGATGCGCGAAGCTCCACTGTCTGGTTTCACGTTCTAATAACAGGCCGCTACTACTTTGGAGTTCGAACAAAAACTTGCCGGCGGTTGCCTGGCCCCACCCGACCTCCTCCAGCGGCACACGGATAACCGACTCCGCGTCTGTGGCGTTAATCTTCCGCAGTTTGCGCCTCATCATCTGAGCCGCCAGAGGTCTCAGGACGACAAGCTTCTGTGCGGCTTTAAGTTGATCCTGTAGCCCCCTAGTCTGCCGCCAACGGCCTAGCAGCACCTCACATATTTCAGCGTACAGTTCAACCCGGCTGCCCGGCAGCGCGCCGTGATAACGGTGCACCATCGCTATCATCGTAAGTAAGAGGGGGTTGACGGTCAGCTCATTTAAGGAAGGTAGTTTGCGCAGGCGTTGAAGCAGGTCGTCGGCATCCTTTTGAGCCCTGTTTCGCACGCCCTCGTCGTTGCGGTTGCCGGAACTCATTATTTCGTTAGCCAGGTACCAGCTTTCAATAAATCTCTGGACTTGAACGGGATTGAACGGCTGCACCTCTAAAACGTGCGCCCGCTGCAACGGCGCGTCAAGATAGCCTTGCGGGCGTGCGGTAAGGATGAACCGGCACCGCGGGTAGTTCTTAATCTGATTATCGACCCATGCCGAGACGACCTTCCTTTGCTGGAGTTCGGCTACTTCGTCTAACCCGTCGAGGAGCACCATGCAGCCGCCACGCTCAAGGCGCGCCTTGAACCAGCCTGACGGCGGCTTGAGCGTCGCAAACTGTTTCCTGTTCTCAAAATAATCTTGAACCAGGTCGCCCAACGACGGACAGTCTTCCTGTGTGATGGCCTCTATGTGATCGCGCAGGAACAGCAGCACAGGGATATACGCCCGCACCCGGTAGAAGCGCTGGCGATTGCCGGCCAGGGTCACAGCCATGTGTTGAAGCAGCGTCGTCTTGCCGCAACCGGGCGGCCCGATGATGGCAAGCGCAGTCGCCTCGGACGCCTTCGATTGTGTCGAACGTAAAAAATCCCAGATCGGCCTGTTTCCGGAAACGTCGCTTTGGGAGATAAGGTCTCTGTTAAATTTTTGAGGGTTACTGGGGTGTATGCGCAGGTCTACGAAGACCTGGTCAAGCGATAACGTGTAAGTGTTGACCAGACCTAAACCGCGCACATTAAAGACCCCGTGGTCGCGGATGACTTGTTGTTTATACCGGCGACGAAATCCTGAAAGTAAGGTGGCTGTGTATACCTTTACACGGTCGGCCGTCCCTTCGACGATATCGGGCTCAAGCTTACTCCAGACCTTCCTACCGAAGGCGAGGGCGAGGACTCCTGCCTCATACGCCAGGACGACGAATGCGGTGAGCCCGGGATTTTGACGCGCGCTATCCCACCAGTTGGCGGCCGCCCCGATGAGAGGTACCTGAGAGGCAGCCACAATCACGGCAAATCCCAAACCCCTCAGAGCGCCGTTCTTGAGCATCTCGTCGGACATAGATTCTTTATGGTGACGTGGGCTTGGTGGGGCCTCATCTAGCCGGGTTAGAAAGGGTAAATGAGTCCACGTGAGCTTCTAAGACGATTACCGTGTGCGTGATGTTACGCTGGCAAGATATTCCTACCGATGTAGGGTGTCAATAGTCAGAATTCCTGGCCGACACGTCCGGCGGATTGCCTCGCTTTGTGAGCGAGTGTGGTTGATGTCTGATGGAGGTGGCTCTCACTTTGTGTTAGAACCGACAACGGTTATCCGGCCACGAAGTCTTTCACTTGTTAATGGAGGAGACGTCTTGAGAGTAAGCTTGCTGACTAGATTTGCGATTGGGCTCTTATCCCTTCACCTCTTCGCAGGGGGCGCGGCGTTCGCGCGGCAGGACGAGGGGGCTTACGACAGTCTGGGGAAGGCTCTGCGCGAGCCGTCGAAGGTGCGGCGTCTGACGCTGGGGCCGGAAGACCCGGAGGCGAAGCACCTGCCGCCCGGGCTGGGGCGGCTCGTCAATCTGGAGGCGCTGGAACTCGCGTGCATGGAGAAGCTGGTTGACCTGCCGGAAGAGCTGGGTCAGTTGCGGAACCTGCGGGAGCTGGTCATCGACAACGGTAACGGCTGCTCGATGAACGTCGTGCTGCCGCGCTCAATCGGGCGGCTGTCGAACCTGCGCGTGCTGCGGCTCTACGGCGCGCTCGACCCGCGCGACCTGGAGAGTAAGAGGCCGGGCAAGAGTAAGCCCCTGCCGGACACGCTCGGCGAGTTGCAGGGTCTGGAGGAGCTCGACCTCGGCCGGAACGGGCTGGACGTGGTGCCGCCGCAGGTCGCCGGGCTGCGCGGTTTGAAGAAGCTCGCGCTCGACTACAACAGCATCCGCCAAATCCCCGCCTTCGTCGGCGAGCTGCCGAACCTCGAAGAGCTTTCGGTGAACGCGAACGGAGGCGTCGCGCTGCCGCAGTCCCTGGCGAAGCGAAGGGGCCTGAAGGTCTTCATGGGGAACAACCGGCTCACGCTGGCCGCGCAGAAGCAGCTGCGCGCGCGCTTCCCGCAGGCGGTCTTCTCCTTCGAGAACGAGTACGACGACGACGCGGCGAACCAGGAAGCGCCGAAGCCGGGACGGAAATCAAGGCGGCGTTAGACGGTACGCGGCGGGCGTGGCCCGAAACCTCCTCTGATCCTTTCGCGGCGCGATTTGCGCGTATGTGAGTGGCCGGGATTTTCCCCGGCCCAGATTGAAGGGATCTGATTCGGAGGTTTCATAAATACCATGTCCGTCATACGTCGCATACTTGCTATCTCTACGTCTGCCTTGCTGCTGGCCGGGCCGGTGCTGGCACAAGACGCCGCGGTGAAGCGGGCCGAGGGGGGCCCCGCCGTCGCCGCTTCTTCGACCGCCGCGGGCGTGCGTTTCGTCGCGCCGGGCGAGGCACGCCGCGTCCGCCTCGAAGTCTACGCGGCCGACGGCTCCCGCCTCTTCGATTCGGGCTTCCGGGCGGGCGGCATCTACGACTGGGACGGGCAGGGGCTCGCCGACGGTTCGTACCTGGCCGTGTTGACGGCCGAGGACATTCAGGGGCAGGCCGGCCGCAGGCTGAGCGGCGTGACCGTCGCCTCGGGCCGCGCCTCTCTGGGCAAGGAGGGCGAGCCGGAGCTGAAGGCCTCTTACGCGAAGGCGCTCTTGGCCGCGGGCATCGAGTCCGACGACGTGCTGGCCGCGGCGCGCGCGAAGAAGTCGAACGCCGTGACCGTCACGGCGCACGACGGCACTGACGGCCAGGTCACCTCGACCTCGGGCGCGCTCACCTTCCGCACGGGCGACGTCTTCTCGGGCCAGGAGCGCGAGCAGATGCGCGTCACCGCGGACGGCCGCGTCGGCATCGGCACCGCCAACCCCGAAGACACGCTCGACGTGGCGGGCACCATCCGCGCGCGCGGCGGCATCCGCTTCGACGACGGCACCGTGCTGACCTCGGCCGGCGGCCTCAAGTCGGGCACCAACCTGCTCCACACGAACACCGTGACCGCCGGCGGCCCGACGGCCGCCGCCCTGGCCGGCTCGGGCACGGCCAACAAGCTCTCCAAGTGGCTCGACGGCGCGGGCACGCTCGGCGACTCGGTCATGACCGAGTCCAACGGCAGGGTGGGCGTCGGGACGGCCACCCCGGGCAACGTCTTCGAGGTGCGCAAGGATCAGCCCTTCAACGGCTCGTCCTTCGACACGATGACGCAGCTGGTGGTCAGGAACGACGACCCGAACGGCTTCTCGGCCATCTCCATCTGGGGCAACGGCGCCGAGCGCGGCCGCTACCAGTACAACAGCGCGCAGCCCAACATCTTCCTGACCTCGATGGGGGCGGTGCCCTTCTACTTCGGCACGAACGCCCAAGTCCGCATGTCGGTCGACGCCAACAACGGCAACGTCGGCATCGGCACCAACTTCACGCCCGCGACGCAGAAGCTCGAAGTCAACGGCGGCAACATCAAGATCAGCGGCGCGGGCAACGGCCTTATCTTCCCCGACGGCACGAAGCTCACGTCGGCCACGGCCGGCGGCGGCACGCCCTCGGGCACGAGCATCGTCTCGGCCATCAACGACGTGGGCACGGCGGGCGTCATCAGCGAGGCGCGCCTGTCGCCGAACGTCGCGAAGCTCAACGCGCAGAACGCGTGGACGGGCCAGAACACTTTCGTCAACGGCCTCTCGTCCAACGGCGTCGCGATCACGAACGTCGGCAACCCCGTCAGCGCGACCGACGCGACCAACAAGGCTTACACGGACGCCAACTTCGTCAAGTTCGTCCCCGGCGCCGAGCAGCTCTCGGTGGGCGACGCCAACGGCACGGCCCCGATGATCAACCTGCGCGGCGGCTCGACCTGCTGCTCCGGCCCCGGCGGCCACACGCCCGCCTGGTTCAAGGTCTTCCAGAACGGCAGCTTCGTCGCCACCGGCAACCTCGGCATCGGCGTCTCGCCCATGCAGGGCAAGGGCTACCGCACTTCGTGGGACTCTTACAAGGGCGCGTTCCGCTCAGGCTACGCCGACGCGGAGTGGGACGACGCGAACGTCGGCTTCTTCTCGTGGGCGGGCGGCTCGAACTCGACCGCCATCGGCCTCTACGCGCTGGCCTTCGGCGACACGAACTCGGCCGAGTCCACCTCGTCCATCGTCTTCGGCAGCGGCAACCAGGTGAAGGGCGCGGCCGGGTTCTCGGCCGGCGCGGGCAACCGCGTGTGCGACACCTACGGCGTCGCGCTCGGCAACAACGCCAAGTCGGGCGGCCCGCTCATCAACGGCAAGTGCGACCCCGACAGCTTCAACATCCACGGCCTCGCGGCGGTCGCCATCGGCTACAACGTGACGGCCGACCAGGATCACACGACGGCGATGGGCAAGTTCGCCTCGAACAACGGCTTCACCGGCACGTTCGTCTGGTCGGACGGCTCGGCCACCGCGAGCGCCGACACGTTCCGCAACACCGCGAACAACGAGTTCGCCATCCGCGCCACGGGCGGCGTCCGCCTGCGCACGAACCTCGCGGGCACCACGGGCTGCAACCTGCCCGCAGGCTCGGGCGTCTTCAACTGCACTTCGAGCCGCACGACGAAGGAGAACTTCCTCGGCGTGGACGGCAACGACGTGCTCGCGCGGCTCCGCAAGGTGCCGGTCTCGACCTGGAACTACATCGCCGAGGGCCAGCAGTCGCGCCACCTCGGCCCGATGGCGGAGGACTTCTACGGCGCGTTCCAGCTGGGGACGACCGACAAGGCCATCGGCATCCAGGACGCGGTCGGCGTGAGCCTCGCGGCCGTCAAGGCGCTCGACGCCAAGACCCTTGAGCTTCAGGAGAAGGCCCAGGAGGTCGAGCAGCTCCGCAGCAAGGTGAACACCCTCGAGCAGCGGCTCGCCGCCCTCGAAGCTCTCGTCCAGAAGCAGGCCGAGTCGCAGCAGAAGTAAGACTCCCCGGCTTCCCCCAAACGCGCGAAGGCCCGTCCAGGAAAATGGACGGGCCTTCGTGTTTCTAACCCGCGAATGCGCGGTTGCGCAGCCCCCCGGTCGCGTGTAAAACTTTCGGGCGCTACGCTTCGTAGTAACGTCGCTTCCGCCGTCTCCTTATAAAGACTCCGGAATCACAACCCACAATCTAAATCCCCTTAGAAGGATTCGAGGTAAGCAGCATGAGAAGATTTACCCTAGCCCTGCTCGCGCTCTTCCTGTGTGCCGCGGGCGCGCGCGCGCAGAACGTGCCCGTGCAGGAGGTCGTGTTGGATAACGGCCTGCGCGTGCTGATGGTGCCGCGCAAGGGCGACCCCAACATCGCCGCCGGCTGGATCACGCGCACCGGCTCGGTCAACGAGCGCCCGGGCATCACCGGCCTCTCCCACCTCTTCGAGCACATGATGTTCAAGGGTACGCGCACCATCGGCACCAAGGACATCGAGGCGAATCTGAAACTCCTCAAAGAGATGGACGACGTGCGCGCGCAGATGCGCGCCGAGGATAAGGAACTCATCCGCCGCGCGCGCGTCGGCGAGATCGACGACCCGAAAGACCCCAAGAACCGCTCCGATAACTACAGGCAGCTCCTTGCCCGCTTCGACGAGCTGACCAAGCGCGAGAAGGAGCTGATGGTCAAGGACGAGTTCGACCGCGTCTACACGACGGCCGGCGCGTCGGGCATGAACGCCGGCACTTCGAACGACTTCACCGTCTACTTCCTCAACGTCCCGGCCAACAAGCTCGAGCTGTGGTTCTGGATGGAATCTGACCGCCTCCTGAACCCCGTCTTCCGCGAGTTCTACTCCGAGCGCGACGTGGTGCACGAGGAGCGGCGGCTCCGCACCGACTCGACGCCGACGGGCAAGTTCGACGAGCAGTTCGACGCTCTGTTCTGGATGTCCTCCCCCTACGGCTGGCCCGTGGTGGGTTGGCCCTCCGACCTCGAAGCCATCACGCGCGAGGAGGCGCTCGACTACTTCGCCGTCAACTACGCGCCCAACAACCTGACGGCCTGCCTCGTCGGCGACTTCGAGCCGGCGCAGGCCACCGCGCTGGCGAAGAAGTACTTCGGCCGGCTGCCGCGCGGGCCGCGCGAGCCCGAGCCCGTCCGCACGCAGGAGATGAAGCAGCTCGCCGAGCAGCGCATGATCGCCTACGCCGAGACCAGCCCGCAGGTGCGCGTCCGCTACCACACGCAGGCCGACGGCCACCCCGACGACTTCGTGCTTAGCGTGCTCGGCGACATCCTGAGCGGCCGGACGGGCCGCCTCTACAAGTCGCTCGTGCTCCAGCAGGAGGTCGCCAACAACGCCTCCGCCAACCAGAACGGCAACAAGTACGAGGGCTACTTCGAGCTGCGCGGCACGGCCAAGCCGGGCAAGACGCCCGAGGAGGTGGAGCAGGCGCTCTACCGCGAGATCGAGAAACTTCAGAAGGAACTCGTCCCGGCCGAGGAGCTTCAGAAGATTAAGAACCAGTCGTCCGCCGACCAGTTCCGCGGGCTGCAGTCGAACTTCGGGCTGATGGTGCAGCTGCTCCTGCGCGACGCCAACCGCAGCTGGTCGTCCATCAACACCGACCCCGCGCGCGTGCAGGCCGTCACGGCCGAGGACATCCGCCGCGTCGCCAACAAGTACTTCACGCCCGAGAACCGCACGGTCGCCATCTACCGCACGAAGGCGGCGGCGGGCGGCGACGCGGAAGACGCCACGCTCGCCGGCCTCTCCGACCAGGAGAAGGAGCAGGTGCGCCGGCTCCGCGCCGCGCTCCCGCAGATGAAGGCCGAGCAGGTGCGCGCCATCCTCCAGCAAGTCGAGCAGATGGGAGCCTCGGCCCCCGCCGACAAGCAGAAGGGCCTACAGGTCGTGAAGAAGATGCTGGAGGATCGCCTCAAGCAGCTCGAAGGAGGTACGAAGTAAGTCATGAAGATCAGCAGAACCTTTGCGGCGCTGCTCCTCGCGCTCACGCTGCTCGCGGCCGCGCCGGCCGCCGCGCTGGCGCAGACCGCGCAGCCTTCGGGCATCCCCGCGCACCCGCGCGAGCTGAAGTACACGCCGCTCAACTACGCGCCGCCGAAGCGCGACAAGTATCGCCACGTCCTCTCGAACGGCGTGGTCGTCTACGCGGTCGAAGACCACGACCTGCCGCTCGTCAACATCTCGACGCTCGTCCGCACCGGCTCTTACCTCGACCCGGCGGGCAAGGAGGGACTCGCGGCCCTCGTCGGCAGCCAGATGCGCGCCGGCGGCACGCAGAAGATGACGGCCGAGCAGTTCGACGAGGCCGCCGACTTCCTCGCCGCGCAGATTTCGAGCGGCGTCAGCTCGACGCAAGGCAACGCCAACCTCAACCTGCTCGCCAAGGACGTCGACAAGGGGCTCGCGCTCTACTTCGACATGCTGCGCACGCCCGCGTTCCAGGAAGACCGCCTCAAGCTCGCCAAGAGCCAAATCCTGCAGGCGATGGAGCGGCGCAACGACAACACGTCCGGCATCGAGGCGCGCGAGTGGAACCGCCTGCTCTACGGCGCCGAGCACTTCTCGACGAAGGAGACGACGAAGGCCTCCGTCGAATCGATCACCCGCCAGGACTTGGTCGACTTCCACCAGAAGTACTTCCAGCCGGGCGGCTTCATCATCGCCGCCTCGGGCGACTTCAAGACGGACGAGCTGTTGGCGAAGCTCGAAGCGGCCTTCAAGGGCTGGCCCGCGAACAAGGCGGCCGTGCCCGACGTGCCGAAGCCGACGCAAGTACCGGTCGCGGGCATCTACACGGTCAACAAGCCGGACGTGAACCAGGGTCGCGTCAGCATCGGCCACACCGGCTCGATGCGCGGCAACCCCGACTCGTACGCCTTGGAGATCATGAACGACATCCTCGGCGGCGGCGGCTTCACGTCGCGCATCATGTCGCGCGTGCGCTCCGACGAGGGGCTCGCCTACTCGGCCGGCTCCTCGTACGGGATGGGCGTCTACTACCCGGGCACGTTCCGCGCCTCGTTCCAGTCGAAGAGCGCGTCCACGTCGCAGGCCATCCAGATCGTGCTGGACGAGATCGGCCGCATCCGCACGTCGAAGGTCTCGGACGAGGAGTTGCAGACGGCGAAGAACTCGGCCATCGAGACCTTCCCGCGCATCTTCTCGACGGCCGCGCTCGTCGCCGGCACCTTCGCGCAGGACGAGTACACGAAGCGGCCCGCGGACTACTGGGACACCTACCGCCAGCGCGTCGCGGCCGTCACGGCCGACGACGTGCAGCGCGTCGCGCAGAAGTACCTCGACCCCTCGAAGCTCGTCATCCTCGTCGTCGGCAACATCGACGACATCACGAAGGGCAACCCCGACCACCCCGAGTACAGCTTGACGAAGATCGCGGCCACCGGCCAGATACGCCGCATCCCGCTCCCCGACCCGCTCACCATGACCTACCCGCCCGCTCCGTAAGGGGAATGGGGATAAAGCCCCGAAGGGGCGGAATGTGAAAGCCAGGGGCAACGCCCCTGGTGATAGTCGTAAGAAAAGGTTATAAGCCCCGAAGGGGCGGAATATCGCCGCATGATATTCCGCCCCTTCGGGGCTTAAACGTTTGTGCGTCCCGTGACCAGGGGCGGCGCTCAGGCTTGCGCCTTCGCTCTGCCCCTGGCTATCTCATGACGCCCCTTCGGGGCTGCTTAAACTTCTATCAGTAGTTCGTCAGAATCCGCTCCGGCTCGAAGCCCATCTCGTGGAGGCGGTCGCGCGTCTGCTCGATCATCTCGCGCGAGCCGCAGACGAGGGCCACCGGGTCGGAGAGCGTCGGCAGCACGTTATCCAGCAGAGACTGGACGTAGCCGGTCTGCCCCGCCCACTCGTAACCGTCCGGCCTCGAGATGACCTGCCGCAGCTCGACGCCGGCCGCGCGCCACGCCTCCACCTCGTCGCGGTAGCAGAAGTCCTCCGGCGTGCGCGCGCCGTAGAGCACCACGACCTGCCCGTACTTCTCGGCCCGCGGCAGTACCGAACGCAGCGCCGAACGCAGGGGCGCCACGCCCGTCCCCATCGCCACGAAGACGAGGTCGCGCCCCTCCTGCGCCTTCAGGTCGAAACCGTGCCCCGCCATCTCGGCCAGGCGCACGCGCCCGCCCGGCGGCGTCTCGTAGAGCGCGCGGCTCACGGGGTCGTTCGAGCGCTTCACCAGGAACTCGAGCTCCTCGTCCTCGGGCGCGCTCGCGATGGCGAAGTAAGCGCGCCCCAGCCCCTCGACTTCGAGCACCGCGACCTGCCCCGGCACGAACGGCAAGTCGTGGCAGTCCGACGCGCCCTCGGGGAGCACGTCGAACGCGCGGATGTCCCGCGCCTCCTCGTGCACGCGCTTGATGACGAGGACGCGCCCCTCCCCCTCTTCAGTTGGAGCCACCGACATTTGAACCCTTCTCCCGTGATTTTGGTAACTGCCCCGAGTGTAGCGCAAGTTGGCGCGTCGCGCGAAGGCTGTGTTAAAAAAGCTGTCAGCGGTCAGCACTCAGCTTTCAGCCAAACCCAAAGCTGAAAGCTGAGTGCTGACCGCTGACAGCTATTCATGAAGCGCTCTCCGCTGCTGGTCATCTTCGTCACGGTCTTCATCGACCTGGTGGGCTTCGGCATCGTCATCCCCGTCCTGCCGTTCTACGTCGAGGGGACGAAGTTCGACGCGAGCCCGCGGGTCGTCGGGCTGCTCTTCGCGTCCTACTCGGTGATGCAGCTCGTCTTCACGCCGATCCTGGGGCGGCTCTCCGACAGGTACGGGCGGCGCCCCGTTCTCTTCTTCAGCCTGCTGGGGACGGGCCTCGGGTTCTTCGTCATGGGCTTCGCGACGACGCTCTGGATGCTCTTCGCGGGGCGCATCATCGACGGCGTCACGGGCGGGAACATCTCGACCGCGCAGGCCTACATCGCCGACGTGACGACCGAGGAGAACCGGGCGAAGGGGATGGGACTCATCGGCGCGGCCTTCGGCCTGGGGTTCATCTTCGGGCCGGCCATCGGCGGCGTCCTGTCGCGCTGGGGCGTGAACGTGCCCTTCCTGTTCGCGGGCGCGCTCTCCTTAGCGAACGCGACGCTGCTCTACTTCGTGCTGCCCGAGACGGTGACGCCCGACCACCCGGCGCGCGCGTCGGCGGCGACCGGCCGCTGGTCGCAGCTCCTGAACGCGGTGAGCCAACCGCGGCTCGCGTTCGTGCTCGCCGTCTACTTCCTGTTCGTGACGGCCTTCTCGGTGATGACGACGTCGTTCGGGCTCTTCACGCTCTACCGCTTCGGCTTCGACGCGCACGACACGGGCTGGGTCTTCGCCTTCGTCGGCGTCATCGGGGCGGCGGTGCAGGGCGGGCTCATCGGCCGTCTGGTGAAGGCGTTCGGCGAGCCACTGCTGGTCATCGCCGGGGCGCTGCTGTTCACGGCGAGCCTCGTCCTCATCCCTCTGACGGGGCCGCACACGGGGACGCCGGCGCTGCTCGCTTTGGGGGCGCTCTTCGCTCTGGGGAACGGTTTGGCGACGCCTTCGCTCACGTCGCTCGCTTCGAAGAGCGCGGGCGCGGGCGAGCAGGGCGGCGTGCTCGGCGTGACGCAGTCGGTGGCGAGCCTTTCGCGCGTCGTGGGGCCGCTCATTTCGGCCGCGCTCATCTACAGCGCCGCCGCCACGTTGGGCTACGACGGCAAGCCGCACAGGATGAGCGACGCCTCGGTGGAGCGCACCTTCTGGGTCGCGGCCGGCATCATGTTCGTGGCCTTCCTGCTCGCCGCCTACTTCGCGCGCGCCTACGCCGGCGAGTACCGCCGCGGCGGCGCCGTCGCCGAGGGCACGTGAGAACTTTGGCATTCGAAATTTCAAATTTGAAATTGCTTTAAGGCTCATGTCGAGAAGCTTCATTCGCGCGGTCGCCGCGTCGCTCCTGCTCTGCCAGCCCGCGTTCTCGCAGGCGAACAACCCCGTCCGCGAATACCGACGCGCCAACGAGCACCGCGTCCTGCGCGAGTTCGTCGAACTGCTCTCCATCCCGAACGTCGCTTCGGACTCGGAAGGCATCAGACGCAACGCCGCGCGCCTCTCGGAGATGATGCAGGCGCGCGGGCTCAAGCCTCGACTGCTCGAAGCTTCGACGCGAGGCGCGCCGCCCGCCGTCTACGGCGAGTGGCTACGGCCGGGCGCGACCAGGACGGTCATCTTCTACGCACACTACGACGGCCAGCCGACCGACCCGCGCAAGTGGACGGGCACGCAGCCGTGGGAGCCGACGCTGCGCACGGCGCCTTTCGAGAAGGGCGGGACGGTACTCCCGATGCCTTCGGAGGGTGAGGCCATCAACCCCGAATGGCGTCTCTACGCCCGCTCCTCGTCGGACGACAAGGCGGGTGTGATGTCGATCCTGACGGCCTTCGACGCGCTGCGCGCGAAGGACATCCAGCCGACCGTCAACCTCAAGTTCTTCTTCGAGGGCGAGGAGGAGGCCGGCTCGCCGCACCTCCCCGAGATTCTGTCGAAGTACAGGGAGCTGCTCTCGTCAGACGCCTGGGTCATCTGCGACGGCCCCGTCCACCAGTCGGGGCGCAGGCAGGTCGTCTTCGGCGTGCGCGGCGACACGAACGTCGAGGTCACCGTCTACGGCCCGAAGCGGCCTCTGCACAGCGGGCATTACGGCAACTGGGCGCCGAACCCGGCGATGATTCTGGCGCGCCTGCTCGCCTCGATGAAGGACGAGCGCGGCCGCGTGACGATTAAAGGCTGGTACGAAGACGTTGCGCCTCTGGGTGAAGCCGAGCGGCGCGCGCTCGCGGACGTCCCGGCCTACGACGAGGAGTTGAAGAAGGAGCTCGGGCTCAACCGTCCGGAAGGCGCGGGCCGCCCGCTCGTCGAACTCATCAACGAGCCTTCGCTCAACGTCAACGGCCTTTCGAGCGCCGAGACGGGCGCGCTCGCGCGCAACGTCATCCCCACGACCGCGGTCGCCGCGCTCGACCTCCGCCTCGTCCTCGGCAACGACCACCGGCGCCAGGTCGAACGCCTCCGCGAGCACATCCGCGCCCAGGGCTTCTACGTCACCGAGCGCGACCCGACCGACGAAGAGAGACTCGCGCACCCGCTCGTCGCTAAACTGAGCGTCTCGCCCGGCGGCTACAACGCCGAGCGCACGCGGATGGACTTGCCGGTCTCGCGCGCCGTCGTCGCCGCCGTGCAGTCCACCTCGGGCGAAAGAATCGTCCTCATGCCCACGCTCGGCGGCAGCCTCCCGCTCTCGCTCATCCGCGAGACTTTGGGCGCCCCGACCCTCACCGTCCCCGTCGCCAACTACGACAACAACCAGCACGCCGAGAACGAGAACATCCGCCTCCAGAACCTCTGGGACGGCATCGAGACCTACGCGGCGCTGATGACGATGAATTGAAAACGGGTGTTAGGTTTTGGGTGCTGGGTGCTGGGAAGACAAAACCAGAACCCAGCACCTAGAACCCAGCACCCGTTTCATCGCATGTTGTCTTTCGGGAAGCCGACGCGTTCGGATTCGGCGTTGAGGCGTCGGAGCATATGTTGGATGAGGCGGGTCTTGACGCGGCCGGCTTCGCGCGGCTCGACGAGGTAGCGCACCGTCGCGTCGATCCAGGTGTTCTGGTTGACGCGGAAGACGACCGAGGGGTACTCGCGCACCTGTAGCTCGTCCACGGGCGTCTGCGCGAGCAGCTCGCGGTAGGTGCGGATGCGCTCGCGCATCGTCTCGCCGATCTCGGCCTCGGCCACCTCGCGCATTACCTCGGCGACGAATTCGAGGTCGCTGTTGTAGGCGACCTGAAACGTGATCTCGTTCCAGATGTACGGGAAGAGCGGCCAGGAGTAGTTGTAGACGGGGCTCGACAGCACCTGCGAATTGGGAAAGCGGATGACGCGGCCCGAAGGGTGGTCGGTCGAAAGGTAATCCCCGCCGAACTCCCAGAGAGTAGTGTCCAGATAGCCCACGTCGATCACGTCGCCCGCCGCCTCGCCGATCTTGATGCGGTCGCCGACGCGGTACGGCGCGCGCGCGATGATGTAGACCCAGCCCAGGAGGCTCGTGAAGGGCGTCTGCACGGCGAGGCCGACGACGAGCGAGAGCACGCCGAAGGAGACGGCCGCCGTGTACCAGTTGGCGAAGAGCACCGAGACGACGATGAGCACGATGGCCGCGCCAGCGGCGAGCTTCAAGACCCGGTGGAGGTTGTAGCGCGAGACGGCGTCCGAGAGTGGGTCGATGAGGAAGGCGTCCACGAGCCGCGCCCCCGTCAGCACGAGGAGGACGGCCATCGCGCCCGAGACGGCGCGCAGCACCGGCGGCCGGTAGTCGTCGGCGAAGTCGAAGAAGTGCAAACGCACCGCGTAGTGCAGCGCGGCGAGCGCGACCAGCCCGAAGAGGTACGTCCCGATCCAGAACTTGTGCCGGCGCCTCTCGCGCGGCGGGCGCTCGGCCTCCTCCCTCTCGGCCTCCTCCTGCTTGAGCGCCTTGCCGCCCGTCTGTTCTAGCGCGCGCCTCACGTCCTCGTCGTGCGCTTGCAGCCGCTCGGCCGCGGCCTTCTCCTTCGTCGCCATTCGTCGCCCTCCGCGAAAGTTCTTCGGGAGATTATTAAACCACAGAGACACAGAGGCACAGCCTAAAGCAATAGCTCGACAGGCTGTGCCTCTATGTCTCTGTGGTTTTCTACTACCTACCTACTGCCCACTTCTCTCTCAGTGCGTGCGGTCGTACTCGATGCCCTTCTGCACTTCGTCGATGGCCTTGTTGACGTGTTCGAGCGCCTTGACGCGGTGGCCGCCCTTGTCTTCGGTCGCGGCTTCGAGGTTCGAGCGCGCGCCCCGCAGCTTGTCGAGCGCCGCCTCCATGTGCGGCTGGTCGGGCAGGAATGCCTCGTCGTCGTGGCGACGGTCGAAGCGGATGCCGGCGTTGACTTCGGCGAGGGCGGCCTCGACGTGTTCGAGCGCGCGGGCGCGGTGGCCGCCCTTGTCGTGGGTCGCGTCGCGCAGTTGCGCGCGGGCGGCCTGCAAGTCCGTGCGCGCGGCCTGCATGCGCGGCTGGTCGGGCGTGAAGGCGTAGGCGGCGGCCGAGGCGAACAGCAGCGCGGCGACACACAGGGTGCTCTTCGTAATCCTCATGACAGGGTTCTCTCCTCACTCTCCTTATTCGGTCTGAAGGGGAAAGCGCGCGAGGGTGTCGGGCATAAAGACGCGGGGGCGAGGCCCGCGGTCTTAAAATTTTCAAGGGCTACCAGATTGAAGGGATCGAAGACTCGTCAACTTCGAGCGCGTCGCCGTCGGGGAGGATGTGGATGAGGCGCGCGCCGCGGGCGCGCAGGGGGGGGCCGAGCAGGCCGACGCGGTGGCAGTTGGCGCGCGGCTCTTTGTGTGAGGTGAGGGGCCTCGACTCGGAGCACATCAGCACGACGCGCGAGTCGGCGGCCAGCTCCATGATGCGCTCCAGCCCGCGGTTCAGCTCCTCGGGCGGCGCGACGACCTTGCCGCCGCACTCGGGCAGCCACTCGTAGCCCAGCCCCGCCTGCTTCAGACTCGCCGCCAAGACCTGCCCGTTGAACTGCGGCCAGCGCGAGCGCGCGGCGCTGCGCACGTCGCACAGCAGCTCGATCTCGTACTGCCGGAGCAGCGCGAGGAAGTCCGCCCACGAGTGGCGGCCGTGGCCGATGGTGTAGATGACAGTCGCCGGGTTCGACATCTCACTTCCCCTTCTTCAACAGCGCGGCGCGGGCGACGGCGACGACCGCCGCGGTGCGCGCGGCCTCGCCGCCGAAGCTCTGTGCGAGCTGGACGGCGCGTTCCCAGTTGTCGGCGGCGAGCGCCGCGAGCACTCCGGGGAGGTCGGACTCCTCCACCTCGAAGTCGGTCATCGAGGCCGAGTGCTTCGTGCGGAACTGCAAAATCATTTTCCCGTCCTCGCCCGTGAAGTCGGGCGCGGAGTTGGCGGCGCGCGCGGCCTCCGAGATGATATCCCACGCGCGCGGCCGGTCGAGCTTCTCGTAGCGCGTGGCGACGGCCACGAGCGCGCGTGCGCGGTCGGGGTCATTGTTGTCGATGCGGCGCGCCTCGTCCGCCGCCTCTTCCAGGAGCGAGACGGCGCGAGCGCGGTCGGTCTTGCCGAGTATCTCCGCGGCGCGCTCGAAGGCCCAGGCGCGCTGGAACGGCGTGAGGTCGCCTTTGCGCGCGCGGGCCAGGGCCGGCTCGGCCTCCTTCCGGTTGAGCGCGGTCTGGACGAAGGAGAAGTCTATGAAGCCGCGCACGCGCCGCGCGAGTTCGGAGTCGTTGATCTTGTCGAGCAGCTCGTCGGCGCGCGCGTCGTTGGCCCACGCGGCGCGGACGGCCGTCGAGGCGTAGATGCCGTCGCGCGCGTCCACCCCCTGCGCGCGCTCGGCGCCGTCGAGCGCCTCCTGCACGAAGTCGCGCTCGGGCGCGGCCTCTTCGCGCCGCGGGCGGAAGGCGTAGTCGCCCGCCGCCTCGTTCGCGCGGACGCTCTCGGGCACGTCGGCCGCGAGCAGGGCGGCGCGCGCGTTGAGCGGCGCGGTCAGGTCGGGCGCGTACTGCTCGAAGAAGGGGAGCAGGCGGCGGATGATGACGTAGGTGCCCGTGCGCCCCGAGGAGGTGCGCTCGTAGTCTTCGAGCGTCTGCGGCCGGAGCAGGACGCGCGCCGCCGCGCGCAGCACGTTGGCGCGCAGCTCCGCCGACACCTGCGGGGGCGTCGCCGCGTCGCCACGCAGAGTGCCCGTGCCGGTGGCGCCGCCGCGCGAGACGTTGAAGAAGGTGTAGGGCGTGAAGAGGTACGACATGAAGGCGGAGACGGCGTTGGCGTCCGCCGAGGGGTCTGCTTCGACGCGCGCGACGAGCGCGGCATAGAGGCGGTCGGCCGTCGCCGAGTCCTTCTCGCGCAGCGTCGAGAGGAACCCGACGGTCTGCGAGTTGGCGCGGACGAGCGCCGGCTCGGCGAACTGTAAGGCGTGCTCCGTGTCGCCCTCTTCGAGCAGTTGGCTCGCAAGGCCGAGCCGCTGCGCGGTGTCCGCGCCCGGCCTCGGCTTCGCGTCCGCGGCCTCGTCCGCTTTGGCCTTCGTGAGCTGCGCCAGCAGCTCCTCGCCGAGCGCGCGCTCGCGCCGCGCCGCGAGCCGCAGGACTTCTTTGCGCAGGTTGGGCGGCGTCGAAGACATGGCGGGGCCGCCGCGCTTGAGCTGCGCGTTCATGTCCTCGTCCATCTTGCGCTGCGCCTCGCGGTCGGCCGAGTCGGCCGCCTCCCACGCGCGCCGGAAGAGCTGCCGCGCCTTCTCCACGTCCGTCTCCCACAGGGCGTCCGCCGCGCGCGCCTGCGCCCGCGCGCGCAGAGTCTCGTCGCGGAAGCCGGCCGCCTCGTCCGCCAGAGAAGTGAGCAAGGCCACTGCCTGCGCGCGCCTCTGCGCCGCGAGCGGGTCGGCCTCGGCCGCCGCCGCGGGTTTGGTCTTAGGCCGGCCCTCGCGCTTCGTCTGCGCGGGGGCGTGCGCGAAGAGCGTGAGAAGCAGGAGGAACGTTGCGAGGGTTTTGGTGTGAGTCATAGAGAGTGTTGCGAAGGTCTGGGTGCGAGTCATAGAACGCAATCACGCCGCGCCGCGGGTTCATTTAAGGAGGGGCGCGACGGGGCCGTCCGTCTTGAGCACGTCTTTCAAGTCCGCGTAGGGGAGGACGACGGACGGGGCGCCCGCGGCGTATGCGCCGAGTTGATAGTAGTCGAAGGTGACGGCGAGGCCGCGCGGCGTGAGCGTCCAGTTCTGGTAGTTGTCGGCCTCCGGCTTCGCGCCGTCCGCGATGCCCGCGTCGTCGAGGTAGGGCTGGCCGCCGCCGCCGGGGTATTCGGCCGAGTCCCTGTTCCAGCGGCGCACCTGTCTGACGGCGACCTCGGAGACTTTAGTCAAGTAGTTCGAGCCGGGGCGGAAGAGGTCTGCGAGCGAAAGCTCGCGGCCCGCCTTCACGTCGTAGTTGATGACGTGGAAGGCGTGCGAGGGGTGCGCCGCGCCGTGCTCGTAGTAGTCGATGGGGAACTCGACGCTGACGAGCGAGTCGTTCAGGAGGCGCACTGTGTATCTGATGGTGAGCGAGTCCTCCGAAGCCTCGGGCATGGTCTCCTTCTCGCCCTTCTCCGGCCCCGCGTCCTTCTTGAAGTCCGCGACCTCTTTGGTCACGAAGGCCTGGGCCAGGCGGTTGAACCCTTCGACGCCCTCGACCTGCGGGTACTCGACGTTGACCGAGTAGCCGTGCTTCCTGCCGCCTTCGTCGAGCCTCTTCGTCGTGACGACGTGGGCGCCCGCCTGCCAACGCTGCTCGACGAAGTAGAAGAACTGTGTCGTGTCGCTGCCGCCGCCCGGCTTCGCCCAGTCGCCGGAGATGGACGCCTCGGGCTCGTAGTCCTTCTCGTCCCACCAGCCCTTGAACGCGCCCGTCTGCTTCGCGCCGTCGAACTCTTCGAGCGTGAAGTTGCCCTTCGCGTCCACGGAACCCTTGAGCGTCAACTCGCCGCCGCGCCCGTCGTAAGAGTATGCGCCCGAGAGCTTGCCGTCCGGCGTGCGGCGCAGGTGCATCGTCGCGGGCCGGTCGGCGACCGAGCCGTGAAAGACTCTCTCTTCGCCTGTCGCCTGCGCGGGAGGCTGCGCGTTCGCACCGCCGCCTGAAGCGGGAGTCGTGCTGCCGCTCTGCGCCGGCGGCGCGGAGACGTGACCGCCCGTGCCGGCCGAGGCGCACGCGGGCGCGAAAAGGAGCGTGAAGACGAGAAGGGTCGCGAGGGGGCGTGTGTTCATCTCTCTACTCTTTCGCAGAAGATTTAGCCGCGGCGGGCGATCTCGGCGCGGAGGTCTGCGGCCGTCAGTTGGACGAGGCGCGCGCCCGTGAACAGCTCTTCGCGCGTCACGTCCGAGTGTGCGAAGGAGGGCCTGGGGAAGTCGTCCATCTCCGCGTCGGTCTCGAAGTCAGTTTCGGCGAGGACGAGGCCGCGCAATGGCCCGAGGAAGACGTCGACGGCGTAGAGCCTGCCCTCGTGCTCGTAAGGGTAGCGGTTCTTGCGCAGCTCGTTGCCCTCGAAGACCGAGAGCACCTCGTACTCGTACGGGCTGAGGTAGATGTTTGTGATGAGCGTCCGCGAGAAGTCGGGCGCGTCGGGCGCCTGCTTCTGCGTGAGCTTGAGCGTCCACTCGTTCGTGCGCGGGTCGCGCACCTTGCGCAGGCGCAGGCGCGTGCCCGTCACGTAGTTGTCCGTAATCTGCGCGTGCGGGTCGGAGAGCTTGAGGCCGGGCGGGAGGCCTTGCAGAAGGTAGCGGCGCTCGCGCTCGACGCGCGCGTATTTGCTTCCGCCGGGCGCGGCCAGCTTCATGTCGGAGGGTGAAACGACGCCCATCTTTAAGCTCCGACCAGCTCGGCCTCCGGCTCTTTGAGGAACTCTTCCGGGGCGACGATGTGACCGGCGACGGCCGAGGCCGCGACGACGTAAGGGCTCGCCAGGTAGACCTTGCCGGGGCCGGAGCGGCCCGGGAAGTTGCGGTTCTGCGCGCTGACCGTGACCTGCTCGGGGTTGCGCGAGGCGCCGGGGCCGGCGTTGATGCACGCGCCGCAGGAAGGGTCTATCAACTCGGCGCCCGCGCGCTCGAAGATTTCGATGTAGCCTTTGGCGCGCGCGTACTCCTTAATCTTCTGCGAGCCGAACTGTAAGTAGAGGTGGACGCCGGGCGCGACGCGCCGGCCCTGCTCGACGGCGCGCCGCAAGACGGCGGCGTACATGTCCATGTCGGCCATCTTGCCGCCCGTGCACGACCCGCCGTAGGCGATGTCGATCTTGACAGCCTCGCTCAAAGCGGAGATGGGCAGGCCGTTGCGCGGGTCGCCGGGCGTGGCGACCATCGGGCGCACCTCGCCCAGGTCGATCTCGAAGGTCGCGGCGTACATGGCGTCCGGGTCGCTCTTGAGGAAGCCCTTCCGAAGCTCTTCTTCAGAAAGACCGCGCGTCCTCTTCAAGTATTCGAGCGTGACCTCGTCCGGCTCGATGATGCCCGTGAAGCCGCCGGCCTCGACCGCCATGTTCGTCAGGGTCGCCCGCTCGTCGATGTTCCAGCCCGCGAGTCCCTCGCCCGCGAACTCGAGCACCTGCCCGATGCCTTTGCCCTGCTTCATGTAGTCGGTCGCGAGGATGACGAGCATCACGTCCTTCGCCGAAACGTCCGCGCGCTTCTCGCCCTTCAAGACGAACCGGACGACCTCCGGGACTTTGACCCTGATGTCCTTCGTGTACCAGGCGTTCGCCATGTCGGTCGAACCGACGCCGAAGGCGAAGCAGCCGAGCACGCCCGCCATGCATGTGTGCGAGTCGGTGCCGATGACGAGCTGACCCGGAAGCGCGATGTCTTCGACGACGGCGTTGTGGCAGATGGCCTCCGAGCCGCGCTCCTCCGTCCCGCCGTAGAGCCGTATGCCCTGCTGCTCGGTGAAACTCTCCTGCGTCGTGGCGAGGCCGTTGGCGCGGTCGAGCAGGCCCATCCGCTTCTTCTCCTCCGGCATTACGCGCCCGATGAAGGTCAGGTGGTCGCGGAAGGCGTAGACCGACTCCGCTTCGGTCACGCGCGCGTCCTTGCCCAGCGCCTGTTTGAAGAGCGACTCCGCCATCGGCGTCACGTACTCGTGCGAGAAGCGCACGTCCGCGACGGCGAAGAGCGCGTCGCCGGGCTTCACGGCCTCGACGCCGATTTCGCCCGCGCGGACGAAGGCGTGGCGCGCGACGATCTTCTCGACGATGTTCATCGGCCGCTGCTTAGTTTCGAGGGCCGGCGGCGCGACCTCGCCCGCGAGCCGCGCCTTGTTGTAGTTGAAGAGTCCGCCGTACTCGACGATCTGCCGCGAGATGGGGTCGAGGCCGCGCGTGAACTCTTCGAGCGGAATCTCCTCGCCGCGCTTGATTCTTTCAATCAGCCCGAAGTCGGTCGAGGTCAAAAGCCCGATGTTCTGGCAATTCTGCCCGTAAATCTTCTCGATGGTCTTGGCGATGACGAGCTGCAACCCGGCGGCCTTCTCCGCGAACGGCGCCGTCTCGCGCGAGCTGCCGCAACCCTTCGAGAGACCCGAGACGACGACCGCGAACCCGCCCTGCTTGACCTCGTCCTTCTTGACCGCGCCCTCGCGCATGCCGACGTAGACGTACTCGCCCAAAGTCTCGTCGTAGTAGAAGCAGACCCAGCCCGGCGTGATCTCGTCCGTCGAGATGTTATTCATCAGCGCGCGCGCCGGGTCGTACTCGAAATTCTCTCCGCCCTCCAACTGCCGCCTGATGAGCGACACGTCCTCCGTCAGGTAGAGCACGCGCCCCTCGAATCTCAAACGCTCGGGCCGCTTCGCCGTCTTCTCAACCGTCATCTTCATTCCCCTTACGCAATGCGGATTATGTGATGGTCTGCGAAAGGACGATTATAAACGACGCCCGCCCAACCCGCACCCGCGCCGGAACCGTTGTATTCCGCCGCAAGCCGGGGCATGATATACACAACGGGTTTCGTAAAATCCTCCGGCTTGTGCCGGAGGAGGGTGCTCTGAGCGACGCCCTAGAGTTTCACTTCTCAAGTACATCAGCGAGGTAATTCACCTGAACTCGCTAACGATTGAGTCCGACTTCCTGTTCTCGCTCGTCGGCAGTACCCTGTTTTGGCTGACACTCGCCGGCATCTCGATACGCGCCCTCAAGATCGACTTCAAAACGCTGGAAGCGTACCTCGGCAGCTTCTACCTCAAGGCAGACCAACTCAGTTTCCCTCTACTGAAAACGGCGAGCTTTTTTGCCGACCGGACGTTCGGCGCAGTTTACGGCCGGGGGATGCGGCGCATGTTTCTGGCGACGCTGTCGGTGTGCCTCGTGAGCAGCACGTACATCATGGCCACGCTCGTCTCCGATTGGCACCGGAACGCGCCTCAGGTGGACAGCGTGATTCGCCAGGTCGTTAAGGACGTTGACCCGGAGTACTTCGACCTTGTCAATTCCGAAAAGGGGCGCAAAGAGCTGGCCTTGGCTTACGAGATGCAAGGGAACGAGGGAGGCGTCTTTTATATCAATAATGACGAGAGGTCTGTCGCCCTTCGAGACTTGTACGAGCGATTCTCCCGGCGTTACATGGATCACATCTCCAGCCATCAATTGGGCCGGTTCGACGCCTTCGACCGTTACTTCGGCAAGGCGTATTCGGAGCCGTTCGGACGGAAGGGGACGCTAGATCTTATCTTCGGGCTACTCTTTACGATTGCCGGTTCGGCCCTCATCGACTTTCTAGCCGTCTGCGCGACCTTCCGGTTCTACGAAGACGTCAAGAGTCGCAGGGAGCGCTCGCTCGCATACCTGCCCGCCATCCTGGTCTGTTTCCTGCTGTCCGAAGCCAGCTACATAACGTTCTTCGAGGGGCACGTGGGGACAGCACTCATCGTTCTCCTCTCCCCACTAGGGATCTTTCCTTACGTGCTCGCATGCGGCTTTGTTATTGGCTTCGTCGCCTCGATAGAAGATGTGGGGCTGCGGTGCTTTGCAGTCTCGGTACTGCTCGTCGCCGCAGTGGTTGTCAGTATCGCCTGGCCCTCTACAGTGTTCAAACCGCTCCTGCTGGCGTACGAGTGGTATCGGAACATCGCTGCCGTTCTCGCTCACGGCTTTAGCAGGGAAGCCGTTCTGATGGGGATGATGGCCGCGTACCCGCTCATCCTGTTGCTCGCCATCTTCGTGGCGACCGGCCTCTGTAAGATTCTGTTTTCGGTCAGTAAGACGATCCTGCTGGGACAGGTGTACGGGGCTTCCGTGTTGTCCGGCAGCACATTCTTTCTGGGATTCCTGACGACGATCATTACGAGCACGGCGGTCGCCTACACGGTAGTGCGCGCTCTGCTTAATTGGACGGCCCAGCGATAAGGCCCGAGTTAAAGTTAACCACGTGGTATATGCCCGAGAACCTTTGCCGCCCTCACGTTGCGCCGCCGCGCCGCGCCGCGGTATAAACGCGGCACTGAACCTCGAACAATCAAGGGCGTGACGCGAGACGCGGCGGGACTTCTCTACCCCGGCCGGCATCTCCGCCAAAGACGGACACCAGAAGGAGGAAAGCATGGCGGTCAAGTTAGCAGTCATCTACTACAGTTCGACGGGGACGACCTACAGGCTGGCGCAGGCGGTCGCGGAGGGCGCAGAGGGCGCGGGCGCGGAGGTGCGCCTGCGCAAGGTCAAGGAGCTGGCGCCCGAGCAGGCCATCGCCTCGAACGAGGGCTGGTCGCAGCACGTGCAGGAGACGCAGGACGTGCAGGAGGCGACGCTCGATGATTTGACCTGGGCCGACGCCATCGTCTTCGGCACGCCGACGCGCTACGGCCTGCCGACCGCGCAGCTCAAGCAGTTCATCGACACGACCGGCCCCCTGTGGGCGACGGGCAAGCTCGTCAACAAGGTCTGCTCCTCTTTCACGAGCGCGGCGACGCTGCACGGCGGGCAGGAGTCGACCATTCTCGCGCTCAACAACACCTTCTACCACTGGGGCGCGCTCATCGTCGGCCCGGGCTACGCCGACCCCATCCAGTTCCAGGCCGGCAACCCCTACGGCGTCTCCTTCAAGAGCGACAACGGACAGGCGCGCCCCGACGAGACGGCCCTCAACGCCGCACGCTTCCAGGGGCGCCGCGTCACCGAAATCGCCGCGCAGTTCTTGAAAGGCAGTGAATAGTGAATGGTAAATGGTGAATAGTTAAAGCCGCAGTTTCTATTCACGATTTACTATTCACCATTTACGCTTCTAAAGTTTTCCACAAAACGGCGATGAATTTTCCACCTGTGGAAATTGCCTGTTGATGAACTTTTCAGATGCCTTGAAAAGCTCAAATATCGAGGGAATTTCGCCTTAAAAATTTTTCGAAAAAAAGTCTTGACAGCCCCGACGGGCATACGTATAGTCCGGCTCCCGTCGCGATTGTTACGGCAGTCGTGACCGGCGAGGGGATCGGCAGATTGGGGTGGAAACACTTCGATCTGAGGACAGCGACAAGCGGCAAACGTCGCTGCCACTGACGCCCCGGCCGAGGCCGAAAGGCCTGCGCAGGGAAGTTGCCGACGGGTACTTCCCGAGCCGCGCGGATAAAAACGCGACGGCGCTCTGACGGAGTAATTAACCGACGGAGTAGCGAACGCCGCTCAACTTCGGTTGAGCCTCGTTGTCCAGAACGTAGACTGGAGGTGGAGGTAAAGCCACCAGAACAAAAACCAAGAGGCACCAGGTCTTCGGACTTGAGAGGTTGACTAAGTTAGCCCGTGCCGACCGGGGGTGAGCCGCCGCAGGCCACGCTTCGGAATATAAATCAGGCAGCCTGTCGCGTGTACATGCAAGGGTTGCCGTCCCCCCGAATCGCTTCGGCGGTTCAAAGGGATACCGGGATCGGGCTGCTGCCTTCGGGTAGCAGCCCGGTTTCTTTTTTGCCCCTACTCCCTTCTCACCCTCTCTTCAACTCCGACGCAGCTTCTCGGAAAAACTCTGTACCGGCCGCGGCGCTCGGGATATGATGCCGGCCGCCCTTTTTCGCCCGGACGACGCACCGGAGGAGCACACGCATGGGTCGGATTCTCTCAACCGTCTTTCTGTTATTGTTCTCTTCGGCCGCCGCCTTCGCACAGGCGCAGGCGCCGGACGCGGCGGAGCTGAGGAGGCTGCTTGATGAGTTCCTCGCCGGGGCCGGGCGCAACGACGCCGCGGTGCACGACCGCTTCTGGGCCGAAGACCTGATCTACACGGGCTCTTCGGGGCGGCGGGTCGGGAAGGCCGACATCATGCGCGACGTGCGCTCGGCGCCGCCGCCGAAACCGGGCGACCCTCAGACCGTCTACACCGCCGAGGACGTGCGCATACAGCAGTACGGCGACACGGCCGTCGTCGCCCTCCGCCTGGTCGGCACGACCCAAAGGGGCGGCGCGACCGAGGTCTCGAAGTTCCTCAACACCGGCACTTTCCTCAGACGCGGCGGACGTTGGCAGGCCGTGAGCTGGCAGGCGACGAAGCTTCCGCGCGCGGAGGAAGAGGTCAGGAAAGAGGTCGCCGCCGCCGAGGCCGCCTTCCAGCAGGCCACGCTCGCGGGCGACGTGAAGAGACTTGAGCCGCTGCTCGACGAGACGTTCGTCTGGACGCGCAGCGAAGGCACGCGGCAGACGCGGCAGCAGTTACTCGAACAGCTCGGGTCGGGGGTTTTGAAGTACTCGAAGCTGGAGACGAAGGACGTGACGGTCAACGTCTACGGCGACACCGCGGTGGTGCGCGGCGTCTCGCCGCGGCAGCGCTCCTCTTACGCCGGCGCCGAGGGCAAGGGCGACGCCGCCCCCCTCACGGTCTTCTACACCCTGACCTTCGTTAACAGGGGCGGGGCGTGGAAAGCCGTGGCGATGCATTCGAGCCACACCCCTTAAAGATGAAGCGAAACATAGACCGCAGGGACTTTCTCAAACACGGCGCGCTCGCGGCCGCGGCGCTCGCCGTGCCGGCGCGCGCGCAGACGGGTTTCGGGCGCACAAGCTCGCCGCGCAAGGTGGTCATCTTAGGCGGGGGCTTGGCCGGGCTTTCGGCCGCTTACGAGTTGACGAAGGCCGGGCACGACGTGAAGGTGCTCGAAGCGCAACAGCGGCCGGGCGGGCGCGTGCTGACCTTGCGCTCCTTCGAAGAGGGGCTGTACGGCGACGCGGGCGCGGCGCGCATCCCCGACAACCACGACTGGACGCTGCGCTACGTCAAAGAGTTCAAACTGCCGCTCCTCCCCTTCTACCCCGACGCCGGGGTGTTCGCTAAGGTCAGGCGCGGGCGGCGGAGCGAGGTCGGGTGGGACGAGTTCGCGGAGGCGGTCGAGGACTACGTCGGCATCGAGCTGGGCGAGACCACGCGCTGGCACAAGATCGAGGGCGGCAACGACCAACTGCCGCGCGCCTTCGCCGAAAGGCTCAAGGGCAAGGTCATCTTCGGCGCGGTCGTCTCGAAGGTGGGGCAGGACGCGTCGGGCGCGCGCGTGACCTACAGGCGCGCGGATACGGAAGAGACTCTGCCGGCCGACTACGTCGTCTGCGCCATCCCCTTCGCCGTGCTCGGCCGCGTCGAGTTCTCGCCGCGCCTCTCGGAGCAGAAGACGCGCGTGCGCGACGAGATGACTTACGAGCTGGCCGCGCGCGCCTTCATGCAGACGCGCGAGCGCTTCTGGGAGCGTTCGCGCTGGAACGGGTTCGCGGCGACGGACTTGCCGGCCGAGTTCTGGCCCTCGACCTTCGGCCAGCCCGGCCGCCGCGGCGTGCTACAGGCTTACGTGCGCCACCGCACGGCGACCGACTGGGCGAAGAGGAATGAGGCGGGGCGCATGGACGCGGCGCTCGCGCTCACGGAGCAGGCCGTCCCGGGCGTCCGCGCCTCGTACGAGCACGGCGAGGTAAAGTGCTGGGGCGAAGACCCCTGGGCGGGCTGCGCGTGGACTCACCCTTCGGGCGTGCAGCTAGTCGCCGTCAACGCGCCCGAAGGTCGCGTATACTTCGCGGGCGAGCACGCCTCGGTCTACGCCTCCTGGATGAACGGCGCGCTCGAATCGGGCAACCGCGCCGCGCGCGCCGTGGACGAGGCCGCCGCGCGCGAGGCCAGGGTTTAGGGCAGGCATTCGGTAAGAGAGTTGCTGACGACCGTCCTTATCATCACCTCAATCGTGCTGAGCGTCGCCGCCTTGTGGGCGGCGCTCGTGCGCGCGCGCGCCTCCCGCCGTGAGGGCACGCGCGCGGCGGGCGAGCTGCGCGACTGGCTCGGGGTCGAGCTTTCGTCCCTGCGCGAGCGCATGGACATGGGGCAGCACCTTCTGGAGCGCCACGACGAGGAACTCGCCGCGCTCAAGTCCGCGCAGGCGAGGACGGGCCACGGGCTGAACCTGCTGCGCGAGAGTTTGACGCAGAACGGTCTCGCCGCAATCGCCGGAGAGACGCCCGGCGCCGGCCCGGCGCGAGATACTTCGAAAGACGACAAAGACGACGACGCCATCATCTTCAAAACCGAAGGCGCGCAGAAGGCCGACGAGCCGGCCGACGTCTACGCGGTCGCGCGTTCGATGGACGAGTTCTTCAACGACACGTCGCACCCGCGCGAGCTGCTCGGGCACGAGGCGTTCCGGCGCGGCGTCGAGCTTTCGCTGGCCGAGGCGTCGGTGCCGCGCGAACTGCTCGCGCGCGCGGCCGAGGGCAACGCCCTGGTCGCCTGCATCTCGCTCGAAGCGCTGATGAAGTGTCAGGGCTTCGACGAGGAGATCGTCGAGGCCGTCCTGCGCGACATCAACGCCTACTACTACTGGCCGCGCTTCTACGCGCTGCGCGCGCTCGCGGCGCACGCGGGCGCGCGCAACATCCTCGCGCCGCTGCTCGTCCGCCTCAACTCGACCTGGCGCGAGCCGATGCCCGTGCAGGCGCTGCGCGAGTTCGTCTCAGAGCGCGTCGCGGCCGGCGACGTCCTGACCCCGCGCGCCCTCTCCGAAGAGGCCCACGCCGTCACGTTCGGCACGGCGGAGGAGTGGAACGAGGTCATCGCCAACATCGACGCGATAGTCACGCAACTGCCGGCCGACGCGCGCGCGGAGTTTTCGCAGTGGCGCGGCACGCGCCAGACGGCCGAGTTCGTCAAGGGCATCGGCCGCGTCTGGACGGACGAGGGGCGCGAGGTCTTCGTGCTCGACGCCCTGGCCGAGCGCGTCTCGGAGTTGGAGGCGGCGATCAAACGCGAGCCCGCGCGCTCGGTGCTGCTGGTCGGCGAGTCAGGCTCGGGCAAGACCGCGCTCGTGCGCGCGCTGGCCGCGCGCCTCGGCGGGGACGGCTGGCTCGTCTTCGAGGCCGCGCCCGCCGAGGTGATGGCCGGGCAGACCTACATCGGCCAGATCGAGGAGCGCGTGCAGGCCATCGTCCGCAACCTCGAAGGCAAGCGCGTGCTCTGGGTCATCCCGAACTTCCACGAGGCGCTCTGGGCCGGGCGCCACCGCTACAGCCCGACGGGCCTGCTCGACCTTCTGCTGCCGCACATCGAGAGCGGCGCCGTCAAAGTCATCGGCGAGGTGCCGGCGCGCGCATACGAACAGCTCTTGCGGCTGCGGCCGCGCCTGCGCACGGCGATGCAGACGTGCCGCGTCGCGCCGCTCTCGGACGAGGAGACTTTAGAACTCGGGCGGCGCTGGGCGAAGAAGTACGGCGACATCAAGCTCGAACGCGAAGGCGTCGCCGTCCCCGGCACAGGCATCAAGCCGCGCGTCCCCGAGAAGACCTTGCGCGAAGCACTGCAACTGGCGAAGCAGTACCTCGACGAGAAGGCCGCGCCCGGCAACCTCCTCCTGCTGCTCGACACGACGCGGCGCCGGCAGCTCGCCGACGCGGACAGCTTCCGCGAAGAGATCACGCTCGACGCCCTGCTCGTCACGCTCTCGCAGTTGACGGGCCTGCCCGTGCAGATACTCGACGAGCGCGAGGGGCTCGACCTCTCCGAGCTGCGCGCCTTCTTCGAGAAGCGCGTGCTGGGGCAGCCCGAGGCCGTGGACTGCCTCGTCGAGCGCGTCGCGATGATCAAGGCGGGCCTCACAGACCCGACGCGGCCGCAGGGCGTCTTCCTCTTCGTCGGCCCGACGGGCACGGGCAAGACCGAGATCGCGAAGACGATGGCCGAGTTCCTCTTCGGCTCGCCCGAGCGGATGATCCGGCTCGACATGAGCGAGCTACAGACCTGGGAGTCGCAGGGGAGGATACTCGGCGAGGCGGACGAGACGAGCGACAGCGCGGCCCTCGTCAACCAGATTCGCAAGCAGCCCTTCTCGGTCATCCTCCTCGACGAGTTCGAGAAGGCGCACCCCTCCGTCTGGGACTTGTTCCTCCAGGTCTTCGACGACGGCCGCCTCACCGACCGCCGCGGCAACACGGCCGACTTCCGACACTCGGTCATCATCATGACCTCGAACCTCGGCGCGACGCTCCCGCACGGCGCGTCGGTGGGCTTCTCGCAGGAGCAGGCGCAGTTCGCCGCCGGCTCGGTCGAGCGCGCCGTGGGCCGCGCCTTCCGCCGCGAGTTCGTCAACCGCATCGACCGCGTCGTCGTCTTCCGCCCGCTGGGCCGGGGCGTGATGCGCGACCTCCTGCGCAAGGAGCTGAACGACGTGCTCACGCGGCGCGGTTTGCGCACGCGGCAGTGGGCGGTCGAGTGGGACGAGTCGGCGGTCGAGTTCCTCCTGGAGAAGGGCTTCACGGCCGACCTCGGCGCGCGGCCTCTGAAGCGCGCCGTCGAGCGCTACCTGCTCGCGCCGCTCGCGCTGACCATCGTTAACCACCAGTTCCCCGAGGGCGACCAGTTCCTCTTCGTCCGCTCCTCCGCGGACGGCGGCTCGCTCGACGTGCAGTTCGTAGACCCGGACGCGCCGGCCGAGGGGGAGGCCGTCGTCGAAGAGGTCGAGGAGGTCTTCGACGAAGAGGCCGCGCGCGGGCTGTGCCTCGAATCAGTCACGCTCGACCCGAAGGGGACGCCCGAGGAGCTGCGCTTCCTGCAGGAGCAGTTCGACGAGGTCGCGGCGCGCGTGGATGACGAGGACTGGCGCGGGCGCAAGGAGGAGGCGCTGCGCGAGATGCAGTCGTCAGACTTCTGGTCTTCGCCGGAGCGCTTCAAGGTGCTCGGCGCCGTCGAGTACATGGATCGTATCGAGGCGGGGCTCGACACCGCCGGGTCGCTCCTCGCGCGCCTGCGCGGCGACCGCAAGCGCCTCCCGCCCGACCTCGTCGCGCGCCTCGCCGAACAGCTCTACCTGCTGGACTCCGCCTGCCGCGGCATGGCCGAGGCGCAGCCGCGCGACGCCTTCCTGCTCGTCACGGCCGTGCGCGAGCCGGGCGCCGACCGCGCGCGCAGCGACGACTTCGCGCGCACGCTCACGCGCATGTACCGGCGCTGGGCCGAGCGCCGCCGGATGAGAATCGAGTTGTTGGAAGAGCGCGACGGCGCGAGCTCGAACGGCTCGGGCGCGGAGGAGTACCGCGCGCTCTTCGCCGTCTCGGGCTACGCGGCCTACACCATCCTGCGGCACGAGGCGGGCCTCCACGTGCTTGAGACGCCGCAGGACGAGAAGTCCTCCTTCCGGCGCGTGGTGGCCGCCGTCCGCGTCGTCGGCCAGCCCGAAGAGCCGCCCGGCCGCGGCGGCCGTGAGTCCCTGCGCGAACAGGCCGAGCGCGCCCTCGCGGCGGACGCCAACGCGTCGCAGCAGCAGGTCGTCCGCCGCTACCGCGAAGAGCCCTCGCCTCTCGTCCGCGACTCCGCCCGCGGCTGGCGCACGGGAAGGTTGGAGCGCGTCCTCGACGGCGATTTCGACCTCTTCGTGTGAAGAGAAGCGTGCGGCCGTCCTGCTTCGGGCCGGCGGGAGGTTTTCGCCAAATTGAGGGCAATAAACTCTAACTCACATGCTGCCTACCAGATGGCGCTCTACGGCCGCCTTTTTTCGCCCGCGAGCCGCTTTTTACGTCTTGTTTTCCCAACAGGCCGGGTTTACTCTGCCAAAACCTGTGCAGCGCGGCGGCCGCGGCTTCGGATTGCACGGGCTTTCACACCAAAAGCACGACCGACCCCGGTCGGCAAAGCGCCCGCCCGAGGCGTGCCGCGTGAGACGGGGCCGCAGATGTCTCAGAGTTTCCAACCTTCTTCCGTCAGCGCCGGCCCCGCCGGCGGCTGTACTTCGAGGCGCGTCGCCGACGCGCCGGTATCGCGCGTCGGCGCGATATTAACCTTAACCCTTTAACCGGACTCGCGCGTCGCTCTTGCCCCAAACCACTCATTCGCTACTGCGCCGCGCGACGAAACCGGAATCAAAAGAGAGGAGGGAGAGTCCTCACATGGACTTCTCGAACAGCCACCGGGCGACGACCGCCCAGGCCGTGGCCGGCCACCCCGCCCCCCGCGACGAGGACGCGTTCCGACGTTGCACACTTTCCAACTCATTCCTGAAAGCAGGCGATTACGAGGGCGCCGTCGCGGCGCTCGAAGAACTCTGGCGCGGCCCGTACGAGCGGCCCCTCGCCGAAGGGCTGGGCGCGCGCGCGACCGCGGAACTGCTCGTGCAGGCCGGGAGGCTGACGAGCGCGCTCGGCGGCGCGCGCCGCATCGAGGGCGCGCAGGAGGCCGCCAAGAATCTCATCAGCGAGGGCGCCGGCCTCTTCGAGCAGCTCGGCGACGCGCGCAAGGTCGCCGAGTCGCGCGCAGACCTCGGCCTCTGCTACTGGCGCGAGGGCGCGTTCGAGGAGGCCCGCGTCGTCCTGCGCGCCGCGCTCGAAGGGCTCGCGCACGAGGAGGCCGAGTCGCGGGCAGTCGCGCTCATCAGCCTCGCCATCGTCGAACTGTCGGCCGGCTGCAACCGCGCCGCCGTCGAGGTGCTCGCGGAGGCCGCGCCGCACGTCGAGGCCTCGGGGAGCGAATTCATTAAGGGCATCTTCCACAGCGAGCGCGCCAACGCCTTCGTCGCTCTGGCCGACGCCGGCGACGCGGAGATGCTCGACCGCGCGCTCGTCGAGCACACCGCGGCCAGCTATCACCTCGAACAAGCCGGCCACACGCGCTACCTCGCCAACAACGAGAACAACCTCGCCGTCCTCTTCAACCGCATCGCCCGGCACGAAGAGGCACGCCGGCACCTCGCGCGCGCTCGCGCGCTCCTCGTCTCTCTGAAGGACGCCGTCATCGTCGCGCAGTGTGACGAGACGCTGGCGCGCGTGCTCGTCAACGAGGGCCACCTCGACGAGGCGGAGCGGGTCGCGCTCTCGGCCGTGCGCGTCTTCGAGGACGGCGACCGGCAGGCGCTGCTCGTCGAGGCGCTGACCACGCTCGGCGTCGCGCAGGCGCGCGCGGGCCGCGGCGAGGAGGCGCGCCAAAGCTTCGCGCGGGCCGTCGAAGTCGGCGAGGCCGCGGGCGACCGGGCGGGCGCCGGCCTCGCCGCGCTCACGCTGACCGAGGAGCTGGGCGACCAGCTCAGCCACGCGGAGATCTGCGAGGCGTTCGCGCGCGCGGAGGGGCCACTCTCCGGCACGCGCAGCCCCGAGATGCTCACGCGCCTGACCGCGTGCGCGCGCCGCGCCTTCGAGTCTTTCAAGAGCACGCAGGCCGGGGCCGTCACGTTGGAGGTGGGCACGGCGGAGGAGCGCTGGGAGCGCTTCTCCTTGAAGGCGGAGGTGCTGCGTTACGAGGCCGAGCTGATTAAGCGCGCTCTGCGCGACGCGGACGGCGTGGTCTCGCGCGCGGCGAAGCTGCTCGGCTTCAGGCACCACCAGACCTTCGTCGCGCTCCTCAACAACCGCCACAAGGGCCTGCTCGGCGAGCGCCGCCCCGTCATCCCGCGCCGCCGCAGCCTCATCCGCCGCCCGCGCCGGCCGGGCCAATACGCCGCCGGCAAAAAAGGGTAAGAGCTCTTAACCACAGAGACACAGAGGCACAGCTTGAAGAGGTATTAACTCCAAGCTGTGCCTCTGTGTCTCTGTGGTTAATCAGAGAGCTTCACTAAGCGCTCTGTCTAATGTAATCCCGACAGGCGCGATTTGACGCGGCGGAACTCTACGGAGTCGCGCGCGCGCTCGTGCGTCTGCCCGAGCGTGGCGACGACTTTGTCGATGGCCTCGACGCGGCTCGCGGGGTCTGGGTGGTCGCCCGCGGCGTCCGCCTGTTCGCGGCCGCCCCCGCGCTCTTCGAGGCGCTCGAAGAAGTTTGCCATGTCGCGCGGGTCGAAACCGGCCTCGGCCAGAAGGCGCGCGCCCTCCGCGTCGGCCTGCAACTCTGCCGCGCGGTTCGACCTCAGGAAGAAGTTGTTCGCGCTGGCCCCGAAGGCCGCCGCCGCCGCGCGCAGGAAGTCGCTGTGCCCGAAGCCGGCGACCGCGTTGAAGGCGCCGACGGCCGTCTTGGCTAAGTAAGCACGCGAAGCCTGCGTCGTGCCGTGGCGCAGAGAGACGTGAGCGACCTCGTGCGCGAGCACGCCGGCCAACTCGCCCTCCGTGTGCGCCGCCTCGATGGCGCCCTTGTTGACAAAGACGTAGCCGCCCGGCAGCGCGAAGGCGTTGACCTCCGAAGAGTCCACGACGACGAACTTGTACGGGAACTTGTAGCCGGGCGCGCGGGCCGCGACGCGCTCGCCGAGGCGCTGGACGTAGGCCTCCGTGCGCTTGTCGCGGAGCACGACGACCTGCCCCATGATCTCATCGGCCGAAGCCTCGCCGAGCTGTATGTCCTGCTCGGGGCTGAAGAGGTTGAAGCCCATCGAGGGGCGCGGCAGCGCGCCCCCGCACGCCGCCTGCAATGTCAGCAGGGTTATCAAAACCCACCCCGTAACCTTGCCCGCCCGCATCGTCCTCTAAAGCCTCCCTCGCCGTAAAACTCTTTCGCGCACAGCGCCTCACACACGGCTTTGCAAACACCGGGCCGCGTGCGCTTTGAAGGGGCACAGCTTCAAAGTGCGCGCCCGTGCGTCTCGTACTCAGACAGAAGCGTCCGGAGGGTCAAATATCGAAACGATACGTCGCCCGAGACGGGTCGGGGGTTGTGGCGGATTCGCCGTCGCGCGGTCTCAATCCTCCGGCAACCGAACTGCAATCATGTGGCAATCATGCAAGTGACACAGACTCCGCGCCGCGCGCACGTACGCTCGTCCTATCCTTCTGATGGAATCAGGAGGCGTATATGAACGAGCAACTTTCAACGAAACCCTCAAACGTAAACCTCGCGTGCCTCACCCTCACGCTTCTCTTCTTTGTGGCGTGTGCCTCGGCGGCGCGCGCGCAGGGGAGCCCGCCCGTTTTGCGGAAGCAGAACGCGGAGCAGCAGCAAGCCGCGCGTGAGAAAGATGATGAGAAAGATGATGACGAAGACGAACCGGTCGCGCCGCCGACGGCCGACCCGGCGACCGTCTTGCGCAAGGCGCGCTTCGTCCTCGTCCGGTCGGAATCGATCTTCGTCAGCGGCAAAGAGGTCGAGGCGTCGCTCCTCAAGCGGAAGGAGTTCAAGGCGTGGGGCATGGTCGTCACGCGCAGCGAGGTGCAGGCCGACCTCATCATCGAGGTCACGCGCAAGCCCTTCACGCGCCGCTTCACCTTCTCCGTCATCGACCCGCGCACCGCGGAAGTCGTCGCCAGCGGCAAGACCCGCTCCGTCATCCTCGGCAAAAAGGTCTCCAACAAGATCGCCGAGAAGTTCGCCAACCGCGTCAAGGTCTACCGGCCGTACCCGCCGAACTCTTAGCTCAACGTGCGGATTGAGGAAAGCCGATTTAACCACAGAGACACAGAGGCACAGCTCGTTGAGCTATTGCTCTAAGCTGTGCCTCTGTGTCTCTGTGGTTAAACTTTCCTACTCCAAACGCATCAAGCGCTGACGGAAGGCGCGACCTTGCCGGAGAAGTCGGAGGGCGTCTCCTTGTCGCCGCCTTCGGGCCTGGCGTTGAACTTGTCGGCCCAGCGGACGCGGCCCGTGATCTGCATCACGACGAAGAGCGTCAGTATGGAGCCGACGGTGACGGCGAGGCCCGTGAAGCCTTTGAAGAAGAAGGCGTACGAGAACATCACGAGGTAGATGAACTGCGCCAGCCCCGCCTCGCGCGCCGCGAAGCGCGTCCCGACCACCAGGCGCAGGTAGCTGATGACCAGGAAGATCGAGACCAGAGACGACACCGCGAACGCCGTGTGAATCGAGACGTGGTCAACCATGTACGCGAGCAGCAGGTGGAACGAGAAGAAGGCCGCCGCGAGGAAGAAGTAGTTCATCGGGTGCAGCTCGATGCCGCGCATCGTCGTGATGATGAACATCAGGAAGAAGAAGAAGAAGAGCGAGACCGGCGCGAAGAGGCTGATGCGCCCCGCGAGCGGGCCGGGCTGTAACTTCTCGGGCATCGCCATCCCGATCTGGAAGCCCGAGACGAGGTTCTTGTAGTTCCACTCAAGCTCCCAACCGCCGTCCGTCTCGCGCTTCTCCGAAGGCGAGAGAGTGTTCTCGGGGAAGTCTATCTCCTTGAAGTCGGTCCGTATGCGCATGCGGAAGTCGCGCACCTGCGCTACGCTCACGCCCGTCTTCGCGTCGCCGCCGCCGCCGAAGTTGTAACGCCAGTCGTTCAGGCCCTGCGACTTGTAGGCCACGTGGAGCGTCGCCGCCTCGCCCGGCTTGACCGCGGCCGTGCCCGTCGCCTCGTTGTTCTCGTTCGTCAGGGCCAGGGCCTGGCCGTTGACCGTGAAGACCAGGTCGTCGTAGATGGCGCGCTCGGCCGGGAACTTCAGAGCGAAGGTCACCTTCTCCTGCGCGGTCGCGTTGCGGAAGACGTACGTGCCGTCGAAGCCGACCTTGTAGGTGCTGTACCAGAGCAACCCCTTCTGCCTGTGTTCGAGCCCGAGCGACACGTCCACGCGGCTCGACTCCAGCGGCAGAGTCTCCGTGACCGTGACCTGCTCCGTGACGGTCTTCTTCTGGCCGTCCACGACGGTCTCGGTCGTCTTCGGCTCCGTGTGCTCGGACGTGGCCGCGGGCGGCGACTGCGTCTGCGGCGTGCCCCAGAGCGAGGCGACCTGATTCCCGAGCTGCTGGTCTGAGTCGTACGTGCGCGCGAAGATGGTCGCGCCCAGAATCGCCCAGGCCGCGGCCGCGCAGATGAAGATGAAAGCGATGGCTATGATGCGCTTCAACATGACTCTCGACACTCCTCACTTCAGGCGTTCGTGCCCGACTGCGAATTGAACCCCGACCGCGCGACCGCGGCCCGCCACGTCGGGGAATGAGCCGCGCCCGAAGAAGACGTGGCGCGCGAGACTGCGGAACGGCGCGCGCCGCAACACCGCGCACGCCGCTTCGACGAGGAAAGGGCTGTTGACGGAAGAGAGCGCCCTTCTCATCCAAAGTCTTGAGACGAAGCGCGAGCGGAAACCCGCCCCCGAGTAACGCGCGAGCGCCGACGCGTCTCCGGTCGAGAGAAATTCCTCGGTGACTTCGGCCGCCAGCCCCGACAATCTCATACACGGGTCGAGTCCGCCGGCCGTGAGCGGCGAGACGGCGCCCGCCGCGTCGCCGACGAGCAGACCGCGCTCGCACGCGATGTTCCTCAACACGCCGCCCACGGGAATGCGCCCGCCCCTGCGTTCGACTTTACGCGCGCGCGTGAAGTCGAACGTGCGCGACATCTCCGACCTGAACTCTTCGAGCGCGCGCGCGGGGTCGAAGCGCTCGGCGTAGCCGCCGACGCCGACGTGCGTCTCCTCGCCGTCGCACACGACCCACGCGAGGTAGCCGGGCGCGAGCCGCGGGTCGAGGAAGCAGTGGAAGCAAGGCTCTTTCAACGTGGCGACGCCGCGGAACACGTCCTCGACGCCGACGATCCACTCCGTGTTCTCGTCGAGACCCAGGTCTTGCGCCACGCGCGAGCGCGCGCCGTCGGCCCCGACCACGAAACGCGCCGAGACCCTTCTCGTCAGCCCCGCGCGTTCGAGCAGAACCTCCGTGCCGCCGGACGCAGTGCCCTTAAACTCCGCGCCCACGTAGCGCGTCGAGGGCGACCACACGGCGCGCGCCTCGATGCACTCTTCGAGCATGCGCTCGTAGAGGCGACCCATGCGGCCGACGCGAAACTCCTCGTGCTCACTCTCCAACTCCTGCGCGCGCCGCGCGGGCGAGTAGAGCCTCACCTTCCGCACCGCAGGCCCGAGGCAGTCGCCCGGCAGGTCGAAGTCTTCGAGCGTGCGCCGGACGAAGATGCCCGTCGTGTGCACCGAGTCTTCGAGCGAGTTCTTCCTGTCGGCCAGAAGCACGCGCGCCCCGCCGCGCGCGAGCAGCCTCGTCACCTGCAGCCCCGCCAGCCCGGCCCCCACGACCACCACGTCGAAACTCTCCACGCAAGGCCCCCTTTCAGTCCAGAAGAATCTCCAGCCGCCGCTTGATGTCGCCGCCCACGGTGACCTCCGCGTAACACTTCGCCAGGCGCGCGCGGCGGTACGCGTCCGGCTCGCCGTAATACTCCCAGGCGATCTCGTCGTAGGCGGACGAGCCGGAGACCGCCGCCGCCGCGCGTAAAGCCCGCAGCCGCGCGGGCGAAATCTCCTCCCCCTCGCACACGTCTTTCATCGCCGCCTCGACCTCGTTCTTCACGGACACGCGCGCGACGGCCGGCGCGCCCAGCGCGAAGAAGAAGCCGAACGCGAATGCCAGCGCCGTGAGACTCGACAGGCCCACGCCCGCGTGGCTCACCGAGCAGGCCGCGCGCCAGCCGTTGCGCAGGTAGACGAACGCCGTCAGGAAAGGGACGAAGCCGAGCACGCCGATGATGAAGAGGAGTCCGAGGAGGCTGAACGGCAGGATCGCCAGGCCGACGACGAACGAGAAGAGCGCGCCCGCGAAGAGCACGCCCGCCAGCGCGGCCGGCCTCCGCCCCGCCGCGAAGAGAAGCCACGCGCAGAGCGCGACCATCTCAAGCGCGCTGAGCGTGTAGACGTAGAGCTGGCACTGCGGGTAGAGGCCGCCGCCGTACTCGCCCCGGCCGCTGAAGACGAAGGGGTCGAAGACGAAACAGAGGACGGGCAGAATCACTCCGAACGTCACGTCGAACCTGCGCTGCGCCCTCGTCGGCGCGCCGCCGAACTGCCTCCGCCAGAACTCCCGCACAGTCCGCCGCGGCCGCGGCGTCGCGTAGCGTGTGTGTACCGCCATCCACTCGTTCATGCGCCTCCTCCTCTCACGTGGCCTAAGCCTCGCCGGAAGGCGGCGGCGGGTCGAGCGGCATACCCACATCGCCCTCTTGTGGGCAGCGCGCCCGGCGGCCCCGGCACGCCGAACGCCGACGGGCTGACGTTCGTCTCCACGCCCCTCCGCCCTTTCGGTTCCGGCGAATCCCGAACGCCGCGGCCCCACGCCAAAAGCAAAGCGCTTTGCTTTATAAAGTACGCGGGCAAAAAAATATCGGGCGACGGCGGCCCGACCTCCTTTCTCTCGCCTGCCTCACCCGCCGCGCGCGGCGCGGATGACGCTCTCCATGTGTCCGAGATACCTTTCGAGCGCGCGCCGGCCGGCGGTCGTCAGACGGTACTCGGTCTTCGGCGTGCGCCCGTCGAAGTACTTATTGCAGACGACGTACTGCGCCTCTTCGAGTTTGCGCGCGTGCACGCTCAAATTTCCGTCCGTGGTGTTGAGGAGTTGTTTGAGGTCGTTGAAGGTGAGCGACTCGTTGACGGCGAGGGCGCTGACGATGGCGAGGCGGACGCGCTCGTGGATGAGTCTATCAAGTTCGGCGGCGGCCGCCGGGCCGTCGGTCGGCTTGTTGCGCCGCGGCTGTTGTTGATCTCGTAAGCCTTCGGGCGCACTTTGCGCGCCCGCCTTCTTCGCACCACTTTTCGCCAAAGCGTTCTGTCTAGCCACCGTAGTTCCTCGCTATGTGCAGCCCGAAGATGACGTGGAGGAGGCCGAAGCCCGCGGCCATCAGCGCGTCGCCCCACGCGGCGGGCAGAAAAAGAGCGCCAGCCCCCAGGAACATGAAGCAGAGCCCCATGAAGGGAACCGGGCGCACGGAGAAGGCACCCCCCGTGACGACGCCCGTGCCGTAGAGCAGGAGCCACAGCCCGGGCAGTTGCGCCTCCATCCCCGCGCGGTAGAAGACGACCGTGAGCAGCGCGCCGACGAACATCGGCGGCGAGAGGTTGATGATCAGTTTCCTGCCGGGGCGTGAGAGGAGCGAGGTGTCTGAGGCGTGGGCCTTGCGGTACATCGTCCAGCCGGCGATGCCGGCCGAGACGGCGGCCTCGGTCATCCAGACGGCGAACCACGCGCCGAACGTCTTCTGCTGCGACGCGACGAGCGCGGCGAAGAGCGCGGTCAGCCCGATGGCGACCTGGCCCCAGCCGGGCACGGCCGTGAACGCCGAGGCGCGCTCCATCGTCTCGCGGATGAAGCGCAGGTTGTCCATCGCGCGGTCGTGGAGCGCGGGCGGCTCGTCGGGCTGCGTTCTTTCGGGGAATGTGTGGACGACTGCCATGCCGCGCCGAAAATACACTGGCGTCGCCACGACTGTCAAGTGCTTTACAGAGCAAAGCACCGGCGGAAGCCCGACCGTCAGGGAGGGCGTACGTCTTTCGCCATTCTTCTACTATGAGAGCCATACGTCCTCCCTGACGGTCGGGCTTCCGCCGACCTTCCCCATTTGTTAGCATGGTCAGTCTAAACCACTTTAAGGAGACGGCCTTTGACCGAGCGGAAAGGGCGGCTGCCCGAGGGGGTCGAGTTCGTGGCGGAAGGCGAGGGGGTGCGCGAGTTCAGGCTGGCGAACGGCCTGAAGCTGCTGCTGGCGGAGAACCGCGTCGCGCCGGTGGCGACGTTCCTGGTGCTCTACCGCGTCGGCTCGCGCAACGAGGCCGTCGGGCACACGGGCGCGACGCACCTGCTTGAGCACATGCTCTTCAAGGGCACGCCGACTTTTAACAAGGCGAAGGGGACGCAGGTCGCCGCCACGCTCCAGAGAGTCGGCGCGGACTTCAACGCGACCACCTGGTACGACCGCACCAACTACTTCGAGACCGTCCCTTCGGACGCCCTTGAGCTGGCCGTCCACCTCGAAGCCGACCGCATGCGCAACTCCTTCATCGCCGACGAAGACCGGCGCTCGGAGATGACGGTCGTGCGCAACGAGCTGGAGCGGGGGCAGAACGAGCCGATGCTCGTTTTAGATGAGGCCGTCTACGCCGCGGCCTTCCGCGAGCACCCTTATCACCACCCGACCATCGGCTGGCGCGCCGACGTGGAGAACGTGCCGACCGCGCGGCTCAAAGAGTTCTACGACACCTTCTACCACCCGAACAACGCGACCGCCGTCGTCGTCGGCGACTTCGAGGAGCCGCACGCGCTCGCGCTCGTCGCCAAATACTTCGGCGCCTTCCCCGCCTCGGACGCGCCCATCCCCGAAGTCTACACGGACGAGCCGCGGCAGGAAGGCGAGCGGCGTCTGGTCGTGCGGCGCGCGGGCGAGCTGCCGCTCGTGCAGGTGGCCTTCCGCACGCCCGCGGCGCTCGGGCACGACAAGGTTCTGTCGAACGCGGAGCTGGCGGCGCGCGCCGCCTCTCCGCCGCCCGAGAACGACATCTACCCGCTCGCTGTGCTGGCCGGCGCGCTCTCTTCCGGCGTGACGAGCCGTCTCTATCAGGCGCTCGTCGAGTCGGAGCTGGCCGTCTCGGTGGACGCGCGCGTGGATCAGTTCCGCGACCCCGGCCTCTTCAACGTCTACGCGACGGCCGCGCCCGGCGTCGAGGCGCAGAGGTTGGAGGAGGCGATACACGTGGAGCTGGCGCGCGCCGCCGAAGAGTTGAGCGAGGAGGAGGTCGAGAAGGCGAAGCGGCAGATCGGGGCGCGCGTCGCGTACGAGCGCGACGGCACGCACAACGTGGCGATGCAGATGTCTGAGGCCGAGGCGGTCGCCGACTGGCGCTTCTACAAGGACTACCCGCGCAACGTCGAGCGCGTCACGGCGGATGAAGTCCGTCGGGTCGCCGCCAGTTACTTCAGAGAGGAGGCGCGTACGGTCGGCCACTTCATCCCGAAGAACGGCGGCGCGAACGGCGGCGGCGGCGCGGACGCTTCCGCGGCGAGGTCTTTGAAGAGCACGCCGCACGGCCCGAAGTTTCAGCACGAGCCCTCGAACCAGCAGGAGGCCAGAGCCGGACAAGCGGGCGGCTCTTCGAAGACGACGGGCACGGGTCTCTCCTCGCGCGTGGCGCGCGAGGAGTTGGGGACGGGCGCGGTGCTTCTGCTGGTCGAGAATTCTTCGACGCCGACGGTCGCCCTGCGCGGGAGCTTGCGCGCCGGCTCGCACTTCGAGCCGAAGGAGAAGCCCGGACTCGCGCGCCTCACGGCCGAGATGTTGAAGCGCGGCACACAACGTCGGGCCAAGCTCGAACTCGCGGGCGCGCTCGAACGCGTGGGCGCCGACATCGACTTCGACGCGGACGTGTTCGCCGTGCAGATTCACGCGCGCTCCCTGGCCGCGGACTTCCCCGCCCTCGCCGACACGCTCGCGGAGATGCTGCGCGAGCCTTCGTTCCCCGCCGACGAGCTTGAGAAGCTGAAGCAGCAGACCGTCGCGGCCGTCCGCGAGAAGCAGTCGGACACGGGCTGGCGCGCCTACGAGCGCCTGACGCAGACGCTCTTCGACGAAAAGCATCCCTTCTACACGCACGCGGGCGAACGTCTCGTCGAGAGCATCTCGTCAATCACAATCGCCGACGTGCGCGGCTTCTACGAAAGGTTCTACGGGGGGCGCACGCTGATCCTCTCGGCCGCGGGCGGCTTCAAAGCTGAAGAGGCGGCGCGTGTCTTACGTGAGGCGTTCGAGGACTTCGGCGGGCCGGAACACGCGGAGGTCGAGGTCACAGACCCCGCGCCGCCCGCCAGCATGCGGCGCGAGGTGGTGCTCGTGCGCGACAAGGCGAACGTGGACGTGATGCTGGGGACGGCCGCTCCGCTCCGGCGCGACGCCTCGGACTACTACGCGGCGATGCTCGCCAACCGCGCGCTCGGCGAGTCGACGCTCTCCTCGCGTTTGGGGCTGCGCGTGCGCGACGCCGAGGGGCTGACCTACGGCATCGCCTCGCGCTTCCGCGCGCCCTCACTCGCAGCGGGGCCTTGGTACATCGCCGTCTCGGTCAACCCCGGCAACGTCGAGCGCGCCATCGAGTCCGCGCTCGGCGTGCTGCGTGAATACGTCGAGCACGGCATACGTCCAGAGGAGTTGGAGGACGAGAAGAGCTCGGCCGTCGGGTCTTTCAAGGTCTCGCTCGCGACGAACGCGGGGCTGGCGGCGGCCTTGTGGAACGCGGAGTTCTACCGGCTCGGCCTCGACTACGTCGAGCGCTACCCGGAACTCGTCCGCGCCGTCACGGTCGAAGAGGCCAACGCGGCGATACGGAAATACTTCCGCCCCGAGCGCCTGACGGTCGTCGTCGCCGGCGACATCGACCCGGCGGCCGGCGAATGGGCGCCGGTGGAGTGAGGGGAGTAGACATACCAACCTGCAAATCAACATAAGGCCCCTTCACGCTGGGAGCGCGGGCATCCCTGCCCGCTAGCCTGCTCAAGCAGGCTGACCGTCTCACTTCTTACTTCGACGTTGCAATTTAAAGTCTGACGGCTTTCGCGCTGACGCGCTCAGGCGGGCAGGGATGCCCGCGCTCCCGGCGACGAGGGGCCTTATGTTGATTTGCAGGTTGGTATCAGTAGACAGTAGAACTACAAAAAAGCGGCGCGTCCGACCCGAAGGTTAAGACGCGCCGCTCGTTCTTTCTACTGGCTACTGCCTACTTCTTCTTTCTAGCTCGGCCCGAAGCGCTGGCGGTACTCGGACGACGAGATGAAGGCCTTGACCATCTCGGCGTTCTGGAAGTTGCCGTTGAAGGCGTTCAGCTTGTTGAGCCAGAAGTTGAAGCCGGCGGTGTCCGGGTCTCTCCTCAAGTACCCGAAGTACTCCATCGTCACGAAAGCGGCGTTGAACTCGCGCGAGTTCAGCTCGTCCGCCTCGGCCACCATGCGGAGAATCTGCGCGCGCGTCGCCCCGCCGTTCATGGCCGTCACGAGCTGGTTGCGGAAGGTGTCGGCCGCGGGGAAGTTGCCGCGGATTTCGCCGCCCGCGAACTGGCGCGTGTGGAAGTTGATGTAGGCGCGCCCCGAGCGCAGGTTGTCGAGCTGCGCGGCGAGCGTGGTGCTGTTGCCCTCGGGCGCGTCCCACTTGCCACTAAACGTGCCGCCCACGGCGCCCGCGCCCGCGGTCGGGAAGAAGACCTGGTCGTTCGGGTTGTTGTCGTTGAACGGCGACCCGAAGAAGCCCCAGACGACGGGGCCGTTAACGCCAGGCGCCACGGACGGCCCGGCGTGGATGTGCGCCGCGACGAGGTTGTCGTTCGTGTCGGCCGTCTGCGAGCCCGTCACGTCGATGTTGCTGATGGTGGCGGTGAAGGTCATGGCCGTCTGCGCGTCGTTGAACTGGAAGCGGGCCGTGCCGGACGAGGCCGGGCGCGCCGCGCCGGTCGTGGTCGTCGGCACCGTCGGCGGCACCTCCTGCCCGTTCGTCAACTGCACGACGAAGAGGCGCACCTGACTGGGCGAGAGCCCGGCCGAGGCGAGCAGGTTGTCGACGAACTGGTCGTTCGTCAGCGTCGACGGGTACTTCGAGACGAACTCGGGCCGCGTGACGAACTCGTTGAAGTAGGCGACCTTGTTCGCTTCGAGCACGGCGTCGGCGCCGGGCTGGCCGAAGACGAAGCCGCGCTGGAGCGCCTGCACGTCGCGCTCGAAGTTGCCGTAGAGCACCGGCGCGGGGCTCCCCTGAGCGTTCGCGCCGAAGGCCGCGCGGTGCGTCAGGTAGGCGAGATAGCCCGTGCGCTGGAACTCGATGGAGAGGAAGAAGGCGGCCGAGACGTTGACGCGCTTGTTCTCGATGCAGGCCGCGTTGCCGCCGCACGAGGTGATCTCGTTCGTCCAGAAGTTGAGGCCCGCCGTGTCCGGCTCGCGGTTCAGGAAGTCGAGGTAGTGCTGGCGGACGAAGAACGACGGGTCGTCGATGGGGTTGGTCGTGGGCGGCGTCGTGTCGTTGTCGAGGATGGTGACCTCGGCCGTGCTCGGGCTGCCCAGCCCGACGCCCGCGCCCGTCGGGTTCGAGAGCAGGAGGTCGATGGTCTCGTCGCCCTCGACGAACTTGTCGTCCACGATCAGGATGCGGAAGGTCTTCGAGGTCTCGCCCGCGGCGAAGTTGAGCGTGCCGAGCGCGATCTCGTAGTCGGACTTCTGCGAGGCGTGGCCGGCCCGCGACTCGTCGAAGGTGTTGTAGTTGACGGTGGCCGTGCCGGAGGTGTCGCCCGTGCGGACGACGGTGAAGTCCACGAACTTGCCCGCCTCGTCCACGGCGAAGTTGTCGGTGGCGAACTCGATGAGCGAGGTGGCGGTGGCGGTCGTCGGGTTGAGCTTGCCGAAGAGGCCGTGCTCCTCCTCGCCGGGGCCGGCGGTGAAGTAGAGCGTGTTCGGGTCTCCGCCGTTGCCGCCGTTGCCGAACTGCAAGGCCCACAGCTCGTCGATCTCGATGCCCTGCCCGTCCTCGTTCTTGAGCGCGTTATCGCCGCCGTCGAGGGGCGCGCCGGTCGAAGGGTTGTAGGCGTGGATGGAAGCGTTGCCCTCGCCGAAGTTGCCGACGAGGAGTGCCCCCCCGTATCGGCCGAAGCTGGCGGGCGCAATCGCCAGGCCCCACGGCGCGTTGAGCTGGCTGGACGCGTCGGGGGAGGTGCCGTCGTTGCCGTTGATGGCGAAGGACAGGTCGCGGACGCCGTCGGTGCTGAACCTGCGGACGAAGCCGAGCCCCACGCCGGCCGCGCTCCTCCCGCCCATCCCGACCTTGGCGTAGGTGACGTAGAGGGGGAAGCTGCCGCCGAGGTTCTGGATGTTGAAGGGCGCGTAGCCGGCCGGGATGGTCGCGTCGATGAAGCCGCCCGTGACGGTCGTCGGCGTGAACGTGCCGGTGAAGACGTCGATGTGATTGTTAGCGAAGTCGGCGGCGTAGAGCCGGTTGCCGCCGGTGGCCGCGCCGATGGCGAGGCCCGTCCAGACGTGCCCCGGCATCGCGACGACGGTCTGCGCCGCCGGGCCGCTGTTGCCGTTCCACGCGGTGATGTTGCCGGTGATCGAGGCGAAGAGGAAGTTGGCCGGGCCGGGCGTGGGCGTCGGCGTGGGCGTGGCCGGCGGCGGGATGACGAAGTCGGTCGTCGTGTTCCCCACGGTGCCCGTCGGGAGCCCGCCCGGGATGCTGATGGTCTGCGGGTTCGGGTTGAGGACGACGGGGTCGCCGCCGCCCGTGGCGGTGCGGATGAGCTGCGTCGTGCTCGTCCCGTTGTTGGCGACCCAGAAGGGGCTGGCGTTCCTGACCGTCAGGCCCCAGGGGTTGACGAGCAGCGGGTCGAGAATGGGCGCGAGGCCAGGCACGTCCGAGATGAGATTCGTCTGCCTGAAGGCGGAGCCGGGCGCGATGTTGGGAATCAGCGCCCCCCCCGAGTCTTGCGCGACGGCCACCGACCCGGTGGCGCGCTCGACGGCCGGCGGCGGCGGCAGGAAGGCGACTATGAAGAGGAGTGACAGGGCTAGGCTCAGCGATCTTCTGACGCGACGCTTGCTCGCGGGTGAAACTGTCATAGCGGTACTCCTTCGGGCCTGATGGCGGAGAGCGAAAAGGAAGTGCGGCCGCTGCGGACGCCGGGCCGCCGACACGGGGAGACGTTTTCATCAAGGGAGACGCGGCCCCGCCCGGCGGACGGACACGCTGGCTCCGCGGACATGCTCCTCAAGACTGTACAGAACTGTTGATTGGAAAGCGCGTCGAAACTCTATGACCGGCGCGCCCCCGCTGTCAAGATTTTTCCGGCCGACGCGAGCGAGGTGGGATAAAATGTCTGCCGCCCGCGACGCCGCCAAGTCTCGGAGATTTTGAGTAAGACCGGAGGAGACTGGTGATGGCGTCGAACCCGAAGGACGTGCCGCAACACTACTACTCACTCGAAGAATACTTCGCGCTCGAAGACGCGAGCGACGCGCGCTTCGAGTACTGGGACGGCGACATCGTCTGCATGAGCGGCGGCAGCCGCTCCCACTACCGAATCTCAGGGAACGTCTACTACAGGCTGGCCCGCGCTTTGAACGGTGGGCCGTGCGAGGCTTTCACCGGCGAGGCACCCGTCTACACGCCGACGCTGCCGCCCTACCGCTACCCGGACGCGAGCGCCGCGTGCGGCGAGCCCGTGTTCGAGCACATCAAAGGACACGACGCGCTCGTCAACCCGGTAGTCGTCGTCGAAGTTCACTCGCCGAGCACGGCCGCGGCCGACGAAGGGCCGAAGTTCGAAGCCTACCAAGTCGTCCCGACTATTCGCGACTATCTGCTCGTCTCGCAGGACGAGCCGCGTGTAGTGCGTCACACGCGCCTCGAAAGTGGAGCGTGGATGAGGAGCGAAGTGGCTGGTCTCGACGCCGCGGCGGAGCTTGAGTCGGTCGGCTGCACCCTCGACCTCCGAGACATCTACGACGGCGTCACCTTCAACACCTAACCAACTCAGCCCATCGCGTTGATGACGGCCTGCGCGAACTCGTCGGTGTGCGAGGTGCCGCCCACGTCGCGCGTGCGCACCTGTCCGTCGGTGTAGACCTTGAGCATCGCCTTCTCGATGCGCTCGGCGGCTTCGCGCTCGCCGAGGTGGCGGAGCATGAGGATGGCGGATTGCAGCAGCGCCGTCGGGTTGGCGATGCCCTGCCCGGCGATGTCCGGCGCGGAGCCGTGGACGGCCTCGAAGACCGCGCCCAGCTCGCCGATGTTCGCGCCGGGCACTAACCCCAAGCCGCCGATGAGGCCCGCGCACAGGTCGGAGACGATGTCGCCGTAGAGGTTCTCAAGCAGCATGATGTCGAACTGCTCGGGGCGCATCACGAGCTGCATGCAGGCGTTGTCCACGATCTTGTCCTCGGCCTCGACCTCCGGGTAGTCGGCCGCCACCTTGCGGAAGCATTCGAGGAAGAGGCCGTCGGAGAGCTTCATGATGTTGGCCTTGTGGACGGCCGTCACCTTCTTGCGCCCCTCGCGCCGCGCGAACTCGAAGGCGTAGCGGGCGATGCGCGTCGAAGCCTTCTCCGTGATGACCTTGATCGACTCGACGACGCCGGGGACGACGACGTGCTCGATCCCCGCGTAGAGGTCTTCGGTGTTCTCGCGCACGACGACGAGGTCGAGTTCGGGGTAGCGCGCCGGGATGTTCGGGAGCGCCCGGACGGGGCGCAGGTTGGCGTAGAGGTCGAGCGCCTTGCGCAGGCCCACGTTCACGGACGTGAAGCCCTTGCCCACGGGCGTCGTGATCGGCCCTTTGAGCGCGACCCGGTTGCGCTTGATGGATTCGAGCAGCTCTTCGGGCAGCGTCGAGCCGAACTTCTCCAGGGCCTGCGCGCCCGCGTAGTGCGTCTCCCAACGGATGTCGACGCCCGTCGTCTCGATGATGCGCACGACCGCCGAAGAGACCTCCGGCCCGATGCCGTCGCCCGGAATGAGTGTGATAGTATGTGCCATGTCTGCTGCTAGAAGTCAGGAGTCAGAATTCACAAGTCAGAAGGTTTGAGGCAGAGAAACATCGGGCGCGGAAGTGCCCCCGCTTCTGAATCCTGACTCCTGACTTCTGACTTCTTGTTTTTCCGAATCATACCAGCAGTCCTTCAAAATGCGAAAGAGTTTGGGCGAGAGGGCGGACGTGGCCGTCGTGGGCGGCGGCGTCGCGGGGCTGGCGGCGGCCAGGGAGCTTGCGCGGCGCGGTTTGAGCGTCGTCGTCGTCGAGGAGAACCGCACGGGCGCGGCCTCGCGCGCGGCCGCCGGCATGCTCGCGCCGCAGGCGGAGGCCGACGGCGCCGACGAGCTGTTCGAGCTGCTCTGCGCCAGCCGCGAGATGTACACGGACTTCGTCGCCGCGTTGGGCGAAGAGTCGGGCGTCCGCGTCGAGATCGACAAGGCGGGCACGCTCTACCTCGCGCTCGATGAAAGGGACGAGGAGGAGGCCGAGCGCCGCTTCGCGTGGCAGTCGCGCGCGGGGCTCGCAGTCGAGCGGCTGACGGCCGACGAAGCGCGGCGGGTCGAGCCGAACGTCACGCCGGGCGTGCGCGTGGCCTTGAGGTTCCCGCGCGACTGGCAGGTCGAGAGCCGCCGCCTGGTCGTCGCGCTCGACGCCGCGGCCGAACGCCTGGGCGTGCGCATCGTCCGCGCGGTCGAGGCGTTGGGCGTCCGTGTCGTCGGCGAGCGCGCCGCGGGCGTCGTCACTTCCGAAGGCGAACTCGAGGCGGGCGCGGTTCTGTTCGCCGCGGGCACGTGGACATCTCGGCTCAGGAAGTTCGTCGGCGGCGACGTCGAAAATCTGAACGACGACCCGCAGGTCGAGCCCGTGCGCGGGCAGATTCTCTGCTACCGTCAGCCGGAAGGTCAGCCGCCGCTCTTCCGACACGTCGTCTACGGCCCGCGCGGCTACGTCGTCCCGCGCAGGGGGGGGCGTCTGCTCGCGGGCTCGACGACCGAGCCGGGCCTCTACGACTGCCGCGTGACCGAAGAGGGCGCGCGCTCGATAGCGGCGCGCGCGGCGGAGCTGGCGCCCGCCGTCGCCGCGCTCGAAGTCGAAGACTCCTGGGCGGGCTTGCGGCCGCGCGCGGCGGACGGGCTGCCCGTGCTGGGCGAGTCGGCCGACGTGCCCGGCCTCTTCTACGCGACCGGCTTCTACCGCAACGGCATCCTGCTCGCGCCCGCGGCGGGCGAGATCGTCGCAGACCTCCTGACGAACGGGGCAACCCGCCTGGGCACAGACGCGCTCAAAGCCTTCTCCCCCGAGCGCTTCCACACGGCCGCCGCCCCGCCGCACCTGCTCGCGCCGCAAGGGCGCTGATTCGAAGTTCCAGAGAGTGAGCCCGGACAGATGAAGAGAGTTTCAACCTCCGCCCTCGCCCTTCTGCTCGTGTCGTGCGCCGCCGCACGCGGGCAGGCTGGCGCCCGCCCCTCGAACGCGCAGGGGGCGGAGAAGGGGCAGAACAGCAGGGACGCCGGCGCGGCCGCCTCCGAGGCGCAGACGCTCTACGACCAGGCGGCGCAGTACGCGCAGAAGAAGTTCGACGAGTTCAAGAAGAACAACGTCCCGTACGACCCCCTGCTCGAACAGAAGACCCTGCAGGAGCAGAAAGACCTCGCGCTCCAGAACGCGGCGCGGCTGGCCGTGCGCGCGCCGCTCCACGGCACAGACCTCTACTACGCGGGGCTGCTCTACGTGCTCGCGGGCAAGGGCGAGGGCGCGCTCGACTCGATGCGCCGCTTCCTCGACGACTCGGAGCCCGCGCCGCCCGCGCTAAAACAGCGCGCGCGCTCCGTCCTCGCGCAGCAGGCCGCGCAGTTGGGCCTCACCGAAGAGGCCGAGCGCGTGCTCGCCGAATACGCGAAGTCGGAGCCGCGCGTCGCCGCCGACCTGAACCGCATGAACCTCCTGCTCGCCTCGGCCTACGTGAAGAAGAAGGACTACGCGCGCGCGGCGGCGCCCGCGGGCGAGGCGTACCAGGCGGCGCTCGAATACGCGCGCACGGCGACCGACCCGCAGCAGCGCGACACGACCATCTACGGCGCGGGCTCTTTCTATTCGAGCGTGCTCGTCAAGGCCGGCCGTCGCGAAGAGGGCGTCCGCGTCGCGCAGGAGATGCGCGCGCGCGCCTTCGCGATCCCCTCGGCGCGCCTCTACGGCCGCGCGACCGAACTCGTCCTGAGTCAGGGCGAACCCTTCGGCCCGCCGCCCGAGGTCGCGGGCCTTGAGCCGCCCGTCCCGCCGGAGCTGAACGTGGCCGAGCTGATCGGCCGCGGCCCCGTCAAGCTCTCGGAGCTGCGCGGCAAGGTCGTGCTCCTCGACTTCTGGGCGACGTGGTGCACCTACTGCGTCAAGACGATGCCGCGGCTGAACGCGCTGCAAGAGAAGTACAAGGATCGCGGCCTCGTCGTCATCGGCGTCAACGAGTTCGAGGGGAACGTCCAGGGGCAGCCCGCGACGCGCGCGCAGGAACTCGAATACTTCCGCCAGTTCAAGCGCCGGATGAACGTCTCCTACGACTTCGCCGTCGCGGCCGACGGGGCCAACGACACGCCCTACGGCGTCGCCACGCTGCCGACGGCCGTCCTCCTCGACCGCCGCGGCCGCGTCCGCTTCCTCAGCATCAGCGCCAGCGAAGCCGAGGCCGAGATGCTGAAGAAGATGATCGTGAAGCTGCTCGACGAGAAGGAGTGAACGGGAAATAGTAAATGGTGAATCTTTGATGAGCTGCTGACGGTCACCATTTACCATTTCCCATTCACTATTCACCGGTTTTCTGTTGTACTCTTGCACCGCTATGGAAGGCTCTAACATCACCATCGCGATTGCTTTCGTCGCGGGCATCATCTCGTTCCTGACCCCGTGCGTGCTGCCGCTCGTGCCGGGCTACATCTCGATGATCTCGGGCGTGAGCGTCGAGAACCTGAAGGGCGAGGGGCGGGGGGCGAGCACCTGGCGCGCGGTCATCTTCAACTCGCTCGCCTTCAACGCGGGCGTCTCGCTCATCTTCATCCTGCTCGGCGCGACCGCGGGCTGGATCGGGAACGTCCTCTTCTCGACGCCGTGGGTGCGCTGGGTCGGCGGCGCCGTCATCATCGGCTTCGGGTTGCAGATGATGGGCGTGCTCAAGATCGGCGCGCTCTACAAGGACACGCGCAAGTTCTCGGAAGACAAGCCGAGCGGGCCGCTGAGCGCGGCGCTGCTCGGCGTCGCCTTCGCGGCCGGCTGGACGCCGTGCATCGGCCCCATCCTCGCCGGCATCATCGGGCTGGCGGCGACGAGCGGCGGCTGGAAGAGCGGGCTGATCCTCTCGGCCTTCTACGCCGCGGGCCTCGCGCTCCCCTTCCTCGTCGTCGGGCTTCTGATGAACGCCTTCCTCAGCTTCTACGCGAAGTTCCGGCGCCACCTGCACAAGGTCGAGATCGCCTCGGGCGTCCTGCTCATCGTCATCGGCGTGATGGTCGCGTCGAACAACCTGACGTGGGTCGCCTCGGTCATCTCGCGCTACGGCCCCGACCTGGAGGGCAGGTTTAAGAACAGCCTGCCCGGCGACACGGGCACCAAGACTCCGCCCGTCCCGCCGCCCGCCCCGCCGGCCTCCAACGCCGAGGCAGCGCCTGCGCCCGACGTGGAGTTGAAGACCTTAGACGGCAAGCCCACGAAAGTTTCCGACCTGCGCGGGCAGGTCGTGCTGCTCAACTTCTGGGCGACGTGGTGCGTGCCCTGCCGCTCCGAGATTCCGAGTCTCAGCGCCATGCAGCGCGACCTCGGCGGGCGCGGCTTCAAGGTGCTCGGCGTGACGACCTACGACTCGGCCGACCTCGTCCGCGACTACCAGAAGGACATCAAGCAGGACTACGCCGTCGCCCTCGGCGACGACTCGGTCGCCAACAAGTACGCCGTCGGCACGCTCCCCACCACCTTCATCATCGACCGCCAGGGCCGCGTCCGACACAAGATCATCGGCGAGCGCTCCCGCGCCCAGTTCGAAGCGCTCATCACCCCCCTGCTCGAAGAGCCGCCCGCGACCGCCGCCGCGCTCAAGAGCGAATAGTCGTCGGCTATCACGAACGAGAGAAAGACCCATGTTCAAGAACTACAGCCGCACCGCCGTCGCCGTCATCTTCGCCGCTGCGACGTTCACTTGCGCGCACGCCGCGCGGGCGCAGAGCGCGATGCCCATCCCGACCGCGCCGACGGCGACGCCGAGCACGACGCCGATCCCGCTCGCGCCGGGCGTCGGCGCGCCGGTCTTTAAGACCCCGGTCGCGGCGCAGCAGCAGCCCGCGCCTCAGCCGACGGCGACGCCGCAGACGCCGCAGCCGCAGGGCGGGACGATGCTCATGCGCAGCGAGGGGCACGAGTGGGCGCCGCTGCTTGAGCAGAAGCTCGACTACAAGGACTGGACGTTCAAGAGCCTCAAGGACGGCACGCCCACCAACCTGCGCGAGCTGTCGAAGGGCAAGAAGCTCGTGCTGGTCGTCTACTTCGCGCCGTGGTGCGGCAACTGGAAGGCCGAGGCGCCGACCGTCTGGCGGCTCTACGACAAGTACAAGTCGCAGGGGTTCGAGGTCGTCGCCGTCAACGAGTACGGCTCAATCGACGACTCGAAGAAGTACTTCGAGAGCCAGGGCGGCGCGCCCTTCCCCGTCGTCGTCGAGTCGGAGGCCGGCGACCAGAAGGAGAAGACGACGCACTACGCCTACCGCAAGTCCATCGGCGACCCGCGCAACTGGGGCTCGCCCTTCAACGTCTTCCTCGAGCCGGCGAAGCTCAACGCCTCGGGCGAGCTTCTGACGGAGAAGGCTTACGTCGTCGGCGGCGAGCTGATCGAGAAGGACGTGGAGCACTTCGTCCGCGAGCGGCTGGGCCTTAACGAACAGGGCGCGGTCGAGCAGTGCAAGGACGAGCCGAAGGCCGAGGCCAAGAAGGAAGAGGCCAAGAAGCAGTAAAAGAAGTAGGCAGTAGGCAGACGGCAGTAGGCAGTTAAGGCAAGACCTCTTCAACTGCCCACTGCCATCTGCCTACTGCCTACTGAGTTGACGCCGCGCGCAAGTTTCTGCCGACAGTTGCACGCAGCAATCCGCGGAAGTCCGCTCCGCATCAAACGCCCTCCCCGACCAGCCGCACGCGTCCTCGTCGCCTTTCAGCCCGACCCGGCCGGCGCGGCCTGAGAATTGCCCGAGTCCTTGTGAACGCGCGAGGGGCGAGTTTGCGCGCCCACTTGCGCGTTTGCACCCAGTCGAAAAAGTATAAACGCCCGGCCGGCGCCCGAGAGCGCCGAAGCCCGGAACACTCTTCTCTTAAGGATTAATGCCCATGCATCCCCCTCGCCGTCCGCGCGCCGCACGCCGCGCCCTCCTGCTCCTTCTCTCCTTCACGGCCTTCGCCGGCCTGACCTACGCGCTCGCGCAGCGCGTCGCACGGGCCGCGCGCGCCGCGCAGGGAGTCTCCTCTTCGGATAAGAAGTCGCGCCCCTTCGTCCCCGGCGAGATTCTCGTGCGCTTCCGCGGCGAGTCGAAGGGCCTGGCCGCGGCGAGGCAGGAGTTGACCGCCTTGCGCGCCGCGGACGGCCGCGACATCCCCGTCGAGTTGGAGACGCCGCGCGAATTGCAGGTCGTCCGCGGCCTGAGCCTCGCGCGCGTGAAGCCCGAGGACACGCTCGCGGCCGTCGAGTCTCTGCGCGCGATGCCCGAAGTGCTCTACGCCGAGCCGAACTACGTCCGCCGCAAGTTCGCGACGCCGAACGACCCCTCCTTCTCTTCGCAGTGGTCGCTCAAGAACACGGGCCAGTCCGGCGGCGTCGCGGGCGCGGACATCGACGCCGAACCCGCTTGGAACACGACGACCGGCAGCTCTCAGGTCGTCGTCGGCGTCGTGGACGAAGGCATCGACATCAGCCACCCCGACCTGCAGGCGAACGTCTGGACGAACCCGGGCGAGACGCCCGGCAACGGCGTCGACGACGACGGCGACGGCCTCGTCGACGACGTGCACGGCTGGGACTTCTTCCACGACGACGCGAGCGTCTACGACGGGCACGCGGCCTTCCCCGCGGACGAGACGGACGCGCACGGCACGCACGTCGCCGGCATCATCGGGGCCTCGGGCAACAACGGGCAGGGCATCGCGGGCGTCGACTGGAACGTGAAGCTCCTGCCGATCAAGATTCTCGGGCAGGAGAATGAAGCGGCCGCGCCTTCGAACGTGCTCCTCACCCTGCGCGCCTACGGCTACGCGAAGACTTTGCGCGACCTCTACAACTCAACGGGCGGCGCGAAGGGCGCGAACCTGCGCGTGCTGAACAACTCTTACGGCGGCTACGGCGAGTCGCAGGCCGAGCGCGACGCCATCCGCGCGCTCGGCGACTCCGGGATTCTCTTCGTCGCCTCCTCCGGCAACGACGGGCGCAGCGACGACCGCACGCCGCTCTTCCCCGCCGGCTACAACGAGCCGAACGTCATCACGGTCGGCGCCTCGAACCGCTACGACTCGTCGGCCGGCTTCTCGAACTACGGCTCGCGCACAGTCCACATGGTCGCGCCCGGCGACGCCATCCTCTCGACGACGCCGGGCGGCACTTACGCCAGCGCCTCCGGCACCTCGATGGCCGCGCCGCACGTCTCGGGCGCGGCGGCGCTCGTCTGCGCGGCCGACCCTTCGATCTCCGTCACGCGCCTGCGGGCCGCGCTGCTCTTCGGCGGCGAACAGTTGCAGGGGCTCGCGCCTCAGCAACAGTTCGACGCGACGGGCTACGTCACGGGCCGGCGGCTGAACGCGGCGGGCGCGCTCGCCTCCGCGGCGGAGGCCGACTCGACGCCGCCCGCGACGCCCGGCAACTTCCGCATCACGAGTCAGAACGGGCGCTTCATCGGCCTCGACTGGACGGCGCCCGCCGACGACGGCGCGGCCGGCGCGCGCGCCTCGCTCTACGAAATACGCTTCACCGAGACCGACCCGCGCGCGATGGACGCGGCGCAGTACCAGCGCTCGTTCGTCATGTTCGCGCCGCTCCCCGCGAACGCGGGAACCGTGCAGACGCTCTCCACGAGCGTCCCCTTCCGCCACCTCTCGGGCTTCGTCGGCATCCGCGCGCTCGACAACGTCGGCAACGCGAGCCCCGTCGCGGCCGTCGCCGTCAGCGTCGAACAGGACACGGCCGACCCTTACGTCATGACCACGGCGGCGGCCGAGCCGCTCTCGACCGGCGGCGAGAAGCTGAACCTCGTCGGCGACGACCTCTACACCTCTTCGCCTTATCAACTCCCGTTCGACTTCAACTTCTTCGGCCAGAACCAGCGCGGCATCTACGTCTCGACGAACGGCGCCATCTACCTCGGCGAAGCGCCGCGCACCAGCGCCGTCTTCGGCAGCTTCTCGCCGGACGACGCCGTCTCGTCCGTCCCGCGCCTCGCGGGCTACCGCATGATCGCCGGCCTTTGGGACGACCTGCGCACGGACCGCCGCACGGGCGGCGACGTGTACGCCGTCAAGCCCGACCCGACGCGCATCATCTTCCGCTGGGAGGGCACGACCTACTACTCCCCGCAGGGCGGCGTCGGCGGGCAGGACGAGAACCCCGTCAACTTCGAGGTCGAACTCCGCCGCGACGGCACCATCGTCAAGCGCTACGGCGCGGGCAACAACTTCGTCTTCCCCGTCGTCGGCATCTCGAACGGCGAACCGGACACTTACGTCGCCGCGTCGCACACCTCGCAGTTCGCGCCGGTCAATCTTGCCAACGCGCCGACGCTCGTCTACACGCCGCGCCGGCCGACGCCGATGCCGACGCCCGACCTCGCCGTCGGGCTGCGCGCCTCGCCCGACCCGGCCACGTCGGGCCAGCTCCTGACCTACCAGGTCGACGGCTTCGTCCGCGACGGCTACCCGGCCGAGCTGTCGCGCGTGACGACTCAGGTGCCGGCCGGCACCACGCTCGTCTCCGTCACCTCCACGCCCTCCTCGGCCGTGCTCACGGCGCCGCCGGCCGGCGCGACCTCGGGCAACATCACGCTCGACCTCGGCACGCTCTACTACTACGGCTCGGGCGGGACGCTGACCGTCACCGTGCGCGTCGACGTGCCGCCGGGCTCGACCATCAACAACACGGCGAGCATCCAGAGCTTCTGGCAGGACGCACACCCCGCGGACAACACCGCGACGACCTCGACGCAGGTGGTCGCGGCGGCGCCCTTCAACAACGTGAAGTCGGTGAGCGCGGGCGGCGTCGGCAGCCCCTACTACAGCCACACCGTCGCGGTGAAAACGGACGGCACGGTCTGGGGCTGGGGCGGCGACATCCAGGGCGAGCTGGGCGACGGCACGGGCTCGACGACGACGACCGTGCCCGTCCTCGTCTACGACTTCGGCGGCGTCGCGGCCGTCAGCGCGGGCGGCACCCACACCGTCGCCTTGAAGGCGGACGGGACGGTCTGGGCCTGGGGCGACAACCAGTTCGGGCAGCTCGGCTATCAGGAGCAGTTCAGCGGAGGCAGCAGCCGGCCGAGGCAGGTCTCGGGCCTCTCCGGCGTCGTCGCCGTCTCGACGTTCGGCGGCCACACCCTCGCGCTGAAGAACGACGGCACGGTCTGGGCCTGGGGCACGAACACGAACGGGCAGGTCGGCACGGGCACCTACACCGATGTCGTCTGGAGCGCGACGCAGGTCGCGGGACTCTCGAACGTCAAAGCAATCTCCGCCGGCCCCGGCTACTCGCTCGCGGTGAAGACGGACGGGACGGTCTGGGGCTGGGGCCTGGGCCGCCAGAACTCTTCGCAGGCGGGCGTGCTCGGCCTGCCCGCCAACTCCTTCAGCACGGCGACGCCCGTGCAGGTCGGCGGCGCCACGAACGTCGCCGCGGTCGCGGCCGGCATGACCCACGTCGTCGCCTTGAAGACGGACGGGACGGTCTGGGCCTGGGGCGACAACACCTACGGGCAGCTCGGCAGCGGGACGAACACTTCGAGCGCGACGCCTAAGCAGGTGCCGGGCCTTTCGAACGTCGCGAGCGTAGCGGCCGGAACCGAGCATTCGCTGGCGCTCAAGGCGGACGGCTCGGTCTGGACTTGGGGCCACAACACCGCGGGCCAGCTCGGGGACGGGACGACGACAGACCGCAAGTCTCCGGTGCAGGTCGCGCTGGGCGGCGCGGCCGTCGCGCTCGATGGCGGCCCGCAGCACAGCGCGGCCGTGCTCGCGGACGGCACGGTCAGGACTTGGGGCAGCAACGACTCGGGGCAGCTCGGCGACCGGACGCGCGTCAGCCGCAGCTCGCCCGTGGAGGTGAGCGGCCCGTTCCCGACCGCGCCGCCGACCTTCACGCCCGACGGCGGCTCGTTCCAGTACCAGCAGGGCGTCAGCGTCTACGCCGTGACGGCCGGCTCAATCATCCACTACACGACGAACGGCAACGACCCGACCGAGGCCGACGCCATCATCCAGTCGGGGCAGACGCTCGTCCTGAACACGACGACGACCTTGAAGGCGCGCGCCTACAAGCCGGGCTGGCCGGCGAGCGCAGTCAAGAGCGCGACCTTCGCCTTCCCCGCGCAGCAGCCGACGCCCACGCCGACGCCCGTCCCCGGCGCGGGCACTCAGCCGCTCGCCGTCGTCCGGCAGGTGTCCGCCGCGGGCAACGTCGGCGCGGACATCTTCCTCGTCAACCTCGACGGCACGGGCGCGGTCAACTTCACCAACACGGACAACGACGACACAGACCCGGTCTGGTCGCCCGACGGGAAGCGGCTCGCCTACACCTGCCGGCGCAACCCGGACGGCAGCGTCGGCGGCCCGCGCCGCATCTGCCTGCGCAACGCCGACGGGATGGGCTTCACCGTCTTGTCGCAGACGCCGGCCGAGGACTTCGCCCCGGCCTGGTCGCCCGACGGCCAGCGGCTCGCCTTCGCCACCCCGGGCGGCGACAACTACATGTCGATCTACCTCATCAACGCCGACGGCACGGGGCGCTTCCCCTTCAACACGAGCTTCCTCGGCACGGGCTACCCCGACTGGGCGCCCGACGGGCAGGCAATCGCCTACGGCAACGTCAACTCGATCTGGGTGCAAAGGCTCATCGGCGGCAGCGCGCTGCGTTTGACTACGGGTGCGGGCGACTCGCACCCGCGCTACTCGCCCGACGGGAAGAAGGTCGTCTTCCAGAGCAGCCGCGACGGGCAGGCCGAAATCTATCTGGTCAACGCCGACGGCACGGGGCTTTTGCGCCTGACGGTCAACGCGGCGCAGGACACGGCCCCCGGCTGGTCGCCCGACGGGTCGAAGGTCATCTTCTCGACGACGCGCGAGGGCGCGGCCGCCGTCTACACGATGAACCCCGACGGGTCGAACCAGGCGCGGCTGACCGACGGCTACCCGCTCGGCGGCTCCGCGTGGCGCAAGGCGCCGAACGCCATCGAGGGCTCGGGCTTCTTCGTCGCGCAGCACTACCGGGACTTCCTCTCGCGCGAGCCCGACCAGTCGGGCCTCAACTTCTGGACGCAGGGCATCGACTCCTGCGGCGCAGACCTCGCCTGCCGCGAGGTGAAGCGCGTGGACACTTCGGCCGCGTTCTTCCTCTCGATTGAATTTCAGGAGACCGGCTACCTCGTCTACCGCAGTTACAAGGCGGCGTACGGCGACATGCCGGGCAAGCCCGTGCCCCTGAGGCTTTCGGAGTTCACGGCCGACTCGCAGCGCATCGGGCAGGGCGTCGTCGTCAACGCGCCGGGCTGGGCCGAGCTGCTCGAGTCGAACAAGCAGCTCTACTTCAACGGCTTCGTCGGCACCGGTCGCTTCGCCGCCGCCTACCCGGCCTCTTTGACGCCCGCGCAGTTCGTAGACGCCCTGAACGCGAACGCAGGTCAGGTGCTCTCGGCGGACGAACGCAACACACTTATCGACGGCCTGACCAACGGCACCAGGACGCGCGCACAAGTCCTGCGCGCCGTGGCCGAGGACGCCGACACGCAGCGGCAGGAGTTCAACCGCGCCTTCGTGCTGATGCAGTACTTCGGTTACCTCCGGCGAGACCCGGACGCCGCGCCCGACGCGGACTTCGCCGGCTACAACTTCTGGCTCTCGAAGCTCAACGAGTTCCGCGGCGACTGGCACGCGGCCGAGATGGTCAAGGCGTTCCTCTCGTCCATCGAGTACCGCCAGCGCTTCGCGGGACAGTAGGCGGTTAGGAGTTCTGGAATGATGAAAGCGATGCTGTCGGCAGTCGTCGCCGCGTTGCTCTTCGCGGCGGCGGGCGCGCAGGAGATTAGTCGCGTCTCGCTCTCGGAGCGCGTCCGCGCCCTGCTGGCCGAGTCGGGCGTCGAAGTCGGCGTGGCCGCGGACACACCTGCACCGGCTTCGCGTGCGCACCGCGAGCTGAAGCTGACGTGGGAGGCGGACAAGGCTGCGCTCCCCGCGCCCGCGGCCGTGCAGTACAAGAATGCGAAGGGACGTGTCGCGCTCGCGCAGGCGTCGGTCAGCCGCGAGGGCGGCCTGCCCAGGCAGCGCTCCGCCGAACTCTCCCCGACGCAGGTCGTCGTCGTCGCGCTCGACGCCGCGGGGCGCATGCGCTGGTGCGGACTCATAACAGACCCGCGGCTGCTGCGCGCCGAGCTGCCCGGCCCCGACGGCGAGCTGTCGGGCCAGGTCATCTACAAGGAGTCGGCCGAGTTCGTCCTGCAGTACCCGGACGACGACGCCGTGACCGAGGTGCGCCTCTACCACCCCGACTGGGACGGGCAGAAGTTCTCGCTTGAGCTGGTCGGCGCCGTCGCGCCGCGCTGAGGTCGAACGACATGGGCCAGAGTTTTTTAAGAACCGCGTTGTGCCTCTTCGCCTTCGTCGCTTTCGCGCGCGCGGCCGCGGCCGAGCCGGTGCAGACCATCGTCAACAACGGCGACCCCGCGAACCGCGTGGACATCGTCCTCATCGGCGACGGCTACACGGCCGCCGAGATGACCAAGTATCAGACGGACATCCAGCAGTTCGTCCAGCTCATGTTCCAGCAGGAGCCTTTCCACGAGTACCAGCGCTACTTCAACGTCCACCGCATCGACGTGGTGAGCGCCGAGTCGGGCTCCGACCACCCGGAGACGGGCACCTTCCGCAACACCGCGTTCGACTCGACCTACAACTGCTCGGGCATCCAGCGCCTCATCTGTGCCAACACTTCGAAGGTTTCGCAGGTCGCCTTCAACAGCCTCGCGCCGAATCAGATCGACCTCATCATCCTCATCGTCAACGACGCGACGTACGGCGGCTCGGGCGGCTCCATCGCCATCGCCTCGACGAACTTCCAGGCGGTAGAGTTGGTGCTGCACGAGTCGGGTCACACCTTCGGCCTGCTCGCCGACGAGTACGATTACAGCCCGCCGGCCTGCTCGAATTCGACCGAGCCTTCGGAGCCGAACGTGACGCGGCAGACGGCGCGCGCCTCCGTCAAGTGGAACGCCTGGATCGGAGCGTCCACCCCGCTGCCGACCACCTCGACGCAGCCCGCCGTGCCCGGACTCTACGAGGGCGCGCGCTACTGCACGGCGGGACTCTACCGCCCGACCTACAACTCGAAGATGCGCGTGCTCGGCACGGCCTACGAGCAGGTCAACAGCGAGCAGCTCGTCCGCCGCGTCTACAACCGCGTCTCGCCCGTGGACACTTTCTCGCCCGCGAGCACGACCGTTTCCTTGACGACGGCGCAGGCGCAGACCTTCGGCGTCACGACGCCCGCGCCGCTCACGCACGCGCTCGACGTGAGCTGGGCGGTCGACGGCCGCGCGGTCGGCACTTCGACCTCTTTGGGCGTCGGCGCGGGCGCTCTCTCGCCCGGCTCGCACACGGTCGAGGCGACGGTGCGCGACCTGACCCCGTTCGTGCGCACAGACCCCGAGCAGTTGCTCGTCGAGCGCGTGCGCTGGGCGGTCAACGTGACGGCGGCGAACCCCGCCGACGGCCCCGAGTTCTTCGTCACGCAGCACTACCGGGACTTCCTCTCGCGCGAGCCCGACCAGTCGGGCTTGCAGTTCTGGACGCAAGGTATCGAGTCCTGCGGCATCGACGTGGGCTGCCGCGAGGTGAAGCGCGTGGACACCTCGGCCGCGTTCTTCCTCTCGATTGAATTTCAGGAGACGGGCTACCTCGTCTACCGCGCCTACCTCGCCGCGTTCGGCAACATCTCCGTTGACAAGCCGGCGCCTCTGCGCTTCGGCGAGTTCCTGCCCGACACGCAGGCGATAGGTCAGGGCGTCGTCGTCAACACGCCCGGCTGGGAGCAGGCGCTCGAAGCGAACAAGAAGTCTTACTTCGCGGCCTTCGTCGCGCGCCCGCGCTTCGCGAATGCCTACCCGACAACGCTCACCCCTTCGCAGTTCGTCGGCGCGCTCTTCACGAACGCGGGCGTCGTCCCCACGGCCGAAGAGCGCGCCGCGGCGTCGGGCGAGTTCGGCGGCGCGGCCGACACGGCGGACGCGGGCGCGCGAGCGCGCGTCCTGCGCCGCGTCGCCGAGAACGCCGAGCTGGCGCGCAAGGAGTTCAACCGCGCCTTCGTCCTGATGCAGTACTTCGGTTATCTGAGGCGCAACCCCGACGACGCGCCCGAAGCGAACCGCGACTTCGCCGGCTACAACTTCTGGCTCGGCAAGCTCAACCAGTTCGGCGACTACCGCTCGGCCGAGATGGTCAAAGCCTTCGTCACCTCGATTGAGTACCGCCAGCGCTTCGGAACACCATGACGTGAAAGGATGAAGGATGAAGGCGGAAGGATGAAGTAGAGTCTAATATTCATCCTTCCGCCTTCATCCTTCATCCTTTTATTGCTATGATGTCCCGCTTTGTTAGGCCCTTAATTTTTGACCGGCTTTATTCGTAAAGGATGAGACTTCGCCTGCTCTACCACGGCCACTGCTTCGACGGCGTGGCCTCGGCCGCGCTCTTCACGCGGTTCTACCTCGCGCGCGTGCGCCCCGGGGCCGACGTGTCCTACGGGCCGCTGCTCCACACGGCCGGCGCGCTCTTCGACGAGGCGATGTTCGACGGCGACGAGAACGCCATCGTCGATTTCAAGTACAGCCCCTCCGACCGTCTGACGTGGTGGTTCGACCACCACCAGTCGGCTTTCCTCTCGCCCGCGGACGAGGCGCACTTCCGCGCCGACGCCTCGGGGCGCAAGTTCTGGGACGCCGACAGCAAGTCCTGCACCGAGTTCATCGCGCGCGTCGCCGAAGAGCGGTTCGGCTTCCGCGAAGCGCAGACCGACACGCTCGTCTCCTGGGCGCACACCATCGACGGCGCCTTCTACGAGTCGGCCGCGCAGCCCGTCGAACTCAAAGAGCCGGCGCTCCAACTGATGCAGGTCATCGAGAACGTGGACGACGAGTTCATCGAGTGGGTCATCCGCCAGCTCGTCACGCGCCCGCTCGAAGAGGTCGCCGCCGGCGAGGAGGTGCAGGAGCGCTTCCGGCCACTGTTCGAGCGGCACAAGGAGACCCTGGAGGTCATCCGCCGCAAGGCCGTCTACGAGCGCGGCGCCGTCACCTTCGACCTCGTGGACGAAGGGGTCGCGGCCTTCAACAAGTTCATCCCCTACTACGTCTGCCCCGAGACGACCTACTCGGTCGCCATCACGCGCGGCGGCTACCGCACCAAGATTTCGGTCGGCTCGAACCCCTTCAGTCCGCGCCCGCGCCGCCACAACCTCGCCACCATCTGCGAGCGCTACGGCGGCGGCGGCCACGCCGTCGTCGGCGCCGTCTCCTTCAAGCCCGACGAAGTAGACCGTGCCCGCGAGGTCGCCCGCGAGATACTCGCCGAATTGAGGGAGGGGTTTGAGGAGTAGACAGTAGGCAGAGGTCATACCGACTTGCGAATTGAGATAAGGCCGGCTCTTCGCTGGGAGCGCGGGCATCCCTGCCCGCGCTCCCAGCGTGAAGGGGCCTTAGTTCAATTCGCAAGTCCGTATCAGTAGGCAGTGAGCGGGTTACGGAAGAGGTCAAAAGAATCGTGGGCGGCGAGTCACTGAGCTTCGCCGCCCACGATTCTTTGTTGCAGATTCGTTCAGGCGCTTCTCGCCTTAACTGCCTACTGCCCTCTGCCTACCTGCCTTCCTAGAAGTCTCCCTTGCAAGTGTCGTGGCCGCAGTCGCAGTCGATCTGGATGTTGTGCTCGGTGCTCTGGCAGTGGACGCTACAGAACTTCTCGCCCTTCTCGACGGGGCAGGTGCAGGGAGCATTCTTGCAGCTGTTGGCGGGTTTCACCTCGGCGTTCTCGTCGGCCATCTCGCTTCTCCTCCGTGTGGTGCTGTACTTGAAAAGATGCCTTCGGTTCTATGCCAAATCGCGCGGAGAGTCAAGACGCAGTAGGCAGTAGGCAGATGGCAGTAGGCAGTTGAAGAAGGGTTGTCTTCAACTGCCTACTGCCATCTGCCTACTGCCTACAGATTTTTCCTCAGGAAGCCGACGATCTTCCAGCCGTCGAGGTAGACCCAGGGGCGTTCGCCGCTGGTGTAGTGTCCGCAGGGCAGCCAGGAGACGTTGACGGGGACGCCCGTTGCGCGCACGGCCGCGATCACGTCGCGCGAGAGGTCGGCCGGGAAGGTCAGGTCGTGGCGCGCGGCGATGAAGCGCACGGGGCGGCGCGGCAGGCGCGCGAGTCTCTGCACGTAGCTCAGGGGGCTGATGGGCAGCCACACCTCGCGCAGCTCTTCGAGCGTGAGCGCGCCCCCGATGCCGGCGCGCACGTGCTGCGTCGAGATGCCGCGCCAGACCACGTCGGCGACGTAGCCGGAGACGTGGTTGAAGACGCCCGCGTCGATTCTTTCGTCGTGCACGAAGGCGAGGAAGGCCGTGCACGAGCCGATGCTCGTCCCCATCGCGCCGACGCGCTCGTACCCCTGGGCGTCGAGCCACGCGACGGCCGCGCGCGTGTCGATGACGGCCTGCCTCAAAGCCTGGAGCGTGCGCCCGACGTTCGGGCTGACCATGTACTCGGCGCGCTCGAACCCCGCCGGGCGGCGCGCCTCGTGGTAGGGGAGCGTCAGGCGCAGCGCCGCGATGCCTAAACGTGAAAGCAGGCGGCAGAGCGCGACGTGGCTCTGAGCGTCGGCGTTCCACTGCGGCAGGACGACGACGGCGCGTCGCGTCTCGTCCCGTCTCTTACCTGTGCGCTTCGGCGGCTGCGCGGGGAAGAAGCGCGCGCACGCGGTGTTGTTCTCGGGCGTCGGCGTGCGGACGGCGCTCGTCCAGGTGAGGAGGTCGCCGTCGAGCTCGTAGTCTTTGACGGGCGCGAGCGCGTAGAACTCTTCGCTGTGCGCGACCGCGCGCCGCGCGGCGTCGAAGACGGCCTCGCGCGGTTCCTGCCCGTTCACGATGTTTGAGACGTACTCCGCGCCCCACTCGAAGGGCAGCACGACGCGGTTCGTGTCGCGCGTCGCGCGCCGCCGCTCCTGCGCCCTGATGATGTTCCCCAGCAAGTCTTGAGTCCGGCCCCTTAACGAGTAATGATTGAGCGTTGAATCCTAAAGGCCGGCGCCGACGAAGGCAAGCGGGGCGGTTCGCCACAGAGGCACAGAGGCACAGCTTGTCGAGTTATTCCTCTTCAAGCTGTGCCTCTGTGCCTCTGTGGTTAATTGCTTCCGCTATCCGCTCAACTGTCTACCGCTCAAGGCTGGCCGAAGCGCTGACGGTACTCAACCGAGGTGACGAAGGCTTTGACCATCTCGGCCCGCCGGATGCGCGCCAGCGCGACGCGCTCGTCGCGCACGTTCTCGTCCGGGAGGCTGAAACTGTCGAGCTTGGCGAGCCAGAAGTCGTAGCCGTCGAAGCTGTAGTCCGGCGCGGCGAAAGGGTTGCGGCGCAGGTAGCCGAAGTACTGCGAGAGGACGAAGCCCGCGTTGTAGAGGCCGCGGTAGACGGAGTCGGTCTCGACCACGCTGCGCAGGGCCGCGGCGCGCCCCGCGTCGCCGCCCGCGCCGTAGGCCGCCAGCGCCGCCGCGCGCTCGGCCGCCGTGGGCGTCACCTCCGCGTTGAGGAAGAGCGAGTCCACGTACTCCTCGGCCGTCTGCCTGTCGTGCGCGGCGGCGAACTCCGCGCGCGCGACGAAGGCGTTGGCGAACGCCTGCTTGTTCGCTTCGAGCCGCGCGTCCGCGCCGGGCGTGCCGACGACGACGCCCTGCCCGACCCGCTGCGTGTCACGCAGGAAGCTCTGATATCCCGGCGTCCACTTCGTGTTCCCGAACGCGGCCTTGTGCGCGCGGATGACGAAGTAGCCGGTCTGCTGGAACTCGATGGACAGGAAGAACGCGGTCGAGACGTCGACGCGCTTCACCTCGCGGCACTGCACGTCCGAGCCGCAGGACTCGATGCCCTGCGTCCAGAACTGCAGGCCCGCGGCGTCCGGCTCGCGCGAGAGGAAGTCGTGATAGTGCTGGCAGACGAAGCGCTGCGTCTCGTCCAGGGGGTTCGCCGTCCCGTCGGTCGCGTCGTCGTCGGCCACGGTCAGGATCGCGTTGGCCGGCGTGCGGAAGTTGACGTTCAAAGAGGCCGAGACCAGCTCGACGCGAATCGTCTCGGCGCCCTCGGCGTATGCGTCGTCGTTGACGGGGACGGCGAACGTCTTGCTCGACTCGCCCGCAGCGAAGAGGAGCGTCCCCGCGACCTCCGTGTAGTCCGCGGACTGCCGCGCGGTGCCGGCGCGCGTCCTGTACTCGACCGAGGCGGGCGTCGAGAGGTCGCCCTCGCGCAAGACCGTGACGGACGCCGCCGCGCAACCTTCCGTCCCGCCGAAGTTCGCCGCCGAGAAGCGGACGAACGAATTCGACGTGGCCCCGCCCCCGTCGAAGCGCGCGAGGGCGATGTCGGAATTTTGCTCGCCGGATTCGCCGACGACGACCACCTTGCCGTCGGGCTGCGCGGCCATCCCGCGCGCCACCGCGTACGCGCCCGAGGAGAAGCGCGTGGTGGCCCGGCCGCCGACGCCGAAGGTGTTGTCGGGCGAGCCGTCGGCGTTGAAGCGCGCCGCGCCGAACTCGGCCCTCGTCGTGTCGAATTCGGGGCCGCTGACGTAGCCCGCGGCCACGATCTTGCCGCCCGGCAGGACGGCGACGCCGTAGGGCATGTCCGAGCCGGACTTGAAGTCGGCCATGACCTTCCCGCCGGTGCCGAAGGTCTGGTCGAGCGAGCCGTCCGTGTTGAGGCGCGCCAGTCCGAAGTCCGGCCCGGTGATGTCAAGCCCCGACATGGCTGCGCCGGCGACGACGACGCGCCCGTCCGTCTGGAGCGCGAGCGCGGAGCACCAGTCGTTCCCTGCGAAGTTGACGATGGTCTTGCCGTCGCCGTCGAAGCCGTTGTCGGGCGAGCCGTTCGCGTTGAGGCGCGCGACCGCGCAGCCTACAGGCTCACCCAGGTTGCCCTGAATATTCCATGCGCTCCCCGCCAGGACGACGCGACCGTCAGCCTGCACGGCGACGCCGGCCGCGCCGTCGGTCTGGTTGAAGTCAACGGAGGCGAGGCCGTCCGTCCCGAAGGTCTTGTCGAGCGTCCCGTCGGCGTTGTAGCGCGCGACGCCGAAGTCGCTCGTGTAGTTCTCGAAAGAGGCCGTGATGTATTTGACGCCCGCGACCACCAGACGCCCGTCCGCCTGCAAGGCGACCGAGCTGGCACCCGCGGCCTGGCTGGAAGGGAAGGAGGTCGTCACCTTGCCGCCCGTCCCGAAAGAGCTGTCGAACGTGCCGTCGGGGTTGAGGCGCACGAGCGCGAAGGCCGAGAAGGCCGTGGTGGAAGAGTAGGTCGTGCCGACGACCACGATCTTCCCGTCCGGCTGGACGAGCACGGCCGAAGGACTGTCGGCCGAGTCGTTGAAGTCAACTAAGACTCTCCCGTTGGTGCCGAAAGAGGTGTCGAGCGAGCCGTCCGTCTTGTAGCGCACGACGCAGATGTCGCCGGCCGGCTGCGCGGGGCCTCCGCCGCCCGGCCAGGCGATGCCCGCGACGACGAGCTTGCCGTCCGGCTGGACGGCGACGGCCATCGCCGCCTCGCCGCCGCCGAAGTCGGTTGTCACACGGCCGCCCCGTCCGAACGTCGGGTCGAGGTCGCCCGCGGCGGCGCTCGCGGGCGTCGTCGGGATCGCCAGGGATAGAAGAAGAATGAGGAGCGCGGCCGCGGCGGCGCGGAGGCTGCTTGAGAGTGTTTTGAGGTTCTTGCGCGCGAGGGTGCTTCTCATTTGGGGCCTGCCTTCTGGTGAAGCGACTTAAGCGGGTGCGGCGGGGAGTGGCCGCGCGTCGCCGCGGATGATATCAACCCGGCGCTCGGGCAACAAGCCTTATAGATGGCATTTGAGAATTGGTGCGGACGCCAAAGCGGTCAGGGAGCCGCAGGTCTGTAGGGCAGACAGATTCCTAGCCTGGCTTTGATTTACTCCGGCGGTTGGGTGCCGAATGAAGCGAGGTTCGGGGACAAGGACAAGGCCCGTGAGGAGCCTCCAAAATACTCGGGGGTTTATAAAACCGACTTTGGGGAAGGCGAATATAAACAGATTCGCCGCGGCGCGCAAGTCGGGCGCGCCGCGGCGAATCTGTTTCGTACGTTAACGCTCGGCCGTCGAGGCGGGCCGGCTTACGAACCTTTCACGAGCGCGAGAGAAGCTGAAGAATCTGATCCAGCCTGGCGGCAAGCTGAGCCTGATTCTCCATGATCTGGTTCTGGTTGTCGAGAATCTGAATCAGCTGGTTCTGGTTCGACTTGATCTGCTCCTGGTTGGCCTTGATGGCCTCCTGGTTGGCGATGATGGTCTGCTGGTTGGCGAGCAACTGGTCGTCGGACATAAAGGGGGATGACCTCCTGCGTCGTTTGGGTAGAGCGTGAACTTGATACCTGAACCCGCCCGCCGCCTACTGCTGGGGGGCGGCGGGCGGGGCGCCGGCGGCGCTGCCGTCGAGGAACGGGCGCATCTGGCCGACGTACTGGTCGAGCGGGGCGATGCTGTAGAGGACGACCTCGATGGCCCGGTCGGGGAAGCCGGATTCGAGCGTGAAGGTGTAGCCGGCGAAGACGTCGTTCGTGTCGTCCGCGCCCCAGAAGAGGAAGTTGTGGTCGGACAGGTTGAGCAGCTTGCGCATCAGCCCCGCGCCGTCCCTCGCCTTGTCGAGGTTGACGTAGTTGCCCTTGTAGTAGGGGTAGATGCGGAAGCCGATGGTCTCGTCGTTCGAGACGCCGACGACGATCTCGAAGCCTTCCGCGTTGGTCAGGCCGCCGCGCTTGACGCCGACGAAGTTGAAGGGCTGCTTGTCGCTCTGCCGGAAGGCGATCTCGATGCCCTTCTTCGGCCCCGAGGCGGCGAGGAGCGCGCGTAGCTTCTCGCGCGTGGCGACGCGCGCGGCCTCCTTCTGGGCCGGCGTCTGTGGTGTCTGCGCCGACGCGACGCCCGCGCACGCGAGCGCGGCGAAGATGATGACAAACGGGAACAGTCTGACTCTCAACATGGGGAAGCCCCTCCGATTCGGCCAAAGTTTAAAGGCAGCGAGGATGTCATGCTTTTAAATCCGTTCCGCCCGCGAGTCAACCGCGGCGCGCCCGCTCAGCGCTTCCGCCGCTCGCGGAAGCGCGCGAGCATCTGCGGCGAGATGAGGAGCGTCTGCAGGAGCGACCCCGTCGCGAAGCGGCGGGCGAGCGAGCGGAAGAGCGAGGCCGCGCCCGGCGTGTAGGCGAACCACCAGACGTCTTGCAGGAAGGCGAGCCGGTTCACGTGGACGTGGTGCGGCGCGACCATCTCAAGCAGGCCGAGCCGCCCGTGCGTCCGCCCGAGGCCGCTCTGCTTGACGCCGCCCCAGGGCGTCTGCGCGATGCCGTGCGTGTAGAGCACCTCGTTGACCATGACCGTGCCGGCCTCGATCTTCGAGGCGACGCGGCGGCCGCGTTTCAGGTCGCGCGTCCACACGCTCGCCGTCAGACCGAACTCACTGTCGTTGGCGAGGCGGACGGCCTCGTCCTCTTCGCGGAAGGTCATCAAGGGGAGGACGGGGCCGAAGGTCTCCTCGCGCATGATCGTCATCGAATGGTCGACGCCTTCGAGCACGGTCGGCTCGTGGAACCAGCCGCGCTCCGAGCACCCTCGCGCACGACCGCCGCCCGCCAGGACTCGCGCGCCGTGCTCGACCGCGCTGCGGACGTGCTCTTCGACAATCGACAGTTGCCGCTCGCTCGACATCGAGCCGAGGTCGCACGCGGCGCCCGGCTCCTGCCTGAGCGCCTTCGTCTTCTCGACGACGCGGCGCGTGAACTCTTCGGCCACGCGCTCGTGCACGTAGCAGCGCTCGACCGACGCGCACGCCTGGCCCGAGTTGGCGAACGCGCCCCACACGGCCGCCTCCGAAGCGGCGGCGAGGTCTGCGTCTTCGAAGACGATCATCGGGTCTTTGCCGCCGAGTTCGAGGACGACCGGGAGCAGCTTCCGCGCCGCCGCCTCCGCCACACGCCGCCCCGTCGGGACGCTGCCCGTGAACATGACCTTATCGACGCCGGCTTCGACGAGCGCCGCGCCGGTCGAGCCGTCGCCGGTCACGACTTCGAGCAAGCCTTCGGGCAGGCCCGCACGCTCGAACACGTCTCCGACCTTGAGGCCGACGAGGGGCGTCAGCTCGCTCGGCTTGAGCACGACGGCGTTGCCGGCCATGAGCGCCATCACGACCTCGCCGAGCGGCGTCGCCCAGGGGAAATTCCACGGCGAGATGATGCCGACCACGCCGAGCGGCCGGTACTCAATAACCGAAGACCGACCCATGAAGCGGTAGAGGCCGATGTCAATCTTCTCGGGCCGGAGCATCTTCTCCGACCTGCGCGCGAAGAACTGCATCAGGTCGAGCGTCGGCACCAGCTCCATCGCCAGAGCCTCGGCCGCGGGCTTGCCCGACTCGCGCGCGACGAGCTCGGCGATCTCGTCCATCTCTTCGAGCACGAGCGCCCGCGCGCGCATCACGATCCGCGCGCGCTCCCGGAACGACAACGCGCCCCAACCCTTCTGCGCCGCCCGCGCGCGCGCCACCGCCGCCTCAACTTCTTCCGCCGAACGAAGGCGCGCGCGCCCGACCTCTTCACCCGTCGCCGGGTCGTAAGAGATGACTTCGCGCTTCGCCTCGGTCTGCGTAACGGCGGTCGCGGTTTCCGTGATTTGAGTCGCCATAGGTTTAGCCTCGCTTCCGCCGTGAATTATGTAGCCAAATCGCGCTAGAGAAAAGCTCACCACAGAGACACAGAGGCACAGCTTGTTGGGATAATCCTCTTCAAGCTGTGTCTCTGTGTCTCTGTGGTTAATCGTCTGTGCTTTATCGGTTAGAATTGAATTGAAAGGCAGTCCACGTTGAGAGGTTGAAGATGACTAGACCGCAGCTCGCGGAGTTCATGCGGCGGATGGAGCCGGGCTCCGTCGCCATCATCCCCGCCGCGCGCGAGGTGACGCGCTCGCACGACACCGAGTACCGCTTCCGGCAGGACTCGGACTTCTACTACCTGACCGGCTTCCGCGAACCCGACGCGCTGGCCGTCGTCGCGCCCGGCCGCGAGAAACCCTTCACGCTCTTCGTCCGGCCGCGCGACCGCGAGAAGGAGACCTGGAACGGCCGCCGCGCCGGGGTCGAGGGCGCAAAGGAGCGCTTCGGCGCGGACGAAGCGCTCCCCGTCGAAGAGTTCGACGCCAAGCTTGTGGAGCTTCTCGACGGCGCGGGCACGCTCTACTATCGGCTCGGAGGGAGCAACCCTGAACTCGACCAGACAGTTATCCGTCAACTTGCGCGGATGCGCGCGATGGGATGGCGTAAGGTGCGCCCGCCGCAGACCATTATCGACCCCGCCACTCTCATCCATGAGATGCGCCTCTTCAAGTCGGAGGAAGAGATCAAGCTCATGCGCCGCTCGGCCGACATCGCGGCCGAGGCGCACCGCGAGGCGATGGCGTCAGCGCGGCCCGGCATGAAGGAGTACGAGCTCGACGCCCTTATCGAGTACGTCTTCCGCCGCAGAGGCTCGGCCGCGCCCGCCTACAACTCCATCGTCGGCTCGGGCGCGAACGCGACCATCCTGCACTACGTGGACAACGACGCGGAGCTGAAGGACGGCGACCTGCTCTTGATCGACGCGGGCGCGGAGTATGAGGGCTTCGCCTCCGACATCACGCGCACCTTCCCCGTCAACGGTAAGTTTACCGACGCGCAGCGCGACATCTACCGGCTCGTGCTCGACTGCCAGGAGGAGTGCATCAGGATGGTCAGGCCCGGCGTCACGCTCGACGAGATGCACCAGCGCTCGGTCGAGATTCTGACCGAGGGCATGGTCAGACTCGGGCTGCTCAAAGGCGAGGCGCCGAAGCTCATCGAGGAGGAGGCGTACAAGAAGTTCTACATGCACCGCCTCAGCCACTACCTCGGCATGGACGTGCACGACGCGGGCGCCTACCACGTGGACGGCCAGCCCCGCGCGGTCGAGCCCGGCGTCGTCATCACGGTCGAGCCCGGACTCTATATCGCCGAAGACGCCGAAGACATCCCCGACCGGTACCGCGGCATCGGCGTGCGCATCGAGGACGACGTGCTCGTCACCCCCGAAGGCTTCGACGTGCTCACCGACAAGGCCCCGAAGCAGATTGAAGAGATCGAGGCGTTGATGAAGGGGAGTAGGCAGTAGGCAGATGGCAGTAGGCAGTTAAGAACAGAAAAAGCAAGGCACATAAAACAAGGCAGCCGGTCTGGTGAGACTCGGCTGCCTTAATTCTTCTAGCTGCCTACTGCCATCTGCCTACTGCCTACTGCCCCTTCCCCGCCAAGTCTGCGATGACAGAGACGAGGGCGGCGGGTTCGACGGGTTTGGAGACGTGGAGCTGGAAGCCGGCTTCGAGGGCGAGGGCGCGGTCGGCCTCGCCGGCGTAGGCCGTGAGGGCGACCGAGGGGAGGCGGCGTCCGCGCTCCGTCTCCAGCGCGCGGACGCGGCGGATGAACTGGTAGCCGTCCTCGCCCGGCATGCCGATGTCACACAAAAGCAGGTCGGGCCACTCGCCTTCGAGCTCGCCCCACGCCGCCTCGGCCGACTCGACTGCACGCACGCGCGCGCCCCCCATCTCAAGCAGCGTCTTCAAAAACCCCAGTGCGTCCGGCTCGTCGTCCACGACGAGCACGCTCACGCCCTTCAGGATGGGGTGTTGGGCGTTGGGTGTCGGGCGCTGGTCGTTTGTCCCTTCTCCAACCCGCAAACCCAAATCCGCACTCCGCAGAAGGGGGAGTTCGACCGTGAAGGTCGAGCCCTTCCCGTCGCCTTCGCTCTCCGCGCGCACGGAGCCGCCGTGCGACTCGACCAGGTGGCGCACGATGGAGAGGCCGAGGCCGAGGCCGCCGTGGACGCGCGTCGTCGAGCCGTCGCCCTGCCGGAAGCGGTCGAAGACGTAGGGGAGGAAGTTCTGGCTGATCCCCGAGCCGTTGTCCGTAACGGTGACGCGCGCGTGCGCGCCGGAGCAGCCCAGGAGAACGCGCACCTCGCCGCCGATGGGCGTGAACTTCACCGCGTTCAGCAGGAGGTTCCACACCACCTGCTGTAAGCGCCGCGGGTCGCCTATGACGGGGCCGACGCCCGGCTCGAACTCCGCGCGTAAGGTTATGCTCTTGGCCGAGGCCGCGTGGCGCACGGTGTCGACGGCCGCCTCGATGACCGTGCGCAGGTCTGTCGGCTCGGCCTCCAGGCGGAGGTTGCCGGTGATGATGCGCGACACGTCGAGGATGTCGTCCACGATCTGCTGCTGCGTGCGCGCATTGCGCTCGACGATCTCGACGGCCATCTTGAACGTCTTCTCGTCGAGCCGGTTGTCGCGCAGCATCGCCGACCACCCGAGGATGGCCGTCAAAGGCGTGCGCAGTTCGTGAGAGAGCGTGGCTAAGAACTCGTCCTTGAGGCGCGAAGCCTCCTCGGCCGCCTCCCGCGCCTGCGTCTCGAACAGGAGCAGGCGCATGTTCTCGATGGCGACGGCCGCGAGGTTGGCGGCCATCTTCATCGCCGTGACGTGCTCCTCGCGGTAGGCGTGGTTCTCGTAGGACTGCACCTCGACGGTGCCGACGATGCGCCCCATCGTCGCCATCGGCACGACGAGCGAAGACTGCGGCCTGAGGCCGTTGTCCGGGCCGACGAGGACGCCGCGCTGCCCCTGCCCCGCCTGCTTCAGCTGCCAGTAGTCGTTCGTGATCACGACCTGCCGCGTGCGCACGGCCTGGCTGTTCGGCCCCGTGGCCGTGCAGGGCATCGGCGGCAAGGAAGACACGTCGAACTCCCGGCCGTCGCCCCACGCGTACTGCGCCGTGCGCACGTCGCGCGCCTCGTCGTAGAGCGAGATGAAGATGCCGATGCAGGGGACGCTGACGACCGCGAAGTCGCGCAGGTCTCGGAAGAGGGTCAGGTGGTCGCGCGCCGTCCCCAGAGATTCGGCGAGGTGCGTCAGGCGGTGGAGCAGCGTCTCGTACTCACGCAGCGCCCTGCGCTCGGCCGCGTGGACGGCCGCCTCCGCGCGCTTGCGCTCGGTGAGGTCGGTCGAGACGCCGACGACGCCGACCAGACGCCCCGCCTCGTCGTGGATGGGCGTGTCCGTGACCAGCGCGGGGAAGGACGAGCCGTCGCGGCGGCGCACCTGAAACTCGCCCGACCAGGTCTCGCCCGCGGCGAGCTGCGACATGACCTCCGCGGCGCGCGCGCCCTCCTCCCCGGCCGGCGTGACTTCGAGGACGTGACGCCCCAGGGCTTCGGACGCGGGCCAGCCGTAGAGCCTCTCGGCGAAGTGGTTCCAGTAGGTGATGCGCCCTTCGAGGTCTGTGGCGATGACGGCCTGCTCGACCGTGTCGAGCAGGTGCGCCTGGAAGCGCGCGGCCTCTTCGGCGCGCCGCCGCTCGGTGAGGTCGCGGAAGTGCGCGACGAAGCCGCGCACTTCGCCTTCCGCATCGAAGTCCGGGATGTAGCTCACGCTGACGTAGCGGCGCGAGCCGTCGGGGTATTCGAGCTCTCTTTCGAAGTGTACGTCTTGCCCCGAGAGCGCCCGCTGCATGTGCGGGAGGACTTCCGCGTAAGACTTCTCGCCGAGCGAGTCGCGGACGTGCGTGCCGTACAGCTCCTCGTGCGGGCGGCCGACCCAGAGGTCATAGGCGCGGTTGTTGTAGCGGAAGCACAGGTCTCGGCCGACGTAGGAGACGGGCGCGGGGATGGCGTCGAGGACGCGGCGCAGGTGGGACTCGACGAGGGGGTCGCGAGGCCCGTTCGGGACGTCAATGGGGGTCATTAAAATTCTGGTGCAGATTTACAACAGGTGCGGCCCCGGTTCGAGGGACGCCCGCTGGCACTCTCAAAACGGCGCCAGCATTATCAACCGTGCGCGCCCACTTCACAACCCCTCCCGACGTCTTCGTTCGCCAGGAGACAGGGGGGCGGGTGGCCGAGAGAGATTCACCACGGAGACACAGAGTCACAGCTTGAAGAGGAATACCTCAACGAGCTGTGCCTCTGTGTCTCCGTGGTGAAATCCTCCTCTGCTATTTGGCCCGAACGTCAAACCCGACAACTGCCTACTGCCTACTGGCGAGGTGGAAGAAGACATCCTCGAAGGGCGCATCGGGCATCCGTGCGAGGCGGCGCAGTTCCGCGGGGCTGCCTTCTGCGACGAAGCGGCCGGCGCGCATGACGCCCGCGCGGTCGGCCACGCGCTCGACGAAGCTCATCACGTGCGAGGAGACGACGAAGGCCCGCCCCGCGTCCCTCTCATCCTCGACGCGCAGGCGGAGCTTGCGCATCATCTCGACGTCCAGGCCGTTGAGCGGCTCGTCCAGGACGAGCACGCTCGGGCTCCCGACGAAGGCGGCCGCGAGGCCGAGCTTCTTCCTCATCCCGAGCGAGTAGCCGCCGACCCACTTGCCCTCGACCGCGCTCAGCTCGAAGAACTCGACCTCCTCCGAGACGCGCGCCTCGTCCGCGCCCTTCAGCCCCGCGACCAGGTGCAGGTACTCGCGCCCCGTCAGGCGCTGGTAGAAGTAGAGCTCTTCCGGCAGGTAGCCCACGCGCCGCTTCGCCGCGAGGGGCTTGCGCCGCATCTCCTCGCCGCACACGACGATGTTTCCGGAGTCCGGCTCGGCCAGCCCCGTCACCATCCTGATCAGCGTGGACTTCCCCGCCCCGTTCGCGCCGAGCAGCGCGTAGACCTCGCCCGCCCCCACGCGCAGAGAGACCGCGTCCACGGCCAACGTCTCGCCGTACCGCTTCGTCACCGACTCGACAACCAACAGACTCTCTTCGCTCAAACCTTCTCCAATTTCAAATTTGAAATCTCAAATCTCAAATCCCTTCAGGTGCATCTCGGCGCGCATCGCGCCGCGCATACAGAGCGGCTGGACGGCGAAGCCGTAGATGGCGAGGCCGATGGGCCATAGGAAGGCCGTCAGCCCGCCGCCCGCGAGGCACGCGCAGAGCACGAGGACGAGCGCGAGGCCGGGCTGCGCCGGCAGCTCGAAGGCGAGCCCGCCCGCCGTCGTGCTCACAAGCCACCACAGCCACGCGCACTCCGCCAGCAGCGGCAAGACGTACACGGCCGGCACGGCCCCGCACGCGACGCCCGCGGCCCAGACGGCCAACGCGGCCGGCGCCGTCACGACGCGCGCGAGGTAGAGCTTCGCGCGCCAGGCGTCTTCGCCCTTCAAACCGACGGAGCGTTCGAGCCACAGGTGCGGCTCCTGGTGCGCGACCAGGACGGGCACGAGCGCCGAGAGCGCGGCCGTCGCCAGCACGCAGGCGAACTTCAACGCGAGCACCTTCGGCAGCCACGTCATCGAGCCGAACCCCTCGGCCGCGCCCTCCGCCAACACGCCGCCCGGGAGCAGCGCGACCAAAAGCATGACCAGCAGCGCCGACACGCCCGCGGCCGCGTACACCGCCGACGAGAAACCCCTCAACACCAGACGCAGGTCGCGCGCGAGCTGCGCCGCCAGCTCGCCGCGCCCGCCGCACACGCGCTTCGCGAAACGCTCCAGGCCAGCGCCCCAACGCTCGCGCGCGCCGAGGCGCTTTGCGAACTCCGCGTCCGCCGCGCGCCAACGCGCGTGCAAGGCGAACGCGACCACGCCCTGCGCGGCGGCCGTCAAAGCAGTTGCCAACAACAGGGACGTTCGACCCGACGACGTGAGACCCGCCGGCCTCACGACGGAAGCCAGCAGCGCCCCCGCCGCCAGCGCGGCTACGACAACGCAGAGCACCAAAGAGACAGCACGCCCCGCGCCTCTCATGTGCGACCAGCGCACCCACACGAGCGCCGACAGCACCTCGCCCGCAGCGAGCGCGCACGCCAGCAGCGCGGCCGAAGCGAAGACCCACGCATTAAGACTCCCGCCCGCGAGCCAGCGCAGCACGAGCGCCACGGCGCCGGCCGCGCACGCGTGCGCCCCGCGCCGCAGGAGCGCCGCCGACATCTGCACGCCGGCCGAGACGGGCAGCGCGTCCAGAACCCATTCGGGCCGCCGCACGTGGTAGACCTCGACGCTCGCGCGCGACAAACTCAGCGCGACCAGGCACGCCGCCGCCGCGAAGGCGGCCGCGAGCGTCTGCCCTTCGGTCGGACTCCACTCGGCCTCGCGCAACATGCGGCCGACGCCGAAGTAGGTCATCCCCAACACCAGCGGCCCGAGCACCAGCAGCGCGTACAGGTTCTCGCGCGCCCAGCGCCCGCCCTCCAAAGCCCACGCGCCCGCGATGAGTCTCAGTTGATGCATCGGCGAGGGTGAGTTTGGCGGTTGGGTTGAGGTGAAGTCAAAGGTGCGAATTGGGGAGAAGGCGTTTCACCACAGAGACACAGAGACACAGCTTCTTGAGCTATCGTCTTCAAAGCTGTGTCTCTGTGTCTCTGTGGTGAAATCTACGAATGCTACTCCCAAGTTTGGGAGAGAGAAAGTACGTCAACCTTCGTCTTCACTCTCCGCCCGCTTCCTCTCAACCGCGGCGGCGATGCGATTCTCCAAGACCACGTCGGGCGTGTAGTTTTCGAGTTTGAGGAAGTGCGCGGCCGCGGCGTAGAGCGCGTCTCGCGGGACGAGGCCGACGAGTTCGCTGGCGAGCACCTCGACGCCGAGCCTCTCGGCCTCGCGCCTGACGGCCTCGAAGGCGTGGTGCAGGTTCGTCCGCTCGTAGCTCGTCAGGTTCATCGAGACCTGCACGACCCCTCGACTCTCAAGCTCGAACCCGAGCGCCTTCAAGTGCAGCAGTCCGCCGTCCCTCTCGCGCACGGCGCGCGCGACGCGCTTCGCGACGGAGAGGTCGCCCGTCTTCAGAGTCACGTTGTAGGCGATGAGCAGGGGCCGCACGCCGACGATGCACGCGCCCGCGGTCGGATGAATACGCGCCTCGCCCACGTCGGGCGCGCGCTCCGGCGCCGTCGCGATCTGCTCGCGCAGCAGTTCGAAGCCGCCGCGCCGCACGTCGGCGAGGTTGCGCCGCTCGGGCCGCGTCGCCGCGCTCTCGTAGAAGTAGACGGGTATCTCCAACTCCGCCCAGATGCGCCGGCCCGCCTCCCGCGCGAGCGCGACGCACTCCTCCACGTCCACGCCGCGCACGGGGACGAAAGGCAGCACGTCGCACGCGCCCATGCGCGGGTGCTGGCCCGCGTGTCTGCTCAGGTCGATCAGTTCGGCCGCGCGCCCGACGACGCGCACCGCCGCCTCCACGACGGTCTCGGGCGGCGCGACGAAGGTGACGACCGAGCGGTTGTGGTCGGGGTCGATGTGCGTGCCGAGCACGACGGCGCCCTCGACCGACTCGACCGCGGCGATCAGACTCTCGACGACGCGCGGGTCTCTCCCCTCGCTGAAGTTGGGCACACACTCGACGACGCGTTCCATGAGAGGCAATAGTACCGACTCGAAATTTCAAATTTCAAATCTGAAATTCTTAGGTACACTCGGGCGGACATCTTTTAAAGGAGACGGCCCCGTGCTCGCATCCCTCCTCGCCCAACTCATTCTTCTGCTCCCCGCGCAGGACGCGCAGGCGGTCGCGCCGCGCTCGTACCGGCCCGAGTTCGAGAACCAGCGCGTGCGCGTCACGCGCGTCGTCTACCGGCCGCGCGAGAAGATCGCCCTGCATGACCACCCGGCGATCCCCGTGGTCTACGTCTACCTGCGCGACAGCGGCCCCGTCCGCTTCGTCCACACCGGCGACGAGCCGTTCACGCTCACGCGCCCGGCCGTTCGGGCGGGCGGCTTCCGCCTGAGCAAGGGCGGGCGGGAGACGCACAGCGTCGAGAGCCTGACCGACCAGTTGACCGAGTACCTGCGCGTCGAGTTGAAAGGGCTCAAGGTAGACCCGCAGGTCTTCCGCGGGCGCTTCCCGCCCGAGCCGCGCGCCGCGCGCAGGCTCGCGGGGCAGAAGGTGAGGTACGAGGACAAGCAGGTTCGCATCGCGCGCGTCACCTGCGCGGCGCGGAAGACCTGCGCGGGCCTCGGCGGGCGCGACGGCGCGTCGCTGCTGGTCGCGCTGACGCCCGCGCGGCTCGGGTCTGAGGGCGTCGGCGCCGAGCTGGTCTTACTGCTCGGGCAGACGATGTGGTCTGAGGCCGGCGCCGCCCCGCCCTTCACGAACCTGTCGGATAAGCCGGCCGAGTTTCTGAGAATCGATTTGAAGTAAGCTCCTATTCTCTTCGACACAAAACTGTGCGAACATCGGCCGCGCGAGACTTACTTTCAAGGGGGCGTTCCTGGTGGGTGAAGCGGAGGCCATCGCAGACCGCGCGGAGCAGCACGCGCGGCGTCTGACGCGCGCGGCGCGGCCGTGGATCGAGCGGCTCGCGCGGTTCGGCTACGCGGCGAAGGGCGTCGTCTACGTCCTCGTCGGCGCGCTGGCCGCGCTCGGCGCGTTGAGCGATGACGAAGGCCCGACCGACTCGCGCGGCGCGCTCGCGCGGATCGTCCGGCAGCCTTACGGCCGCGTCATGCTCTGCGTCATCGCCGCGGGCCTCGCGGGATACGCACTCTGGCGCGTCGTGCAGGCGCTCCGCGATACGGAAGACAAAGGCACGAGCTGGAAGGGGCTTTCGATCCGGGCGGGCTACGCGTGCATCGGCGTCGTCTACGCGGGCCTCAGCTTCTCGGCCGTGAATCTCGTCCTCGGCCACGGCGCGGGCCGGGGCGGCGACGAGACGACGCGCGGCTGGACGGCCTTCGCATTGACGTTCCCGCTCGGCCGCCTCGCCGTCGCGCTCGCCGGCCTCTGCGTCATCGGCTTCGGCCTCTGGCAGTGCTACAAGGCTTTCACCGCCAGGTTCCGGCGCAAGTGGAAGCAGCACGAGATGAGCGAGCACGCCCGCGCGCTCGCGACGCGCGCCGGGCAGGCTGGACTGGTCGCGCGCGCCCTCGTCTTCATCATCATCGGCCTCTTCCTGATTCAAGCCGCGTGGCTCGCGCGCGCGGAAGAGGCGCGGGGCCTCGGCGGTGCGCTGCTCACCCTGGAGCGACAGCCCTACGGCCCGTACGTCCTCGGCGCCGTCGCCCTCGGCCTCGTCGCCTACGGCCTCTACATGTTCGTCGAGGCGCTCTACCGCCGGATGATTATCGAATGAGAAGCCGCGGCCTTGTCGCCTTCGATGGAGTCTGGTACATAGTCGTCCGTCTCAGTGCTCAAGTCAGTCGAAACGTTTTCCCGCCGGCCCCGGTGCCGATTCTCACGACCCACACGGGAGGTTGGACATGGCTAACGGTAGCTCACAGGGAAACCCTAATCAGCAGCAGGTAGAGGGGGCCACCCAAGACCCTAACAAGACCCGGGTAGACTTGCTGAAAGCGATTGACCTCGCGGCGAAGAAGGCCGCCGATAAAAACGACGCCTCCCCGGAGGATGTGGAGAAGTGGCTCGCCGTGAGGAAGCAGTTCCTCGACCAGAAACGGCGGGAGGGGGTGTGGATTAGTCTAATGACTTTCATTCTAATCGGCGGCATCATCGCCGCCCTCGCCCTCTGGCTCCTCGGTTACGTGAAGCCGCCGCCGCCGAGCGCGAGCCCGCAGCCACAGGGTGTCAGCCAGCAGCCGCCGAGCGTGACTCCGTCGAGGTAACATGCCGACCCGACCTTCCGACCGTTTCATCACCGAGCGCAAGGGCGCGTGGCAGCGCCTCGAAGACCTTCTGGGGATGCTCGACCGCTCTTCCCTGCGGCGTTTGACCCGCGAGGAGGTGCGCGAGTTGGGGCGCATCTACCGGCGCACGGCCTCCGACCTCGCCATCGCGCGCGCCGAGTGTCGAGACCCGCGACTCGTCAACTACCTCAACAGCCTCGTCATCCGCGCGCACGGGCGCATCTACCGCGCCGACGCCTCCGAGGGCCGACACCGCCTGCGCAACTTCTTCGCGCGCGACTTCCCGCGTGCCTTCCGCCGCACGTGGCGCTACACGGCGCTCGCGTTCGCGACCTACGCGCTCTTCGCCGCGCTCTCCTTCGCGGCCACGTCGCGCGACCCCGAGTTCTCCGAGTTGGCCGGCATCCCGCCGCAGTTCCGCGAGGACGTGCTCGGACGCAAAGTCCGCTGGTGGGAGCGGGCCAACGACGCGAACCAGCTCGCCGCCTCCGCCATCGGCACCAACAACATCCGCGTCACGCTCAACGCCTTCGCGCTCGGCGCGACCTTCGGCGTCGGCACCCTCTACTACATGGCCGTCAACGGACTCCAGCACGCGGCGGCCGTGGCGCTCGCGCACCGCGCGGGCTACGCGGGCGAGCTGCTGACCTTCATGGCGGGCCACGGCGTCATCGAGCTCTCCTGCATCTTCATCGGCGGCGGGGCCGGGATGCTCTTCGGCACGGCGCTGCTCTTCCCCGGCGACCGCCCGCGCTTCGACAACCTGCGCCTCCGCGGGCGCGAGGCCGCACAGCTCATCACCGGCTGCATCCCGCTCCTCGCCATCGCCGCCACCATCGAGGGCTTCGTCTCCCCCGCCCCCATCCCCGCCGAAATCAAATTCACCGTCGCCGCCGTCACCGGCGTCACCCTCTACTCCTACCTCCTGCTCGCCGGCCGCGGCGATACGACAGGCCGTGACTAAGTTTTAAAGCAGGCCGCGCTCTTTGACGCGGATGTAGGTCTCGAGGAGCGAGGGGACGAGCGAGGCCGTCGTCACGTCGAGGGCGAGGCCGCCCTGCGCTTCGACGAGGCGGAGGGCCGACTCGCGCTGGAGCATGATCTCTTCGGCGACCGACTGGGCGAAGAGTTCGCTCGTGTCTTCGGGGGCGTCGCGGACGGAGGCGCGCAGGTCTCGGTCGGCGATGGTGGTGACGAGCGGGAGGTGGCGCGGGCGCAGGATGCGCAAGGAGGTCAGCAGCTCGCGCGAGCCCTCCTCGTCCACGAGGTCTGTGAGCAGGACGACGAGCGCGCGCCGCTTGCAGTTGGCGGCGACGAACTCGAAGGCGCGCGTGTAGGAAGGCTCGATCAACTCCGGCTCGACGGCGTGGAGCGCTTCGAGCACGAGGTCTAACTGCTCGCGCCCCTTGCCCGGCGGGACGTAGGCGTTGACGCGGCGGCCGAAGACGAGCAGGCCCGCGTGGTCGCCCGCGCGCCGCGCCGCGCTCATCAGGGCGAGCGCCGCGTGGATGGCCGTGTCGAACTTCGTCTCGCGCTCGATGCGCGCCGTCATCAGTCGCCCGGCGTCCAGGGCGATGAGCACCGTCTGGTCGCGCTCGATCTGATACTGCCGCGTCGTCAGACGCCCGCGCCGCGCCGTCGCCGACCAGGAGACGTGGCGCAACTCGTCGCCCGGCACGTACTCGCGCAGGGATTCGAAGTCGCGCCCCTCGCCGCGCCAGGACGCGCGCCGCTGCGCCGCGATGAGCGAGCGCGCGCCCAGGGCCTTCAGCTCCGCCTCGCGCGCGCGCCTCACGTTCGGGTAGACCTTGACCGAGGCGGTCTCGCCCGCCAGCTCTTCGCGCCAGGCGAGACCCAGACGCGTCCGCACGCGCAGGGCCACGCGCCCGAACTCGAAGCGGCCGCGCCGCTCAGGCCGCAGAGCGTAGACGAACGTCTTCGACTCGCGCGGCCCCAGCGTCAGCTCGGCCTCGCGCGGCGAGAGGAGCGCAAGCTCCGGCGGGTACTCGTCCTTCAAACGCAACTGAAACGCGCGCGGCGTGTGGTTCTCGACGCGGACGCGCACCTCCGTCTCGGCCCCGATGTGGAAGCGCCCGCCCAGCTCGCGGAAGATTTCCAGCCCCGCGGGCAGGCGGCTCGCGCGCGCGTCTATGAAGGCCAGCGCCAGCAGCCCCGCGTCGAACGCCACCGCCGCCCAGCGCAACCCCGGCCGCCCCCACGACAGGGACAGCGGCACGAAGCCCACCGCCAGCAGCGCGTAGAAGAGTTTTGTGAAAACGAAACGCATCGGCTTCCTGGAAAAGCTAGCGGCCCGCGGAAAAGACTTTTTTCTTGTCTTCCAGCGGCCCGGATGCTAGTTGTTGAAGTTGGCCGCTCCGCGACTGAGCCCTTGACCGCTCACGACCGGCACCGAAGTACCCCGACCACCTTCGGCGCGGCTGCGCTCGGTCTTATCCTGAGGATGTGACTCCCGGCGGTCGCTCTGTCCCGCCCTCCTCAAACTCTACCGACTCACTTTCTGAGCCCTGACCCACAGGAGAAAAGTATGTTCCCCCGCTGGAAATCCCCCTTTCGACTCGGCCAACGCGGCCTGACCAGACTGCTCCTCGCCGCCGCCTTCGTCTTCGCCCTTCAGCTCAGGGCCGATGCCGCCGGCACTTTCGTCTCCGCCCCGAACCGCGTGGACATGGTCTACGACTCGGCGCGTGACACCCTCTACATCACGAGCGGGGCGAGCGTCCTGCGCTACCAACTCGGCGCGAACTCTTTCCTGCCCCCCTTCAACCTCGGCGGCAGCCTCGCCGGCCTCGACCTCTCGCCCGACGGCAACACGCTCGTCGTCGCCGACCGCACGCGCGACGCGTCGAACGTCTGGGTCTGGGTCGTAGACCTCAGAACCGGTGCCGCGAACAAGGCCACGACGCCGCGCGCTTCCGGCGAGGGCGGCACGTTCACCGTCGCGTTCGGGGCCGACAACAATGTGCTCGTCACGGGCACATACGAGGGCTCCGGCTGGAATCCGCTCCGCCGGCTCAACCCCGCGACGGGCGTGTGGACTTCGCTCACGAGCCTCTTCCCGGACATGCCGGGCGGCACGCTTTCACAGAACGCGATGCTCGCCGCGAGCGGCGACCGCTCTGTCATAGGCTTCGCCGAGGGTAACATCTCCGACGGCCGATGGGGGAGCTACAACGTGGCCGCCGGCACGGCCGTTCACAGAACCGGCTACACGGACGGCACGAGCTGGTTCAACTACGAGATCGGCGTCAACAAGAGCGGCACGCAGTACGCCATCCCGACCTACGGCGGCACCTTCATCTACAACTCAAGCTTCGCCAAAATCGCCACGCTCGGCGTCTACGCGGGCGCACAGCCCGTCGGCGTCGTCTACCACCCCGTCGAGGACGTCGTCTACTTCCCGTGGACGACGACGAAGCAGGTGCGCGCCTTCAACACCAACACGTTCGCGCAGGTCGCCGCCTACGACTTCGAGGACACCTTCCAGGGCAACGGCAACTATGCCTTCCAGCAGGGGCGCATGAAGATGTCGCGCGACGGCTCGCTGCTCTTCGCGACGGTCACGGGCGGCGTCCGCTTCCTGCGCCTCTACGCGCCGCTCGCGGCCGACGGCCAGGCGGTCACGACCGAGGAGAACACGCCCGTCAACGTTACCCTCTCGGGGAGCGTCGGCAACGGCGGCGCGCTCTCCTACGCGGTCGCCACCCAGCCCGCGCACGGCACCTTGAGCGGCTCCGGCGCCAACCTCGTCTACACGCCCGAGACGAACTACGAGGGCGCAGACAGCTTCACCTTCAGGAGCGTCTACGGCCCCGCGGAGTCGGCCCCGGCGACCGTCACCGTCGCCGTCACGCACGGCAACGCCGCGCCCGCGGCCGAAGACCAGTCCGTCACGGTTGACGAGGACGGCTCGGTCGCCGTCACGCTCGCCGGCTCAGACCCGGAAGGGTCGGCCGTCACCTTCGCCGTCGCCACGCAGCCCGCCTACGGCACGCTGACGGGGACGGCCCCGAACCTCGTCTACACGCCCGCGCCCGACTTCTACGGCAGCGACGCCTTCACCTTCCGCGTGAGCGACGGCGTCGCGTCGAGCGTCGGGCACGTCTACGTGAGCGTCACTGGCGTCAACGACCCGCCCACCGTCACGAACCGTTCGGCGGCGACGGACGAAGACACGCCCCTCACCATCACGCTCAGCGGCAACGACATCGACAGCAGCCCGCTGAGCTTCATCATCGTCGCACAGCCGCTGCACGGCACGCTCTCGGGCACGATGCCGAACCTCGTCTACACGCCCGCGCCCGACTACAGCGGCCCCGACGGCTTCGGCTTCAGGGCGACCGACGGCGCGGCCGACAGCAACGACGCCCAGGTGACCATCAACGTCCGCCCCGTCAACGACGCGCCCGTGGCCGACGCGCAGACCATCGCGGCGACCGAGGACACGCCCTTCCCCTTCGCGCTCACCGGCTCGGACGCCGAAGGGTCGCCCATCACCTACACCGTCGTCACGCAGCCCGCGCACGGCACGCTCTCAGGCTCCGCGCCCAACCTCGTCTACACGCCCGCCGCGAACTACAGCGGGCCGGACGGCTTCACCTTCCGCGTGAGCGACGGCGCGGCCAGCTCGCCCGCGGCGTCGGTCTCGATCAGCGTCGCCGCCGTCAACGACGCGCCCGTCGCCAACGCGCAGTCGCTCACGACCAGCGAGGACACGCCGAAGCAGGTCGTGCTCTCCGGCTCGGACGTGGAGGGCAGCCCCCTCAACTTCACGGTCGTCGCGCAGCCCGCGCACGGCACCTTGAGCGGCCAGGGCGCGAACCTCACCTACACGCCCGCGGCCAACTTCAACGGCGCGGACAGCTTCACCTTCAAGACGAACGACGGCGCGGACGAGAGCGCCGAGGCCACGGTCTCGATCAGCGTCACGCCCGTTAACGACTTGCCTGTGGCGAACGACATGAACGTGACGACCGACGAGGACAAGCCGCTCAACATCACGGCCGACGTGACGGACGTTGACGGCGACGCGTTGACCTACTATTTCTACTCCTACCCGAAGCACGGCGCCCTCCTCGGCACCGCGCCGAATTTCACCTACAGGCCCGAGGCCGACTACAACGGCACGGACTCGTTCAGCTACAGGGTCTCCGACGGCACCGCCACCACGGCGACGGCGACCGTCACCATCACCCTCAACCCCGTCGAAGACGTGCCCGTCGCGGTGGGTCGGACTTGGTATGGCACGGAGGACACGCCCTTCCCGCTTCTGCTCTCGGGCAGGGACGCGGACGGCGACGCGCTCACGTACACCGTCCTCACGCAGCCCGCACACGGAACCCTGAGCGGCACGGTTCCGAACCTGACTTATACTCCGGCGGCGAACTACAACGGCTGGGACAGCTTCACCTTCAAGGCGAACGACGGCAAGTCGGACTCCCCGCCGGAGAGCATCTGGATTTCGCTCGCGTCCGTCAACGACGCGCCGACCGCCGTCGCGCAGTCCTACACGGTGACGGAGGACACGCCGCGTCAGGCCGCGCTCTACGGCTACGACGTGGACAACAACCCCATCACCTACACGGTCGTCACGCAGCCCGCGCACGGAACACTCTCCGGCACGGGATGGAACCTGACCTACAGCCCCGCGCCGAACTACTTCGGCCCCGACAGCTTCACCTTCAAGGTAAACGACGGCGCCCTCGACTCGAACGTGGCGACCATCCAACTCAACGTCGCCAACGTGAACGACGCGCCGACGGCGAACGGCCAGACGGTCGCGACCAACGAGGACACGGCGAAGGCCATCACGCTGACCGGCTCGGACGTGGACGGCGACCCGCTGACCTACACGCTGGTCAGCGCGCCGACCCGCGGCGTGCTCTCGGGCACGATGCCGAACCTCGTCTACACGCCCGGGCCGGACTTCTACGGCACCGACAGCTTCACCTTTGTCGTCCGCGACCCCTGGGCGCAGAGCACGACGGCGACAGTCACCATCAACGTCGCCGCCGTCAACGACCCGCCCGTGGCCGCCGCCGACAGCGTGTCGGTCGTCAAGAACAGTTCGAATAACAACCTGACGGTGCTCGCCAACGACCGCGACGTGGAGGGCGACGCGCTGACGGTCACGTCCGTCACGCAACCGTCGAACGGCTCAGTCACCGTCGCGCCCGGCGGCAAGAGCGTCTACTACACCCCTAACAGGAACTACCGCGGGAACGACTTCTTCACCTACGCCGTTAGCGACGGGCACGGCGGCACCGCCACGGGCGCTGTCACGGTCGCCGTCAAGTAGTCGTCACACACACCGACCACCCGAAGGGCGTGGGCGCGCGGCAGGCAACGGCCGCGCGCCCACGCCCTTCGTTCACCCCCTCATGCTCATCATCGTGGCGAGCATCGTGGCGACGATCTTCTCTCCGTCGTCTTTAAGTGCGTAGAGGTCGCCGGCGCAGACGGTGAGGTTGCGGCCGGCGCGGACGACGCGCGCGCGGGCGACGAAGTTGCGGCCCGCCGCGGGCGAGAGCAGGTTGAGCTTGAACTCGACGGAGAGGACTTCGGTGCCCGGCTCGGTCAGGCTCAGCGCCGCGTAGCCGCAGGCCGTGTCCACCAGCGCCGTCACGACCCCCGCGTGCAGGTAGCCGTGCTGCTGCGTGAACTCCTCCCTGAACTCAAACCCTATCTCGACCGCGCCCGGCGCCACGCGCAGGAGGCCCGCGCCGAACGTCTCCATCGCCCGCTGCCGCGCGAAGCTCTCGCGCACGCGCCGCTCGAAGTCGGGGTCTCTCGGGGCGAAGTCCTTCATACTTCAGCGCGGGACTTCGACCGTGTTGAGGATGTCGATGATGACGGCGTCGGGGGTGGCGCCGTCCAGCTCCGCCTCGGCGCGCAGGGAGATGCGGTGGCGGAGCGTGGGCAGCGCGATGGCCTTCACGTCGTCGGGCGTGGCGAAGTCGCGCCCGCGCATCGCGGCCACCGCCTTCGAGCAGAGCAGCAGCGCCACGCTCGCGCGCGGGCTGGCGCCGTAGGCGACCGAAGGGTGCTCGCGCGTGCGGCGGACGAGCTCGACCAGGTACTTCTGCACGCCCGGCTCCATGCGCGCGGCGCGCACCTCCGCGCGGCATCGCATGACGGCCTCGGGTTCCGGCAGGGGTCGCACGTCCACGTGTTCGAGGCGGCGCGCGCTGAAGCCCGAGTCCCAGTTGGAGACGACCTGTGCCTCCTCCGCCTCCGTCGGGTAGTCGATGAGAACTTTGAGGAGGAAGCGGTCGAGCTGCGCCTCGGGCAGGGGGTACGTGCCCTCGTACTCGATGGGGTTCTCGGTGGCGAAGACGGTGAAGAGCGGCGACAAGCGGTGCTGCTCGCCGTCGATGGTGACCTGCCGCTCCTCCATCGCTTCGAGCAGGGCGGCCTGCGTCTTCGGCGGCGTGCGGTTGATCTCGTCGGCGAGCAGCACGTCGGTGAAGACGGGGCCGCGGCGCAGGCTGAAGCTGGCGGTCGCCGTGTTGAAGACGTTCGTGCCCGTGATGTCGGAAGGCATCAGGTCGGGCGTGAACTGGATGCGGCCGAAGTCCGCGCCGACGATGCGCGCGAGCGTCTTGACGAGCAGAGTCTTCCCCGTCCCCGGCACGCCCTCGACGAGCGCGTGCCCTTCCGCGAGGAGCGCCACCAGCACCTGCTCGACCACCGCGTCCTGACCGACGACGACCTTGGCCAGCTCGCCGCGGATGTGCTCGACGGTGGCGGGGACGTGTTGAAGCATTTTCGATTTTTTAATTTTTGATTTTCGAGTTTTAAAAAGCGGCTGTATGTAAACACATAAAATCGCAAATCTAAAATCGCAAATCTAAAATTCCTTCACCTGGACTGGCGAAGCTCGCGCGAGCGCATGAGGAGGCGGAGGTCTCGTTCGAGTTCGCGCAGGTCTTGGGCGAGGCGGAGCGCGCGCCGCCCGTTGAGCGGGGCGCCCGCGGACGCGTCCTCGCATTCGACGAGCAGGGCTTCGAGCGCCGCGCGGTCGCGGCCCGAGCGCGCGGCGACGCGCTCGGCGATCTGCGCCGGGGCGGCGGTCGCGGGCAGGCCCGCGTAGCGCGCGAGCGCGCGGCGCGTCCGCTGGTAGACGTTCTCGATGGCGAGGTCGTACGCGCGCGCGCTCTGTTGCAGCTCGGCCATCGAGGAGACGAACTCGAGCTTCGAGCGGCGGTCGGGGCGCGGCGCGGGGACGGGGCGCGCGAAGCGACGGCCGCGCGTCCACATCAGAGCCAGCACGACGACCGCGCCCTGCCCGAACATCCAGATGATGGGCGTGCCGCGCAGGTATGCGAAGAGCTGGTTCTGCGTCTCGCCGTAGCCCTGGTGGAACTCGTCGAAGGCGACGCGCCCGCGGCCCCCGCCCGTCACGACGTTGACGGCGAGGAAGAGGTTGTCGGCGCGGTTGAGTCCCGCGTTCGAGACCACGTAAGGGTCGGAGAGCACGACGATGCGCCCGCGGCCGTAGGCGTAATCGACGAGGAGCGCGCCCTCGCCCTCGCGCCCGTCGGCGATGTGGACGACGGGCGCGTGCGTGTCGGGGCCGTCGCCCGTGGCCGCGCGCGGCGTCGGCGCGGGCGGAGGCGGCGGCCCGTCACTTTCGGGGATGTCACTTTCGGGGACGGATCGGTCGCGCTCGCCGGTGATGACGATCTGCGGCTGCCCGGAATCGTTGCGGGAGAGCTGCAGGCGCGAGGCGAAGCGCGAGCGCGTCACCTCGGCGACGTTGCGCGTGAGCGCGGTCGGCTGCGCGGGCGTGAGCAGCGGCGCGCCGCGCGTCATGTTCTCCGCGTCGAAAGGGTCTGAGTCGGCGTCAGGGTACTCGGCCATCTGCGCGTAGACGCGCCAGCCGCCGACCCGCGGGAGGAGCTGCGGGTTCGGCTCGCGGTCGATGAGGACGAGGCGTCCGCCGGCCGAGACCCAGTTGACGATTGCCGAGGCCTCGCGCGCCTCGATGGCGCGCCGCGTCGCGCCGACGATGACGAGAGTCTCGGGCTCGTCCGGCCCCGAGAGCGCGCTCATCGGGTGCCCCCAGCGCGCCACGTCCGCGCCGGACTCGCGCAGGTACTCGAAGAGAGCGCGCGTCCCCGTCCCGCCCGAGTTCATCGTCGAGCGGTCGGGCAGAAGCTCCACCTCCCTCTCCCTCTCGACGCGCACGTACGACGCCGCGTTGAGCGCCGCGAGCACCGCGACCAGCAGGACGATTGACAGGAAGATGATGAGACGGCTCTTCATGAATTAAGTAGGCAGTAGGCAGATGGCAGTAAGCAGTCGCTCCGCGTCAAGTCGGTTGAAAGGTTAATGGACATGTTTCGACAGTAGGGTCTCCAACTGCCTACTGCCATCTGCCTACTGCCCACTGTCCAGCGCCGTGCGGCAGCGCGTCTTGAAGTTCTGCCAGTCGGCGTCGGAGGCGGCGCGCAGGCCGTACCAGTGCAGCTCGAAGTCGTTGGTGAGCGGGAGCATCTCCGTGTAGAGGCGCGGGTCGGCGGCGCGGCGGACGGCGTCGAGGTAGTCCCGGTTCGTCTTGTGCTGGGCGAGGCGGACGACGCCGCGGTCGCCCAGCTCGCAGAGCAGCGCCACGTACGCCTTGCGGATGGCGCTGCGCAGCTCGCCCGCGCGCGCGAGCCGCTCGGCCTCTTCGAGAAGGTCTGTGGCCGTCTGGTCTGCCCCGAGCTGCTCGCCGAGGACGACCCGCGCCTCGCGCCCGCGTTTGGGCGACTTGCGCTTCACCCCGCGGCGCCGCCACAGCAGAAGCCCGACGTAGGCCAGCACCAGAAGGCATATCGCGCCGACCGCCACCAGAGTCCACTTCGAGACCCTCGGGCTTCCGCCAGGCGACAGGCCCCTGCCTTTGGGGAAGAGGCTAGCCAGCCACTCGAAGAACTCCTCGATCATGCGCTGGATCGCGCTCTGCTGCCGCTGCGTCCGCCGGTCGAACTCCGGGCGGCGGAGGATGGAGTTCAAGCGCCCGCGCTCCGCGTCCTTGTCCAGAGTGGCCGCCGGCTCGACGTCCGCCTCGGAGAGTCGAGCTTCGAGCGCGCGCAGACGCCCGCCCAGCGCGCGCAAGTCCGACGCGATCTTCTCGTCGTCCTCCTCCGAGTCCAGAGGCTCCAGCGCCTCGTGCACCCAGGAGTTATCGACCTCGACGAGACGGCCGCCCCACTCGACCTTCTCCTTCGCCGGCAGCAGCCCCCGCACGTCCTCCGGCCCGCCGTGCTCCTGCACGTCCTCGCCTTCGTAGATTAACGCCAGCCTCTCGACCAACTCGTACGCCCGGCGCACTCGCTCTCGGTAGTTCGCGAGCGTCGCGGCGCCGTTCGCCGAACGGCGAGGCTGGGCCGCGGCGGTCGCCTGTGCGGAGATGAGCAGCGGCAACGCGAGCAGCAGCAGGCGCGCCGCGGCACGCCTCCAACGCGAGTCTTTGAGCGCGACTCTCATCTTAAGTCCGGGGCGCGTGCGGCGCGGCGAGGGCGGGCGCCAGCGGCGAGTTCAGGCCCGCCGGCACCGCCGGCATCTCGCCGAAGACCTGCGCCGCCATCAGCTCGATGTCGTAGCCCTCGTGCCGCACGCGCTCGTCCACGTAGAGCAGGGAGAGGCCCATCATCCAGACCGGCGACATCAGAACGGTCGAGACCTGCCCGAGCACGTTCTTGCTGATTGTGTACCACACGGGCGTCCGCGTCGGGTCCATCCCGAGCGGGTCTACCCCGTTCAGGTACGCGTACCAGCCGAGCGGCACGAGCAGGAGCATCGCCGCCGAGTACCAGGCGAAGCCCGTGAAGAGGAACATGCCCGCCAGCCTCCGCACGTTGCCGCGCGCGAGCCGCGCGCTGCGCCCGATGGAGTCGAAGACGCCGCGCCCCTCGACCATCAAGACCTGCGGCACGTAGGCCACGCGCCCCGCCACCCAGAAGAAGACGAAGACGCCCAACGCCGCCGACGCCACCCAGAGCAGCCCGCCCGCCACCAGGCCGACCCACTCGGCCCCCGACCCCGCCACGACCGCGACGACGACCGCGATGCCGATGAAGCCTCCGAACAGCAGTACCAGGGAGGCCCCCGCGGCCGCCACCCACGCGATGAAGAGCCAGAAGAGGACGACCACCGTCGCCCAGAAGAGTCCTTTGAATCGCGAACGCACGCTGCGGTAGATGAGCCGCGCCGTCACCGGCTCGCCCCAGAGGAGGTGCATCACGAGGTTGCGCGACGCCCCGCCCATCACGATCAACTGCGTCATCAGCCCCAGCACGTAGACGAACAGCCCGGCGGCCGCCGCCAGGAAGTAGCCGGCCGCCCACCCTTCGCTCTCCGTCACGCCGAGCGCGCGGACGCTTACGGTCAAGAGAACCGTCCCCGCCGCCGAGACGATGACCGGCGGCGCGCTGGCGCGCACGAGCGCCCCGAAGTGGCGCCGGTAGAGGCGGACGGTGCGGTCAATCAGGTCGCCCGCGCCGAGCGGTGCCAGTTGCAGGTGTTTGATGGCGAGCATCGTCAGGCGTTCTCGAAAGGATGAGCGGTGGGTTTCAGGCTGACTATCCTACTGGCCCTGCCTACTCGGCCACGCCGAGCCGTCCGAGTAGAGGACGCGCACGAGGACGATGCGCTCCAGGAAGGGCGGCGCGTCCTTCCTGTCCTCGGCGCGCGCGCTGACGGTTCTGGTCGGCGGCCCGAGTTTGAAGACCGACAGCTCCTTCTGCTTGCCGGGGGCGATCTTCTCGTCGCTGGTGAACTGGTGGCGCTCGACCTCGGCCTGCGTGTCCGGGTCGAGGAAGACGTAATCCCAGTCGATGGACTTCACCGCCTTCCGGCCGTCGTTCTTCACGGCAATCTTGTACCTGTAGCCGAAGCGCGGCCGCTCCGAAGCCTTCGCCTTGTTCTCGGCGTTGGCCTTCTCGTAGACGCGCGCCTCGTCCTCGGCGCGCGAGGCCCCGCCCTTGCTCCCCGCGTTGCGCTCGCGCTGCACGCGCTGCTCGGCGGAGACGCGCGCCCTCATCGCGTCGTAAGGCTCGGCGCCGGTCGGCCTGCTGTCCCAGCCGGGGACGAGTTCCCTCGCCCAAGACCACTTGACGACGGTCAGCTCGGGCGGCCCCGCGGCGGCGGCGGCGGGCGACTGCTGCGCGCGCGCGACGGCCGACAGCCCGGCGTAGAAAAGGAAGAGCGCCGTCAGGACTTTCATCTCACGTCTCCTGCGACCCGAGCAAAACTGACTCTGCGGGGTCGCGATTATACGATATTGTTCGCGCGGCCGGGGCGGCTTTTCGCCGGCCGCGCCTCCCCTGCAAAAAAAAGGAGAGGCACCTTCCCGCGGGAAGGTGCCTCTCGGAAGGGAGGGCCGCGCCGGGCTTAGAACCGGTACTTGCCGCTCAGCGTCAGGGAGCGGTTGCCCCAGTTGTTCAGGTTCCGGCCGAAGTCGGGGCTGCTCATGTTGACCACCGGCCGGCCGTAGTTGTCCTGGTTGAAGGCGTTCAGGAAGTCGGCGCGGATCAGGAAGCGGTGGTTCTCCCCCCACGGCAGGAAGATGTTCTTCTGCACGCTCAGGTCTGAGTTGTAGAAGCCGGGCGCGCGGAAGGTGTTGCGGCCGATGTTGCCGTTGCCCAGGGAGTTCGCCAGCGGCAGGCCGTTGCTGCCGAGCGGCACGAAGAAGCGGCCGCCGGTGAGCGGACTCGTGAAGGTGCGGAAGTCGCCCGTCACGGGGTCAAGCGTGAGCGTGCCGTTCGGGTTGAAGTTCGGGCGGTCACCGGTGGCGGTGCCGTTGCCGTTCGAGTCGACGCCGGTCAGGATGGTGAAGGGCTGGCCCGACTGGCGCGTGACGATGCCCGAGACCTCCCAGCCGCCGAAGAGGTGGTGGCCGAACCCGTGGTCGAAGAAGTCGCCCCGCGGGGTCGGCACCTCGTAGACGAAGTTCGCCACGAGGCGGTGCGTGCGGTCGAAGGCCGAGAGGCTCCACTCGGGCTTGCGGTTGAGGAAGTCCTGCGGGATCTGCGGCGACCCGCCGGTGATGGCGCCGACGCCGAGCGACTCGCTGTTGTCGTCCATCAGCTTGCTGAAGGTGTAGGCCACGCCGAAGGCGAGCCCGTGCGAGAACCGCTTGTTGACGTTGGCGTAGCCGGCATTGTACTTGGCCTGCGACTCGGTCCCGATCAGCGTGCGCGAGCCGAACTGCGGGAAGAGGCGGCGCGCCTGCACGCTCGGGATCGTGCCGCCGGCGCGCACCGTGGCGATCTGCGCCGCGGTCAGCACCGCCGGGTTGGCCTGGAGCTGGTTGACCTGGTTGATCGAGTGGCTCCCCGTGTAGCCGAACTCCACGAAGTAGGTGGCGCCGAACTGTCGCTGCCAGCTCAGGCTGTAGAGGTAGGACTCGGGCGTCCGGGCCGTCTGTGGCGTGTTGACGAACGTGGCGAGGGGGTCGAAGACCGGGGCGCCCGAGACCGGGAGCAGGTTCGGGTAGACGTTCTGGACGTTGTTCTGGAGGCCGACGACCACGCGCGGGAAGTTCGAGGCGTTGACCGTCAGGATGTTGTAGAAGAGCAGGTCGAAGGTGCGGCGGAAGCCGCCGCGGATGCTCGACTGCCCGTCGCCGAAGAGGGCGCCGCCGAGCCCGCCCTTGAACTGCGGGCTGTAGGCGAAGCCGACGGCCGGCGCGAGGTTGTTCTTGTCGCGCGGGACGGGGCCGGGGACGAGCGCGGCCAGCACCTGCGGGTCGGTCGCGCCGAAGAAGCCGAACGGGTTGTTCGCCGTCTCGTAGCGCAGGCCGAGGTTCAGGGTCAGGTTCGGCCGGACGCGCCAGTCGTCCTGCGCGAAGTAGTACTGCTGCGTCTGGACGGCGAAGAAGCTCGACGTCTGGAGCGCCTGCTGGAAGCTGAAGGCGTTGTTGTTGAGGTAGTTCTGGAAGCTGGTGAAGTTGAAGGTGCCCTTCGTGTCGAAGGCCGCGAGGTTTCTGAGCCGGATGTGGCGGATGTCGGTGCCGAACTTGAACGAGTGCTCGGCCGCCAGGTACGAGAGCGTGTCCGAGAACTGGTAGCTGTTCTGGACGCGCCCCTGCGGGAAGTTCGAGAGGCCGCCGATGGTGAAGAAGCCCGTGATGGTCGCCGTCGGGCTGTTCGGGTCGTTCTCGGGGAAGGCGAGGTTGCGGCGGATGTAGGAGAAGCGGAACTCGTTGAGGACGCCCGGGTTGAAGACGTGCGTCTCGCTGGTGGCGAAGTTCTGGTCGAGGATGTTCTGGTTGCCGGCGAACTGCGGGATCGCCGTGTTGCTGATGACGTTGACGTCGACCGACTTGTTCGAGATGTAGCGCACCGTCAGGTTGTCGGAGCCGCCGAGCTGGTGGTCGACGCGGAGCGTGTTGTTGTACTGGTCGCTCGGCGCGGCGATGCCGACGTTGGTGAGGGCGGTCTCGATGGGCACGCCGTTGACGACGGTGGTGGTGTTGACGCTCCTGAAGGCCGGGTTCGTCCCGTAGATGCCGCCCAGGAAGTTGAGGCGGGCGAGCACGGCCTGCCGGCTCGCGGCCGTCTGGCCCGCGCCGAGCGGCACGCTCTGGAGCGCGGCGAAGCCGGCCGGCGTCGGGATGCGGATGGCGGTCGTGCTCGGCGCCGCGGCCGAGCGCAGGCGGTCGCCCTGATAGAGGTAGAAGAAGAAGGTGCGGCCGCGCCCGTCGTAGCCGAGCCAGTCGCCCTTGCCCGTGCCGGGGATCAGCTTCGGGAGCATGACGGGGCCGTTGAGGTCGAAGCCGAACTGGTTGCGGTTGAAGCGCGCGGGGTGCTTCAGCCCCGACGACTTCTCGATGTTGTCGAGCGCGTTGAGGCGGCTGCCGCGGTAGTAGTCCCACGCGTCGCCGTGGAACTTGTTGCTGCCGGTCTTGGTGATGACGTTAATCTGCGCGCCGGAGTTGCGCCCGAACTCGACCGAGTAGGGGTTGGTCTGAATCTGGAACTCGCCGACGGCCTCGGGGACGACCGAGGTGGTGGCGATGGTGACGCTGATGTCGTTGTTGTCCGACCCGTCGATGGTGAAGTTGTTGTTGCGGGCGCGCTGGCCGTTGGCCGAGATGCCGGACGAGCCGGGCGCCGAGAAGACGTTGGGCGAGAGCAGCGCGAGGTTGTTGACGTTGCGGGCGGCGCCCGTCGGCAACTCGACGACCTGCCGCTGCGAGACGGTCAGGCCCACGGTCGCGTTCGTCTTGTTGAGCGCGATGGCCTCGGTTTGCGCCGTCACGTTGACGGTCTCGGTCACCGCGCCGGCCTTGAGCGTGGCGTCGAGGGTCGTCTCGTTCGAGGTCTGCACCAGCACGTTCTGGTTCTCCAGGGTGCCGAAGCCGGCGCCCTGGATCGTGACCGTGTAGGTGCCGGGTTCGAGCGCGGCGACGCGGTAGAAGCCCTCCTCGTTCGTCGTCGCCTCGCGCGAAAAGTTCTTCGTCGGGTCGCTCACACGGACGGTCGCGCCCGCGATGGCCGCGCCGGCCTCGTCGCGGACGGTGCCGTTGATGGCGCCGCGCGTTAGCTGCGCGCGCGCGGCCGGAGCCACGAGCAACAGGGCGACCAGGGCGGTAAGCGCCGGGAGCCCCGACCTGAGACTGCTCATCGTAAGCTTCATTAGTGTCCCTCCGATATTCTGGTTCCTAAGTTTCCTCTGGCGAGAGTGGTGGCGGTCAGAAAGCCCGGGCCTGTAGCGGAATGTATGTATCTGCCCGAAATGAACGACGGGTGCAATGAAATGTGAGGCAAAGGCTATGCCCGGCGCCGGGGTGTGGATTTTCGGGCTTATGTGGCGCGGGGAATGCAGAACTTTATTCAAAAATTTGAAGCGGACTTCAAATTTTCGGTTCCGAAATCCGAAGGCGCGTACGCGGGCGGGGCTCGGGAGACAGTCCGCGCGGGGGCAAAGTCTCTTGTTCACAAAATTTATGTCGCAATGAGCGGGACGCACCGCGGGGCGGCCTTTGAGTTGCTTGAAACGGCGCAGGGTAATCCTGAGAAAGCAATGTGCCTTCAACTAGAAACTGAAAACTTCTAGAGTAAACACAACGAAAGGAATGGTTAGCATGAAAACTCCCATCCGAATCCTGACCGTGCTGGCCCTCGCGCTCTCGTTCTTTGTGAGCGCGGCGGCGCAGACGACCACGACGGGTGCGGTCGAGGGAACAGTCGTTGACGTCAACGGCGCTGCGATCCCCGGCGTCACTGTCTCCATCACGGGGCAGAACCTGATCCGGCCGCAGTCGGCGACGACCAACGACGAGGGCTACTTTAACATCCCTCAGATCCCGCCGGGTCGTTACACGATCACGGTCGAGGCCGCCAAGGGCTTCGCCCGGTTCGAGCAGGCGGACGTCGAGGTGAACCTGACGAGGGTCTCGACCCTCGCCGTCACGCTCCGCCCGCAGGGCGCGACCGAGACCGTCGAGGTCACGGCCAGCTCGGGCGCCGCGGTCGACGTTTCGACCAACACGACCGGCACCAACGTCTCCACCGAGCAGTTCTCGAACTTCCCGACGCAGCGCACCGTGCAGTCGCTCTACACGATCGCGCCGACCGTCACCCGCTCGGGCCTGCGCGACGCCTCGGGGCGTGACCGCGACCCGTCGGTGGGCGGCTCCTCCGGCCCCGAGAACAACTACATCCTCGACGGCGTGACCGTCTCCGACCCGGCCTTCGGCGGCTCGGGCGCGAACCTCCCGTTCGAGTTCGTGCAGGAAGTCCAGGTGCTGACGGGCGCCTACGGCGCCGACATCGGCAAGTCCACGGGCGGCGTCTTCAACGTCATCACGAAGAGCGGCTCGAACGACATCCGCGGCGACGTGTTCGGCTACTTCACCGCGAAGAGCTTCGTCCGCGAGGTGAAGTCCTCGGCCATCCCGCGCACCGGCGCGGCGGCGAACGGCTTCTCCGAGCTGGACGCCGGCTTCGACATCGGCGGCCCGATCAAGAAGGACAAGCTCTGGTTCTTCGGCGCCTTCAACCCGCAGCGCCGCAAGAACTACTCGCTGACGCAGACCTTCCTCCAGGAAGTCAACAACAAGGTCACGACCCCGTTCTACGCGGGCAAGATCACCTGGGGCATCAACCAGAACAACACCCTCAACGTCTCGACCTTCGGCGACTTCACGAAGCAGGAGGGCTTCCTCTTCGGCGGCGCCGGCTTCGGCGCCGACCTCCGCAGCTACCAGGGCACCATCGAGACGGGCGGCTCGAACTACGCGGCGCGCCTGAACTCGACCTTCACGCCGAGCTTCATCGGCGAGTTCTCGGGCGGCCTCCACTTCCAGCGCGCCAACACGCTGCCGACGCTGGCCGACCAGACGCTCGTCACCGACCGCTTCGCCGTCCTGCGCGGCGGCGCGGCCGTCACGCCCGTCGAGACCTCGGTGCTCGCCTCCAACGGCCTGCGCCTCGCCTACGTCGAGGGCTCGGGCGGCACCGTCCAGCGCAACTTCATCCGCGGCGGCTTCGGCCTCCAGACCCAGCAGGATCGTGACCGCTACGAGGCGGCCGCGCGCCTCCAGAACATCTGGGGCAAGCACACCTTCAAGTACGGCTTCGAGTTCAACCAGAACCGTTACAAGATCGACACCCGCTCGACCGGCCCGAACCTGGCCTTCAACGCCGCGGGCGTGCCGGCCGGCCCGTACCGCGTCGAGAACCGCTTCGCCATCTGCGCGCGCTCGGGCAACACGGTGACGTGCCCCGACGCGACCCGCGCCGGCCGCGTCCAGCAGTTGATCGACGCCGGCGCGCTGACCAGCACGGGCATCACGGCGGTCAACACCGGCTCGGTCTCGGCCAGCCCGACCAACCCGTTCCTGCTCCTCGACGTGGTGCGCGCCCGCAACTTCCAGTTGAACACGGGCGGCGAGTTCGTCAACACGGATGTCGAGAGCTTCTACGTCCAGGACGACTTCAAGGCCACGCGCAACTTCCAGATCAACCTGGGCGTCCGCTGGGACTACCAGCAGGCGCACTCGCTCAACGGCGTCAGCTACATCAAGCTGAACGACTTCATCGCGAACCTGCAGCCCCGCATGGGCTTCATCTGGGACTTCACCGGGCAGGGCCGCGGCAAGGTCTTCGCCAACTTCGCGCGCTTCGTCGAGACGCCGATCCCGCTCGACCTCAACGTCCGCGCCTCGGGTAACGCCATCCAGGCCGACTACAACCTGAACGTCAGCCGCCTGAACGGCAACCCGACGGGCGCGACCGTCGTCACCAACTTCGGCAACCTCGGCGGCGACGCCACCCCGATTGACCCGAATCTCTCGCCGCAGACGGTCGACGAGTACACGGCCGGCGTCGAGTACGAGATCGTCAAGGACCTCGCGCTCGGCGTCCGCGGCATCTACCGCGCGCAGGACAACGTCATCGAGGACGGCTCGTTCGACGACGGCGACCACTACTTCCTCTTCAACCCCGGCCGCCGCGTCGGCCAGGACGTGACGACTGAAGACCTGGCTTGCAACGACGCGGCGATTGGCTGCTTCGGCTACGCGCGCCGCTACTACCGCGCGCTGGAGTTCTCGGCCACCAAGCGCTTCACCAACAACTGGCAGTTCATCGGCTCCTACGTCTACTCCAGCCTGATCGGCAACTACGAGGGGCTCTTCCGCAACGACAACGGCCAGTCCGACCCGAACATCACGTCGCTCTTCGACCTGGTCAGTCTGCTCAAGAACCTCTACGGGCGCCTGCCGAACGACCGGCCGCACCAGTTGAAGTTTGACGGCAGCTACCGCTGGAAGTTCGGTCTGCTGACGAGCGCCTCGTTCCGCGCGCAGTCCGGCATCCCGTTCAACCAGCTGATCCCGCACCCCGTCTACGGCGACAACGAAGGCTTCAACGTCCCGCGCGGCACGGCGATCAACCCGTTCACGGGCAGCAGCCGCACGCCCACGACCTACAACCTGGACCTCGGCGCGTACTACCCGATCAACCTCGGCGAAGACCGCCAGCTCCGCTTCCAGTTCGACTGGTTCAACGTGGCGAACTCGCAGCGCGCCATCCGTCAGGACGAGACCTTCAGGATCAACAGCGGCGCGCCCGGCGTGGCGTCGCCGCTCAACCCGTTCTACGGCACGGGCACGATCTTCCAGTTCCCGTCGGCGGTGCGCCTCGGCATCAAGTTCCAGTTCTAACGGCTCTGCTTTCACAGACCCTCCGGGGCGAGTGGAAGATTCCGGGAGGGGCGCGCAAATCGCCCCTCCCATTTCTTTTCCCCTGTGCTATCCTCCGGGCTCGCTCCCCGCGAACCCAAACTTAAATCTGAAAGGCCGCTCGCGACCGCTTCGCGAAAGGGGTTTGTGAAGATGTTTTTTCCGCAGGCACCCGCCCGGCTCCTCGCGCTCCTGTTGTTCGTCTGCGCCTGCGCCGCCACGGCCTTCGCACAGGCCGGCGGACTCGACGGCTCCGGCACGAACGGCATCCACGTCATCCAGGGCCGCCTCGTCGGCCCCTCCGGGCGCCGCTCCGACCTGCGGCTCAAGGTGCGGCTGGAGAGTTCGGGCTCGGGCGACAACTACGTCTTCTCCGACCCCAACGGCACGTTCCGCTTCACGGGCCTCAGCCCCGGCAGCTACCGGGTCATCGTCGAGGGCGGCAAGGATTTCGAGACGGCGACCGAGACGGTCGTCGTCGAGTCGAGCACCATCTCGACGCCCCGCGGCGTCATCGGCATGCCGTTCTCGCGACCCATCACGGTGCAAATCTACCTCCGCCCCAAGAGCGATAGCTCCGACCAGCAGGCGCAGCCCGGCGTGCTCAACGCCGCGCTGGCGAACGTGCCGAAGCCGGCCGCAGACCTCTACCACAAGGGCGTCGAGGCCGCGCGTAAGAACGAGAACGAGCACGCCGCGGAGTTCCTCCGCGAGGCCGTGAACGCGTACCCGAACTTCCCCCTCGCGCTGACCGAGCTGGGCGTCACTTACCTCAAGCTCAAGCACCCGGACAAGGCGGCTGAGGCGCTCTCGGCCTCGCTCAAGCTCGCGCCCGAAGACCAGGGGACGCTGCTCGCCTACGGCCGCGCGCTGCTCGAACTGCGCCGCCCGGCCGAGGCCGAGGAGCAGTTCCGCACGGCCCTCAAGAAGAACGCGGCCTCGCCCTCGGCACACCTCTACCTCGGCATGATCATGCTCGGTCGGCGCGACTTCGCCGAGGCCGAGCGCGAGCTGACGGCCGCCAAGGGCTCGGGCGGCGGCGAGGCGGCGATGGCCCACTACTACCTCGGCGGGCTCTACTGGGAGCTGAAGCAGTACAAGCGCGCGGCCGAGGAGTTGGAGACCTACCTCAAGCTCGTGCCCTCCGCGCCGAACGCCGAGCGCCTGCGCGCGACCATCAAAGACCTGCGTTCGAGGTGAGAGGCGAGGCGCGCGCCGCGGCCTTCCGCGGCGCGCGCGCCCGTTCTATAATCCGCACGCACTTCCCCCGGACGCCTTCCCCGGCGCGCATCCGACGAAGACAATTAGAACAACGGACGTATGCCTTCATGAAAAAAGCTCTCGCCCTCCTCCTTTCACTCGGCTTCATCTGCCAAGCCCCCGCCGCGCAGACGCAGGCCCCCGCACGCCAGCAGCCGACGCAGCAACAGCCGCAGCAGGCGGACGACGACGACGTCGTGCGCATCACCACCTCGCTCGTGCAGACCGACGTGGTCGTCACCGACAAGGACGGGCGGCAGGTCACCGACCTCAAGTCCGAGGACTTCGAGATTCTTGAGAACGGCAAGCCGCAGACGATTACTAACTTCTCATACGTGTCGGCGGCGCCCGCGCCCACGCCGACGCCCGCGCCGGCCGCGCGCGACAAGAACGACAGGAACAAGTCGGCGGTGACGATACCGCCCCCGCCGCCCGCGCGCCTGCGCCCCGAGCAGGTGCGGCGCGCCATCGCGCTCGTCGTGGACGATCTCCGCATGTCGGCAGAGGGCGTCAACGCCGCGCGGCAGGCGCTCAAGAAATATGTTGACGAGCAGGTGCAGCCCGGCGACCTCGTCGCCATCATCCGCACCTCCGCCGGCATCGGCGCGCTCCAGCAGTTCACCAACGACCGCCAGCAGCTCTACGCCGCCATCGAACGCGTGCACGCGCTCGCGCGCACGTCACGCCTCGGCGCCTTCACCGCCGTGGACACGCTGGAGCGGCTGGAGTCGACGACGGACGCGCCGGTGATGAGCGAGGCGGACGCGAAAGACCAGCCACGCTCGGTCAGCATCAACGAGTTCCGCGACGCCATCCTCACCGTCGGCTCGCTCGGCGCGCTCAGCTTCGTCATCCGCGGCCTCAAGGACTTGCCCGGCCGTAAGGCCGTCGTGCTCTTCTCCGACGGCATCTCTATCGCCGCCCAGGCCAACGACGGCGGGCAGGATCGCCGCGAGCGCGTCCTCGCGGCGATGAAGCATCTGGTGGAGCAGGCCAACCGCGCCTCGGTCGTCATCTACTCGGTGGACACGCGCGGCCTTCAACCGTCGGGGCCGACGGCCGCCGACGGGTACGGCGGCAGCCCGTATGCCCCGGACGGTGCCGGCCCCGGCGGAGCCATCGGCGGCGTCGGCGGCGTCAGCGCCGGCGCGGTCATCAGCACGCGCGAGGCCGAGATGTTCGAGGGGCAGAACGGACTCAACTTCCTCGCGCGCGAGACGGGCGGCACGACGGTCTTCAACCAGAACGACCTCAACAAGGGCATCCGCCGCGCGCTCGACGACGTGCGCGGCTACTACCTCATCGGCTACCGCCCCGACGAGTCCACCTTCGACCCGCAGACGGGCAAGCGCCACTTCAACACCTGGTCGATCAAGGTCAAGGGGCGTGACAACCTGAAGGTGCGCGCGCGTAGCGGCTTCTACGGCGTCGCCGAGGACGACTCGCGCAAGGGCAAGCGCTCGGCCGCCGAGCAGTTGATGGCGGCGCTGCTGTCGCCCTTCTCCTCGGGCGGCGTCAACCTGCAACTGACGACCTTCTTCCTCAACGACGCGAGCGCGGGCTCGACCATCCGCTCGGTGATGTTGATGGACGCGCACGACCTGACGTTCAAGCCCGGCGCGGACGGCCATCAGGAGGCGGTGCTCGACGTGGTCGCCGTCACGCTCGGCGAGGACGGGCAGATCATCGATCAGGTCGCGCTCCGCGAGACCATCCGCGCCAAGCCAGAGAAGCTCGAACGCTTCATGAAAGAGGGCATGCTCTACGGCATGAACGTCCCCGTGAAGAGGCCCGGCGCGTATCAGCTCCGCATCGCCGTGAGGGACTCGGGGTCGGGCCGCATCGGCTCGGCCAGCCACTACATCGAAGTGCCGGACGTGAAGAAGGACAGGCTGACCCTGTCGAGCCTCGTCATCACGGGCAACCGGCCGGCGACGAAGGCGCGCGACCTGCTCACGTCCGTGCTCGGCGCGCCCGGCGCCTCGGCCGCCGCGACCGAGACGGGCGCGCGCGTCGTCCCCGGCGGCGAGGGGCTCATCGGCCTCGAAGACCCGCTCGCGAGCCCGGCCTCGCGCGTCTTCAAGTACGGCTGGTATCTCGACTACGCCTGCATGGTGCTCAACGCGGGGAAGCTCAAGAAGGGCGCGCAGCTCAACTCGCAGGTCAAGCTCTTCCGCGAGGGGCAGGAGGTCTTCGCCGGCGAGGTCTTCCCCGTGGACTTAGCCAACCAGGCCGACCCGGCGCGCCTCGTCGTCGCGCGCCGCCTGCAACTCGGCACCATCCTTGAGCCGGGCGACTACATGCTGCAACTGACCGTCTCGGAGGCGGGCGGCGGGCGGACGGCGACGCGCTGGATAGATTTCAAACTTGTCAACTAAAGCCGGCGGGCGGCCATCCAAACAGACGTACGCCGCCCCCTTGCATTGCCTTCAGACTTAGGAGGACTGCCCACATGACAAAGTTAGCCATGGCCTTCGCTCTCCTGTTCGGCGCGGCCGCCGCCGCTCACGCGCAGGTGCCCGGCGGCAGCCCCGGCAGCGACGCCGCCCGCGCGGCGCTGCGCCGGGGCGACGCGGCCGCGGTTGATGAGGCCCACATCGCCTCGACCCGCGACAAAAACAAGGTGCCCGACAAGTGGTACGACAAGCCCGACACCTTCAAGGCCGAGATTAAGGTCACGAACAACTCCGCCAAGCCCATCAAGTCCGTCACCTGGACGGCGACGCTCCTTAACGCCGAGACGGGAAACTTCATCCGCTCCTTCGACGTGACGACCAGGAAGAAGATCTCCCCCGGCAAGACCAGAAGTCTCTCGGAGCGGTTTGTCACGCCCCGCGACCTCGTGGTGAGGGCCAACGCGCGCCACCCCAACCGGCCCAACGTCGCCGACCTTAAGGTCAAGGTCAAAACCGTGACCTACGCCGACGGCACGACCTCGACGACGCCTTAGTCGGTTTCGCGAAGACTGCCCTCGCAGCGGTTCGACCACGCCTTCGGTTTATGAAAGGGGGTGACATGAAGAGAGTTGTCTCTCTGCTGTTCCTGTTGCTGACGGGCGCCGCCTCGGCGCAAGCGCAGATGACCGCACCGGCGGCGGCGACGACGAACACGGCCCCGCCCGACCTCGTCGTCCTTCAGAAGAAGTGGCAGAGCTTCTCGCGCAACCCTGCGCTCGACCAGGACCCCTTCGACGCCAACGACGACTTCGCCGACACGCAGCGGGCGCAGAGGGTCAACGACCAGATGAACAAGATGAGGGGGCGCGGCGCCGAGGCGCTTGAGCCCCCGCCGCCTTCCACCAAGCGGAACAAGGACACGCCCCACTCGGAGGTGATCAAGACCTACGTCTACCGCGCCAAGGTGAAGAACACGGGCGCGAAGACCATCTGCGTCATCGACTGGGGCTACAACTTCCTCGACCCCGACACGCAGCAGGAGCTGGGGCAGCACCTCTACACGACCAAGGTCAAGATTCGCCCCGGCCACGAGGACGAGCTGGTCGGCCGCTCTGCCAAGCCGCAGACCGCGACCATCAGCGCCAAGAGCGCCGGCAAGGAGTTGGGCGAGCAGGTCGTCATCTACCGCGTCGAGTACGAGGACGGCTCCGTCTGGCAGCCGCCGCCCCAACAGTAGCCGCGAGCCAAGCGCACGCGAGGCCGGCGCCGGGCGTAAAGTCCCGCGCCGGCTTCGCGCGTAACTCCCTCGGCGGAACGGCACGCCTATACGAGAATTCGTATAGGAAATTCAAATTTGTCAATTTCCGTCCCTTTTTCTCACCCCGCCCGCCGGTTTAATCCACTACTATGAACAATTTACATATGCCGCGTTTGTCGGCACGGCACTTGCCACCACGCGGACGAGTAAGGCGATAATCAGGCTCTGTAAATTCGAAGCCTTGTCTTACACAGCATCCTTGGGAAATCCCCAAAAACTGTTCCCGCCGGCCGGCAGTTCTACCCGACGAACTTCCAGCGAGGCGGGAGTCTCCGAAGAAGCCCACTTGTTAAGGAGTACACGATGAGGAACTTTATGTTGGCGGCTCTGGCGCTCTGCCTCTTGAGCGCCACCGCTTTCGCCCAGGGCGGCGGCGGCGGCAGCCTGACGGGCTCGGTCGCAGGGCCGGACGGCAACATCGCCGGCGCGACCGTGACGGCGAAAGATAATCAGACTGGTAAAGAACAGACCGTCCAGGCCAGCGGCGAGGGCGCCTTCACCTTCGCCCAGCTCGAGGTCGGCACCTACACGGTGACGGTCACGGCCCCCGGCTTCAAGACCAGGGTCTACACCGATGTGAAGATCGACGCCGGCCGCCCCTACAACCTGCCCGCGACGCTCGAAGTCGGTAACATCAGCGAGACGGTCGAAGTCGTCGCCGGCGCCGACGTCGTCAACTCGACGAACGCCGAGCTGAGCAACACCGTCACCCCCCGCCAGGTCAAGGAGCTGCCGATCAACGGCCGCAACCCGCTCAACCTGCTCAACCTGATTGCAGGCTCGAACACGACGAGCAGCTCGATCAACGGTCAGCGCTCGTCGTCGGTCAACTACACCCGCGACGGCATGAACGTCCAGGACAACTTCATCCGCAACGGCTTCGTCTCCGACCAGCCGACCGTGGATGACACGGGCGAGTTCACCGTCATCACGCAGAACGCGGGCGCCGAGTACGGCACCGGCTCCACGCAGGTCGTGCTCGTCACGCCGCGCGGCGGCTCGGACTTCCACGGCAACGCCTTCATCTTCAACCGCAACTCGCGCTTCGCCGCCAACAACTTCTTCAACAACCTGAACAACGTGCCGCGCGCGTTCCTGAATCGCAACCAGTTCGGCGGCACCCTCAGCGGCCCGGCCATCTTCCCGCACTTCGGCGAGGGCGGCCCGCGCCTCGATCACGGCAAGTCGTTCTTCTTCGCCAACTACGAGGGCTTCCGCCTCGCCAACCAGGTGCCGATCACGACCACGACGCTGCTCGGCGCGGCGCGCACCGGCAACTTCACCTACACCGTGACCTGCGGCACCCCGACGACGGCGGCCTGCCCCGCGGGCATCACCTCGGGCCAGACCCTGACCGCCAACGTCCTGAGCGGCGCGGGCCTCAGCCTCGCCACGTCGGCCAACCAGGCCACCTTCACCAGCGCGGGCGGCGTGCTCGGGGTTGACCCGGCCATCCAGAGCCGCTTCCTCAACCCGCTGCCGACCTCCGGCAACGGCGCGTTCACCGGCATCAACTACCTCCAGGCGTACTCGTTCCAGCGCCAGAACCCCGAGAACCGCGACGCCGTCACGGGCCGCTACGACATCGACTTCAACGACAAGAACTCGGCCAACTTCGTCTTCAAGCGCAACACCATCACGGACGCGCGCACCGACATCGCCGCCGGCGTCGCCCCGACGACCTTCGTCAGCCAGGGCGGCCCGACGACCCTCGTCGTTCTCGCCTACCGCATGTCGCCGACCACGTCCCTGACGAACGAGATCCGCGGCGGCTACCAGCGTGCAGAGCCGTTCTTCAACGCGACGACCGACCCGCGCAACCTGCCCTTCCTCGTCTCCGGCCTGCCGGTGACGAACGCGGAGGCCAGCTTCCAGAGCCAGGGCCGCAACACCGACTACTGGAACCTCCAGGACAACGCCACCTGGACGCGCGGCAACCACGCCTTCCGCTTCGGCGGCGTCGGCCAGTTCTACCGCATCGAGGCGATCAACTTCGCCGCCGTGACCCCGACCTACGCGCTCGGCACGACGGCCAACACCGCCACCCCGGGCCTGCTCGCGGGCCTCTTCCCCGGCGGCATCAACACGACCGACCTGGCGCGCGCCAACAGCCTCCGCTACTTCCTCGGCGGCGTCCTCGGCAACGGCTCGCAGGCGGCCAACGCCTCGAACTCGACCTCGGGCTTCATCGCCGGCGCGCCCACCGTCCGCCGCCTGAACTTCGACAACTTCGGGTTCTACGTCTCCGACCAGTGGCGCGTCTCCGACAAGCTGACGCTCAACCTCGGCCTGCGCTACGAGCTGTACACGCCGCTCAACAACCCCGACCAGCTCTACCTGGAGCCGGTCATCGCCGCGGGCCAGACGCCGCTCCAGGCGCTCCTGAACCCTAACGGCCAGTTCCAGCCCATCGGCGGCAACGCGGGCCACGCTGGCAACTTCACCAAGATGGACAAGAACAACTGGGGCCCGAACGTCAGCCTCGCCTACACCCCGAACTTCAGGAACCGCTTCCTGAACGGCCTGATGCCGGGCGAGGGCAAGACGGTGCTGCGCGGCGGCTACCGCGTCAACTACGTCAACGACGAGTACGTCCGCTCGACCGACAACGCCGGCCTGAACAACTCCGGCCTCGGCTCGACCACCGCGCTCGCGACGACCTCCACCGGGGCGACGCAGTTCCGCGTCGTCGGCCTCACCAACGCGCCGACCACCGCGCCCATCGTCGTGCCGGCCTCGGCCTTCGGCCCCGGCGGCAGCCGCACGCGCACCTACGCCTTCAACAACGCGGAGGCGGGCGCCGGCAACGGCTTCCTGGGCGGCACCGTCTCGCTCATCGACCCGAACCTCCAGGTGCAGCGCAACTACGAGTACAACGTCGGCATCCAGCGCGAGGTCGGCTTCCAGAGCGTGGTCGAGATCCGCTACGTCGGTGGCTACAGCAAGCAGCTGGTCCGCTCCATCGACTACAACCAGCTCGACATCCGCAACAACGGATTCCTGCCCGACTTCATCCGCGCGCAGAGCAACCTCACGCTCGTCGAGGCGACCCGCGCCCAGATCATCGCGGCCAACCCGAACGCGACCACGGCGCAGCTCAACGCGCTGCTGGCCCCGTACCCGGTCAGCGGCGCCTTCAACGCCAACGTCACCGGCAGCCAGCTGCTCCCGGCCATCAGCAAGCTCGACCTGGGCGGCCTGCTCAACAACGCGACCATCCTGACGCAGCTCCGTAACGGCGTCCCCGGCGCGCTCGCCGAAATCTACTACGCCAACGGGTTCACGGGGCTGAATTTCACGGCGAACCCGAACGCGGGTGTCGCGAACCTGACGACCAACGGCGGGCGCTACAACTACAACTCGCTCCAGGCCGAGTTCCGCCGCCGCTTCACGCAGGGGCTCAGCTTCCAGGCCAACTACACGTTCCAGAAGATCCTGACGAACGTGACGGGCAGCACCGACGAGGTCAACCAGACCCGCGTCGAGCCCTTCCTGGACAACGCCAACCCGGGCCGCGACTACGGCCGCGCCATCTACGACCGCACGCACACCGTCAACATCAACGGCCTCTACGAGCTGCCGTTCGGCCGCGGCAAGCGCTGGCTCAATGAGGGCGGCGCCGTCGATAAGATTTTCGGCGGCTTCCAGTTCTCGTCCATCGTCAACCTCAGCTCGGGCGTCCCGACGACCATCATCGACGCCCGCGGCACCCTGAACCGCGCCGGCCGCTCCGGGACGCAGCCGGCGACCACGTCGCTCTCCGCGGACGATGTCAAGAAGCTCTTCGGCGTCTTCAAGACCCCGAACGGCGTCTTCATCGTCAACCCGAGCGTCCTCTTCGCGGTGGCGTCCGGCCCGGGGCTCCCGACGCTCAACGGCGTCGATCTGACCAAGCCGCTGCCCGCGGGCTACACGATCACGAGCGTCCGCGGCGCCAACCCGGTCGGCACCGCGCCGTTCGCCGGCCAAGTCTTCTTCCCGAACGCCCCCGGCTCGACGGGCAACATGACGCGCAACTTCATCAACGGCCCCATGTACTTCAACTGGGACGCCGGCCTGCTGAAGAACATCAACATCACGGAGAACACCCGCCTCCAGCTGCGCGGCGAGGTCTTCAACGTGCTCAACAACGCGAACTTCTTCGCGGGCTCCAACCCGGGCATTCTCGACGTCGGCAGCACGAGCTTCGGCCGCCTGACCTCCTCGGGCCAGGCCTACTCGCCGCGCATCGTGCAGTTCGGCGCGCGCTTCGAGTTCTAAACTCTGAGCCCTGACTCGCTCAGGGTTTGCCCACCTTCCGGCGGGCGGCGCTCTTCAAGCGCCGCCCGCATTTTTTTACGCCGCGTTGGCCTGCGGCCCCGACTCTGTAGTAGGCTATGTCGGCTCCCCGACCGGCGGCGCCCAACGGCGGCCCGCACACTTGCCACACGGCCGAGTCACAAAACTTTTCGAACCCCAGCAGAGATTCCGCGGGAACCTTTCGCGTCCCGCGGCGCAAGTTACGACGGAGGATTTAAAGAGATGTTCAAGACCCGCACGCCCCGCGCCCCACGTGCGCTCGCCCTCGCCTGCGCGCTGCTCGCCGCGCTGCTACCCTCGACGCCGCGCGCGGCCGTCGCCGCCCGCCCCGACGACAAGATGAGGGCCGAGGACGTCATCGCCAAGCACCTCGAAGCGCTCGGGCCGCAGGCGGCCCGCGCCGCCGCGAAGACGCGCATCGTCGCCGGCACCTCGCGCGCCATCTTCAAGGCCCGCAGCACCTCGGGCGCCATCGACGGCCAGGTCGTCATCGCGTCCGACTCGAACAAGGTCGTCTTCGGCATGAAGTTCGACGCGCCGAACTACCCCGGCGAGCGCTTCGGGTTCGACGGCAAGAAGTTCACGGTCGGCTACCTGACGCCGGGCGTCCGCTCGCAGATCGGCAACTTCGCCCTGACCAACAGCGAAATCTTCAAGGAGGGACTCGTCGGCGGCACGCTCACCTCGGCCTGGCCCTTCCTCAACCTCTCGGAGCGCAAGGCCAAGCTCGAATACGGCGGCACCGAGAAGGTCAACGACCGGCTCGCGCACAAGATTAAGTACTACCCGGCCAAAGGCTCCGACCTGAAGATCACCCTCTACTTCGACGCCGAGACCTTCCAGCACGTCCGCACGCAGTACGAGCGCATCGTCGGCGCCCGCATGGGCACCGACGTGAACAACTCGGCCAGCCAGCAGGAGACGCGCTACAAGATCATCGAGGAGTTCGGCGACTACAAGGAGGAGGGCAAGCTGAAGCTCCCGCACAGCTACAAGCTCCAGCTCGAAATCAACAAGACCGCCGGCGGCTCGCTCGACCGCTGGGAGATGCAACTCGACCAGTTCGCCTTCGACCAGGAGATCGACGACCGCATGTTCAACGTCGAGGCGGACTGACCTCCGAAGGGGAAGACCGAGCGACCAGTTAAAGGGGCGCGCCCCGGCTCAGAGGCCGCGGGCGCGCCCCTTCTCTCTTTAGCGCGGGCGCCCCGCGACCAAAAAAACCTCCCTAATCTTCATAAATTCGGATGCGTTATTTATATTTCTGAATTTTGCCGATCTAACGGGACGCCGCAGCCCCTCATTTGCCGAGATAAATCCGCGTACGCCATTTATCTGTCCGGTGGAACACTCTTTGCCGTGTTTTATCGCGTAGTCTGTTCTTTCACCCCTACTCCGGCACGTCGCGCCCAGACCCGTCGCTCGCACTTCCCCCAAAATAGCCGCGGGACGAAGAGGGGCGCCCTTACCCATACACCGCGGCCGCGCCCGACGGCATTGCGGCGTGCCCCAACTCGCGAAGGTCGGTTCCCGGCCGTTATGTCTCCGCCGCGCCGCGGACTGCGCCTGCGCCCTAACCCGCGTGGGTCAAGGCCACTTGACCCGGGACGTAAGAAGCGCCCTTTTGCCAGTCTGAAAAGGAGATTCATCAGATGAGAAGACTCACCTCAATGGCGTCTGCCGCGCTGTTGCTCGTCGCCCTCTGCGCGACGGCCTTCGCGCAGGGCAGCTCGACGCTGACGGGTACGGTCACCGACCCGAACGGCGCGGTAGTCTCAGGCGCCACTGTCACCGCGACCAACGTCGCGACCAACGCTGCCACCACCACCCAGACCACGGATGCCGGCGTCTACCGCTTCCCGACGCTGCCCGTCGGCACTTACACCGTGAAGGTCGAGGCCGCCGGCTTCAGCACCGGGCAGGTCGAACAGGTCGTGCTGACGGTCGCCCAGGTCGTCACGCAGGACGTGAAGCTCGCCATCGGCTCGGCGTCCGAGACCGTGACGGTCGTCGCGGGCGGCGAGCAGCTCGCGCAGCCCTCCGAGTCGAGCGTCTCGCAGCTCCTGAACCGCACCGTCTGGGAAAACTTCCCGCTCGAGAACCGCGACACCAACGAGTTCATGGATCTGATCCCCGGCGCGGTGCCGAACGCCTTCAACGGCAGCACGCGCGGCGCGGCCGTCAACGGCACGCGCGGCGGCATGGGGAACTTCATGGTCGAGGGTTATGACAACAACGAGCAGGGCCAGGGCGGCCGCGGCTCGACCGTCGCCGGCGGCAACACCAGCATCTCGCCCGAGGCCATTCAGGAATACCGCGTCATCACCAACAACTACTCGGCGCAGTACGGCAAGGCGGGCGGCTTCGTGACCGACACGGTGCTCCGCTCGGGCTCCAACGAAGTCCACGGCTCGCTCTTCGAGTACAACCGCATCCAGAAGCTCGCGGCCAACGACTTCTTCTCCAACACCGCGGGCGTCCGCGACTCGCTGGTGCGCAACCAGTTCGGCGGCTCTCTCGGCGGCCCGCTCAAGAAGGACAAGACCTTCGTCTTCGGCACCGCGGAGTTCCACCGCGTCCGCCAGGGCGCGCCGGTGACCACCACGGGCACTACGCAGCAGTTCCTCAACTTCGTCAACAGCGGCGCCTTCGCCACCTTCAACGAGACGAACCCGAACGGCTTCTGCGTCCAGAACCTCGGCGAGACCTGCCCGGGCGGCTTCAACCGCGCGCGCACGCTCGGGACGAACTTCAACGCGCTGCGGGCCGCCTCGCCCTTCCCGCTGGCGACCCGCAACTTCAGCAACGTCGGCGCCGGCCTCTTCTCCGAGGGCATCGTCTACCCCGTCCCCGTCTACGGCGACGTGACCGTCACCGACAAGAGCGAGTTCAACCAGAAGCGCTTCAGCGTCAAGGCCGACCACACGTTCAACGACACGAACCGCCTAACCTACACCTGGCTCTCGGAGTTCGCAGAGTCTTTCGACTCGGTCAACGGCGGCGACGGGACAATCGGGCCGCCCTCGACGACCCCGGCCGTCTCGGTGCTGACGGGGCTCACCTACAGCCATACCTTCAGCCCGACGGTCATCAACGAGGCGAAGTTCAGCTACCTCCGCCACCGGCTCGACTTCCCGCAGTGCCCCGGCACCGACGGCCTGCCGTCGGTCGCCACCGGCATCGACCCGCTGGGCGTCAGCCTCGGGTGCACGAGCAACCTGCCGCAGTTCTTCACCGACAACCAGTTCCAGCTCCAGGACAGCATCTCGCTCGTCCGCGGGGCACACACCTTCAGGACGGGCGCGGAGTACCGCCGCATCCGCAACGGCTCCGCCTTCGAGGCCATCAAGAACGGCTTCTTCCTGCCGCACGGCGTCGAAGAGTTGCTCACCGACGGCTTCTACGGCGACCAGGCCGACCTGCTCCTCTTCGGCGAGCCGACGTTCGGGGCCTTCACCTTCGCGCAGGCTTCGATCAACCCGACGAACGGCCAGCGGCCCGAGTACTACCGCGGCTACCGCAGCAACGAGTGGGCCGCCTACTTCCAGGACGACTGGAAGGTGCGGCGCAACCTGACCTTCAACCTCGGCCTGCGCTGGGAGTACTTCGGCCCGCCGCATAACTTCCGCTCCGGCATCGACTCGAACTTCTACTTCGGCTCGGACACCACGCCCGTCCCGAACCCGTCGGTGAACGTCTTCTTCCCCACCAACAACCCGCTCACGGCGAAGGTGGTCAGGGGAAGCTTCCAGCAGCGCGACCACGAAATCTGGAAGAAGGATTTCAACAACTTCGCGCCGCGCGCCGGCTTCGCGTGGGACATCTTCGGCGACCAGAAGCTGATCCTCCGCGGCGGCGGGGCTATTTCCTACGACCGCATCTGGAACAACCTCTTCGAGAACATCCGCTTCAACGCGCCGTTCTTCTCCTTCGCCACGGTCGGCGCCTTCGGCGGCGGCGCGGGGCGGCCCGCGGGGCCTCTGGCCACCCCCGGACTCTACGCAGTTCCCTTCACCCCGGCGAACACCGCGGGCTTCAACAATCCGGCGTTCAACCCCGTCCCGTCGGCGCGGCACATGGACGAGAACCTGAAGACGCCCTACATCCAGCAGTTCAACCTCGGCCTGCAGTACGAGGTCTTCAAGGACTTCCTGCTGGAGGCGAACTACATCACCACCGCGGGCAAGCAGTTGACCGGCCTGATCGACATCAACACCTACGACGGCCGTACGCGCGGCGGCAGCAGCCGCCGGCCCAACCCCAACATGGGCGGCGACAACTTCCGCACCAACGCCTTCAGCTCGATCTACCACGGCGGGCAGATCGTCTTCCGCAACCGCCCGTGGCACGGGCTCCAGTTCAACTCGCACTACACCTTCGCCAAGGCGATTGACCAACTGAGCGACGCCTTCAACAACCGCATCACCGGCGGCCGGCCGTTCGACAACCAGAACATCAACTACGACCGCAGCCGTTCCGACTTCGACGTCACGCACCGCTTCGTCACCGGCTTCACCTACGAGGCCCCTTTCTTCAAGGGTAACCGCTGGCTCGGCGGCTGGGTGGCGACCGGCGTCATCCAGTTGAACTCGGGCGTGCCCTTCTCCATCTACCACAGCGGCCAGGACCCGAACGCCGACGGCTACCTGACCGACCGCGCCGTCTTCATCGGCAGCGGCAGAGCGCAGGACGCGGTCAACAACAACCGCAGCCCGGCGGACGGCTACTTCGACACGACGCAGTTCGTCGGCATGGTCACGCGCGTGAACAACTTCCTCGCGGCGGCGGGCAGCGACCCGACGGCGCGCGCCAACGCGGTGCGCGCGGCCTGCGGCGCCGGCAACGGCGTGGTCGTCAGCGCCACGCAGTGGTGGTGCAACGGGACGCTCGGGCGCAACGTGATGACCGGCCCGGGCTACGCCAACGTCGACTTCGGCCTCCACAAGAAGTTCAAGGTGACCGAGAAGACCAACCTGCAACTCCAGGCCAACGCCTTCAACCTTTTCAACCACCCGAACTTCGGGCTGCCGGTGGGCAACATCAACAGCGCCCAGTTCGGCCGCTCGACTTTCACGGTCGGCACGCCCAGGATCATGCAGCTCGCCATCCGGTTCGACTTCTAAGCCGAACCGAAGGGCGAGGCCTTCGACTTGAAAACTTCGAGGGCGCCGACTTCTTAAAGTCGGCGCCCTCTTTTTCTTCCCTGCTCGACACGACCCTCAGCCGCCGCAGACCAGCTCGGCCAAGCCTTCGAGGTCGAGAGCGCGGACGGGCATCCCTATCTTCTGTTCGAGCTCGTCGAGCCGCGTGCCGTCGAGCATGACGGGTTCGTCCGACTTGTGCGCCGTCTTGGGGATGACGACGAACTCGCCCTCCAGCTCGCCCTTCAACGCCTCGACGCACTGGCCCGTCATCAGACCCGCGACGACTATCTCCTCGCCGAAGTACCTGTTCTCGACCGCGACCACCTTCAGGCGCGTCCCCGAACTCTCGTTGAGCCGGCCGACCAGATCGGTCAACACCGGCGCGAAGAGCTTACCCGTCAGCACCGTCCCTCTCAGCCCCGCCGCGTCGCGCACGCCCTTCTTCTCGACCTGCTTCAGCAGGCGGCCGAACTCCTCGCGGAAAGAGCGCACCATGCCGACGCCGTCCTCGATCTGCGGGTAGTCGCCGTAGTGCCTGCGCCCCGGCACGTCCACGTCGGCGCGCAGATAAATCTCGTCGCCGAGGAAGGCGAAGTTCGTCCCCAGCCTTTTCTTCAAATCCCTCTGGAGCGCGCCGACCTCGCGGATGATTTGGCGGCACCACTCGGGCGTGACCGGCGTCAGGCGCTCGTCCGTGTTGTAGCGCGTCAGCCCCAGGGGGACTACCGCCACGCTGCGCACGCGCGGGTACTCGGCGGCCAGGTCTTCGACCGTCCGCCGCAAGACCTCGCCGTCGTTGATGCCGGGGCAGAGCACGACCTGCGCGTGTATCTCGATGCCGGCGTCCATCATCCGCCGCAGCTTGTCCGAGATGTCCGCGCGCTTCTCGTCGACGCCGAGCAGGTAAGCCCGAACCTTCAGGTCGGTCGCGTGCACCGAGACGTACTGCGGCGTCAGGCGCTGCTCGACGACCCGGTTCATCTCGTCCTCGGTGATGGACGAGAGCGTCGTGTAGTTGCCGTAGAGGAAGGAGAGGCGCACGTCCTCGTCGCGGAAGAAGAGCGCGGGGCGCGCGTCCGGCGGGTTGCCCTTGCAGAAGCAGAAGAGGCACTCGTTGGCGCACTGGCGCGGCGCGATGTTCTCGAACTGGAGCCCGAAGTCCTCGCCCTCCCCGCGGACGATTTCGACCTCCCACTCCTCGCCGCCGCGCTTGAGCACGTCCAGAATGAGTTCGGTCTCGCCGCCCGTGTGGAAGCGGAAGTCCAGGTAGTCGCGCACCAGGCGGCCGTTGACTTTGACCACGCGGTCGCCCGGCTCAAGCTCAAGCTCTGCGCCGAGGCTGCCGGGGTCGACCTCCGTGATGGTCACGCCGCGGCGGCGGATCTGCGTGACGGCTGGTGTGACTGCGAACTCGTACATTCTCGGACTGCCTCTTACGTCTTCCCTGACACCCGACGGCTTCCGCGCGACCCTTGAGTATGGCCGAAGCTCTCCTACTCTTCAACCACGCGGGCGGCCTGTTCCGGCGAAAGAGGATAGATGAGCACGCACGCCGCACGGTTCGCTGGCAGAATGAACGACCGGCGTGTCAGAAAGAGAGGGTTTGACTGAGACACGTCCGCGCTCTACATTAGTTTCGGGGCCGCGCGGCGGGCACGCCGGTTGCCAAAGTCCCGAGCGGCACCCCCGCTTCCCCCGCCGAAGCACGCCGGAAAGGTTCTCGAAGTAGGCACGGATGAACAACCCGACCGAAGGGTTCGAACAAAGGGCCGCGCAAGCCGCACGGGGGGAAGGGCTGCGCCCGAAGGTGCTGCTCGCCGAAGACGACCGCGCCCTGCGCCGCTACCTCGAAGTCGTGCTGCGCCGCGCGGGCTACGAGGTGCTGTCGGCGGCCGACGGGCTCGAAGCGATGAAGGCGCTGCTCACGAACGCGGTGGACGCGGTCGTGACCGACGCCGTCATGCCGCACCTCTCGGGGCACGAACTCTGCCGCTTTCTGCGCGAGCACCCGCAACTGAAAGGGATTCCCGTCGTGCTGCTGAGCGGCGAAACGTCGGCGCAGCACGAAGGGGCCGGCGCCGACCTCTACCTCTCCAAGCCTGTCTCCGTCGAAGAACTCTCGGCCGGCCTCGCGCGCCTGCTCGCCTGAAAAGAATTCACCACAGAGACACGGGGGCACAGCTTTGAAGTCATAAGTCTTCAAGCTGTGCCCCCGTGTCTCTGTGGTGAAATTGTCTTAAAGACTCACGCGCCGCCGGCCTTCGAGCTGGACTGCGGCGTGAGCCCGAGGATTTCGTCGAGCGGCGTGTATTCGAGTCCCTGGTCGTCGGCCACGGCCTCGTAGGTCAGCTTGCCGGCGTAGGTGTTGACGCCCTCCTTCAGACCGGGGTCGGAGGAGATGGCGTCGAGGAAGCCGCGGTTGGCGAGCTTCAAGGCGTAAGGGAGCGTCGCGTTCGTCAGCGCGAAGGTCGAGGTGCGCGGCACCGCGCCCGGCATGTTCGCCACGCAGTAGTGCAAAACGTCCTCGACGTAGTAGGTCGGGTTCGAGTGCGTCGTCGGCCGCGTCGTCTCGATGCAGCCGCCCTGATCCACGGCCACGTCCACGATGACCGAGCCCTTCGACACGTCCTTCAGCATCTCGCGCGTGACGAGCTTCGGCGCGGCCGCGCCCGGCACCAGCACGCCGCCGATGATGAGGTCGGCCTCCGCGATGGCCCCGTGGATGGCGTAGGCCGAGGAGGCGAGCGTCGAAATCTTCGACAGGAAGATGTCGTCGAGCTCGCGCAGGCGGTCGAGGTTCTTGTCCACGATGGTGACCTGCGCGCCCATCCCCACCGCGATCTTCGCCGCGTTCGTGCCAACGACGCCGCCGCCGAGGATGACGACGCGCGCGGCCGGCACGCCCGGCACGCCGCCGATGAGCACGCCGCGCCCGCCGTTCATCTTCTCGAGGTACTGCGCGCCGACCTGGACGGCCATGCGCCCCGCCACCTCCGACATCGGCGTCAGGAGCGGCAGCGTGCCCTTCCGGTCGGTGATCGTCTCGTAGGCGATGCCGGTCACCTTGTGTTCGAGGAGCGCCTGCGTCTGCTTCGGGTCGGGCGCGAGGTGCAGGTAGGTGAAGAGCAGCAGCCCCTCCTTCATCCGCGGGTACTCGGGCTCGATGGGCTCCTTGACCTTGACGATCATCTCGGCCTCGGCCCACACGTCGTCGGCCGAAGGGATGATAGTCGCCCCCGCGCGCTCGTACAGCTCGTCCTCAAAGCCCGAGCCCCCGCCCGCGGACTGCTCCACGATGACCTTATGCCCCGCGTCCGTCAGCGCCCGCACGCCCGCGGGCGTCAACCCCACGCGGTACTCGTTGTCCTTAATCTCCTTGGGGAGTCCGACGATCACTGTTCTTTGTCTCCAATCTTTTAGTTTGGGACGAGGTCAACCCCCTTACTCGAAGTTGACCTCGTCAATCTGCGCACGTTGGAGCTTGCCGCTGTAGTCGACGTAGATCGACTTCCACTCGGTGAAGATGTCCAGGACCTGCGTGCCGGCCTCGCGGTGGCCGTTCCCGGTGCCCTTGGTGCCGCCGAAGGGGAGGTGGACTTCGGCGCCGATGGTCGAGGAGTTGACGTAGAAGATGCCCGTGTACATCTCCTGCATCGCGCGGAAGGCGCGGTTCACGTCCCGCGTGTAGATGGAGGCCGAGAGGCCGTAGCGCACGCCGTTGCCGATCTCGACCGCCTCCTCCAGAGAGTTCGTCGGGATGACCGTCGTGACCGGGCCGAAGATCTCCTCCTGCGAGATGCGCATGCCCGGCGCGGCGTCGACGAAGACGGTCGGCTCGATGAAGTAGCCGTTGGCGTGCTCCCCCGCGTCTAAACGGTTGCCGCCGCAGGCGAGCTTCGCGCCGTCCTCCTTCTGGCCGATTTCGATGTAGCCGAGAATCTTGTGGACGGCGTCGGCGTTGATGACGGGGCCGACGTCCGTTCTCTCGTCCAAACCGTTCCCGACCCTCAGGCCCTTCGCGCGCTCGACGAGCAGCTGCGTGAACTTCTTGTAGACCTTCTTGTGGACGACGATGCGCGAAGAGGCCGTGCAGCGCTGGCCGGAGGTTCCGAACGCGCCCCAGACCGCGCCCTCGACGGCGAGGTCGAGGTCTGCGTCCTCCATCACCATGATGACGTTCTTGCCGCCCATCTCAAGCGAGCAGATGGCGTTGCGATCCGCGCACGCCGAAGCCACGATGCGCCCCGTCTCGGTCGAGCCGGTGAACGAGATGAGCCGGACGGAGGGGTGCTCGACGATGCCGGCGCCCGCGGTCTCGCCGTAGCCCGTGACGAGGTTGACGACGCCCGCGGGCACGCCCGCCTCTTCACACGCCTTGACCAGATTGTAAGTCGAGAGCGGCGTGTCCTCGGCCGGCTTGATGACGACCGTGTTGCCGCAGACCAGGGCCGGGATGAGCTTCCACGAGGGTATCGCCATCGGGAAGTTCCAGGGCGTAACCAGGCCGCAGACGCCGACGGGCTGGCGCACGCACATGGCGAACTTGTCGGGCATCTCGGCGGGCGTGGTGAAGCCGTGGAGGCGCCGGCCCTCGCCGGCCGTGTAGTAGGTGCAGTCGATGGCCTCCTGCACGTCGCCGCCGGTCTCCTTCAAGACCTTGCCCATCTCGCGCGTCATCTCGCGCGCGAACCTGTCCTTGTCGCGGATGAGAATCTCGCCGAGCCGGAAGAGGATTTCGGCGCGGCGCGGGGCGGGAAGTCTGCGCCAGCGGTCGGCCGCGTCTCTGGCCGCGGTGACCGCGGCCGAGACGTCTTCGCGCGTCGAGACAGGAAACCGGCCGACCACGTCGCGCGTGTCGGCCGGGTTCGCGTCCTCGAACCACTCGCCCGAACTGGAGGCGACCCACTCGCCGCCGATGTAGTTCGGGTACTTCTTAACGCCTGCGCGCGCCGACGCGCCGCCCCTCTTCTGACTCTTCCCGAGCGCCTTCTTAGCCTGTGCCATTTGTTCCTATCGTAAACTAATAGACGTGAACCGTAAACCGCGAAGAGCCGTAAACCGTAAACCGTGAACCGTGACAAGAGGAAGGCTGTTCCTTCCTGTCACGGTTCACGGTTTACGGTTTACGGCTCTTCCTTACTGGAACGTGAACTGGACGATCTGCTGCGTGATCTTCTCGCCGTTGTAGGCCGAGACGTGGAGGACGATGGGGTCGCCCGGCTTGAGCCCGTTGATGACCCGCTCGAAGTCCTCGATGGTCGCGACCGGCTGGCGGTTGATGCGCTGGATGACCATGCTCTTCGTGACGCCCGCGTCGAAGGCGATGCCCGCCTGATCCACGTCCTGCACGTAGAGGCCGCGGACGCCCTTCAGGTTCCGCTCGTTGGCGATCTGCGGCGTCAGCTCGCTCAGCTTGAGCCCGAGCGTCGGCCGCTGGTCGGCGCGGGCCGGCTGCGTGTCGCGGGACGCCTCGACCTTGGTCTTGTCGCCCTTCTCCTCCTCGCCCTCGGCCCCCTTCGACGACGCGGTGCGCAAGGGGCGCTCGCCGATCTTGATGCTGGCCGTGCGCCGCTCGAGCTTGTCGTTCACCTCGCGCAGGTAGACGACCGCGACGGTGTCGCCGACCGGCGTGGAGGCGACCTTGTTGATGAGGTCTTGCGCGTTCTCGACCGGCTGGCCGTTGAACTCGACGATGATGTCGTTGGTCTGGATGCCGGCGGCCTCGGCCGGCCCCTTGTCGGCGGCCACGTCCTTGATGATGGCGCCCGCCGGCTTCGGCAGGTTGTAGACGCGCGCGAACTCGGGCTTCACCGAGTCGAGGAAGACGCCGAGGTAGCCGCGCCTGACCTTGCCCGTCGTCATCAACTGCTTGTAGACGCTGGAGGCGATGTTGGTCGGGAGCGCGAAGCCGATGCCGTTGTAGTCGCCGGTCGAGGTCGCGATCTGCGAGTTGACGCCGATGACCTCGCCGCGCATGTTGACGAGCGGGCCGCCCGAGTTGCCGCGGTTGATGGCGGCGTCGGTCTGGATGAAGCGGCGGAAGCTGGCCCCGGGGTCGGTCTGCCGCTCCTTGGTCGAGATGATGCCGGCCGTCACCGTCTGCTCGAGGCCGAAGGGCGAGCCGATGGCTAAGACCCAGTCGCCGACCTGCATCTCGTCGGAGTTGCCGAAGGTCACCGCGGGCAGGTCGCGGCCGGCGTTGACCTTGATGACGGCGAGGTCGGTCTCCTCGTCCTTGCCGACGACGGTGCCGCGGAGCTGCTCGCCGGACTGGAGCTTGACCATGATGCCGGTCATGTTCTCGACGACGTGGAAGTTCGTCAGGATGACCCCCTTCGAGTCCACGATGAAGCCGGAGCCGACGCCGCGCGACGGGCGCCGCGCGTTGCGGCGCAGCATGTCGAGCAGGGGGTTGTCGCTCCCGGCGCCGCTGCCGTCCTCGTCCTCGTCGTCGCCGTCCTTGTCGGCCACCTGCGGCGCGGCCGAGACGGTGTCGATGTTGACGACCGCGGGCTCGACGCGGCGCGCGATCTCGGCGAACGAGGCCGAGAGGGCCTCGGGGGCGCGCGCGACCGACGCGGGCACGGCGGGCTGCTCGCCCTCGCCCGCGAAGACTCTCGTCCGGCTCAGCATCGCGCCGACGCCGACGCCGACCACGAGGCAGCCGGCGGCCAGCGCCGCGATCCACACGCGGAGGTGGCGCAGGATGGCGCGCTCCGCTTCAGTCGTTTGGCCCTTCGGGATTTGCAACATAAAACTCTTCACCTTCTAAATTTCAAAAGGAGCCGGTAGGGTCTAAAGCGGCTCTGCCTGCCGAAGCGTGCGGAGCGGCCGCGATTCCTGTGGGCCGAGACGAGGGAGACTCAAAAGCCACACTGGCGAGACCCGAGTATAACCAATGCCGCCACCTGCCGCAAAGGAGAAGTAGGCAGTAGGCAGTAGGCAGTAGGCAGTAGAAAACCTTTTAATTTTCGACCCCGCGGCCGTCATCCTCAACGCCTGTGAGGCGGAGCGCTACTGTCTACTGCCTACTTCCCTGGCCTATAATTTCCGCGGCCGAATAAATGTCCGACCGGGGGTTTCTGTTTGAGAGTTAACGTGTTGAGACTCAGGGCCGCCGCGGCGGCCCTCTGCTTCGTCGCGCTCGCGCCGTTCGCCTTCGGCGCCCAGGCGCAGGCGCCGGCCAGGGCCGAGAGCCCGCTCCCGCCGCCCAAAGGCTTCGTCAACGACTTCGCCAAAGTCATCGATCCGCTGACGGAGAGATGCCTCGAAGCGAAGTTCAGGATGTTGAAGGCGCGCGCGCGGATCGAGTTCGCCGTCGCGACCGTCGAGACGACGGGCGGGCGTGACATCTTCGACTACTCTCTGGCCGTCGCGCGCGGCTGGGGCGTCGGCCCGCCCGCGGGCGAGGAGGGCGGCGGGCTGCTGCTGCTGCTCGCGGTGAAAGACCACAAGTGGCGCTTGCAGTTGAGCCGCAGCCTCGAAGCGGACATTCCCGACGAGGTGGCCGCCGAACTCGGAACCGTCATGACGCCCTCCCTGCGCGCGGGGCGCTACGGCGAGGCCGTCAACAAATACGCCGACGCCCTCATCAGGCGGCTCGAAGAGCGCCGCGGCTTCTCGTTGGAGAAGGAGACTTTGATTCTGGAAGGTCTGCCGAAAGAGAAGCCGAAGCGGCGTAAACCGTGAACCGTAAACCGTGACGAGTAAGAACTGCTTCTCCTCTTGTCACGGTTTACGGTTCACGTTTCACGCGCCTTTCAGGGTTCACGCGCTCTTCCCTCCCCCACTTCAGTTCCGACACGACGACGCCCGCGAGGACGAGCAGCGCGCCGACGGTCGCGCGCGCGCCCGTCCACTCGGCCGAGCCGCGCAGGAGCACCGCGAAGGCCGTGGCGAAAACCGGTTCGAGGCTGAAGATGACGGCGGCGTGCGTGGCCGGCATCCGCGCCTGCCCCCACGTCCAGAGCAGGAAGGTCGCGACCGTCGCGACGAGAATCATGTAGGCGATCTGTGCCCCGACGCCCGCGCTCCACTCCGGCGCGACCGTTTCGCGCGCGAGCCCCGGAGGCAGAAGCCCGACTCCCAGGGCCGAAGCCGACGCGCGCACCAGGAGCCACGCGGCGACGACGACCGCGGCGGCCGAAGTGATCTGCAGGGCGCTCAACTGCCGCACGTCGAAGCGGCGCGCGTAGACGCTCATCAGGTTGATGTGGCAGGCGAAGATGAGCGTGGTCGAGAGCGTGACGAGGTCGCCCGTGTTGAAGCTCCTGTCCCCGACGGGGGCGAGGATGAGCGCGCCGCCCGCCGAGGCGAGGACTATCCCCAGAAGGTTCTCGCGGCTCGGCCGCGTGCGCCAGAAGAGGTAGGCGGCGACGGGGACGAGCGGCGTCGTGATGCCCGTGATGAAAGCGGACTTGGCGGGCGTCGTGTAGAGCAGCCCCGAGGTCTGCCCGATGAAGCCGAGGCCCATCAGCACGCCAAGCGTCGCGCCCGCGCGCCACGCCGCGCGCGACGCCCCGAAGACCTGCCGCGGAAAGAGCAACGCGAAGACGAGCGCCGCCAGGGGCATCCGCACCGCGAGGTAAGTCAGCGGCGGCCAACTGTCGAGCACGCCGCGCGAGATTGAAAAGGTCGAACCCCAGATGAGCGTCGTCAACAGTATCGCGCCGTCCGGGGCGATGTTCGTCTTAAATCTCATCTAGCTTGCGGGAAGGATATTAACCACAGAGACACAGAGACACAGCTCGAAGTTAATAACTCAACGAGCTGTGTCTCTGTGTCTCTGTGGTTAACCCTTCAGCTTTACGCTCAACCGAAAAGAGCAGTACGCCGCTGCTCACATTCGCAGCAAGACTTTGAGGACGCCGGGCTCGGCGGCGCGCGCCAGGGCGCGCGGGCCTTCGGAGAGGGGGAACTCGTCGTTGACAAGGGCGTCGATCTCGACGGCGCCGCGGCGGAGGAGTTCGAGCGCGGGCTTGAAGCGGCCGCAGCGCGAGCCGACGATGCTGATCTCGTCCACGACGACGGGTGCCGCGTTCAGCTCGGTCGTGCCGTGGAAGGTCGACTTGAGGACGAGCGTGCCGCGCGGCTTCAACAGACGGAGCGCGGTCTCGAAGCCGGACGGAGAACCCGACGCCTCGACCGCCACGTCGAAGGCGCGCTCGAAGGAGGCGGGCAGCTCGTCCGACTTCACCGCGCGGACGCCGCGCTCACGAACAATCCCGAGCTTGTTCTCGTGGCGGCCGACGAGCGTGACGCCCGCGCCCGTCGTCGCCCTGACGGCCTGCGCGCAGAGCAGCCCGAGCTTGCCGTCGCCCACGACGGCGACGCGCGTCTCGGGCTCGATGCGCGCGCGTTCTGTAACGCCGCACGCGGCGGCGAGCGGCTCCGTGAAGACCGCGCGCTCGTCCGGCACCTCGTCGGGCACGGGTAAGAGGTTGACGACCGGCAGCGTCAAATACTCCGCGAAGGCGCCGTCGCGGCCGACGATGCCGAGCACCGTGCGCTCGGGGCAGTGGCGCGGGTCGCCCGCGCGGCAGAGCTGGCAGTGGCCGCAGCCGGCGTTGATCTCGCCGACGACCCTTCGGCCTTCAAGCTCCGGCGCGCCCGGCGCGCGCTCGACCTCGCCGACGAACTCGTGCCCCAGAGTCCCCTCGAACCCGGCGTACCCGCGCACGACCTCCAAGTCCGTGTTGCACACGCCCGCCACGCGCACGCGCACCAGCGCCTCGCCCTCCCGCGCCGGCACCGGCACCTCCGCCACGCTCAACCGGCCGTTCTCGAATCGAAGAGCCCTCATGCCTGTTGGGTGCTGGGTGCTGGGTTCTAGGTGCTGGGTAAGAACAGGCTTCTACCCAGCACCTAGAACCCAGCACCCAGCACCTTCCTAAAACCTTTTCGCCCGGAGGTATGCGTTCTCCTTCGTCAGCTCGACGGTCTTCTCGCGGCCGGAGACCTCGACGGGGAGGCGCCAGGTGAGTTCGCGGTCGCCGTCGAGCTCGACGTGTACCCACCACTTGCCGGGCGGGACGTTGAGGGCGGCTTCGCCGGCCTCATCCAGCTCGCCGTCGATCCTCTCGCGGCCGCCCATCAGGCGCTTGGCGAACTCCGCGAAGCGCTGGCCGGGCCGCTGCTCGGAGTCGTACTCGCTGCGCGCGGCGGCCATGTTGATCGGGTAGAGTTGGACGGACACCCTCTTCGCCGAGACGGGGAAGCCGACGCCCTCGCGGCGCAGGCGCAGGCGCAGCAAGGTCGTGTGCTGGGCGAGCCCCCGGAGGCGCGAAGAGGTGCGCTCGTCCTCCGGCAGACGGCGGTAGACGCTCAGCACGGCCCAGCCGAGCGTCGCGACGAGCGTCACGCCGGCCAACACGACCAGGACTTTGCGCGTGAAGTTCTGTCCCTCGCTCATCCGTCGGAAAGGTTAAGTCAAACGCCCCTCAGGCCATCAGGCCGCGCTCGCGCAGCGCGCCCGTCAGCTCGTGGTCGGTGGGCACGGAGAGCACCTGCCCGGCCACGTCCAACGTCGGCTTGCGCTCGTCGCCGCCGTTCTGCTCTCTGACCCACCGGGCGGCCGACTCGTCCTGCTCGATGTTCACGTACGTGTACTGCACGCCGAGGCGTTCGAGGAACTCCCGCGTGTGCCGCGTGTCCTCGCACCAGTCCGCGCCGTAGACTTTCACCCCAAACACGGCCTTCCACCTCCGCCTCAAAATCAACGCCCACATCATAGCAAAAAGCAGTAGGCAGTAGGCAGCCGGCAGTAGGCAGTTTGGCGCAGCCCCGTCGGGGGCGGGATGTTTATAGCTTATGGGATTTAACAGCGCCCGAGCCCCTTTAGGGGCGACATACACATGCCGCCCCCGACGGGGCTTGGATATCAAATAGTCAAACTTGAGCTATAGATATGCAAGCCCCTCCGGGGCTTAACTGCCTACTGCCGGCTGCCTACTGCCTACTGCTTTTCCCTGCTACAATGTCATTTCAAATTCGGTCGGGGATTTCAGCGAACACAATGACTCCAGAGGGCTTGGGCGAGACGGCGAGGGGCGGCTTCCGCGACGAGTGCGGCGTGTTCGGCATCTACGGGCACGACGACGCGGCGCGCCTCGCGTACCTCGGGCTTTATCAACTACAGCACCGCGGGCAGGAGTCCTGCGGCATCGTCGCCTCCGACGGCCTGCTCCGCTCCGAGCGCGCGATGGGGCTCGTCTCGGAGGTCTTCGACGAAGACCGCCTCAACCGCCTGCCCGGCACGGCGGCCATCGGCCACACGCGCTACTCGACCGCGGGCGAGGTCTCGGTGCGCGAGGCCCAGCCCTTCCTCATCGCGTGCAAGCACGGGCAGGTCGCCGTCTGCCACAACGGCAACCTCCCCTTCGCCACCGAGGAGCGGCGGAAGCTCGAACGCGAAGGCGCCATCTTCAACTCGACCTCCGACACCGAGGTCGTCCTCCACCGCATCGCGCGCTCGCGCGCCGACTCGGTCGAGGAGGCCATCCCCGAAGTCCTCCGCGAGACCGAGGGCGCCTTCTCGATGCTCTTCCTCACGCCCGACGCGCTCGTCGCCGTGCGCGACCCGCGCGGCTTCCGCCCGCTCGCGCTCGGCCGACTCGACGGCGCGTGGGTCATCGCCTCCGAGACGTGCGCGTTCGACCTCATCGGCGCCACCTACGTCCGCGACGTGGAGCCGGGCGAGATGATCGTCGTCGACGAAGGGGGCCTGCGCTCCTCCTACCCCCTGCCCGAGCGCCAACGCTCGTTCTGCGTCTTCGAGCACGTCTACTTCTCGCGCCCCGACTCGATGGTCTACGGCCGCTCGGTCAACGAGTCGCGCCACAAGATGGGCAAGCGCCTCGCCATCGAGCAGCCGGCCGACGCCGACCTCGTCGTCCCCGTCCCCGACTCGGGCGTCGCCGCGGCCATCGGCTACGCCGCCGAGAGCGGCATCAGCTTCCGCTTCGGGCTGGTGCGCAACCACTACGTCGGCCGCACCTTCATCGAGCCGAAGCAGTCGATCCGCTCCTTCGGCGTCCGCCTCAAGCTCAACCCCGTGCGCGACCTCATCCGCGGCCGCCGCGTCATCCTCATCGACGACTCCATCGTGCGCGGCACGACCTCGAAGAAGATCGTCCGGCTCGTGCGCGAGGCGGGCGCGCGCGAGGTGCACGTCCGCATCAGCTGTCCGCCGACGGTCAGCCCCTGCTACTACGGGGTGGACACGCCGGACAAGGCGGAGCTGATCGCGGCCCGGATGTCGGTCGGGGAGGTGCGCGACTTCATCGAGGCCGACTCGCTCGGCTACCTCTCGATGGAGGGGATGCTCGAAGCCTGCGGTCTGCCCCCGGAGACCTCCTGCGTCGCCTGCTGGTCGGGCCGCTACCCCACCCGCATCAACACGGCCGCCGAGACCCAATACGCGCGCGAGCGCGAGCCCGTCCCCTCGGACTGAACCGGAGCGACAGATGTCCGACCTCCTAAAAAGAATCACAGTCAACCCGGAGCAGTGCGGCGGCCGGCCCTGTATCCGCGGCATGCGCATCCGCGTGACAGACGTGCTCGACCTCTACGCCGTCGGCCTGAGCGCGGAACAGATTCTGGAAGAGATGCCCGACCTTGAGGCCGACGATCTGAAAGCGGCGCTGCTTTACGCCGCACGCTGGCTCGACCATCCGGTGATCGCCGCGTGACACCTGTTTTGCCCCCAACACTAAATTTTATCAGTCCGCTACATTCGCGGCATGGTTATCTGGATTGACGCACAACTCTCCCCCGGAATCGCCGCGTGGCTAAACGGCAACTTCGCGCTGACCGCGTACGCAGTGCGAGACTTGGGACTGCGGGAGGCGACTGACCGCACTATCTTCCTTGCAGCGCGGAATGAATCGGTTGTCGTAATGACTAAGGACAGCGACTTCGTCAGGCTGCTCGAAGAATTAGGCTCCCCGCCGCAGGTCATCTGGCTCACCTGCGGTAACACCTCGAATTCAAGGTTGAGGCAAATACTGACTGATGCTTTGCCGAGGGCGATTGAACTTTTAAAATCCGGAGAGTCGTTGGTTGAAATCCGTTAACCTAAAGCCGCCTGAGGGCAAAGGGATGAGGGGTAGAGTAAGTGGCGCAGAGTAGGCGTGGGTGCGGGTGCGCGCTGTTGGCGCTGGTGGGGGTGCTCGCGGTCGGCGGGTACCTCGGGTGGCGTTTCGTCGTCAAGCCGTACCTCGATAAGCGGCAACAGGAGGCGCCGCCGCCGGCCTCGGGCGACGAGACGAAGGTCGTCGTGCTCGACGTGGGGCAGGGCGACTCCATCCTCGTCGTCACGCCGGGCAACAAGACCGCGCTCATCGACGCGGGCGAGCCGGGCGACGGCAAGGTCGTGCTCGCGGCCCTCAAGAAGTACGGCGTCGACCACCTCGACCTCTTCGTCGCCACGCACTCGCACGCCGACCACATCGGCGCGGCCGACGAAGTCATCAAGGGCGTCAACGTCGGCGAGGTCTGGTACAGCGGCGTGCCGAACACGACCAAACAGTACGAAGACTTCCTGAAGGCCGTCGACGAGAAGGGGCTGGGGCTCAAGCGGGTCGCGCCGGGGCAGGAGTTCGCGCTCGGCGGCGGCGCGCGCATCCTCGTGCTCGCCCCCATCGAACCCCTCTTCAAGAAGGAAGACCTGCGCTCGGGCGGCAACGAGCCGAACGCCAACTCGGTCGTGACGCGGCTCGACTACGGCGCCTTCTCGATGCTCCTCACCGGCGACGCGGAGGAGCAGACCGAGCGCGAGCGCTTGATTAAGAACGGCGCCAACATCCGCGCGACCGTCCTGAAGGTCGGGCACCACGGCTCGAAGTACGCGACCTCCGAAGACTTTCTCAAGCGCGGCGAGTTCAAGTACGCGGTCATCTCGGCCGGACTGGACAACCGCTACGGCCACCCCTCGCAGGAAGCGCTCGACCGCCTGAAGGCCGCCGGGGTCAAAATCTACCGCACGGACTTTCAGGGCGACGTCGTCATCTCGACGCGCGGCCAGGAGAACGACGTGAAGTTCACGACCGGGCGCGAGCCGAAGCCGAGCGAGGACATGTGGGCCGGGCGGCCGGCGCTGCGCGACGACTCGGCCAAGAAAGGCTTCATCGACTTCGGCGACCTCCCGCCCGCGCCGAAGCCGAAGGACGAGGCGCGCTCGAACGCGAACGCGAGGAACGCGAACGCCAACACGAAGAGGGCCGGGGCGAGGTGAGAGTCCGCGCGGAGATGCGGGAAGACCGCGCGGCCGTCCGCCGCGCCCACGAACTCGCCTTCGAAGGCGCGGCCGAGGCGAACCTCGTCGATGCATTGATAGCTGACGCGGCGACGCACGTCTCCCTGGTGGCCGTCGAGGATGGGCTGGTCGTCGGTCACATCCTCTTCAGCCCGGTCACGGTCGAGTCTGCGGACGGCGATTGGCAGGCGACGGCGCTGGGGCCGTTGGCCGTCATCCCCGAACGGCAGAGGCGGGGCGTCGGCTCGGAGCTTATCGGGGAAGGTTTGACGGAGTGCCTGCGCCTCGGCCAGGAGGTCGTCTTCGTGCTCGGCCACGCCGACTACTACCCGCGCTTCGGCTTCCGCACGGCGCGGCCGCTCGGCGTGACCTGCGAGTTCCCCTCGCCGGACGAGAACTTCATGGTCGCGGAGCTGCGGCCGGGCGCGCTGGCCGGGCGGACGGGGCTCGTGAGGTACAGGCCGGAGTTTCAAAACGTCTGAAATCGAATTCTGAATCTATGGCGAAGGGCGACAACTCCAAACGCACGCGCGCCGTCATCGACCGCATCGAGGACGAAGGCACGGCCGTCCTCCTCGCCGGAGAAGACGAACTCAAAATAGAACTGCCCGCCTCGCTCCTCCCCGAAGGCGCAGACGCGGGCGGCCACCTCGTCATCAACATCGCGCTCGACGAAGCCTCGCGCAAAGAGGCCGAAGACCGCATCAAGGCGTTGCAGGAGAAGCTTGAGAAGCGCGGCAGCTAAGGTCAGAAGAGCTTCAGGCCTTGAAGAGAGATGAGCAAATCAATCACATACTCCGACGCGGGCGTTTCGATTGACGCGGCGAACGCGGCCGTGGAGAAGATCAAGCGGCTGGCCCGCGGGACGTTCAACGCGCGGACGCTCTCCGAGATCGGGAGCTTCGGCGGGATGTTCGACGGAGCGTTCCCCGGCATGGCGGAGCCGGTGCTCGTCGCCTCGGCCGACGGCGTGGGGACGAAGCTGAAGGTGGCCTTCATGACGGGCGTGCACGACACGGTGGGCCGCGACCTCGTCAACCACTGCACGAACGACATCCTCGTGCAGGGCGCGCGGCCGCTCTTCTTCCTCGACTACGTGGCAACTGGCTCTCTGTCGCCCGACGTTATCGTGTCGGTCGTGGACGGCATCGCGCAGGGCTGCCGCGAGAACGGGTGCGTGTTGCTCGGCGGCGAGACGGCGGAGATGCCGGGCTTCTACGCGGAGGGCGAGTACGACGTGGCCGGCTTCATCGTCGGCGTCGTCGACCGCGCGAAGGCCATCGACGGCCGTGCCGTGGAGCCGGGCGACGTGCTGCTCGGGCTCCCCTCCGCGGGCCTGCACACGAACGGCTACTCGCTCGCGCGCAAGCTCTTCTTCGAGGTCGCGGGCTACGACGTGGACACGAAACTCGACGCCTTAGGCGAGACCGTGGGCGAAGCTCTGCTGCGCCCGCACCTCAGCTACCTGCGGCCGCTCGAAGGCCTGCTCGATGGCGGCTCCATCAAGGCGCTCGCGCACATCACGGGCGGCGGGCTGCTCGAGAACATCCCGCGCGTGCTGCCCGAGGGCACGGCGGTCGAGATCGAGAAAGGCTCTTGGCCCGTGCCCGCGCTCTTCAAGGTCATGCAGGAGCTCGGCAACGTCTCCGAGTCGGAGATGCACCGCACCTTCAACATGGGCGTCGGCATGGTCGTCATCTGCTCGCCCGCGGACGCCCTCTCCGTCAAGACGCACCTCGACAACCTCGGCGAGACGTGCCACCGCATAGGGCGCGTCGTCGAGGGCGCGCGCGAAGTCAAGCTTCAGTAGGCAGTAGGCGGACGGCAGTAGGCAGTTGAGAACGCCGCTGTCGAAACCTCCGGTCTAAACTTTCAACGTCCTGAACGCGGAGCGTACTGCCTACTGCCGTCCGCCTACTGCCTACTTCTTCTTCATGAACGTCGGGATTCTCATCTCGGGGCGCGGGTCGAACATGACGGCGCTGGCCGACGCGGTCGCGGAAGGGCGCGTGCCGGGCGCGCGCATCCGTCTGGTCGTGAGCGACAAGCCGCAGGCGGCCGGGCTGGAGGCCGCGCGCGCGCGCGGGATAGAGGCGGCGGTCGTCGAGCGCCGCGGGCGCACGCGCGAGGAGCACGAGCGCGAGCTCATCGGAGTGCTGAGGGCGCGGAGCGTCGAGCTGGTCTGCCTCGCGGGCTACATGCGCCTGCTCTCGCCCTGCTTCGTCGGAGAGTTCCGCGGGCGCGTGCTCAACATACACCCCTCTCTGCTCCCTGCCTTCCCCGGCCTCGACGCGCAGCGGCAGGCCGTCGAGCACGGCGTCCGCGTCTCGGGCTGCACGGTGCACTTCGTGGACGAGACGCTCGACGGCGGCCCCATCGTCATCCAGCGCGCCGTCCCCGTCCTCGACTCCGACACCCCCGACGCCCTCGCCGCGCGCATCCTTTTCGAAGAGCACAGGGCCTACCCCGAGGCGCTCGCCCTCGTCTGCTCCGGCGATTACCGCGTCGAAGGCAGGCGCGTCGTGAGAAGCAGTAGACAGTAGGCAGTAGGCAGTTAAAGAACTATGCCTTAACTGCCTACTGCCTACTGTCTACTTCATTGAACTTTAAACTTTCCGACTTTAAACTCTCGCCCATGAACATTGACGAGCAGTTGGAGTTTTTGCGCAAGGGGACGGTGGAGATCATCCGCGAGGAGGACTTGCGGGCGAAGCTTTCGAAGAGCGAGCGGACGGGCAAGCCGCTGCGCGTTAAGTTCGGCGCAGACCCCACCGCGCCCGACATACACCTCGGCCACACGGTCGCCATCCGCAAGCTCCGGCACTTTCAGGAACTCGGGCACACGGTCATCTTCCTCATCGGCGACTTCACTGGCCTCATCGGCGACCCCTCGGGCAAGTCGGCCACGCGGCCGCAGCTCACGCGTGAGGAGATTAACGCCAACGCCGAGACCTACAAGAAGCAGATCTTCAAACTGCTCGACCCCGAGAAGACCGAGCTACGTTTCAACTCCGAGTGGATGGATCGCTTAGGCTCCGACGGCTTCATCCGCCTCGCCTCGCACGTCACGGTCAAGCAGATTCTGGAGCGCGACGACTTCCAGAAACGCCTGGCGGAAGAGCGCCCCATCGCCCTCCACGAACTGCTCTACCCCTTAACGCAAGCCTACGACTCGGTCGCGCTTGAAGCCGACGTGGAACTCGGCGGCACCGACCAGAAGTTCAACCTCCTCCTGGGTCGCAACCTCCAGCGCGAGTACGAACAGGAGCCGCAGGTCGCGCTCATCACGCCTCTCCTCGAAGGCACCGACGGCGTGCAGAAGATGTCGAAGAGCTTGGGCAACTACATCGGCATCGACGAGCCGCCGCAGGAGATGTTCGGCAAGGTCATGTCGATTTCCGACGACCTCATGTGGCGCTACTACGAGCTGCTGACGGACTTCACGCTCGCCGAGATCGGGCAGATGCGCGAGCGCGCCGGCTCCGGCGAGATAAACCCGCGCGACTTCAAGGTCTCGCTCGCCAAGCGCGTCATCTCCGACTTCCACTCCGCGGCCGACGCGGCCGCCGCTGAGGAGGATTTCGTCCGCCGCTTCCGCAACAAGGAGGTGCCCGACGAAGTCGAAGAACGCACTGTTCCGACTAATCTTCCTTCAGGTTGGTACTTGGCCGACTTACTAACGACGATTGGATTGGCAAGCTCGAAGGCTGAAGCGCGTAGGTTAATCCAGCAAGGGGGCGTGTACATAGACGGCCAACGACAGGAGTTCCCAAATAATCAGTCGATTTGGAAGGAAGGAATGTCCACATCTATTCTTATAAAAGTTGGGAAACGCCGCTTCGTTCGAGTACACTTTAAGACGTAAGGTACCGACTGAACGGATATGTCGAAGCGTCGGAACACAACGCCGAGGTTCGCGGTCTGCGTCGAGACGGACGACCCGGACTTGCTCACCCCGCGGATGATTTACCAGGTGCTGCCCGACGAGAGCGCGGCGCGCTCCGACTACGTCCGCGTCATCGACAACGAGGGCGAAGATTATCTGTACCCGTCGAAGTATTTCGTCATCGTCGATCTGCCGCGCGAAGTCGAACGAGCGTTCTTGCGCGCGTCCTAAATGCGACCGGGCGCCGCACTCGCCTCGCCCCGCCCCTTCTCTTAACACGCTTACCTTAAACGTTCTCGCGGGTGTGTTCACATGGCTAAAACTACGAGGCGTAGGGATGGCATCACGCGCCGCGAGTTCGTCGCTTCGGCGGTCGCGGCGTCGGCGTTGGCCGGGGCGGGCGGCGTGCGCGGCGCGCAGGCCGCGAGGCCGAACGTCCTCTACATCATGGCGGACGACCTGGGGTGGGGCGACCTGAGCTGCTACGGGCGGCCCGACTACAAGACGCCGAACCTTGACCGCCTCGCGTCCGAAGGCGTGCGGTTCACGCAGGGCTACGCGGCCGCGCCCGTCTGCACGCCGACGCGCTGCGCGTTCGTGACGGGGCGCTACCCGGCGCGCACGGCCGTCGGCCTCGAAGAGCCTCTCGCGTGGAGGCGCGGACTCGTCGAGCAGAAGCGCGACCCCGGACTCCCTCCCGAGCACCCGACCGTCGCGTCACTTTTGAAGGCGGCCGGCTACCACACGGCGCTCGTCGGCAAGTGGCACCTCGGCTACCTGCCCCGTTACGGCCCCGTCAAGAGCGGCTTCGAAGAGTTCTTCGGCATCATGAGCGGCGGCGCGGACTACTTCACGCACAAGGACGCGAACGGCGAGGGCGACCTCTTCGAGGCCGAAGTCCCCGTCGAGCGCGTCGGCTACATGACCGACCTCATCACCGAGCGCGCCGCCGACTATTTGAAAAGGCAACGGCGCAACGAGCCCTTCTTCCTCAGCCTCTGCTACACCGCGCCGCACTGGCCCTGGGAGGGGCCGCGCGACGAGCCGGTCGCGCGCGCTCTGCCGGGCGGCTACGCCGGCTTCACCTCGGGCGGCTCGCTCAAGGTCTACGCCGAGATGATGAAGAGCCTGGACGAGGGCGTCGGCCGCGTGCTGCGTGTGCTCGAAGAGGCCGGGCACGCCCAGCGGACGCTCGTCGTCTTCACGAGCGACAACGGCGGCGAGCGCTTCTCCTACAACTGGCCGTTCACGGGCAAGAAGTTCGACCTCCACGAAGGCGGCATCCGCGTCCCCGCCTTCGTCCGCTGGCCCGGCACCGTGCCCGCCGGGCGCACGACCGAGCAGGTGGCGGTGACGATGGACTGGACGGCCACCATCCTCGCCGCCGCGGGCGCGCGCCCGCACCCGGACTACCCGCTCGACGGCGTCGACCTCCTGCCCGTCATGCGCGGCCGGCGCGAGCCCTTCGAGCGCACGCTCTTCTGGCGCAACGACGTGCAGGGCGCGGCGCGCTCCGGCCGCTGGAAATATCTGAAGGAGGACGCGAAGACCGAACGCCTCTTCGACCTCCAGATTGACGAGCGAGAGCAGGCCGACTGGCGCGGCGCGCGCGGCGAAATCTTCGAACGGCTGAAGGCCGAGTATCAGAGGTGGGAGTCGCAGATGTTGAAGCCGCGCGCGGAGAGCGCGGCCCTTTGAGGAGGTGTGAGATGAAAGAAGGCTACGAGAGTTCCGACAACGCGGCGCTCATCCGCCGCTGGTTCGAGGAGGTTTGGAACAAGGGGCGCGCGGAGGTTGTCGACGAGCTGTTCGACGAGGAGGGCGTCGCGCACGGGCTGGCCGACGAGACGGGCGCGCCCTTGCGCGGGCCGGCGGGCTTCAAGCCCTTCCACCAAAGGTTCCGCGAGGCCTTCCCCGAGATCGAGGTCGTCGTCGAAGACACCGTCTCGGAGGGCGACAAGGTGGCGGCGCGCTGCACCGTGCGCGGCCGGCACCGCGGCGACTCGCTCGGCATCAAGGCCACCGACAGCCCCGTCGCGTTCGACGGCATCTGCATCGTCCGCCTGCGCCAAGGCAAGATCGTCGAGGCCTGGAACAACTTCGACTTCATGTCCATGTTCCGGCAGCTCGGCGCGCTCCGCCTCTCCGGAAAGGATGAAGGATGAAGGCGGAAGGATGAAGTGAAGAGGGTCTTCCTTTCATCCTTCCGCCTTCATCCTTTCAAACATGTCCGCAGCCACAGTCCCCACAGACGAGACGCTCGTCATCGAGACGCCGGAGCGCGTGCCGTTGCACTTCGCCCTGGCCTCGACGGGCAACCGCTTCCTCGCCTGCGCCTTCGACCACTTCCTGCAGATCGTCGTCATCGGGGTGCTCGTGCTGAGCGTCCTCTGGTGGGTCGGCTTCTCGAACCTGGAGAGCTGGGCCGAGAACGCGCCGAAGTGGGTTCTGGCGCTGCTGCTCGTCGCGGTCTTCGCGCTCTGGTCGGGCTACTTCGTGCTGTTCGAGTGGTGGTGGTCGGGGCAGACGCCGGGCAAGCGCTGGCTGCGCCTGCGCGTCATAAGGGAGGACGGGCGCCCCGTCACCTTCTGGGAGGCCTCGATCCGCAACATCGTCCGGCTCGTCGACATGGAGCCGTTCCCCTTCTACTCGGTCGGACTCGTCTCGGTCTTCGTCAGCACGCGCGACCAGCGCCTGGGCGACTTCGTCGCCGGCACCGTCGTCGTGCGCGAGCGCGAGGCGCAGGCGCCCACCTTCGACCAGGTCTTCTCGGCCCCGACGGCCGACGCCGCGCTGCGCCGCTCCTTCAAGCAGGTCAACTTCCGCGCAGACCTCTCGCCGCTCGCCGTGTCCGAGGTCGAGGTGGTCGAAGCCTTCCTCCGCCGCCGCTGGGACATGGAGGCGATGCCCCGCCAGTGGATGGCCTGGCGCGTCGCCACGCCGCTGCTCTACAAGCTGCGGCCCGACTACGACCTCTCGGACTTCACCTACGAAGGCTTCCTCGAAGAACTCCTCCACCGCTACCGCGCCGCGCACCGGTTCTCGGAGTGATAAGTGATGAGTGATAAGTGATAAGAGAAGACAAGGCCGGTCTCTTCTTTCTTATCACTTATCACTCATCACTCATCACTTCCCTCCCTACTTCTTCCACTTCATCGGGAAGAGAGCGCCGGCCTTCTCCGGGTCGAGCGTGAAGCCGAGGAGCGTGGCGGCCTGCGCGAGCACGGGGTCGCGCCCCGCGGCGAGGTCGGCCGCCGTCGGCAGCAGAATCTTGTCGGGCGAGACCCCGACGTGCTCAAGGCTCTGGCCGTCCGTCATCAGGAGGTCGGCGTCGGTCACGCTCGCGCCGAAGGGCGCGACCACGTCGACGCCCGACTCGTGCGGGTAGAAGCGGCTGCGCATCACCGCGCCGGCCGTGCGGTCGCCGACGATTGTCCCGCGCTTCTCCAACTGGATGACGCGCGCGAACAGCTCCGAGGCCGAGCCCGAGTCGCTGTCGACGAGCACGACGAGGTCGCCCTTGAAGACGTTGTCGCCGCCGCGCGTCTTCGCCTCGAGCGGCTTCGTCTCCTTGCGCCGCTTGATCTCGCCCACCTTCACGTCGCGGTCGAAGAGGTTCGAGAGCATCCGCAGCAGCGTCTTCTCCGCGCCCCCGCCGTTGCCGCGCAGGTCGATGAGGAGCGCCTTGTGCTTGCGCGCCTTCGACATCATGTCGTCGATCTCCGACTCGGTGTGCGCGAACTCCTTGAGCTTCCAGACCATGAGCTGGTTGTCGCCGAACGAGATCGCGCGGCTCGCCTCGCGCCGCTCGCGCTCGTCATCCTCCTCGTCGCGGATGAAGTCGTTGAGGTCGATGCCGCTCCCGCCGGTCAGGTCGATGACGCGCTTGTGCTGCGTGATCTTCGTCATCACGTCGAGCTGCCGCTGCCTGCCGTCCGGCCCCGCGACGACGAAGCGCACGCCCGCGACGGGGCGCAGCGAGAAGTAGGCGTAGCGCATCTTCCAGTGGTTGGCGCGCGACATCTGGTAGCCGTCGAGGTCGAGCACCTCGTCGCCGGGCTTGAGGCCTTTCGCCTCGGCGTCGCTGCCCGGCTTGACGGCCGTGACGAAGCAGTGCTCGCCGACGATCTGCGTCTGCCAGCCGTAGTCGTAGCGCGAGGCGCGCCCCGGCGGGACGAAGAAGAGGTGCGAGTCGTCGAAGTCGAGCAGGGCCTGCGCGATGATGCCGAAGAGCTGGCCGAGGGACTGCGCCTGCTTCATCTTCTCCTCGGCCGTCTTGAAGTGCGCGTCGAGGTCTATGCCGTGGAAGGACGGGTCGTAGTAGTTCTTCTTGATGTCGTCCTTGATCTGGCCCATCGCGGCGCGCCAGCGGTCGCGCTCGAAGCCGCTCACCTGCTGCGGCTGCTGGGCGCGCGCCGTCGCGGCCGGGATGAACAACAGGAGCGCGGGGAGGACGAGTGTGAGCAGAAGTGGGGAAAAGTTTCCGGGGCGCATCGGTCAGGGGTTCCTTTCGTTGTGTGTCGTTGCCGTGCAGGTCGGGGAGTTCCGCGCGCGGCGTCGGCTTGAGGGCCGCTCCGGCTGGAGCGCCGCGGCCGTCAGAACTTATCACCCCGCGCGCGGCCGGTAAAGTCCGCACCCGCGTCCAAATTGACGCTCGCGCGCGGCGTCCGCTACACTGGCGGGTTATTTCGGCGGACAGATTCCTGACTGTGGGGCACATCTAAGGGAGACTATGACGAAAGAGATTTTCATCCTCGGCGGCAGGCGCACGCCGATGACCGAGTACGTGGGCGCTCTGAAGGACGTGAAGGCCCTTGACCTCGGCGCGACGGCCGCGCGCGGCGCGCTGGAAGCCGTCGGCGTGGCGGCCGAAGAGATCGACCACACAATCGTCGGCAACGCCTTGCAGACTTCGGGCGACGCCATCTACGGCGCGCGCCACGTCGCCTTGAAGGCGGGCGTGCCGGCCGACCGTCCCGCTTTGACCGTCAACCGCCTCTGCGGCAGCGGCATCCAGTCGGTCATCTCGGGCGCGCACATGATTCTGTTAGGTGAGGCGCGCAACGCGCTCGTCGGCGGCATGGAGTCGATGTCGATGGCGCCGCACGTCATCTACGGCGCGCGCTCGGGCTTCGGGCTCGGGCAGGGCAAGCTGGAAGACTCCCTGATGGTCGCGCTGCTCGACACCTACTGCAACACGACGATGGCGGGCACGGCCGAGAACCTCGCGCGCCGCTACGAAATCTCGCGCGAGGAGCAGGACGCCTACGCCCTGCGCTCGCAACAGGAGGCCAAGCGCGCGCAGGACGCGGGCTACCTCGCCGAAGAGATCGTCCCCGTCGAGGTCAAGACGCGCAAAGGCGTGAAGGTCGTCGACACGGACGACCACCTGCGACCCGACACCACGCTCGAAGTCTTGGCCAAGCTCCCGACCGCCTTCAGCAAGGACGGCTTCGTCACGGCCGGCAACGCCTCGGGGATCGTTGACGGCGCGGCGATGCTCGTCATCGCGGGCGAGGACTACGTCAAAGAGAAGAGCCTGAAGCCCGCCGGCCGCATCGTCAGTTGGGCCTACGCGGGCGTCGAGCCGGACGTGATGGGCATCGGCCCCGTCCCCGCCATCCGCAAGGCGCTTGAGAAGGCGAACCTGAAGCTTGAGGACGTCGACCTCGTTGAAGTCAACGAGGCGTTCGCCGGCCAGTACCTCGCCGTCGAGAAGGAGCTCGGGCTCGACCGCTCGAAGACGAACGTCAACGGCGGCGCCATCGCCCTCGGCCACCCGCTCGGCGCCTCGGGCGCGCGCCTCGTCCTGACGGCCCTGAACGAACTCAAGCGCCGCGGCGGGCGCTACGGCCTCGCCTCCGCCTGCATCGGCGGCGGCCAGGGCATCGCCATCATCTTCGAGCGCGTGTAAGATTCGCTCGCATTAATCTCCGCCGGGCGCCCGACTCCTCCGGGCGCCCGGCCTTCCTCCCGACTTCAACCCGCGGCCCGTCGCCCGCTCCTCTCCCTAACGCGGGCGGCCCTTTACCTTTGCTTCTTAAGAGAGGAAACCTCGCTATGTCCCAGACGCTTCATTCGTTCTCGCCCCTGCCCCGCAGGCTTTTAAACTTCGCGCTCTTCGCCCTCGCGACCTTCGCCTGCGTCGCCGGCTCCGCGGGCGCGGCGGCGGCGCAGACTCAAGGCTCGCCCGACCTCGTCATCAGTCAGGTCTACACCCGCGGCGGCGAGGCCGGCGCGACCTACCGCAACGACTACGTCGAAATCTTCAACCGCGGCAGCTTTGCCGTGAACCTGATCGACTACACGCTGCAAGTCCTCGTCGTCGTCCCGGCCCAGCCCGGCTTCCCCGGCGGGCTCACGCCCCTCAACCTGCGCTTCGTCTCTTCGCGCGGCAACATCCCGCTCGACCCGGGCAAGTACGTCCTCTACCAGTTCGGCAGCAGCGGCAACAACGGCGCGCCCCTGCCCGTCACGCCCGACAGCGACAGCAGCACGCCGGTCAACGCCAACCTCCCCTCGACCGCGGGCCGCGTCGCGCTCGTCAAGGGCTTTCCCGCGCAGGCGTACGTGCAGTATGGCTGCGCGCCCGGCATCGACCCGGCCCTCGCCGACTTCGTCTCCTACGGCTCAGCCACCTGCGCCGAGGGCGGCGGGGTTCTCCCTGCGCCGACCGTGACGACCGCGCTCGTGCGCTTCAACGAAGGCTGCGACGACACCGACAACAACATCTCCGACCTGGGGCCGCTCACGCCCAACCCGCGCAATATGTCTTCGCCCGCGCACCCATGCATTCGGGCCGTACCGCCCAGCTTCTTCAGCATCAGTGGGCCGGGCCTCAGCCCCAGCGAGGGAACTGCCGCCGAGGTCACTGTCACCCGCTCGGGCGACACGTCCACGCCGGCCTCCGTCCAGTATGCGACGAGCAACGACACGGCCACCGACAGCTCGGACTACACGACGGCCCTCGGCACGCTCAACTTCGCGCCCGGCGAGACGACCAAGACCTTCCGCGTACTCATCACCGACGATGTGCGTCCCGAGGGCGACGAGAGGGTGACGCTCTCGCTCAACTACCCGACCGGCGGCGCGGGGCTCGGCCTGCGCCACATCTCGACGCTGGTCATCTTGGACAACGACGCTGGCACGCAGCCGAACCCCATCGACCAGACCGACTTCTTCGTCCAACAGCACTACGCCGACTTCCTCTCGCGCCAGCCGGACACGGACGGCTTCAACTTCTGGAAGAACGAGATCGACCAGTGCGGCGCCGACGCGCAGTGTCGCGAGGTCAAGCGCGTCAACGTCTCGGCCGCCTTCTTCCTCTCGATTGAGTTTCGGGACTCGGGCTTCTTCGCCTACCGCGCCTACAAGGCTTCCTTCCCCGACAGCGGCTCGCGCCTGCGCGGCTTCCCGCTCTACCGAGAGCTCTGGCACGACCAGCAGCGCATCGGGCAGGGCGTCGTCGTCGGGCAGGGCAACTGGCAGGCGCAGCTCGCGGCGAACAGGCAGGCGTACGCGCTGGAGTTCGTCCAGCGCCCCGAGTTCTTCATCCGCTACCCGCAGTTCCTGCGGCCCGACCAGTTCGTGGACAACCTGAACGCGAACGCCGGCAACCCGCTCTCGCAGGCGGAGCGCGACCAGCAGGTGGCGAACCTGACCGCGTCGAACAACGCGGCCGGCCGCGCCGCCGTGCTCACGGCCGTCATCGAGGACGCCGACTTCACGAACGCGGAGTTCAACCGCGCCTTCGTCCTCGCGGAGTATTTCGGCTATCTCAGGCGCAACCCCTTCGACACGCCCGACACGAACTTCACCGGCTTCGACTTCTGGCTCGGGAAGCTGAACCAGTTCAACGGCAACTACATCCAGGCCGAGATGGTCAAAGCCTTCATCTCGTCCGACGAGTACCGCAAGCGCTTCGTGCAGTAACAATGAAAAGGATGAAGGCGGAAGGATGAAGGATGAAGTGAAGAGGGTCTGACCTTCCGCCTTCATCCTTCCGCCTTCATCCTTCATCCTTCCCCCCGGGCACGCGCCTTGCCGTGTCAGGTTCGCATCAAGGGGCTCCAGGGTTATCCCGCTGTTCCGGAGTCGAATCATGTCCAATGCTCCCGCCCGCGCGGAACTTCGCCGCTCCAACTGTCGCAGCTTCGCTGCGCGTGTGACGGCCGTCACGGCCTTCGCGCTCCTCGTCTTCGTGACGAACGAGGCGGCGCGGGCGCAGTCCGCGAACGGCTCGCCCGACCTCGTCATCAGTCAGGTCTACACCCGCGGCGGCGCGGCCGGCGCGTCATACCAGAGGGACTTCGTCGAGATTTTCAACCGCGGCACGCAGGCCGTCGACATGAACAGCTACGGGCTGAACGTCACGCTCGAAGGCTCGGCGTCTCTGCTCGTCCGGGTCACTTCGAGCCGCGGCATCGTCATCCAGCCGGGCCGCTACCTGCTCATCGCCTTCAAGGGCGACGGCGTTGACGGCCAGCCCCTGCCGACGCCCGACATAGACCTCGGCATCACGCTGCCCGTCCCCGTCACGACCAACCTCCACCCGACCAACGGCGCCGTCGTGCTCGTCCCGCCCGACGGCTCTTACACGACCTGCACGCAGTCGAGCTGGAAAGACCTCGTCGGCTACGGCCCCCAGGCGCCGTGCGCCGAGGGGCGGCCCGAGGGCGTGCCGCCTTCGCCGACGCTCACCGAGTCTCTGCAACGCTCCGGCGGTGGCTGCGTCGAGACCAACGTCAACGCCGCCGACTTCCGCCTGAGTCCCGCACTCCCGCGCAACTCCGGCTGGCCGGCCAACCCCTGCACTCAACAGACGCCGACGAGCTTCTTCAACTTCGCCGCCCCGCAGTTCGACACGCAGGAGGGCGCGGGCCACGCCGAGATCGTCGTCACGCGCACGGGCGACCTCTCGCAGCCGGCCTCGGTCGAATACTCCGTCGACGGCGGCTCGGCCTTCGAGCGCGCGGACTACACGACCGCCGCCGGCCGCCTGCGCTTCGCCCCCGGCGAGTCGCAGAAGACGTTCGACGTCCTCCTCACCGACGACGCCACGCAGGAGTTGAACGAGACGGTCGGGCTGCTCATCTGGAAGCCCTCGGGCGTGGGCGCCGCGGTCGGCGTGCGCGACCGCGCCACGCTCGTCATCCACGACAACGACCTCGGCCCTTCAAACTCGAACCCGGTCGACTCGTCGGCCTTCTTCGTCCGCCAGCACTACCACGACTTCCTCAACCGCGAGCCGGACGACGCGGGACTACAGTTCTGGATCGACAACATCGAGAAGTGCGGCGCCGACCAGCTGTGCCGCGAGGTGAAACGCGTCGACACGAGCGCGGCCTTCTTCCTCTCCATCGAGTTCCAGCGCACGGGCTTCCTCGTCTACAGGCTCTACAAGGCTTCGCTGCCGGAGCAGGTCGCCCGGCCGCGTAGTCTGCCGCGCTACCTGGAGTTCGTGCGCGACACGCAGGAGGTGGGCCGGGGCGTGGTCGTCGGCCGCGCCGGCTGGGAGCAGACGCTCGAAGCGAACACGCAGCAGCTGCTCGAAGACTTCGTCACGCGCACCGACTTCGCGGTCGAATATCCTGAGTCGATGCTGCCGACCGACTACGTGGACAAGCTGAACGCGCGGGCCGGCGCGCCGCTCACGCAAGTCGAGCGCGACCAGCTCGTCGCCGGGCTGCTGACCGGCAAGGAGACGCGCGCGAGCGTGCTGCGCAGGGTGGCCGAGAACCCCGAGTTCACGCGGCGCGAGACGAACCGTGCCTTCGTCTACATGCAGTACCTCGGCTACCTGCGGCGCGCGCCGAACGACGCGCCCGACACCAGCTTCGCCGGTTTCGACTTCTGGCTCTCGAAGCTCGAACAGTTCGGCGGCGACTACCGCAGCGCCGAGATGGTCAAAGCCTTCCTCTCCTCCACCGAATACCGCGCGCGCTTCCAGACGCCGACGCCGTGAAGCAGCAGGCAGTAGGCAGTTAGAATCCTTAACACAAGGAATTCTGAATTTAATCTCTCAACCCTCTTAACGCGGAGCGACTGCCTACTGCCATCTGCCTACTGCCTACTATCAGGCTTGACGGCCCGGCATCTATCCGATAAAAATTCTACGCCGCAAACATTCTGCGTGCGTGTCTCGCCTGCCGGCCGCAGGGCCGGGCTTACTAAACACTCAGGGTCAAGAAAGGATTTACAATCCGTGGCTACTTCGCCCCACAGCGGCCGGCGCTTAGCGCCCGCGCGCCGCCAGACGTTCGCCGTCCTGACGGCCGCCTTCCTCCTCCTCCAGCAAGCCATCATCTTCGCGCCCTCCGCCTCCGCTCAGGTGAAGCGCGCGACGAAACTCGACGCGCCCTCCGCGACGAAGGCGGAGAAGGCGCCGGCCAAGCCCGGAGTCGGGAAACTGCCCGCGCCCTCCCTCGACGACACGGTCAGCCCTCTGGCCCCTTCGATGACGGTCGTCATCAGCCAGGTCTACGGCGGCGGCGGAGCCACCACCGGCTCGCCGACCTACAAGAACGACTACGTCGAGCTGTTCAACCTCTCTGCGAGCACCGTCGTGCTGACCGGCTATTCGCTCCAGTACGGCGCGGCCACGGGGAACTTCGGCAGCGTCAGCACCAACATCTACTCCTTCCCCGCCGGCACGAGCATTCCCGCCGGCAAATACCTGTTCGTGCAGTTAAGCTCGGCGGGCACCGTCGGCGGCAACTTCCCCGTGTCCCCCGACCTGACGACCACCAACCTCACCATGAGTGCGGCGAGCGGTAAGGTCGCGCTCGCCAACACGACGACGGCCCTGGGCTGCGGCGCTACCGCGACGCCGTGCACCCTGCCCGACGCGCGCATCGTCGATCTGGTCTCGTACGGCGCGTCCAACAACGGCGAGGGCGGCACCACCGTCAACAACGGCACGGCCCTCACCAACACGCAGGGCGCGGTGCGCAAGTCGAACGGCTGCACCGACACCGACAACAACAACTCCGACTTCGACGTGGTCACCAACCCCGTGCCGCGCAACAGCACCTCGCCGACCAACTCGTGCAGCGCGGCCCCGGCGATCACGCTCTCCATCAACGACGTGTCGCAAGACGAGGGCAACGCCGGCACGACCGCCTTCACCTTCACCGTCAGCCTCTCGGCGGCCAGCGCCTCGAACGTCACCTTCAACTGGGGCACGGCCGACGGGTCGGCGACGGCGCCGTCCGACTACACGGCCGTCGCGGGCGGCAGCGGCACTATCACCGCCGGCAACATCTCGACGACCGTCACGGTCAACGTCAACGGCGACACGACCGCCGAGCTGAACGAGACCTTCTTCGTCAACATCACCAACGTCGTCGGCGCGACCGTCACCGACGGGCAGGGCCAGGGCACCATCGTCAACGACGACTTCACCATCGTCCCGATCTACCAAATCCAGGGCAGCACCCCGACCAACGGCAGCGACTTCAACTCGCCTTACAACGGCCAGTCGGTGGCGACGACCGGCATCGTCACGCTGCTCAAGACGGGCCAGAACACCGGCGCCACCAGCACGGCCAACGGTTTCTTCCTCCAAGACCCGACGGGCGACGGCAACACCGACACCTCGGACGGCATCTTCGTCTTCACCTCCACGGTGCCGACGGTCGCCGTGGGCGACTCGGTGCGGGTGGCCGGCACCGTGCAGGAGTTCAACGGGCTGACCGAGATCGGCTCGGTCTCGAACGTCACCGTGCTCTCGACCGGCAACAGCCTGCCCGCCGACATCGAGTTCACCCCGAGCGACCTCGACCCGACCGCGCCGCCGTGGCAGCCGCAGTTGGAGAAGTACGAGGGCATGCGCGTCTGCTCGGCCACCGGCGGGTACGTCACCGTCGCGCCGAACGACAACTTCTACGACGTGTACGCGGTGCTCGTGGGCGTTGACCGCCCGCTGCGCGAGCCCGGCATCCAGATCACGACGGCCGTCCCGCCCGACCCGGGCGAGGCCACGCCCGACCCGAACGTCCCGCGCTGGGATCGGAACCCCGAGCGGCTCAAGATCGACACCAACGGCCGCGCCGGCGCGGCCAACATGCCCTACACCTCGAACGTGACCATGAGCGTGACGGGGCCGCTCGACTTCGCCTTCGGCGAGTACCGCCTCGTCGCCGAGCAAGACCCCTCGGCCTCCCCGAACATGACGGCCGTCGCGGCGCCCGCGCCCGAGGCGGACGAGTTCACCGTCGCCAGCTACAACATCGAGAACTTCAACAACAACGCGACGCAGCGGCAGAAGGCCGCGCTGACCATCCGCGAACAGCTGCACCTGCCCGACATCCTCGGCACGGTCGAAATCTTCGACCTCGCAGACCTCCAGGCGCTCCGCGACCAGATCAACAACGACGAGGTCGCCGCCAGCAACCCGAACCCGCAGTACGAGGCATACCTCGTCGAGCAGGACGGCACGAGCGAGGACAACGACCAGGACGTCGGCTTCCTCGTCAAGACCTCGCGCGTGCAGGTCAACAGCGTGACGCAGAGGCTCGCCACGGAGACTTACAACGTGCCGGGCGGCGGGACGGCCCTGCTGCACGACCGCCCGCCCCTCGTCCTCGACGCGACCGTCGACCCGAGCGGCCCCGCGCCGCAGCACGTCATCGTCGTCGTCAACCACCTGCGCTCGTTCATCTGCATCGAGGCCGACGTCGACCCGACGGTCGCGGCCGGCTGCGCCGGCGGCGCGGCCGACGGCCCGCGCGTCCGCGAGAAGCGGCGCAAGCAGGCCGAGTCCATCGCCGGACTTCTACAGGAACTCCAGACCAACAACCCGGGCGTGCCCGTCATGTCGGTCGGCGACTACAACGCCTTCCAGTTCAGCGACGGCTTCACCGACCCGATTAAGACCATCAAGGGCCTCGCGACCGTGGACAACGAGTTGGCGGTTGACGCGAGCCCCGACCTCGTCAACCCCGACTTCACCGACGTGGTAGACCTGCTGCCCGCCGCCGACCGCTACAGCTTCGTCTTCGAGGGCACGCCGCAGGCGCTCGACCACCACATCATCAACGGGGCCGCGCGCAGGCGCTACACGCGCGCCGCCATCGCACGCGTCAACTCGGACTTCCCCGAGGCGCCCGCGGCGACCTACGTCAACAACGCGTCTACGCCCGAGCGCAACTCCGACCACGACCCCGTCGTCTCCTACTACCGCCTCGGCGCGGCCCCGGCGCTCGGCTCGTTCATCATCAGCGAGTTCCGCTTCCGCGGCCCCGGCGCGGGCATCGTGGAGGGGGCGCCCGTCCCCGGCGGCGAAGAGACGGGCGGCCCGCGCGAGCCCACTTCGCAGGACGGCGACGAGTTCATCGAGTTCTACAACAACACCGACCAGGACGTCACCGTCTCGACGCTCGACAACTCGTCGGGCTGGGCGCTCGTCGCCTCGGACGGCGCGACGCGCTTCATCATCCCGAACGGGACGGTCATCCCCGCGCGCGCGCACTTCCTCGCCGCCGGCCCCAGCTACTCGCTCAGCTCCTACGGGCAGGGCGACCCGGTGCTCCTGCCCGGCGACATGGGCTTTATCAACTCCTTCTACTCGGACGAGATACCTGACGGCAGCGGCATCGCGGTCTTCAGCTCGGCCGACCCGTCGAACTTCAACCTCGACAACCGGCTCGACGCCGCGGGCTACGCGACCGCCGACGCGCTCTACCGCGAAGGCGTGGGCTTCCCGCCCCCCGTGGACGAGGCGACGGCCGACATCGAGTACAGCTTCGTGCGCAGGGTCTGCGTCACCCCCGGCGCGGGGTGCGGCGCCGGTCTGCCGAAGGACACTTCCGAGAACGTGAACGACTTCATCGCCGTCAGCACCAACGCCGCCCCGACCGCGCTCGGCTCGAAGCTCGGCGCGCCGGGGCCGGAGGGGCTGACGAGCCCCGTCAACGGCAATGCGACGATGGCGGGCTCTCTGCTCGACCCGTCGGTCTCCGCGTCGCAGGCGCCGAACCGCGTCCGCGACTTCACGTCGAACCCGAGCCAGCACTCGCCGATGGGGACGCTCTCCATCCGCCGGACGATCACGAACCACACGGGCGCTCCCGTCTTCTACCTCGCCTTCCGCATCATCGACATGACGACCTTCCCCGTTCCCACGGGGACGGCCGACCTGCGCGCCATCGACTCCGACGACATACAGGTCACGATCAACGGCAGCCCCGTCGACGTGCGCGGCACGTACGTCGAGCAGCCGCCGAACCAGACGAACGGCGGCGGCCTGAACTCTTCGATGGGCGTCGGCTACGTCAACCTCGGCGAGAACGCGCTCGAAGACGGCGAGTCGATCAACGTGCAGTTCCTGCTCGGCATCGTCCAGACCGGGGGCTACCGCTTCTACGTCAACATCGAGATGCTCACCGACACGCCCTTCCCGCCGGACGCGCCCGCGGCACCTCTGAACGCTCCCGCCGCGCACAAGATGAAGAAGTTCCAGCGGGAGCAGCGGACGCGCGAGCGCGGCCGCCGCGTCAACAGGTAAGCACGCTTTTAGGGGCGCGGAAGTAGGAACGCGAAACGCTGAACTGAAGGCACGAGGCTTTCAGTTCAGCGTTTCGCGTTCCTACTTCCGCGCCCCTTCTGCTGGCATGCTGTTTGTTGCTCTGGAGGCGAAGGTTTCGGCCTTCGGGTGCCCGGACAAAGGCGCGGCGGGAGGGGGCGGTGAAACCCTTTCCCGTTGTACCAGTTAAGTTAGAAGCTCTTTGGAAGCTCGCACACAGGGGCCGGTCGGGGCGGCCGCCCGCATCCGATTTTTTGGACTTTTCGATTCAAGTTTTCGGACGGCTAAATCCGCCCGGCGCGGCGCGAATTCGACCTTGCGGGGCGGGGCGAAATGTAGTATTTAACTTCGCGTTTCCGCCGCCGTAACAGCCGCGAAAACGTCTTCCCGTAAGGTGTGAGTTTCAGTTCTCTTTCTAGCCATCTTTCAATCCAACAAGGTCGGACGAAACTTCGGGAGACGTTCGGAAAGAATGGCGCTCTTGTCCCGAACCACCGTAGACAACTCAGCAGGAAAAGGAAGAAATATGTTTAAAAATTCCCTCCGCAAGTCAGCCTCCGCGCTGGGCTTGCTCATCTTCTGCCTCGTCATGGCCGCGCCCGCCGCGTGGGCGCAGTCCACGACCCAGGGCGCCGTCGGCGGCACGGTCAAGGACCCGCAGGGTTCCGTCGTCGCCAACGCCTCGGTCACCGTCAGGAACGAGGAGACGAACAAGGAGGTCTCCGCCACGACCGACGACGAGGGCCGCTTCCGCGTCGTCCAGCTCGACCCGGGCAACTACACCGTCGCCATCAACGCCTCGGGCTTTGCCGCCTTCACCCAGCAGAAGGTCGTCGTCGAGGTCGGCCGCGTCACGCCGCTCGACATCAGCCTCGGCATCGCCGGCGCGCAGGAGACCGTGCAGGTGACGAGCGAGGCGCCCGTCATCAACACGCAGCAGCAGGACTTTTCGACCAACGTCAACCAGACCTCCATTAACAACCTGCCGATTAACGGCCGCCGCTGGTCGAACTACGCGCTGCTCTCGCCGGGCGCGGTGCCCGACGGCACCTTCGGCCTCATCTCGTTCCGCGGCATCTCGGGCCTGCTGAACAACAACACCATCGACGGCGGCGACAACAACCAGGCCTTCTTCGCCGAGGAGCGCGGCCGCACCCGCATCAGCTACTCGGTCAGCCAGTCGGCCATCCGCGAGTTCCAGGTCAACACTTCGAGCTACTCGGCGGAGTACGGCCGCTCGGCGGGCGGCGTCGTCAACGCCGTCACCAAGTCGGGCACGAACAACTTCCACGGCGACGCCTTCTACTTCCAGCGCAACAACAAGTGGGGCGCGCGCAACCCGCGCAGTTTCGTCAGCCAGCAGGTCGCCACGACGACCGTCAACGGCGCCACCGTCCCCGTCTTCGGCCCCGTCGCCTTCAAGCCCGATGACGTGCGCCACCAGTACGGCGGCACCATCGGCGGCCCCATCGTCAAGGACAAGGCCTTCTTCTTCTTCTCCTACGACCAGCAGAAGCGCGACTTCCCCGGCGTCGCCACCTTCACGGCCGTCGACTTCCTGAACCGCGTGGACACCTGCCTGCTGACGGCCGCCCGCGCGTCGTCCGTTTCGCTCGGGACGTGCGCGGCCTACCCCGGCACCGGCAACGCGAGCCGCTCCGGCAACAACGCCGCGACGCTCGGCACCGGCAAGGGCCTGACGGGCGCCCAGGTCTCCAACGCGCTCAACTTCCTCAACAGCATCACCGGCGAGGTGCCGCGCACCGGCGACCAGCGCCTCGTGCTGCCGAAGATCGACTGGAACATCAACAGCAAGAACACGCTGACGGGCACCTTCAACAGCCTGCGCTGGGATTCGCCCGCCGGCATCCAGACCCAGGCCATCAACCAGCGCGCCCGCGACAACTTCGGCGACGACGGCGTCAACATCGACTGGATCACGCTGCGCCTGAACTCGACGATCTCGACCACGCTGCTCAACGAGGCGCGCTACCAGTACGGCCGCGACTTCGAGTTCCAGCACAGCCAGCCGCCGCTCGCCGGCGAGCCGACCAACTCCGTCGGCGGCCGCTCGCCGCAGACCTTCATCACCAACGGCTTCACCTTCGGCATCCCCGAGTTCCTGGAGCGCGACAAGTTCCCCGACGAGCGGCGCAACCAGTTCGCCGACACGATGACGCTCTCGCACGGCAACCACACGCTCAAGTGGGGCGGCGACGTCAACTTCGTCAAGGACATCATCAACAACCTCCGCTTCTCGGGCGGCGAGTTCAACTACACGGGCGGCGTCAACGCGGCCGGCTTCTACGGGGGCCTCAACGACTTCATCATCGACTACACCAACTTCGTCTCGCCGGGCGCGCTCCCCGCGAACACGCCGTGCTACAGCAGCACGCGCACCGTGGGCAAGTGCTACGGCGGCAACTTCAACCAGGGCCTCGGCGTCCTCGGCCTGACGATGAAGACGACCGACTTCAACTTCTTCCTCCAGGACGACTGGCGCGTCAACCCGCGCCTCACGCTGAACCTCGGCCTGCGCTACGAGTACCAGAAGAACCCCGACCCGATTAACGTCAACTCGCTGCTGCCGCAGACCGGCAACAAGGTCAGCGACAAGAACAACTGGGGCCCGCGCCTCGGCTTCGCCTACGACCTGACCGGCGACGGCAAGACCTCGATGCGCGGCGGCTGGGGCCTCTACTACGGCCGCGTCATTAACTCGACCGTCTACAACGCGCTCATCAACACGGGCGTCGGCCCCGACGTGGCGCAGCGTCAGGTTCAGCTCCCGGCCTCCAACGCGGCCGCCCCGAGCTACCCGAACCTGCTGACCGCCGGCACGCTCGTGCCCTCGGCCGTCCAGTACTTCTCGCCGAAGTTCCAGCTCCCGCAGATTCACCAGGCCGACTTCATCGTCGAGCGCCAGATCGCGCGCAACACGGTCGTCTCGGCCTCGTACCTGTTCAGCTTCGGCAACTCGCTGCCGAACTTCGTGGACACGAACCTGCCCGCCCCGGTCTTCGTTGACCTCGTCGCCTCGGGCGGCCCCTACAACGGCCTGACCTTCCGCACGCCGCTCTTCCTGGGCGCGACGCAGCCGACCGCGTTCACGACCCCGCGTCCGAACCCGGCCTACGGCGCCGTCACCGAGATCCGCAGCGACGTCTGGTCGAAGTACCACGCGCTGGTGCTCCAGGCCAACCGCCGCCTGACGGGTGGTCTCCAGTTCCAGACCAGCTACACGCTCTCGCGCGCGACGGACAACGGTCAGACTTCGACCACGTTCACGACGAACAACTCGCCCTTCAACGCCTTCGACCAGTCGGCCGACCGGGCCTACTCCTCCTTCGACCGCCGGCATAAGTTCGTCGCCAGCGTCGTCTACAACACCGACTTCGCCAGCCTGAAGGACAGCGCGGTCGGCCGCGCCATCTTCAACGGCTGGACGTTCGCGCCCATCTTCAACGCCTTCTCGGGCCAGCGCTACTCGGGCCTCGTCTCCAACGCCATCGCGCCGGCCTCGTTCGGCTTCACGACCTGCACGAGCGGCGGCGTGACGGCGACCTGCACGACGCCGGCCGGCGGCGTCAACGGCTCGGGCGGCTCCAACCGCTTCGGCGGCGCGGTGCGCAACGTCTTCAAGCAGCCGAACATCTGGTACCTCGACATGCGCATCTCGCGCCGCTTCCAGATCAAGGAGGACGTGGCGTTCGAGATTCTGGCCGAGGGCTTCAACCTCTTCAACCGGACGCAGGTGACGGGCGTTAACACGACGCTCTACTCGCTCTCCGGCAACACGCTGACCTACAACAGCGGCGCCAGCGGCTTCGGCTCGGTGACCGGCGCCGACAGCACGCTCTTCCGCGAGCGCCAGGTTCAGCTCGGCGCCCGCTTCCAGTTCTAAACTTAGAACCTTCGGAGCCGCCACTCCTTCAAAGGGCGCGAGAGACCACACGTCTCTCGCGCCCTCTTTTCTTTCCCGCGAGACTTGTCCCAAGACAGGCCGCCCGCGTACGGAAACGAACCCGCGGCGGACGCACGGCCCTGCCACTCTCAACGGCGCATCTTCCCTCCCTTCAACACCTTTCCCCTTATCGGTGATGATGGCATGTCTGTTGCCATCCCTAAGCTTCGGAACGTGAGAGTTGACGCGCTCTCCCGACACACACTATCGAGGAGGATGAGAACAAAATGGGTGCTCCGAACAGTGACGAGATGGAAGGCAAATACAACCAGGCGAAGGGCTCCGTCAAGGAGGGCCTCGGCCGCCTGACCGGCGACGACGACATGCGCGCCGAAGGCTCGGCCGATAAGATGAAGGGCGACGTTCAGGAGGGCTTTGGCACCGCCAAGCGCAAGGTCGGCGAGGCCATCGAAGACGTGGGCGACGCCATCAAGCACTAACCCGTTCTTCTAACTTAAAAACAAAAGAGGCCGCCGCCGGTCGTCATACCGGCGGCGGCCTCCTTCTATTTCAACGCTAAGGTTTGAAGGGTTAATTATCACCACAGAGACACAGAGGCACAGCTTGAAGACATATCTCATCAAGCTGTGCCTCTGTGTCTCTGTGGTGAACTTCTTTCCCGCCTTTACTCTTGCCTGATGTACTCCGCGCCCAAGTCCTTTAACAGCTCTTCGATCTTGTCCGCCTCCTCGTCTGACTTCGACTCGACGCCGATGAGGATGCCGCCCGCGCGCAGGGACGCGTCGTAGACTTTCGCGCGATGTTCCGGTATCCCGGCCCCGACGAGAGCGCCGATAAGCCCGCCCGCCGCGCCGCCCGCGCCGGCGCCCGCCAACGCCGCCGCCAGAGGCCCCGCTACCACGAGTCCCAGGCCGGGCAGCACCACGTTCGTCCCGACGGCCACAATCGCCGCCACCACCGCCCCGACCGTCCCGCCGACCGCCGCGCCGTAGCCGAGCCCGTCGGCCGCGTGCGTGCGCGTCTCGATGGCGAACTCCTTCGACTTGGTCGCGTCGGACATCAGCACCGAGATGTCGTCGCGCGTGTACCCGCGCTTCAGGATGGCGTCCACGGCCGCCTCCGCGGCCACGCGCGTCTTGAAGACTCCCGTCACAAGCTTGGACATAAATGCCTCCTCACTCCAAAAGAGACCTACCCGCGCAGACACACGGCAAGCCCCGTGCCGACTTCCGCGGCGCTCGCCTCTTCAAGAATCGTTAAGTAATAGAACCAATTTCGACGCATCGCACGTCTATTCCTAAGTGCGGGGCACGTACCAAACCGGAACGAGCGGCGGCGGCTGTGTTCTGTTCGGCGTCAGCGGCCGCGCTGTTATAATCCGTGCCTTCTGACGCTCGGCGACACAAACCATTCAAGGGGGAACTTCCGTGATTAAGGCTGTCATCTTCGACGTGGACGGGACGCTCGTCGATTCCGTAGACCTGCACGCGCGCGCCTGGCAGGAGGCGTTCGCGCACTTCGGCAAGCAGTTCGACTTCGGGAGCGTGCGCTCGCAGATAGGCAAGGGCGGCGACCAACTGATGCCCGTCTTCCTCTCGAAGGAAGAGCTCGAAGAGTTCGGCGAAGAGCTTGAGGAGTACCGCGGCGAACTCTTCAAGCGCGAATACCTTTCGCAAGTGAAAGGCTTCCCCAAAGTGCGCGAGCTGTTCCAGAGGATAAAGGACGAAGGGCTCAGGCTCGCGCTCGCCTCCTCGGCCAAGGGCGACGAGCTGAAGGCCTACAAGGAGCGCGCGCGGATCGAAGACCTCGTCGAAGAGGAGACTTCGAGTGACGACGCCGAGAAGTCCAAGCCTTACCCGGACATCTTCGAGGCCGCGCTCGAACGACTCGGCGACGTGCGCCCTTCGGAGGCCGTCGTCGTCGGCGACACGCCCTACGACGCGGAGGCCGCGGGCAAAGCCGGACTGAAGACCGTCGGCCTCCTCTCCGGCGGCTTCCCCGAAGCAGACCTGCGCGCCGCCGGCTGCATACGCATCTACCGCGACCCCGCAGACCTCCTCGCACAGTACGAAGACTCGCCGCTCGCCGACAGCCCTTCGACTTGATGCGCATCCTTCAGGTCAGTTCCGCGCGCGCGTTCGGGGGCGGCGAGCGACACCTCGCCGACCTCGCGCGCGGCCTCCAACAGCGCGGCCACGAAGTCCTCGCCGCGTTGCGCGAAGACTCCCCGCTCCGCGAGCGTCTCTCGTTCCTGCCCGGGCAGAACGTCTACGCGCTGCCCCTGCGCAATTCGCTCGACCTCGGCAGCGCGCTCAAGCTCGCGCGCATCGCGCGCCAGCGCGAGGTTGACATCATCCACGCGCACGTCGCGCGCGACTACGTGCCCGCGTCCTTCGCCGCGCGCCGCGCGCCCGCCGCGCGACTCGTCATCACGCGCCACGTTCTCTTCCCTTTGAGCCGCGCGCACCGCCTCTTATTCTCGAACGTCTCGCGCGTCATCGCCGTCTCCGAAGCGGTCGCACGCGCCCTCCGCTCGCAGAAGATTTTCGACGAGGAGAAGATTCGCGTCGTCGAGAACAGCGTAGACCTCGCCCGCTTCGACCGCGCGCGCGCCGACGACGATGCCGACATGCGTTTCCGCGTCGGCATCGTCGGCGAGTTGAGCGAGGTCAAAGGGCAGTTAGAGTTCGTGCGCGCGGCGCGACTCGTCGCCGACGAGTTCGGCAACGGGGTCGAGTTCGTCATCGCCGGCGAGGACAACTCGCGCGGCGGCCAGTACCGCGCGCGCGTCGAAGGGCTTATTGATGAGTTGAAATTGAATGAGAGCGTGCGGCTGCTCGGGCGGGTCGAGGACGTTTCGGGCGTGGTCGCCGGCCTCGACCTTCTCGTCTCGGCCTCGCGTTCCGAAGCCTTCGGCATGGCGATGGCCGAGGCACTCGTCTGCGGCGTGCCGGTCGTCGCCACGGCGACCGAGGGCGCGCGGTCTTTAATCGAAGACGGCGTCAACGGCCTGCTCGTCCCCGTCGGCGACGTGCGCGCGATGGCCGCGGCCGTCTCTTCACTGTTCGCGGACGGTGAGCGTCACCGCGCCCTCGGCGACAACGCGCGGCGTTCGGCGCGCGAACGCTTCAGCCCCGAGCGCATGCTCGCTGCGACCGAGCGCGTTTACGAAGAAGCATTATCTCAACCTTGAGAGTAGCGCAGGCCATTCAACACAGAGGCACAGAGGCACAGAGGCACAGCTTAAAGAATATTACTCAACGAGCTGTGTCTCTGTGCCTCTGTGCCTCTGTGTTTACCGTCTTACCCCTGTCTCAAGTCACACAAGCCCACTTTTGAGCTATGATGCGGTTATGACTTACGACGACACCGGAGGGGGTGGGCAGGCCGTTGTGCTGTTGCACGGCTTCCCCTTCGACCGTTCGATGTGGCGCGGGCAGGCGGAGGCGCTCGGCGCTGAGTTCCGCGTCGTCGCGCCCGACCTGCGCGGACTGGGCGAAGCGACATCAGACAGTGTTGGAGTGACGATTGAGGCGATGGCCGACGATGTGAGGGCGCTGCTCGACGAGTTGGGCATCGGGCGCGCGGTCATCGGCGGCCTCTCCATGGGCGGCTACGTCGCGTTCGAGTTCTTCCGCCAGTTCCCCGAACGTGTGCGCGCGCTCGTCCTCGCCGACACGCGCCCGCAGGCCGACACGGAAGAGGGACGCAGAGCGCGCGCAGAGAACGCGCAGCGCGCCCTGAAAGAAGGCATGGCCCCAATCGTCGATTCGATGCTGCCGAAGCTCTTGTCTGCCGAGACGCGCGAGCGCGGCGGCGAAGTCCCCGGGCGCGTGCGCGCCATGATGCTCGGCACACGTCCCGAAGGCGCGGCCGCGGCCCTGCGCGCGATGGCTTCGAGGAGAGACCAGACGGATCTGCTCTCGTCAATCGACGTGCCGACCTTGATCGTCGTCGGAAGCGAAGACGTGATAACTCCGCCCGCGGACGCGGAGGCGATGCGTGCGAAGATAGAGAGCTCGCGTCTGGTCGTCGTCGAAGGCGCGGGGCACCTCTCGAACGTCGAGCAGGCGGAGCAGTTCAACCGCGCGCTTGTCGAGTTCCTTCGGGGTCTTTCCGCTTGACGGCTTGAGGTGACAAAGGCGTGAACGAGTCCTGGAAATACTGCATTGAGGAGCGCGTCCGCTGGGGCGACGTGGACGCGGCGCGCATCATCTTTTACGGCGCTTACATACGCTTCTTCGAGTTCGCCGAGACCGAGTTGTTTCGCGCGGCCGGACTGCCTTACGGCGTGATGTTCGACGAGCTGGACGTGTGGCTGCCGCGCGCGCATCTCGAATGCGACTTCCACAAGGCCGCGCAGCTCGATGACCTGCTGGAGGTCTGCGTCTACGTCGGCCGCATCGGCAACAAGTCGCTCCGGCTCGACTTCGAGGTGCGTCGTAACGGCGATGACGAACTCGTCGCCACCGCCCACTTCGTCCTCGTCGCCGTTCGCCGACAGACATTCGAGTCCGTCGCCGTCCCCGACGAACTCAAACGACGCCTCGCCCCTTACACCAAACCCGCCGATAACAAAGATGAAGAGTAAAGTGACTCGGACGTTCCTCCAAGTCACTTATGCGTTCATCTAACTCACTTGTGGCTTCATCCAAGTGACTTGGATGAAGCCACAAGTGAGTTGGACGTTCGTCCCAGGCAGTTCGCTCGATGATAAAGTGATTTAGACGTTCTCAGAAAGGGTTGAGGGCGCGGCGCGCGAGGGTGCGCTTGAGGTCGAGGTAGCCCTGGTCTCCCGCGACCAGCTCGCGCAACGTGCGGCGGATGCCCGCGTGTGCGCGCGCGAGCTTAATCATGCGGTCGGTGAAGGGGCCGCCCCAGAAACGCCCGTAGAATCTTCGGCGCATCTTCGACGCGCGGCGCAGCTCGCCCCCGAAGTCTTCACGCCAACGGCGCTCGTAAGACTTCACCTCGCCCGCGAGGTAGCTTTCGGCGAACAGTTCGGCCGAGCGCAGCGCGTAGTAGATGCCTTCGCCCGTCACGGGGTCTGCGAAGCCCGCGGCGTCGCCGAGCAGCGCCCAGTCGTTCCCGGCCGCACGCCGCGAGTCGAACGTCTCGGGCGCGAGCCCGGGGATGCGCGCCGCGTAACGTTCGGCAGACGCGCGCAGCCTCTCTTCGACCCCGCCAACGCCTTCGAGAGACAGGCCTCCGCGCGAAGAGGAAGCAGCCTCCCTCTCCCTCTCCCGGTAATAGCCGACCATGAAGTCCCAGAGCATTTGGTCGAGCGCCTTGTGCTCGAAAGTGTCCTGCGCGGTGGCGATGCCGAAGGAGATGTGGTCGAGCCGCGGGAAGGCCCACGCGTAACCGGCCCAGCCCGGCAGGAAGGCGATGACCGTCGGCGCATCCTGAGCCTCGTTCAGAGGAGTTCGGTAGCCGAAAGCGACCTCCATGTCTGAGTTCGAGAGCGGCCCCGCGAGCCTCTTCGCCGTCGCGCTGTTCGCCCCGTCCGCCGCGACGAGCACGCGCCCGCGCCAGCTCATACCTCCGCGCGAACGCACGACCCAGCGACCTTCATCATCCTTCTGCCCCGACGCGTTGACGCGAACGTCGAACACGCTCGCGCCCGCGCGCTCCGCGCGCTCGCGCATGTAAGAGTCGAACGCGCAGCGTGAATAGATGGCGAAAGGCTCTGCGAGTTTCAGGCGGACGCATTCGCCCGCCGGCGAGACCATCTCGACTTCCGTGACAGCGCGCCCGCCCGCTTCGAGCAGGAACGGCCAGGCCTTGAGCGCCTTCGAAGTGACGCCGCCGCCACACGCCTTCGCCTCGCCCTCCGGCCGGCCGTCGTACAGCGCCACGCGCGCGCCGCCGCGGGCAAGTCTTTCGGCCGCGAACGAGCCCGCCGGCCCCGCCCCGATGATCAGCACGTCGTAGTCTTCGTTAATACCCGTCACGAATCTCCTTAAAGAGTACGCCCGCCGTCATGCTTGCCGACGAAAAGCACAGTTGTTAGCATCCCTGCCAACCCCTACAAGTCATAACACGCGGAAGGATTCCCCCGTAACAAGGCGGAGGACGATGAAGGGCAGTCCCCTCGTATTCGTCGGAATCGCACCGCACCCGCCGATCATGGTTCCTGAGGTCGGCGGGGGGCGCGCCGCCGAGGTGCGCGCGTCAGTGGACGCCATGCGCGACCTGACCGAGCGAATCAAGGCGTGCGGCGCCGAGACCGTCGTACTCGTCTCGCCGCACGCGCCGCTCGAACGAAGCAGCTTCGTCGCCTACGGCGGCGCGCGTCTGCGCGGAGATTTTGCCAACTTCAGTGCCCCGCAGGCAATCGCAGAAGCGCCTGCTGACGAAGAACTGCTTAGGGCGATTCAGCAAACCGCCGCCGAAGAGGGATTCCAAGTAGTCGCGCTTGAGCCGCAGAATTTAGACCACGGCACGGCCGTCCCGCTCTACTTTCTGCTGCGCAACGGCTGGAAGGGGCGCGTCGTCGCGCTCGGCTACAGCTTCATCTCGGATGAAGCTCACGTGCGCTTCGGGGAATGCGTCAGACGCGCAGCCGAAGTGACAGGACGCCCGGCCGCCTTCGTCGCCAGCGGCGACCTGAGCCACAGGCTCCAGCCGAATGCTCCCGCCGGTTTCGACCCGGAAGCAAGACTTTTCGACGAACAAGTCGTCGCCGCTCTACGCGCGAACGAGCCGGGACGAGTCCCGCTCATCGATCAGACGTTACGGCGGCGAGCCGGTGAATGTGGCTACCGTTCGATGCTGGTCGCGCTCGGCGCCGCGTCTGCGTTCGAACCGCAGTGTGAGGTTATCAGCTACGAAGCTCCCTTCGGCGTCGGCTACCTCGTCGCGCAACTGTCTGCGCCTCATGAGAGCCGAATAACCGAGTTGGCTCGAAACGCCGTCGAAGCTTATGTGCTAAGCGGTCACATCATAGAGCCGCCGATTTTTCCCGAAACGTCAACACTGGGCAGGCCGTCCGCCTGCTTCGTCTGCATTAAGACGCTGAGTCGTGAGCTGAGAGGCTGCGTCGGCACGGTCGAGCCTGAGCACGACACTTTGGCCGAGGAGGTCATAGCCAATGCTGTCAAGGCGGCCACACGCGACCCGCGCTTCCGCCCCGTCTCGGACGAAGAACTCCCCTCTCTGCGCTACTCCGTGGACATTCTCGGAAGCTTGGAGCCGGCGCGGCTCGAGGACTTGAACCCCGCGGCCTTCGGAGTAATTGTGACCGACCAATCGGGCTCGCGGCGCGGGCTGCTCCTACCCGATATCGAGAGTATACAGACGGCCGACCAACAGGTCGGCGTCGCTGCGAGGAAGGCCGGCATTAAACCCGGCGAGCCGTTGACGCTCTACCGCTTTCGCACGCGCCGCTTCAGCGAGCCGGTGCGAACTTAAAATTACCGAACGAGGAGGAAGACGATGCCAGACCACAACCAGACAAAAAGCTCCCTCGGGGAGACGAACCAAGAACCCGAACTCAAGCCGGACGCCACGCCCAACCCGATTGAGGACATTAACCCCGCGAACGACGAACGTGCCATCGACGTCGGCGAATCGGGTCAGTTTGCCCCCGGCGGCCGTTACAACGAACTGGGAGCCACAAGGCCGCGTCGTCTAGACCTCGATGAACAGGTGGACAGCGCCTTGTCTAAAGAAGAGTAGAAGTGATTTGGAGATACTTTGCCGAGCGTTGTCGGCTTATGAAGGGTGCTGACGGCAGAGGGTATTTCCGAAAGAAAAATCTTACTAAAAAAAATCCCGCTGCATACGCGAGATGTATGCAGCGGTAAGATCCACAGGAGGAAAGGGTCTTCATTCTACACGAGCGGGCTGAGTGTGTCAAATAGATTCACGCACGCCCGCCCGCGTAGGACGAATTACACGTCTAAGTTCTTCACATCCAGCGCATTATCCTCGATGAACTTGCGCCGCGGCTCGACCGCGTCGCCCATCAGGATAGTGAAAATCTGGTCCGTCTCGACCGCGTCGTCAATTTTGACCTGAAGCAGCGTCCGCTTGTCCGGGTTCATCGTGGTCTCCCAGAGTTGCTCGGGGTTCATCTCGCCGAGACCTTTGTAACGCTGTATCGTCAAATCCTTCTTCGCGGCCGTCAGGACACGTTCCAAAAGCTCCTCACGGGAAGCAACCGTCTCTTTCGTACCGTTTTCACCGATGCTGAAGGGCGCGGTAAGACGCTTTTCGAGCGTCTTGTAGATTTCCACTGCCTTCTGGAACTCGACGTGGCTCGCCAAGTCCCAGTCTATTTTAACTTTTGAGCCTCCGGGAACCATCGTCTCGATTTCCCAGAGCCCGTGCTCCTCGTCCGGAGCCAAATCTGTCTTGTAACCCGCCTCGGCCAGTACTGCCTCGACCCGTCCGATCTGCTCGCCCTCCTCTTCCTGGAAGACTCCCTTGAGAGTCGCGCTCTCTTCAGTCAGCACGCCACCGCGCCCGCCGAAAGCCTCCAGGAGGAGATTCAGTAACCGTCCGTCGTTGCCGAGCCTCCTGATAAGCCTTTCGCAGTAACGATTTAGCTCGACCATCTGCTCAAGAGTCCGGGCGAGTTCTTTGCCCTCGATGGTGCCGCCACCGTTGGCGGAAGTGACCTTCATGTCGCTGGTCGCCTGGCGAACGAGGTAGCGCACAATCGACTTCTCGTCCTTGATGTACTCTTCCTTCTTACCGCGTTTTACTTTAAACAGCGGCGGCTGCGCAATGAAGACGTGGCCGGATTCGATGAGCTTCGGCATCTGGCGGAAGAAGAAGGTCAGGAGCAGTGTACGGATGTGCGACCCGTCCACATCCGCGTCTGTCATGAAGATGATCTTGTGGTAGCGTAACTTGTTGAGATCAAAGTCTTCTTCACTCTTGCCGATACCTGTGCCGAGCGCCGTAATCAGCGTTTTGATCTCGCTGTGGCTAAGCATCTTGTCGAATCGGGCCTTCTCCACATTCAAGATTTTACCTTTTAACGGTAGAACGGCCTGATTCCTGCGGTCACGCCCTTGCTTCGCGCTGCCACCCGCCGAATCGCCCTCGACGATGTATAGCTCGCACTGCGCCGGGTCTCGCTCCTGACAGTCTGCAAGCTTGCCGGGCAGCATTGTGGAGCCCATCGCCCCCTTGCGGACGATTTCTCGAGCCTTACGCGCGGCATCGCGCGCACGGGCGGCATCTACAGCTTTCCCGACTATTTTCTTAGCGACCGTCGGATTCTGCTCGAAATACTCGGTCAGGCGCTCGTTGAGGAACGACTCTACCGCCCCCTTCACGTCGGAGTTGAGCTTGCCCTTGGTCTGTCCTTCGAACTGCGGCTGCGGCAGCTTGACGGAGATGACCGCGACCAGACCCTCGCGCACGTCATCGCCCGACAGAGTGGTTTTGAAGTTCTTGGCGAGGCCGGAAGACTGCGCATAGGAGTTGATGGTGCGCGTCAGCGCCGAGCGGAAGCCCGAGAGGTGCGTGCCGCCGTCAACCGTGTTGATGTTGTTGGCGAAGGAGTAGACCTTCTCGTCGTAGGCGTCGTTGTACTGGATAGCCACGTCCACCGAGAGGGAGTCGCCAGACTTTTCAAAGTAAACTGGCTTGTCGTGCAGCACCGTCTTGTTCTTGTTGAGGTGCTTGACGAATTCGGCGATGCCGCCGCGGTAGTAGAACTCGTGCGAGCGTTCAGGCTCCTGCCGCTCGTCCTTGATGGTGATGCGGATGCCTTTGTTGAGGAACGCCTTTTCGCGCAACCGCTCCGAGAGTTTGTCGAAGCTGAACTCGGTTACTTCGAAAATCTCCGCGTCTGGCTTGAAGGTGATTTTGGTGCCGCGGCGGCGGGTCTTGCCCGTCATCTCAAGTTTGGTCGAGGGAATGCCGCGGACGTACTCCTGCTCGTAGGTCGCCCCGTCCCTCCAAATTTCGAGCCGGAGTGCCTCAGAGAGGAAATTTACGCAAGAGACGCCCACTCCGTGCAGGCCCCCGGACACCTTGTAGGCGTTCGAGTCGAACTTGCCGCCGGCGTGGAGTTTGGTCATGACGACCTCGGCGGCCGACTTCTTCTCCTGCTTGTGGTAATCGACGGGAATGCCGCGGCCGTTGTCGATGACAGTGATCGAGTTGTCGAGGTGAATCGTGACTTCGACCGTGTCACAGAAGCCGGCGAGGGCTTCGTCAACCGAGTTATCGACGACCTCGTAAACGAGGTGGTGGAGTCCCATCTCGCCCGTCGAGCCGATGTACATGGCCGGGCGTTTGCGGACGGCCTCGCGGCCTTCAAGAACTGTAATTGAAGTTGCAGTATAAGAGTCGTTCTTCTTCTTTGTTAAAGTAGTTGCTGTAGGCAAAGTGCTCTCCTCTTCTTGCATATCTCTATACCGATTCCCCGCTTTGGGCAGACCGAAGGGTGACTGGAATTAGATGCTATCCGCGGACGTAGCGATTGTTCTTCCAACTTCGACGCGCTTACCGCCGAAGGCCAAACCGTCCCTTACTTCGATGAGTTTTGCGCGTGCGGCAAACCCTTTGATGAGGTCATTTTTGGAGGTCGTAATAAACGTCTGGGTGCGCCCTTCGAGGTATTCCAGCAAATGACCGATTCGCCTCTGATCCAGTTCTGCATCCACATCATCCATCAGGAAAAGCGGATACTCATTGTGCCACGAATAATACACCGAAATCGCCGCTAAGTCAAGTAAAATCAACGCACTACGCTGTTGGCCGGAGCTTCCGTAAGTGCGTATATCGCGCCCGTCGAAGAGGATTTCCAGGTCGTCCCGGTGCGGGCCGATAAGCGAGTAGCCCGAGGCGATTTCGGCTTGGAGACGTAGACGCAGGCGCTCTTTTATCAATCCTTCGTAATCGTCCAGATTGCCCTTACCTTCGAGCGCAGAGACGTAACGAATCGTGACATCCTCACGCTCGAAGAGACGCTGTTGGAGGCTCCGGCCGAGGCGCTCGACGTAATCGCTTCGCGCGCGGTGAATGGCCGCGCCGAGGGAGACGATCTGTTCGTTCCAAGGCTCAATTAATTCACGCGCGTTCTCGACGTTCGTCTCGGAATCGGAGATGTCCTGGAGCAGCCGGTTCTTCTGCTTGATAACCCGCTGGTAGTCTGCGAGCGTCTGGACGTAGCTGTGGTGGAGCGAGACGACACCGCGGTCGAGGAACCTGCGGCGTGCGTCGGGGCCGCCGCGGACGACTTCGAGCTCGTCGGCGGTGAAGGGCACGACATGGAGCTGACTAAGGTAGCTCGCGACCGACTCGCGCTTGCCGTTGAGTGAGAGCGTCTTTGAGCTTCCCTGAAGGGTGACCTGCAAGTCCCTGTGCACGTCCTGTGAGCGCGCGACGCGCCCGCGGACTACCGACAGGTTCTCGCCAAAGCGTATCGCCTCCTGCGGCCTTTGCGTGCGGAAGGACTTCGACGTGGCAAGGAGGTAGATGGCTTCGAGCCAGTTCGTCTTCCCCTGCCCGTTCTCGCCGGAGATGACGTTGAGGCCCTCGCCCCAGAAGATTTCGCCGCCCAAATTCCTAAAATTGTGAGCCTCAATGGATTCGAGCAGCATATGTCGAGTTTAACATACGCTGCTCGAAACAGAGGTGATTCGGAACAATAAAGTCGTCACCTTTACAGCAGCTAAATTATTCATTTTACGTTGGCTTTCGCGAAGTCGAGCGAGCGCAAAGTTACCAACTTTAGACTACATCGGCTGATTGAAGGGGTAACTTAGGAACAATAAAGTCACCAACTTTTTACGCCGATACGGTGATACTTGCTGTCGCGCGCTCTGATGGCTTAATGCTCAACATTGCCGATAAGATAGCTGACATAATCACCGGACGTCGCGCGACCTTATCGCTTATTCCTGCCCTTCTCTTAAATGTTTTTCTGCTAGGCCGAATACCTTCTGAGCGGTAACACTCAGCCGCCCAATTCACCCGCCGGATCGCCGCCTCTTCAACCCCCTCGGACACTTTGGCAAGCGTCTTAACAGTTTGCGGAAGTAGGTGGCCGTTCTTGCCGAGCGTTGTCACTGCCCCTAGTGCTCTAGCGATACCAGATGCCGTCACGCGGACGGGCCGTCCCGGCGCGGCCCTAAGCCGCGCGGCCTCCTTCCTCGCCGCCTCGGACAATTCGCTGTCGCGCTTGCGCCAGTCCACATGCCGCGGCGCGCCTGCGGAAACTCGGCAGGCGGGAGAGTTCTGCTCGAACCATTCTCTATCATAGCGGCAGAGCCAAGTATAAGTTTTGCGGACTTTTACCGCCAATGCGCTCCGTCTGGCCTCCGGGTGCCTCTGCCTTGCCGCTTCCCACACCCGCCTATGTTCTTCTCTTAAATCGCTGTTGTCCGCCACCCTCCCAACCGTTTCCTTAGTGCTTTGCGAGTCTGGTTGGAGATGAAAATTTGCGATCTGTTGTAGAATGACGCGGGCGGAGATGCACAAGCGTCTGGCTATCTCCTTGCCGGTTTCCCCTTCTGCGCGCATCTCTTTGAGCTTGCCCTCCCAAACTTTCCCATACGTCACGTACCTGCCTATTAAGAAACGGTCGTCTTCCGACCGGTCGGGGCCGAAGCGCGAGTATGCAAATCCGCACCGGCATCGGAACGTACCCCGAGGTCTCTGATGGCGGTAGTCAAGGCTTACTTCACATTCTGCAATTACAGGCTGCCTGTAGTGCTCGGCGGCGCGGTTCAGGCAAGGCCACGGCCCTTGGCCGAAGGGGTGCTCCCTCAGAGGCAGTTGAAAAAATGCTGCTGCGGTGTAGCCCAAAAACTGCATGAGTAGCAGATGCTTCAGAGGGTGTTGTGCCCGCCCGTGGTTATGTACAAGCCGTTGAAGCCACTTCTTTTTCCCCCTGAACCCGCAGTTGAGAGATTCTAGGAATTCGGGCGAGTAGTAATCATCCATTGCCGCCGCGAGGTCGCCGGTTTTCATCTTCCCGAACGGATTTGAAAGCCCGGCCTTGCTTAACAGATTGATGTAACGGTCACGGTAAGCAGGTTGATCCGACGTTAAGCCGGTTCGCTTCAACAACCAATCTATGTCCTCGGCGATGCGTAAAGAAACGCGATCCCTGCGGTCAGATTTATTTAGTGATCGGGGTTTCGCCGTCCCGATGACCTGTTCGGCCGTAACAAACATTACGTGGTTTGCACGGTGACGCGTGTGTAGAAGGCTGTCTTCCAAAAACACCTTATGTGCGGGACACACCTCAACCCCGGGCGCTTGGTGGAGCCGGTGCCAGTACGCCTCGCCGAATCTCTCCCTGTCATCCTCCACACAGATCGGGCAATACCGGAAGACCTTTGCCTTAGTGCCGGAGGTGAGAATTCCCAAGCGCGTGTGTATTGAGCCCCCACCCCTACCCCGAATGTCGTTGTATAAAAGGCTAACTCTTTCCGATGGCACGAATGGCCTGTACAAAGGCAGCAGCGTGTGGTCTTCGATGAGGCGTTCGGCCGTATAGCGGTGGCCCGGCGGTAATACGGCGATGAGGGTGTCAAGGTGACAAGGGAGATCGACCGCGACTATAGCTCTCGTTTCGCCGAAGAGGTCATGACCTGTCCTCTCCCTACTCCTGTAGCCCGCGCGCACGTGGTAGCGCGCGCAGGCGCTGTAGAGCAACTCGTCCGGAAGCGGGTCAGGGAAGAAACCGATCACGCCGCCTCCTCATCCAAGAATTCGTTCGCCGACTGAATCAAGCCAGCCTTCTGGAGCGACTCGTTTGCTGGTGTGCCGGATTCGACACCGTCGGCGGCCTCGCCCCGCAGGTCGCCCTTCTCGAAAGCGGCGGCGCCGCTTTTCTTGTCCCGCCGCGGCTTCCTCCTGCGCGGCTTTGGGGCTGCCTCCCTGACGTCAGTTTGCGGGGGCTGCGGCGTGTCTGAAGTCGTGACTGAGATTTCAGGGTGGGCCTCTGTGGCCCCCTCCGCCTCTGCCGTCCTTTTCGTCCTTGGCAACTGCTTCTGTGCCTGTTTGATGTAGTCGTCAATCCTGATGGGGTGGATGTCCTCGATGTCGGTGACGGAGTTAATGTCGCCCCTTCGCAGCGCGTCGAGAACCTTCTGCGCCTGCCGGAGGCTGTCGCGTGCGACCGACCTGATGATGCGTGCCGTAATCACTTCCTCACCGGAGACTATGGCGCGCACCTGTGCCAACATGTAGACCTTTGCCGCGAAGTCGGTGATGCCCTGTGTCTCCTCGTACAGCACGTGACTCAGTTCTTCCGTCAGCGGGCATGCGTTCCGCACGTACTGGTACGTCCAGAGCGACTCCAAGAATAACTGCCAGACGCCGGGCTTGCTCTTTTTATCCTTTTCAGGGCTCCACACCTCCTCCTCCATCCTGTCCCACACGAGGTCGCCCTGCCCCGTTCCGCGCCTGATCTGATGAAACTCCCCGCTCAGTATGGCTTTTGCCGCGTAGGTGCCGACGAGGACAACGGGCACGCCGATGGTGTTGGCGACTTGCACGAAGAAGTTCAGCATTCTCTTCCCGCCGCCGCTTTTGGCGTGACTGAGGCGCTGTATCTCGTCGATGACGAGGACGCCGAGACCGTGGTTGGCGGCGACCCGCGCCATCTGCGGCAGCATCTCGTCCACGGTGCGTCGGCCTCCCGCGTAGTTCGCCTCATAGTTGGTCCCGAGTATGTCGTCGATGGCCTGAAAGAAGTTCAGGCACAGCCCCTTGATAGAGCCGTCGTGCGGGCACTCCAGCTTGAGCCAGACGATCTGCGCGTGGGTGAAGTCGCGGTCTCCGTAGTGGCTGTGATAAATGACCTGCGGGTAAAGAGAGACTACGGACTCGACGGAGGTTGACTTGCCGACGCCCGGGAACCCGATGATGGTGAAGCCGAGCGGGCTCGGGCGGGGGCGGTTCCCGACGACTGTCGTCGAAGACTCTAGAGCCTCTATGCCCTCGACCACATCCCGCCAGAAGTCGCGCGAGAGGGGGTTACGCTGTTGGTAGCTGGCGCGGATCATCCGCGAGAAGCGCCTCTCCAAGTCCAGATGAATCGGCAGCGGGGCGAATAACTGGAGCGCACTCTGAATGAGGTGGAGGCGCAGGTGCGACGGTAACCGGCGCTCCGCCTCGTCGTAGTTCGGGTAGTAGGCGAGCGCCTCTATCACCTCGTCCTCAGTCAGGATCGGCGGCAGGGCTTCAATAAAGGGGTTGCCCCGGTAGCCGGTGATCTCCTGCGGGAGGTAGGATGCTTTCGCGCGACGGCCCTTGAAAACGAGCAGTGGCATTGGTTCCGGTCTCTTGTCCGAAGGCTGGTCGGTCATTTTCCTTGTCTCCTCTCACGAAGTCTGCGCAGCTTGTCGGTAGGTTGGGGCGGCGGCACGTACCCCGCCGGCAGATTAGAAGGCGTATCGCCCGCCCGCTTTTTCGATGCGGCGCGAGACGCTGCGCCGGGGGCGTCGCCGCCCAACTTCCAAGCTGCCGCCTCGTGCTCGGCGGCCCGCTCGGCGCGGCGGTTCCCGCGGATCCCCTTAACCCGGGCGCTGTCACTCTCGCCGCTGCCCGCCTGAGCGGTCTTCGCCTTGGCCTCCGCGACGAGTTTCTCCCTTCTGGCGTTGAATTCGGCGTCCGACTGCTGTTTGCGCGTCCGCGCGGCTTCCGCGCGCTGCTTGCGCAACTCGAATTCCTCCTCCACCTCGTATCTATCGCAGCCCCTGAAGGTCTTGTCGGCTTCGATCAGGTGGCAGACCTCCGCCCGCCTGTCGCCGCCGAGCCGCAGGTAGACGCGGTCGAGATTGCGTGGGTCGCGGGCGACACGAATCTTCTTGGCTCCGTTCTCGCGCGCCCGCACGAACCAGCCCTCCTCCAGCGCCCTCTCACAGGTATAGAACAGGCCCTCACACCGGATGCCGCGGGCCGTGATCGAGGCATCAAGTGTGGGCAGGAGGTTCAGCCGGAGCGTATCCGGGTCCACTTTGCGCAGGTGACCGCTCCGGTTCCTGACGCCCCAATTCCACAGGTTGAGCGGGGTAGGCTCGACGTGGTCAGCAATCATGTCCTTGTCCAGCCTATATCCGTTGAGGAGGTGATTCCGGTTGTAGTCGAGGGCGCATAGAGCCATGAGCTTGCGGAACTCGTGAATATCGAGGGCCGCATCGAGACGGTAATCGCGGTCGCCGCGCTCGCGCCGCCTGACGGCCCCCGGTACCCAATGGGTAGCCCGCTCGTTGCAGATGTCAACGTGCTGCTCGATCATGCCCTTCATCTCGGCGCGGTAAGGCGGCGTGTTTTGGACACGTATGTTGAAGGCGTTGACGATGTGGTCGGCGTTGTAGCCTTCGAGTTCGCCGCGGTCGGCTACGATGGATTCCGGCAGGTGGCGACTCGGCCAGTCAGCCTCCTCAATGGTGATCTCGTACTCGGCGCAGAAGGCGACCTTGTCTGAGGCGGCGTGCTCAACAGCCAGCATGGCCCCGGTCCAGTTAGGGCCTTCGAGCGTAACGCTGAACCCGGCCCACACGCGGCTGTAGAGGTCTTTCACGTAGTGGACTACGGGGCGCCCGATGATGCGGCTGCGGTCGAGGGAACTAACGAGGTAGACGTCGGCGACTGTCGCGTCGATCTGGTAGACGGAGCCGGGGCCAAATGCCATCTGCGTCGAGTCGCCGAGGATAGCCCGCCCCGAAAGGTTGAATCTGGCCTCGCCATCTCTGGCGATTTGCGAGCGCCGAGGATCTCGACCCTTCCTGTACCAGTATCTGAATTGCCTGTATGTTGGGAGTTCGTGCGCCGGGGGGAGGACAGGAACCAGCGCCCCGTCGTCGTTCAGGCTGTAGCCCACGTTGAAGAATCTTTCCAGCGTCCGTTGGTACGCATCTCTGAGGGTCCTCTTCTCACGCTTCTCGTAGAACAGCTTGATGCCGGACCGGAACCGGCTGAGGATGTCCTCGTTGACGTTGACGCCGGTCGGATGTTCCGTCACCTTCGAGAGGCTACTGCGCCGACCGAGTTTTACCTCCTCCCGCGCTTCGTCGCCTTCTTTCTTGCGCGCCTCGTCGCTCCTGTCTCTCCACCCGCACCGGTCGAATGAAGGCAGCAAGGCATTCTTGATCTGCCCGCGCTGCCAGTAGCGGCGCAGGTGGTCGTAAAGAACCGTCTTGTCGCACCCCAACTCCCTCGCCCGCGCCATGATGGGTGAGTTGCGTGCGTGAAAGGTGAATACGCGCGGGTCGCCGCTCTCGACGAGCGGGGCAATGCGATCCCAATATTTATCCCTGTGTCGGCGGTGCGCCTTCTTAATCTCATGCTCGGGGCGCTGGCAAAGCGGCGCGTAAGGGTCTATCGTCAAGACCCGCGCCTCTCCTGCCACGACGGCCGTCTCAAGCTCGCCACGGACGCGCTGCACGGGTCGCGCCTTCGGGTCGTTTATGCAAATTGTTACCGCCATCTCGCCGTCCGGCTCGAACCAGAGGAGACGCTCGACGCGGCTCTGTCCCGGCTCGCCGTTCCACTCGAAAAGCATGTTCTTGTATAAATCCATCTCGCGTCTCCTCCGGACTGTTAGCGGCCCTCCTACGCCAACCCGTCAGCCATAATCAGCCGCTCACACGGGTTGATGGGCCTTCTCATGTCAACGCGCCAGCGGCGGCACGCGAGTAGGTGGCGCACCAGCGATAGGCTGGTGCCCGGCTCCAGACCGAGGCGGTCGTCCGTTCGTAGGGTGACGGAGCGTAGCGGCGACGCCCCACACGCGCCGATACTCAGCGTCAGAACCGAAATAATCTGCTCAGCCTCTGCGGCCGAAACCGTCGCGAAGTCCTTTAGCTCTCGGTATTGGTGTAACCACTGGATGTTCTTCGCCAGCACAACGGGGATTTGCGTCTCTGTTACGATCTTCCAGTCCACGCCGTGCGATTCCCAATAGCGCCTCTCTATTTCAAGTTTCTCCAGCACACGCTTCGAGTGTAGGTCTTTCTTGTACTTGACCGTCCGTGCTTGATCTACTTCCGAGCAGCCGCGGCGGACAGTCAGAACGAAGTCGGTCGTCATGACCACGGGCTCTTTGGTATGGGGGTCGGTCGGGTGGCGCACACCTAGTTGGCGGGCGATTGAGAGTGTCTCTTCGAGCGGGAGGAGCGGATATTGTTCCCGTGTGTCAGTGACGGCCTGCGACCATTCGAGGATGTAGAAGTACCAGAGTTCCAACTGGCTCAGGAGGTGATGAACCCTGCCGGTCTTCCATCCTTTGACCCTCGTCACCAAGCCTTTGGAGGGTACGTCCTGAATGTGGAGCCAAGGGTTGTAATCGGTTCCCCTGCCTTGGCCCCGACCATCCTTGATGTTCCTACGGATGCCTCTCTCGCCATTGCGTCTCCTTCGCTTTGCCACGCTTCGTTCCTAACCTCCTCAGTGATTGGCGGTGTCTCCACTGGCCGCTGATCAGCGGCCAGTGGAGACACCGCTTTCACCCTAAAGCACGACTGAACGTTACGAAGGGATATGGGGCAGTCGGAGAATGACACCCTCCGTTGGTAAGCACGATTGGACGTTACAGATGTGATGAGAATAAGTGTGAGAGAGAGATTATTGAGGGTTGCGGGCGGGCAAGTGAAGCGTGTGAAGCAGCGGCGTTAATGCGTGACGCCGCGCGTCTCAAACAAACTCAGCGATTTTTACGCTCCCCCGATGATCGGCCTCCGGAAGTTCTTTGTCGAGGTGGGTCGCTGTCAGGGAGACGTTCGGGAAGTTCTAGCGAATCGTCTATCAGAATGAGGAGGTATTCGCCGGCCCCTTTGCTCCCGCCCGCGGCCGCCTTCGCGTATTCTAGGAGAGTCGTCAGAGTGGGCTCCCTCTGGTCTTGCTCGTAGGTGCTGATGTCCTGCTGGACGAGTTCATCGCCCAAGCCCATCCGCCGGATTAGTTCGTTCTGGCTCAGCCCTAACGCCCGCCGTATGTGTAACAACTTCTCGGCCAGCCGCGCGGGGCGCTTCCTCTCCGCCTTCCCCATCTCAGGAAGCCCCCTTTCCCGAGCGGAAAAACGGCACGCGCCGGGGCTTGCAGCCCACAATAAATATTGTTAAGCTGCGCTCGGCAACAATATTTATTGTGAGTCGTGTTATCCCGTCGCGGGTGGGAGCGGGCACCGACGGACGCACTCTCACAATAAATATTGTGAGCACGTTGTCCCGCTGCGGTGACGCCGACAGGAGCCTTACTGATGGCTCCCGGACTGCGCGCATCACCCGCAAGCGTGCCCGGTCCCGACTAGCATAGTTTCAAAGAGGGAAAGCGCCGGCACCTCTTATACCAAAGCGCCCCGCGTTCCGCCATCACCAGAACCCCTTCAAAAGGATGGCTTCCTCGCGTCGTAAAGTAATACTTGTAACTGCTCTAACGTGGTGCCTGCTCACTCCTTTGGCGGCCGGGGGACGAAGCTCCGCGGACACGGCCGGGGATGCCGCTCAGGCGGTCATTGCTGCCTACCGGGCGGACAATCCATCCACACGAGTCAAGGAATGGCAGAGGGAGATTACTCATCCGAGCGGCAACCCTAAGTTCAAGGAATTTCAGGCGGAGCGACTGAAGGAGTGGGAGTCAACCGAGTTCGCAAAATATAGGTTGGATGATCCGCAGATTACTGCACTGGTCGCCGAGGTAATTCGTCCGGTGCTCAGACTCTACGGCCGGGAGGACTCCTTCAAACTCCTGATCATCGACCATCCCGCGCCTATCGCAATGAACGACTCGGCCGTGATCCTGATGTTCTCTACGGGGATGCTGGAGCGGGCCATGAGCGACGACGAGTTGCTCGGCCACACCGCCCATGAGGTCGGTCACGACCTCTTCTGGCGTCGCACCGCGCAGGCCCGTCAGGCTCTGGAGCTTCACGGGACAGAGGCGGCCGGGGCAGCCATGACCGAGCGGCAAGCCTACGACGAATTGCTGAAGATCGAGCTAGAGTGTGACGCCTTCGCCGCGGTGACTCTGGCCGCGATGGGGCGCAACCCGCTCGCGCCAGCCCGATCCCACGAGGCGTTCGCGCGCGAGTACCCCGACTACGCGCGCCCCGACCTGCCGCCTGTGGCCCTGCGCGTCAAGGTGATTGAGGGTGTCGTCCCGGCCGCCGCTGCGCACACGGCCCCGCAGACTTCGGAAGCCTTCACGAAGCTCAAGGCACTGCTGGAGGCGCGCAAGCGCCGCTAATCTCGTCAAGATAGGGCCGGGACGTGAAGGGCGGAGCGCCCCGGCAGGCACGTCCTCGAAGGGAGGACAGTGCCGGGAGGGTGACGCGCGAGGGGGCAGGCGCGGCACCCTCTTCCTTAATATTTTTCGTGGATGGTAATCTCGCCTGTAAATACTCCTATGAATAAGTCTTAGCTCAAACGTACCGCAATATCTTGCACCGATAGCGGGTCACAGCCCTATATTTTACGGCTTGCACAAAATTGCATCTGTGATAAACTGCGCGGCGCTTAGGCGTCCGGCACCACATGAGAGTGAGCCGAAACAAGCTTTCGGACACCAAAAACTCTCGCCACTACCAAGAAACTCCTACTTTACGCCTAAAGCCGTCTTCCAGCCTTCGTCTGTCTGACAGCAGGTAGGCAATCCTGTGTCCCTACAGGACTGCCTTCTCACCGAAGGCACGCGCGGGAGCACGGCAGAGCAACAACAATACCCTTTTTTCAAGGTGAGTTCGCTCATCAGTGGCGAGGTGTGTCTCATGGTGACGAAAGTCTTTCTCGACGCGGAGACCCTTCCGCCCGACCAGTCCGATCCATTACCGGGCTGCGAGTCGGGCTCCCGCACGGAAGAGGAGGTCCGCCAGTTAGCTCTTAACCCACAATTCGGAAGAATTCTTTGCATCGGCCTGATCGTCGAGCGCGACGGCGAAATAATCACCCGAGGGGTGCTCGGGCGCGACCGCGCTACCGGGCGCTTCCACCTTAACGAGGCGCGCATCCTGCGCGCGTTCTGGAAGCTGATCAGAGACTTCGACGCTCGGCGTGACCTCCTCATAGGGTTCAACATCCTCGACTTCGACCTCCACTTTATCTGCACTCGAAGCGTGATCAGGCGCGTCAGGCCGAGCATCAACGTCTGCTTCGCACGGTATCGACAGAGTCCCGTCTATGACGTGATGTGGGAGTTCTGCCATTGGAGACATAGGATCAGCCTAGACGAACTTGCCAAGATATTGGGCCTCAGAAGCTCGAAGCAGGGCGGGGTGAACGGCGGTCGGGTCTACGACCTGTTTCTCGAAGGCCGACACGAAGAGATAGCCAACTACTGCCTCGACGACGTTGAGTTGACTCGTCTGATATACCGCCGCCTGAATTTTATCGGGGACACCGACGAAGGAGGTTCCGGGCCATGCTCCGGATAGTAAGACCTTTTCATAAAATGGTTGGAAATGCCGGTGCGTGTGGGTTTATATTAAGCGCGCTCTTTCACCTCAATCTCGCAGGCCGCCGTACGGCGAGCCGTATGTCCGGACTAGCGCCGTTCTCACCGATGCGTACCGCATTGACCACCCTACATTCTTTGGAGGGCACAGTCCCCGCGCGAGTGGAGTCTTATGCACCCGCGGCCGGGCATGTCCCTTTCTCGGGAGGGGTGAAGTGAGATGATAAAGTCTCCTCAAAACCCGCTGGCCGAATTCGATGAACCGGAAGTTGTTCGCAGGCTCGCAGCCGGCGACGCCGACGAACTCAGAAGGTTCTACTTGAGAGCATTCCCTGTAATGTCGGTACGTGTTAAGAGGTTGTTCGGGGGTGGAGTCTTTACGGCCGAAGAGGCAGAAGAGATCGCAAACGACGCACTCGTAAAGGCGTATCTGAAAATCACCAAGAGCTTCGACACAACGCGAGAGGGCAAGCTGTCGGCCCTCGTGTTTAAGATCGTCGTCAACGAGGCAAAAGACTATCTTAGGTGGCGTAAGGCTCCGAACCGCGATCCGCTGGACAGACCGGGCACATCGTCCGTTAGCGACGCCGAGAGTTTGGAAGATTCGGTCGGCGAGTCGATGACGCCATCGAACGTCATACCTTCGGTCGAGGGGAGGATGCCGGAAGACAAGCTGAGCCGCTTACGCGCCGCCGCGCAGCGGATCCCGCCCGGCGAGCGCCATGCGGTCGTTAGGCAGATTTGGCGGGAGAAACTGAGCGACATCGAGCGTAATGTTTTATCATGGAGGCTGGAATCCAGCGACAGGGAGATAGCGACAGAGTTAGGGATTGGCACAGGTAACGTCAGAAAAATACGCTCGGAAGCATTGAAGAAGTGGGTCGAGTCACTGGAGAGTTGGGCACACGCTGATGAGCGATAATGAGCTTATCGAAATCCTGAGAGAATCGCTCTTGTCTGATGATGCCCCGCCGCTCACTGACGAGGAGGCGGAAGTGTTGCTGTCCGCTCCCATCCCCGTTAAAGAATCCCCTGCGGCCGTTAAGAGGGCGCGTAAACGGTTCGTCGAAAAGTTGCTCTCACAACTGCACCGCGAACCCGTTCGTTTGGTAGGGAGAGGGATTACGTTTGGGGAATGGATCGCCCGCGCTAGAGACAAAGCTCATCTGACCTCGGCGGACATCGGGGAGGCCGTCGGTAAAGACGGGGCGTTCATCGAGCGGCTTGAAATCGGAGAAGTTCTGCCTTGGAAGGTATCGCCGGTCGTGACAGCGAAAATAGTCGGCTTGTTCCGCATCCACGAGGATGCCGTCAGAAGACTAATGTCCGCATCCCTTTCGGATTATGAGGAGCGCCACTCGCCCTTCTCGTCTCCCGGCAATCTGATGGCGGCAATGATAGACCGCTCCGACCGCCACTCAGCCCCAAGGGGGGAGACCTCGGAGGCTCCTCGCCTTAACGAAGAGATCATCAACCATTTGGGTAAACTACGAAAGCTTCTTGAGACCCAAGCCCACGACTTATTGTCAGCAGAGTAGTTGCCGCGGCACATATCAAAACGGACTTGAATTGTGTGACCTCGCATCATCATGGCTGGCTGGGTTTATTCTAGAATTTCTTCAAAGATCCGAGCGTAACTTATAGCTCACATTGATAATATTTAGACCCTCTTTCGGCGTAACACAAAGTGCGTTATTATGCAGCCGGATTCCACACTTGGTACTCTGTGTTAAAAATGCAACATAACGATCCGAGAGCAACTATAGGAACTTGGGAGTTCACTCCTTCGGAGCCATTTACCCAAAGCATGAGTTTGAGGTACTCCTAGTATACTATAGGTAAAGTATGATATAGGTAAATCTTATTAGAGGTATAGTACACTATAGGTAAACTAAAATTTCCCTATATCATCCTTTACCTATAGTATGCTATATGTAGCCATGTGTTTAGGATATGTCTCAAAGAGTGGCTGGAAAGCACTGGCATGTCCATTTACCGACTAGCCCTAAACACTAATCTATCCGAAATGACCTTACGAAATATCAGAGACGAGAAAACCAAAGGAATAGATTTAAAAACTCTGTACCTCCTCTGCAAGGAATTTAACTGCACGCCCAATGACTTGATCGTTCTTACGGAAGAAGATGAGAAAGGAGGTCAGTAGCCAATGTCCGAAGAGACGGACTCAGCTCGCGCACTTTTAGACGCGGCATACAAAGAACTTGGGCTCGAAGAAGGCGACCTCCTCAACACGAAGAGTTCTCCGAACGATTTAGAGGTTGAGCAATGGGTTGAGAAGGGAGAATGGCTCTCTCTAGGTAAGAAAATCGGCATAGAAAAAATCTTCTTCGTTAAAGATAACCCTGTAATTATCTTCGCCGAAAGTAAGACCGCAAACGTAGATGCCATCCGCCAGAGGTTTAATAAAGCTTGGTGTATGGCGCGGCCTACCCTTCTTTTCCTCGCGCAGCCGGGCGAGCTATCCGTTTACGATCTGACCAACCCGCCACAGAGGACCGTCAATGAGTGGCTTGAGAATAAGCCTGTCCTCAACACCGTCAAGAACATAAGCAATGTCTATTCAGAGCTAAATAAGTACCGCCGCGAACAGATCGAGTCAGGGCGACTATTCGAAGATGATCGGTTTGGCACGGCCAATCAGAGGGCAGACCAGACCCTGATAGACAATCTGAAGCATGTGCGCGCTAAGCTTATAGAAGCGGGGCTACGCGGTAAGAATGTGAAGTATGCACACGCCCTGATAGGCAGATCTATTTTTATTCGATACCTAGAGGACAGGGGGGTCTTAGTAGAGGATTACTTCAGGAAGGTGGCGCGCGGTCATAGTGAGTGGCGTAGGCTGCTCGATACGCCGCCGCCTGAGCCTAACCTCGACCCCGGCATGGCAGAGGTTCTGTACCTGCGTGTTCTGAGAGATAAGGATTTCACCTACGCTCTTTTCGATCAACTCGCTCGTGATTTTAACGGGGACATGTTTCCCACGGATCTGAAAGAGCAGAAAGTAGTAAAAGAAAAGCACCTTCTTTTGCTCGAAAGCTTCTTACGCGGTGAGGCCAGCGGCCAGCGGAGTCTCTTCTTTTGGGCTTTCAAATTCGACATTATTCCTATCGAAACGATCAGCAGCATTTACGAAGAGTTCTACCACATTGAAAACGAGAATAATGACTCAAAAGGCACTCATTACACCCCTAGCACTTTAGTCGAATTCATTCTCTCGAAGACTTTGACACCGGACTGCCTCGCCCGCTCTCCACGCGTGATTGACGCGGCGACGGGGTCCGGGATCTTTCTCGTAGAAGCTTTTCGCCGCATCGTTCGCTACCAAGTACATAAGCGCCGAGGCCGTAGGCTGAGCTTCGATGAATTGCGGAAAATACTAAGAGAGCAAATCGCCGGCATTGAGATCAACGAGGAGGCGGTGAGGGTTGCCGCATTTAGCTTGTATCTCGCCTTACTTCACTATCAAGAACCGCCGGACATTTTGAAGCATATAAAGGAGGGGAAGCGGTTACCAAAGCTAGTCTACAGCGACCATGCTACGGACGACGAACACTTCAACAACCTGCTCGGAATAAACGCCTTCGAGGTTGAAGAGAAGATCGAGGATGAGGAAGTTCGGCGTCGGTTCACTACTAATTGTGCTGAGGTGGTGGTCGGCAATCCCCCTTGGGGGAGTCCTGATAGTGATGACGCGGAAGGCGTCGCCGCCCTCCAGAAAGCGATGGAGTGGTGTGACAGACACGGCGCATCCGTGAGCGATAAGGAGAGGTCACAGGCTTTCATCTGGAGGTCGTTGAGCTTTTTACGGAAAGGAGGTTGTGCTGGGCTTCTTGTCTCAACAGGCGTCTTGTTAAAGCAGCAGAAAGGGAGCCGCGATTTTCGTAAAGAGTTGCTGAAAGCCGTCAAGGTCGAGCACGTGGTCAATTTCGCACACGTGCGGGATCTATTTTTCCGAGATCCAAAGCGTAAAGCTAAGGCCATATCGCCATTCGCCTCGGTCGTATTTCGTAACGAAGTGGTAACCGACAGGAACCACTTGATTGAGTATTGGTCCGCGAAGAAAACTCCGCAGGCGAAAAATCTACAGGCCGTAATTCTGAGCCAGCCGGATCTGCATTTAATACGTCAGGATGACTTACGGTTGAATAGTGACTTGTGGAAGATTCTATGGTGGGGTAATCACCGCGATGCGGCGTTGATTAGTGGGTTAGAACTGTTCACCCCTTTGAGTGAAATCTATGACTCGGAGAGGAGCGGCCAAGGGTTTTCTACAGCCAAGAAGGAGACACAACCATCTCCACAGTGGCTACTGAAGTATAAACAGCTACAGGTAGAGAAGATTCAAAGATACGGGCCAATAGAATCTAACTGGTTTGAGCCGGCACCTCGCAGAGTAAAGCGGCTCGGTAAGCGAGACGTTTATTCTGGAACTCGCCTTCTGATTAAGCACGGCATCACACAATCCTCAGACACTAAAGGCCAGATTATTGCCCGGGTGGAGTCGGATCCTTTCTGCTTCAGTAATTCGATAAACGGTATTAAGTTGGTAAACGCTGAAGGGTGGGAGTATCTAGTCGTACTCGGGATTTTGTGGTCGTCGCTAACTCGGTATTACTTCTTCCTTACATCCAGTAAGTGGGGCATGTGGCACTTCGGCATTCACAAGAAAGAATATTTGAGGATGCCAATCAAACTGCCTAACGATAAAAATCTGAGAGGTAGAATAGTAGACATAGTAAATAAACTGCGTGAGTGGTCACCTGCTCACCGCGATGCCGAATTGCCGTTATTTAACATTCAAGGAAAATCGAAAGAGGAGATAGAGGCAGAACTTAGGCAAATTGAATACGAGTTGGATGAAGCAATATTTGATCTGTACGAGTTGAACGCCTCAGAACGAGACCTCGTAAGGGACATGTGCGATGTGGGGATCGACTTTTTCTACAAACCACTCGACAGCGTCGCGGTGAAACCACTTGCGGGGACCGGAACCCTTTCTAAATCAGGGTTACTTAGCGACATCACATCCGACAGGGATCAGCAATCAGATCTGGAAGAGTACATTTACACATTCCTACACGTGTGGAACCGCCAAGTAGCACCCGAAGGCGAGTTTAATTGGCGCTACATCCAGACTTCTGGTGACTGGCCGCTTCTCGTGGTTGTGTTTTCGCCCGAGCGGAAGGGTGAGGGTAATGTTCAGAGAGAATTCTCCGGCGCGGATCAAGATGCGTGGGAAAAAACTCTTAACGTATTGGAGAAGGATCTGCTTGTACCTTATAAAAGCCAAAACATATACATTGACGGAATGGTTCGCGCGGTGACGGATACAAGCATCATCATCATCAAACGGAATGAGCGGCGTTTATGGACGCGGAGTAGTGCTCGTGATGATGCCGAAGCAACCCTCCTTCAAGCTATAAATCTACAAGAATCCGGAAAGGTGTTGCGTGGACGGGAAAATTCACCTCACCAGCCTGCCCATTTGGGATAGATTCGAGGCTCGAATATTAGAAATAACGAGGCATGCGCTCCGCATGATGCGTAATGCTGCCTCACTTCCCGAGCAAGAAATCGACCTTAATAGAGAACTTTGTCGAAACATACGCCGTGCCCTTTGGGAACTGAGAGACTCGGATGAAGGTTTCGACACGCTACCTCACCTTGATGCGTGCAACCAGCCGGACGAAGATGACGAAGCTCGCGCTTCTCGCTTAGACAAAAGACCCGATTTTCAATGGGAATTGAAAGACACTCAGGCGCGAAGCTACGAAGAATACACTCGTCTTTATGCTATGGAATGTAAGCGTTTAGGCTCACCATCAAGTCCCACGTGGGTACTTAATAGGGAGTATATATCCAACGGTGTATGCCGTTTCATTAAGGCGGAGTACGGCTATGGAAGTCCAAAATCAAATCCGTCTTATGCAATGGTTGGATATGTTCAAAACATGGATTTGAATGACATCTTAACCGAGGTTAACGGGTTCGCAAAAACTTACTCGGTGCCGGATATTATTTTGTCCAAAGATGGATGGATAGAAAAAGATATAAGCCATCTTGATCATCAACTTGATCGTCCTGAAATACATCCTACTCTACTAGCTTTACGTCATCTCTGGCTCGACATACGTGACATACCTAAGATTCCTGCCAAAAAGCCTACTAGAAAACGCCGTAAGAAGAGGACTTCCACAAAAAAGACGGTGACATAACTATTAAAGATTATCGTATGGCTTTCCGCAGAGAGAAGGGGAAGACGGCATGCCGTCTTCCCCTTCTCTCTGCGGGATAAAGTTGGCAACTTTAATGTAAAGTTGGTGACTTTAATGTAAAGTTGGCGACTTTATTGTCCCGAAACAAGAGGCCGACTTAAACCTTCCGAACGGATCAGAGGCGCATGGGCATGACGACGTAGCGGTAGTCGTAGCCGTCGTCGGAAGCGGGGCGGAGCTGCGCCTGAGAGTTGCCGTCTTTGAACTCGAAGGAGACGTTGCCGTCACTGAGGACGTTGAGGAAATCTTGTAGGTAGGCGGCGTTGAAGCCGATTTCGGTCTCGTCGCCGGCATACTCGGTGGTGACCGTCTCCCGCGCGTCGCCTTCTTCGGAAGTTTGAGCGCTGATGTCGAGGCTGCCGGACTTCAGGTGGAAGCGGACGGCGTGCGTCCGGTCGTCGGCCATGAGCGCGACGCGGCGGATGGCCTGCCCGAGCGAGACCGAATCAAACTCGGCCTTCTTGTCGTTCGCCTTCGGCATCACCATTTCGTAATTCGGGAACTGCCCCGTCAGCGTGCGCGAGATGAGGAGGCGCGGGCCGACCTCGAAGTAGATGTGATTCTCGTCGGCGCCCAACCCGATCTCGCCCTCAAAAGAGGACGTCAGCTTCGTCAATTCGGCGAGCGTCTTGCGCGGGATGAGCACGTCGATGCTTTCGGCTCCGGCACCCGCCCCGAGGTCTTTACGCTCGACGTATGCGAGGCGATGACCGTCGGTCGTCACCATCTTCGCCCCGGACTTGTCGAGCATGAACTTCGCGCCCGAAAGCGTGTAGCGTGACTCCTCCAGCGTGATGGCGAAGATAGTGCGGTCGATGAGGGCCTTGAAGACGCTGGCCGGAAGTTTCACAGGCGCGGACTTGAAAATGGGGACCTCGGGGAAGTTGTCACGGTCAATGCCGGCGATACGGAAGTTGGAGCGTTCACACTTAACCGTCGCCCAGTTGTTCTCCTCCTTACGGAAGCTGACGGGCGCGTCCGGCAGCACGCGCGCGATCTCGAAGAGTTTCCGGGCGCCGACACACATCGAGCCTTGTGTCTTGATGTCCGCCTCGGTCTCGCATCTTAAGGTCACGTCCAGGTCGGTGCCCGTGATGCGAATCGTGCCCTCGCCCACCGACTCGATGAGAATGTTCGAGAGCGCGGGAATCGTGTTCTTCTTCTCGACCGTGCCTTGAACCAGACCCAGCTCTTTCTGAAGAGAGGTTTTGCTGATTGTGAACTCCATCTTTGAACTCCTCTGGGGAACTTGACGCTTCAAATCACATGATAGCTGTAAGTGCTTGTTGAGCGTTACTGCAGGCTAAGCTTTTCCTGTTACTTCTAATTAAATACTTTATATTTATATATAGTAGTAGTAGTAGGGCCTGTGGAAATGTGGAAAAGTCACCTAAATGTTGTAATCAATAGAATTGTTTTCCACAATGCCTGTGGAAAACGCTGTGGAAATCTTTGGCTTTATGTGGAAAACTGTCCCAAAGGAAAAGTTTTCCACATTTCCACAGGGCACTTTTTAAAGCAGCCTGTGGAAATGTGGAAAACTTTTACCTAAATCACTGAAGCAAAACAACTTACCCTGAAACCGGCCTGTGGAAAATATTTCGCCCTAAAAGTGAGCTAACTACTTGCAAAGATTATCCATAATGTCACTCACAACCCTGTGGAAATTCTGATCTTTGGAAACCAGCGCCTCAATCTTCTCCACAGAGTGTATGACGGTCGTGTGATGCTTCCCGCCGAACTCCCGGCCTATCTCGGGAAAGCTGTGTTTCGTCAGTCGTTTGCAAAGATACATCGCCACCTGCCTGGGCACGGCGATCTGGCGCGAGTTGTTCTTGGACTTCAGGTCATCAACCCTCAGTTTGTAGTGCGCACCCACCGCGCGCTGAATCTGTTCGATGGTGATACCCGCGGGCTGATCGTCCTCGGCGATGTTGCGGATGGCATCCTGCGCCAGCATCTTCGAGATGGGCAGACCGCGCAGCGAAGAGATGGCAATCAGGCGCACGAGCGAGCCTTCCAACTCACGTATGTTGCTCTTGACCTTGCTGGCGATAAAGAAGGCCACGTCGTCGGGCAGAGTCACACCGTCCAGGTCAGCCTTGCGCTTGAGAATTGCGACCTTGGTTTCGAGGTCGGGTGGCTCGATGTCGGCTATGAGTCCCCACTCGAAGCGTGAGTGGAGCCTCTCTTCCAAGGTCGGAATCTCGCGGGGCGGGCAGTCGGAGGTGATAACGATCTGCTTCTGGCCGTCGTAAAGCGCGTTAAAGGTGTGGAAGAACTCCTCCTGCGTGCGCTCCTTACCGGCCATGAACTGTATGTCGTCCATCAAAAGCACATCGATGGAGCGATATTTCTCACGAAAAGTCTGCGTTTTGTCGTACCGGATGGCGTTAATCAGTTCGTTCATGAACCGCTCCGCCGAGATGTAGGACAGGCGGAGGTAGCGGTTACGCTCCTTGATGGCGTGGCCGATGGCATGGACGAGGTGCGTCTTACCCAAACCCACGCCGCCGTAAATGTAGAGCGGATTGTAAGTTTTCCCAGGGGCCTCGGCGACCGCGAGTGCCGCCGCGTGCGCGAACTGGTTGCAGGAACCGACGACGAAAGACCCAAAAGAGCACTTGGGGTTGAGGGTGTTCTCCAGCGGCTCGATGTCAACGAAGGTGGTCGCGCCCGGCGTCAGGCCGTCCGATTGGGCCGCCTCTAATAAGGAGAAGAGACTTGAAGAGGTGTTCTTCGAACCGTTGCTGACGGGTTGCTGATCCAGATCGAGCGTGCCGAGGTCATCTATCTCCTTACTCGTGACCGAGTTCGTGTTCTGCGAGTCCTCATCGACAGTCCAATCGACCTGATAGTCCGATAGATTTAATTCTGAAAGGGACGCGTCGAGCACGTCAGAATAGTTCGAACTAACCCAGTCTTTGACTACGTGGTTGGGGGCGCGAAGGTGGAGCACATGTTCAGTCTCGTCGTAGCCTTCGAAATGGATGGGACGTATCCAAGTCTCGAAGCTCTGGCGGTTCAGCCGCTTCTCGACCGCGAGAAGGATGTCGTTCCAAATTCTGTTCTCGTAAGTTGCGCTCATAAGCTTCTCGCCTTCAACTGACGGGGAGACTAACAGCTGACTCGAAAAAATACAGTTGCCTTCCGTGCTTTGCTCAACCTAACTGTTGAAACAACTGCCGGAAGGTGTTGTAAAACTTCCCTTTTAAGCCTTCTTTTGGAATACCTCGGAAGGTTTTCCACAGAGTTTTCCACAGCCCTGTGGAAAACTCTGGAAGACTTAAAGTGAAGCTTTAAGTGTTTTACTTTCAATTACTTACAGGCGGTGACCGTCTGTGAAACGGCCGTGAGACTAGCATAGCCTGACCTCATATGCAAGAGAAATCCACAGGGTCTAAATATTTTTTCGAAGCATGGTTTGGACGGGTTTTTAATACCCATGTAATTTTGCCGTTTCTTAAAAATTCCTTAATTCGTGAACTATTTTAAGACAATCGGTTTTTTCTGTTTTTGAGGAGGTTAGAGGTAGTTGCTTGAAATTTAGCTCTGGAATTCGGGACATATAACCGCCTCCTTTCCTTGACACAGCCCGTATAAGCGGCTAGTCTTGTCACTTTCGTCTTAAGGAGAAAATTTCAACAGTTATGCCTAAGAGAACATTCCAACCGAACAACCGGCGCCGCGCCAAGACGCACGGCTTCCGCGCACGCATGGCTACGAAGAGCGGCCGCCTGGTTCTGAAGAGGCGGCGGGCCAAGGGCCGCAAGCGTCTGACTCCGTCGCACTACTAATCGAGACCGCTTTGCCGAACGATGCGCGTTTACGTAAACCGGCAGAATTCCGCGCGGTTTACGAAGGAGGGCGGCGGTTCGATGGGCGGCTCGTGACGGCCTTCGTCCTTCCCACTCGACTCGAACAGCACCGTCTAGGGATAACGGCCTCGCGGAAGATGTCGCGCCTTGCAGTTAACCGCAACCGTGCTAAGCGTCTTTTGCGTGAGGCTTTCCGCCTGACCGGCGGCGAGTTGGCCGTTCTCAGAAACAGGTACGACTGGGTTTTCAACGCGCGTCGTCTGATAATTGAAGAGAAGGCTGATGCGGTGGCTGCGGATTTGAGACGGATAATTGCTCAGGTCGGGCGAAACGAAAAGCCGTCTCCGTGCGAAACGGAAAAGTAATTGGTTAGAGTCGCTCTGACATCTCTGCTCCGTTTCTACAAGGCGTTCATCTCGCCTCTGCTCCCCCCTTCGTGCCGATTTGTTCCAACCTGTTCAGAGTACGCGCGGGAAGCTATAGAGCGTTACGGTGCTCTGCGCGGAAGTTGGATGGGCGTGCGTCGCATACTGCGCTGTCACCCTTTCCACCCGGGCGGGTACGACCCGGTAAAATAATTCGAGAGTTTCTTCACACACAGACGTATTGTGGTCAGGAACACGGTCTGAAATAGATGGATCAGAAGCGCCTTTTAATTGCCTTCGTACTTTCAGCGGTAATCCTTTTCGGGTGGACTTACCTTTTCCCTCCCGCGACGAATGAGCAGCAGAACGCCAACACGTCGCAGCAGGCGGCGACTGGCTCTCAGACACCAACTCCCTCACAGCAACCCGCGCCGGCCGGCGCGCAGCCAGTCATAGCAACCCCTGCGGCTCCCGACGCAGTCCCACAACGAACTGTCACCGTCTCGACCCCGCTCTATGAGATCAAGTTCGACAGCCGTGGTGCGACAGCCAAGAGCTGGGTAATCAAGAAAAATAAAGAGAAAGACGGCGGAGGCAAGCCGCTCCGTTCAGCTTCGAGCACGAAGGATAATCCTCAACCGCTTGAGTTGATATCGCAGGAAGGTCTCAACCGCGGCCTCGCTCCGCTCAGAATTGTGACTGGGCACCAGGATTTGGACGCGGCGTTAGCCTCAAGGAATTTTGTCGTCGGCGGTGTCGAAGGCGGGTCGCCTGAGGCGCAGCTAAACTTGAATCCGGGCGAGCAAAAGTCCGTCGAGTTTAGTCTGAGCGAGCCGGGTAGCAATCTCGAAGTTATTAAGAGACTGACTTTCGACGCAGACCATTACGCGGTCAGGCTGGAGACGAAAGTTTTGCAGGGTGGTCAGCCGGTTCCTGGAGCGAAAATCGCGATTGGGCCGAGCCTCGGCGACCAGGGAGTCCAGCATTATAACTTCTACTCGATAGCGCCCGAGGGGATTGCCGCCGTTGGCGACGCCTCTACGCAACACTTGACCGCGCACGTTGACGACAAAACGGCGGAAGTAAAAGATAACGGAGATAAAATACAGGTTCAGAAGTTTGAGCCTCCGACGCATTGGGCCGGCGTCGGTGATACATATTTTGCGATGGCTCTGGTTTTACCTCAGCCTGCCTCTGGCCTTGAGTATCAAACCATAAAGCCCAAGCAGCAGGTTAACGGGCAAGATAGGTTTTTAATTACCGCACACATACCGGTTCCTACCGACGGGACGCCGACATACCTGTTCGCCGGCCCCAAAGACCACGACCAACTTCAAGAAACCAGCGAGTTTATTAATAAAAATATCTCCGGTCAGCAGGTTGATCTGGGGCAGTTAATCAACTACGGCTGGACGCAGCGCGTGACCAAGCCGCTCGCAGCGCCGATTCTTTGGTCAATCAACCGCCTCAACAAACTGACGGGCAGCTACGGGATCGCAATCATCCTCTTCACGATTATCATTTACACCCTCTTTTTCCCGCTCAAGTGGCGCTCTTCGAAGTCTATGAAGAAGGCTCAGAAGCTCGCGCCGCGGATGAAGGAGTTGCAGGAAAAGATAAAGGGGATGAAGCAGAACGATCCGCGACTCAAAGATTTACAGATGGAGCAGTTGCGTCTGATGAAGGAGGGCAATCCGCTCGGCGGCTGTCTGCCACTCCTGATTCAGATGCCATTCCTGATTGCCCTCTACGTCGCGATTACGATCTCAATTGACTTCCGACAGTCCTCTTTCCTATGGATTCCTGACCTCTCGGCTGCGGAGCCGTATACAATTCACATCCTTCCGCTTCTGATGGCCGGGTCGATGTTGGTGCTGCAACTGATTACGCCGTCACCTTCTGCAGACCCTCTGCAACGAAAGATGATGGCGGTCATCATGCCGATGATGATGCTCTACATCCTCTGGAGCGCGCCGGCCGGGCTTCTGGTCTACTGGCTGGTCGGTAACCTTGTGGGATTCGGGCAGCAGGTCATCATCAACCGTATGCTCAAGTCAAAAGATGACGAGGAGCAACCGCCGCAGGAGAAGGATAGAGCCGGTTCACGTCAAAAAAAAAGAATCAGTGACGCGAGTCCTAGTCAAATCTAAGGTTCAAACTTCTCAATAATTTACCTGTTTCAAGGTGCCAAATGAAGGAAGCTTACGGGCAGGCAGAGCAGTTCTTAAACGACATCTTCCGCATGGCCGGATTCGACCTTCGTGTGCAGGCTAGTGAGGAGTCTGACGGCTGCGTTCTGAACATTGACGGTGACGATTCTCACATAGTGAGAAGTGAAGGCGGCGAGCTTCTCGATGCCTTGGAACACTTCGTCAATCAATCATTTGGGCGTAGCCTCTCGGAAGGCGAGCGTTTCGTTTGCGACGTAGATAATTTTCGCTCGATTCGTGAAACGGAGCTGCGCGCGATGGCGCGGCACGCTGCTGACCGTGTCCGCTCGAATGGTGTGCCTTTCTTCTTCGGCCCGATGACTGCGGCCGAAAGGCGCGTCATTCATATGACGCTGGCCGAAGAGGCGAACCTTTTCACCGAATCTGTCGGCGAAGGGAATGCTCGTCGCCTCAAAGTCAGCCTGAAGAAGTCGGATAAAAACTGAATCTCTGCGAAAGGGACGGCGCTCTTAACTCAATTTTTGCGTCTCCCTTTCTCTTTTAGTGTGATTTTTCACTCGAAGTGCATGAGGACGGTACCATCGTCGCACTCTCCACGCCGCCCGGTCGAAGCGGAATCGGCGTCATCCGCATCAGCGGCGAAAAGGCCCTCGACCTAACGCGTTCCGTTATCCGAGACCGAGACTTTTCTCCAGAGCCGAATCACGCTTCACTAAAAACCATTTATGACCCTGCTACGCTCGAAGTAATTGACAGAGTTGTAATTACCTTCTTCAAGTCACCTTACTCTTACACCGGCGACGATGTCGTAGAGTTCAGTTGCCACGGTTCCCCGCCTCTCCTCTTGCGTGTTCTCGATTCCCTTTTGCATTTAGGCGCGCGGACTGCTAATCCTGGCGAATTTACCATGAGAGCTGTTGCCAACGGCCGGCTCAATCTCACGCAGGCAGAAGCCGTAAGAGACCTCATTGACGCTCAGACACATGCCGCTGTACGCCAAGCAGCTCGGCAGCTCGGCGGCGAATTGTCTAAGAGACTTCAGCCGATTAAGGACGGGCTACTTGAAATTATTGTTCCGCTCGAATCCTCGTTGGAATTCGTTGAGGATGATCTCCCGGAGGATATCGCGCGCGACATTGAGAAAAGGCTCTCCACGCTCTCTACAAAGATTGACGAGATGGCCGACTCTTTCCGTCGAGGGAGACTCTTAAAAGATGGTCTCCGCGTTGCCCTTGTCGGTCGCCCGAATGTAGGTAAGTCCAGTCTTTTCAATAAATTACTGTCATCGGACAGGGCTATTGTGACGGAGATACCTGGAACTACACGTGATACCATCAGCGAAGTTATAAACATGGAGGGCATTCCCGTCTTAATTACTGATACTGCGGGCGTTCGCACTTCTCCCGATAAGATTGAGCAGCTTGGTATCGAACGCACACGTCGTGCGATAGCCGATGCCGATCTCATTGTCGTTGTACTCGATGGCTCGCAACCTTTAGTTGATGAAGATTTAGAGATTATCAGGGAGGCTTCCAATAATCATTGTGTGCTAGCCTTCAATAAGAGCGATTTAGAAAGTTTTCGCAGCAGTAATGCACAAGAGGTAGCTGATAATTTACCATTAGTTTCTGTCTCAGCGAGAACAGGAGAAGGTCTGGACGCCCTTTGCTCGAATATTATTAAGCCGTTTACGGCTGGATATCTGGACGAAAGCAGCTTTGTCATAACCAACGCTCGGCATTATGATCTTTTGAGACGGACGAGTGAGTCTCTACAGGCTGCGCAGGAGTTAATCCAAGAGAACGTTTCTGAAGAGCTGATTTTGGCTAATCTCTACGAGGCTTTGCGCTTTCTAGGCGAAATTACGGGAGAAACGACTCCGGAAGACATACTCTCCCAAATATTTTCGACTTTCTGCATCGGAAAATGAGAACGAGCTTTGACGAAGATTTCGACGTGCTCGTTATCGGCGCGGGACACGCCGGTTGCGAGGCGGCTTCGGCCTGCGCGCGTATGGGGTGTCAGACTGCCTTGGTCACAATCAGTCTGGACACCATCGGCCAGATGTCTTGTAACCCGGCCGTGGGAGGAATCGCCAAAGGTCATCTGGTGCGGGAAATAGATGCTCTTGGTGGCATCATGGGGCGTGTCATTGACCGCACAGGTATTCAGTTTCGCCTGCTCAATCGCTCAAGAGGCCCTGCGGTTCAGGCACCACGTGCTCAAGCCGACAGGTCTCTCTACCGCACTGAGATGCGCCATGTGCTTGAGTTCACCCAAAATTTGCATCTCCGACAGGGAGTCGTCACCGACTTTGTAATTGAGAATGGGCACATAACGGGCATACAACTTCAGGATACAAGGCGCCTCAGAGCAAAGGCAGTTGTCCTCGCCGCCGGAACCTTCCTAAATGGTCTTATTCATACTGGACGTTTAACTCATACGGCGGGTCGAGCTGGTGAGCCTGCTTCTATTGAGTTAGCCGAGGCCTTGAAAAGGTTAGGTTTTCCGGTTGGTCGTCTGAAGACGGGTACGCCACCGCGTCTGGATGGCCGCACTATCGATTGGGGCGTATTTGAGTCACAGCCGGCTGACGAGCGCCCGGTTCCTTTCTCTTTCTTAACGGAAAGTATTGAACAGCCTCAAGTTGACTGCCACATCGGTTATACAAACGAGTCTGTTCATAAGACCGTTCGCGATAATCTACAAGAATCACCTCTCTATTCTGGGCAAATTAAAGGTGTAGGCCCTAGATACTGTCCGTCCATTGAGGACAAGGTTGTTAAATTCCCCGAAAAAACCCGGCATCAGCTATTTCTTGAGCCTGAAGGTTATGACACTTACGAAGTATATTTGAACGGCTTTTCGACTTCTCTACCTTTTGATCTTCAGCAGGAGCTTGTACATAAAATTCCGGGCCTCGACCAGACGAGGATCATACGGCCCGGTTATGCGATTGAATATGATTTTATAGACCCCCGCGAACTTACGCCGTTTTTGCAAACCACGCGGATTCAGGGCCTTTTCTTTGCCGGTCAGATTAACGGAACAACAGGTTATGAAGAGGCTGCTTGCCAAGGACTTCTGGCGGGAATCAATGCTGCGCTTTATGTTCAGGAACGCGAAGGATTTACTCTCCGCCGTGAGGAGTCGTATATCGGAGTTCTCATCGACGACTTAATTACCCAGGGTGTGGACGAGCCGTACCGTATGTTTACTTCCCGCGCCGAAAGTCGCCTGAAACTTCGTTATGATACGTCAGATGCCAGGCTTTCACCTTATGGTAGGAATTTAGGACTTCTTGAGGACTCCGAATGGGAGCGTTTCTCGTCCAGGCGCGACAGGATTGCTAAAATCCGTATGGCTTTTCTTGACACGCGTTTTAAACGTTCTTCCAGTGAATATGCTGAGCTATCTAGGCTCGTGCAGAAAGATTTAGGAGACTCAATTTCTCTTGCCACCGTTGCGCAGTATCCAGCAATCAATCCAAAAATCCTTTTTGCCCTGCTTCCTTCAAATTTAAAGAGTTTCGTAACTCTCTCGGAAATGGAAACCACTGTCGGTGATCTTCTTTATCACGGTTATATTCGCACCCAGCACCAGAATAACGAGCGAGTTCGAAATCAGGGTGAGGTTTCAATACCGGCTAATTTGAGCTATAAGGATATTAGCGGTCTCTCTCACGAGATGGTTGAGAGGCTTGAGCGTGTTAGACCTCAAAACTTTGGTCAAGCCTGTCGCATCCCCGGAATGACTCCTGGTGCCCTCTCCACACTTCTCTTCTTTTTAAAGACTTCCAAGAATTAGTTAACTTATATCTTTAGCGTTTCACGTGTCACATAATAGAGATGTGACACGTGAAACACACCTATTCAGGCCTAAATTCAAGCCGAAAACAGAATTTATAGTCACTCTGAGTGAAATGTGATAATTTGTCCCCGCTAAGTGATACCGCGGTAATTAGGAAAAAACTGGGAATGGCAAAAATTATTGCGGTGGCTAATCAGAAAGGCGGTGTTGGTAAAACTACCACATCCGTCAATCTGGCCGCCAGTCTTGCTATCGCGGAGACTCGCGTTCTGCTTATTGACACAGACCCCCAAGCTAATGCGACTTCAGGCGTCGGTATACAACGCGGGAGCTTGAGACGAAGCCTATATCACGTTCTCGTGCTTGACGAGCCACCGCAGAATGTCATCCAAAGCACGGAAATTCCTCTACTTAAGATCTTACCTTCGGACAAAAATCTGATCGGCGCGGAAGTTGAATTGGTCGATATCGAAGCGCGAGAGCACAGGTTAGGGAAAGCCATTCGTTCGATTGAGAGTGAATACGACTTTATAATCATCGACTGTCCCCCTTCCCTGGGATTACTAACCTTAAATGCTTTAACAGCAGCCAATTCCCTTCTGGTTCCCATCCAATGCGAATATTACGCCCTTGAAGGAGTGACAGAACTCTTCGACACACTCGCACGAATACGTCGCTCACTCAACCCTTCCCTTACAATCGAAGGCCTGCTGCTTACGATGTATGATGAACGCACAAATTTATCATCGGCAGTAGCAGCAGATTTAAGAGACTTCTACGGACATCAGGTTTTCGAAGCGGTGATACCACGCAATGTCCGCTTAGCAGAAGCCCCAAGTTACGGAAAGCCGATCATCCTTTACGACATTAAGTCGAGGGGTGCAGAAAGCTATCTTCAACTGGCAAAGGAGATAATGGCGCATGACAAGAAGAGCGTTAGGGCGGGGACTGAGCGCGCTGCTGTCGGACAAGCCGGCGATATCTAACGAGGAGATGGTTGAAATTGATCTCGACCTGATAGAGCCGAACAATTTTCAACCGAGAACCAACTTCGACGAGGAGCGTTTGGAGGAATTAGCCCAGTCAATAAAGGCTAATGGCATAATCCAACCTCTATTAGTCCGGAGAGTATCTTCTGAAAGATATCAACTAGTTGCCGGCGAGAGGCGCTGGCGTGCGGCGCAGCGCGCTGGACTACTCAAGGTGCCCTGTGTCGTCAAAGATATACCTGAAGACAAAATGTTGGAGTTGGCTTTAATAGAAAATATTCAGAGACAAGAACTTAATGCTATCGAAGAGGCTCAAGCTTATAAAAGACTCATTGAAACCTTAGGTCTCACACAGGAGATGGTTGCACAAAGGGTCGGTAGAGATAGAACTTTTATTACCAACTATTTACGCCTTCTCCGCTTGCCTGATGATATACAAAGGATGGTAGAGAGCGAGCAGTTGTCGATGGGCCATGCGCGAGCCCTCCTGGGGGTAGATGAGCCGGAGATACAGAGAAAACTAGCCAAGGAAATAGGCGAGAAAGGTTTGTCTGTACGTCAAATAGAACGAGCAATAAAAAGAATAGTTGAGGGAGAATCTACAGAGACTGCCACAACTACAGTTAAGGAAGACCCAAATTTTAAAGCTGCTGAGGATAAGTTACGCCGAAAGCTTAGTTCAAAGGTGCATATTGTTGTAAGTCAAAAAAGCAATGGTGGGAAAATAGAGATAGAGTTCTTCAACGATAACGATCTAAACAGAATATACGAAATCATCATGGGTAAAGAAAATTGAAACGGTTTTAAATAGACGATGTTTAAGTTTCATTAAATTGTAAAACCATACCCTCTATTCACTCTAAATAATGAATAGTCAAAACCAGTAAAACCCCAACTTTATCTTGAGATTTCACGCCTTTTAAATATTAAAGCCAGACTATATGCTATAACTTCTTTCAACAGGTGGCAGACTTAACATTAACGTCAGTTCGAGATAAGGAACGGTTCTTTGACACGAATGTTGAGTGAAGGCTTCTTCTCGTGCCAGGTGTAAGCGATGAGCCCGGCGGCCACATTGCCGAGGAAGTTCCAGAGGCTGCGGTGGCGGGTGTGTTCGATCTGCGAGATGTTCTTTAGTTGATCGTGCACGGTCTCGATCAGCGCCCGCTTGCGCAAAAGCAGCCTGTCCGTCAGCGCCAGGAACTTGTTCTTCATGTTCTTCCGGAGCTTCGTGACGAGTTGCAGCCCCTGCGCCTGCAAGAGCGCGCTCAAGGGCTGGCTGATGTAGCCCTTATCGCCGAAGAGCTTGCCCCACAGGTCTTTGACCATTCCCGGCACGGGGCGGCGGTCGTCCACGTTGCCGGGCGTCAGGTAGCAGCCGAGCACCTCACCGCGCTCGCTGATGACGAGGTGGAGCTTAAAGCCGTAGAACCAGCCCATGCTACTTTGCCCGCGCCGCGCCGAGTCCCGGAAGACCTTGTGCTGCGGGATGCGCAGGTTGTGGCAGACCGCCAGAGTCGTCGCGTCCACTAAGGCGATGCCCGTACATTCCCCGAAGCGGGTGTGGAGGTAGCACCAGAGCGGGGCGAGCGCCTCGCGCTGCAACTCGACGAAGCGCTGGTAGCTCACGAGGCGCGGGAAGGCCCCGGCCAACTGCTTCATCACCTGCTCGGTGTAGAAGGCTTTGAAGTTGCGGTAGCCCGACAGGTGGAAGAGCACGAGGATCGTCATCACCTCGGAGAGCGCGAGCGCGCCGGGCTTGTGGCGGCGGCACGCGCCGCTCGCCAGCAGGCGCCGCCTCCAAGCGGGTTCAAAGAGCAGGCAGAAGTCGTCGATGTCACAGAACAGCGGTAGAATGTCCATCGGGAGAACTCCTTGCGCGGGCGGTATGTGGTCTTGGTCGACGACATCTTACCGCTCTTTGGAGTTCTCTTTCCTTATCTCGAACTGACGTTAACATTATCGAAAGCACTTGTAGCCCGGTAATGGCGGCAAGGTGTCCTCATAACCTTGACGCTACAAAATACCGCATGTTAAACTTCCGCTCTTTTAGCCATACCGCAAATTTTACTTACAATTAAGCTTTGCGGCTGACTTGTGCTCACTGAAAGGGTTCGTCCCACGGGTCCGACATTATGTTAGCCTTCGCAGAATCCATCCAGCTCATTCCGGACGGCACGATCTTAATTCACATAGCGATAATTATTTCGATGGTCTTCGTCCTGAACAGGCTTCTATTTAAGCCTGTGCTTCGAACACTCAGCGACCGTGAAGCACGCACCCACGGGCGCAGTGATGAGGCGCGCGAAACGGTAAAGAAGGTGGGTGAGAGCCTGTCTCGTTATGAGAACTCACTGCGGCAGGCGCGCGCCGAAGGTTACAGCCTTTTGGAGCAGAAGCAGGCCGAGGCTAACAGCGAGCGGCAGCTTAAAATCGCTGGAGTGCGTAGGGAGGTCGAAGAGAAGCTCGGGCAAGAGAAAAATGACATACATGCACAGGCCGAACAGGCCCGTGCAGCATTGCTAGGCGAGGCTGAGCGCGTGGCAACTGATATTAAGGCGCAGGTGCTCCGCCGGTAAGCTGGCAATGACAATTGTAAAGAACGTTCAGTTTATGTATGGGATTGAAGAGAGCTTGAGATAAGGGCCGGGTTTATTTGAAATGGATTTTCAGGAGCTTCTGCCGACCATCGCAAAGTTAGTTAATCTGCTGCTGTTCGTCGGCTTGATGGTTTACTTCCTGCGCCGTCCGATTATCGGGGCATTCCGCGGGCGCCAGGAGAGCATTCGCCACGAGCTAATGCGTGCCGAAGAAGAGAGAATGGCGGCCGAGGCTAGGCTTCAAGAAGTCGAGGGTCGTCTGGCGCGTCTGGACGCAGAGGTCGAGACGATCAGGGCGAACGCGCAGAAAGAGGCTGCCGAGGAGCGTGCGCGCGTGGAGCGTGCAACAGAGGCAGAGATCAAGAAGATTCGCGAGCAGGCACGGCGAGAGATCGAGAGCGCTTCGAAGGCCGCCCGCGCGGAGTTACGCACGTTCACTGCCGAGCAGAGCGTGAAGCTGGCCGAGGAGATGATCCGCAGGGACATCCGCCCCGAAGACGACGCGCACCTCGCGCGTGAATATGTGGAAGAGTTGGGAGGTGTCAGGCGTTGAGTTCGCAGGCGGTCGCACGTCGTTACGCGGTGGCTTTAGCTGATGTCGTGCTGTCGCGCGGCGAGGCGCAGGAGGTGCGCGAGGAGTTGGCGTCGTGGGACGCGCTGGTGCGCTCGAACGACCAGTTGACTGAGGTGTTCCGCCATCCGGCCATCACTTTCGAGCAGAAGCGTGCTGTCCTCGAAGAACTGATGAGGCGCACGCGACCGCGGCCGACGACGGCGAACTTCCTGAGGGTGCTGCTTCAGAACGGAAGGTTCGCCGAGTTGAGTGAAGTCAGCAAGCAGTTCGCGCAGGAGTTGGATCGCCGCTCGGGGGTCGTGACGGCCCAGGTGACGACGGCGCGGCCGCTCTCGGCCGACGCGCAGGAGGCTTTGCAGGCGAGGCTCGGGCAGTTGACGGGAAGCCGCGTGCGGCTCCAGTTCGAAGTTGACGACGAGTTGATCGGCGGCGTCGTGACGCGCATCGGCTCGACGCTGTATGACGGCTCGGTGCGCGGGCGGCTACAACAGATTAAGCAGAGAATGGTCGGAGAGGTGTAAGACTCTCGGGCCGGATAGAAGCATAGAATCAAATCATGGAACCGATTAGAGCGAACGAGATCAGCGAAATCATCCGCCAGCAGATCGAGAACTTCGAGGCGGGCGTGACGGTCACGGAGGTCGGCACGGTCATCAAGATCGGCGACGGCATCGCCGAGGTGCACGGTCTTGAGAAGGTGATGGCCGGCGAGCTGCTGGAGTTCCCGCACGAGGTGCGCGGGCTCGCGCTCAACCTTGAAGAGGACAAGGTCGGCGTCGTGCTCTTCGGCGAGTACTATAACGTCAAGGAGGGCGACACGGTCAAGCGCACGGGGCGCATCATGAGCATCCCCGTGGGCGAGGCCGTCATCGGCCGCGTCGTCAACGCCCTCGGCGTACCCATCGACGAGCGCGGGCCGATTAGTGCCGACGCCTACAACCCGCTGGAGCGTATCGCGCCCGGCGTGGTTGACCGCCAGCCGGTGAAGGAGCCTTTGCAGACGGGCTTGAAGGCCATCGACTCGATGGTGCCCATCGGGCGCGGCCAGCGCGAGCTGATCATCGGCGACCGGCAGACGGGCAAGACGGCCGTCGCGCTCGACGCCATCATCAACCAGAAGGGTAAGGACGTCATCTGCGTCTACGTCGCCATCGGGCAGAAGAATTCGACGGTGGCGCAGGTCATCAAGACGCTCGAAGACTTCGGCGCGATGGACTACTCCATCGTCGTCTCGGCGACGGCCTCCGACCCGGCGGCGATGCAGTACCTCGCCCCTTACGCCGGCGCGGCCATCGGCGAGTACTTCCGCGACAGCGGCCGCCACGTCCTGACCGTCTACGACGACCTCTCGAAGCACGCCGCGGCCTACCGTGAGATTTCGCTGCTGCTCCGCCGCCCTCCGGGGCGCGAGGCGTACCCGGGCGACGTGTTCTACCTGCACTCGCGCCTGCTTGAGCGCGCGGCCAAGCTCTCGGACGCGAAGGGCGGCGGCTCGCTCACGTCGCTTCCCATCATCGAGACGCAGGCGGGCGACATCTCGGCTTACATTCCGACGAACGTCATCTCGATCACGGACGGGCAGATCTTCCTCGAAGCAGACCTCTTCAACTCGGGCATCCGCCCGGCCATCAACGTCGGCAACTCCGTGTCGCGCGTCGGCGGCTCGGCGCAGATCAAGGCGATGAAGCAGGTGGCGGGCACGCTCCGCCTCGACCTCGCGCAGTACCGCGAGCTGGCGGCCTTCGCGCAGTTCGGCTCCGACCTCGACCAGGCGACGCAGCGGCAGCTCGCGCGCGGCCAGCGCCTCGTCGAGATTCTGAAGCAGCCGCAGTACCAGCCGATGGACGTTGAGAAGCAGGTGCTCATCCTCTGGGCGGCGACGACGGGTCAGCTCGACGACATCCCCGTCGAACAGGTGCGCCGCTTCGAGGGCGACTTCATCCGCTTCGTCGAGACCTCGCAGCCGGGCATCCTCAACGGCATCCGCGAGAAGAAGGCGATCACCGACGAGATCAAGGAGGAGTTGGTGCGCTCCGTCACCGACTTCAAGTCTTCGTGGCAGGACCGCGCGCTCAACCCGCAGCCGCTCCCGCCGCGTGAGGCGGGCGCTGCCGCCGGGGCGTAGACATAAAGAAGTATGGCTAACCTCCTCGACATCCGCCGGCGCATCAAGTCGGTCAAGAACACGCAGCAGATCACGAAGGCCATGAAGATGGTCTCGGCGGCGAAGCTGAAGCGCGCGCAGGAGCGCGCCGTCTCGGCCCGCCCGTTCGCCGTCAAGATGGCCGAGGTGCTCACAGACCTCGCCTCGCAGGCGGGCGAAGACTTCAAGCACCCTCTGATGGACGCGCGCGGCGACGAGCGTTACCTGCTCGTGCTGGTCACGGCCGACAAGGGGCTCGCCGGCGCCTTCAACGCGAACCTCGTCAAAGCCGCGCAGGCTTTCCTCCGCGAGCACGAAGGGAAGCGGGTCGAGATTCTGGCCGTCGGCCGCAAGGGCCGAGACTTCTTCCGCCGCCGCGGCGCCGACATCGTCGGCGAGTACATCGGCCTGACGGGCAAGGGGAGAATCGAGCACGCCGAGGCGCTTGAGATCGCGCGCGACGTGATGCGCCGCTTCACCGAGGACGAGGGCATCGACAAGGTCTTCGTCATCTTCAACGAGTTCCGCTCGGTCATCTCGCAGCGCGTCGTCGTCGAGCAGATTCTGCCCGTCGCGCGCGCCGAAGAAGAGGGCGGGGAAGAGAGCGGAGACGCCGCCGCGAGGAACCTCGTCGGCTACAAGTACGAGCAGCCGCCGGCCGAAATCTTCAGCCAGCTTCTGCCGCGCCTGGTCGAGACGCAGATTTACCGCGCGCTGCTCGAATCGGTCGCCAGCGAGCAGGGCGCGCGCATGACGGCGATGGACTCGGCGTCGAAGAACGCGGGCGAGCTGATTCAGTCGCTCACGCTCAACATGAACCGCATCCGCCAAGCGAGCATCACGCGCGAGATTATCGAGATCGTCTCCGGCGCGGCCGCACTCTAAAGGATGAAGGCGGAAGGATGAAGGATGAAAGGGGTGCCGGACGGCCGTCCCTACCGCCTTCATCCTTCCGCCTTTTCACTTCGTCCTTCGTCCTTCGTCCTTCATCATTTCTCTCGCGCTACGTGCCGCTCGTCGCGTGGGCGGGCTTCGTGCTCTTTGCCTCTTCGGCCAGCTTCTCCGCGTCGAACACGTCGCGCATCATCCGGCCGCTGCTCCTCTGGCTCTTCCCCGACATCTCCGAAGGCTCGCTCGAATACGTCCACTTCCTCGTCCGCAAGACCGCGCACTTCTCCGAGTACGCGCTCCTCGCGCTGCTGGCCGCGCGCGCCTTCGGCACTTCACGGAACGAATGGCTGAGACGACTCTGGTGGCCCGCGGCCTTCGCGCTCGTCGCCTGCGTCGCGCTCACGGACGAGTACCACCAGAGCTTCCTCCCTTCGCGCACGGGCACCATCTACGACAGCCTGCTCGACATGACCGGCGGCGCCTTCGCGCTCGCGTGCGCCGCGCTGTGGCTGTGGCTCAAACGTCGGAAGGCGAGCGCAGATTGAAGCACGACCCGCGGCCCTCAAAGTTACTGCCGACTCGGCGCGCCCGTGTTATTCTTAGGCCGTCCCCCGAGCGATCCCCGACCAAATCCGTCTGACCTTCGACAGCCGTAACGGCTCATATCCTATGCTTAGAAATTTGAGGCAGCCGCGGCGAGTCGTCATCACCGGACTCGGCTGCGTGACGCCGCTCGGCGTCGGGCGTGAGGCGTTCTGGGGCGCGCTCGTGCGCGGCGAGAGCGGCATCCGACGCATCGAAGGCTTCGACGTCTCCGCCTCGCCCGTGCGCATTGCCGGGCAGGTTCAGAACTTCGACTGGGAGCGCGAGCTGAAGGCGAAGGACAGGCGGCACGTCGCGCGCACAGTCCCGCTCGCGCTCGCCGCGGCGCGCGAGGCCCTGGACGACGCGCGGCTCCAGTCTTCCGACTTCTCGCTCGACGAAAGACGCGCGTTCGGCGTCGTGCTCGGCACGGGCGGCGGCGGCCTCGAATTCACCGAGCGGCAGTACGAGCAGTACTTCAAGCGCGGCGACTCCGCGGCGGCGAGCGTCTACACCATCCCCTCTTCAACGCACGGCGGGCTCTCCTCCGAACTCTCGATGGCCTTCGGCCTGCGCGGCCTCTCGCACGTCGTCTCGACGGGCTGCACCTCCTCGACGGACGCCATCGCCTACGCCGCCCAGCACGTCGCTTTAGGCAGGCAGGAGGCGATGCTCGCCGGAGGCTCCGACGCGCCGCTCGCGCCCGGCATCCTCGCGGGCTTCTGTCTGATGAAGGTCTTGACCGAAGACTGGAACGACGAGCCGGCGCGCGCCTCGCGCCCCTTCTCGCGCGACCGCTCGGGGATGGTCTTGGGCGAGGGCGCGTGGGTCTACGTGCTCGAAGAGTACGAACGGGCGAAGAGTCGCGGGGCGGACATCTACGCTGAGATAACCGGGTACGGGGCGACGTGCGACGCGTACCACCGCGTGCGCCTGGAGGACACGGGCGAGGAGCCTGCGCGCGCGATGCGGCTCGCGCTCGAAGACGCGGGGCGCGCGCCCGAAGAGGTCGACTACGTGAACCTGCACGGCACCTCGACCGTCCTGAACGACCGCATCGAGACGCGTGCGCTCAAGCTCGCTCTGGGTGAGGCGTCAGGGCGCATCCCGATGTCCGCGACCAAGTCGCAGATAGGTCACCCGCAGGGCGCCTCCGGCGCGGCCGGCCTCGCCGCGACTCTGTGCGCGATGCGGACGGGCGTCATCCCGCCGACCGTCAACCTCGACGAGCCCGCGCCCGAGTGCGACCTCGACTACACGCCCAACCGCGCGCGGGAAAGCGACGTGCGCGTGGCGCTCTGCAACTGCATCGGCTTCGGCTCGAAGAACAGCGCGCTCGTCGTCGAGCGCCTCGCGGGGTGAAGAGGGAATGGCGGGTGTCAGGGAGAGTTTAACCACAGAGACACAGAGACACAGCTTTGACCTTATAGCTCAACCAGCTGTGCCTCTGTGTCTCTGTGGTTAAATCCTTCCCAGCTACTCGCATCTTTGATTCTTTAAGAAGTAGATGACCATGAAGGCGGCACTCTTAATCTTCGTCATCTTTTTAGCGACGCCGGCCGCGCCGCAGGGGGCGGGCGGGCGTTACGCGAAGGACGGTCTCGCGTTCGACTACGCGGCCGGCTGGACGCTCGCCGACACGGGCGACGCCGAGATGCAGCGCTTGATGCTCAGGCGCGACGGCGCTTCGAACATCATCTTCGTCTTCGCGCAGCGCAGGTTGATTACGACCGCGATGGAACTCTACGGCGCGCGCTCGACCGTGACCATGCCCTACGTCACCAACATCGCGAACAAGCTCGGGCTGAGCTACCCGCCCTCGACGAGGGATGCGCAGTGCATACAGGTCGACGGGCGCACAGCCCTCGGCTTCCGTATGAGCGGCATGCTCGAAGGCGCGCCGACGACGGCCGAGGTCTACACGGTCTTGCTCGGCCAGCGCCTGCTGCACCTCGTCCACGTCCGCGCCGAAAGGGACGAGGCCGCGGGCGCCGCCGCGTGGAAGACTTTGACCGACACGCTCAAGGTGGACGCGCCCGCGAACCCTTCGCCCGACGCGGATAAGATCGAGCAGATAGTAGCGGGGGGCGTCCTCAACGGGAAGGCGATCAAGAAGCCACAGCCGAGCTACCCGGCCGAGGCGAAGATGGCGCGCGCGCAGGGCACGGTCGCCGTGCAGATCGTCATTGACGAGGAGGGCAAGGTCGCGTCGGCGAAGGCCGTCTCGGGGCCGACACCCCTGCACGGCGCGAGCGTGGAGGCGGCGCGCAAGGCGAGGTTCGAGCCGACGACGCTCTGCGGCAAGCCGGTCAAGGTCACGGGCGTCATCACCTACGGCTTCGTCCTGAGATGAGCGCGCGTTTCGGCCGGCGCAGCTACGAGCCGGAGCACATCGACAAGGGCGACTACACGCCCGAAGAGTACGAGGGGTGCCTGGCCGAGCTGCGCCGCGTCAACCAATGGCTCGGCGACATCAGCGCCCTCAAGCGCTCGGTGCTGCCCGACGTCCTGGGCGAAGGCGCGCGCGACTTCACCCTGCTCGACGTGGGCGCGGGCACGGGCGAGCTGCTGCGGGAGGTGGCGCTCGCGGTTCGGAGCCGCGGCTCGAAAACTAATTTGATAGGACTCGAGCTGAACGCGCGCGCGGCCGAAGGACTCCTCGAAGAGTCGCGCGAGTTTCCCGAGATCGCGTCGGTGCGCGGAGACGTGATGCGTCTGCCCTTCGCCGACGGCGCGTTCGACTACGTGATGTGCTCGCTCTTCACTCACCACTTCCGCGACGACGCGTGCGTCCGCGTCTTCAAAGAGATGGCGCGCGTCGCCCGCCGCCGCGTCTACTGCATAGACCTGCACCGCCACCCCGTCGCCTACTACTTCTACACGACGGTCGGCCGGCTCATCCTGCACAACCGCCTCGTCCGAGAGGACGGCGCGCTCTCCATCCTCCGCTCGTTCCGTCCCGGCGAACTTCATCGTTTAGGCGAGCGCGCGGGTTTGAAGGACGTGAAGGTCGAGCGGCGCTTCCCGTATCGTTTGGTTTTAAGGGCGAGCGTATGAAGGCGGAGTTCGACGCGATCATCGTGGGCGGCGGGCCGGCCGGGGCGTCGGCGGCCGTGCACCTGGCCGCGTCGGGCGCGCGCGTGCTGCTCGCGGAGCGCGAGCGCTTCCCGCGCGACAAGCTGTGCGGCGAGTTCATCTCGCCCGAATGTCTCACACACTTCGAGCGGCTCGGCGTGTCGGAGGCGATGTCGCGCGGGGGCGGCGCGCGCGTCTCGGAGACGGTCTTCTACGCTCCCTCGGGCCGCGGCGTCTCCGTGCCGAGCGCCTGGTTCGGAGGGCAGGGCGGCGACGCGCTCGGCCTGAGCCGCGCGGAGATGGACGCCCGGCTGCTCGCGCGCGCGAGAGAGATTGGCGCTACGGTAATCGAAAAGGCCGCGCTCGCTTCGCTCGTCGTTGAAGGCGCGCGCGTGCGCGGCGTGCGGCTGCATGTGGAAGGCGGCGACGTACAGGAGTTCCGCGCGCGCGTGACGCTCGACGCGACGGGGCGGCACCGCGCGGTCGTGCGGCGCGCCGAGCGTGACCTGGGGAGGGAAGAGAACGGGCGGCACGAAAGGCGCGCGGCACTCGTCGCCTTCAAGGCACATCTCGAAGGCGCGCGCGGCGCGGAGGGCGTCTGCGAAATCTACTTCTACCCCGGCGGCTACGGCGGCCTGAGTCCGGTGGAGAAGGGTTTGAGTAACCTCTGCTTCATCACGCGCGCCGGGGACGTGCGCGCCGCCGCGAGCGACCCCGAGCGCGTGCTGCGCGAAGTCCTTTTGAAGAACCGGCGCGCCGCAGAGTCGCTCAAAGACGCGACCGCGCGGACGCGCTGGCTCGGAGTCTCGCTCGAAGGCTTCGGCCGGCACGAGCCTGCGCCGTTCGAAGGTCTGCTCGCGGTCGGCGACGCCGCGGCCTTCATAGACCCCTTCACGGGGAGCGGGATGTTGATGGCGCTCGAAGGCGGCGAACTCGCGGCCCGCGCTCTCTCAGACTGGCTCGCGCGCGGCGGCCGTAACTTCGACGAGATGGCCCGGCACTACCGCCGCGCTTACGCCGAACGGTTCGGCGCGCGGCTGCGCCTGTGCGGCCTCCTGCGCCGCGCCGCGCTCGCGCCCGCCGCGCTCGCGGAGGTCTCGGTCGTCGCCCTCAACGCGAGCGCCTCCCTCCGCCGCCGCCTCGCGCGCTCGACGAGGGGGAACGGTAGGCGGTAGGCAGACGGCAGTAGGCAGTTGAAAGCGCCGCGTCAGCGGCGTGTACTGCCCTCTGCCTACCGCCTACTGCTTCTTGCCAAAGGCGGTGCGTTTAAGGTACAAAGTCGGACGCAAGTAGAGAAGGTTCGCTCTCCGTAACGAACAGGCAAAAGCACAAGCCTCCTTTTCAAGAAACGGGCTAGACGCGACTCAAGCTTCCCGGCGCGCGCCCGTCGTCTGTTCCCGAGCGGCCTTGAAAAATCTCTCTGGCGGATTTGTTTGGCGCGGGAACTTTGTCCCGCCCGCATCTACGCCTCGCCCGAACCAAATCAGTTTGTCTTTCAAGGAGAGAAGAGTTATGCGTGCTAACCACAGGCGTTGGCTCCCGACTGCTTACCGTTTTGTGCTCGCGTGCGCCTTCGCGCTCGCCATCGGCGCTGTCCACGTCTTGGCCCAGTCCAACGCGACCTCCGCCGACCTGAGCGGCTTCGTACGCGACCCGGCGGGCGCGGTCGTCGCGGGCGCCACCGTCACGGCGCGCAACCCGGCGGTCGGCGTCACGCGCACGACGACGACCAACGACGACGGCTTCTACCAGCTCCTCCAGCTCCCCCCCGGCGCCTACGAGGTGACGGTCGAGGCCACCAACTTCAAGAAGGCGGTCGTCCCCTCCGTCACCGTCACCGTCGGCCAGCGCGCCGACCTCGACATCGCGCTCGAACTCGGGCAGCTCAGCGACGTCGTCACCGTCACCGGCGCGACGACCGAGCTGGTCGAGACCTCAAGAACCAGCGTCTCGAACACCATCGACCAGACGCGCATCGAGAACCTCCCGATCAACCAGCGCGACTACCTCGGCTTCGCCACGACCAGCTCGCTCGTCAACCGCGGCAACGACCGACCCATCGGCCCCGCCCCCTCCTCCGGCCTCAACGTCGGCGGCCAGCGCGGGCGCTCGACCCTCGTCCAGGTCGACGGCGCGGACAACACCGACAACTCGATCAACGCCTCGCGCTCAACGGTCTCGCAGGAGGCCGTGCAGGAGTTCCAGGTCGTGACCAACTCCTACGCGCCGGAGTTCGGGCGCGCCACCGGCGGCATCGTCAACGTCGTCACCAAGGGCGGCACCAACGAGCTGCGCGGCAACGTCTTCGGCTTCATCCGCCACAAGAGCATCCAGGCGCGCAACCCCTTCGCGCCCATCATCGACAACGACCCGAATAAGAAGCCGCCCTTCACGCGCGCCCAGTACGGCGCGACCCTCGGCGGCCCGCTCGACCGCGACCGCACCTTCTTCTTCACGGCCTTCGAGCAGCGCCGCCGGCAGGAGTCCGGCTACTTCACCTCGAACGTCTTAGGCTCGGGCGCGCAGTTCATCGGCTCGTCGGTCTCGCTCGGCGCGGGCACGGCGCTGCCGGTGCCGGGGCTGCCCGGCGTCACGCTGACCAACCTGACGGCCCCGCAGGCTACCTTCATCCAGCAGCAGCTCGGCGCCGCCCTCGTGGCCGCCGCGGGCGGCGACCCGAACGCACCAGCGCGCATCCAGTCACTGGTCGGCTACGCGTTCCTCGCTTCGGCCGGCGGCCAGACGGCGCTCAACGGCCGCAGCACGAACATCAGCCCCGGAGGCGCCTTCGGCGTCCCCGCCGGCCAGGTCATCGGGCAGCGCTTCCTCGCCTCCGGCGTGCCCGTCCCCGTCAACACCCTGGACGCCAATGGCAACCCGAGCGCCTTCCGCCCGCTCAACCAGCTCGCGCGCATCTTCCCCATCTCCGAAGACACGACCTTCTTCTCGGCGCGCCTCGACCACCTGATTACCACCAAGAACCAGCTCACGATGCGCTTCGGCTACAACCCGAGCGAGCTCGACGGCATTCAGGACGAGTCGCAGAATCAGTCCCTGGGGCAGAACGACTTCTCGCGCACGGGCCGGCAGGTTCTGCGCGACAGCTCGGTGGTCGCCTCGCTCGCCTCGACGCTCTCGAACAGCGTCGTCAACGAGGCGCGCTTCAACTTCGGGCGCCGGCGCGCGCTCTTCGTCTCGCAGGGCGGCGGCGTCGCCATCCAGATTTCGGGCACGGCCTTCCTCGGCCCCAACCCCTTCTCGCCCGTCGACCGCACCGAGACCCGTTACGCGTTCGCCGACAACATCAACGTCGTGGCCGGCAACCACACCTTCAAGTTCGGCGCCGACCTCAACAGCGTCCACGTCGGCGCGCGCTTCGAGCTGAACTTCCCAGGCCTCTACAACGTCTCGGAGACGGGCACGACCGTGCTGACGCAGTTCTTCCCGGCGCTGCCCTCTACGGCCCCGGCGCTCACGCCCACGCAGTCCTACGGCGCGGGTCTGCCCTCGGCCTTCATCCAGGGCTTCGGCGACCCGGGCAGCTCGATCCGGAACCGCCCGCTCGCCTTCTTCGCGCAGGACTCCTGGAAGATCCGCCACAACCTGACCTTCAACTACGGCGTCCGCTACGACGTGGAGCTGACCGACGAGGTTCCGCCCGTCGGCTTCACAGACCCGCTGACCGGCATCGTGCTCAGCCCCGCCGCCCTCCAGACGGCGCAGGACTTCATGAACGTCCAGCAGGGCTTCCCGCGCGACACGAACAACTTCGCGCCGCGCGTCGGCGTCGCCTGGGACCCGGCGAACAACGGCAAGACGGTCATCCGCGCCGCCTACGGGCTCTTCTACGACCACCCGCTGCTGGCCATCGCCTTCAACTCTGACATCGCCGATGCCTCGCAGCAGCAGCAGTACACCAACGTTCTGCCCGGACTCCCGACCCCGACCGCCTCCTTCAACATCTACCAGGCGTTCCAGGGCACGGTCTGCTCGGCGGCCACCGTCTCGCCCATCTGCCCGCCGGGGCTCAACACGCCGGGCGTGGCGCCGACGGCGCAGTACCTCTTCGGGCAGATGCGCTTCGCCAACACGTTCCCGGGCTTCGGCCCCATCCTGCCCTTCACGCTCCACGTCTCGAAGGACTTCCAGTACGCCTACGCGAACCAGGCCAACCTCGCCGTCGAAAGGCAGCTGACGAAGGACATCTCGGTCTCCGGCTCGTACATCTACGTCGGGGCGCACCACCTGCCGCACCCGCAGGACATCAACGCGCCGGTCATCCCGAACCTCGTCGAGAACTTCCGGCGCTTCGCCAACCGCGCGCCCGCGTCCACGACCGAGGCGTTCCTCTTCTCAGTCCCGACGACGAGCAGCGCCCTCTACACGGTCATCATCCCGGGGCTCGTCGCGCGCAGCAACTTCCCCGGCGGCGGCGTCTTCGTCAGCCCGCTCGCGGCCAACTTCTTCCGGCCGTCGGCGCCCAACTACTTCTTCATCGCGAGCGCCACGGGCGGCGCCGTCACCAAGTCCGTCTTCGACGCGGCGATTGCCGGCTCGGTGCGCACGCCCGGCCCCATCTCGCCCTTCGGCGACCTGAGCGCGCAGCTCTCCGACGCCAACTCGGCCTACCACGCGCTGAACTTTGAGGTGAAGAAGCGCTTCTCGCACAACTTCCAGTTCCTCGCCACCTACACGCTCTCGCACGCCATCGACGAGTCGAGCGACCTGCAGACGCTGCTCAAGCCGCAGGACAACCGCAACCGGCGGCTGGAGCGCGCCGACTCGCTCTTCGACCAGCGCCAGCGCTTCGTCTTCAGCGGCGTGCTCGCGTCGCCCGGCGGCTGGCGCAGCGAGGGCGGATGGCACGGCTTCCTCTCCGACTTCACGGTCGCGCCGATCCTCGAACTCTCTTCGGGACGCCCCTTCAACATCGTCACCGGTCAGGATCGCAACGGCGACCAGCAGGGGTCGAACGAGCGCCCGAGCGTCGCCGCGGACGGCACGCTCGTCCTCCCGGACTTCTTCACCGACGGCAGCCTCGGGCGCAACAGCGGCATCACGCACGGCTACGCCTCGCTCGACCTGCGCGTCACGCGCGCCATCCGCCTCGGCGAGCGCGTCCGCCTCGACCTCATCGCCGAGGGCTTCAACCTCTTCAACCGCTTCAACGAGGCGTCGGCCTCCGGCTTCTTCCTCGACGTGAACGCCTTCAACCAGCGCGCCAGCAACGGCCGCTACTACAGCCGCTCGACCGCCTCCTTCGACCCCCGCCAGTTCCAGTTCGGCCTCAAGCTGAACTTCTAAAACGGGGCTGTTAGACGTAAGGCCGCGCGCGCGCCAGAACGGCGCGCGCGCGGCCTCTCCGTTTGACGGCGGCCTCGTTGTTTTAACGCTTGACGGTCTGATTGTGGTTGAGCTTGACGCCGTCGCCGTTGCCCGTGTCACCGGCCTTGACGCGCAGGCCTTTGACCTTCTGGTTGTGGTTGAGTTTGACGCCGCCGGCCTTCACGTTCGATCTGACTTTCATCGCGGTCTCCTTCAGTCCCGAAGTTTTAAATTCGAGCAGCCCTCCGGCCGCTTCGTCCTGGTAAGGTGTGGGAAGCGGCCGGCATATTCCCAACGGCGCGAAAAAAAATCACTTCTCACATTGTCCGACCGTGAATAATCGGGCGGCCGAACAAAAAAGTGTTGCCAAGCGCGGCCGACCCGTGTTATTAACCTTCCCCGGTTAACGTTAACAGAAGTTGCACAGCCCTAAGGCGGAGGCCGGATGCGCCGCTCGACTCCAAAGAAGAGGCACGCCACGCTCGCAGACATCGCCGCGTCAGCCGGCGTCACGCCGATGACCGTCTCCCGCGTCGTCAACGGGAACGGCTACGTCAGCGCCGAGACGCGCGAGAAGGTGCTTCACGCCGTCAGCGCCCTCAACTACCGGCGCAACGGCCTCGCGCGCGGGCTCAAGCGGCAGCGCACGGACACCATCGGGCTCGTGCTCGGGGACATCGCCAACCCGTTCGCGGCGGAGCTCGCGCGCGCCGTGCGCGAGGTGATGTCGGCCGAGGGCTACAACGTCTTCATCTGCGTCAGCGAGCACAGCGCGCGCGAGGACATCGCCGCCTTCGACTCCTTGGCAGACCACCGCGTGGACGGCGTCATCGTCGCCACGCGCGCCAACAAGTTGGGGAACGACCGGCTCGCGGAACTGATCGAAGGCGGCATCCCGGTTGTCCTCATCGGGCGCGACTTCCGACACCCGCAGGCCGACCTGATCGCCGCGGACAACCTGCGCGGCGGCTACGACGCGACGGCCCACCTGATCTCGCTCGGGCACAAAAACATTGGATTTATCGGGGTTACGCCGACCAGCGGGGTGGGATTGCGCCGCTACCACGGCTACCTCGAAGCGATGCGCGAGCACGGCCTGAAGGCGGACGAGCGCTCAATCGTCGGCCGCGCGGGCGGCGGCGACCAGTGGCCCGGCTACTCGACCGAGGCGATGGGCTACGAGGGGATGAAGAAGCTCCTCTCGCTGCGCAGGCGGCCGACCGCGGTCTTCGCGCGCAACGACTTCACGGCCGTCGGCGCGATGAGCGCGGCCAAGGAGGCGGGGCTTCGGATTCCGCAGGACTTGGCCATCGTCGGCTACGACGACGTGCCCCTGGCGGCGCACACGTCGCCGCCTTTGACGACCGTGCGCCAGCCCACGCGCGAGCAGGGGCGCGTCGCGGCCGAGGCGCTCGTGCGCCGCATGGGGTCGGCCGAGACGCCCGCGCGCGAGGAGCGCGTCATGCCTTGCGAACTGGTCGTGCGCGCCTCGACCGTCGCCGAATAAAGAGACACCTCGCAGACCAGGCGCGCGCCCTCGCACGGGGCGTTCGCTCATACCGAGACAGAAGCAGAGGGCACAGCCGGCGAAGGGACGAAAACCGGGCGGCCCTCTGTGATAACGCTAACATACCGTGACCCGACTTTCTTGCGGCACGAAGCAGAAGGAGGCTCCCGTGATGAGACAAGGATTCGCCCGACACACGCGCCCGCGGCAGGGCGCGGCCTTCAGCAGACAGACTCAGGGAGCGGGGAGGTTGACCCGCCGGCTCGCCTCCCTCGTCGCGGCCACGCTGCTCCTGGGTCTCGTCCCGCGCACGACGCCCGCGCAGCAGATCAACGCCAGCATCACGGGCACCGTGACCACCGTGCGCGAGGAGGTCATCCCGAACGCCTCGGTCGTCGTCGAGAGCAAGGAGCTGGCCGTGCGCCGCACCGCGAACACGGACGGCGAGGGCTTCTTCGTCGTGCCCAACCTCCCCGTCGGCGTCTACCGCGTGACGGTCGAGGCCGAAGGTTTTACCGCCGTCGTGCAGGAGAGCGTCAAGCTCGACGTGGGCAACACCTTCTCGATGACCGTGCGGATGAACGTCGCGGGCGTGAGCGAGACCGTCCAGGTGAGCGAGAACACTTACCAGACGGTCAACACCGAGACGGCCAACGTCGAGACTCTCATCTCGGGGACGCAGGTGACGGAGCTCGCGCTGAACGGCCGCAACTGGGCGCAGCTCATCAACCTCGCGCCCGGCACCTCCTCCCTGACGAGCGACACGCAGCAGGGGACGAACGTGCGCATCGACGACACGGCCATCAACGGCCTGCGCCGGCGCACCGCCCCGACGCTCGACGGCGCGAGCAACGTCGACCACGGCTCGGTCGGCACGCAGGTCAACAACATCAGCGTGGACGCGATTCAGGAGTTCAAGCTGGTGTCGAGTCCTTACAGCGCGGAGTACGGCGCGCAGGCAGGCCCGGCCGTCAACGTCGTGACGAAGCGCGGGACGACCGAGTACCACGGCACGGCCTTCGAGTTCTTCCGGCACGACGCTTTGAACGCGTACTCCTGGGAGAGCAAGCAGCGCACGGTGCCGGAGAAGGCCCTGCTGCGCTTCAACAACTTCGGCGGCTTCGTCGGCGGCCCGGCTTACAAGCAGAAGCTCTTCTTCTTCGGCGGCATGGAGTTCAAGCGGCCGCGGACGGGAAGGTCTCTGAACGAGCTCGTGCCGACCGAGGCGATGCGCCGCGGCGACTTCAGCGCGTTCCTGCCGGCGGGCGTGGCGGCCAACAACACGTCCTGCACGCCGTCGGGCATAACGCAGACGGCGACGCGCTTCATCCTCTGCGACAAGTCCGCCTCGACGACGGGCGTGGCCTTCCCCGGCAACGTCATCCCCGCTTCGAAGCTGTCGCCGAACGGCCTCGCCATTTTGAAACTCTTCCCTTCGCCGAACGCGGGGGCCGACCGGTACATCGCCGCGCCGGTCACGGTGCGCAACGTGCGGCAGGACGTTCTGCGCGTCGACTATCAGGCGACGCAGAACTCCAGCCTCTTCGTCCGCTGGCTGCACGACCGTTTCGACTCGGACAACCCGCTCGGCTCGACCTTCGACAACCAGAACCTGCCCATCGCGCCCGACAACCACGTCCGCAACGGCAAGACCTTTCTCGTCTCGCAGACGCAGGTGCTCTCGCCGACGCTCGTCAACGAGGCCTCGGTCGCCTGGCAGCGCAACGACCAGGAGGTGAGCTACCAGGACGAGGCGCAGATCGCGCGCTCGACCTACGGCATCAACTTCACAGAGCTGTTCCCCGAGAACCGCCTGAACAAGATTCCGCAGGTCGCCATTCAAGGCTACTCGACCATCAGCGGCAACGGCCTGCCGTACACCATCGACGCGCGCAACTGGGAGCTGCGCGACAACCTGACGAAGGTGTGGGGCGCGCACACCTGGAAGTTCGGCGCGCAGTACATCAACTCGTTCAAGTCGGAGAACACGCGCGTGCGCGACGGCGGCGACATCACGTTCAGCACGGGCTCGACCGCGGGCACTTCGTTCAGGCCGCAGGACGCGGGGCACGCGGTCGCGAACCTCCTGCTCGGCGCCTTCACCCGCTACACGGAGACCTCGAACACGACGAACGCGCCGACGCACTACAACCAGTTCGAAACTTACGCCAACGACCAGTGGCGCGTGCACAGGCGTCTGACCCTGACGCTGGGTTTGCGCGCGCAGTACATCCCCTGGGCGGTGGCGGACGACGGCAACATCGTCGGCTTCGACCCGACGCGCTTCGACCCCTTGAAGGCGCCGCTCGCGTCGAACATCTCGGGCGGCGTCATCAACCTGACGGCCGACCCGACGGGGCTGGGGACGCGCGCGCAAGGCTTCTTCGACCCGTACAACGGCCTCGTCCTTCCGAGTAACGCGAAGGTCACAGACCCGAACCTGAAGCGCTTAATCTCGAACCGACCCGCGGGCCTCGCCTCGAGCGGCCCGGTGAAGGTGGCGCCGCGCCTCGGCTTCGCGTGGGACCCGTGGGGTGACGGCAAGACTTCGATCCGCGGGGGCGCAGGCGTTTACTACGACCGCACGCTCCTGAACCCCCTGCGCGACTCGGGCGCGAACGCGCCGTTCGCGAGCGTGGCGACCGTGACGAACGCGCGGCAGTTCACGACGCCCGCGAACCTCTCGGGGCTCTCGGGCTTCGTCAACCCGCTCGACACCATCGGCGCGGGCGGGACGGGGAGGCCGCTCGTGCAGACGCTGGCCGTGTTTGATTTCGACATGCAGCCCGGCGCCGTCTACGCCTACAGCCTCGGCGTGCAGCGACAGCTCTGGTGGGACACGGTGCTCGACGTGTCGTACGTCGGGAATCAGGGAAGGCACCTGACGCACCGCCGCGACCTCAACTACATCCTGCCCGCGGTCGCGCTTGAGACTGCGGCGTCGAGCGTCTCTTCGACCAACCCGTTCGGCTACACGAACCGCACGGCCGACACCGTGCGCCAGTACCTCGGCTACAGCGCCATCCGCTCGCAGGAGAACACGGGCCGCTCGAACTACAACTCGCTCCAGACGTACGTGCAGAAGCGCGTCTCGCGCGGCTTCACGGCGAGCGCGGCCTACACCTTCAGCAAGGCCCTCAACGACTTCGACACCGAAACGTCCGACCTGCGCGTGCCCTTCGACGCCCACGTAGACCGCGGCCACGCGAACTTCGACCGGCCGCACGTCTTCGCCGCGAGCTTCGTCTACGAGCTGCCGTGGTACAGGAAGCAGAGCGGCCCCGTCGGGCACGTCCTCGGCGGCTGGCAGTTGTCGAGCATCGTCAACTTGCAGAGCGGCGCCTTCGTCAGCATCTCGGGCGGGAGCCGCGCTACCGCCTCGCCGAGCAACGGCTACGGGTCGAACCTCGACCTCGTCGGCGACTGGCGCGCGGTGCCGGGCGGGCAGACGCCGACGCCCCTCTTCGACGCGGGCGGCAATTACGTCAGCGGCGGCTACATCAACCGCGCCGCCTTCGCCCCGCGCCAGGGGCTCGTCGGCAACGCCCCGCGCAACCTGATTCAGATGCCTTCGACCAAGACGGTCAACTTCTCCCTGATGAAGCGCGTGAACGTGACCGAGGGCGTGCGGCTTCAGTTCCGCGGCGAGGTCTTCAATCTTTTCAACCACACGAACTTCAGGACGCTCGTCACGAACTTCTCCGCCTCGAACTTCGGCGCGCTCACCGAAACGGACGACCCGCGCGTCATCCAGTTCGGCCTGAAGCTGCTCTTCTAAAGCTTTCGATTGGAAGGGAATGTTTCATGAGATTTCACCACAGAGGCACAGAGGCACAGCTTCAGGTCTTTAGCTCTCAAGAAGCTGTGCCTCTGTGCCTCTGTGGTAAATCTTTCCCTCGTTATACCTCTGGGAGAGAGTAATGGTCGAAACGCGAGTCGGGGCCGGGGCGAGGGAGGCGGGCGCGTTCAAGGTGCGGGGCCTGCGCTGGTGGATCGTGTCGCTCATCTTCCTCGCGACGCTCATCAACTACGTAGACCGCCTGACCATCTCGGTGCTCGCGCCCGTCATCACGAAGGCGTTGGGGCTTTCGAACACGGAGTTCGGCGGGGTCGTCGTGTGGTTCCTGCTCGCGTACACGATCAGTCAGGGCGTGTCGGGCAAGCTCTACGACCGCGTGGGCACGCGGCTCGGGTTCACCTTCTCGATTGTGCTCTGGTCGGCGGCGGCGGCCGGGCACGCGTTCGTGCGCGGGCTGACCTCTTTGAGCGCGCTGCGCTTCGTGCTCGGCTTCGGCGAGGCGGGCAACTGGCCGGGCGCGGCCAAGGCCGTCGCGGAGTGGTTCCCCGTCAGGCAGCGCGCGTTGGGGATGGCAATCTTCAACTCGGGCGCGGCCATCGGCTCCGTCGTCGCGCCGCCGCTCATCGTCTGGCTGCAGGTGAACTACGACTGGCAGACGACCTTCCTCGTCACCGGCGCGCTCGGGTTTCTGTGGCTCGCGCTCTGGCTCGTCTTCTACCGGACGCCGGACAGGCACCGCTGGCTGACGGACGAGGAGCGCGAGCTGATACGCGAAGCGCCGGAGGTCGGAAGTGGGGCTGAAGAGGCGGACTCGAAAGCCGCGCCGCGCTGGCGCGACCTGCTGAGGCACAGGCAGGTGTGGGCCATCGTGCTCGCGCGCTTCTTCACAGACCCCGTGTGGTGGCTCTACATCACCTGGCTGCCGCTCTATCTTTATAACGCTCGCGGTTTCAGCCTGAAGGAGATCGGGCTCTTCGCGTGGGTGCCTTACGTGGCGGCGGACGCGGGGAGTCTGCTCGGCGGCTGGGCTTCGGGCTATCTCATCTCGCGCGGGTGGAGCGTCGACCGCGCGCGCAAAACGGTCATCGCCGTGGCGGGGCTGCTGATGCCCGCGGGCATCTTCGCGGCCTTCGCCGAAAACCCCTTCGTCGCGCTCGCGCTCATCGCGCTCGTGCTCTTCGGCTTTCAGGTCTGGATTAACAACGTGCAGACTTTGCCCTCGGATTTCTTCCCCAGGCGCGCCGTCGGCTCGGTCGCGGGACTCGGTGGGACGGGCGCGGGCGTCGGCGCGATGCTCTTCACGCTCGGCACGGGCTGGGTCGTCGATCACTTCTCTTACGTCCCCGTCCTCGTCGCGGCGGGGGTGCTGGCGCCGCTCGGCACGCTCGTCCTCTTCGCGCTGGCCGGCAGGGTGAGGCGAGTCCATCTGTCTTAACTTCAAGGAGCACTCATGCGAACCAACTTCGATCTCGATGGCAAGGTCGCGCTCGTGACGGGCGCCTCTTCCGGCATCGGCCGCGCGACCGCCGTCGCGCTCGCCCGCTGCGGCGCTCACGTGGCCGTCAACTTCAACCGCAACGAGTCGGGCGCCGAGGCCGCGCGCGCCGAGGTCGTGAACGCGGGCCGCCGCGCCCTGGTCGTGCAGGCCGACGTGACGCGCGCCGCGGACGTGCGCGCGCTCGTCGGTCGAGTTAATGAAGAGCTGGGGCCGGTGGACATCCTCGTCAACAACGCCGGCTCGCTCGTCGAGCGCCTGAAGATTCTTGAGCTGACCGAGGAGCGCTGGGACGAGGTGATCGATCTGAATTTGAAGAGCGCGTTCCTCTGCTCGCAGGCCGTCGCCGCGCCGATGATGGAGCGGAAGACGGGGACAATCGTCAACGTCTCCTCCATCGCGGGCCGCAACGGCGGCGCGCTCGGGTCGATACATTATTCGACCGCGAAGGGCGGACTGATCACGTTGACGAAGGGCTTCGCGAAGGAGCTTGCGCCCTACGGCGTGCGCGTCAACGCCGTCTCGCCGGGCGTTATCGACACGCCCTACCACGAGCGCTTCTCGACGCCCGAGGCGATGAAGGCTTACGTCGCGGGCATACCTCTCGGGCGCGTCGGCACGGCCGAGGAGGTCGCTTCGGTTATAGCCTTCCTCGCCTCCGACGCCGCCTCTTACCTGTGCGGCGAGACCATCGAGCTTAACGGCGGGATGCTGATGCTGTGAACAGAGACATGAAGGCACGTCTGAAACAATCTCGAATCTCAAATCTGAGATTTCAAATCCTGAGGCTGTGTCTCTGTGTCTCCGTGTCTCTGTGTTTAATTCCACCGCGCACAGGCGCGCAGGATTCGAGAGAAGCGTTAGGGCCGAAGGACGCGCCCGGCGCCGCCGCCGCCTGGAAGAAGTCGCCGCACCCGCTCACGCGCCTGATGGCAGAGCGCAACTCGGCCCTGCGCGCGGAGCTGCGCGGCAAGCACCCGCGCGTCTACGTCACCGAAGAAGAGATAGACGCGCTGCGCACCCGCGCGCGCACGACGCACAGGGACATCTGGCGGCGCGCGCTTGAGAACGTGCGCGCTCTGAAGACGGAGCCGGCGCCCGCGCCCGCACAGGAGCGGCGCGCGCAGAACGAGGTCGGCATCGGGATCGCCGAGGCGGCGCTCGCCTACAAGATCGAAGGTGATAAGAAGTACCTCGACGCCGCGCGCAAGTACATGGACGCCGCCGTCTCTTACGACGTGTGGGGCTACACCTACAACAAGCCGAACGTAGACCTCGCCGCGGGGCACCTGCTCTACGGCCTGGGCTGGGGCTACGACCTGCTCTACAAAGACCTGACCCAGGCCGAGCGCACGCGCTACCGCGACAAGCTCGCGAAGCAGGCGCGGCTGCTCGCCGACTACTACAAGCCGAAGCCGGGGCGCACCTACTCCTATAGCCAGAACCACGTCTTCATCCCCATCGCGGGGTTGGGCGTCGCGGCCTACGCCCTGTATGACGAGGAGCGTGACGCGCCGGAGTGGGCCGAGCTGGCGCGCGCGATTTACGACCGCGTGCTCGAAACGTACTCGGCCGACGGCTACTACTACGAGGGCTTCGAGTACTGGGTCTTCTCGACGCCGTGGCTCGTCCACTACCTGGACGCGCACGCGCACGCCACCGGCGAAGACCTCTACGACCGCGCGGGCTTCCGCGAGATGCACGAGTACGTCGCGCACTCGATGCTGCCCTCGGGCCAGTACGTCTTCGACTTCGGAGACATCTTCGAGGGGCCGCTCACGCGCGCGGGTAAAGGCGAAGAGTACCCGCGCACGCACCCCGGCGGGCACTTCCACACGAACTACAATCTGCTCTACCGCCTCGCCTCGCGTTTCAAGAGCGGCGAGGCGCAGGGCGTCGCGCAGTGGCTCGAAGGCTTCGGGCAGGTCAACGCCGAGGACTTCTGGTCGCTCGTCTGGTACGACCCGAAGGTCGTGGCCGTCCCCATCGAGAGGCAGGCGCGCTGGCACCACTTCGAAGACCACGGCGTCGTCTACTGGCGGAGCGGCTGGGGCAGGGACGCGACGGCCTTCGCCTTCAAGTGCGGCCCGCCCGAAGGGCACGCGACGCTCGCGCGCCTGAAGGAGTTTCCCGACTGGCACCTCTCCTCGGGCCACGCGCACCCGGACGCCAACAGCTTCATCATCTATGCGGGCGGGCGATACCTGACGGGCGACTCGGGCTACGCGGGCGTGCCCTTGACGGCGCACCATAACTCCTTGCTCGTAGACGGCCGCGGCCAGGCGAAGGAGGGCGAAGGCCACGACGCCTTCGACGGCGTGCCTTACGAACAGTTGAACCGCGTCCGCATCGTCGAGGCACAACTCGGCGAGCGGTCGGCCGTGATTCGCGGCGACGCGGCCGCCGCTTACGACCCCGCGCTCGGCCTCACGCGCTTCGAACGGCGCTTCGAGTTTGACGGCCGCGGCTTCGACGTCACCGACGAGTTAGAGTCTTCCGTACCGCGCACCTTCACAGCGCTCGTCCACGCCGACGACGTGTTGAAGCGGGAGGGTGCCGGCCGCTTCTCGATTGACGCCTCGGGCGCGAGACTCGATATTCTCATCGAAGCGCCTAAGGACGCGCGCGCGGTCGTCGAGGAGAACGTGCTGACGGCTCCCGGCCCGCCCGGCTCGGTCGATAAGGGCGAGCGGCAGGTGCGCGGCCGGCGGCTCGCCGTCTCGACGCCCACGCCGCAGACCCGCACGCGCTTCCGCATGCGCCTCTCCACCGGCGGCAATTAGAGACCGCCTTCCGATCTCAAATCCCAACCTCACGGCCTGCCTGCCCCCGCATACAGCAATGTTGTAGGTCGGGTTAAGTTTTAAGATTTCAAAAATTAAGCTTGACAGGCGCGGCGGGGCGAGTATGATGCGAACCCAACGTCGAGTCTCTGTTCACGGTCTCGAAAGGAGTTTGAGCGATGTCGCAGGAACGTAGCGCGAGAGTCTGTGCGGCTGTTCTCGCCCGCGCGTCGAGGTCTTTGCTGTTGGCGCTGGCGCTCGTCTGCGCGCCGGCGCTGAGCGTGGCTGTCGGTCGGGACGCCGGGGCGGCTCTCGCGTTCACGGGCGGCGTTATCGCCTTTGAGCGTGGCGGTGAAATCTACGTCGTCGACACCTCCGGCGGGGCGCCGACAAAGATCGTCGAGGCCGTAGGCGACATCTTCAACATGCAGCCCGCGCTCTCGCCCGACGGCTCGCGTGTCGCGTTCAGCAGCAGGCGCGAAGGGAAGTTCAGCCTCTACGTCGTCGACGTCGACGGCAGCGGTCTGCGGCGCGTGACCGACGGCCCCGGCGACGACAGCGAACCCGCCTGGTCGCCCGACGGCTCACGCCTCGCCTTCGTGCGCGGCTTCGACGCGACCGGCAGCGGCATCGTCGTCCTGACGTGCGTCGCGCCGGGCAACATCCTGACGGTCGCCGTCGATGGCGGCCTCGGGGCCGAAGCTTCGGACGTGCCCGCAGAGAGGAACCTGACGCACGGCGCGGGCGGGACAGACCCCTCTTGGTCGCCCGACGGCACGCGCATCGCCTTCGCCAGCGACCGTGAGGGCAGCTACGACATCTACACGATGTCCGCGGCCGACGGCCACGACGTGCGCCGACTCACCTCTAACGACTCGGCGGAGGCAGACCCCGTCTGGTCGCCCGACGGCTCGCGGATAGCTTACACGGGCAACCTCATCGAAAACCGCACGATGCAGTGCGGTAACATGCCCATCGTCGGCGACGGCGAGGGCGGCGGCGAGCTCATGAGAAACGCCGGCCCTTACCTCTACAGGATGAAGGCCGACGGGAGCGAGCCGAAGAGCCTGACAGAGTCTTCGGTTTTCGGGGTCGAGCCCGCGTGGTCGCCCGACGGCTCGCAGATAGTCTTCGCCGGACGGGCTAAGGGCGATGCCGTTAACCACATCTACCTGACATCCTGGGATGGCACCGGCCCCTTGATTCAGTTAACCTCCGACGCGTTGCAGGACTCTTCGCCGTCCTGCGCGACTGCGAAAGACTACCAGACGAATTGAACCGAGTGCGCACAGAGATTCTGAACGAGCTGGCCGCCGAGGCTTCGCTGACCGCGGGCGAGCGGGTACTTCTCCGCTGCCGGCTGGCGCGGAGGCTGGAAGGAGCGGGCGCGTACGAGGAGGCGCGCGAGTTGCTCCGCCCCTTCTGGCCGCGCTTCGGCGAGCGCCCCGCGGTCGAGGGCTTAGACGAAGAGGCCGCGGCCGAGCTGCTTCTGCGCGCGGGCGTCCTGACGAACTGGATCGGCTACGACGGTCGGCTCGAACGCGCGCACGAGGCCGCGAAAGACCTCATGAGCGAAGGGCTCGCGCTCTTCGAGCGGCTCGGCCTCGTCGAGCGCGCCGCGGAGGCGCAGGCCGAGCTGGGGCACTGCTACTGGCGCGAGGGCGCGGTGGACGAGGCGCGCGTGCTGCTGGGCGAGGCGCTGGCGCGCCCGGGCGTCGGCGGCGAGGTGAGGGCTTTGGCGCTGCTGCGCCTCGCGGTCGTCGAAGACTCGGCCACGCGTTACAGCGAGGGCTACCGGATTCTGAAGGAGAACGCGGCGCTCTTCGAGTCGCTCGACAACCACACCCTGCGCGGCTCGTTCCACAACGAGCTGGCGACCGTCTACTACCACCTCGGCTCGTCGGAGAGCCGCGAAGACTTTCTCGACCGCGCGCTCGTCGAGTACGCGGCCGCGAGCTTTCATCTCGAACAGGCGGGGCACGCGCGCTACCAGGCGCACGTCGAGAACAACCTCGGCCTCTTCTTCCACATCCTCGGACGGAACGAAGAGGCGCACGAACACCTCGACCGCGCCCGCGCGCTCTTCCTAAACTTAGGCGACCGCGTCTACGCCGCGCAGGTGGACGAGACGCGCGCGCGCGTCCTGCTCGCGCAGCGGCGCGCCGCGGAGGCCGAGCGCCTCGTGCGCGTCGCGGCCGAGGTCTTCGAGGGCGCGGGCGAGCACGCGCTGCTCGCCGAAGGCTTGACCACGCGGGGCCGCGCGCTCGCGCGTCTGGAAAGGTTCGAGGAGGCGCGCGCGGACTTCGTGCGCGCGGCGGAGGTAGCGGAGCTGGCCGGGAACGCGGAGGCGGCGGGGCTTGCCTCGCTCACGCTGGTCGAAGAGCTCGCGCCGCTGCTCGGCGCGGACGGGCTGCGCGCGGGCTACCTGCGCGCGGACGAGCGGCTCGCGCGCACGCAAGACCCGGAAGTGTCACGGCGTCTGCGCCGCGCGGCCCGCCGCGTACTCGAAGCGCAGCCGCGCGCGGAAGAGGGTGTCTTCTATACGGAAGCATCGACGGATGAGGAGCGCGTGCGTGGGGCGGTCGAGGGTTTTATCGGAGAGGCCTTGAGAAGGCACGGGCGGCGCGTGGAGTTCACGGCGGAGGCGGTCGAGGCGATGTGCCGCATGTTTCTCGAAGACGGTTTGCGTGCGCTTCAAGGCATCATCGAAGAGACGGTCGCGTCGGCCCCGACAGGAACCGTCGTCACGCCTGACGCCGTCGAAGTCGTCGCGCTCAGGCGCGCGGCCCCGCGCGGCAACTTCGCGGAACCCTGGAACGGCTTCTCGCTCAAAGAGGAACTGCGCCAGCCCGAGAAGAGATTCATCGAGCTGGCGCTCAAGGCCGCCGAAGGCAAAATCTCAGTCGCGGCGCGCCTGCTCGGCCTCAACCACAACGAGATTCTGACCTCCATCATCAAGAGCCGCTACCCAGAGCTGCTCGCCGCGCGCAAGCCTCCCATCCCGCGCCGCCGCAGCATCATCCGCAAGCCCCAGCCGCCTAAGCGCTAAGGCTTATCACAGTTTTCCTACGGGTGTTACTGACCCGCCTTGCTCGTCGTGGCGCGGAAGGCCGTGCGGCCGGAGGGCTGCACTTCGAGGCGGAAGCGGAGGACGCTCGCGCCGTCGCCGATGCGTATGTCCGCGTCGGTCAGGTCGAGCGACGGCGCGGCCTCGTCCTCGCGCGCGCCCTTGAAGATCAGTAACGCGCCGAGCGCGGCGAGCAGCAGTGCGAAGACCGTGAGCGCGATCTGGAGAGCGTGGGAGTCGGGCGTCATCATCTTCTTCTCACTCGGTCGAAAGTCTTCGGGGCGCAATCCTCCGGGGGCCGCCCGCGCCTCCGGGATTAGCGAAGGCGCGGGCGGCCCCGATGCGGCCGCGGAGCTTCGGTGGTTACTGGACGTTGATGGGGGTCAGCGACGCGAAGTTCTCGCCGCTCGTGTTGCCGGCGATCTCGTTGTTCTTGTAGGTGGCGATGGTGCCGCCGGTGAAGTTGAGCGCGTTGGCGTTGCCCATGATGTGGGTTCGGGACAGTCGGACGGCCTGGTTGGTGTTCGACTGGACGGCGATGGAGTTGTAGTCGAGCTTCGAGTCGACCACGTCGATGATCGCGCCGCCGACGACGGCCGAGTCGGCGAGCACGGCCGTGCTCGAAGCGCTGGCGTTGATGAGCGTGATGACGGAGTTGCTCACACGGACTTGAGCGCGGTTGTTAACGCGGACGCCGTGGCCGCACTGCGAGATGTTCACGTTGTCGAGCCCGATGGCGTGCGCCAGCGTGTTCGAGCCGCCGGCGAGGACGCCGGAGCCGCCGCACTCAGAGATGACGAGGTTCCGCGCGTTGAGCCGGCCGGCCGCCGCGCCCGTGAAGGCCAACTCCACGCCGTCGCCGGTGAAGCCGAAGATGCGTACGTTCTCGACGTGCAGGGACGTGCCGGAGAGGAAGCGGATGCCGTCGGTGCCGGTGCCGTTCCCGTTAATCGAGATGTTGCGGAGGCGGACGACGCCGCCCGCGCCGGGGTTGACGATGATGGCGCCCGAGACGCCGCTGGCAAGGATCGAGGCCCAGCCCGCGCCCGAGCCGCCGTCGATGGTGATGGACTTGCCGATGGTGATGGTGCCGTAGCCGGCGGGGTCGAGCACGCTGATCTCGCCGCCGGTGGCGGTCTTGGAGTAGGCCCCGGCGAAGGTCTTACAGGGGGCGGTGCGGCTGCAAGGGTTATCGTCGGCGCCGACGCCCGAGACCCAAGTGCGCGTCGCCTGCGCGTTGGCGGCCGAGGCGAAGACCGAGATGACGATGGCGAGGGTCAGAGCCTTGACGGTGGCGGAAAAGATTCTCATTGTAGTCTCCTTCAAATAAGTCGGTTCATTGTTGGTCGGGCAACGTCTGCGAAACGTCACGCAAGGTTCCGTCGGGCGCTAGGGGCGGACGAAGATGTCGCCCGTGCCCGTCGTGTTGACGACGAACTCGTAGGAGGCGAGGGGGAAGGTGCGGACGCCTATCGAGTCGTCGAGGGGCATCCGGACGCCCTGGTCGTCGCGCCGCTCGGAGTCCGACGCCGTCCAGGTCATCCCGACGCCGGGGTCTTCGCGCAGTTCCGCGTCCGAGGGCGTCCAGTCCTTCTTCAAGTCCGCGTAGACGCCCCACGTCAGGCGGTCTGGGACGCGCGTGTTGTCGCCGTTGTCCTCGACCGTGAGCAGCACGCGGCGGCCGATGAGGCCGGTGATGCTCGAGTCGCGCACCGTCCCGCTGATGACGGCCGTGTTGTCCGTAACCTGCATGTCGTCGAACACCGCACGGAAGTAGAAGCCGGGGTAGGTCGTTTCGGGGTCGCCGACGCCGTCCACGTCCTGGTCGGTGACGGGCGCGTCGTCGCTGAAGAACATGCTGCCGGCGGCGGCGCCGCCCGTCTGCGCGCTGGCGTCGAACTCGACGTACTTCGTCCGCCCGTCCTCCAGCGTGAATTGGTAGCTGCCGCCCGCCGTCTGCGCGGCGGCAGCGCCGCAGGCTAAGCAGAGTAGCGCGAGGGTTGAGATAAATCGTCTGGTCTTCATCCGAAGAAACTCCTTCATTCTCAAACCGAGTCTTCGCACAAACGGAGGGGCGTGGGTTTCACCTTGGAGCCGCGCCGTCCACCGATGCCGCACTGTACGAAAGTTCCCGCCGGAGGTCGTGAGGGTTTGGTGAAGGTTTGGTAAGGGTTCGGTAAGGGAGCCGGGAGGAAAGCAAAAGGCGGCGTGAACCTGACACTTAACGCGGATTAGTGGCCGAAAATGCCATTAATGGACTTGCCCGTCGAAGAGGATGGCGAACTGATTCATCGCGCCGCTCCGGTTCCGGAAGAGACTCCGATAAGTCTTGACTTCCATCTGAAAGCAGAGCATCGTAGCGGCCATCAGAGGGTCTCCAACAGGTTTTGCACCATTACTAAAGTCCGGCGCTCTACTCGCTTAGCTCAACCCGGACTCGCGTTTACTCACCGGCCGCTTCAAAAATATGTAGCCCCACCCATCCGAAAATGGGTGGTCGCCCCGACACCATCTTCACCGCGTAGTGCCACACTGCGGGCGCTTCAACCTGTTCGCCTCGGACGTGAAGGAGACGCCGCTCATGTCAACCTCTACCAACCCCATCGAGAACATCATCGTGGTCATGCTGGAGAACCGCTCCTACGACAACGTGCTGGGCGGCCTCTACCTGTCAACCAACCCGGCCCCGTACGACACGCCCCCTGCGGGGCAGACCGGCCTCAACGGCCTGGCCGACTCGAACGGCGCGCCCGGCACCTACTCCAACCCGAACCCGGCCTCGAAGCCGCCGAACACGCTCCCGCCGATCCCGATAGGGAACCAGACCTCCCCGACGCAGGTAGACGGCTCGGGCACCTACTACCCGCCGACGACCATCCCCGTCATCGACCCCGGCGAATTCTTCAGCGACATGGCCTGGCAGATTACCGGCTCCTCACAGTCCGCCAACCCGTACGGGACGTGGCCGCCCTCTAAGACGGCGAACCTGATGCAGGGCTTCACCGGAGATTACGCGAGCCAGAGCGGCACCGCGGTTCAGCCTCAGGCCCCGAACATCCCCGACGTGATGAACTACTTCACGCCGGAGCAGATGCCCGTGACGGCGTGGCTAGCGAACAACTTCGCCGTCTGTGACCAGTGGTTCGCGTCCGCGCCGACCCAGACCTTCGCCAACCGGGCCTTCGCTCATTGCGCCGCCCCCGCCCTCTACTGGGACGCCACCAAGACGAGCGACAGCTATAGCTTTATCGACGACCCGCAGTACGTCGAGGCCCAGTGGAACATGCCCTCCATCTTCTACCAACTCGACGCCGTCTACCCGAGTTCCGCCAGCAGCACGCTCCCCAACTGGAAGGTCTATTTCCACGACTACTCGATCTCGATGCTGACCGTGCCTTACGTCATGGCCGCGGCGACGAGTGAGAGCAACGTCAACGTCGCCACTTACGACAACACGGACTGGGGCGATGATCCCCCGTGCCCCATCACGTCCCTGGGAATACCGTTCCCGCCGCCCTCTTTGAGACACCCGCTCAAAAAAGTCCCGACGACTTTCATGGAGGACTTGGCGAGCGGCACGCTGCCGAAGTATTCCTTCATCGAGCCGCGCTACTCCAACGGCATCCAATACAACTCAGACCCGAGCAAAGCGACCCAATTCACCACCAACTCCTACCCGCCCAACTCCAACCACCCCGGCGGGGCGAACTACCCCAGCACCGAAACGCCGAGCAACCCGGTCACCTCCGCGAACCCCCCGATTGACGTGGCCGACGGGGAAGCGTTCCTCAAACAGCTCTACAACGCACTCAGTCAGAGCGAGAAATACTGGAACCAGACGCTCCTCATCATCACCTACGACGAGCACGGCGGCTGCTACGACCACGTCCCACCCCCGACGTTCACCCCTCCGTCCGGCAGCACGACTTCCAGCACGGCCCTCGGCCAGACCATCGAGACGACCGTGCCCCCCGGCAGCACGAACCCCACTTCGACCACGCCCAGCATCGACATCCCCACAGCCTCCGACCTGGGTGACGGGACGGGGGACGGCTTCGAGTTCAACGTCTACGGGTGCCGCGTGCCGGCGATCATCGTCTCTCCTTACATCGCCCAGGGCACGCGGGTCTCTCCGCCGACGGGCTCGAACCCCTTCGACCACGCGTCCATCGTCAGCACCGTCTGGGACTGCTTCAACCTCACGACGACGACCCCGGCCGTCTCCTCCCTCACGAACCGGGACGGGGCGGCCCCGAGCCTCCTCTCCACCGCGGTCGGGCTCCTCGGGAGTTCGGCCAGCAACAACCCCGGGCAGTTGTGAAGAGGGTTCGGCCCACCGGCGGGGGGCGCGAGCCGCCGACTGGTGGGCCGCCCGCCGCCACATTCACAAGGAGCGACGACGATGGCTAACCTGGTAGCGAACTCTTCGGGCGACGAGGCCGGAAACTATTACACCGGCTCGGCGAGCGATCTGGCCTCCGTTCCGGTCTCAAACGCGGTTAACCCTCAGCCGTACGAGTGCCCCGCCACGGACTCCAACTACGGCCCCTTCACGGGTCAGGGCTACAGCGCGGCCACCTTCGGCCCCGTCGGCACACACAAAGTCTGGACGCCCTTCGCCGCGTGGAACGGTCAGCAGGCCGTGCTCCCGCTGCCGCACACCATCGAGGCGACCGCAAACGGATTTCAATTCTCGAAACCGCCGGTCTTCAATTCCGGCAACAACTACGTCGCCCAACTCCCCAACGACGACACGCAGCCGCCGGCGCAGTACTATGGCAACAACCAGAGTGATTTTTACGTCGCGCCGGCCGCGTCACTCACGCAGCCGGTCAATGCCTTCCCACTGCCGACGAGCGGCGAGACGGCCTTCACGCAGCTCGAAGGTTTCAGCGACTGGGCCGCGACCGTCAGCCTCTCCAATGCGTCCGAGTCGTTGGAGGTCACGTTCGCCAACGGCTCGCCGCTCGCCTTCCTCACCCTCGACACCGAGTACGCATGGTTCCAGCCGTCCACGGCGTCCCCCATCATCTTCCTCACTCCTTACTTCCTGCCGAGCGTGGTCGCCCCGCCCATCCCCGGCACGAACCAGTGCCCCGCCGACAGCCTCACTTCCAGCCCGCCCTGCACCCTCTTCAACGCCAACTGGCCGACCTACGCCGTCGGCGAGTCTTACCCCATCACGTGGGCGAGCCTCGGCGTCGGCCCTGACACCAATCTTGACTTGTACATCTCGACCGACGGCGGCACGAGCTGGACGCTGCTCGCCGGCGACATTCCCAATAGCAGCCCCTACACGTGGACGCCGACGGCCGCGCAGGTGACGGGGCAAAATACTTTTACCGGGCAGTTCTGGCTCGTCCTGCACGGTCAGGACGTCACGACCGGCGACCCGAACGCGAGCGCCCTGAGCGTGCCCTTCGCGGTCGTCGGCTCGGCGAGCGAACTCCCAGCCAACCAGCCGAGTCTCACGAGCGCCCCGCAGCCCCCGGCCGACACCACCTTCGGCACGCAGTACGTCGACGACCCGCACGTGCCCCTGACCTCCTGGTATCCACAGGGGTACGAGATACAGCCCCCCTTCGACGGCCCGCCCGGCGAGAGCCTCGGCATCACCATCACCGGCTTCGGCGCCGCGGGTTCGGGGGGCGGCCAGTACTACCAGTCCAGCTACCTCCTCATCGCCCCGAGCGGTTCGCAGTGGACTGTGGAGAACGGCGGGGCGGCCCTCGCCTGCCAGTTCCCGAGCAGTAGCGGCGGGACGATCATCGTCGTCGCCATGCCCGACGTGTCCGCCGAGGCTTACGCCAGCTACTACACGCCCGAGACGGGCGCGGCGGCCGTCCTCCAGAGCTACTGGGCCGTCATGCAGCCTTACGCGTACGGCTGCCCGCGCCACCTCGACGGCGACGGCAACGACGACGGCACCGGTACGCAGCTCGGCCCCAACGCGGGGAACCAGTTCACGCCGAGGGTGACGTCGGCCGACGGGACGACCACCGTCACGACCGAGTTCTACTACAACCTCACCTTCCCGCTCGGCCAGCCCGACGGCGCCTACAACGCCACGCTCTTCGGCCTCTTCCCGCACCAGTGGCGGGCCTACGCCAACAACACGTCCACGCCCCTTCAGACGGCGGACGGAACCGAGCTTACTTACCGGACCGTGATGGGCACGCTCAAGCTCTGCGGCGGCGACGGCTTCAGCACGAACTACACCTTCCCCGGCATCCTCCCCGCCCTCCCCAACGCCGCCCAGTTGACCGGCAACGAAGTCTTCAACGTCTACGACTACCCCGCCGGGTCGGGCGTCAATCCCATGTCCTTGATCGGCCAGATGCTTCGGGACGCGAGCACCCCCGTCTGGTCGGCAAACAACTTCGGCGCCAGCAGCCCCGGCGCGGGCGGAACGAGTCCGGCCCAGAACGACTTCATTCCGGTTCCGCCGTCGAATCAACAGAACTGGGGCATCGACTCTTACGACTGGGGCAAGTTCGTCGCCGGCGTCGCCGACCTCATCCAGCCGGCCTTCATGCTCGGCGCCAACTTCGTCGGTGAGGCCGCCATCAGCCAGCTCAACGCGCAGCTCGGGCAGTGGCTGAGCGGCGCGCTCCTCTACGCCGACGACACGACGCCGTGGCCGCCCGGCGTCTCGGCGTGGCAGATGCAGCAGGGCAACACGACCCTCGCCGGTGAGACGGGTCTGAGCAGCAACCAGCAGTTTCTTTATTACGACCAGCAGTGGTTCACCTTCATCCCTTACCCGACCGCCTACTACGCCGACACGCTCCTCAACGACCATCACTTCCACTACGGCTACTGGCTGCGCGCGGCGTCGCAGTTGGCGCTGGCGCAGGCTTCGGGGCAAGACCCGGACAACGCCGCGGGCACCTTCATCGCCAACTACGGGGCGACGGTGAATCTACTCGTCAAGGAGCTCGCCAACCCTCTGCGCGCCGACCAGGGCGCCGTCGGCGACAGCGCCGCGAGTTTCCCCGGCGGCCCAGCCACGCCGTTCCTCCGCCACTTCGACGGCTACTTCGGCCACTCGTGGGCGAGCGGCCTGCCGCAGAACATCCTCAATCAGGAGTCGCTCTCGGAGGCGATGAGCGCGTGGACGGGCGTCATCATGTGGGGCGAGCTGACGGGCAACACCGACATGCGCGACCTCGGCGTCTGGATGTACACGCACGAGATGTACTCGTTCTACGAGTACTGGATGGACTGCGCGCAGAATGCGTCCGAGGACTCGGCGCTCTTCCCCGCCGGCTCGACGGCGAACATCGCCGACCCCGGTTACGCCGTGAGCATTCAGGGCGGAGATACCACGTCGGGCGTCGGCTTCTGCACGCAGGTCTACAACAGTTACCTTGAGCTGACTTCGGACTTCGGCATGGATCCGCTCTTCCTGACCGGCATCGAGTGGCTGCCGTTCCACGGCGGCTCGCTCTACCTCTCCAGCACGGACGCGGCGGTCAGCACCACGCTGCAAGCCGTCTACCAGTGGTCGCAGGCGAACTCGCAGTATCAGTGGAACCAGTGGCAGCAAGCGACCTCGCCCGCCAAGCTCTCCGTCTACCAGCCGACATACCTGGCCGCCAGTTGGGAGCCTGTGATGTGGAACCACGCGGCCACCCTCGGCGAAGACACCGCCGCCGACATTTGGGCCGAGCTTGAGCAGGCGGTCGGCTCGGACGGCGCGAGTCTGAATAACCAGCCGGCCGGCGGATGGAAGCCACTCGGCGGAGAGTCTGTCTCCTACAGCTACTACTGGATCAACAACATCTCGGCGCTCGGCGCGCGCGACGCGGCCACGTCGGCCGACTACCCCTTCGCCGTCAAGTTCCTCAACGGCGCGACGGCCACCTACGTGGTCTGGAACCTGACGGGCGCGAGCCTCGACGTGAACTTCTCCGACGGTCGGACGGTCTCCGGCGTGGCGGCCCACAGCCTGCAAGTGTCACCCGCGTCCAGTTGACCGCTTTTTGCCTTCAGTCGAACCGCCGGGTGCGTGACATCTCTTCGCGGCGGCGGGTGTCGGTGGGCGGGAGTTGTTCGCGTATCTCTTCGAGGAGTTCGGCGGTGCGGCGGCGGGCGGATTGGGAGGCTTCCGATTCGCCGCCTTCGGCTTCGAGCGCGAGGGCGAGGGCGCGGTAGCCGCGCCAGCGCTCGCCCGAGCCCGTCTCTTCGAGGAGGCGGACGGCCACCTCGGCCGAGCTGACGGCGCAGCGCACGTCCGCGAGTCCCAGCTCGGCGCGCGACTGCTCGACGAGCGCGAAGCCGAGGCCGTCGCGGCAGTTTAGCTCCGCCGCGATCTTCGCCGCCTCGATGGATTTCGAGAGGGCGAGCTTGAACTCCCCGCGCTCGACGGCGACGCGCGCCTGATCGACGAGGATGCGGAACTCGTCGTCGCGGTCGCCGATGTGCCGGATCATCTCAAGCGCGCGCGCGAGCATCGCCTCGGCCTCGCTCAGACGTCCGGCCTCGCAGTGCGCGCGCCCCAGGAGCCAGAGCGTCTCGGCCTCGCAGTGCGCGTCGCCGTTCCGGTTCAGACTCTCCAACGTGCGGCGCAGGTAGGCGATGCCCTCCTCGTACAACCCCTGCGCGATGCGCGCCTGCCCGAGACCCATGTAAATCTTCGCCTCGCCGAAGAGGTTGCCGATGGCCTGAAAGTCCTTCTGCGCGCGCTTGGCGAGCGCGACGGCCGACTCGTACTGGCCGCGGCTCAAGTCGGCCCAGTGCAAACGTCTCAGGACTTGGGCGCGCAGCCGGACGTTGCCGCAGCGCGCGTGGTATTCGAGGCACTTCTGCAAAAGACCGACGCCCTCGTCGTAACGACCTTGAAGCACGCGCGTCCAGCCGAGCATCCCGGCGGCGTCGGCCGCGGTCTCCTCGTCCACGCCCTCCTCGTCGAGCACCGCCTGGATGAGTTCGCCCGCGTGCTCGTAATCGCCCATGCTCGCGCGTATGCGCCCGAGGTGCACGACGGCGAGCCGCGCGCGCGTCTTGTCGCCGAGCCGCCGGTAGATTTCGAGCGAGCGCTCGATGGCGGAGAGCGCCTCCCGGTACTGGCTGAGCGCGGAGTGGACGAGCCCGTCCTGAAAATGCACCGCGGCCTCCGCCGTCTCGTCGTTCAGGGAGCGGGCGAGCGCGAGCGCCTCGGGGATGACCGGCTCCAGCTCGCGGTTGCGGCCGACGGCGTGCAGGCTCTCGCAGAGCGCGAGCAGCATCGAGAGTTCCGCCGAGAGCGGGAGCGGGGCCGCGTCGTCTTCGCGGGCGAACGGCCTGAAGAAGTTGGACGAGGTGTCGCCCGCGGCGTAGATCGCCTCGGCGTGGAATTCGAGCTGCTCGGCGGCGCGGCGTGCGCGCTCGGCGCACTTGACGGCCTCGACCCAGTGCCAGCGCGCGGCGGCCGCGGCCCACGCGCGCATCGCCCAGCGGAAGGCGCGCCGCGCGTCGCCCGCCGCCTCGTAGTGCGCGCTCAACGACTCCGCGAGGCGCTCCGGGTGGCGCGCGTGCACCTCCTCGATGGCGGCGGCGGCGAGCAGGTGCAGGCGTCTTCGTCGCCGCGGCGAGAGGCTCTCGTAGAGCACTCGGCGGAGGATGGTGTGGTAGAAGCGGTAGTCTTCACCGAAAGAGAGCCCGCGCTCGGCGAGCACGCCGAGCCGGAGTCCCTCCCGCAGGCTCTCGTCAAGTTCGTCTTCGCCCCGGCCTGACATGCGCGCCAGGGTCTCGACGCGGAACTCGTCGCCGATGACGGCCGCGTGCTCCAGCAGCTCGCGCAAGGTCGCGGGCGTCCGCTCAAGCTTGCCCAAAGCGGCCATCACCAGGGAGTCGGGCAGCGGCACGTTCCCGATGCCGTTCCAGCGCCAGCGCGGGCTCGACCCGTCCGCCTCGTCGGCCACGCTGATGGCGCCTTCGGCGACGAGCAGCCGCAAGGTCTCGACGAGGAAGTAGGGGTTGCCGCCCGTGACGCGGAAGACCGTGGAGGTGTCCGCCTGCGGGATGAGCGGCGCGCGCAAAGTTCCGCCGAAAGCCTCCTCGACCGCCTCGCGCACGGCCGGCTCGCCGAGCGGCTGGAGCTTGATCGAGGTGAAGCTGCGGTAGTCGGCGTGCCGCTTGAGCCACTCGCCGAGGGCGTGCCGCGGGTCGGAGGCCTCCTCGGCGCGCGCCGGCATGACGAGCATCAGAGGCTCCGCCGCGCGCACGCGCATCAGGTAGCCGAGGCAGTCGAGGCTCACCTCGTCGGCCCACTGCAGGTCGTCCAAGACCATCACGAGCGGGCGCTCGCGACTGAGGCGCAGGAACGCTTTACCCAGAGGCGCGACGATGCGGAAGTGGTCGCCCGAGGCCGCGCGCACGAGCTGCGCGTTCGCCTCTTCGACGCCGAACAGCTCGTCGGGAAGCACGACGCCGCAGCGCGCCTTGACCGCCGCGCGCAGCTCGCCCGGCGCGTGTGCGCGACCGCCGAAGGAGAGCGCGCCGCTCAGAAGGTCGATGAAGGTCTCGTAGGGCGCGAGGCGGCTCGCCGCGTAGTCGAAGAAGCGCCCGTAGACGTAGGCGGCGCCCTGCTCGTCGCGCGCCCAGCGGCCGAGGTGTCTCGCGAGCTGCGTCTTGCCGATGCCCGGCTCGCCCTTGATGATGACGGGCTGCCCGCCGCCCGCGAGCACGTGTCCGAACTCCGCGCGCAGAAGCGAAAGCTCGTTCTCGCGCCCGACCAGAAGGTCGTAGTTCGGCCCCGCCTCCTCGCGCGCGTGAGCGGTCGCTGCGGCGGGAGTCTCGACCGCATCACTCTCGTGTGAGGCGACACGTTCCGTTGTCGCGGCCGTCTCTTCCGTCCCGACGGTGACGGGCGCGATGAACTGGTAGCCGCGCGCGTGGAAGGTCTGCACGTAGCGCGGCGCGTCGGCCGCGTCGCCGAGCGCGCGCCTGATCTGCGAGACCGCCTGCTTGAGCACGGCGTCGGTCGTGAAGACATCGGCCCAGACCTTGTCGAGCAACTCTTCTTTCGGCACGACGCGGCCGCGGCTGCGGACGAGGTAGGCGAGGAGCTTGACGGCGCGCGGCTCCAGCGGGACGGGCACGCCGTCGCGGTACAGGAGTCCGACACCCGTGTCCAGGCTGAAGGGAGTGAAGTGGAAGGTCTCGTTGGGCATCTTACGTCGGACGACGCGGGCGACTCGAACGACGACTCAGGGCACGGCCGCAAGTTTATAACAGCGGCCGTCCTTGAAGCACGGAAAATTCGGAGGGGTGGCTCGGAAGGCGGCGGAGGAGTAAACTGGCGGGGCCACAAGAGCCCAACGCGAAAGAGGAAGAGAAGAGATGAGCACGCAAATGCAGCCGTCGTCGGAGAACTACATCTACCGCGGCACGAACCGGCAGAAGGGGCGCCACCACGCCGTCACGCCCGAGAACAGCTCGATGAAGCACCTCGTCTACGGCCGCATCATCTTGGATAAAGAGACGCCGCGCGTGTCGTTCTCGACCGAAGCGTACGAGACGGGGCTCATCTGCCTCGCGGGCGGCTGCACGCTCAAGGCCGAAGGCCAGACGTACCGCATCGAGCACCGCGACTCCATCTACCTCCCGCGCGACACAGAGGTCGAGATAGAGACGGACGACCATGTCGATCTCGTCGAATGCTCGGCCGAGGTCGAGGGCAAGTACCCCTTGCAGTTCGTGCGCTTCGCGGACATCGAGCAAGACCCCTCGCTCCGCTTCCAGACGGGCGGCCCCTCGACGACGCGCACCATCAACATCGCGCTCGGCAAGAACGTGCAGGCCGGCCGCATCGTCGCCGGCTTCACCTCTTCGGAGCCGGGCCACTGGACTTCGTGGCCGCCGCACGAGCACGCCTCGATGCTCGAAGAGCTGTACGTCTACTACGACATGCCGGCGCCGGCCTTCGGCGTGCAGTTCGTCTACACGAACCCGGACGAGCCGGAGTTCGTCGGCGTCGTGCGCGACGGCGACGCGGTCGTCATGCCGCGCGGCTTCCACCCGAACGTCTCCGTCCCCGGCCACCGCATCAACTTCGTCTGGCTCATGGCCGCCCACCGCGAGAAAGAGGACAGACAGTTCGGCGTCGTCACCGTCCAACCCGGTTTCGACCAGTCGGGCACGGGCTTAGAGGCCAGTAGGAAATAAGGGTCAGAACCACCCGCGGTAGCGGGTGGCCCTGTGCTAATCGCGAGAGCCGTATCGCACAGGCCACCCGCTACCGCGGGTGGTTCTGACCCGGTGAATTACGGCGAACCCGCCCTGCGCGGGTGGCATCCGAAGTTCGGCCTCTCCCTTGGCCTCGCAGTTAAAAAGAAGCTCTCGTTATGAAAGATTTCCCTGTCATGAAGAGACTGACGAACAGCATTGCCGTCTGCGCCGCGCTCCTCCTCTGCACCACGCTCGCCTCGGCGCAGTCGGGCGCGACCCGGCCGCGGCGCGTGACGCCCGTCCAGCCGACGGGCGAGACGGCGAGCGCCGCGGCGACGCCGGCCGCCGGGACGAGCGCGGGCGCCGGCTCGTCCGCACACGCGCTGTCGCTCCTCGAGCAGAAGCAGTACGACGCCGCGCTCGCCGAGGCGCGGAAGCTCTCCGCGGCCGACCCGAAGAACTCGGAGGCCTGGAAGATCGCCGGCTACGCGGAGTTCTACCTGAAGCGCTACAACGAGGCGTCGGCCGATCTCGAACGCGCACTTGAGCTGCGCAGCGCCGAGGGGCAGAAGGACACGAAGATCGAGGACGCGCTCGCGCAGGTCTACTTCTTCGCGGAGAAGTACGAGCAGGCGCTCCCGCTCCTCGTCGCCGCCACGACACGCGCGGGCGCCAAGCCCGACGCCAACACGCTCTACTACCGCGCCATCGCCGAGATGAACCTGAAGCGGGAGGCCGACGCCGAGCGCTCCTTCGGCGAGGTTCTGAAGCTCGACCCGAAGAACAAGTTCGCGCTCCTCTACACGGGGCAGCTCGCCTTCGGCCGGCAGGACTACGCGACGGCCGTGAACATGCTCAACCGCGCGACGCTCGCCGACCCGACCTTCGCGCAGGGGTGGGAGCTGCTCACGCAGGCTTACATGTACCGCGGCCGTGCCGCCACGGGCGCGGCCGCCGACGCGGACTTCCTCTCGGCCGTGCGCGCGTCAGACTCGCTCGCGCGCGTGCGCCCGGACGCGCGCTCGGCCTTGCTGCAAGGGCAGGCGCTCGTCTTCGCGAAGCAGTTCCCGAAGGCCGTCGTCGCCTTGGAGCGCGCCGCCGCCGCGCCGCAGGCGCCCGACGAGACGTTCTATCTGCTCGGCTACGCGCAGGTGCAGGCCAAGAACTTCCCCAAGGCCATCAGCGCGCTCGAGACGGCCGCCGCCAGGACGCCGCAGAACGCCGAGGTCTACCGCCTGCTCGGCTTCTCCTACGAGTCCTCGCAGCAGTATGCCAAGGCGCTCGCCGCCTACGAGAAGGGCCTCCAACTCGCGCCCACCGACGCCTACTTCAAAGACTCCGCCGAACGCGTCCGCCCTTACGCGAAGTAAAGCCGTGAACCGCAAACCGTAAACCGTGGCGAGAAGGTTTCTCTCTCTCGCCACGGTTTACGGTTTACGGTTTACGCTCTTCGTCTTTTGCGCTAGCATCCTGCGCATGAGAAACAGAATTTTTTTGAGTCTGGCCCTCGCGCTGGCCGTGCTGCTCTCGGCCGGGGCCGCTCGGGCGGCGACGTGGAAGGGGTTGGAGCCTTTCGTCTCGAAGAGGGCGGACGTCGAGAAGGCGCTCGGCGCGCCGGTCGCCGACCGCTACGGCGAGGAGGGGACGCTCGAGTTCAACGTGGCGGGCGGGCGCGTCACGGTCTTCTTCGTCACGCCGAAGTTCGTCTCGACGAAGCGGCTGCCCGCGCACTACGAGGGCACGGTCTTGCAGATCGTCCTCCAGCACGAGAGCGCGCAGGACACGCCCGAGTCGCTGAACCTCGTCACCAACAAAGCCTTCCGGCGCGAGGCGAAGGGCAGCGTCGAGAAGTACAGCGACGACAAGGACGGCCTCTTCTACACCTTCGTCGAGAGCCGCCTCAAGACCACGCGCTACGCCTACTCGATGGATCGCCTCGCGCGAATCCAGCGCGGAAAGTGATGGGTGCTGGGTAAGAGCCTGCTTCTAACCAGCACCCAGCACCCAGCACCCAACACCCTCTTATGCTCTACCGCACGCACGTTATCGGCGCGCTCGAAAGTAAGCGCGCGGAGTTCGCCAGTTTCGAGCGCTCGCTGCGGGGCGAGGTGGGCGAGCTGGCGGCGCGGCTGTTGGCGCTCGCGGGCCGGACGGGCGAGGAGGTGCGGCAAGTGTCGGGCGCCGTCGCGAAGCGTCTGGCCTACCCGTCCGACGAACTCGAACGCGCGGGCGGCTCGGTCGTCCCCTTCCGCGAGTCGTGGCGCTCGCACGAGGAGGCGCGGCGTTGGGCGCTCGAAGCCCTGCGCGGCCGCGTGACCTTCGCCGCCGACGGCAGCCAGGTCTTCCCCGGCCGCGAGGCCAGCCTCCCCGTCGCCGCCGTCCAGGTCGCCTCCTTCGAGAACCCGCACGCGCCCGAGGGGCGCTACACGAAGGACGTGCACTTCGAAGTCCTCGCGCCCAACCAACTGCTCGGGCGCGCGGGCGAATACGAGAGCCCCGAGCAGGTCGTCTCGCTCCGGCGCTTCGAGCTCGAGGCGCGCGCCGTCTGCGACTTCCTCGAACGTCAGAAGGGCTGGCGCGCGAGAGGCGAGCGCACGCCCGTCGCCTTCTTCGACAACACCCTGCTCGTCGCCTCGCTCCGCAAAGGGACAGACCGGCACCTCTCGCAGCGCATGGCCGACGCGCTCGCCGAACTCATCCACACTTCGCGCGAGACCTCGGTGCCCGTCGTCGGCTACGTCGATCACTCCTACGCGCACGACCTCGCCGGCCTGCTCCTCGCGCTGCACGGAGACCTGCCCGAGTCGAACGCCTACGACGCGCAACTGCTACGCGCGCGCGGCAAGGCACAGCCCCCGCTCGCGAGCTGGGGCGACCGCACCGTCTTCTTCCACTGCCAGCGGCCGAACCTCGCCGAAGTCTTCTCCGACGAGGGGGGCGCGCCGCTCGTCGGCTTCGTCTACCTGCAGACGACGGCCGCCGGCCACCCGGCGCGGCTCGACATCCCCGCGTGGGTGCACGAGGCGGGCCTCGTCGAAGAGGTCGCCGACGCCGTGCGCGCCGAGTGCGTCGTCGGGAACGGCTACCCGTACGCCATCGAGGCCGCCGACCAGGCCGCCCTGATGACGGGGCGCGACCGCGAGCAGTTCCTCCGCGCCGTGCAGGACTTCGCCGCCGAGCACCGGCTCGACTTCCACGTCTCGCGCAAGGCGCTCAGCAAGGGGCGTCGCCGTTGAGCCGCGCGGCGAAATCTGTCATCATCCCCGGCGTCCGGCGTCGAAGGCTTTAAAGGGCTACCCGACGAAACCAGATGAAGTACCCTTCGGGCGAAACTCACGACGACCTCGAAGGCCGCGGAGCACCCTCCGCCAGCGGAGAGACTTCCGGCGAAGGGGCGCGCGTGTGCGAGGCGTGCGGGGGGCGCGCGCGGCGCGAGTCGGCGCGCTTCTGCGCCACGTGCGGGCACGCGTTCGGCGGCGGCTACTTCCCGACAGATTCTCTGCGCGCCTCCTACCGTTTCGAGAGCGCGCCCGTCTCGTACAGCCTCGAAGCGGCGCGCGGCCCGCAGCGCGCGCGGGTGCGCTCGGGCGCTTACACGCGCCGGCACGCGCCGCGCGCGGGGAGGGAGTTTATGCCACGCAGCACCGAGAGCACCGCGGCGGCGACGGCGATGGCCTTCGTCACTTACGCGCTGGTGCCGTACCTCGGGATACTCTTCTGCCCGGGCGCGCTCCTCTTCGGCGGCGTGGGCCTGTTGCGGGCCATGCGCGCGCCGCGGCCGGGCCACGCGCGCGCCGCGGCCCTGAGCCTCGCCCTCGGCCTGCTCGTGCTCTGCGCGCAAATCCTCCTCTGGTGGATTCTCTACAAGGTGCCCGAGTGGGCGCGCCAGTCTCCGTTTTAGACCGATGACAAGGGTTGCCAAGATCGTCAAGTCGAACTCGCACGTGGACTACGTCGCGCGCGTGATCGACGAGCTGGACGCGGACGCGCCGCCGTCGCCCGAGGAGTACGGCTTCGCGCAGTTCGTGCGGATGCCCGTGGCCGAGACGGAGGAGGTCGTGGGCGTCGTCTACGACACGCAGCTCGCGAACCCCGACTACGGGAGCTTCGGGCCGAGGCTCTCGTCGCACGCCGACCTGAAGGTCTTGAGTCCGGACTTCCTGCACGAGCAGGGCGTGCTGCTCGGCGTGCTGCTGCTGGGCCGGCGCGCGCGCGGCGAAGGCGGGGGCTGGGTCGCGCACCAGGGCGTGCCGCGCAGGGTCGTGCCCGTCGGGCAGGAGGTCTTCTCGCTCGCGGACGCGGAGGTCTTCGAGTTCCACAGGGGCGCGGGCGGGGCCGTGCAGTTACACTACTTTTCGCAGGCGCTCGCGCACGCGGGGCCGTTCGCGGTGCCCCTGGTCGAGGCCGTCATCGAACAGTTGGAGCCGCTCTGCGGGCCGGCCGAGCGGCAGCGCCTGTGCGTCCTGAAAAAGTCTCTGGTTTGGCAACGAACTCTCGGGCAGTTGCGTCTTTAAAGAGCACAGAAGTTTCTCGCCTCTCGAAAGGAAAGCCGAAATGAAGTTCGCAAGTAAGTCTTTGTCGCTGCTCCTGCTCGCGGCCGCCGTGTCGCCCGGCGCGGCCTACGCGCAGCGCACCCGCCAGGTGGGCGACGCGCCGAAGCCCGTGCCGCCTCCTCAGCAGCAGACGCAGCAGGGCGCGCCCGCCGAAGGCCAGTCCACGCCGAAGGTCTCGGCGCCCGCGCCGCCCGCGCCGCCGAAGGTCATCCCCGCGAAGTACATGGGCGGGTTCGCCGGCTACCGCAAGAAGCAGGAGGGCATGCTCAACTTCGACGACCGCAACCAGCGCCTCGTCTTCCGCGACAAGAACGAGAAGGAGGTCATCTCGATCTCCTACGACGCCGTGATGGTGGCCTTCGCCGACCGCGAGACGCGCCGCCTGATGGGCAACGGCACGCAGTCGGTCGTCCTGGGGACGGCCGGCGTGCTCGGCCTGCCCGGGCTCCTCCTCAAGAAGAAGTTCGAGTACCTCACCATCCAGTTCGAAGACCCCGAGACGTACCTGAAGGGCACGACGCAGTTCAAGCTCGCGAACCAGGACATCATCGAGTCGGTGACCTACGCCCTCGCGCAGCGCGCCGGCCTCATCCAGCAGGGCCAGGTCTACACGCGCCGCCGCGCCGGCATCGAGCCGGCCTCCGCCGAGAAGACCTCCAACCCGTAAGCACGCTCCGCAAAGTTCACCCGCTGCCAAAAAGGGGGCCGCCGTTCGCGTTGAACGGCGGCCCCTTTTCAGCCCGCCCGGCCCTGCCCGGCGCGGGGCGTCTTGCCGGGGCCGGAAATATTTCCGGCCCCGGCGCACATATTAGATAGAACAGGAAAAGGAGCTCCCCCGGAATGAGAGTCCTTACAGCCTTTGCCTTAACACTCTGCTGCGCCTGCGTGGCCCTGGCCCAGACGCCCTCGTCGAACACCGCCACCCAACTGAGTACCAAGGTCGTCGGCACCGTCAACGAGAACGTGAGCGCCCAGGCAGTGCTCATTCCGCGGGTTGACGCGCGGCGGTTGTTCGGCAAGGAGATCGCCGAAAACTACGCGGTCGTCGAGATCAACATCGGCAACAAGAGTCCGGATGCCGCGCTGATCATCCACGGCATCTTCATCGACTACAGCAACTGGCCGCTGAGCGGCATGTCGAGGAACGACGTGCGTAGCCTCGACATGCCGGACGGGCGTTTCGCCAACTTCCAGACCGGCACCCGCCCGAGTCAGGTCGCGAGCGAAGAGTACCGCGTGGTGCGCGGCCAGTTGCTCGACGCACAGGCGTGGACGCGCAGGAACCTGGCAATCCGCCTGCTGAACCTCGCCGGGAGTCTCGCGACGGCCTACACGTTCTCGCTCAACGAGCAGGGCATCATCAAGGGAATCAACGCGGCGACGGGCGTCGGCATCCCCGGCATCGCCACGGCGTGGCCCGACTCGACCATCGACCAGCTCAACCGCGTCAGCGACTTCGGCTTCCGCGCCAACCGGGTCGTGTCGAAGCAGGGCGCGGAGGTCGTCGTTTGCTTCTTCCCCATCGACCGCTTCCTGACGCCCGGCTTCCGCAAGCTGTTCCTGAAGTCGCCCGCGCTCTTCTTCGCGCCGCTCCAGATGTTGGTTGACAGGCAGAGTCAAAGTCTGGTCACCGCGGCGCTCGGGGAGGATTTGGGCATCAAGCCCTCCGACCTGGGCCTCACCGAGGCGAAGGAGATAATCCCTGCGCTGCGGGCAAAGCTGCCCTGCTTCCTCAAAATCGTCAGGGAGGCAGAGCCCGGCGCCGACACGGGAACCCCGAGCTTACTTAGCCAGATCAGCCGGCAGTCGAGCGAGATTTGTCTGAAAGAGTTCGGCATGCAGGTGGGTCTGAACGGGGACGGAGTCCGAACTCTCAGCATCCAGGATGAGGCAAAGTTCAAAGCCTTCGCGGCGCTCTTCTACATCAAAGAGGTGAGCCTCAACAAGGTGACCGTCACGGTGGACGGAGTTCTCTCCGTCGAAGTCTCCGCCATCGAGCCGAGGGTCGAGAGCGTGACGTTCGACGAGGTGGCGGGCTGCGGCGGGCCGAACACGGAATGCTTCTGGTCGTCCTCAATCGGCGGCGGCGTCCGGACGGGGAAGGTCACCGGCAATTTCCTCTCGGGCGGGACGCTGGATATTCCCGGGGCCGAGGATTTCATCGGGGACTTGAAGGTGGTGCCCGAAGGCTCTTCCGACAACGTGCTCCGCTTCTCGCTCAAGCTGAAGAAGGGCGTGCCGACGGGTCGAACCCTCAACTTCAAGGTGAACAAGCCGAAGCCGGGCAGCACGGGGAAGCTTGAAAGTCCGGCCTTCATGCTCCAGACCGCTTTCTTCCCCGGCACGCCCACGCTCGCGGGCGTCGGGCTGAAGGACGGTAAGGTGACCGTCACCGGCGCGGGGTTCGTCGATGCGCCCGCGCCCAACGCGCTCTCCGTCAAACTGATGGCGCCCAACAAGACGGTGCAAACGATTCAGAACCCGACGGTCGCGAATGACAAAATCACCTTCGACATGCCGGCCGGCCCCGCCGCCGGCTGCTGGCGCGTCATGGTGCAGGCCGGCGCGCGCGACGCGATAGAGCTAAACGACGGCAGGTTCGCCGTCCTCCCGTCGCCGACCGTCAGCAAGGCCACGATTGACGGCGACAAGATCGTCGTGGATGGCACGAACTTTATGGACACTGCGAACTGCCCCGGCGGCAAGGCCGTTCGCTTCAGGGCCGTCAAGGCCGGGGAGAAGGCCGTCGACCTCATACCCAAGTCGTCGCTCGAGCTGAACAAGGGAGAGTTTAAGCTCCCGGACGGCGTCGATACGAATTGGCTGGTCGAGGTTCTGGTGGGCGACGCGCCGGTCGGCGACAAGAGCAAGAAGGGCCAGATCGAACTGACGAAGAAGTAGCTCCGGCCGGAACGACGGAGGGCGGCGCGAATCGCTCACAAGCGATTCGCGCCGCCCTCCGGTTTTCAATCGACCCCCGCCGACTTATCGTTCACTTAAAGCCCCAGTGCTTCAGCGCGGGGTCGCGGCGGCAGGCGGAGAGGGGGCGTGCGCGCGCGCTCTTGATCTCGAGCACGTGCTTGGAGTCGCGGTCTACCTCGACGCTCATGCAGGCGCAGCCGTAGCCGTAGTGGCCGTTGGTCTCGACCCACTGCCTGGGGCCGAAGCTGGGCCAGTCGCCTTCGGCCTGGTGGCCGCCCTGCACGCCGACGATCCACTCGGCCTCGCGGTCGTGCAGGGAGGCGTTGGCGGGCGTCGGGTTGTCGAACCAGCCGCAGCGCGTCTCGGCCCGGACAGTCGCGGTCGTGCCGGCCGCGCCGGGCCGCGCCGCGAGCAGGGCGGCGGCCAGGACGATGAAGCCGGCGAATAAAAGTCGAAGGGTCAAAGCTCTCATCGAAGGTTTTCTCCTCCCGGTTTATCTGCGCACGTTTCGGACGGCGCGGGTTATAATGCCAGCCCTTCGCGGCCCAGTCCAAACAGTCCGGCTTCGACAGAGTGTGCACATGGAAGAGAGACGCGCGGGCGCGTGGTTCGCGCTCTGGGTGCTGTTCGCCATCAACGCGATGAACTTCTTCGACCGGCAGATTCTGGGCGCGGTCGGCGAGGCGGTGCGCAAAGAGTGGTCGCTCGGCGACGGCGCGATGGGCGCGCTGGGGACGGCCTTCACGCTGCTCTACGCCGCGGTCGGCGTGCCTCTGGGGAGGCTCGCGGACAAGTCCGGGCGGAAGTGGATACTGTCGGCGGGCGTCTTCGTGTGGAGCCTTTTGACCGTGGCCTCCGGCTCCGCGAGGAACTTCTGGCAGCTCTTCGTCTTCCGACTCGGCGTCGGCGTCGGAGAAGCCTCATGTGCGCCGTCCGCGTCGTCGCTCATCGGCGACCTCTTCCCTCCGAAGGGGCGCGGGCGCGCGATGTCCGTCTTCATGCTCGGGCTGCCCGTGGGCGTCGCCCTGAGCTTCGCCGCGTCGGGCGTCGTCGCGCGCGCGTACGGCTGGCGCGCGGCCTTCTACCTGGCGGGCCTGCCGGGGCTGCTCTGCGCCCTCGCGGTGCTTTTCGTGCGTGAGCCGGCGCGCGGCGCGTCGGAGGCGCACGGCGTCGGGGCGCGCCGCAGGGAAGGCTCGCCGTACAGGCTCGTGCTCGGCACGCCGACGATGCGCTGGCTCATCCTCTCGGGCGCGCTGCACAACTTCAACATGTACGCCATCGGCTCTTTCCTCACGCCGTTCCTGATGCGCTACCACGGGTCGGACATACGCTCGGCCAACCTCGTCTCGATGGTCGCGTACGGTCTGTCGGGGGCGCCGGGCCTCGTGCTCGGGGGGATGGCCGCAGACGCCCTGGCCGCGCGGCACGCGGACGGCCGCCTGCTCGTGGGCACGCTCGCGATACTTTGTTCGGTGCCCCTGCTCTTACTCGCCTTGGGGAGGCCGGGCGGCGAGACGGTCGGATTCATGCTCCTGATGGGGGCGGGCTGCGCCCTGATGTACGCGTACTACTCCTGCGTCTACGCGACGATTCAGGACGTGACCGAGCCTTCCTTACGCGGGACGGCGATGGCGCTCTACTTCTTCGCGATGTACGTGCTCGGCGCCTCGCTCGGCCCCTACGGGACGGGACTCGTCAGCGACATCTTCACCGCGCGCGCGGCCGCGGCGGCGGGCGTCACCCTGCACACGCCGCAGGCGCTCGAACCCTTCCGCGCCGCCGGGCTGCACACGGCCATGTACCTCATCCCCTGCTTGGGCGCGCTCCTCGCCCTCGTCCTCTTCGCCGCCTCGCGCACCGTGGCTCAAGACACCGAACGCCTGCAGCGCTGGATGCGCGACTCTTCGGCCGAGTCTGAAGTCGCCCACACTTGAGCGTAACCGGGCACGAGATTTCACCACAGAGACACAGAGGCACAGCTTGGAGACATGTCTCCAAGCTGTGCCTCTGTGTCTCTGTGGTGAAATTCCCTTAGTGCTCGCGCTTGACGCCGGCGGGGAGTTCGCCCTGATAAATCTCGGCGCCGGAGGAGACGAACTCGGCGGCCTTCTGCTTCAGCCCTTCGCTGAGCGCCGTCTGCTCGTCGAGCTGCTTCTGCGAGGCGTAGTCCCTGACCTCCTGCGTGATCTTCATCGAGCAGAAGTGCGGGCCGCACATCGAGCAGAAGTGCGCGAGCTTGGCGCCCTCCTGCGGCAAAGTCTCGTCGTGGTACTCGCGCGCGACCTCGGGGTCGAGCGCGAGGTTGAACTGATCCTCCCAGCGGAACTCGAAGCGCGCCTTCGAGAGCGCGTTGTCGCGGAGCTGCGCGCCCGGGTGGCCCTTCGCCAGGTCGGCCGCGTGCGCGGCCAGTCGGTAGGCGATGACGCCGTCCTTCACGTCCTGCTTGTTCGGCAGGCCCAGGTGCTCCTTCGGCGTGACGTAGCAGAGCATGGCCGTCCCGAACCAGCCGATCATCGCCGCGCCGATGGCCGAGGTGATGTGGTCGTAGCCGGGCGCCACGTCCGTCACGAGCGGCCCGAGCGTGTAGAAAGGGGCCTCGTGGCAAATCTGAAGCTGCTTCTCCACGTTCTCCCTGATGAGGTGCATCGGGACGTGGCCCGGCCCCTCGATCATCACCTGACAGTCGAGCTCCCAGGCGATCTTCGTCAGCTCCCCCAACGTCTCCAGCTCGGCGAACTGCGCCTCGTCGTTGGCGTCGGCGATGGAGCCGGGGCGCAGGCCGTCGCCGAGCGAGAAGGAGACGTCGTAGGCGCGCATGATCTCGCAAATCTCGCGGAAGCGCGTGTAGAGGAAACTCTCCTCGTGGTGCGCGAGGCACCACTTCGCCATGATCGAGCCGCCGCGCGAGACGATGCCCGTGGTGCGCCTCGCCGTCAAAGGGATGTAGGGCAGGCGCACGCCCGCGTGGATGGTGAAGTAGTCTACGCCCTGCTCGGCCTGCTCGACGAGGGTGTCGCGGTAGACCTCCCACGTCAGCTCCTCGGCCTTGCCCCCGACCTTCTCGAGCGCCTGGTAGATCGGGACGGTGCCGATGGGCACCGGCGAGTTGCGCAGAATCCATTCGCGCGTGGTGTGTATGTTCTTGCCCGTGGACAAGTCCATCACCGTGTCCGAGCCCCACTTGATCGACCAGCGCATCTTCTCGACCTCCTCCTCAATCGAGGAGGCGACGGCCGAGTTGCCGATGTTGGCGTTGACCTTCACCAGGAAGTTGCGGCCGATGATCATCGGCTCGGATTCGGGATGGTTGACGTTCGCGGGGATGATGGCGCGGCCGCGCGCGACCTCGTCGCGGACGAATTCAGGCGTGACGAACTCGGGCAGCGAGGCGCCGAAAGATTCGCCGCGGTGCTGGTGGAAGAGGGAGCTGCGGTCGTCCCGGCTGTGCTCCTTCATCGCGTGGAGCGCCTGCTCGCGCCCCATGTTCTCGCGCAGCGCGACGAACTCCATCTCGGGCGTGACGACGCCGCGCCGCGCGTAGTGCATCTGCGTCACGCACGCGCCCGGCTTGGCGCGCAAGGGCGCGCGCCTCAGGCCGGGGAAGTGTTCGAGCCGCCCCCTGTCTTTGTGCTTCGCGAACTCGGCGGCGCCCGCCGTCAGGTAGCCGTCGTCTTGTGGAAGAACCTCGCGCCCCTCGTACTCCTCAACGTCTGCGCGCGCGAGTATCCATTCACGACGTAACGGAGCGAGGCCCGCGCTCACGTCGCACCTCTGTGCGGGGTCGCCCCAGGGGCCGGAGGTGTCGTAGACGCGGACGGGCTCATTCTCTTCGACGCGCCCGTCGGGCAGGCGCGTCGGCTGCAAGCTCACCTCGCGGAAGGGGACGCGCACGCCGCCCCCGCGTTCGACGTAGACTCTGTGCGAGTTCGGCAGGCGCACGTCCGTGCTCTGCCGCTCGCCCTTCGCGTCGCTCTCGCGCACGCCGTTGCCGTTCTGCCCCGAGGCGTTGCCGTTACCTTTACTCATCGAACTTTCTCGCTTTCGTCGCGCGACCCGCGTCGCGCTCAAAGTGAAAGGCCGCCCCCTTCTTGAAAAGGGACGGCCCCACCGTGCCTCCCTTCGGCGGTATTAACCGCATCAGGTTCAAAGGGTCTCGCCCCCCGGGCGACTCTCAGCCGCTTCACAAGTGCGGCTCCCCCGTTTTAGACTTCGCTTCTCGATTATACTCGCGCAGCGCCCAGGCCGCCCGTCGTTTTGTGCGGGGCGAAGTTTAACGCCCGCGTCGCGGAATGACAAATTAATGAACGGCAGCGCACAATCTCGGCACCTCGCGAACATATAAGGGGCAGCCCGGCAATAAGGGGGCAACTCGGAAAAGCGAAAGGAGCGAACCTTGATGAAGATTCGGTCTGCGGGCGGTGCGTCCGCCGGCGTGTTCGCGCTCCTGCTGGCGCTCGGCGCGGCGGGATGCGGCGACAAAGATAACAGCAACGCGAACAACTCGAACGCGGCTCACAACACCAACACGACGACGACGGCGGCTACGCCCACGGCGACGGCGACGCCCGTCACGGCCTCGGAGGACAACGCCATCAAGAACAAGACGGAGGCCGCGCTCTCGAAGGCCGGCGTCTCGGGCGTGACCGTCGAGGTCAAGGAGGGCGTCGTCACGCTCAAGGGCGACGTGCCGAAGGCGAAGTGGCCGGACGCGATGAAGGCCGCCAACGAGTCGGGCGCGAAGAAGGTCAACAACCAGCTCAACGACAAGAAGTAGGAGGGGAGGACTATGGCAGTCAGGGATAAATATCAGTCGCTCATAGACCTCGCCAACCAGAGCGGCGTCACGAACCTTCAGGTGAACGAAGACAACGACGTGCTCCACGTCAGCGGCACCGCGCCGAGCGAGGAGGCCAAGCAGAAGATTTGGGACGAGTACGGCCGCCTCGACCCCGACATGCGCTCCGGCGACCTCGTCCTTAACCTGGAGGTCGGCGGCGGCGGTGGCGGCGGCGAGGAGACCTACACGGTCAAGTCGGGCGACTCGCTCTCGAAGATCGGCCAGCACCACGGCGTGGCCTGGAACGAAATCTACGAGGCCAACAGGGACGTGATCGGCGACGACCCGGACAAGATTCGCCCGGGCCAGACGCTGCGCATCCCGAAGAAGTAGTAGGCAGTGGGCAGACGGCAGTAAGCAGTGGGCCGTTTGCGAAAGTAGACAAAAGAAACGGGGCGGCGAGTCATTAAACTCGCCGCCCCGTTTCATTCAGGCCGATTCGTTGAAAGTCTTCTTGCCTTAACTGCCTACTGCCTTCTCATCACCGGGCGGCCGAAGAAGGGCTCTTGCTGGTCGCTGGCGCGGTAGCCCTGCGGCTCCGCGAAGAGGTCGGGCGTGGGCTCGCCGCGCGTGATGTTGGTGAGGCGGAAGGTCGTCTCGCCGAAGCGCGGGTCGTTGTGCTTCATGAGCACGACCATCTGCAGCTCGGGCGAGTACCACTGCTCGTGCACGATCTCCAAAGGCTGCTCGTTGTCGAACTCGCCGGCCGGGACGGTGACGGTGACGCGCGTGCCCTCGGCCATCACGCCCTCGATCTGCTGCGCCTCAAGCCGCTCCCGCTTCGGCCCGGGCATCGGTGCGGCGTTGTCGCCCTCGGCCCTGCGCCTGTGCGCCGCGCTCGTCGGCATCAGCACGCCGAAAGACTCGTTCGTGCCCATCGTCTGCCGCCTCGCCTCCGCGAGCGCGGGCGACACGCGCGTCCTGCGCAGGGTGCCGCGCGCGGTGTCGACGAGGTACTCGACCTGACCCACGGGGTCGTTGATGACGATGAGGCGCGGCTCCTGCCCGTCCGCGGCGCTCACATTGCCGCGCGTCAAGGCGTGCTCGCGGCGCGTGCGGCCGGCGGAGTCGCGGAAGAGCTTCGCCGTCGACTTCCGCACCATGCGGTTGCCGTCGGCGAGCCGCTGGACGTGCTCCGTCACCGACTCGGCCGTGAACGGCGCGCCCTTCACGACCGTGCGCCCGAAGGTCGCGTCCGGCGTCGTGAAGCTGAGCGTGTTGAGCTGGCCGTCGGCGCGGCCGTCAACTAAAGGCACCGGCGTCTCCGCCACCGGAGGCATCGGCAACTCCACCCGCATCGTGCTCGAACGCTGGCGCGTCTGCGCCGCGGCCTCCGCCAAACCCAAAGACGCCAGCAGTGCCACACAAGCCACGGCGCGCACGCACGCGCGACTTACCCTGTCTCTGTTCATGCGAGGTATTTCCTTTCGACTTCTCTGCGAGGTTTGAAATTTAAAGTTCGACGTTCAAACGAAGAGGTCGTCAACGGGCATCGTCCAGCCGGGAAGCGCGGGCTCGGCCTCGGCCGCGTCGCCGCGGCGGTAGGCGGTCGGGTGCTCGGGGTCTGCGGCGCGGTAGACCTTCACCACCTCGTCGCTCAGGAGGTCGACGTCCCAGACGACGAGCGTGCCCGCGGCGAAGTAGTCGGCGCGCTTCCGGGCCATCGCCTGCTCGGCCTTCGGGCCGTAGTCCCCTTCACTTCTGACTTCGACGGCGAAGACGGGCGCACCGTCTATGAATTTCACGGTGAGTTCGCCCACGTAAAATGCCGCGTCAGGGCAGAATGACTTTCGTCGAGGCAGGTTCACCGCGAACCCGACGTTATCTCCGATGGCGTAACCGCTTTCCGTCCGCCGCGCATAATTTCTCAGGGAATAAAAAATCTCCTGCGCCGCGTAGCCCGGGCGCCCTCCGGTAGGTGACATGTGGACGATCTCCCCGCCAACGAGTTCCGCCTTGCCCTCCACTTTGTAGAGGTCTTCGATGGTGGCTTCGGTCTTGGTGCTCATAACCAAATCCTCGTCGTCAGGGCATCAGGGCATCAGCCACCGATGAGGCTCATCGTGCGGGCGGGCTGTTCGAAGTGGGTCTCGTTGATGTAGTGTCGCGGCTCCTTCTTCAACACCACCGACTTGATGTAGTCGGCCGTCTCCTCACGCGTCGCGCCGGAGCGGAGCACGTCGCGCAGGGAGTGTTCGACTTTAGAGAAGAGGCACGTTCTGATCTGCCCGTCGGCGGTGAGGCGGACGCGCGAGCAGGCGCCGCAGAACGGCTCCGTGACAGGGGCGATGATGCCGATCTCGCCGGGCGCGCCGTCGGCGAAGCGGTAGCGCGTGGCCGTCTCGGAGCCGCGCTCGACGCGCTTCGGCACGAGCAGGAAGCGCTCGTTAATGGCCTGCCGAATCTCCGCGCCCGAGACGACGCGCTCGCGCGACCAGCCGTGGCCGGAGTCGAGCGGCATGTACTCGATGAAGCGCACGTCCACCGCGTGCTCGCGCGCGAAGGCGGCGAAGTCCGCGACCTCCCCCTCGTTGTGCCCGCGCACGACGACGGCGTTGACCTTGACGGGGCTGAGCCCGACGCGCTGCGCCGCGTGTATTCCTTCGAGCACGCGCGCGAGCATGTCCACGCCCGTCATCTCCGCGAAGGCCGCGCGCCGAAGGCTGTCGAGGCTGACGGTGACGCGTCGGAGGCCGGCGGCCTTCAAGCCCGCGGCGCGCTCCGCGAGGTTGAAGCCGTTGGTCGTGAGCGCGAGGTCGCGCACGCCTTCGACGCGCGCGAGCTTCGAGACGAGCGTCTCGATGTCGCGGCGCAGCATCGGCTCGCCGCCGGTGATTCTGACCTTCTCGACGCCGAGCGCGGCGAAGACCTCGACCGCGCGCTCGATCTCCTCGTAAGTCAAAAGCTGAGCCTTCGGCGCCGTCTCCTCGGGCGCGCCGTGCGGCAGGCAGTAGAAGCAGCGGAAGTTACACCTGTCGGTGACCGACACGCGCAGATCGCGTATCGCCCGCCCGTATGAGTCTCTGAGTAAGGCTTCCGACATCCTGAACTTTGATGCGCGAATCGTCCGCGGCGCAAGGCGGCTATTTTAACAGGTCGCCGGCCCTTCAACGACCTTTGGCGTGCCTGTGGTAGAGGTCTGCGACGCCGACCGTGAGGCCGGCGACCGCGCCGACGCGCGGGGCTTCGGGCGTGAGCCCGAGCCGCAGGCCGCAGTCGAAGACGAGGCGGCGGTTGACCTGGTACGTAAAGACGCCGAGGCCGAAGGCCGCCCCCGGCTGCGCGTCGTTGCGCGTGTAGCCGCTCACCTCGGCCTGCCAGCCGACGCGCTCGGTGACGTTGCGCGAGGCGGCGAGCGCGGCCTGCGCGCTCGAAGCGTGGCCGGGGCGGGTCGTGCGCCCCGCGAGCAGGTAGACGGCGTTGAAGTCGAAGACAGTCCCGTGCGTCTTCTTGCTGACGAGCGCGAGCATTGAGTTATCGACGCGGCCGGTGCCCAGGCCCCTCTCCGCGTCCGCCGTGGGAAGCTTCACGTAGTCGGCGAAGGCGACGCCGGGGCGCGTGGCCGACTCGTGTCGCAGGACGACCTGGAGGCCGAGCTGCGTGTCGCCCGCGCCCGTCACCCTGCGTCCGTCGGCGGCCTGCGAGTCGGGCGTGTCGCCGTCGAACTCGAAGAGCAGGCGTCGGCTCACGGCGAAGCGGAGGGCGAGCGGCGTGTCTTCCGCTTCGGCACCGCCCGGCGCGCGCCAGTTGCCGTTGAAGCCGTACTCGAGTTGCAGCACGCCCGGCCTCTGAAACTCGGCGGGGTTCGAGGCGGTCGGCCGCGCGGGGACGATGAAGTCCGGCGCGTCTTCGTCTCCGCCCTTTGCGGAACTGTTCTGCCCTTGAGTCTGCGCGCGTGCGGCGCCGCACGCGCAGGCGCACACGAGCGCGAGCGTCAGGAGTCGGAGCGAAGCGTGTGAACGTCGCATGAGCGTTCCTCCTTACTAACGTCTAAGGCGCGAAGGTCGTGACGTGGCCTTCGGCGTTCGTCTCAAAGCGGAGCGGCTCGCCGAGTTGTCTGAGCGTGCGGAGTTCGGGCTTGGCCGTCACGTGGAGGGCGTAGACGCGCGCCTCGTGTGGGCCGGCGGCGAGCGCGGGGAGCGGGAAGCGGTAGCCGCACGCGGGGTCGGCCGCGCGCCCCGCGGCCAACACGTCCGGGCGCGGGAGCGCGGCCAGGCCGTGCGCGACGAAGCGTCCGTCCACGTACAACTCCACCTCGACGCGCGCGCCCGGGCGTGAAGCGTCCACGGCCCAGCCCGCGACCTCGCCGCCGCGCGTCACTTCGCCGAAGCCTCGGAAGTGCGGCGGGAACGAAGTGTACTCGGCCCACACCGCCCAAGCCCCCGCCGCCACCGTCACGCAGACGAGCGCGGCGAAGACGAGAGACAACTTCAAATTTGAAATCTCAAATCTCAACTCTTCAGGAGCGTGCGGGCGTTGCGTTGGAGGCCGGCGAGCTTGGCGCGTTTGACGGGGCTGCGGCGGAAGCGTTCGACGTAGGCGTCGTGCGTGAGCGAGGCGATCTCTTCGAGGTCGGGCGAGACGGCGCCGGGGCGCGGCTCGAAGCGCGGCTCCGGCGTGGGCTGCTCGAAGCGGTTCCAGGGGCAGACGTCCTGGCACACGTCGCAGCCGTAGAGCCAGCCGTCGAGGTGCCCGGCGACGTTCGCGGGCAGCTCCTCGTCGCGCAGCTCAATCGTCGCGTGCGAGATGCAGAGGTTGGAGTCCACGACGTAGGGCTCGACGATGGCCTGCGTCGGGCAAGAGTCTATGCAGAGCGTGCAGGTGCCGCAGTGGTCTTCCTCGCGCGCCGTGTCGTATTCGAGTTCGACGTCCAACAGCAGCTCGCCCAGGAAGACCCAGGAGCCGTAGTCGCGCGTGATGAGGTTCGTGTGTTTGCCGATCCAGCCGAGGCCCGCGCGGACGGCCCAGGCCTTGTCCATCGAGGGCTGCGCGTCCACGCAGACCTTGCCTTGAACTTCGGGCACTATCTCTTTGACGTGGGCCAGCAGCGCCTTCAGTTTCTCGCCGAGCACGTCATGGTAGTCGTCGCCCCACGCGTAGCGCGAAATCTTCCCCCTGCCCTCTTCGCGCGAGTGCCCGTGCGGCGTGTAGTAGTTGAGCGCGACGGCGACGACCGACAGCGCGCCGGGCAGGAGTTCGCGCGGGTCTGTGCGCCGCTCCAGCCCCCGCTCCATCCAGCCCATCGTCGCGTGATGCCCTCGCGCGAGCCACTCTTCGAGCCGCGCACGCTCTTCCATCAAAGCTTCGGCGCGCACGACGCCGACCTTCTCGAAACCCAACGCGCGCGCGCGCCGCTTCACCGCCGCCGTCATTTCGAATGTTGTGCTCATACTGACGCGCGGGAATTATAACAGAGAGGCGGAAGCCCGACCGTCAGGGAGGGCGTCAGTCTTTGCCATGCGAGCCTGCCGGCAAAGACTGACGCCCTCCCTAACGGTCGGGCTTCCGCCTCGTGCCTACGGGCTCGGCGCGCGTGTTACAATCGACGGCAGAAGGGCAGGGGGGAGTCGGATGTCGCAGCAGGGTTCGAAGGAAGTCGGCGGGGAGTCTCTCGAAAGAAAGGCCGGGCGACTCCTTTTCGTCGGCCTGCCCGTGACCAGGCTCGACCGGCACTGGCGCGAGTTCCTGCGCGAAGTCAGGCCGGGCGGCGTCATCCTCTTCGGCCGCAACGTCGAGTCGGCCGAGCAGGTCGCGCTCCTCAACGCGCAGGTACGCGACGCCGCCGGCCGCGAAGTCCTCATCGGCGTCGATCAGGAGGGCGGACTCGTCGACCGCTTCCGCGAAATCTGCGAGCCGATGCCCTCGGCCAAGGCCGTCCGCAACGCCGGCCGCGCAGACCTCGCCGACAAGTACGGCTCTTTGACGGCGCGCGCCCTGCGCCTGATGGGCTTCAACATCAACTTCGCGCCGGTGCTCGACCTCTCGGGCGACAACGAGGACAACGGCCTCCGCGCGCGCACCTTCGGCCAGCAGCCCGAGACGGTCTCGATGCTCGCGGGCGCGTACCTCGAAGGCTTGCAGCGCGGGCAGGTCATCGGCTGCGGCAAGCACTTCCCGGGCTTAGGCGGCTCGAAGGTCGACTCGCACCGCAACCTCCCCGTCGTCACGCACACCTGGCAGGAGGTCTTCGAGCGCGACCTCGTCCCTTTCATGGACTTGATGTTCCACCGGCCGGGCGAGCGCCTGCGCTCCGTGATGGTCAGCCACGCGGCCTTCCCGGACATCTCCGAATTCCTGCAAGACCTCTTCCGGCAGGAGGGCGACCCGCCGACCATCCAGGGCCTGCACCAGTTCCCCGCCACCATCAGCGGCAACGTCACCACGCGCCTCCTGCGTCGCATCCTGAAGTTCGACGGGCTGGTCATCACGGACGACATGGAGATGGGCGCGGTCGTCCAGACCTTGACGGTGCCCGAGGCGTGCCTGCGCGCCGTCGAGGCCGGCTCCGACATGGTGCTCATCTGCGAGCGCGAGGAGAACGTCCTGCTCGCGCGCGACGAGCTGGTGCGCGCCGTGCGCGAGCAGCGCCTGAGCGAGCGCGCGCTCGCGGCGGCCGAGCGCCGCATGGCGTGGGCGCTCAAGCTCACGGGCGAGGCCGAGTCGTTCGACGCCGAAGAGTTCGAGGCGGTCTCGCGCCAGCTCAAGCAGCTCAAGCAAGAGCTGAGGTCGGCCGAAGAGTCGGGCGAGTACGCGCCCCTCTTCGGCACCGCCGAAGGCGGCACCCGCCGCTCGTCGAACTTTTAGAATTTAACCACAGAGACACAGAGACACAGCTTAGGGACACGGCTTTAAGTTTTTAGCTGTGTCTCTGTGTCTCTGTGGTTAAATGTCTCTCAGCTTTCAGCCCATCAGTTGTACAAGGAGGCAATCGAAACGCCTTGCGACGCACCTTCTCGCTGATTCTCGTCCTCGTGTTTGTCATCATCCAGGCGCCGGCGCAACAGCCGCCGCCCACGATGCCGCCGCCGACCTCGCAGCGCGAGGCCGCCCCCGCGCCGAAGCCCCTGCCGCCCCCGCGCGTGAAGATCGACGAGTACCGCGAGCGCGCCTCGCGCATCATCGGCGCGGCGCTCACGAGCGACACGGCCTACCGCCGCCTCGCCTGGCTGACAGACCGCATCGGGAATCGTCTGAGCGGCTCGCAGTCTCTGGAGCGCGCCATCGCGTGGGCCGTCTCGGAGATGAAGCGCGACGGGCTCGACAAAGTGCGCGCGGAGAAGGTGATGGTGCCGCACTGGGTCAGGGGCGAGGAGAGTCTTGAGCTGCTCGAGCCGGAGGGCCGCAAGCTCCCGATGCTGGGCCTCGGCAACAGCGTCGGCACGCCGCCCGAAGGCGTCACGGCCGAGGCCGTCGTCGTCCGCAACTTCGACGAACTGGAGGCGCTCGGCGAGAAGGTCAGAGGCAAGATCGTCATCTACAACGCGCCCTTCACGTCTTACGGGCAGACGGTCGCGTATCGAGGCTCGGGCGCCTCGCGCGCGGCGAAGTACGGCGCGGTCGCAGCGGTCGTCCGCTCCGTCACGCCGGTCAGCTTGCAGACGCCGCACACGGGCGCGCTCCGCTACGCCGAAGGGGAGACGCAGCACATCCCCGCGGCGGCCGTCACCATCGAGGGCGCGGAGCTTCTCCAGCGCATGTACGACCGCGGCGAGCACCCGAAGCTGCGCCTGAAGATGGAGGCGCACTTCCTGCCCGACGCCGAGTCGGCCAACGTCGTCGCGGAGTTGAAGGGGAGGGAGAAGCCGGACGAGGTCGTCCTCGTCGGCGGGCACATAGATTCGTGGGACGTGGGCCAGGGCGCGCACGACGACGGCGGCGGCTGCATCGTCTCGTGGGAGGTGGCGCGGCTCTTGAAGTCTCTGAACCTGCGCCCGCGCCGCACCATCCGCGTTGTGCTCTTCACCAACGAGGAGAACGGCGTGCGCGGCGGCAACGGCTACCGCGACGCGCACAAGGCGGAGGCCGGAAAGCACGTCCTCGCCATCGAATCCGACATCGGCGTCTTCCGCCCCACGGGGTTCGGCCTCTCGGAGAAGGCGAGCGAGCAGGCGCGCGCCGACTTCGTTGAGATCGCCAAACTGCTCGCCGGCATCCGCGCCGACCACATCGACCCTGACGGCGAGGGCACGGACATCGGCCCCATGATGCGCGAGGGCGTGACCGGCGCCTCGCTCAACGTTGACGCCTCGCACTACTTCGACATACACCACACGCCGGCCGACACCTTCGACAAGGTCAGCCCCCAGGAGTTGGCCGCCTGCGTCGCCGCCATGACCGTCATGGCCTACGTCGTCGCCGACATGCCCGACCGTCTGTGAGTAGGCGGTAGGCAGATGGCAGTAGGCAGTGTGCTCCGCGTGACGGAGGTCGAAGGGTAAACTCGAAGTCTTCGGCTTAAGGGTTTTCAACTGCCTGCTGCCTACTGCCTACTGCCTACCCATTCCGAAGGAGTGAACCCATGTCCCCCAAAATCTCCCGCAGAGAAATTCTGAAGGGCGGCGCGAAGGCCGCCGCGGCGCTGTCGGTCTTGCCTTCTTTGACGCGTGAAGTTGCGGCGCAGCGCCCGCGGGGAGCGCGGAATGGCGGGGTGCTGGCGCGGCTCGACGAGTACGTCGAGCGGCACATGCGCGAGGTGGGCGCGCCGGGGATGACTCTGGCGCTCGCGGATAGAAACGGCGCGGTGCGCGTCTCTTCATACGGCTTCGCGGACGCGAAGGCGGACGCGGCCGTGAGGCCGGAGACGATGTTCGAGGTCGGCTCCATCTCGAAGTCTTTCGCGGCCGTCGCGCTGTTGCAGATGCTGGACGAAGGTCGTGTCGACCTGCATCGGCCCATCGCCGAGTACCTGCCCTGGCTCAAGCTCGAACAACGCCACGGCGCGGTGACGGCGCACCACCTGCTCAGCCACACGTCCGGTCTGCCGGGCGCGCCACTGCTCCCCGAGAGCGTGGCCGTCGGACTCGAAACGGTCTTCAAGCCGGGCGAGAAGTGGGTCTACTCGAACATCGGCTACCTCGTCCTCGGCCTGCTCGTCGAAGCGCTCGACCGGAGGCCCTTCGCCGACGCGCTCGCGGCGCGCGTGCTGAAGCCTCTGGGGATGCAGAACAGCGCGCCCCTCATCTCCAACCCTCTAAGACCGAGGATGGCCGTCGGCTACGCGCCGGAGTTCGAAGACCGGCCGTTCCCCTTGCGCGGGAAGTTGGCCGAGGCGCCCTGGGTCGAGGTCGACACGGCCGCGGGCGGCGTCGCCTCGACGGCGCCGGACATGGTCGCGTACATGGGGATGCTCCTGAACCGCGGCGCCGCGGCCACGCGCCGGCTCATCTCTGAGAACGCGTTCGCGCTTTTGACGAAGCCCGTCATCAAGGCGCCCTTCCGCGGCGAGGACGCGAGCTACGCGTACGGACTCTGGGTCAGTCAGAACAAGGAGGGCGCGACGCACCTGCGCCACACGGGCGGCATGGTCGCCTTCAGCTCTTCGTTAGACGCCGACCTGACGAACGGCCTCGCGGCCTTCGCCTCGGTCAACGCCTCGCTCAGCGGCTACCGCCCCGTCGCCGTGACGAGGTACGCGCTCGAACTCCTGAACGCCGAGCGCGCGGGGAAGGAGTTGCCCGACGCGCCCGCGGCTCCGCCTCCGCCCGACGAGGTGAAGAACGCCGCGGACTACGCGGGCACGTACACCACGCCGGAAGGGCGCGCGTTAGCCGTGGTCGCGCGCGGCGGCGGACTCCTTCTCGTCAACAAGACGGGGGCGTTTCCGCTCGAACGCTCCGGCGGCCCGGACTCCTTCATCGTCAAACACCCCGACTTCGAACTCTTCCGCCTCGTCTTCACGCGCGACGATAACAAGAAAGTGACCGAGGCCGGCCACGGCCCCGACTGGTACACGAACTCCAATTACGAAGGCCCGCGCACCTTCGAACACCCGAAGGAGTGGGAGGCGTACGCCGGCCGCTACCGACACGAGAGCGCCTGGTACGGCTCGACCCGCATCGTCCTGCGCCGCGGCAAGCTCTGGCTCGAAGGCGAGCAGGAACTCGTCCCGCTCCCCGACGGCTCCTTCTCCCTCGGCCCGCCCGAAGAGTCGGCCGAGCGCGTCCGCTTCCTCGACGCCGAAGGCGGCCGCGCCCTCCGCATGAACGTCTCCTCCTGCATCTACTACAGGACTTACATGCCTTAAGGGGTGAATGGTGAATAGTAAATGGTGAATGGTGTTTGAGGTTTGCCGAACCTGCTTAGCTCCGCCCAGCCCGCGGGCACTCAACGACTATTTCCTATTTCCTATTCACCATTTACTTTCTTGGAACTTTTCCTGCCTCCCTCGCGAAATGGAAGTGTCCGGTGGGTGCAGGAGAGGTTCCGGAGCCGAGGATGGCAGTTTCCCAACAACAGACGGACGCGGATTTACTCCGGCAGATGCTGGCCGGGGACGAGGAGGCTTTCACGGCGCTCTACCGGCGCCGGCAGGGCGGCGTCTATCGCTTCGCCTTGCAGATGAGTGGCTCCGAGGCCGTGGCCGAAGACGTGGTGCAGGAGACCTTCATGGTCTTGATGCGCGACGGCCGCAACTTCGACTCGGGGCGCGGTTCGGTCGCGGCCTACCTCTACGGCATCGCGCGCAACCACGTCCTGCGCGCCTTCGACCGCGAGCGCGCCCTCGTCCGCTTCGAAGACGAGGCCGAAGAGGGCGGCGAACTCCCGCACGAGAACCTGGTCGCTCGGCCCGACCCCTTAGGAGATTTGACGCGCGCCGAGTCGGTCGAGAAGTTGAGGCAGGCCGTCCTCGCACTGCCCGCGCACTACCGGGAGGTCGTCGTCCTCTGCGAGCTGCACGAGATGAGCTACGTCGAGGCGGCCGGGGCTCTGGGCTGCGCGGTCGGGACGGTGAGGTCAAGACTGCACCGCGCACGCGCGATGCTCGCCGAGAAGCTGCGCGGCAGGCGCGAGGCGGCCGGGCGTGACGGGGCCGAGTTTGAAGAAGGGGCGGGCGCCCCCGCGCCGGGTCAGGCTTTAAGGACGGCGAGGTGTTTCGCATGAACTGTCTTGAATTCGAGAGCCAACGGGAAATCCTCGCGCGCGACACGCTCGCGGACGCGCGGACGCGCGCCGCCGTCCAGGCGCACGCGGAATCCTGCGCGGCCTGCGCCGCGCGGCTCGCGGACGAGCGCGCTCTTTCGGTGGGCTTGCGCGCGCTCGCCGCAGAGATGAGGACGGCCGCAGCGCCCGCGCGCGTCGAGGCGTCGCTCGTCGCGGCCTTCCGCGCGCAGGCGGCAGCGTCCGCATCCGCCGAAGTGTCGAGCGAAGCCGTCGCGGGGCGAGAAGTGGTCGCGATGTCTGGACGTGCGCCGGCGCGGCGTCTGTCCTGGGCGAAGACCATCGCGGTCGCCTCCCTGGCCGCGGCGGCGTCGCTCGCGCTCTTCGTGCTGGTGAAGCAGTTCGCGCCGGAGCGGGCGATGATCGAGCCGCCGCCCGCCTCTAACAGCGGCGTGCCCCCGGCCCCGGCCGTCGCGCAGGGCGGCACTTCTCGGAAGGACGATGAGAACGTCGTGCCGGCGCCCGCGCCCGAGGTGGCGAAGGCCAGCGCGCCGCGGACGCCGCGGCTGCGCGCCGCGAACGTCTCTTACAACCGGGGCGGGCTCGCGCGCACCGCGCCCGCCGACGCGCGCGCGCAGGAGGTGGCGACGGACTTCATCCCGCTCGTCGAGGCCGGCCCCTACACGCAGGCCGAGGACGGGCACCTCGTCCGCGTCGAGCTGCCGCGCGCCGCGCTCGCATCCTTCGGCCTGCCCGTCAACGCGGAGGCGGCCGGCGGCCGCGTCAAGGCCGACGTGCTCATGGGCCAAGACGGCATCGCGCGCGCCATACGTTTCGTCCGCTGAATTTCATAAGAGCTTCAAACCGTAAAAAGGAGTCAGAGTATGCAGAGGAAGTTTAGAGTCTTCTCGGTCGCGGCGGCGCTGTTGCTGAACGCGTTGGGCGCGGCCGCGCAGGAGCGGGAGCGCAAGGTCGTCGTCGCGCCTCCCGACGAAGAGATTTTCATCGCGCAGGGGCCGGGCGCGCCTCTGCCGCCGCTCCCGCCGCAGGTCGAAATCCGCGGCGACAACCTCATCTTCATGGCGACCGAGATGAGCTTCGCCGGCAAGCTCGTCAAGGGCGCGCCCTACTCCGCGCAGGCCGTGACCGAGTCGATCCAGACGCTCTCGGACGGCAACCGCATCGTGCGCAAGACGACCGCGCAGCTCTACCGCGACACCGAGGGGCGCACGCGCCGCGAGCAGGCGCTCAACGGCATCGGCCCCTTCGCCGCCGCGGGCGAGGAGACGCAGGCCGTCTTCATCAACGACCCCGTCGCGGGCGTCAACTACATCCTCGAACCTTCGGCCAGAACGGCGCGCAAGCTGCCGCGGATGGAACTGCGCTTCAGGGCCGAGGGCGGCGACGCCGAGGCCGCGCGCCAGAAGGCCGCGCAGGGCGCCGTCCAGAAGTTCGAGATCGAGCGCAGCTACACGCGCGTCCCCGGCCCCGGCGGCGAGCCGCAGGTGTCCGGCACGGCCGTCATCGTGTCGGGCGGCCCCGAGGGCGCGACCTTCTTCCGCCAGAGCTCGAAGCACGAGGCGAAGACCGAGAAGCTGGAGGCGCGCACCTTCGACGGCGTGAAGGCGGAGGGCGAGCGCTCGACGGTGACCATCCCGGCCGGCGAGATCGGCAACGAGCAGCCCATCGAGATCGTGGACGAGCGCTGGTACTCGCCCGAACTCCAACTCGTCGTCATGACGCGCCACAGCGACCCTCGCTCCGGCGAGACGACCTACCGCCTGACCAACATCACGCGTGCGGAGCCCTCGGCCTCGCTCTTCCAGGTGCCCTCTGACTACACCGTCAAGGACGCCACCACCCCCGGCGGCGGCGTCCGCCGCATGCGCCGCCCCGCCGTCCCCCTCGCGCCGCCGCAGGAGAACTGAAAGAAAAGGATGAAGGCGGAAGGATGAAGGATGAAGGGGAGGCAGCCCGCAGGTTGTCTCCCCTTCATCCTTCATCCTTCCGCCTTCATCCCTTCAATCACCCCGTCCGCTTCAGCTTCCCCGTCTGCTTCGCCCAGCGCTCGACGAGCGCGAAGACGTAGAGGCCGAGGGGGACGAAGACGAGGCCCATCAGCGTCAAGACCGTCAGCTCGTAAGCGCAGGCCGAGAGCGGCGCGCCCGCGACCATCTCGCTGCCTGCGCCGATGCCGACCAGCTTGCGGCAGGCCGACAGCGCGTAGGTCGCGGGGCTGACGACCGAGAGCGGCTGGAGCCAGCGCGGCAGCACCGACACGTCGTAGTAGACGCCCGAGACCAGCAGCAGCACGCCCTGGAAGATGTTCGTCGCCTCCGCCCCGCGCTCGGGGCTGAAGACCGGCAGCACCGCCGCCATCAGGCCCAGCCCGATGAAGGCCACGCTCGACACGGCGAGCACGACGACGAGGCCCGGCCAGTTCGCGCGCGACAGGTCGATGTCCACGAAGAGCAGCATCCCCAACACGATGATGACGGCCCGCACGACCGCGTAGGCGGTCGAGAAGAGGCTCACGCCCGCGAGGTGGATGAGCCTGGAGACCGGCGCCATGAAGGTGTATTCGAGCGTGCCCTCCCAGCGTTCGTACGTGATCGAGTTGGCGATCTCCTGGAAGACGACCGACAAAAGCCCCCACAGCATCACGCCTACCATCAGCGTCAAGGTCAGACGGCGGTCTCCCGCCGCCACGCCGATCAGAACGACCGTCGCCGAGTTGACCACCGCGTAGAACGTGAAGACCACGACCCACGAAAAGTAACGCCGCGTCAGGTGGTAGTCGCGGAATAAGAAGCCCCACGTCTGTCTTAATACCTGTTCCATAACTAAATCCTCCAGTAGGCAGTAGGCAGATGGCAGTAGGCAGTTGAAGACCCTGCTGCCGGAACTTGTGATTTAACCTTTCAACTTTGATAACGCGGAGCGACTGCCTACTGCCTACTCTCCTCATGCCTCCGCCAAAACCGCTTCCCGTCTCTTCTCGCCTTCGTCGTCCAGCTTCTGGCCGGCGAGGGCGATGAAGGCGTCGTCGAGGGTCTCGGCGCCCGCTGTCGCCTTCAGCTCGTCGGCCGTCCCTTCGGCGATGAGGCGGCCGCCCGCGATGAAGCCGATGCGCGCGCAGAGCCGCTCGGTCTCGGCCATGTCGTGCGAGGTCAGCAGAATCGTCGTCCCGTGCTCGCCCCTTAACTTCTCAAGGAACGTCTGCACATCGCGACGGCTCTTCGGGTCTAAGCCGGTCGTCGGCTCGTCCAGGAGCAGCAGCGGCGGGTTGACCAGCAGCGCGCGCGTGATGGCGACCTTCTGCTGCATGCCGCGGCTCAACTCTTCGAGCGGGTCTGTGAACTTCTCTCCCTCCATCCCCAGCGCCTCCAGAATCTCCAGCGCGCGCCGCTCGGCCGCGGCCTTATCCAGGCCGTAGAGCAGGGCCGAGTAGAGGAGGTTCTCGCGCGCCGAGAGCTTCTTGTAGAAGGCCGCGTCCACGCTCACGCGCCCGACGCGCCTACGGACTTCGTCCTCCTCGCCGGGGATGTGGTAGCCGAGCATGCGCACGTCGCCTTCGTCGGGGGTGAGCAGCGTCGAGAGGACGCGGATGAGCGTGGACTTGCCCGACCCGTTCGGCCCGAGCAGCCCGTAGGTCTCGCCCACGGCGACCTCGAAAGACACGTCCGCGAGGGCGCGCGTCACCGAGCGCCGCGTGCGCATCAGGCCCTTACGCTTGCTGAAGGATTTGGAGAGGCTGCGGACTTCTATCCCGAGATTCGACATCACTCACACACCTTCCCGGCCTTTTGGGTGGTCGGGCAACCGCTTTCCGTTTAAGAAGGGAAAGGAAGAAACGACGGGCGTCGTTTACGGCGGTCGTACCTAGGCGAGTCTGATGATGCGAAATCTCATTTCTTTAGCACCTCACTTCTCGTGAGTGCGGCAAGGATAGACGAGGCACGTCGGGTTTGGCAAGGACTTTATGGGCGACTCGGCGCGCGCCGGATTGTCAGGGCTGCCCTTCGACAAGCTCAACAAGACGGACATACTCGTCCATGACGGCGCGGTTCCTCGCGGCATCCCACCCACGCCGATATTTACGAGGCGCAGTTTTAATGTCGGCCGCGACGAAGTCCGGGCCGAGCTGCCGCGCCGCTTGAAGCACAACGCCGTCGGGCGAGACGATTCCCGAGGAGCCGTAGGAGACCGCGTCTTCGGTGCGCCCCGCCACGTCGGCACGAATCACGAAAACGCTGTTCTCGACGGCTCGGGCGATGTCACAGTTCCTCGCCTCGGCGACCAGCCCCGGCCCCGCTTTGGTCGGCGGGAGACCGTTGTTGGTAGGTACGAACAGGGCCGCCGCCCCTTTGGCGGCCATCAGTCTGGCCGGCTCGTAATAGTTGGAGTCGTTACAAATGATGATGCCGAAGGTCAGGCCGCCGACGCTGAAGACCGGCAGCTTGTCTCCGGCCGCGTAGACCGAGCTGTTGATCGCCGGGTAGAGCTTGCGGTAGAGGCCGACGACCGTGCCCCGGTGCCAGACCGCGGCGGAGTTATAGAGTCTGCCGCCGCGCCCAAGCTCCGTGAAGCCGATGATGGTCGCGACTCCGCCACTCGGGAGGGGGGTCAGCAGCTCGTCCAGTTGGCCGGCCTCCACGTCGAGGGCGATGTCGGCGGGCCGACTCGCGTAGTCGGCAAGACCGCCGAGGGCGCCCTCCGGGCAGCACAGAATATCCACCCCCTCCGACTCGCACCGGGCGACCTGCGCGCGAATCAGGCCGACCACTTCCGCCGGGTCGGTGGTGGGCAGGGGAGTCTGGTAAGCGGCGACCTTCATGAAACCTTCGGCAGACCTTTGCGGGCGACGGCGGACATGACTTCGCAGAAGCGGTCGAGTTCTTTGAGTGTGGTGTAGACGCTCGGGGTGACGCGGACGCCTTTGAACTCTTCGTGGAGGATGGGGGTGGCGTAGATTTTGTGGCGTGACATGAGGTAGGCGCAGACGGCGTAGGGGTCTGTCTCCCCGACCTGGACGTTGGCGATGGCGCAGGACTGCCGGTCATCAAACGAAGTATTGAAGCGGACGTTCGGCTCGCCCTTGAGCTGGTTCATCCAGTGGCGCGCGAGCAGGCGGAGGCGCGCCTCCTTGCGCTCGGGGCCGACGCCCTGGTGGAAGAGCAGTGCCTCGCCGATGGCGAGACGCTGCGCGGCCGAGCGCGTGCCCGTCTCCTCGAACTTGCGGATGTCGGCGTCCTGCGACTTCTCGGCGGCCATGAGCGGCCAGACCTTTGCGATTTTGTCCTTCCGCACGTAGAGCATCCCCGTGCCCTTCGGCGCGTGGAGCCACTTGTGCAAGCTCGTGCCGAAGTAGTCGCAGTTCAAGTCGTCGCGCTTGAACTGGAAGTGCGCGAGCGAGTGCGCGCCGTCCACGACCGTCTCGATGCCGCGCCGGCGGGCCAGCTCGCAGATGTCGTGGACGGGGACGATCTGCCCGGTGATGTTGACGACGTGCGAGACGAGGATGACGCGCGTGCGCGGCGTTAGCCCGGCCTCGAAGGCCGCCGTTATCTCGGAAGGGTCTTTCGGCGGGATGGGAACACGGACGGTCTTTAAGACGATGCCCTCGCGGCGCTCGCGCTGCCGGAGCGTGGTGAGCATGCGCGGGTAGTCCTGCGTCGTGGTGAGCACTTCGTCGCCGCGCTTGAGGTCGAGGCCGAAGAGGACTGCTTCGAGCGAGTCCGAGGTGTTGCGTGTGATGGCGACCTCCTCGCGGTCGCAGCCGAAGAGTTCCGCCAGCCCCGTCCGGATGGTCTCGGACTGCGGCTCCAAGATTTCCCACATCGTGTAGGCCGTGGCGTCCTCCTGCTGCCAGAGGTAGCGGACGAGCGCCTCCGTCACGATGCGGGGCGAGGGCGAGACGCCGCCGTTGTTCAAGTTGACTAGCCCTCGCGTGACGGAGAAGGACTGCTGGATGTCGAACCAGAAATCCTCGTCGCGCGCCGCCTCCTCGGCCGAGAGCCGGGAGACGCGTTTCGCCGCCGCGCGCACATCTTTCAGCAGAGAGGCGACCGTGGACGAAGAGAGCGCGGCGAGTCCCAGGCCCTTGCCGACCGACGAGAGGAAGCGGCGGCGGTCGAGCGCGCCGGGGTAGTGTTCCATTCTTCGCGAACCTTTCTTGGCAGCCTTGCGCATTGCGGTTTAAGGCGTGAGCGTAAACTCTTCAAAGTCCCTCGACGGCGGGAGGAGCACGAAGACGTGGCCGCCCAGCTTGTGCTCGGAAGGGATCAGCGCGGTGTTCGCCGCGACGCGCACCTCGCGCGGCAGTTGGCCTGGGAGGAATTCGAGCGCGCCGACCTTGCGCCCGGCGTACGAGCCCGCGCGCGCGAGTTTGAGCAGGCCGCCGCGCAGCGTCGCCGCCGTCGTGCGCCCCGCGCCGTAGCCGTCGCCCGCGTCCTCGTACAAACTGCTCGCGCCGTCGGAGCCCGTGACGACTAGGAGTGAGAGCGGCGCGTTCCGCATCTCGCCCGTGTGCTGCACGACCGCCTGCGTGGGGATGACCGAGCCGGCGCGCGCGAAGAGCGGGAGTCGGTCGAGCGGCGCCTCTACCTCCGCGTCACGCCCGCCCTCGTAAACTTTGCCCGTCCACCAGTCAACCCAGTTGTCGCCCGCGGGGAAGTAGACGCCGCGCTTCGTCGTCGACTCGCGCACGACGGGCGCGACGAGCAGGTCGCGGCCGACGAGGTACTCGTCCTCCAACGTGTACGTGCGCTGGTCGTCCGGGTACTCGAACCAGAGCGGGCGCATGACGGGCGCGCCCGTCTGCGTGTGCTCGTAGAAGAGCGAGTAGAGGTACGGGAGCAGGCGGTAGCGCAGCTCGACGGTCGCGCGGTTGACCTTCGTGAACTCTTCGCCGAACGAGTAAGGCTCGTGCGGGTTGGAGCCGGCCTCGGAGTGCGAGCGGAAGAAGGGCGTGAGCGCCGCGGCCTGGAGCCAGCGCGCGTAAAGCTCAGGGCTGGGGTTGCCGGAGAAGCCGCCCACGTCCGAGCCGACGAAGGGCACGCCCGAGACGCCAAGGTTGAGGAGCATCGGGATGGAGAGTCTCAGGTGATCCCAGCTCGCGACGTTGTCGCCCGTCCAGACCGCGGAGTAGCGCTGCACGCCCGCGTAGCCCGCGCGCGTCAGCACGAAGGGTCGCGCGTCGGGGCGGAGCTTGCGCAAACCTTCGAAGGTCGCGCGCGCCATCTGCATGCCATAGACGTTGTGGTAGCGCGCATGATTGTCAGGCTCCCCGTCGCCCGCGTGCCGCGCGCTGAGCGGGAACGTCTTCATCGGGTGGTGATAGATGTCGGGCTTCGGCGTCGTGTCGGAGAGGAAGACGCCGGGCTCGTTCATGTCGTTCCAGAAGCCCGCGACGCCCTCGTCCAGGTTCTGTTTGTAGAGTGAGCCGAACCACTCGCGCGCCTTCGGGTCGGTGAAGTCGGGGAAGACGCAGACCCCGGGCCAGACCGTGGCGCGCAGCTCGTTCGTGACCTCGTTCTGGACGAAGTGGCGGCCCGCGCGGATGTCTTTATAGACCTGATAGTTTTCGTCCACCTTGATGCCGGGGTCGATGATGAGGACGACGCGGAAGCCCTCGGCGCGCAAGTCCGCGATCATCTTCGGGGGGTCGGGGAAGCGCTCGCGGTTCCAGGTGAAGACGCGGAAGCCGTCCATGTAGTCGATGTCGAGGTAGATGACGTCCGCCGGGATTTTCGCCTCGCGGAAGCCGCGCGCGACCTCGCGCACGCGCGCCTCGGGGTAGTAAGACCAGCGCGACTGCTGGTTGCCGAGCGCCCAGACGGGGGGGAGCGGCGCGCGCCCCGTGAGGTCTGTGTAGTCGCGCAGGATGTTTTTGGGTGAGCGCTCTTTGCCGCCGGTGAAGACGTAGTAGTTCAACTCGCCGCGCGCCGCGCCGAAGGTGACGCGCGCCGGGTCGGTCTTCCCCATGTCGAAGTAGGTGCGCGAGGTGTTGTCGAGGAAGAGTCCGTAGGCGAGGCTTTGCGGCCCCGGGTCGGGTCGCTTATCCTCCCCCGTCTTGATGTCCGTGATGACTTCGTGAGCGAGGGCGGATCGCGCCTGCCGCAGCGCGACGTAGAAGCCGATGGACTGGTAGATGGGGTCGAGGCCGCGCGGGTAGCCGTAGGTGTCCGTGTTCCACATCACGAACTGCTGCGTGTCGCGCGAATGGGTCGCGCCCGCCTTCTCGCCGAGGCCGTAGTAGGTCTCCCACTCGACGCGCTTGACGGAGGTCTCGACGGCGCCCGTGTCGGGGTCGAACGACGTGCCCTTCGCCGCGTCGGCCTCGACGACCGCCTGCCCCGCGGCGTCGAGCACGCTGACGAGGAAGGGGCGGCGCTTAATGACGATAGTCGTGCCGTTGAGCGAAGAGATGCGGATTTCGTCGCGCGACTCCGTGACCTTCGCCGCGACGGTCTTGCGGTCTTTCGACTCGACGGCGTAGGAGAAGTCGCGCTCGAACGCGCCCGAAGGGGCGAGGCGGACGCGCACCGTCTCAAGGTCGCGGAAGGTGACGGCGACGCGCGCGCCCGAGGTGAGCGTCAGGACGACGCCGTCCGCCTGGCGCGTCACGGTCTTCACGTCGCCCGCGGCGCGCCAGGCCGCGCGCGCCTCGCCCCCTTGCAGGAGCAGGCCGAAGAGGAGGGAGACGAAGGCGGTGCAAGCGGTGCGTCGAAGAGTTCTGTCCATGTCAGCGTAGCCTCGAAGGTGCAGGGGTGGCCGGCGTGGGCGGCGTGGCCGGCGGAGGTGGCGTGGGCAGCCCGGCAGGGCCGCTGCCGCTGCCGCCGCTGTTGTCGTGGTGCTGCTCGCAGAACTGCTGCACCTGCTGGAAGAGCTGGCCGCACTGCTTCTCGGGCGACAGCCCGTAGCGCTGGCACTGCCGCTGCTGCCACGCGACGGCCTTCATGAACTCCGTCTGGCGCGGCACCTCGTCGCAGAAGCCGGGCGTCGGGCGGCTCTTTTCGAGGCAGGCGCGCAGGAAGAGGTTGGTCTTAAGCAGGTCGGTGAAGCCCTCGCCCCGCGCGTGCCGCGCGGCCGCCTCGTTCAGACAGCCCTCGTTGTCCGTGCGCCGCCCGTACTCGACGCCCTCGTTGTAGGTCTGCTTGCCCGACTCCACCAGCCCCGGCACGTACGTCCGCGCCGCGAAGTAGAGCGCGACCCCGGCCCCCACGGAGAGCACCAGCACCAGCACCACCACGACGAGCAGCACCTTCACCCAGGTAGGCATGGGAACCTCCTTCGGGTGATAAGTGATGAGTGATAAGTGATAAGAAAGAACAGCGGGCTTGGCCTTTTTCTTATCACTTATCACTCATCACTTATCACCCTTCCTTTCGTAAACCACCCGGCCGTTGAAGACGGTGATGTCCGCCTCGGTCTGGAGGATTTCGCGGGGCGGGACGGTCAGGAGGTCTCTGGAGTGGACGACGAGGTCGGCCAGCATCCCCGCCGCGACCTGCCCCTTCTCCTTCTCCTCGAAGGAGGCGTAGGCCGACTCGGCCGTGTAGTTGCGGATGGCGTCTTCGATGGAGAGGCGCTCCTCGGGCCACCAGCCGCCCTCGGGCGCGCCGTCCTCCGCGCCCTGGCGCGTGACCGCGGCGTAGAGGCCGAGGTAAGGGTTGATCGGCTCGACCGGCCAGTCGGTGCCGAAGGGGACGTGGACGCCGTGCGCCATGAAGGTGTGCCAACTGTAGGCCCCGAGCACGCGGTACTCGCCCAGGCGATCCTGCGCCCAGCGCTTGTCCGAGATGGCGTGCGAGGGCTGCATCGAGGCGATGACGCCGAGGTCGCGGAAGCGCGCGAAGTCAGTGGGCGCGACCACCTGCGCGTGCTCGACGCGGTGGCGCGGCAGCCCCTTGATTTCGACACAGGCCGGCGCGCCGCAAGGCTCGCCCCTCCGCTGGCGAAGGACTGTCTCGCGGATGTCCAGGTCGGGGGACGGCGTGTTCGGGAGGCCGAGCCGCCGCAGGGTCTCGTCGCGGTTCTGCTTGAGCGCCCTGTTCAGCTCGCTCAGCAATTCTTCGTCGGCGGCGGCGTAGGCGTCGAGCGCCATGCGGTTGGCGCGGTCGCCGATGGCGTGGAAGGTTATCTGAAAGCCCTCCCGCGCGCGCTCGACCGTCATCCGCGTCAGCTGCTCGGGCGACATGCGCGGGATGCCGCTGTTGTGCGGGTCGTCGGCGAAGGGCGCGAGCATGGCCGCCGTGCGCGAGCCGAGCGTCCCATCCACGTAGCCCTTGAGCGCCGTGAGGCGCAGACGCAGGGGCTCGTCCTTCTGCGACGCGAACTCGGCGCGCTCGCGCTTCAGCTCTTCGACCGTGCGGTCGAACTGCTGCCACTCGGCGACGCGCACGGTGAGCTTGTCGGCTTTGAGCAGCTCGCGGTAGAGCGGCGTCGCCTCGAAGCTGGGCACGTCGTTGGTCTGAATCGAGGTCAGTCCGTAGCGCCGCGCCTCGGCGAGCGCGCGGCTCAAGGCCTCCAACATCTCTTCGCGCGTCGCCGCGGGCACGACGTTGGCGACGAGGTTGCCGGCCGTCTCCTTCAGGATGCCGGTCGGCTCGCCGCCCGCGTCGCGGAGGATTTCGCCGCCCTGCGGGTCGCGGGTCTCGCGCGTGACGTTCCCCTTCTGCAGGGCGAGCGAGTTGACCCAGGAGACGTGCCCGTCCACGCGCTGGAGGATGACGGGGTTGTCGGGCGCGACTTCGTCGAGGTCTCTCTTCGTCGGCCACTGGCCGCCCCAGAGCGTGTGATCCCAGCCGCGCCCGGTGACCCACGCGCCCGCGGGCAGCTCTTTGACGCGCGCCGCGACGCGCGCCTTCGCCTCGGCCAGAGTCTGCGCGCCGATGAGGTTCACGCGAAGAAGTGAAAGGCCGCCGCCGAGGAAGTGTATGTGCGCGTCGTTGAAGCCGGGCGTGACGAGCCGGCCTTTGAGGTCGATGGTACGCGCGGCCGTGTAGCGCGCGGCGATCTCGCGCGAGGTGCCGACGGCGACGATGCGTTCGCCCTGGACGGCGACGGCCTCGGCCAGCGTGCCGCGCGCGTCCGCGGTGAAGACCTTGCCGTTGGTGAGTATCAGGCTGACCTTCTGCTTCGACTGGCGCGCGGCGCGGGCGGGGGCGAGCGCCGCCGCCGCGCAGATTGTCGCCAGCAGCAGGGTCAGTGCGAGCCTTGTGCGCAGAAACATCTCTTTGGACTCTTGCGGGACGGGATGAGCCGAGACGCGCTTTTTATACCACCTTATAACTCTTACCGAAAGCGATTCACCACAGAGACACAGAGGCACAGCTCGAAGTTATAAGTCTTCGAGCTGTGCCTCTGTGTCTCTGTGTCTCTGTGTTAATTTCTAGCTCATGCACGCCACGGCGAAAGCGGAAGGTCAGGTGGACGAGCGCGTCGGGCGCGCGTACCGCTTCGCCGACCTCTCCGGCTACACCTTCAGGCAGCGCCTCGCCATCCGCGCCGCCGGGCTGGTCTTCCCCGTGCTCATCCGCGCCGTAGGCTGTACGCTCCGCTTCGAGGTCGAAGGTCAAGAGCACTGGGACGAGGCCGCGCGCGCGGGCGGTCTTCCCATCTACACCTTCTGGCACGACCGCATCTTCGCCGGCACCTACTTCTTCCGCGGCCGCCGCATCGTCATCATGACCTCGCAGAGCTTCGACGGCGAGTACATCGCGCGCTTCATCCAGCGTCTCGGCTACGGCGCCGTCCGCGGCTCCTCCACCCGCGGCGGCGTCGGCGCGCTCGTCGAATTGACCAGGCTCGTCCGGAGGGGCTGCCCGGCCGGCTTCTCCATCGACGGCCCGCGCGGCCCGCGCCACGTCGCCAAGATGGGCGCGGTGCTGCTCGCCAAGAAGACCGGCCAGGCCGTCCTCCCCTTCGGCGTCAACGCCGAGCGCTTCTGGTCTCTGGGGAGCTGGGATCGGATGCAGATTCCGAAACCCTTCTCGCGCGTCCGCGTCCGCTTCGCCCCGCCTCTCCGCGTCCCCGCAGACGCCGACGAAGAGACTCTCAACGCCGTGCGCGACGAGCTGCAACGCGCGCTCGACGGCGTCAGCCCTTAACTCACGGCCGCGGCGTGGCGCGCCGCCGCGCACGTGTAGTAGGATTGCCGCACACCCCGCAGTTCCCTTGAGAAGCTCTACACGTTCGAAGGCACGGAAACCTTTCTCCCGAGGAGACTCGCAATGATAAATGAGGAGCGCATCAAGAACCTTCTGCTCGAACTCGTCCAGATCGACTCCATCTCGCGCGAGGAGCGCGACGTGGCCCAGCGCATCAAGCAGTATTGCGAGGAGCTGGGCGCCGAAGTCTTCATCGACGACGCGGGGGAGAAGGTCGGCGGCAACACCGGCAACGTCATCGCGCGCTTCCCCGGCACCGTCACCGCGGCCGAGCCGATCATGATGAGCGCGCACATGGACACGGTCGTCCCCGGCCGCGGGGTCAAGCCGATAATCGAGGGCGACATCATCCGCACCGACGGCTCGACCGTCCTGGGCGGCGACGACAAGTCGGGCTGCGCCGTCATCATCGAGACCATCCGCTGCCTGCAGGAGCAGGCGATCCCGCACGCGCCCATCGACGCCGTCTTCTCCATCTGCGAGGAGGTCGGCCTGCTCGGCGCCAAGCACCTCGACCTGTCGAAGGTGCGCGCCCGCTACGGGCTGGTCTTCGACTCCGACGACCCCGGCTTCCTCTTCACCAAGGGGCCTTCGGCCGACCACTTCGAGGTCAAGATTTACGGCCTCGAAGCGCACGCGGGCGTCGCGCCCGAAGAGGGCATCTCCGCCATCCGCGTCGCCGCCGAGGCCATCAGCGCCATGAAGCTCTTCCGCATCGACGAGGAGACGACCGCCAACATCGGCACCATCCGCGGCGGCGAGGCGACGAACATCATCACCAACCTCGTCACGATCACGGGCGAGGCGCGCAGCCTGGACGACGCCAAGCTCGACGCGCAGACCGCGCACATCCTCAAGTGCTTCGAGGAGGCCGCCGCCAGGTTCGAGGTGACGGTGGACGGCGTCACGACGAAGGCGCGCGTCGAGCACCACGTCTCGCGCGAGTACCACGCGATGGACGTGTCGGACGACTCGCGCGTCGTCCGGCTCGTGAAGGAGGCGGCCGCGCGCATGGGGCTCGACGTCAAGACGCTCGCCTCGGGCGGCGGCTGCGACGCCAACATCTTCAACAAGCGCGGCATCGAGTGCGCCAACCTCGGCACAGGGATGCGCCAGATTCACACCGTCAAGGAGTGGCTCAACGTCAAGGACATGTACGCCTCCGCCAACATGACCCTGGAGATCATGCGCCTCAACGGCGAGGCCGCCCTGAAATAAAAACGAAGTGAAAGCTGGGAGCGCGGGCATCCCTGCCCGCCATGAGCGCGAGAGCGCGAAAGCTATGAGACTTGATACCGCAACGTTGAGGTAAGAAGTAGGACGGTCAGCGCGCTGGCGCGCGGTTGCGGGCAGGGATGCCCGCGCTCCCAGCGTTAAGGCTCGACCCTTCGGATGGAGAGACAGATGAAACTCGCTCAGCACACGAAGCTGTTCCTCGCCGCCGCGGTACTTCTGTCAACCTTACCAATCGGGACATCCGCGCAGCGCAGGCCGCAGCGCGCGCCGTCGAGACGCGCGGCGCAGGACGACGTGGAGCGGAAGGTCGAGGCGCTGCTCGCGCGGATGACGCTCGAAGAGAAGCTGGGGCAGTTGCAGCAGTCGGGCGGCGACAACAACGGGAAGGCGAATCCCGACCTCTTCGAGGCGGCGCGCGCCGGGCGTCTGGGTTCGACGCTGGGCGTCCGCGGCGCGAAGAACGCGAACGAGTTGCAGCGGGCGGCGGTCGAGGAGTCGCGCCTGAAGATTCCGCTCATCTTCGGGTTCGACGTGATCCACGGCTACCGGACGATCTTCCCTATCCCGTTAGGTGAAGCAGCGAGCTTCGACCCTTCGGTCGCGGAGCGCTCGGCTTACGTCGCGGCGACGGAGGCGAAGGCGGCGGGCCTGCACTGGACGTTCGCGCCGATGGTGGACGTGGCGCGCGACGCGCGCTGGGGCCGCATCACGGAGGGCGCGGGCGAGGACACGTACCTCGGCTCCGCGTTCGCGCGCGCGCGCGTGCGCGGCTTCCAGGGGCCGGACTACTCCGCGCCCGACCGCGTCGTCGCCTGCGCCAAGCACTACGTCGCCTACGGCGCGGCCGAGGCGGGCCGAGACTACAACACGACCGACATGAGCGAGCAGCGCCTGCGCGACGTCTACCTGCCGCCGTTCCACGCGGCGGTGGAGGCGGGCGTCGGCACCCTGATGAGCGCCTTCAACGACATCAACGGCGTGCCCGCTTCGGGGAACCGCTTCACCCTGACGAAGGTCTTGCGCGGCGAGTGGGGCTTCGACGGTTTCGTCGTGAGCGACTACACCTCTGTGACGGAGATGATCGCGCACGGCTACGCGGCCGACGGCGCGGACGCGGCGCGCCTCGCCCTGACGGCGGGCGTCGACATGGAGATGGTCGGCCGCCTCTACAACCAGAACGGCGCGGAGTTATTACGGCAGGGCAGACTCCGGATGGCGGACGTCGACGAGGCCGTCCGACGCATCCTCCGCGTGAAGTTCCGCGCGGGCCTCTTCGACAGGCCCTACGTGGACGAGTCGCGCGAGTCACTCCTCTTAAGCGCGGAGCACCTGCGGGCGGCGCGCGAGGTGGCCCAGCGCTCGCTCGTGCTTTTGAAGAACGAGCGCGGGACGCTCCCGTTCAGGAAGGACGTGCGCACCGTCGCCGTCGTCGGCCCGCTCGCGGACGACCCGCGCGCCATCATCGGCTCCTGGTCGGGCGACGGCCGCCCGCAGGACTCTTTCACGCTGCTGCAGGGTATCAAGGCGAAGGTCTCGCCGCGGACGCGCGTGCTCTACGAGAAGGGCGTGGCCGTCGAGGGGCGCGGCATCATGGGTAACTACGACGCGCCGCCGCCGAACCCGTCCGCGGCGGGCGGGACGAACGTCGCCTCCGCGGGCGGCATAGACCCCGCGCGCTTAGCCACGACGCCGACGACCTCGGACTCCATCGCCGACGCCGTGCGCGCCGCGCGCGACGCGGACGTCGTCGTCGTCGCCGTCGGCGAGACGGCCGACATGAGCGGCGAGGCCGCTTCAAGAACTTCTCTGGATTTGCCTGGCAGGCAGTTGGAGTTGCTGCAGGCCATCCACCAGACGGGCAAGCCCTACGCCGTCGTCCTGATGAACGGCCGGCCCCTCTCGATCAACTGGGTCGCGGAGAACTCGCCCGCCGTCCTCGAAGCGTGGTTCCCGGGCACGCGCGGCGGCGAGGCCATCGCCGACGCCCTCTTCGGCGACTACAACCCCGGCGGCAAGCTCCCCGTCACCTTCCCGCGCAACGCCGGGCAGGAGCCGCTCTACTACAACCAGACGCCGACGGGCCGGCCGCCCACGAACGAGAAGTACACCTCGAAATACCTCGACGTGCCCGTCGGGCCGCTCTACCCCTTCGGCTACGGGCTTTCGTATACGACCTTCCGTCTGTCGAACCTGCGCACGAGCGCGCCGCGCATCCCCGTTTCGGGCAGCGTCGACGTCAACGTCGACGTCGAGAACACGGGCCAGCGCGCGGGCGACGAGGTCGTCCAACTCTACCTCCGCGACGTGGCCGCCTCTCGCGTCCGGCCCGTCAAAGAGTTGAAAGGCTTCAGGCGCGTCACGCTCCAACCCGGCGAGCGCCGCACGCTCACCTTCAGACTCACGCCGGCCGAACTCGGCTTCTACAACCAGGACGTGCGCTACACGGTCGAGCCCGGCGCCTTCAAGGTCATGGCCGGCCGCAGCTCCGCCGACCCAGAGATGCTTGAGGCCAACTTCGAGGTGGTAAGATAGCCGCATGATGACCAAAGAGGAGGCCGAGCGGTTCAAGGCGAGTTGGAGACTCGTCAACGACTTTACCGACGAAGAGGCCCGCCGCGCCCCGCCCGAGGTCAAGCTTCGTCAGACGGCTCTTCTCTACGAGGCGGCACAGACCTTCGGCTGGTCGGAAGCGCTCCGCGAAGGCGAAGACGAGGTTCGCGAGCGCTGGCGCAGGCTGAAGGAGATATACGGCGTCTGAAATGCGGAGCCTGCCGAGCTCATTCGAGGAAGCCTTACGCGCGCTGGCGCTTTGGTTCGAGTCTGACAACGTGCCGTATACGACGGTGGGCGGCTTGGCCGTTTCGTTGTTAGGCCGCCCCCGCGCTACACAAGACATCGACGTGGTCATCTGGCTCGGAGAACGTTCCTGGGAGGCGTTTCTCAGAGCGGGCGAAGATTTCGGGTTCGAGGGGCGAATCGCGGACGTGCTCGAATTCGCCGAGCGCTCCCGCGTCATCCTGCTCAGACACGCCGCGAGTGGCATCAGCGTGGACATCTCCTGTGGCGCATTACCCTTCGAGTCGGAGATGATAGAGCGCGCACAGATGTTGGAGGCTGGCGGTGTCCGTGTGAAGGTTCCAACCCCCGAAGATCTCATAGTGATGAAAGCAGTGGCGCGGAGGTCCAAAGACCTTGACGACATTGAAGCGCTTCTTCGCGCTCATCAAGCCCTAGACCTTGACAGAGTCAGATACTGGGTCGGCGAGTTCGCCGCCGCGCTGGAGACGCCCGAGATTCTTGACGGTCTGGAACGTCTACTAGCGCGGCGGACGGGAAGTTGAAAGTTTCTATAGCCAGAAGACAGCAGGGTGTTAATGGGGGAGGAGACAAGTAACGCGCCGGGGCGCGAGGGGTTCCGCAGCGGCTACGTGGCGCTGGTCGGAAGGCCGAACGCGGGGAAGTCCACGCTGCTGAACCGTCTGGTGGGCGAGAAGATCGCGGCCGTGTCGAACAAGCCCCAGACGACGCGCCACCAGATTCGCGGCGTGATCACGAGGCCCGAGGGGCAGGTCGTGCTGGTGGACACGCCGGGCGTGCACCAGCCGGGCTACCTCCTGAACCGAAGGATGATGGCCGCCGTCCACGACGCGCTCGAAGGCGTTGACCTGGTCTGCCTCATCCGCGACGCCAGCGTCCCGACCGGCAACGGCGACCGCTTCGTCTTAGACATGGTGAAGCGCGCGGGGAAGCCGGCGCTGCTCCTGCTCAACAAGACCGACCGCGTGGACGACAAGCGCCGGCTCCTCCCGCTCATCGAGGGGTACTCGCAGGCGCACGAGTGGCGCGGCGTCGTCCCGCTCTCGGCCCGCACGGGCGACCAGCTCGAAGACCTCATCAAAGAGTTCATCCAGAACTTGCCCGCGGGCGAGCCCATCTTCGAAGAGGACGAGCTGACCGACCAGCCGATGCGCGCGCTCGTCGCCGAGATGGTGCGCGAGAAGATTCTGCACGTCACCGGCGAGGAGATTCCGTACGTGACGGCGGTCGTCACCGAGCGCTACGAAGAGGTCTCGGACGAACTCGCGCGCGTCTACTGCGCCGTCTACGTCGAGCGCCCCTCGCAGAAGAGCATCATCATCGGCAAGGGCGGCGCGCGCCTCAAACAGATCGGCACCGAGGCGCGCCGCGACATCGAACGCCTCCTCGGCCACAAGGTCTACCTCGAACTCTTCGTCAAGGTCGAGGAGGGCTGGCGCGACTCGCCCCGCGCGCTGAGCGAGATGGGAATCGAAGGAGGTGAACAGTGAGTAGTAAATGGTAAATAGTTAAGGCAGATTTCTTACCATTCACTATTTACTATTCACCATTCACCGCCCTTATGTGGTACGCGCTTGAGTTGAGCTGCACGGCGGGGGCGGAGGAGGCCGCCGAGTACGCGCTGATGGAGGCGGGGGCGCTCGGGACGGAGGCCGAAACCTCCGCGGGGCCGGGCGGTTTAATCCGAGTCACCGCCTACTTCGAGGAGCCGCCGGAGGTGGAGCGCGTGCGCGGCGCGTTGAGTGAGGCGCTGCGCGTCTACGGGCTCGGTTCGGCGGACGTGCGCGAGATGAAGTTCCGCGAGGTCGAGGGGCGCGACTGGCTGGCGGAGTGGAAGAAGGGGTGGCGACCCGTAGAGGTCGGACGCTTCGTCGTCGCGCCGCCGTGGAGCGAGGTCGAAGGCGGCGACAGAATCGTCATCCGCGTCGAGCCGGGCATGGCTTTCGGCACGGGCACGCACGAGACGACGCGGCTCTGCCTCGCGGCCATCGAGAAGCACTTCCGCGGCCGGAGCTTCCTCGACGTCGGCACGGGCACGGGCGTGCTCGCCATCGCCGCCGCGAAGCTCAACCCTTCGGCCCGCGTCGAGGCGTGCGACACAGACCCCCTGGCCGTCTCGGTCGCCTCGGAGAACGCACATCTAAACGGCGTGGGCGGACGCGTCGAGTTCCGCGTCGGCACCGTGGACGAGACGACCGCGTCGGCCGACCTGGTGTGCGCCAACCTGACGGCGGACGTGATCCTGCCGCTGCTGCCCGCGCTCCTCGGCGCCACCTGCGGCCGCCTCGTCCTCTCCGGCATCCTCACGACGCAAGCCGAGCAGGTCGCCGCGCGCCTGCTGGAACTCGGCGCCGGCGAGTACGAGATTGAGAGGGACGGCGAGTGGGTCGCGTTGATAATCTAATGATGAATGGTCAGTGATGAATGATGAATGGGGGCGGCGTATCTCTCATTCATCATTCATCATTCACCATTCATCATTCCGTTCCGATGAGCCTCAGAAGATTCTACGCAAGCCCCGACGCCTTCCGGCCCGAGCCGGGCCGGGTGACCCTGTCCGAGGAGGAGTCGCGCCACCTGCGCGACGTGCTGCGCCTGCGCGCGGGCGACGAGGCGCGCGTCTTCGACGGCGGGGGCCACGAGTTCGCCTGCGTCGTGCGTGAGGTCGGCGGGCGTAAGGGCAGGGCGACGCTCGAGGTGCGCGGCGAGGCCGAGCCCCCCAGCCCGGAGCCGCCCGTCTCCATCCGGCTCGCCGTCGCGCTCCTGAAGGGCGAGAAGTTCGACCTCGTCGTGCAGAAGGCGGTCGAGTTGGGCGTCGGCCTCATCAAGCCCGTCATCACGAAGAGGACGGACGTGCGTCTGCACGACGAGCGCGACGCCGCGAAGCGTGTCGAGCGTTGGCAGCGGCTCGCGCTCGAAGCCGCGAAGCAGTGCGGGCGGGCGTGGGTTCCCGACGTCACGCCGCCGCGGGCGTTCGAGACGTTCGCCGCCGCCGACCCCGGACTCGACTTCCTCCGGTTGATGTTCGCGGAGCGCGGCGGCGTTAGCCTAAACGAGTTACCGCATCAGGATGCGCCGCCCTCTCACGTCACCGCGCTCGTCGGCCCCGAGGGCGGCTGGGAGGACGAAGAGATCGAACTCGCACGCGCGCACGGCTGGTCAATCATCACCCTGGGCGGCCGCACGCTGCGCGCCGAGACCGCCGCCATCACAGTCTGCGCCCTGCTCCAGAACCTCTACGGCGACCTGAGGTGAAGGGCACGGGGCGGGCGGCGCACCCGCGGAGGAAGCGTATCGCGTTGACAAAGGGCGGGGCCGTTGTTAGCATCCTCGCGCTAAGTTAGTCCGGAGCCGTCACGTGATGCCCGCTCACTCCGCTGGCCTCACTCACCGCTGAAAATTCTCGCCGCCTTCGCAGCCGCCACGCTGTGCCGAAATCCCCACGGCGCGCGCGAGTTCACCCGGACCACCTCTAACCGCAACGACTTTCTCTCGTCACGCGACCGGAGACTTCACACCTCCCTACAACCCCCGACCCCAACGAGTCAAAGGAATCACATGAAAAGACCCATTCGCCCCCTCGCGTATACTCTCCCGGCCCTTCTGATTCTTGTCGCGCTCTCGCTGCCGGCGCTGATCCGCACCGCGCTCGCGGCAGACCCCATCACGCTGCAACAGCCGGCCGCCGTCGTGCAGCCGGGCGACGTCCTGACGCTGACCGGCAAGCAGCGCTTCAACGACGGCCAGTTCCGCAACCAGCTCTTCTACGTCGGCCCCGAGCAGGTGCGGGCGCAGCGCGTCGACGCGAGTGCCGTCAGCCTCGCCGTCCCGCAGCTCGCCCCCGGCACCTACGCCGTGCGCGTCGTCAAGCAGGCCGGCAACTCCCCGGCCCAGACCCTCTTCTCGCAGGACGTAGAGGTCGGCGGCGGCGACCAGGTCATCGCCGCCGCGGGCGGGGTCGTCTCGCCGGGCGGCGGGCGCGTCGAGCTGCCCGGCGTGGCGCGCATCGAGCTGACCGAGGACATCTCGCGCCCCTCGACGAAATTCACCGTCGAGCACGTCTCGTCGCCGGTCTACGCGCAGTATTTCCTCGAATACATGAGACAGGGCGTGAGCATGGCGGGCGAGGACCTGCCGCAGGTCGCCGCCGAGAACTTCGTCCGCATCAGGGCCGACCAGCCGGTCTCCGGCGACATGGGCCTCAAGATGCGCGTCCCCGCGGAGGTGCTCGCCCGGCTGACGCCCGAGTTCGAGCCGGAGATGTACGCCGAGTTCGTCAACGTCGGGGCCGACGACGAGGAGTTCGTCGAGATGGTGCCGCTGCACGCCGAGTTCGACCCGGCCACGGGCGACGTGAGCGCCCCGCTCCCCGCGCAGTTCTTCTCGGCCGTCCCCCAGCCGGCCGCGCCGCAGCAGCCGGGCTTCGCCGCCGCCGCCGCCCCGCCGCTGGCCGTCGAGGCCATCATCCGCGTCGCCGTGCGCCGCTACAACGCGGAGCGCGACCTGACGGTGAAGGGCACCATCACCACGCCCGCCACCGAGACGTTCGAGGCCGGCGCGCGCGAGACGATCAACCTCGCCGGCACCTTCAACACGGTCGTCCCGCGCGTGCTCAAGAACCCGACGGTCTACGAGCCGTTCGTCGTCCGCAGCCCCAAGAGCGCCACCCACGGCGGCGTGGACTTGCGGTCGGCCGACGGCGACGCCATCTCGGCCTGCGCCGACGGCGTCGTGACCGCCGCCCAGCTCGACCCCTACCGGCGGCTGCCCAACGGCCAGCTCAAGCTGAACCGCTTCGGCCAGCCGCAGAGCGGCGGCTTCTACGTCCGCATCCGCCACGACGACGGCAACTCGACCGCCTACCTCCACCTGATTCAGAACAGCAACCTCGTCAACGTCGGGGCGCGGGTCAGCACCGGGCAGCAGATCGCCCGCGCCGACTCGACCGGCGGCGTCACGGGGCCGCACCTGCACCTCAACTACACGCTCAACGGCACGAAGGTGGACGCCGTGCCCTACCTGCGCGTCGGCGAGCCGGACGACTACCTCCGGCAGGTCTCCATCGTCGCCACCGTCAACGGGACGCCGGTGCGCGCCACCCAGCAGCGGATCACGCAGACGCGCGACTTCGAGTACCGCGCGCCGCTCGACCTGAGCCTGCTCGACCTCCAGCCGAACAAGACCTACCCGATGACGATCAGCCTGATGAACACGACCGACAACACCTACGTCCCGCTCCAGCGCTTCAACCTGAAGGTCAAGCCGGCGGGGCTGCGCGTCGTGCTCACCTGGGACAAGGCCGACACCGACGTCGACCTCCACGTCCAGGACTCGAAGGGGCAGCACGCCTGGTACGTGGACTACAACGGCATCCCCAACGGCGCGCTCGACCACGACGACACGGACGGCTTCGGCCCCGAGGTCTTCACGCTCTCGCAGATGGAGGCGGGCGTCACCTACGACGTCTACATCCATTACTACTCCGACCACGGCAACGGTGACACGAACGCGAAGGTGGTGGTCTACGTGGACAGCGAGCCGGTCACGGAGTTCACGGCCCTGCTCCCGGGGGCCGACCGCAGCTACCACGTCGTCGGCACGTACCCCGAGCAGCCCGAGCCGACGCCGACGCCCGCCGGCCCGCAGCAGCCGGGCTTCGCGGCGGCCTCGGCGCCCGCGCCGGCCAGGGGGCAGACCGTCCCGCTCCGCTACATCTCGCCGGACGTGGTGGAGTACACCCTTCCCAGCCAGCCGGGCGTGAAGCTATACTTGCACCTGGCTCCGAAGGGCGTTCAGAAGTGAACCCCCCTTCGGTTTGAACCCTTCACGGCCGCGCGGCCGGACTTAACGACGCGAGGGGGGCGGGGCCGAACGAGCCCCGCCCCCCTCGCCCCGTCTCAACGCCACTCCGGACTCACACTTATGCGACTCAACCAGAGTTTCTTATGCGTCGCCGCCCTCCTGCTCGTCTGCGCGCAGGCCGGCCCGACGGCCGCGCTCGGGCGGAAGTGCGCGGACTCACCGCTGAAGGAGGGGGCGGTCGCCGGCCGCGATGATCTGCGGCTCGGGCCGCCCGTCGTGTTCGACGACGGCGTGGGCATCACGACCGGGCGCTGCCACCAGCTCTCGGCGGGCGGGAGGGCGCTGGCGTGGGTGATCGACGTGCGCGAGGCGGCCGGGCGGCTGCTCGTGTGGCGCTGCGTGGAAGACCCGGCCGTCACAGACGTTGAGCCGGGCGCGCGCGGCGGCTACTTCGCCGAAGGCTATGAGGAGCTGACGTCCTCCGGCGGGACGTACTCCTTCAAAGAGGTGAGGCTCCCGCTCTGGGGCCACTTCTCCAATCCCTCCTTCTGCGGCGCGGGGCTCGCCTACTGGGGGACGGAGCCCGCGCGGGGTGGGAAGGTCAGGGCCTACGCGATGCTCTTCGACCTCGGCCCGATGAGGCTCACCGGCAAGCGGCTCGCCGGCACACTCGCCATCGAGTCGGACAGCCCGGACTTCTTCCCGCCGCCGCGCTGGAGCGCCACCGGCGCGGCCGTCACGTTCGACGCGGGGGCCACGCCCGACCCCTCCGCCCCGCGGCGCGCGCTGAGGCGCATCACCCTCCGGCCGGCGCGCTGAACGCCAGACCTCACGTCGCTCACTCTTTCATCGCTAAATCCCGCTCGAGCGCGAGGGCGCGCAGCGCGGCGTCGAGTTGTGCCTGGAGGCGTGCGCGCTCGTCCGTGGCGGCCTGCTTGTCGCGCGCGAGCTGTTCGAGGCGCGTCTCCTGCTGGTCGGCCTTCTGGACGTAGCGGGCGATGAGCTGGCGCGCCTCGGCCGTCTTGGTGAGCGCCTCGATGTTGTCGCGCAGTCGCTTCTGGTCGGCGCCGATCTCGGCGATCTCGCGTTCGATGTCGGAGACGCGCGACTCCGCCGCGGCCAGGCGCGCCTTCAGGTCGAGGATGTTCTGGAGCGCCACGCGGGTCGCCTCGTCGATGTAGCGTTGCGAGAAGAAGAGCCGTATCTGGTCGGGCGTGACGTTCGAGAGCGCGTAGGCCTGCGTGCCCTGCTCGCGCTCGGCGACGACGAGGTCGCGCACCTCGCCCGCCGCCAACTCCACCTTGAAGCGGTAGAAGCGCTGGCTCTTGCCCTCCGGCTTCGGGGTGAGCTTGTCGTCCAGCTCCCAGGCCTCGCGGACGGGGTGCTCGACGTAGACAGTGCGCGGGTGCGGCGTCTGGTTGCGGAGCGTGTAGACCTTCTTCTCGCGGTGGTGGCGCGTCGCGTAGAGCGTGCCGTTGACGATGCGCGTGTAGAAGACGGGCGAGTCGTCCTCCTCTTCGCGCACGGTGACGAGCGTGCCGAGGTCGAGCGCGAACGAGACGAGCCGCTTCTCCTCCGGCTTGAGGCGTTCGAGCAGAGCCTCGCCCGCGTACGCGTCGCCGTCGATGACGGTGACGGCGCCGCCTTCGAGCGTGAGCGGCGAGGTGTTCTTCAGCAGCAGCCCCGACATCGGGCGGCTGCGGCCCGCCGACTGGTTGAAGACGGAGACGCGCGCGCCCTCCATCCGCGTCTGGAGGATCGGGATGAGCGCCGAGCGGTCGCGGCGGACGGTGACGGGCTGCTCGATCTTGTACTCGAAGAGGTCGCCGACCTCGCCGCCCTCGGCCGCGGCCACGACGCCGGAGTCAGCGCTCGACAGGCGCGCGCCCAGCGAAGGCTCGGGCCTGTTCGCGAACTGCTCGTTCTTCTCCTTGTCCGCGCCGTCGGCCGCGAAGTTGTTATAGCGGCGGCCGTTGACGGGCAAGTCCATGAAGTTGTTGACGCGCGCCCGCGGCAGTTCGCCGGCCGTGACGGTGACGTTCTCCTGCGCGCCCGCGGGGTAGATCGAGATGCCGATGCTCGCGGCGCGCTCCGGGCCGACGCGCACGTTGTTAACCTCTGAGCGCGCGAAGCCCGAGGATTCGACCCTCACCGTGTAGAGTCCCGCGGCCAACCCCTGCGCGCGGAAGACGCCCTCGGAGTCGGTGCGCGCCGTGTAGCTCTGGCCGGTCGCCGAGTTGGTGATGGTCACGTTCGCGCCAGCCACCATGGCCCCCTGCGGGTCTTCGACCGAGCCGACGATGCGGTTGCCGCCGCCGACCTCGCCCGTGTCCGGCTCGTAGACCTGAGGCGCCAGGCGCAGGTCGTCGGGCACAGGGACAACCGGTCGGTAGCGGTAGAAGGGTTTCTGGATCGGCTGGATGAAAGAGACGGGCGTGCCCGAGATGAGTGAGAGGCGCACGTCCGTCCAGTCCTCCTCGCTCACGTTGTCCACGATGGCCCAGCCCTGGAAGAAGGGCTTGCCCTCGGCGTCGAGGACGACGCGGTAGGTCGTCTTCCAGATGGGCGCGGCCACCGTGTAGCTGACGAGCATCTCGCGCGGGCCGTCGCCGTCGGAGGTGACGGTGATGGTCTTCGCGTCGCGGCGGCGCGCGCTCGCGCTGGCCTCGGCGAACTCGCCCACGTCGCGCCGCGTGCCCGCGTCGAGGAGTTTGACGGCGCGCACTTCCGCGAGGTCGAAGCTCTGCAACTCGCCGCCTTCGGAGGCGATGACGAGCGCGTAAGAGGTGGCGGCGGGCTTCGGCGGGTCGGGCTGCGTGCGGCGCTCCTCGACCGTGAGGACGGAGCCGCTGGCCGTGCGGCCCGCGGAGGTCGTGACCGAGACGCGCGCGCCCTGCAACTGCGAGAGCACGCCCGCGAGGCCGCCCGAGGCGCCGCCCGTCGAGGGCGAGATGGAGAAGGGGATGTCGGCCATGCGCGCCGCGGGCGGGGCGCTGGAGTTGTAGCTCACGGCGCCGACTCGGCCGCGCCCGAGGTCGAGGACGACCATCGACTTGAGCACGTCGTCCACCTGCGACTGCTTGAAGGAGAGGTCGATCTCGGCGTGGCCCGTGACGGTGCCGCGCCGCTCGATGTACGCGACGCCGTTGCTGTAGAGGATGACGCGCCGGATGGGGAGCGTCTGCGCG
>JAFAZX010000081.1 GCA_019239425.1 Acidobacteriota bacterium
CTGCAAGATCGTCTACTACGGCCCGGGGCTGTGCGGGAAGACGACCAACCTGCAATACATCTACGACACGACCGCGCCGACGGCCAAGGGCAAGCTCATCTCCCTGGCGACCGAGACCGACCGGACGCTCTTCTTCGACTTCATGCCGCTGGAGCTGGGGACGGTGCGCGGCTTCAAGACGCGCTTCCACCTCTACACGGTGCCGGGGCAGGTCTTCTACGACGCCTCGCGCAAGCTCATCCTGAAGGGCGTGGACGGCGTCGTCTTCGTCGCCGACAGCCAGGACGAGCGCATGGACGCCAACATCGAGTCGCTCTACAACCTCGAAGAGAATCTGCAGGCCAACGGCTACGACCTCGTCAAGATTCCGTACGTGCTGCAGCTGAACAAGCGCGACCTGCCGAACGTCATCCCGGCCGAGGAGATGGTGGCGGAGCTTAGGCGCAAGGACGAGCCCGTCCACGAGGCCATCGCCGCCAAAGGCAATGGGGTCTTCGACACGCTCAAGTCCGTCGCCAAGCAGGTCTTGACCGAGCTGCGCAAGAGCTAAGACCGACCGCCGCGCCATGTCGCCCCTCGTCCTCGCCCCTGCCACGCTCGCCGCCTTCTACATCTACGTCTACCTGCGCGTGGTCATCCACGTGCGCCGCTACCACGCGCAGAGGCTCTACCTCCCTTTCGAGCCGCGTTCGCCCGAGTCGCTCCCGCCGGACGTGCGCCAGAAGTTCACGGGCACCTTGCCGGTGCTCGAAGCCCTCGGCTTCACCGTGGCCGGCTACGTGCACCACGCCGGCATGCCGCAGAATAAGGCCGCGCGGATTGACCTCTACGCCGCGCTCCTGCGCAACGACGAGTCGGGCGACATGTGCATGGTGGCGATGATCTTCTCGCAGTTCAAGCAGGCCAGCGGCAAGCTCGGTTACGTCAACTTCTACACCGAGCTGGCGGACGGCCGCTCGGTCGCGACGGTAAACGCCGCGCAGGTGCCGGCCTTCAAGCCCGACGGGCGGAGGCCGGTCTTCCGCTTCCCGGAGGTGGGCGACCCCCGCCTGCTCTATCGCGCCCACCGCGCGCTGCTCGGCCGGCGCGCGCCGGGGCAGCGCGGCCTGCTCCCGACGCCGGGCCTGGAGCTCCCTTTCCTCTGTGAAGCCGAGTCGCGGTCTTTGCGCCATCAGGTCGAGTGCGGCTACCACTACCTGGACGGGGCGCGTGGGCTGTGCGTCCCGACGTGGAAGGGAGCGTTGCTGATGACGGGCAAGCAGATGTGGGGCGTCAAGCGACTGCTGCTGGCGTTGATGAGGCGGCGGGCACGGCTCACCCTGAGTTCTCTGGGCCTAAGCCACGGCTGACACGGACGCGAATTAACTCTGCGCGGCGCCGTCCCGCTTCCCGGGGCGTGGCCGCGGGAAGGACGGAAGCTTGAAGCCCCTCACACATTTCCTTTTCACGATGGCCGTCATGGCCCCGGTCTTGTGGCTGGGGGACTGGCTGGGCCTGCCCTTCTTCTTGACGGCGGCGGCGGGGTTCATCGCCCTCAACTACCTCCTCTTCGCCTACAACTCGCGGGCGATGCGGGTGCTGCGGCCGATCCCGGAGAGAGGCTACGACCGCCGCCGCGAGGCCCTCGAGCGCGACGAGCACGTGCTCTTCAACCTCGGCTTTCGCAAGCTCGACGAGTTCTACCTGAAGTCGGTCAGCGACGTCGTCGTCTATGCCTACGAGCACCGCAGCGAGCCCGTCATCCTCTGCGCCTACCACGCGGGCGTCAAGTCCTTCTGCGACTTCGTGACGAAGTTCGAGGGGGACGTGTCGCTGTTGACCACCACCGCCGGCACGGCCGGCGCGGTCAGGCGGCCGGCGCGGCGCCTCGCGCAGATCTTCAAGAACCTCGACTACGCGCAGATGTTCGAGGAGCACCGCCGCGGCGTGGCGTTCCTGGAGCGGCAAGGTCTTCGCGCCTCCGAACTCCCGGCCACGTCCTTCCGGCAGTTCTTCGTCGACTCGGTGCAGGAGTTTTATGACTGCGGGCGGCGCGACCGCCTCTTCCTGCTACGCTTCATGGGCGGTTTCCTGACGGCGGCGGGGCAGAGCTACAGGAGGCCGCTCGAACAGCAGTACCCGGCCGGGTTGCCGCGCGAGGCGCTGGCGGGTTGAAGGAGGGGCGGCGGGCGCGGCACGGCGGAGTGAAAGTAGCCGCCCCGACGTGTTATTCTTCGAGCCCCGTGCCCTCTCACGAAGAGGCACGGGGCTCACCTCTTTTCTCTGAAAGGACAGTAGACCGAGACCCATGCGCCCCCACAACACTCTTGCCCTGTTCCTCCTTCTGCTTTTAACCCCCGCCGCCACGCTCGGCCAGACGCCGCAGACGCCGCAGCGCGACGTGGCGAAGGAGCAGAAGATCTGGCAGCAACTCCGGGCGGTCGCGCCGCAGACGCTCGACACCTTCAAGCGCGCGACCGAGGCCCTCGACACGGGCGACTACGAGGAGGCCGCGCGCCTCTACGGCGAGGTGCGGAAGGCCGCGCCCGAATTCACGCCCGCGCTCCGGCGCGAGGGACTCGCCCTGGCCGAGTCGGGCAAGCGCGCGGAGGGCCTCCCGCTGCTCGAACAGGCCGCGAGGCTTGAGCGCACGCCCGAGAACTTCATCAGCCTCGCGCAGGTGCTCGCCGTCCCGCCCCCCGGCCAGGAGGAGGTGTCGGTAACCGACAAGGAGCGCGCGCTCATGCTCGCCGTCGAGGCCGACCGCCTGTCTTCGTCGGAGGACTCGTCCTACCCGGCGCTGGTCGCGCAGCTCGCGATAGAACTCGACCGCGAGACGCCCTTCCGCAAGGCCGTCGAGACGCTCGAACGGAAGTTCCCCGACGAAATCGGGACGCACTACTTCGCGGCCGTCCTCGCGGCGACGGACGAGCACTGGCTCAAGGCCGAGTCGGAGATCAAGGAGGCGGAGGCGAAGGGGCTCCCGCACGAGCTGGCCGAGCAGTTCCTCAACGCGGGCGTGCGCACGCACGCGCGCGTGTGGCGCGCCATCTACTGGGTGCTCTACGCGGCGGCGGCGTGGGCCTTGGGGCTGCTCCTGCTCTTCGTGCTGGGCAAGGTTTTCTCGAACCTGACGATGAAGACCGTCGAGTCGGCAGACCCCGAAGAGCTGTCGGGCGGGCGGCACGAGACGCTGCGGCTCTGGTACCGGCGGCTCATCAACTTCGCGGGCTTCTACTACTACGCCTCGCTGCCCATCGTGCTCTGCCTCGTCCTGCTCGGGGCGGCCGCGGTCATCTACGCGACCTTCGCGGTCGGGTACATCCCCCTCAAGCTGACGCTCATCGTCATCGTGGGCGCGGCCCTCACGGCCTTCCAGATGGTGCGCTCGCTCTTCGTCAAGCCGAAGGAGGAAGACCCGGGGCGTGCTCTCACCGAGGAGGAGGCGCCGGGCCTCTGGGCCTTGACCCGCGAGGTGGCCGGTGCGGTCGGCACGCGCCCGGTGGACGAGATACGCGTGACGCCGGGGACTGACCTGGCCGTCTACGAGCGCGGCAGCTCCGCAGAGAAGCGGCAGGACAAGGCGACGCGCATCCTCATCCTCGGCGTGGGCGTCCTGAACGGGTTCACGCGGAACGCCTTCCGCGCCGTGCTCGCGCACGAGTACGGGCACTTCAGCCACCGCGACACGGCGGGCGGCGAGGTGGCCTTGCGCGTCAACAAGGACATGATCGTCTTCGCCTACGCGATGGCGGCCGCGGGGCAGGCCGTCTGGTACAACCTCGCCTTCCAGTTCCTGCGCGCGTACCACTTCATCTTCCGCCGCCTCAGCCACGGCGCGACGCGCCTGCAGGAGATTCTGGCCGACCGCGTCGCCGTCTACCTCTACGGCGCGCGCGCCTTCGAGGAGGGGCTGACGCACGTCATCTACCGCGGCACGGAGTTCCAGCACCTCGCCACGCGCGAGATCAACGCGGCGACGGACGGGCGGCGCGCGTTGCAGAATCTCTACGAGCTGCCCGAGGCCAGGGGCAGCGCGGCGGAGGGCGACGTGGAGACGGCCTTCCGCGAGTCGCTCGAACGCAAGACCTCCGAAGACGACACGCACCCCGCGCCGTCCGAGCGCTTCCGCCTCGCGCAGCGCGTCCGCTCGAAGGGCGAGCCGGAGGCCGACGGCACCGTCTGGGAACTCTTCGCCGACCGCGACGCCCTCACCCGCGAGATGAGCCAGCTCATCGAACAGCGCCTGAAGGCGGCTTAGCCCGACAGAAGGGACGTGCTGGGGGCGACAAGCGGGTGATTGAACGTCAGGAGACAACACTCTCTAAGAGCACCCGCGTTCGCGCTTTGCCGTTCTCATGAACGCTCACTAATCTATGTTAGCTTACGGCGAGACGGTTGATAGAAGTTGACCAAGTGTTCTTTACGAGACAGTACCGTCGTAGAAAGACTTGTCGGTCAGCTTAACAAAAAGGTTGCAGGTGAATAATTTTGTGCTATTTTCTGGGCGCAACGTCCGACTACGCAGACCCAAGACGGTAGGGCAAGTATTCATTAAAATTCAGGTGGCGACCAGCACTGTGCTTTAGAAGTCTGCGCCACGAGCAACTGCGGCGGGAGTCCCAGTGTGAGAGTTTATGCCCATGCGACCTTTCTACTTGCGGGCTCAGGGGGCACGAAGTGTCGAAGTCTGATTTGCAAAAAAGAGCCGAACGTGCAGCGGAACGCTTTATCTTAACTGCGCGCAAACCAGTAGTAATCGAATTCGCTGGAGTCCCGAAAGCAGGCAAGACTACGACCTTAAACCAAGTTCAGTCTTTCCTGAAGAGGTGTGGGTTCCGGGTCGAGGTGGTCGTAGAAAGGGCGTCAGTCTGCCCCATCAAAGATAAAAAGCACGCCAACTTCAATGTCTGGACGGCGTGCACTACTTTGGCGCAGATACTCGAAAAGACTCAAGACCCTCCCCGAATAGATGACCCGCACGTCTTGATTCTCGACCGGGGGCTTTTTGATGCGATTTCCTGGTTCAAGATGATGGATAAGCTTGAACGCGTTCGGACGAACGACCGGAAGGCAATTGAGGCTTTTTTACGCATTGCAGATTGGAGAGAGAGAATAACAGGGGTAATTGTGATGGTTGCTTCGCCAAAGGATGCGATGAAGCGTGAGAAGGGACTCCTGCCTGTCGAAAGCACGGCCGGCTCGATCATGAATGAGGAAGTGCTCGGACGCGTGTTAGATGTCACCAGGGAAACTGCTAACGAGCTAAAGGAGGACTTTAACGTCTACATGATCGACACTTCATCTGGCGAAACGAAGAACAGCCCGCGTAAAACTGCGGAGCGAGTAGCTGACATCGTCTTGAGCCTGATTGAAGAGCAGCTCCAGGAAGACATCCTGTGCCTCTCAAAGAATAAAGTTGTTAAGTGGTTCAAGGGGAGGACAACTGTTCAAGCCGAGGATGCGTCGGAGTTGTCGAAAATGTTCCGGAAGTCCGGCAATTATCGCCCGCGGGAGGAGGTGGAGGCAAACTTACAATTAGTACAAGCATTACCAGTAGTCGTGGTTAGGAACAAGAGCGGCGAAATTTTACGGCTCCGCAGGCGTGAGAGGTCGGCCGAGAAATCCCTGCATGAAAAGCTAGTCATCTGGGCTGGAGGGCATGTGAGAAAAGAGGACGCCAAGAACGGTGATTCGCTCGTTCACAGCGCCCTGCGCGAGCTTCAAGAAGAGTTGAGGCTCAGTCTTGAGGCCGATGACCTTAAACTGCTTGGAGCAGTTTATGCTGATGCCGAAGGCAGCATAGGGAAGCACGCTGCCATCGTGTACGAGTGGCGGGCCGAGACGGACGACGTAGCTGTTGCGTTAAGCGCCTCCGAATTCTTCGAGCGGCGCGGAACGTCACTCAGCGGCAAGTTTGTAGATCTTAGCACTTTAGCCACGGATATCGACGCCAACAAGGTGTCCGAAGTGTGGTCGGTCGAGATTGTTCGAGAATTGCTGGCTAAGGGTAGCCATGAATTTAAGGATCAAGGGCTGTTCTCGCTTATGTAAATATCTCTAAAGTTGCAGGGAGGGCGCTGCCGAGGTAATCGCAGCGCCCTTTGCTATTGGCGAAACTACCGTCTGTTGCCCCGGCGCGGGTTGGGCTGTGAATGGAAGGAAATATAATGCTCGCGCCGACGATTCGCCGTCTAGACGAGCGACTTGATCATGAGGAGGCCGTCGCCGCCGTTGGAGTAGTAGCGCGGGAGGCGCTGCGTGACGGCGAAGCCGAGCTTCTGATAGAGGTCTTGCGCGCCGGTGTTGACCGAGCGGACTTCGAGGCGGGTGATGCGCACGCCGCGCCGCCGGAAGCCCTCCTCGACCTTGAGCAGCATGCGCTGCGCGATGCCGCGCCGCCGGTGCTCGGGCGCGACGCCGAGCGTGGTGATGTGGCCGGTGCGGTCGGGCTCGACGATGCCGACGATGAAGCCGACCATCGTGCCGTCCGGGGTCACGGCGCGGTAGGAGACGGAGTCGGGCGAGGTCAGGAGGTACTCGAAGGTCTCGCGGCTGTAGGCCTCGCCGTCCACGAAGCAGCGCAGGTCGAGGCGCCAGCACTCGTCGAGCTGCGCGACGGTGAGCGGCCGCACGTCGTAGCGCGACTGCACGCGCGCGGCCCTCTCGGTGCCCACGGCGCCGGCCTCCTCGCCTTCGCCCGCGCTCGCGGGGAAGAGCCGCGAGCGGATTTTCTTCAGCACGGCCATGACTGGTAAATAGTAAATGAGTAAATAGTCAATGGTAAATGGTGAATGGATAAAACCTCCATTTACTATTCACCATTTACCATTCACTAAAGGATGAGCATGCAGTCTCCGTAGCTGTAGAAGCGGTAGCCCGCGGCGACGGCGTGGCGGTAGGCGCCGAGTGTGAGCTCGCGGCCGGCGAAGGCGCTCACCAGTACGAGCAGCGACGAGCGCGGCAGGTGGAAGTTCGTCAGCATCGCGTCCACCGCGCGGAAGCGGTAGCCGGGCGTGATGGTCAGACTCGTCTCGCCGCTCCCCGCCCGCACCCTGCCGCTTTCGTCCGCGGACGATTCGAGCGTGCGCACCGTCGTCGTCCCGACGGCGACGACGCGCCCGCCCCTCCGCTTCGTCTCGTTAATCTCTTCGGCCGCCGCGTCGCTCATCTCGAAGCGTTCGGCGGCGACCTGGTGCTCGCGCAAATCCTGAGCGCGGACGGGCGTGAAGGTGCCGTAGCCGACGTGGAGCGTGACCTCCGCGGTGCGCACGCCGCGCGCGCGCAGGTCTTCGAAGACCCGCGGCGTGAAGTGCAGGCCCGCGGTCGGCGCGGCGATGGCACCGGGCGCGTTGGCGTAGACCGTCTGGTAGCGCTCGCGGTCTTCGTCGGCCGTGACTAAGTCTTCCGAGTCGCGCCTGATGTACGGCGGCAGCGGCATCCGCCCGAACTCCTCCAGCAGCGCCCCGAACTCTCCGTCGGCGTGAAAGCGCACGACGCGACCCGCGCCGTCTGCGGTCGCGCCGACGGTCTCCGCCGAGAGGCGGCCGTCGCCGAACGTCACGCGCCCGCCCGCTTCGAGCCGGCGCGCAGGCTTCGCCAGGACTTCCCAGACTTCGCCTTCGAACTCGACGCGCCGCCGCACGAGCAGCAGCTCGACGCGCCCGCCCGTGGGCCAGCGCCGCCCGACGAGCCGCGCCGGGAAGACGCGCGTGTTGTTGACGACGACCGTGTCGCCCTCCCTCAACTCGGAAGGGAACTCCGCAAAAGACGCGTCGCGCCAACCTTGCTCCGCGCGTTTGACGACGAGCATCCGCGACGCGTCGCGCCGCCCCAGAGGGTGCTGCGCGATCAGCTCCTCGGGCAGCTCGAAGTCGAATTCGGAGATGCGCATTGAGACTCAGGAAGGGGAGGCCGGCGTCTCGACGGAGAGCTCTTCGGTGGCGTGCTCCTGGTGGAGGACGACGGAGAGCTGCGCGCCGAACATGAGGATGAGGCTGGAGACGTAGCTCCAGGTGAGCACCGCCACGACCGCGCCGACCGAGCCGTAGATTTCGTCGTAGTGGAAGTACTGCAGGCTCGAAGCGAAGATGTACTTGGCCGCCTCCCACAGCAGCCCCGCGACGACCGCGCTCGGCAGGGTGTCCCGCAGCGTCACGCGCCCGTTCGGCACCAGGCGGTAGACGACCGCGAAGAGCGCGACCGTGACGGCCGCGCCGGCGGCCGCGAACGCGACCTGCCAGAAGGCGTCGCCCATGAAGGTCAGCCACGGCGAACGTCGCACCATGCGCACGGGCAGCCGGTCGATCCACTCGTGGAGCGAGACGAGGATCGAGGTGAGGAAGACGGAGGCGATGAGCAGGAGTCCGACCGCGCCGATCATGCCGAGCGTCAGCGCGCGGCCGTGCATGAAGCCGCGCGGCCGCGTGCCCCAGATGCGGTTGAGCGCGCGCTCGACGACGGCGAAGACCCACGAGCCGGCCCACAGCGTGACGACGACGGCGCTGACGAGTCCGCCCCAGCCGACCTCCGCCAGTGACTTGATGGTCGAGCGCAGGAACTCGCGCGAGCCGGGGTAGATTTCGACGATGCGCGTCAGCGCCTCGCTCCCCGCCGCGAAGCGGTTGCCGATGACGAGCATGACGAGGAGCGCCGGGAAGAGCGTCAGCAGCCCGAAGTAGCTCATCGCCGCGGCCGGCGTGAAGAGGTCGTTCTCGTGGAACTGGTGGAAGGTGTGGTGGACGATGTTCGACCACGGCGCGAGGTTCTTGACGCCCCACCGCCGCCGCGAGAAGAAGGGGATGTGTCTCCGCACGTTCTCCATCGTTCACCCCCGGAAAGTCAGAAACGATCTCAAATCTCAGATTCGAAATTTCAAATCGTCTCAGACCCGGTGAGCCAGATTGTCACCTATTTGCCGCCCCGCCGCAAAAGCTCAACGCGACGGCCGGAGCTGCCCGTACGCGTTCCCGGACTTCACCAGCTCGGCCCGCGCCGCCGTGATGAGCGCGCGCGAGCGGGCCGCCTGGCTCTTCAGATTACGCGCCTCGGCGACCGCGCGGTCGAAGTTTTTCTGCGCCGCCGCGTCGAACAGCTCTTCGAGGTCGAACTGCCCGAGCGCGTATTCGAGCGCCTCGGCCACGCCGGGGCCGACCTCTTCGCGCGCCTCGGGCGTGAACCGCGCGAGTGCGCCTTCGAACTTCTCGTCCTCGTTGAGCGCGGCCACCGCCGCCGCGAGCGCGTCCCACGCGCGCAGCGAGTCGAGCCGCATGGCGACCGTGGCCGTCATCAACGCGGCGCCCTCGCGCGCGTAGGTGGCGCGCTCGGTCTGCGCGGCCTGCGCGAAGGCCTCTTCGAGCAGCGCCGCCGTGCGCTGGCGCAGGCCCCGCCGCGCCGCAAGCTCTGCCGCCAGCGCGAAGCCGTAGGAGCGCAGCGCGGGCGTCACGTCCGCGCCGCGCGCGAGCGCCTCCGTCTTCTCGAACTCGTCCTCGTCTTCCTTGAAGGCCGTGCGCGCCGTCGCGACCTTGAACGACTCGATAGCCGCGCGCGCGGCGCGCTGCACCTCCGGGTCTACGATCTCGTCGGCCACGCCGCGCGCCCTCGACCAGAGGTCACGCCGGGCGGCCGCCACGACGACCTCCAGGCGTGCGCGGTCGCGCGCGCCCGCGTCGTTCGCCCGGGCCGCCGCCTCGAGCAGTCTGGCGAGCGGGTCGGTCGGGTTCCGCGGCGAGAGGCTGCGCGTCTCCATCTTCGGGTCGAGCGCGTCGCGGCGCGCGAGCCCGATCTGCGAGGAGAGGCTCAACAACTTCGCCTGCAGCGCGTCGAGGTGGCGCGGGGAGTTCTGCTCGAAGAAGGGGAGCAGCCGGCCGATGGCGAAGTAGACCGCGGACGTGTCCCCTTGCGTCTTGGATTCGAGCGAAGCGCGCAGGAGGATGGCGGCGGCCGAGTCGAAGAAGACCTCGCGCGTGTGCGCGGAGACCGCCTCCGCCGGGGCCTCCGAAGCGTCGGCCGTTTCGCCGATGGAGCGGAAGCCCACGGAGCCGTCCGCGTTGACGGCCACGAGCAGGCGCGGCGTGAGCACGTACGAAGAGAGCATGAGTACGTCGTTGCCGCCCGCGTCGCGGCGCGCGCGGGTCGCCGCCAGCAGTTGCAGGAAGAGACGGTCGGCCTCTTCGGGCGCGCCCGCGCGGAGCCTGATCAGGAATTCGACGAGCGCGCCGTTCACGCCGCTTTGCAGCGCGGGCGTGGCGACGCGCGCGGCCTCCGCGTAAGAGCCGTCGTCCGCGAGCGTCGAGGCGAGCGAGAGCCTCTGGCCGTCGCGCGTGAAGGCGTCGGCCGGGCCGATGCCGGCGCCGCCCCCTTCATCCTTCGGCTCTTCGACGCGCCTGCGCGCGAGCCAGTCCGTGATGGCGCCGAGCCAGGCGTCGGCCATGCGCGGGTCGTGCTGCGCGGCGGCGCCGAGCACCCCCTCGCGCGTGCCCGTGAAGCGCTCGGGCAGGTCGCCGTAAGGGCCGCCTTCCTGCTCCTGCTTGAACTCCGCCTCGTCAGCCTCGGTGGCCGCCTCCCACGCCCGCGCGAAGGTCGAGCGCGCGGTCTGTTCGTCCGCGCCCCAGAGCGCGTCGGCCGTGAACGTCAGGACGGCGGCGCGCCGGGCGGGGTCTTCCAGAGCCTTCGCCTGGCCCGCGACTTCGAGCAGCACGGCGACGGCCTTCCGGCGAGAGCGCTCCGCCTCGCGCGTGACTTTGGACTGCGGGGGCTGAGGCGCGCGGGCGCGCTTCTGCGCGAACGCGCAGGGCGCGCACCACAGCAGCAGCGCGAGCGCGAGTCGAACGTGGCGGGGCGTGCTGCTCATGGTGCGTGACAGCCTATTGCAGTTTGCAGTCGAGTGTAAGCGGGAGCGATTTAACACAGAGGCACAGAGGCACAGCTTCTTGAGATAAGACTCGAAGCTGTGTCTCTGTGCCTCTGTGTTAAAAGCAAACTTCATAGCCACCCGGATGAAAACGCTTAAGGCCTCTACGCGTCGAAGAGTCCGGGGCGCGCGGCCGGCGCGGCGCGCGGCGGCTCGATGCCAAAGTGTTCGTAGGCGAGGCGCGTGGCGGCGCGCCCGCGCGGCGTGCGGTTGAGGAAGCCGATCTGAATCAGGTAAGGCTCGATGATCTCTTCGATGGAGTCCTTCTCCTCCTGCAGGGCGGCGGACATGTGGTTAAGCCCGACGGGGCCGCCCTCGTGCTGTTGAATAATCATCAGCAGGAGCTTCCTGTCCATCTCGTCGAGCCCGAACGTGTCGACCTCCATGCGGTTGAGCGCGTCGTCGGCGATCTCCTTCGTGATGCGCCCCGAGTGCTCGACCTCGGCGTAGTCCCTCACGCGCCGGAGCAGGCGGTTCGCGATGCGCGGCGTGCCGCGCGCGCGCCGCGCGATCTCTCTCGCGCCGGCCTCGTCCACCTCCGTGCCGAGTATCTCGGCCGAGCGGCGGACGATGAGGGCGAGTTCGTCGTGCGTGTAGAAGTTGAGGTGGAAGACGATGCCGAAGCGCCCGCGCAGGGGGGCGGTGATGAGTCCCGGCCTCGTCGTCGCGCCGACGAGGGTGAACTTCGGCAGGTCTAACTTGATGGAGCGCGCGGCCGTGCCCTGCCCGATCATGATGTCGAGCTGGTAGTCCTCCATCGCGGGGTACAAGACCTCCTCGATGGCGGGCGACATGCGGTGTATCTCGTCGATGAAGAGGACGTCGCCCTCCTGGAGGTTGGTGAGGAGCGCGGCGAGGTCGCCCGGCTTCTCGATGACGGGGCCGGCGGTCGAGCGCAGCTCGGCGCCCATCTCGTTGGCGATGATGTTCGAGAGAGTGGTCTTCCCCAACCCCGGCGGCCCCGTGAGCAGGACGTGGTCGAGCGCCTCCCGCCGCTGGCGCGCGGCGCGGATGTAGATGCCGAGGTTCTCGGTCGCGCGCTTCTGCCCGATGTACTCGCCGAGCCGCGCAGGGCGCAGGCTCAGCTCGAACTGCCGCTCGTCGTCCAACGGCCCCCGCTCGCGCACGTTGCCGGGTTGGAGTTCTTCAGACATAACGAATGGTGAATGATAAATGGTGAATAGTAAATGGAGCTTTTATCTATTCACCATTTACCATTCACCATTTACTAACCGTCATCCTTTCGACAACTGGCGCAGGCTGCGGCGCAGCAGCGTCTCGACCGAGAGGTCGCCGCCCTCCTGGATCGAGTTCGTGATGGCCTTCTCGGCGGCGGGCTTGGGGAAGCCGAGCTGGAGGAGCGCGGCGAGCGTGTCCTCGCGCAGGGCGTCTTCGGACTGCGCGAGGGCGGCGCCGCCGGCCTCGGCCTGCTCGTCGGGCGCGGGGCCGGAGAGCGCGGCCATCTTGTCGCGCAGCTCGATGACGAGCCGCTCGGCCGTCTTGCGGCCCACGCCCGGGATCGAAGTCAGGCGCGCGTAGTTGTTCTGCCGGATGGCCGTGACGATCTCGTCGGCGCTCATCCCCGAGAGCATCGCGACGGCCGACTTCGGCCCGATGCCGCTCACCGAGATGAGCAGCGTGAAGAGCTCGCGCTCTCGTAGCGTGCGGAAGCCGAAGAGCTGGAACGCCTCCTCGCGGACGTGCGTGTAGATTTGCAGGCGGACGGCGTCGCCGATCTCGCCCAGTTCGTAAAGGGTCGTGACGGGGATGGTCACATCGTAGCCGACGCCCCCGACGTCCACGACCACGCTGGTCGGCGGGTGCTTCGCCAGCAGTGTCCCGGAAAGGTGTGCAATCATGCTTTACATGCTTTGACGAGAGAAGGAATTTCGGGAGCGCCTCACGTTCTCCGCGATTTTAGATGAACCGCCGACGGTCGGCAACGAGAGAAAGGATGAAGGCGGAAGGATGAGAAGGATGAAGGTCAGACCCTCTCCCCTTCATCCTTCATCCTTCCGCCTTCATCCTTACCGCTTGCGGCGGTACACCCCGTCAAACGTCACGTTGACGCCGCCGCACTGCTTGTTGTCGGAGACGACGAGGTAGGAGCCGACGAGGCGCAGCGTCGCCTGACAGTCTTCGGGGTCTGCGCCGAGCTTGAGGACGTTGTAGGAGGGCTCGGCCTCGCCGGAGAGTTCGCCGACGTGGACGTTCTCGGGGTTGACCCCCATCCACGTCGCGTCGCCGGCGACGCTCAGCGCGCCCGCGCGCCGGCCGGGCTTCAGGCGCACCTCGTTCCGGTAGAAGTTCCACGTCCCGAGCCACGCCGCGAGCGGGATCGGGTCTACGAACTCGGCGCGCAGGAGCATGTTCGCCGGGAGCCAGCCGACCGTCTCCGGGCCGCGCGCCGGCTGATACCAGGCGCAGACCCATTCGCCGAACGTGCGCGAGGTCAGCACCTCGTCGCCCGGTATCAAGTAGGCCTTCTGCCTGCACCTCGCGGCCGGGCTCGGGCAGCCCTCCTCCTCGCCGTAGAAGTATGCGCGCGCGCCCTTCTCGCCCTGCACGCGCGCCAGCCCGAACTCCTTCGAGTCGCGCGTGAACGCCCCGTTCCGGCACCAGTTCGCGGGGTCGCTCGTCGCCTCCTGCGCACGCGCGCCCGCAACGAACACGACCAGCAGCAGAATGGTTAAGCTCAGCAGAGTCCTCTTCATCATCTCTCTTAAGATAGCCCAAGTTGGTAAAAAGTTTTCTTCGCCGTGGGGGCGTCGCCATTCCAGACGGCCCAGCCCTCCCAAGCCCCGCCGCCTTTGCGCAGGCAGCGCGTGTGGATTTTGACGGTGCCGTGGTCGCGCGCGATCTCGAGCAGGTTGTAGAGGCGCGGGGTCGCTTCGGGGCGCTCGCGCGCGGGCGCGCCGAACGAGCCGGCCCCGGCCACGTGAACCTGCTTCGGGTGCGTGTAGCCGACGAGGTCGGCGCGCTCTTCGTGGACGTGGCCGTGCAGCACGAGCCGGACGTTCGCCTGCCGAAGTTGCTGCATGAAGGCGTCCTCGACGATCTTCTCGTTGCCGGTCACGGGGTGGTGCCAGACGGCCACGCGGAGCAGAGGCGCGCCCTTGCCTTTCTGAGCCGCGACCTGCTGGTCGGCCTTATCGAGGGCGCGCGCGAGCGCCTCCTCGTTGATGCCCGCGCGTGCGGGGAAGTGCTCGTCAATCTCCCAGGCGGAGTTGAAGGCGAGGAACTGGAGGCCGGTCTCCGGGAAGAAGTAGGGGATGCCCTGTTCGGCCGCGGCCAGAGGGTACTCGAGCTGGAAGAGGGGGTGGTAGAAGAAGCGCGAGAAGTTGCCGAAACGCCGCGGGTACAGCTCCTCATTGCGCACGAGATAGCCGCTCCCCTCCTGTTTGTAAGTTCCGTCCCCGAGCCGCGCCGCGTTCACCTGCCTGCCCATCTTGAAGTCGTAGACGCCCGGCTCGTCCCAGGAGAGGTCGTGGTTGCCGGGCACGACGACGCAGCGCTGCGCGGTCAGCTCGAACGCTTCGATGAGGCCGGAGGTGAACTGGTGCGCGGCCTCGAACTCTCCTTGCGTCGCGCGGTTGGTGAGGTCGCCCGAGATGACGAGGTAGTCGAGCCGCTCGAAGCCGAGGCCGCCGGACGCGTCTTTAATATCCGCAACGAGCGGGCGCAGGCTCTTCCGCACGTCGGCCTCTTCGCCGAAGTGCAGGTCGGATAGGTGCAGCACGCGCAGCGGCGCGTCCGCGCTCAGCTCCTCGTCCGTCTGTTTGAAGAACTGCTTGACGGCCTGCGCGGCCCTGCGCACGTTCTCCTCGACCTTCGTCCGGAGCGCGACGGTGCGGAGCTCTAAGGCCGGGTCGAGCTGCCGCGCCTTGGTCGCCCCGGCGGCAAGGCTCGTGCGGTGGTCGCACTTGACGCAGCCGATGTCCGACTCGCCGCGCGCGATGCGCTCGCGCACGTCCCCTTCGGCGAACTGGTAGCCGCAGTTAGCGCACGCCATCTCGATGTGCTCGGTGATCTCCACGTCGTGGCGGCGCAGGTGGTCTTCGACGAAGCTGATGAAGAGGTCGCGCGTCGGCCGGGGCGTCCGCTCTTCGAAGTAGACGTCGATGTGCGCGAAGCCGCGGCCGCGCTCGACCTTGCGCAAGCCACAGGCGCCGCGGCCCGCGGCCTCGAACTCGGCGCGGTCTTCCCAGAGGCGCACGCGCCCGAAGTCCTTCGAGATGACGAGCCAGGCGACGAGCGAGGCGTAGATGTTATCGACCGCGCCGGAGAAGTCGTAGTAGAGCGAGACCGAGTGCGGGAGCGCCGCGCCGGTCTCCTTCTCGGTCGGGCGGAAGAGGGAGGGGAAGATGAGCAGCCCCTCGTGCCGGAAGCAGACGCCGTGCTCGACGAGGAGCTGGACGACGCACTCCAGGACGACGCGCTCCTGCGAGCGCGGCAGGCGCGTCTCGTCCTTCATGCCGGGCAGCGGCACGTCGGGCGCGGCGGTCTGCTTCTCTTCGAGCGCGGGCACGCCGCGCGCGTTGTTGCGCGCCGCGAGGATGAGCGAGCCGGCGTAGCGCTCGATCTCCTCGACGCGGAGCACGAGCACGCGCTCGCCCGTCGCGAGGCGCGTGTAGGCGATGACGCCCTGCGTTGCTAACTGCTCGGCCACGGCCGTCACCGCCGCCGGGTCGAACGCATCAGGACTCGCTTCACGAATCGTCTTCTCTAACTCGCCGAGGAAGAGGACGACCTGCCCCTCTTCCTTGCGCCGGTCAATCTCGTCGCGGATGCGCTGGAAGAGTTCCGGCCGGCTCGTCTTCGCCAGAGAGTCCCAGTCTATCTCGTCGGCAATCAGCTCGCGCAGCTCCTCTATCCCGCGCCCGTTCATCGCACTCGTCTCGACGTAAGCCTTAAAGCCGCACGTCGCGCGCAGACGTTCGAGCGCCGCCTTGTTAACCACGTCGCTCTGCTCATCGAGCTTCGCCCCGACGAGCAGCTTCACCGCGCGCCGCGTGCCCAACTGCTTATCGAGCCGCTTCACCCAACCCTCAACTTCCTCAAAAGCCGTCTGCCCGCGCGTCGGGTCGAGCAGCACGAGCGCCAGCGTCGTGTCGTGCAGGAACAACTGATGGACTAACCTGTACTCCTCCTGCCCGCCCAAGTCCCACAACACCACGTCCCGCCGCTGTCCCTCCGGAGCCTTCGCCTTCTCGCCCAACTGCTCTGGCTCCATCTTCCAGAACCGCATCCCGTGAGTCGAACCATGCTCCTCGTCCCTCGGATACCTGTCCTCCGCCAGCCTCATTGCCAGACAAGACTTTCCCACATTACTCTCCCCAATAAACACCACCTTCGCACTCGTGTACTTGATAACCCTTTTGGTCGTGGTCGCATGTGAGAGTAGGGGGAAATCCAACTCGAAAACTTGAATGACCTCATCGCCATTGCCGATGGTAGCTAGCACAGGGAAGGTAGGGTGAAACGCAAGGTTGTGGAGGGGGTATGATGCCTTCGGCAATTTGCTTCTGATTTCAGCAGTTGTTTCCCATGTGTCGCAACGCCACAACCTGATTGTCTGATCCACGCTCGCCGAAGCTAGTAAGCGATCCCTGGCTGAAAAAGACGCCGCGAAGATGGAGTCTTTATGTCCCTCAAGTACATTAGTCAGAGTGCCCGTTGTCGCGTCCCAGATGTACACCTTATTGCTGGAGCATGTTGCGAGCATCAACGAGTCGCTAGTCCAAGCTATGTCCAGAATGTGGTTAGGGTGCCCTTGCAAAACGTGGAAAAGCTTTCCTGTCCGAGCGTCCCAGATTCGGCATGTGGCATCTTGAGACCCAGAGGTTAGAAGCTTCCCGTTGGGAGACCACTTTAAGCTGATGACGTTGGATGTGTGACCTTTTAATTGCTGCAAAGGTCTTCCGGTATTGAGATCCCATAACTGTACGGAATGGGCCTCCCCCGCAGTAGCCAGCCGCTCCCCGTCGGGTGACCAAGCTAGAGACTCTCCTCTTTTGGAGGATGTTCCCGCAAGCGTACGAATTACGTCTCCGTTTCGAGCGTAACAAAGTTCGACGTTCGCCATGTAGGATGAGATTGCTAGCATTTGCCCATCGGGCGACCAGACTGTGTTTCCGTGGAGGCGCCCACTACTTTTCACGGTCAGTCTTGGCTTGCCACTAGGAAAGCTCCAGAGCAGTACCTTACCCCTAGAGGTGGAGGCGAGCGTATCACCCGACGGCGACCAGCAAACTCGCAAAAACTTATTATTCGTAACCCGCATGGAGTGGAGCAGCTTAACGCCGCGGGGGTATTCGAGACCGGACAACTGCTTCTGGTCGTTCGTGTCGCTCATGACTGTTTCAACCTGCGTGGAGTGTAAGCGTGACGTACAGCGGCCCGCGACATCTTTCCGCGACGGAGTAGTTAGGGATATACTACAGGTCGCTCTCCTCGGAAAAGGTTTTTTAAGGGATGAAGTCGGAGAAGATTTCTGAGCTGACGACGAGTCGGTTGAGCGTGTATCTGCGGTGCCTGAATCTGCTGGCGGCGGCGGGGATTAAGACCATCTCGTCGCAGGCGCTGGCCGACCAGTTCCGCCTGAACTCGGCGCAGATACGGAAAGACCTCGCGCACTTCGGCGAGTTCGGGACGCGCGGGGTCGGCTACTCGGTCGGCGAGCTGCGCCGCCACCTGACCAAAATTCTCGGCCTCGACCGCGCGCACCGCGTAGGCATCGTCGGCGCCGGCAACCTCGGCACCGCGCTCGCCAACTACAACGGCTTCCGCGAGTCGAACTTCGAGGTCGTCGCGCTCTTCGACAACGACCGCGCCAAGATCGGGCGCAAGGTCGGCGCGGCCGAGACAATCGTCCACGACGTGCGCAAGCTCGCCCGCGTCGTGCGCGAAGAGGGCATCGACGTGGCCGTCATCGCCGTCCCCGCGCGCGTCGCGCAGCGCGTGCTGAATCAGGTCATGTCGGCCGGCGTGAAGGCCGTCCTGAACTTCGCGCCCGTCCGCCTGCACGCGCGCCTCGGCGTGAAGGTGAAGACCGTGGACTTGACGATTTCGCTCGAATCGCTATCGTACTTCTTAGCGCGCCCGCAGATCACTTGTGTCACCAACCCGCGCAGCCTCCTCCCCTACGAGGAGATCGCGCAGCGCGAGGAGCAGGAGTTACAGCAGCAGAGCTGACAAGGAGTCTGGTCATGTATTCGATCTTGCTGAAGAAGGCACTTCCGTTCGCGCTGACTTTCGTCTTCGGCGCCGCGCTGAGCGCCCTGGTGGGTCTGTCCGGCGGCGCGGAGCAGAAGAAGTTCGAATGGACTTCCTCCACCTCCACCTACGAGTTCGGCAGCCGCTGCCGCATGCGCCGCCACAACCTCGTCGCCGAGTCGAAGCCGCTCCGAATCCTCTACAAGCCCGGCGCCGCCATCCCCGACGACTTCAAGCCCGACGCGACCTGGCCCTGGCCGGGCGACGCCAAAGGGATTTATAACTTTCCGGGGGCCACGGTGCGTGTGACGTTCGGCGCCGACGGCAACGTGCAGCGGGTCGAGCCGAGCGATGACCCTTACCCTTCGCTCGGCACAACCGCGGATAGAGTCGTGTGGGAGTGCATGGAGCGCGCCGCCCGGCAGATTCGTTTCGAGCCCGAGACGGTCGACGGCTTGCCCGTCACCGTCACGAGAGATGTCGAGATTCGGTTCGACAACGCGGTCAGAATGGGACGTTGATGGACGAACAGACAGCCCGGCGCGAAATCCTCCGCGCCGGCAAGTTGATGTACGAGCGCTCCTACGTCGTCGGCTCGGACGGCAACGTCAGCGTGCGCCTCGACGACGGCCGCATCCTCGCCACGCCGACGCAGACCAACAAGGCGCGCATGACCGAGGACTCGCTCGCCTTGACCGACTTAGAAGGCAAGCCGCTCAACGACCGCCGCGCCTCGAGCGAGCTGGCGATGCACCTGCTCATCTACCGCGAGCGCGCGGACGTGCGTTCGGTCTGCCACGCGCACCCGCCGCACGGCTCCGCCTTCGCCGTCGCCGGCCTCGCCATCGACCAGCCGATACTCTCCGAGGTGATTTTAACTTTGGGCTGCGTCCCGCTCGCGGCGTACGGCACGCCCTCGACCGACGAGCTGACCGAGGCGATGCGCCCGCTCGTCAAGCACCACAACGCGCTCCTGATGGCGAACCACGGCGCGGTCGCCTACGGCGCGGACTTGTGGCAGGCCTTCGACCGCCTCGAAACCCTGGAGCACACGGCGAAGATCGCGATCCTCTCGCGCGCGCTGGGCGGCGCGCGCGAACTCCCGCCCGACTCCATCGAGAAACTCATCGACGTGCGCGAGCGCGCCGGCTACCTCGGCGAGAGCGCGCGCTGCCAGGCGTGCGGCTACCTGCAGGAGACGAACGTCGTCTGCCCCACGGGCGAGCGCGACGCCGCGCCCGCGGCCCGCGCGTCCTCGAACGGGAAGGTCAGCCTGACGCGCGAGGAGCTGATCGAGCTGCTCAGTCAGGCGGCGCGGGCCGCGCGCTAGCCGCAGACATCTGCAAGGGGGCACACTCAACAAGGCGGGCTTATCTACTTCACGCTGCTTTACGAAAGGAGCCGCCGCCATGCCCAGTCGCCAACTCCGGAAGTCGGAGATAGAGTTCGCACGCAAGGTCTTTGAAGAGCAGTTGCCCTACGACAAGGTGCACATCGCCAACTACTACCTCCCCGGCAATCAGGGCGTGCCGGTGACGCTGGCCTCTGCCTCTTCGATCATCCCCGTGCGTTCGCTGAGGAACTACACGATCTACTTCGGCCCCGAGGTCTACGAGCAGGGCGCCGAACGCCCCGCCACGGCCTCGACATTCATCCACGAGCTGACGCACGTCTGGCAGGGCTACCACAGCGCCCTGGGCTGGGGGTACATGGTCGAGTCGATGATCGCGCAGGGGCACGCCGTCGTCATGCAGGGCGACCGCAACCGCGCCTACGACTACAAGCCGGGCGAGCCCTGGGACGACTACAACGTCGAGCAGCAGGCGCTGCTCGTGCAGGACTGGTACCGCAACGGCATGAGCGAAGACGACGAGCGGTATTTCTACATCGAGCAACACATCCGCAAGGGGCACGACTGAGTGGGCGCCGCGGGTGCAAAGCCTGAGGCGCGTGGGCGGCGCTCCGGCCCGAAGAGTTCGGCGCGCGCGCTCGCCCTGCTCGCCGGCTGCCTCCTGCTGGCCGCGTGCCAGCCCGAAGGCGGCGACCTCGTCCCGCTTCCGCCCGGCGAAGGCGCGGCCCTGGCCGCCACGGAGTTCGAAGGGGACACGCTCGTCGTGACGCGCGAAGGGGTGACCTTGCGCGCGCGCGGCCGCTGGAGTGTGGCGGACGCGGCCACTTCGGTTATACTCGACGTAAGCAACGCGAACGCGGAACCGGCGGCGATAGACTTCGGGCGCGGCGAACTGTCGCTCGAAGGCGAAGGCGGGGGGCGCCTGACCCTGCGTTCGGCCGCCCGCGAGTCGGGCGCGGGCGCCTTCCTCCCGGAGAAGAGGGCGGAGGTCGGCGGCGGCGCTTCAGACAAGTTCGTGCTCGAATACTGGATGCCCGCGGGGGGCGGCAGCTTCGGCGTGGCCCGCGACATGAAGGGACATACCGTCACCCTGCGCCTGCCCGTCGAAGTCCGGAAGGGCGCGGCCGCGGACTCGGTCTTCGGCTTCAGGTGCGAGGAGCGCCGCCCGCGGCGTTGACTAGGCTCTAACAGAGACAAGCAAAGGAATCGGAGAAGGAAGAATGCCTCAGGAAGCACTCGGCATGGTTGAGACGAAAGGGCTCGTGGCGATGATCGAGGCGGCGGACGCGATGGTCAAGGCCGCCAACGTCACCTTAGTCGGCTACGAGAAGATCGGCGCGGGCTTCGTCACGGCCATCGTCCGCGGCGACGTGGCCGCCGTCAAGGCCGCCACGGACGCCGGCGCCGCCGCCGCCCGCAGAGTCGGCGAACTCGTCAGCGTCCACGTCATCCCGCGCCCCCACGGCAGCGTCGACGAAGCGCTCCCGGTCGGCGGCGATAAGTAAAGGCGGTGCTGGGTGCTGGGTTCTAGGTGCTGGTTAAAGGCATTTACCTGGAACCCAGCACCCAACACCCAGCACCCAAGCAAATGATTATCGCGCGCATCCTCGGCACGGTCGTCTCGACGCAGAAGGACGAGCGGCTGAAGGGCAGCAAGCTTCTGCTCGTCCGCCCCCTGAACCTCGACGGCTCGGACGGCTCCGGCTACGTCGTTGCCGTGGACACGGTCGGCGCGGGCTTCCACGAGCGCGTGCTCGTCGTCGCGGGCTCTTCGGCGCGGCTCGCCGAAGGGCTGAAGGACAGGCCCGTGGACGCCGCCATCGTCGGCGTCATCGACACGGTCGATTTCGTGAACGACTGACGATGCAACTGGCGCGCGTCATCGGGAACGTCGTGGCGACGGTGAAGAACGATTCGCTGGAGGGGCGCAAGCTCCTCGTCGTGCAGTCGCTCAACGCCGATCTGCAGCCGCAGGGCGCGCCGCTCGTGGCTCTGGACTCGGTGGGCGCGGGGGTGGGCGAGCTGGTCTTCTGGTGCCGCGGGAAAGAGGCGAGCTTCCCGTTCCGGCGCGAGGACACGCCGACCGACTGCACCATCGTCGGCATCGTCGATTCGGAGGCGCACGTGTCGCGCCGCGGGAGGCAACGTTGATTCTGGCGCGCGTGCTCGGCAACGTCGTGGCGACGCAGAAGAACGAGCGCTACGCGAGCGCGCGCGTGATGCTCTGCCAGCCGATCACGCCTTCGGGCGAGGAGACGGGGGCGACGCTGCTCGCGCTGGACTCGGTGGACGCGGGCGAGGGCGACACCGTCATCATCGTGCAGGAGGGCTGGGGCGCCTCGACCGCCGCCACGGGCGAGCAGGGCGCGGCCATCGACTCGGCCATCGTCGGCGTCGTCGACCGCATCGACCTCCTCGAAGAAGAGGGTTGAGAGTTCAAGGGATGAGCAGCGAGCAGGACAGGGTGAAGGAGTTGGCCGAGCGCGTCGCTCGCCGCCTGGAGGGCGGATCGCGCGAGCAGGGCGGCGGTGAGTCCGGCGGCCGCGAAATCGCCGCGGTGCGCGCGAGCCTCGCGGATATACAGCGCCGGCTCACGCACATCGAGTCGCACATTAAGCACGGCGAAGACTGCGGCAAGGGCGCGCGACAGTCAAACGACTCTCGTTCGGCATCAACTTCACCTTCAGTTTCATCGCAACCGGGCGCGACGTGGTTGAGCGGCACCTACGTCCCCGTCACCGCGCACCCGAGCCAGGAGCAGTTCGAAGGCCTGGGCGAGGCCGTCTCCGAACTCGTCGAGTTCTTCGAGCGCGAGAAGACCTGCACGCTCGAACCCGGCGGCAAGCCCTGCGACCACTGCGGCCAGTGCAGCGCCCGAGGGTTTTAGACAAAGGCGGAAGCCCGACCGTGAGGGAGGGCGTCAGTCTGACAAAGGAAGGCGGGGTGATGAAAGACACGCGGTCTTTTATCACCCCGCCTTTAAAGTTTGATGTACGCCCTCCCTCACGGTCGGGCTTCCGCCTTACTTGTTCGCTTGGCCGCCCTGGTCGCGGCGCAGCGAGTCGGCGTTGATCTTGGGCGCCTCGCGCGCGCCCGCCTCGGCCTGGAAGTAGGGCTCCTCCTTGAACCCGTACATCTTCGCGCCGATGACCGTCGGGAACGAGCCGCGGGTGGTGTTGTAGTCCTTCACCGCCGCGTTGTAGTCCTCGCGCGAAACCGAGATGCGGTTCTCCGTCCCCTCCAGAACGTCCTGCACCTTCTTGAACGCCTCGGTCGAGCGCAGCTCCGGGTACGCCTCGGCCAGCGAGAGCAGGCGGCCGAGCGTCCCGCCGAAGCTGTTCGCCGCGTCGATGACGGCCTGCTTCTGCTCGGGCGTCTTGTCGCCGTCTTCGCCCTTGGGCGCCTCGCGCGTGGCGTTGAGCAGGCGCGAGCGCGCCTCGGCAATCTGCCCGAAGACCTCCTGCTCCTGGATGCTCGAAGCGCGAGCCGCCTCGAACGTGTTCGGGATGAGGTCGGCGCGGCGCTGTAGCTGCGCCTCGATGTTGGCCCACTTCTCCTTGACGTTCTGGTGCTTGGCGTTGAGCGTGTTGTAGCCGCAGCCGCTCGACGCGAAGGCGGCGAAGGCGACGAGCGTGAGCAGCAACACCCTTCTTGTTTTCATCATACTCCTCCTCAAAAACTGTCCGTGCCCGCGGTGGTTCGAAACCCGCGTTCTAAAACCTACCTCCCGTTCGAAGTGTCTAAGCGGTCAACGGCGTCGATGACACGCTCGATCTGTGACAGGTAAGACGCAAACAACTCCTCCGCCGCGCGGTCGGACGGCGGCGGCGCGGCGCCCTCGCGCAGCGCGAAGATGCGCTCGAAGACCGCGCCGTCGAGGCCCAGCAGCCGGACGGTCGCGCGCACGATGTCGACTTTGAGCACCGGCGGCTCCTGCCCGTGCAGCATCAGCGCGGGCGCGAAGAGCGTGGCGAAGCTCGAAAGGCTGTCGGCCATCAGATCGCGCAGGCGCTCCGCAGAGCCGGAGGCGGGGATGTAGAGCCGGCGCAGTTGGATGAGCTTGCTGCGCAACTCGTACTCGGTCTGGTGGCGCAAATTCTCGTCCGAGATTTGCAAAGTCTCGAAAGGGTCGCGGCCGTAGAGCACGACCCGCGACCTTTCCATCCGGTGGAACTCGATTGGAAAAACGTCGGCTGCGTCGTGCAGCTCAGCGAAGGTGAAGTAGACGGGCAGGGGGTGGCCTAAGCGTTGCCACTCGCGCATCGGCGGCTGCGCCAGACGCAAGTCCTCCGGCGCGATGCGGTGCAGCGCGATGAGCAGGTTGTAGTCCGACTCCGTCTGCACGAAGTCGCCCGACGCCGCCGACCCGTAGAGGACGACCGACGCGAGGTTGTCGCCGTGCGTCGCCTTCAGGTCGCCGATCAGGTGGTTGAAAGCCTCCTGCGCCACTCGATTCGCCATCACAGTCTCCGAAGTGATGAATTAGGAATGATGAGTGATGAATGAAAGGCACGCTGCTTCTTATTCATCATTCACCACCCATCATTCAACAATCCTCTACCAGCTTCCGCCCGCGCCGCCGCCTCCGAAGTCGCCGCCGCCTCCGAAGCCGCCGAAGCCACCTCCTCCTCCGCCGCCACCGCCCCAGCCCGAACCGCCGCCCCAACCGCTCGAACGGCGGCCGCCGCCCAACGCGCTCCCGATGGCGTTGGCGACGAGAATAGAGGTGAGCCAGCCGCCTCCGCCTCCGCCTCCGCCCCAGCCGCCGCGTCCCCCGCGACCGCCGCGTCCCCTGCCGGCCAGCGAGATCAGGATGATGATGACGACGACGATCAGGCAGCACGCGCCGAGGCTGATGCCGTTCGCCTCGCGCGCGCGGGTCGGGGCCGTGCGCCGGACGGGCTCGCGGTAGGCGTAACTCTGGTCAATGCCTTCGAGCTGAAAGCCGCGCTTCTCCGCGAGCGTCGCAACCGCGGCCTGCATGAAGTCGCTGATGCCCTGGCCGTAGTTGTTCTGCCGGAACTGCGGCACGAGTCGCTGCCGCGCGATCTCGCCCGCGAGCGCATCCGGCAGGTCGCCTTCGAGGTGGCGGCTGACCTGCACCTGCCACTTGCGGTCGTTGACGGCGACGACCAGCAGCAGCCCGTTCTTCTCCCCCTCGTTCGAACCGATGCCCCACCCGCGCGCCAGCGAGAGCGAGTATTCGAAAATGTCCTGGCCGCCCGTCGTCGGGACGGTGACGACGGCGAACTCGATGTCCGCGCGCTCCTTGAGATGGTTGAGGATCGTCGCCAGCCGCTCCTTCGTCGCCGGGTCAATGACGTTGGCGTTATCCGTGACGTACTTATAGAAACCCTCGGGCTGCGGGAGCGGCGCTTCCGTGTACGCGCGCGCGTTCTGTCCTCGCGCCGCCCCCGCAAACGCGAAGAGCCACGCCAGCGCCAGGGCGGCCGCGAACGGAGTCAGAAGCCTCTTCCCCAAAGATTTCACCCCTGTTTTATACGTCGGACGGTATTACGAAAATCTCAAACGCCTGTTTTTTAACTGTACGCCGCCACTCAACCCTCAATCAGAAGATGCAGCAGGTAGAAGAGTGCGACCCCCGCGAAGACCACGAGCGAGACGAAAGGGTTCTTGTGCTCTATGTGGTTGACCTCCGGGATGAGGTCGCTCGCCGCGACGTAGAGCGTCACGCCGGCCGAGAAGGGGAGCGCGTAAGAGACGGCCTCCGCCACTCTGGCCTGCAACAGAGCCACGGTCAAAACTCCCGCCAGCGTCGCCCCGCCGATGATGAGCGTCGCCGTCAGCGCACGCCGCGCCGAACGTCCCGACGCCAGAATGATGGAGGCGGCCGTAAACCCTTCAGGCACTTTATGTAACAGCACCGCGACGAAGACCAGAAGCCCGACCTTCCTGTCCACCACGAAGGCCGAGGCGACCGAAGCCCCGTCGAAAAACGTGTGAATCGAAAGCCCACCGATGGCCGTGTAAGCGGCGGAAGTACGTACGACAGCCTCCGGGTGCGTCTCCTCGCCGAAGTGAAAGTGCGGGGCAATCGTGTGTTCGAAAAAATGGATGAGCAGGTAGCCGGCCAGAAGGAGAGTCATCGCCCCGAGCACACCGTGCCCCGGATCGCTGCCTTTTCCCCACAAAACAACCACTTCCGGCACGATTTCAATAAAAATCGCCGCCAGCATGAAGCCAGCGCCGAGCGCGACAAGATAGCTGAGGAAGTGTCGGCTGCGCTGAAAAGTGCCGGGGCGGGCCAGCAGAAGCCCGCCCCCCACGTTGGCTAGCGCCACGAGGCCGCCGAAAAAGAGAAGTTCGCCGAAGCCCATCCGAAGATTCGAGACCGCCGAGAACGCCTGTCCTTAATACTTATACCGTTGCAGGTCAATATACAGGATACGGGACGGGTTGGCTATGGGAAGCTTAGCGAGGAGTACACCAAATCGTGCTTAAAATTTTGGTTTTGACCGTGTTTTTGCTCTTGACAGGTGCTTAAGCAGAGGCGTACTATGCGCGACGGGTGGTCAAAAGTGGCTGAAAGTGGGCTACAGTGAGCAGCTTGGGGGCAATGCTTAGAGTTTCACTTTAAGGTTTAAGCAATGTCAGCCCAAGACCGACGCCGGGAACCCTTATGTTGCGAGGAAATTACACGGCGCGGGTTGATGAAAAGGGGCGGTTCAAGATTCCGACGGCCTTCAGGCGCTACATTGAAGAGAAATATACCACCCAGGAAGTCTATGTCACCAGTCTAAGTGGCGACTGTGTACGGATTTACCCCTTGCCCGAGTGGGAGTCCATCGAGCAGCGTCTGGCGCTCCTACCGTCGATGGACCCGGCGAGAAGAAGGTTCCTTGATAGGACGAACTACTACGGCCAGCAGGCCGCCGTGGACAACCAGGGGCGTGTGCTTATTCACCCGCTTTTAAGAAAGACCTCAGGAGTCGTCGGTGACGTGGCCGTACTCGGATATTTGACATACCTGGAAGTCTGGGAACTGGAGCGCTTCGAGCAGAGGCTTCTCTCCGACCCCTACACGGAGGAGGACGAGGCCGCGATAGCGCGACTGGGAATCTGAAAGGCCGCGGAAGAGTGGAAAGTGTTGAGCGATAAGGCGAAAACAAGGTTTGAAGAGCACGCGCTCTGCCGCCTCTCGCCCGACACTCGAAATTCCAAGCGACTTTTCAAGACCACGGGGCGGTGGTAATGGCTGCGTCAGGAGGGGGGCCTGAAGCGCCCCATCGCCCCGTGTTGCTCTTTGAAGCGGTGGAACTACTCGACCCCGCGCGCGGTGGGCTGTTAGTGGACGCTACGCTCGGTCTTGGCGGGCACAGTGAAGCGATCCTGACGGCCTCGCCAGACACGCGTGTAATCGGGATTGACCGCGACCGCGACGCAATCCGACTCGCCTCTGAGCGTCTGGCGCGTTTCGGCACGCGCTTCCGCGCCGTCCACGGGAATTTCCGGGGAATATCCCGAATTTTGGACGAGGCGGGTGAAAGGGAGGTGAGCGGCATTCTCGCAGACCTCGGCGTCTCCTCGCTCCAGTTCGACACGCCGGGGCGGGGTTTCAGCTTCCGACACGACGCGCCGCTCGACATGCGTATGGACGCTTCGGGCGATGAAGAGACGGCCGCGGAACTTCTCGAACGATTGCCCGAAGAGGAGATCGCGCGCGTCATCTACGAGTACGGCGAAGAGCGCAAGTCGCGGCGCATCGCGCGCTGGATTGTCGAGCGGCGCGAGCGCGGCGAGCCGATAAAGACGACGGGCGAGCTGGCCTCCTTAGTCGCGCGTGCGGTCGGATACAAGCGGGGTGACAAGGTTCACCCGGCGACGCGGACGTTCCAGGCTTTGCGCATCGCCGTCAACGGCGAACTGGAGGGCCTGGACGAGTTCGTCGAGACGGCTGTCGATCTTTTACAGGCGCGGGGGCGGCTGGCCGTCATCAGCTTCCACTCCCTGGAAGACCGCGTCGTGAAGCGCGCGCTCCGAAGGCTCTCGGGGCACTGCGAATGCGGAAGGCGCGTGCCGGTCTGCGCCTGTGGCGCGCGGCGCGCGGTCGAAGTTTTAACCAGGCGGCCGGTCGTCCCGTCCGAGCAAGAGTTGGAAGAGAACCCCCGCGCGCGGAGTGCCAAGCTGCGCGCCTGCTCGAAGCTGTAGAGGGCGCCGGGGAAGAGCCGAAGAGGCCGCAAGCACCTCACGCCCTGCCCGACGATCAAGTAGCAACTGACCCGAGCCAGAGAGGCCCGATAACCGATGAGACGATTGCCCCAGCAGTACCCCAACCCCCACGTGCGCCGCCAGCGTGACCCGCGCGCCGCGAGGCGCCAGGCGATTCTGCTCGTGGGTTGTTTAGTCCTGGCGTGCGGCTTCATCTACGCCGTGCGCCAGCAGATTCTGGCCGTCGATTACGGCTACAAGACCGAGGCGCTCCGGCGCGAGCGCGAGGCGCTCCTCGACGAGCAGCGCAAGTTGAAGCTGGCCCTGGAAGAGAGTTCGTCACCGGCCAAACTCGAAGAGGCGGGGCGCGAGCTCGGGATGCAGCCGGCGCGCGCCGCGCAGATCGAGACGGCGCCGCGCGGGCAGGGCGCGGGGCCGGGAATGTTCGTGGGTGCGGCGGCCGCGGCGCCGCGCCGTTAGACGAAGGAGGTTCGAAGGGAGTTTTGAAGTCGGCGCCGCGCGGCCTCTTCCCTGCGAGCCGCGCGGGGGAAGTCAAGAGGGGCGACCAGGTGGCTTCGGCGCGGGCCGCGGCCGTCGCTTCGGGAGTCTGATGAGAAGGCCGCTGCCTGACATGTTAGACCGATACGGCTCCGATCAAGCTCTGCGTCCCGACGTTTCACGGCGACGTGCTTTAGTGGTCGCCGTTTTTCTTTGTCTGTGGATGCTGCTGGTCGGGGCGCGTCTCGCCTACCTACAGACCTCACAGCACGAGTGGCTGAGCAGGCGCGCGCGCGCGCAGCAGTCCGACGTGGAGCCTCTGGCCGCCCCGCGCGGACTCATCCTCGACCGGCAGGGCAGAGAGCTCGCGCGCAGCATCGACGTTGACTCTTTCTACGCAGACCCGCGCGAGATTGAGGACGTCGACGCGGCCTCGAACGCGCTCGCGCCCGTCCTTAAGGTTGACCCCGCCGGGCTGTCGACGAAGCTGAAAGAGGCGAAGTCGGCGCGGCGCGGTTTCATGTGGCTCGCGCGCAGGGTCGAGGACGAGCAGGCGCAGGCGGTCAAGGCTTTAAAGATTAAGGGCGTCTACTCGCAGGAGGAGCAGCGGCGGCGCTACCCGAACGGCGCTCTGGCGGCGCACGTGCTCGGCTTCGTCGGTTTGGACGCGAAGGGCCTGGCGGGCGTCGAGCAGGTCTACGACGCTTCGCTGACCGGCGAGTCGGGCAAGCTCATCCTCGACGCCGACGCGAAGCGCAGGGCGTTCGAGAGCGAAGGGCTCGGCGCGCGCGACGGGCAGACGCTCGTGCTCACGCTCGACCAGACGGTGCAGTTCATCGTCGAGCGCGAGCTGGCGGCGGCGCTCGAAAGAACGCAGGCGAAGTCGGCGGCGGCCGTCGTGATGGACCCGCACACGGGCGAGGTGCTCGCGCTCGCCAACGCGCCGTCGTTCGACCCGAACGACGCGGGCGGCGCCAGCCCCGAGCAGCGCCGCAACGACGCGCTCCAGAACATCTACGAGCCGGGCTCGACCTTCAAGGTCGTGGCCTTCACCGGCGCGCTCGAAGAGAAGCTCATCACGCCGGAGACGCGCATCGAGTGCCCCGGCTCGATCAGCCTGCCCGGTCGCGTCGTCCACGACCACGCGACGGGTTCGCTGACGGCGACGGAGGCCCTGGCGAAGTCTTCGAACGTCGCCGCCATCAAGCTCGGGATGAAGCTCGGGAACGACCGGCTCTACGAGTACATCCGCCGGCTCGGCTTCGGCGAGAGGACGGGCGTGGAGCTGCCGGGCGAGACGGGCGGCCTCATCCGTCCCGTCTCGAAGTGGCAGCCCGGTTCCATCGGCTCCGTGCCCATCGGGCACGAGGTCGGCGTGACGCCGCTGCAGATGGCCGCGGCCTACGCGGCCGTGGCGAACGACGGCGTGCGCGTCGCGCCGCACCTCGTACGCGAAGTCAGGGACGCGGAAGGCAGGACGGTGAAGCGCTCGGAGCCCGAGTCGCACCGCGTCGTGAGCGCGGAGACGGCGCAGAAGCTACGCCGGATGATGGAAGAAGTGACGCTCATCGGCACGGCGAAGAAGGCGCAGCTCGAAGGCTACACGGCGGCGGGCAAGACCGGCACGGCGCAGAAGATCGACCCGCGGACGCACGCCTACTCGCAGACGAAGTACGTGGCCTCCTTCGTCGGCTTCGCGCCGCTCGAGAACCCCGCGGTCGTCATCATCGTCGTCATAGACGAGGCCGTCGGTCTGCACCAGGGCGGGCAGGTGGCCGCGCCCGTCTTCGCGCAGATCGCGAATCAGGTGCTCCCGTATCTCGCCGTGCCGCCCGACCAGCAGCCCGACGCGAAAGCGCCCGCGGGCCAGCTCGCGGCCGTCAACGCTTCGGCGACCGTGCTGCCCACGGCGACCGCGGCCGGCGGCGCGGGCGAGCATGAAGAGGTCGGGACGCGGGGCCTGCCCGTCGTCGCGGAGCGCGGGACGGGCGAGGTCGGCGAGGTCGTCTACGCCGAGGCGCGCGAGCGCGAGCTGCTGATGCCCGACCTGCGCGGCCGAAGTCTCCGCGACGTGGCGCGCATCTGCGCGCGGCTCGGCCTCGAACTCGAAGCGCGCGGCGAGGGCCGGGCGCTCCGGCAGAGTCCCGAAGTCGGCGCCGCGCTCGCGCCCGGCCAGACCGTCCGCATCGAGTTCAGCCGCAGTGATTGAGGAGATTTTGATTCGAGAGCGGCCGGCTCCCCCTAGTCAAAGTCGGACGCCTCCTCGACCCGAAGGGCACGAAGTTACCTCGGAAGGTGAGATGACAAATCAGAGGATGTTGGCGAATTCTGCGGCGTGCGAGGGCTACCAGACGGCGGAAATCAGGCGCGGAATCGACGGCTGCCGCGAGCGTTTGCGCCGCAACCGCGCCGCGCGCAGAATAGCCGAACGCGCCACCCCACACAGATTCGAGACGGCCGAGGAGTTGCCCGCGATTGCGCTCCTCGCGGACGCGACGGAAGTGCGTGGGGAGGAGACTTAAGAGACGGCCCGGCTCTTCCGAAGGCGCGGCGGGCACACGTCGAAAAACGCCAGCGCCGGAGGTTGAGAGCTAGTGAAAGTCGTCGATGCGGCAAGGTTGATGCGCGCGCAGGCCGAGGCCGCGCGCGGGCTCTTTGACAAGGAAATAAGTGGTTTTTCCATCGACTCGCGCGCCGTCCGCGCGGGCGAACTCTTCTTCGCGCTCTCGCCCGAAGACTACCGGCGCCACTGCTTCACGGCCACGTCTTTCGCCGACGCGCACCGGTTCGTCCCGCAGGCGCTCGGCGACGGCGCGGTCGCCGCGGTCGCGCGCGCGGCGAGCGTCGAGGGTGACGAAGAGCTTCGCCCGTTCCTAGACCGACTGCTTCTGGTTGACGACGTGATCGACGCCTTGCAGGGGGTCGCGCGCGGGACGATAGAGGCTTGGGGCCGCCCCGTGGTCGGCATCACCGGCAGCGCCGGCAAGACGACGACGAAGGACTTGACGGCGCACGTCCTCGGCGCGACGGGGCGGAGGGTCTTGCGCAGCCGCAAGAACTTCAACAACGAGCTGGGCGTCGCCCTCTCCGTCCTGCAGATGGAGTCGGACGGCGCGCGGCCCAGTGAGTTCGACGTGGCGGTGCTCGAGATGGGGATGTCGATGCCGGGCGAGATCGCGCGGCACTGCCGGGTGGCCCCTCCGGACGTGGCGGTGTTGACTCTGGTCGCGCCCGTGCACCTTGAGTTCATGGGTTCGGTCGAGAACATCGCCGCGGGCAAGGCGCAGCTCGTCGAAGGGATGAAGGCGGGCGGGACGGCCGTGCTCAACGCGGACGACGAGCGCGTCCTCGCGATGCGCGCGAAGGCCGCACACGCCGGACGCATCATCACGTACGGCGTGACGCACGAGGCGGACGTCCGGGCGGTGGGCGTCGAGACGGTCGGGGTCGGCGCGAGCCGGTTCACTCTGAAGACGCCGGACGGAGAGGCCCTGGTCACGCTCCCGATGCACGGCAGGCACAACGTCTCGAACGCACTCGCCGCGGCGGCGGCGGCCCTGAGCTTCGGCGTCGGGGTGGAAGAGGTCGCCGCGGCGCTCTCGACGGCCGCGCCTTCGGAGAAGCGCGGCGAGGTGCTTCGTTTCCGTAGTGGGTTCACGGTCGTGGACGACTCTTACAACTCGAACCCGCGCTCGCTGCTCAGCATGGCCGAGGCGGTGGCGCAGGGGGGCGAGGGCGTCGAGCGGCGCATCGTCGTCGCGGGGGAGATGCTCGAACTCGGCGAGGAGGGCGCGGCGCTCCACCGCGAGGCGGGGCGCGACATCGCGGGGTTCGGCGTGGACGTGCTCTGGGGGGTGCGCGGGCTGGGGCGCGAGCTAATCGAAGGCGCGCGCGCGGCGGGGATGAGCGAAGCGGCGACGCGCTTCTTCGAAGACTCGGACGCGGCGGCCGAGGCCCTCGTCGGTTGCGTCCGGCCCGGCGACCTCGTCCTCGTCAAAGGCTCGCGCGGCGTCCACACGGAGAAGGTCGTCGAAGCCTTGAAGGAGCGATACGAAAGGGAAGGATGAAGGATGAAGGATGAAGGATGAAGGAAAGGCAGAACTGCTTTCACTTCATCCTTCATCCTTCCGCCTTCATCCTTTAGCAAGATGATCTACTACATCTTCTACGAGTGGCTCTACAAGGCGCTCTCGGCTTCGGGGGGCGGCGAGTCGTATTTCGTGAAGGCGCTGAACGTCTTCCAGTACGTGACGTTCCGGACGGCCTACGCGGCGGTCACCGCGCTGCTCATCTCGCTCATCTTCGGCGGGCGCGTCATCGAGGCGCTCAGGCGTCTGAAGTTCGGGCAGGAGATCCGCGAGGAGGGGCCGCAGGCGCACCAGGCCAAGCGCGGCACGCCGACGATGGGCGGCGTGCTCATCATCGGCTCGGTGCTCATCTCGACGCTGCTCTGGGCGCGGCTCACGAGCCTCTACGTCTGGATCATCCTCGTCGCGACCGCGGGCTTCGCCGCCATCGGCTTCATCGACGACTACCTGAAGGTCGCGAAGCGGCAGAACCTCGGGTTGCAGGGGCGCTGGAAGCTGCTCGGCCAGTTGGCCGTCACGCTCTTCGTGTGGGGGGCGCTCTTCTTCTTCACGAGGCAGGGCTGGGTCGACTACTCGTGGAAGCTGAGCCTGCCGTTCTTCAAGCAGACGGCGATTGAAGAGATCACGAGAATCGGGCCGTACCTCTACCTGCCGTTCATCGCGCTCGTGCTGCTCGGCTTCTCGAACGCGGTGAACCTGACGGACGGGCTCGACGGCCTCGCCATCAGCGTGACGGTCATCGCGATGGCGACGCTGACGGCCTTCACGTACGTCTCCGGCGACGCGCGCTGGGCGCTGTACCTCGGCCTCGAACACCAGAAGGAGATCGGCGAACTGACCATCTTCTGCGGGGCGATGGTCGGGGCGAGCCTGGGGTTCCTGTGGTACAACGCGCCGCCCGCCGAGGTCTTCATGGGCGACGTGGGGAGCCTCGCCATCGGCGGGGCCATCGGCACCATCGGCGTGCTGACGAAGCAGGAGCTGATCCTCGTCCTCATCGGCGGCGTCTACGTCGTCGAGGCGCTGTCGGTGACGCTCCAGGTCAGCTTCTTCAAGCTGACGAAGAGGAGGTTGGGGACGGGCAAGCGGCTCTTCAAGATGACGCCGCTGCACCACCACTTCGAGATGTCGGGCTGGAAGGAGCCGAAGATCGTCTTCCGCTTCCTCATCATCGCGATCCTGTTCGCGCTGCTGAGCCTCTCGACGTTGAAGCTGAGGTGAGAAGGGGTTTTGGGTGCTGGGTGCTGGTTAAGACCAAAACCCAGCACCTAACACCCAGCAACCAGCACCCATTCCGATGGAACTCGACGGGAAAAAAGTTCTGGTCATCGGCGCGGGGCGCAGCGGCGTGGCGTCGGCGCGGTTCCTGGCCGCGCGCGGCGCGCTCGTCGTCCTGAACGACCGGAAGGAGTTCATCGACTGGCCGAACGACGCGCTGGCCTTGAAGGGCGAGGGCGTCGTCAAGCTGCTGGCGGGCGATGTGCCATCCTGGCTCTTAGACCAGATCGAGCTGGTCGTCGTCAGCCCGGGCGTGCCTTCGAAGAGCATCCCGATTCGCTACGCCGAGCGCGCGGGCGCGGAGGTCATCGGGGAGATCGAGCTGGCGTGGCGGTACCTTCGCGGGCGCGTCGTCGGCATTACGGGGACGAACGGGAAGACGACGACGACGACGCTCATCGGAGAGTTGTTGAAAGACGCGGGGCTTCCCACGCAGGTCGGCGGGAACATCGGGACGCCGCTCGTCTCCCTGGTCGAGAGTTCGCGCGAGGACGGCTGGACGGTCGTCGAGCTTTCGAGCTACCAGCTCGAAACCGTCAAGGAGTTCCGGCCGACGGTGGCGGTCGTCCTGAACCTGATGCCCGACCACATGGACAGGTACGAGACGTTCGAGGATTACGGCGCGGCCAAGCACCGCATCTTCCGCAACCAGACGAAGGCGGACGTGGCCGTGCTCAACGCCGACGACCCCGTAGTGTCGAGCTGGGCGCAGGGCTTGGAGGCGCACGTTACGCGTTTCAGCACCGCGCGCGAGCTGGACGAGGGCCTGTTCCTGCGCGGGAGGGATTTGGTCGCGCGCACCTGGTCGGGCGAGCGCGTGCTGATGTCGCGCGACGAGATGCAGCTGAAGGGCGTGCACAACGTCCAGAACGTTCTGGCGGCGCTGGCCGCGGGCCTCGCCTGCGGCGCCGGGCCGGACTCGATGCGCGAGACGATTAAAAGATTCGCGCCCGTCGAACATCGACTTGAAAGAGTGGCGGAGGTCGGCGGCGTCACCTTCTACAACGACTCGAAGGCGACGAACGTGGACGCCGCGGTCAAGGCGCTCGAAGCGTTCGCGGACGAACCCGGCAAGGTCGTCCTCATCCTCGGCGGGCGCGGCAAGAACGCGCCCTACGCGCCGCTCGCGCCGCTCATTGAGAAGAAGGCGCGCGCCCTCGTCACGCTCGGCGAGGACGCCGAACGCATCGAGGCGGAGCTGAAGACCTCGGCGCCCGCGCTCGTCCGCGCCGACGACATGGCCGACGCGGTTCACAAGGCTTACGCCGCGGCCGAGCCCGGCGACGTGGTTCTGCTCGCGCCGGCCTGCGCCAGCTTCGACATGTTCCAGAGCTTCGAGCACCGCGGGCGCGTCTTCAAGGAGGAAGTGAAGAAAGTGATGAATGCTGAATGCGGAATGATGAATGAAGAGGCGCACGCCTCCTAAAGATTCATCACTCATCATTCATCACTCATCATTCAATCGTTATGGCCCGGAAGCTTCAGGCAGACGAGTGGCTGTTCGCCGCGGTGGTGGCGCTGGCTCTGTTCGGCGTCATCATGGTCTACAGCGCGTCGGCGGTCGTCGCCGCGACGGAGAACCACAGCCAGTATTACTACGTGCAGCGGCAGGGCATGTGGACGCTCGTCGGGCTGTTCGCGATGTGGGTCGGGATGCGCTTCGACTACGGGCGGCTGCGGAACGGGAAGGTCGCGTGGGGGCTGCTCGCTTTGACGCTGCTGCTGCTCGTCGCCGTCTTCGCCTTCCCGCCCATCAACGGCGCGCGGCGCTGGATCAGGCTCGCGGGCTTCTCCCTGCAGCCCTCGGAGATTTCGAAGCTCGCGCTGGCGATCTTCCTCGCGCGTTTTCTTGAGAGGCGCGCGGGCCGCGAGGGCGAGTTCTGGGCGACGTTCGTCCCCGCAGTCTTCGCCACGGCCGTGCTCGCGCTGCTCGTCGTGGCCGAGCCCGACCTCGGGACTTCGTTGATGCTCGCGGTCGTCTGCACGTCGATGCTCTTCACGGCGGGCGCGCGGGTCAAGCACATGCTGTTGGCCGCGGCGCCGGCGCTCGTCGGCGTGGCGGGCCTGCTGCTCTTCGTGCCGTGGCGTCTGAAGCGCGTGCTGGTCTTTTTAGACCCCTGGGCCGACCCGCAGGGCTCCGGCTACCAGGTCGTGCAGTCGCTGCTGGCCGTCGGCTCGGGCGGCGTGCACGGGCTGGGCTTCACGGAAGGAAGGCAGAAGATGTTCTTCCTGCCGTTCGCCCATTCGGACTTCATCTTCGCCGTGGTGAGCGAGGAGTTGGGGCTGTTCGGGGGCCTGGCGGTCATCGCGCTCTTCGGGCTCTTCCTCTGGCGCGGGATGCGCGCGGCGCTGCGGGCGCCGGACAGGTTCGGGATGCTGCTCGGCATCGGGATCGTGACGGGCATCGTCGCGCAGGCGCTCTTCAACATGAGTGTCGTGCTCTCGATGCTGCCGACGAAGGGCATCCCCCTGCCGTTCATCTCGTACGGCGGCTCGGCGCTGGTGCCGACGCTCTTCGCGGTCGGCGTGCTCTTGAACATCTCGCAGCAGTCGGGCGGCGGGGAAGGGGGCACGCGCCTGTACGGCGGCAAGCTGATTGAGCCCCCGCCGTCGCCGAGGCGCATGGAGCCGCTGAAGGGAAGGCTTCAGCGCGTCGGGGCGCGAGGGTAAAGGCCGATGCGCGTGCTCATCGCCGCGGGCGGGACGGGCGGGCACATCTACCCGGGCATCGCCGTCGCGAAGGAGGTGACGCGGCGCGACCCCTCTTCGTCGGTGCGGTTCGTCGGCACGGCGAAGGGCTTAGAGAACCGGCTCGTGCCGCAGGCCGGCTTCGAGCTTTCGCTCATTGAATCGGCGGGGCTGGTCAACATGGGGCTGGCGGCGCGCGTGCGCGGGCTCATGGTGCTGCCGAAGAGTTTCGTCGGGGCGCGGCGGGTGATTAAGGAGTTTCGCCCCGACGTGGTGGTCGGCGCCGGCGGCTACGTCTCGGGGCCGGTGCTGATGACGGCCGCGCTGATGCGCGTCCCGACGCTCGTCATGGAGTCGAACGCGGTGCCGGGATTTACCAACCGCAGGCTCGCGCGCTTCGTTAACGCGGCGGCCGTCTCGTTCGAGGCGGCGGTGCCTTACTTCGGCGGCAAGGCGCAAGTCATCGGCAACCCCGTCCGCCGCGAGTTCTTTGAAGTCCCCGCGAAGCCGCGCGACCCGGCGCGCTTCTCTCTGCTCGTCTTCGGTGGGTCGCAGGGCGCGCGCGCCGTCAACGAGGCGGTCGTCGCCGCGCTCCCGCACCTGGACGCGCGCCGCGAAGTGCTCCGCGTCACGCACCAGACGGGCAAGCTCGACTTCGAGAAGGTGCGCGCCGGTTACGAGGCGGCGGGGTGGGCGGAAGCCGCCGACGTGCGCGAGTACATAGACGACATGGTCTCGGCCTTCGCCGCCTCCGACCTCATCATCTCGCGCGCGGGCGCGACGACGAGCTTCGAGCTGATGGCGGCGGGCAAGGCCGCGCTGATGGTGCCGCTGCCGGGCCAGCTCGAACAGAGGCGCAACGCGGAGGTGATGCAGGAGGCCGGCGCGGCGCGGATGATTTTGCAGGAAGAGCTTTCGGGCGAACGCCTCGCCCAAGAGATTCTTGAGTTGGTTGACGACCCCGAAAGGGTCACGCGCATGGAAGAGGCCGCGCGCAAACTGGCACGCGGCGACGCCGCGGTAGCCGCGGTTGACTTGATCGAGAAGCTGATAAGCAAGAGGAAGTAGTCAATTTGTTCAGGCGAATTCAACACGTCCACTTCGTCGGCGTCGGCGGCATAGGCATGTCCGGCATCGCGGAGGTGCTTTTGAACATGGGCTTCCGCGTGTCGGGCTCCGACGTGCGGCGCTCGGACGTGACGGCGCGGCTCGAATCTTTGGGCGCGAAGATTTACGAGGGGCACGCGGCCGAGAACGTGAACGGCGCTCACGTCGTGGTGCGCTCGACGGCGGTGCGCGCCGACAACCCCGAAATTCTCGAAGCGCGGCGGCGCTCGATTCCCGTCATCCCGCGCGCAGAGATGCTGGGCGAACTGATGCGCCTGAAGCCGAACACGGTCGCCGTCGCCGGGTCGCACGGGAAGACGACGACGACCTCGATGATCGCCACCATCCTCGCCAACGCGGGGCTCGACCCGACGGTCGTCGTCGGCGGCGTCGTCGGCGCGATGGGGTCGAACGCGCGCCTGGGCAAGAGCGACCTGATGGTCGTCGAGGCCGACGAGAGCGACCGCTCGTTCCTGATGCTCTCGCCGACCTTCGCCGTCGTCACCAACATCGACCGCGAGCACATGGACTCGTACGCCGACATGGAGGACGTGCGGAAGTCCTTCGCGGACTTCGTCAACAAGGTGCCCTTCTACGGCGCCTCGGTGCTCTGCCTCGACGACCCGCACGTGCAGACGGTCATCCCTTCGGTCGTCCGCCGCCGCATCACCTACGGCCTCTCGGCGCAGGCCGACATCGCCGCGCGCGAGGTGCGCTACGACAAGCAGTTCGGCTCGGTCTACCAGGCGCGCCTGATGGGCGAGCCCGTCGGCGAAGTCTCTCTGAAGGTGCCGGGGCTGCACAACATCTACAACTCTTTGGCGGCCATCGCCATCGGGCTTGAGCTGGAAGTGCCGTTCGACACCATCGCGAAGGCGCTCGGCGAGTTCACGGGCGTCAACCGCCGCTTCCAGTTCAAGGGCGAGGCCGCGGGCGTCATCGTCGTGGACGACTACGGCCACCACCCGACCGAGATCCGCGCCACGCTCGTCGCGGCGAAACTCGGCGCGGCCGGGCGCCGCATGATCGTCCTCTTCCAGCCGCACCGCTACTCGCGGACGCAGGACTTGATGGACGAGTTCGCGCGCTCCTTCAACAACGCGGACGTGCTGATGGTGACCGACATCTACGCCGCGAGCGAGCAGCCCGTCGAGGGCGTGAGCGGAGAGGCCCTGGTCGAAGCCGTCCGCCGCTTCGGCCACAAGGACGCGCGCTACGTCGGCTCGGTCGAGGAGGCGACGCGGGCGCTGCTGGAAGAGACGCACGAGAACGACATGGTCATCACGCTCGGCGCCGGCAACGTCTACCGCGCGGGCGAGAGGCTGGTCGAGCTTTTGCAGGAACGCGGCGGGAAGTCGGAGGAGGCGACGGCGCAGTGACATCTACGGCCGCCGCCGCGCATATGGAAGTGATGAGCGAAGAGCGGAACACGTCCGACGTACAGAAGCGCGACGCGCAGCTCGAAGAGGTCGCGCGCCGCGCAGGCGTGCGCGCCGAGCGCGGGCGTCGCTTCGCGGAGCTGACGAGCTTGCGCGTCGGCGGGGCGATTGACTGGCTCTTCGTGCCCGAGACGGAAGAGCAGGCCGCGGCCGTCGTCGGCGCGCTGGAAGAGACAGGGATTGCGTGGCGCGTCCTCGGCGCGGGCAGCAACGTGCTCGCAGACGACCGCGAGCACCGCTACGTCGTCGTCTCGACGCGCGAGGTCAAAGGCAAGGCCGAGTTCGACGGCGAGCGCGTCTCGGTCAGCGCGGGCTTCTCGCTCCCGCGCCTGTGTGTGGAGGCGGCGCGGCAGGGGCTTTCGGGGATTGAAGGCCTGGGCGGCATCCCCGGCACGGTCGGCGGCGCGCTCTGGATGAACGCGGGCGCGTACGGCCACGAGATCGGTCAGGTCGTCGAGACGGTGCGCGTCGCGCGCGAAGGGAAGATCGTCGAGGTGCCGGGCGGCGAAGTGAAGTGGGACTACCGCCACACTTCATTCAAGGAGGGCGAGCTGCTCCTGGGCTGCACGCTCAGGCTCAAACGCGACGACCCCGAGAAGATTAAGGGGCGGATGGAGGAGGCGAAGCAGAAGCGCTTCGCCACGCAGCCGCACGGCGCTCGCTCGGCCGGCTGCTTCTTCAAGAACCCGCCGGGCTCGGGCCTGAGCACGGGGAAGATGATCGACGAGATGGGCATGAAGGGCGAAAAGCGCGGCGGCGCCGTCGTCTCGCCCGTCCACGCCAACTTCATCGTCACCGAGGGCGAGGACGCCCGCGCGTCGGACGCCTACGCCCTCGCCGAAGAGATACGCGAGCGCTTCCGCCGCGAGCACGGGGTCGAGCTGGAGTACGAGGTCGAGCTGTGGGGGGCCGACGGGGAGTTCAAGGATGAAGGCGGAAGGACGAAGGATGAAGGGGACACGGATGAAAAATAGCTCGACGCGCGAAAGCGAAGCTTTCATCCTTCGTCCTTCCGCCTTCATCCTTTCAGAGGAGAAGCAGTGAGAGAGCAGGTCATCACACCGCGCGCGGGGCGCGCCGGGGCGAAGGGACGCGGCGTCTCGGTGCAGCGGCCGACGGCGCGCAAGTCGCGCCCCGCGGCGAAGGACTCGGGGCAGAAGAGCTTCGAGTGGAAGTCCGCGCTCCCGTACGTGCCCGCCCTGCTCAAGGCCGTGCTCGCCGTCGCGCTCGTCCTCGTCCTGTACGCCGGCTACCGCAACGCCGTCGCGGCCTCCTTCTTCAAGGTGCGTTCGGTGGACGTGTCCGGCACCTCGAAAGCCTCGCGCGAAGAGATACGCGCGGCCGTCATCCGCCTTTCGGGCGCGGGCGTCTGGCAGGCAGACCTCGAAATCATCGCGAAGGAGTTGAAGGGACTGCCGTGGGTGCGCGACGCCGTCGTGACGCGCGTGCTGCCGTCGGGCCTGCGCGTGCGCGTCACCGAGCGCCAGCCGCGCGTCATCGCGCTCAACGGCGAAGGGCACCTGGTCTGGGTTGACGACGACGCGGTGCAGCTCGGCGCGGCCACCCCGGGCGACGAAGACTTCTTCGTCCGCGGGCTCGAAGAGGGGGCGGGCGAGCAGGCGCGGCGCGACAACCAGGCGCGGGTCGAGGCGGCGCTGGCCCTCAAGGCCGACTGGGACAAGTCAGGGCTCTCGAAGCGCGTGAGCGAGATCGACCTCGGCAACCTCGAAGACGTGCGCGTGCACCTCGCGGGCGACGACGCGGGCGTGCAGGTCGTGCTCGGCGGTCAGGACTACGTCAAGCGCTTCCGCAACGCGGTCGCGACGCTCGACGAGAAGGGGCGCGTGCAGAACGGCCGCTGCGTCTCCTACATCAACATGACGACGGGGCGCAGCGCCATCTTCGGCTTCAAGCCGTGCGCCGCCAACGCGATTCCCGAAGCCGCCGACATCCCGCAGGAGGAGGCGGGCCAGGGCGCGACGCCCGCGCACGCGGCTTCGACGCGGAGCCAGGGCAGCGCGCCCGCGCGCACGCAGCCGCCGAAGGCGGGCGCGAAGAGGCAGGACGCGGCCCGCCCCTCTTCGGCGGCCGTCAGGCCGAGGCGCGCCGAGGCGAGCCAGGAGCATTGAAGCGTTAGCGACGAGAGAGTCTCGAGTTGAATTTCGCGCCGGACTAACGAAAACCCCCAGGTCTGCGAAGGAGCGAAACCCGGATGGCTAAGCACCTGACTCACACGGTCGGACTCGACGTCGGCACCAGCCGCGTGACCTGCATCATCGGCGAACCCGGCGACGGCGGCCTCCTCGAAATCGTCGGCATCGGCGAGTCGGAGGCGCGCGGCCTGCGCAAGGGCGTCGTCGTCGACCCCGAGGCCGCCGTCGAGTCGATCACGCGCGCCGTCGAGGAGGCCGAGCGCATGAGCGGGCTCGAAGCCGAGGAGGTCGCCATCAACCTCTCCGGCTCGCACATCATGAGCTTCAACGGGCAGGCCATCGTCGCCGTCTCGGGGCGCGAGCGCGACCCGGTCTACGAGTCGGGCCACGGGCGTCGCAACGCGCACGCCCCCGTCATCGTCGCGGGCCGCGACCGCGAAATCACGCAGGACGACGTGCGCCGCGCGATTGAGTCGGCTTCCGCGATTCAACTCCCGGCGGGCCGAGAGATTGTCGACCGTCTGCCCCAGGAGTTCATCGTCGACGACCAGGACGGCATCAACGACCCCGTCGGCATGATCGGGGCGCGCCTGGCCGTCAAAGTCCACATCGTGACGAGCCCCGTCACCGCGCGCCAGAACGTCATCAACTCGGTCAACCGCGCCGGCCTCGTCGTCGGCGAGATGGTGCTCGAACAACTCGCAGCGGCCGAGGCCACCTTGACCGACGACGACAAGGAGTTCGGCGCGGCGCTCGTGGACATCGGCGCCGAGACGACCGGGCTCATCATCTACCAGCGCGGCGCCGTGCAGCACACGGCGGTCTTCGCGCTCGGCGGCTCGCACTTCACGAACGACATTGCGTTCGGCTTGCGCACGCCGATTCCCGAGGCCGAGAAGATTAAGCGCAACGTCGGCTGCGCGTCGGCGCTGAGTCTGTCGGAGTCGGAGCGCGGCGAGCTGGTGGACGTGCCCTCGGTCGGCGGCCGGCCGCCGCGCCAACTGTCGAGACAAATCTTGTGCGACATTCTTCAGCCGCGGGCCGAAGAGGTCTTGTCGCACGTCGCCGACGAGATACGCGAGGCCGGCTGGGAGGGGCAGCTTTCGAGCGGCGTCGTCCTGTCGGGCGGCGGCTCGCTCCTGAACGGCATGGTCGAGATCGCCGAGCAGGTCTTCGACGCGCCCGTCCGTTTAGGCTACCCCGAGCGCGACCGCTTCGGCGGACTCGTCGAGGACATCCAGAGTCCCGCGTGGGCGGCCGCGTCGGGCCTCTGTTTAATTCGCCAGCGGGCGAAATCCGCGGAAATGCGGGCGTCTCTCGCGCGGGCGCAGGCGAGCGGGGGCTTAGGCGCGCTCGTCTCAAAATTTCGTAACCGTTTTGGTGGTATTTTCTGAGTAGATGTTGTATGCTGCCGCGCCAGCCGGCACAAGATGTAGCCCTCAATATTTTGTTGTCGGCGGCGCGCACAGCCCAAGATAACCGCACGACACCTTACGGGGCGGTCTGAGGCTTCGGAAGGAGAGAGGAAATTGCAGAATATGACACCGGAAGGCCGTCCGGCGAGCGGGATCAACATTTTCATCGACGACGACCCCCCCATCACGGGCGCGCGCATCAAGGTCATCGGCGTCGGCGGCGGCGGCGGCAACGCCGTCAACCGCATGATCGAGGCCGGCATCGAAGGCATCGAGTTTCTCGTCGCCAACACTGACCTGCAGGCTTTGAAGCGCTCCCGCGCGCCGATCAAGATTCAGCTCGGCGGCAAGCTCACGAAGGGACTCGGCGCCGGCGCCAACCCCGACATCGGCCGCAACGCCGCGTTAGAAGACACCGAGAAGATCATCGAAGCCCTCGAAGGCGCGGACATGGTCTTCGTCACGACGGGCCTCGGCGGCGGCACGGGCACGGGCGCGGCCCCCATCATCGCTTCGCTCGCCACGGAGTTGAACGCGCTGACGGTCGCCGTCGTCACCAAGCCCTTCCACTTCGAAGGCAAGCGGCGCATGGCGCAGGGCGACCAGGGGTTGAGAGAGCTGCGCGAGTGCGTGGACACGGTCATCACCATCCCCAACGAGCGCCTGCTCCACACGGCCGACCCGAAGATGTCCTTGCAGGACGCCTTCAAGATGGCCGACGACGTGCTGCGCCAGGCCGTGCAGGGCATCAGCGATCTGATTACCGTCCCCGGCCTCATCAACCTCGACTTCGCCGACGTGAAGGCCATCATGTCCGGGATGGGCCTCGCGCTCATGGGCGCCGGCCGCGCGAGCGGCGAGAACCGCGCCGTCGAGGCGACGCAGCAGGCCATCTCCAGCCCGCTGCTCGAAGAGGCGACGATTCAGGGCGCGAAGGGCGTGCTCATCAACATCACCGGCGGCATGGACTTGACGCTCTACGAGGTGAACGAGGCCAGCTCGATCATCCGCGAGTCGGCCGACGACGACGCCAACATCATCTTCGGCGCGGTGATTGACGAGAGTCTGCGGGACGAGATGAAGATCACCGTCATCGCCACCGGCTTCGACAAGGACATCGCCGAAGTCGGCACCCCGACGCACACGACCGTCTCGGCCCCGTCGCCGCGCTACGCCTCGCCCGCGCCCGACCTCTCCGCGCGCGGCGTCGCCCCCACGCGCTCCGACGACCTCGACGTGCCGACCTTCATCCGCAAGAAGGCGGACTGAAGGACAGTAGGCAGTAGGCAGATGGCAGTCGGCAGTCGGCTTAAAGACAAAGTGGCTTGAAGGATTCGGAGGCGGCGAGTTAAGGCTCGCCGCCTCAAAAATTTTTCGGAGCGTTTCTGTCTTCAACTGCCTACTGCCGTCTGCCTACTGCCTACTGCTCTCCCAGCCTTGAACTTTACTTAATCGTCGTGTATTGTGTCGCGCAAACCCTGACAGGATTGAAATCAACCACGGGTAAAGACCGTTTCTCGTCTGTCTACTTCAGACCGCAGAATGTGTGGGGATGCCGACCGGGCAGACAGTGCCCGCCGTGTCTCGCCTTCTATTCAATCCTGTCGCCGCGTACACGGCGCGGGCGGCCCCGTTTCATGCAAGTTATCTGGCACTGTTGGAGGTGAGGAGACAAAGTGAACCGCAAACTGATTCGCACGACACTGGCCGAGGTCAAGGGTCGCGAGACGGCGCCGCAGGCGCGTGAGAATTCGGAGAGGTCGGAGAGGCCAGAGAGGTCGGAGAGGCCGGCGCCGCCGCCGCGCGCGCCGCAGCACCGCCCTTCGGGCGGCGGGGCCGCCCCGCGCGAGGCGCGTGAGTCCTCCCCGGCCCGCGACCGCGACTCCTCTTCGGCCGCCGCCCTCGGGCGCAAGAAGATTCCGCCCGCCGAGACGAGCGCCGAAATCTTCTACTACAAGAAGCAGATGGATCAGCACACGCCGATGATCATCGTGCTGACCGACGGCGAGGAGGTCGAGGGCACCATCGAGTGGTACGACCGCACCGCGCTCAAGATCAACCGCAAGGGCGCGCCCAACATCATGCTGCTCAAGCACAACATCAAGTACATGTTCAAGGCCGAAGACCGCGACGGCGGCGGCAGCGAAGAGACCGGCGACTGAACTGAAGTGGACGACGCCGGGGGAGAGAGGCCCTCGCGGGGGCGGCCCCGGCGGCCGTCCGCGCTTCCCCCCGACACCCTCACCCGAGGCACCGGCTCCGAGAGATGAAAGACTCTTCATCCAACCCCGCCGCGGCGGGGCGCACGGGCGCGCGCGCCCCGCGCATCGGCATCACGATGGGCGACCCCGCAGGCATCGGCCCCGAGGTCGTCCTCAAGGCCGTGGCCGAGCCCGAGGTGCTCGCGGCCTGCGTGCCCGTCATCGTCGGCGACGCGCGGCACCTCGCGCACGCCGCGCGCACGCTCGACCTCCGGTGCGGCTACGACATCGTGCGCCGCGGAGAAGCCTTCCCCGAAGAGACGAACGGCCCCGTCATCTACCACCTCGACAACATCCGGGGGACGGTCGCGCCGGGCGTCGAGTCGGGCGACGCGGGCCGCGCCGCGGCCGAGTACATCGAGGCGGCGGTCGAGCTGTGCGGCGCGGGCGCCGTCGACGCCATTGCCACCGCGCCCATCAACAAGCGCGCGCTCTTCCTGGGCGGCTACAGCTTCCCGGGCCACACGGAGTTCCTCGCGCACCTGACGGGGAGCGCGGAGTCCGCGATGGCCTTCGTCGCCTCGAACCTGCGCATCGTCCTCATCTCCACGCACGTCCCCCTGGCCGAGGCCATCCGCCTCGTCGAGAAGGAGCGCATCACGCGCGTCACGCGGCTCGCCAACCGCGAGCTGAAGCGCTGGGGCATCGAGCGCCCGCGCATCGCCGTCGCGGCCCTGAACCCGCACGGCGCGGAGGGCGGGCTGTTCGGCGTCGAGGAGGCGGCCGAGATCATGCCGGCCGTCCAAGCTTGCCGCGAGGAGGGCTTGGAGGTCTCGGGGCCGCATTCGGCCGACACGGTCTTCCTGCGCGCCTCGCGCGGCGAGTTCGACGCCGTGATTTCGTGTTACCATGACCAGGCGATGATCCCCGTGAAGTGCCTCTCGTTCGGCGAGGCGGTCAACGTCACGCTGGGTCTGCCGTTCATCCGCACCTCCGTCGACCACGGCACGGCCTTCGACATCGCGGGCCGCGGCGTCGCGGAGCATTCGAGTATGGTCGCCGCCATCACCCTGGCCGCGCGCCTCGCGCGCGCCGACGAGAGCGGCAGGGCAGTTGAAGTGGAAGGATGAAGGCGGAAGGATGAAGGATGAAGTAACCGCTGTCTTCCCTTCATCCTTCATCCTTCCGCCTTCATCCTTCCAAATACCCGGAGGTTTTCAAGCACGTGTCAGCAGAGAGTGAGGCCTCACGGCGCATCCTCGTGGCCGACGACGACCCGGCGATTTTGCGCCTGGTGACGGCCATCGTCGAGAAGGAGGGCTACACGGTGGTGCCCGCGCGCGACGGCCGCGAGGCGTACCAACTCCTCCAGAAGGGCGGCGACTTCGACGCCTGCATCTTCGACGTGGTGATGCCGCACATCCAGGGGCCGGAACTCGTCCGCTACATGAAGACCGAGCGGAAGCTGATGAAGATTCCGGTGATGATGATGACGGCCGAGCAGAACCCGAAACTCTCCTCCGACAGCTTCTCCGCCGGGGCCGTCGTCTTCCTCCCCAAGCCCTTCACGACCTCTCAGCTCCAGACCATGCTGCGCATGCTGATCAACAAGTCGCGCGGCGAGCAGGGTTAAACCCGCGGCCGGACATCCAGGGGGAAGGACGAGGAGAATTTTATGAACCGACCGAATCCTTCGCACGCGACGCGCGCCGCGCTCTGCGGCGCCGCGCTCCTCATGCTCGCGGCCCTCTGCGCGGCGGGCGCGGGCGCGCAGTCGGGCCGCAAGGCGCAGAAGCCGCTCGGGCTGCCCACCGAGAAGCCGACGCCGGCCGACCCCGCGGACAAGCCCGCCGCGCCGAAGAACGTCGAGCCGACGGTCACCTTCCTCGTCCTGAAGGACGACACGCTCTCGGTCAGCTACGACTCTCTGGCGCGCGACGACGTGGCCGCGGCCTTCGTCGAGAGGCTGCGGCGGGTCGGCCGCGACGTGGAGGTGAAGGACGGCGGCAAGGGGCGGCGGCAGGAGGCGCGCGAGCAAGCGAAGAAGCAGGAGAAGGCCTTCGTCGTCTTCTTCCAGATGGAGGAGACCGGCATCGGCTCAAGCTCCCAGACCGACCTGCGCGGGATGGTGATGCGGACTTACGTCTACACGCCGAAGACGGGCGACCTCAAGTTCTCAGACACGATCTTCCAGCGGCCTTACTATGACTCGGCGCGCGTCGGCGGCGTGCGCGTGCCCGTCCCGACGCGGCGCATCGAGCGCTACCCCTCGCAGTACCAGCTCCAGCAGGCCGCGCGCGACGCCGCCGACCGCCTCCTCTCGCGCTTCAACATCACCCCGCCGCCGGAACAATGAGAGTAGGCAGGAGGCAGATGGCAGCAGGCAGTAAGGAGGATGAGAGGCACGCCGTCTCTCATCCTCCTTTATTGTCGAAGACGAAGGGCAGGGTGTTTCTCGTCTTCGCTTTCGCCCTCTGCCTTTTGTCCGTCGACGCGTCGGCGCAGAAGAAGCCGAAGCCGGCGCTGAAGGCTTCGGACGCGCGGCGGGCCGTCGCGGAGGCGCCGGGGTTCGCGCTGTCGAAGGGCGCGGTGAAGGTCAAGGAGGTGAGTCCGGCCGGCTCGACGCCCGTGACGGTCTCGGCCGTCGTGACCGAGGCGTTCCGGCTCGTGCGCGTCGAGGACGAGCGCGTCGAGCAGACGGGCGGCGTCTTCAGGGTCAAGCGCTGGCGCGCCGCCGAGTTCCGCACGGGCGACCGCGCTTGGGAGGAGTTCGAACTCTTCGCGGAGGCCGTCGGCCCGGAGCGGCTCGAAGCCGCGCGCGCGGCGCTCGAAGAGCTGGTCACGGAGTTCGAGGCGCGGCAGGCGAAGGTCGGGGCCGGCTGGGAGGTCACGGCGCGCACCGCGGAGGAGGAGGCCGTCAACGCCGGCAAGTCCGGCTCGAAGAAGCAGGAGAAGAAACGCGAGGAGGAGAAGCAGCCGGCGGCCGAGCCCCTGACGCGCGGGCCGCTCACCATCAAGCAGCTCTCCTTCATGGGCTCTTCGGCCGTGGCCGAGGTCGAAGTCGCGGGCGTCTTCACCCTGGCGAGGGACGCGCGCGGCCGCTGGCGCGCGACCGGCTTCGAAGTCGGCGGCGAGACGGTCGGCGACCCGGAGGCGCTCTGGCGCGCGGTCAACGAGCGCAAGGCGGCGCGCGCGCGCGCAGACCTCGCGGAGATCAGAGAGGCGCTCGACGCCTTCCGCCGCGAGCGCGGCTTCTACGTCGTCGGCGAGGACTCGGTCGTCCTCTTCGACCACCTCAGCCCGCGCTACGCCAGGCGCGTCATACGCCTCGACCCCTGGCACAACCCCTACCGCTACAACGGCACGCAAGCCTCTTACACACTCACCTCCGACGGCCCCGACGGCAAGCGCGACACCACCGACGACATCGGAAGGCAAAAGTAAAAAGGCAAAAGGCAAAAGTGAAGGCGGCTTGCCCGCTCTTACTTTTGCCTTTCCTTTACGCCTTGACGACGATGAGGTGGCTCTGCGAGAGCTTCAGCTCGCGGAACTTGGAGGGGCGGGGTGTGCCCGTGCCGAAGTCTGGGTGTGTGATGTCGGGCATGCCGAGTTCGTCGATCAGTTCTTTGACGAAGCCGACCATGCCGTAGTCGTGTGTGGCGTAGAGGCCGCGCTGGAGGCCGCGCTTGGCGATGCGCGTGAGTGAGCCGGCGAGCGGCAGGCGGCCGAGCCGGCTGTTGTGCAGGCGCGTGGCGGCGCGGCTCAGCCGGTAGCGCAACTGGCTCCGGTCGGTGCGGCGCGGGCGGTAGCGCACGCCGTCGGGCCAGAAGTCCCAGTAGCCCGTGCCCCAGTCTTCGATGACGTAGAGGCCGCCCGGCTTGAGGTGTCGGTCGAAGAGGTGCCAGAAGCTGACGCGGGCCAGCTCGCCGACGTGCGAGCAGTCGTCGATGATGACGTCGAAACCCTCGGGCGCGCACTCGCGCGCGATGCGGTCGAGGAGCGCGGTGTCCTGCTGCCCGCCCCGGTAGAGGCGTACGCGCCCGGTCGGGTCTTCGATCTCGGCCGGGTTGAGGTCGAGGCCGGCGATACGGCCGCGCTCGAAGTAGTCGCGCCAGAGCAGGAGCGAGCCGCCCTTGAGGACGCCGAGCTCTAACAGCCGCACGTCTTTGTCGAGCAGCGGGCGGAAATACTCCTCGTAGTTGCGCAGGTAGTGCGTGTGCTGCGCCTTGTCCGTGTCGTAGTTCGAGGCGTCGAGCGCCCTTTTCGTCGAAGTCATATCAGACCTTTCTCAAGTAAAAAATTGCCTGGTCGCCTTCGCCGGTTCTATTCAACTCTCGGGCGCGCGCTTCGAAGGCGGCGAGCTCTTCGGGCGCGAAGACGGAGTCGGAAGGGTTGACGAAGTAGGAGCGCGGGTCTGTGAGCGGGATGTCGCGCGCGTACTGCTCGCTCCCCCAGAACTGGAAGGCCGTCGAGTCGTAGGCGACTTCGTCGACGCTGAACCCGGCCCCCTCGGCCAGAGACCTGAAGGTCTGCTCGGTGTAGAGGAAGAGGTGGCGCGGCGCGTCGAGCTGAACCCAGTCGACGCCGTACTCCGCCCAGGCGCGCGCGACGACGGGGATGCGGATGACGGCGTAGTGCCCCGGCCTCAAGACCCTGCGAATCTCTGCGAGCGCCCGGCGCGCGTCCGGCACGTGTTCGAGCGAATGGTTGGCGAGGACGAGGTCGAACTGGCGCGTGAGGTCGGAGAGTTCGGCCTTGAGCACGCGCACGCCGCTCTCGTATTCGATCTCCCCGGCCACGAACGGGTCGACGCCCACCAGATCTGTAAAGCCGAAGTGGCCGAGCGAGACGAGCGTCGCGCCCGCGCCGGAGCCTACGTCGAGGACGCCCGAGTCCGGTTGCAGCCGCAGGTCGAGCCGCGTCTCCGAGAGGTACGGCGGGAAGCCGACGACCACACGCCCCGCGCGCGCGGCGAGCAGTCGCCCGAGCGGGCGGCGCAGCTCGCCGAGCGGACGACGACGCCCGCAGTAGTAGCGCGCCGCGCGGCCCCTGATGAACGTCGCGGCGCGGCGTGCCAGTCTCTTCTTGAGCCCGGCCCCGGCCGCCTGCTCGGGCGGGCGCAGGGAGTAGTAGTCGCCCGCGTAGTACGGGGCGAGGTCGGGCACCTCGCTTATGTGGAGCGTGCCGCAGGCGGCGCACTCCAGATAGTCGAACTCGTCGCGCGTCCCCGCGAACATCTCGCGCGCGCGGTGCAGGCGGTTGCCCTCGCTGTTGCCGCAGACGCGACAGGCTCTCTCTCCCATTGACTCCACCGGCGGGTGAATTATCGCCCCGACGAAAACGGCGGCATTATACATGCGCGCCGCGCCCGCAAAGCGCCCCGGAAAATCAGCTTGACGCTCGGTCGGCGCGGGTGTTAGGTTTGATTTGCGGCCTTCGTGCGTGGTTTCAGGCGAGGGGCCGCCGAACATGCCCTGCCGACGCCCACGCGCGAAAGCGTTCCTTTACTTGCCCCCTCGGAGCGTTCGGCCCCCTGACACAAGGAGACTCTTTTGAGTTCGGGACGCCGGAAACTTCTGCTCGCTGACGACTCGCCGACGATCCGGAAGGTCATCAGTCTGACCTTCGGCGACGAGGACGACGGCGAGTTCGAGGTCGTCGCGGTCGGCGACGGCGCGCAGGCGCTCCGCGTGCTCGCGGAAGACCCGCCGCCCGACATCGTGCTCGCCGACTTGGTGATGCCCGGCCCGGACGGCTACGAGCTGTGCGAGCGGATCAAGCGTGACGAGCGTCTGAAGCGAATCCCGGTCGTCCTCCTCGTCGGCACGTTCGAACCTTTCAACGAAGCGGAGGCGCGCAGAGTTGGCGCGGATACAGTCTTGACGAAACCCTTCCAATCGATACGCAATCTGGTCGGCAAGGTCGGCTCACTCCTCGGCGGCGAGTCGAAGGCGGAAGAGCCCGAAGCAGCGCGCGCGCCGCAGGAAGAGCCGCGCGCCGCGGCCGAGCCGGTGCGGGCCGACGAGGCCGCGCGCTTCGAGGCGCGGGAGGCCGAGTCTCACGAGGAGCCGGCCGGGCACCACGTCGAAGACCCGGGCGCCTCCTTCGCAGACCTCGGCGCCGACGACGAGCTGATCGAGGCGCGCCCGGCCGAAGCCTTCGGCGCGCCGCCCTCCTTCGCGCGCAGGCGCAGCGACGCGTCCGCCGAGGCCGAGGCCGCGCCCGAGTTCGACGCCGCGCCCTCCTTTGAGACGAACGGCGGCGCGCCCGAACCGCAAGTCGCGGCCGCCCCCGCCCCGTCGGAAGAGGAGGACGACTTCGTCCTCGACGTCGCGGAGCCGGAGGAAGTGGAGCCGGAACCGGAACCCGTCTACGCCGCGTCCCTGCTTCGAGAGAGTGTGATGAACGAATCCAACGCCCCTCAGACTTCATTCGAACCGCGCCGCGCGGTCGGCGCCCCGGCCGAAGACGCCCTGCTCGACCTCGAACAGTCGTCCGCGCCCGCCGCGGTCGCGACCGCGGAGGTTGACGACTTCATCCTCGACCTCGGCTTCGACGAAGAGCCTGCCGTCGAGCCGGCCGGCTTCGAACCGGAGCCGGAGGAGACGCCTCTCGGCGCGGAGAACTGGGCCGACGCCCCGAGCGCCTTCGCGGAGGCCGCGCACGGCGAGAGTCAGCAACAGTCAGAGGCTTCCCCTCAGCACGAAGAGACGCCCTGGCGCGACGTGGTGGTGCAGGACGGGCCGCAGGGCTTCGCCTTCGGCGGCGAGTCGCAGGGCGCGGGCGCCGCGCCGCGCGGCTTCGTCGAGCCGGAGGTGGTACCCGCCGACGAGCCCGTCCCGGCCGCCGTCGCGAGCGAGTTCACGGACGGCCGGGTCGAAGGCGACCTGCCCAAGCCGCCGGTCGCGCAGCCCACGACCGCGGGCTACGTCGTCTCGGAAGGCCACACGCGCGTCGAGGAACCGCTGCGCGCCGACCAACTCTCGCAGCAGGTCATCGAGACAATCGCCCGCCGCGTCGTCGAGATGATGTCCGACAAGGCCGTCCGCGAGATCGCCTGGGAGGTCGTCCCCGAGATGGCCGAGCTGCTCATCAAGCAGAAGATGGAAGAGGAGAAGAGTAGGCGGTAGGCAGATGGCAGTAGGCAGTTAGGAAAAAGACGAACAATTAAGAATCGGAGGCGGCGGGTCACGGCCCGCCGCCTCCGATTCGTTTGGGCCTATCCCCGTTCTCAACTTGCCTACTGTCATCTGCCTACTGCCTACTCTTTTCCCTTTTCCACTTTGCCTCCGTATAATCGAACGGTCATGGAGATCCCGAAAACTTACGACCCGAAGCAGGCCGAGGAGAGCCACTACTCACGCTGGGAGCGCGAAGGTTGTTTCGCGCCCGAGGTCAACTCAGACCCCGCGGCCCCCGTCTACTCCATCGTCATCCCGCCCCCGAACGTGACGGGCTCGCTCCACATGGGGCACGCGCTCCAGCACACAATCATGGACGTGCTCACGCGCTACCAGCGCATGCGCGGCCGCCGCACGCTCTGGCTCCCGGGCACAGACCACGCCGGTATCTCGACGCAGATCATGGTCGAGAAGCAGTTGCGGAAGGAGGAGGGGAAGACGCGCCACGACATCGGGCGGGAGGAGTTCACCGCGCGCGTCTGGAAGTGGAAGGAGCAGTACGGCGGCGAGATCACGCGCCAGATGCGGCGCGAGGGCGCGAGCGTCGACTGGTCGCGAGAGCGCTTCACAATGGACGAGCACCTCTCGCGCGCCGTACGCGAGTTCTTCGTGCGGTGTTATGAAGAAGGACTCATCTACCGCGGCCCGGGCATGATTAACTGGTGCCCGAAAGACCAGACGGCGCTCTCCGACCTCGAAGTCGAGAAGGCGCCCACGAAGCCCGGCGAGGGGAAGCTCTACTACCTGCAATACCCCGTTAAAGGTTCAGACCGCCGCGTGACGGTGGCGACGACGCGTCCCGAGACGATGCTCGGCGACACGGCCGTGGCAGTAAGCCCGAAGGACGAGCGTTACGCAGACCTCGTCGGGCAGACGTTGATTCTTCCCATCGTCGGCCGCGAGGTTCCCGTCATCGCGGACGAGTACGTAGACCCCGAGTTCGGCACCGGCGCGGTCAAGATTACGCCCGCGCACGACCCCAACGACTACGCGATGGGCAAGCGCCACAACCTCCCGCAGGTGCAGGTCATCGACCAGCACGCGCGGATGACCGCCGAGGCCGGCGCGGAGTTCGAAGGCCTGGATCGCTACGAGGCGCGCAAACTCGTCGTCCAGAAGTTCGAGGAGGCGGGGCTGCTGGAGAAGGTGGTCGACTACGAATTCTCCATCACGAAGTGCGGCCGCTGCGCGACGGTCATCGAGCCCCTGATTTCGACGCAGTGGTTCCTGAAGCAGTCCGAACTCGGCCGCGAGCCGCTGCGGCTCATCCGTGAGCAGCACGAGCCGCGCTTCGTGCCCGAGAACCCTTACGAGAAGGTCTACGAGAACTGGCTCGCCGGCCTCTACGACTGGACGCTCTCGCGGCAGCTCTGGTGGGGCCACCGCATCCCCGCGTGGTACGACGGGCAAGGGAAGGTCTACGTCGCGCGCAACCTTGAGGAGGCCGCCGCGCAGGCAGGGACTTCGGAACTCGTGCAGGACGAGGACGTGCTCGACACCTGGTTCTCATCCGCCTTGTGGCCCATCTCGACTCTGGGCTGGCCGGACGAGGACTCGCCCGACCTCAAGACCTTCTACCCGACCTCCGTGCTCGTCACGGCGCGCGACATCATCTTCCTCTGGGTCTCGCGCATGATGATGACGGGGATGAAGTTCGAAGGGAGGAAGGCTTTCGACGACGTCTTCATCACCGGCACCATCTTCGACGAGCACGGGCAGCGCATGTCGAAGACGAAGGGCAACGGCGTCGACCCGCTCGACGTGTTCGACAAGTACGGCGTGGACGCGACGCGTTTGGTGCTCGCCTCCATCGGCTCGACCGACACGCGCTGGAACGACAACCAGGTCGAGAGTTACCGCAACTTCGCCAACAAGATTTGGAACGCCGCGCGCTTCTGCCTCTTGAACTCCGAGGGCGCGCAGGTCGGGCGTGGTTTTGAAGGCGACTCGAAGACCTGGGCGCTGCACGACCGCTGGATCGTCTCGCGCCTCAACAAGACGGCGCGCGCGGTCGCCGCCTCGGTCGAGTCCTACCAGTTCCACGAGGCCGTCTACGCGCTCTACCACTTCTTCTGGGACGACTTCTGCGACTGGTACATCGAACTCTCCAAGTCGGACGTGACCGCCGCCGAAGCAGGCCCCGAGCGCGACGCCGCGCGCAGCCGCGTGCTGACCGTGCTCGAACAGGCCCTGCGCCTGCTCCACCCGTTCATGCCCTTCATCACGGAGGAGCTTTGGCAGCGCCTGCCGGGCGTCGGCAGGGACTCGATGCACGCGGCCTACCGCGCGGCCGACGTGACGCCGACCGTCATGCTCGCGGAGTTCCCCGTGGCGAACGAGGCTTTGATAGACGAGCAGGCCGAAGAGGAGATGCGCTCGGTCATCGAACTCGTCTCGCGCGTGCGCAACATCCGCACGGAGTTATCGGTCAAGCCCGGCGAGCACCTGCCGCGCCTCTACGTGGCTTCGCCCAGCCACGACATGCGCTACGTCTTCGCCAACAGCGCCGACCAGATCACGCGGCTCACGCGCGCCTCGAAGATGTTCGTCGGCGACAGCCTCGAAAGGTTTACGCCGGGCTCGAACGGGACGGACGGCGAGGCCGGCGCGAGCGGCGTCCAGCCCGATGCGTTGCACCCGGACGACAAGGGCATCCCGCGCGCGTCTGCGCGGGCCGTGCTCGCGGGCGGGGCGGAGGTGGCCGTGCCGCTCGAAGGCTTAATCGACTTCGCCCAGGAGCGCGCGCGCATCACGCGCGAGCGGGAGAAGCAGGAGAAGGAGCTTCAGAAGGCGGAGGCGCAACTATCTAACTCGAACTTCGTCGAGCGCGCGCCGGCCGAGAAGGTGGAAGAGCTGCGCCAGCGTTCGGCGGAACTCGGCCAAAGAATCAAGGCGTTGGGCGAGATGTTGGAGGCTTTAGGCGAATGAGCTGGCTTGACGAGGGGGCGCTGTTCTCGCAAATCGGCGCGTTCCTGAACGAAGACATCGGCCGCGGCGACATCACCACGCAGTCCACCGTGATGCGCAGCCAGTCTGCCAAAGGCCGCTTCATCGCCAAGGAGGCGATGGTCGTCTGCGGACTCGAGGCGGCCGAGGCCGTCTTCTCGACGCTCGACTCGCAGCAGCAGATCGAGGCCTTCGTCGCCGACGGCGACGAGGTCGAGGCCGGCAAGGTCATCGCGCGCACGACCGGTTTCGCGGACGTGCTGCTCGCGGGCGAGCGGCTCGCCCTCAACCTCATGCAGCGCCTCTCCGGGATAGCGACGCTCACGCGCAGGTACGTGCAGGCGGTCGAGGGCACCGGCGCCGTCGTCGTGGACACGCGCAAGACTTCCCCCGGCCTGAGGATGCTCGAGAAGTACGCGGTCACGACGGGCGGCGGGCGCAACCACCGCTTCGGCCTCGACGACGGCGTGCTCATCAAGGACAACCACATCGCGCTCGCGGGCGGCGTGGCGACGGCCGTGGGGCGCGCGCGCAAGGCGGTCGGCCACCTGCACAAGGTAGAGGTCGAGGTCTCGCGCGAGCGCGACCTGCGCGACGCCGTCGAGTCCGGCGCCGACATCCTCCTCATCGACAACCAGACGCCGGAGGAGACGCGCCGCCTGGTCGAGGTCGCGCGCTCGCTCAAGTCCGACATCCTGCTCGAATCCTCGGGCGGCATCACGCTTGAGAACGTCCGCCAGTACGCCGAGGCGGGCGTCGATCTCATCAGCGTCGGCGCGCTCACGCACTCGGCGCGCGCCGTGGACATCAGCTTCAAGATTCAGTCGGCGTAGGGGCGAAGGGAACCGTCGGGCGTGCGGCGCGTGTAAACGTTCGGCCCGCGGCGGGCATCGGAAGTTCATCCCCGGCGTTTTTCAAGGAGGATTGCGATGAAGGAAGTTTTGGCTCGCGCGGCGCTGGCGCTGCTCGTCGCGGGGTGCGCGTTCATGCCCGAGTCACAGGCGCAGCAGAAGCGCCGCCCCTCGCGCCGCGCGACGACGCGGACGCGCCCGCAGCCCGTGCAGGCGCCCGACCTGCCCGACGAGCCTTCGGTCGTCAGCACGGCCGATGAGGGGCAGGGCACGCCGGCGCGCCGCACCGGCACGCGCGCGCGCCAGCAGCAGCAGCAGAGCACGCAGGCCGAGAACGAGCGGTTGCGCGGCACCGTCCGCGACCTCTCGGGCCAGGTCGAGCAGCTCTCGGGCCAGCTCAAGCAGATGAAGACCGACCAGCAGGCCATGTACGACCTCGAACGGCTCACGCGCGCCGAGCAGCGCGCCGAGCAGCTCCGCACGCAGCTCCGCGAGGTGACGGACAAGGAGTTCCAGCTGCAGGAGCGCCTGGCCGAGATCGACTACGAGTCGCAGCCCGACGCCATCCAGCGCCGCTCCGCGCTCGTCGGCTCGCTCAACCCCAGCTCGGTGCGCGACGCCATCGCGCAGCAGCTCGAACGCGAGCGCGTGCGCATCAACAAGCAGTTGGAGCTGCTCGCCGCGAGCCACACGCGCCTCGAGGCCTCAGTCGCCACGGCCGACGCCGAGGTCGAACGCCTCCGCCAGCGCGTCGAAGCCTCCGACCAGGCGCAGCAGGCGCCGCCCACGCCCGGCACCGACGCGACGGGCGCCGTCGCCACGCCCCAACCCAGCCCGTCCCCTTCGCCCGCGCAGCCGCCGTTGTGAAAGGATGAAGGATGAAGGCGGAAGGATGAAGGGATAGCAGACCGCATCGCTTTCATCCTTCATCCTTCCGCCTTCATCCTTTCGCTTCATGTCTTCCGTCACCAAACTCGAACTCTACCGGCTGGTCGGCGCGGCGGCGGCGCGCGGCGAGCGCGTGGTCGTGGCGACCGTGGCGCACACGCGCGGCTCGACGCCGCAGCGGCGCGGCGCGAAGATGCTCTTCTTCGAGGGCGGCGGGACGGCCGGCACGGTCGGCGGCGGCTGCGTCGAGGCCGAGGTCTGGGCCGAGGCGCGCGAGGCCCTGCGCACGGGCCGCCCCGCGCTCCACCGCTTCACCCTCACCGCCGACGAGGCCAGCGAAGAGGGCATGGTCTGCGGCGGCACCATGGAGATTTTCCTCGACGTGTGGGGCTGAGGCGTGATAAGTGATGAGTGATAAGTGATAAGAAAAACCGCGGGCCTTGTTCTCCTCTTATCACTCATCACTTATCACGCGCGAACGGAGTGAGCGCCATGAGTTCTTTCGTCGAAAACTATAAGGCGAAGCACAGGCACCCGCTGAACCAGTTGACCCATTACGTCGGCATCCCCTTAATCGTGTTGAGCCTGCCGCTCTTCCTGTGGGACTGGCGTTGGGCGCTGGGACTGTTCGTGGCGGGCTGGGTCTTCCAGTTCGTCGGGCACGCCATCGAAGGCAACAGCCCGGCCTTCTTCCGCAACCCCGTCTACCTCGTCGTCGGCCCCCTCTGGCTCCTGCGCCGCGCGCTCGCCGCCGTCGGCCTCGTCCGCCCCACCGAAAAATAGACGTTGGACAGCTCACACGCGCAAACCCCCCCCGCCGAACTCACACGCGCACTCGCGCGCGTGATCGGGGCGGGCGGCGTGGCCGTGCTCGCGACAATCGTCGAGGCGGAGCAGGGCGTCGGCGCGAAGGTCTTGTTCGAGGCCGAGGGCGGGAGGACTGGGACGACCGGCGACGCGACTTTTGATGAAGCGCTCGCGGCGTACGCGCGCGACTTCGACGCCTCGCGCGCGGAGGCGAAGACTTTGCGCGCGGAGGAGTTCGCGCCCGCGCCCGGGGCCTGGCGCGGGGCGCGCGTGCTGTTCGAGCGCGTCGAGCCGGAGCCGCACCTCGTCGTCTGCGGCGCGGGGCACGTCGGGGCCGCGCTCGCCAGACTCGCGCACGCCGTCGGCTACCGCGTCACGCTCGTCGACGACCGCGCAGACTTCCTCACGCGCGAGCGCTTCCCCGAAGGGGGGATTGACCTGGTGACGGCGCACGGCTGGGGCGAGACTTTGAAGGAGGTCGTCGGGACGGGCCGCGGCGTCTACGCGGCGGTCGTCACGCGCGGCCACAACGAGGACGAGGAGTGCTTGCACGCGGTGCTGGCGGCGCGCCCCGATTACGTCGGCATGATCGGCAGCCGCCGCCGCACCAACATCGTCCTCGGCCGCCTGCGCGAGTCAGGGATTGATGAAGAGGTCTTGAGGGAAGTCCGCGCGCCCGTCGGCCTCGACCTCGGCGCCGTCACGCCCGAAGAGGTCGCGCTCGCCATCCTCGCCGAGGCGGTCGCGCACCGCCGCGGCGGCGACGGCACCTCGCTCTCCGCGTGGCGGCGGGCCTAACTTTCAAACTTCTACGGTACGGCCCTCACTCCCAGTCGCCCGGCACGCCGGGCTCGACCTCGGCGCGGCCCCCGGGCGGCGGCGCGAGCCGCCTGCGGCGCCGCCCCATCAACCAACCGTGGAGGAACTGCACGGGGCCGATCAGCCAGTAGGTCATCCACGAGAGCGGCACCCAGCGCGGGCCGCCGCCGAGCGCGAGCCCGGCCGAGAGCAGCCCCACGGCCGACATCAAAGCGTTCTCCTGCATCTGCTCGCGCGTGTCAAAGACCTCCAGCTCGTTCAGCTCAAGCTGCGCGCGCCTGCGGTAGGCGTGGTGGTAGAGCAGCGCGAAGACGGCGAAGACCGCCGCGAAGCCGAAGCCGAAGATCGACATCATCAGCGGCACCTGCTCGCGCCTGACCGGCGGGAGCGGCGTGCCGTCCGGGGCCACGGCGCCCGGCGCGCCGCCGGTGAAGCTGTTGATGACGAGCGTCCAGACGAACTTGAGCGGGTAGACGTAGAAGAGGACGACGAAGAGCAGCAGCGCCGTCATCCAGATCACGAAGTTGTCGTTGAGGCCGTAGCGCCGGAAGAACTTGAACTGGGTGAACCAGACGTGGAAGAGCATCGCGAAGGTGATGGCGAAGGCGAGGAAGCCGCGCATCGTCACGAGCAGCTCGTCGAAGGTGCGCGGCACTTCGAGCGAGACGACGAGCAGCGTGATGGCGAAGGCGATCACGCCGTCCGAGAGCGCCTCGATGCGCGAGACCTCCCCGAGGCCGCGCAGGCGGAAGCCGTCCTGCACCGCGGCCTCCCTCTTCGACAGACTCTCTCTAATCACACGGACTCCTTGCGGTTTCCCCGCGGCGTAGGCATCTTAGACCTTACGAACCGGCGAGCATTATTCACGTTCGGCCCTTATCTCGCAAGACTCATGTCCACGGCCCCGCCCCAGGCACGAACCACACGAACGCCCCGCGCGGGCGGGATGTTCCGCGCGCTCCGGCACAGCAACTTCCGCCTGTTCTTCGTCGGCGCGTTCCTCTCGAACGCGGGCACGTGGATGCAGTCGGTGGCGCAGAGCTGGCTCGTGTTGCAGTTGACCGACTCGGGGACGTGGCTCGGCGTGGACACGTTCGTGGCGACGGCGCCGGGCCTCGTGCTGACGCTGGTCGGCGGCGTCATCGCCGACAAGGTCGACCGCAAGCGCCTGCTCATCTACACGCAGGCGGGCGCGGGGCTTTCGGCGCTCGCGCTGGCGGCGCTGGTGTGGGCGGGCGCGATCCGCTGGCAGGGCGCGGCGCGGCGGCCCACGGACGTGTGGATGGTGCTCGTGCTCTCCTTCGTGACGGGCTGCTGCTGGGCCATCTCGGGGCCTTCGTACCAGGCCATCACGGTCGACCTCGTCGAGCGCGAAGACTTGGCGAACGCCATCGCGCTCAACTCTTCGCAGTTCCAGTTGGCGCGCGTGGCGGGGCCGACGCTGGCGGCCGTGACGATGAAGCTGCTCGGGATGGCCGGCTGCTTCTTCGCCAACGGACTCTCCTACGCGGCCATCGTCGCCGCGCTCTCGCGCGTGAGTTTCGAGAGGCGCGGCGGCGCGCCGGCCGCGGCCGAGAAGGCGGGGAAGGCCGAGGCGGCGCGGCGCTCGATGCGGAATGATCTGGCCGAAGGGTTCAGGTACGTGCGCGGGCGGCCGCGCGTGGGCGCGGTGCTGCTCTGTTCGGCGGTGGTCTGCCTGTTCGGGTCGCCGTACATCGTGCTGCTGCCGCTGTTCGCGCGCAACGTCTACGGGTGGGACGAGGCGGGGCTGTCGCTTCTGATGGGGACGGCCGGCGGGGGCGCGCTCGTCGGGGCGCTCGGGCTCGCCTACCTCGGCGACGTGCGGCGCAAGGGGCTCATCCTGCTGGCGGCGATGCTCTCGGCCGGGACTTGCATCGTCAGTTTCGCGTCCGCGCCGTCGCCGCGCGTCGCCGTCCCTTTGCTCTTCCTGGCGGGGACGTCGATGGTCTCGTTCTTCGCGCTCGGCAACACGCTCATCCAGCAGCTCGTGACGGACGAGATGCGCGGGCGCGTGATGAGCATGTGGATTCTGACCTTCATCGGGACGCTGCCGGTGTCGGGCTTCCTCTCGGGCGCGGCGGCCGACCGCTTCGGCCCGCGCCCGACGCTCGCGGCCTGCGGCCTCGTCGTCCTCCTCTTCGGCGTCGCGACGGCCTTCGGCAACCCGCGCCTGCGCGAGATGTGAGGGGGAGGGGTGTTGGGGGCTGGGTGTTGGGTGCTGGTGTAAGGACAGTCAGCCTGTCTAAAACCCAGAACCCAACACCCAGCACCCAGCACCCCTCCTTCACTTCTTCTTAGTCCGGGCGCTGGCGGTTCTCGTCACGGGGGCGGCGGCCGGCATCTCCTGAGACCAGAACTGCGGGTCGGCGGCGACGAACGACTCGGGCGGGTTCGTCATCTTCGGGTCGATCTGGTAGATCGTCGTCGTGATGGACTCGATGGTGGCGGCCGAGAGCTTCTCGAAGTCGCCGAGCTTGTCGCCCATCGCCTTCGGGAACTCGGCGGAGTTGGTCAGGTCGGAGTCCATCTCGGCGAGCGACTCCAGCGCGGAGATGATGACGAACGTCCCGTCGGGCGCGCCGCCGACCGACTCGTAAGTCGCCCAGTGGTGCTCGCCCTTCATCTTCTTCACCGCGTCCGTGTACATCGCCGTGAGCCTGAGCCAGTCGCCGTAGTGGCCGACCTTGATGCGGAAGGTCGAGATGGCGACGTAGCGCACCCGGGCGAGTGACGTGCGCGGGTTGTAGCTCAGCTCCGGACTGTAGACGGCGACCATCGAGCGCTCGGACGCGTGCAGGTCTTCGCCCGCGCGCGGCGGCCCCATGAGCCCTTCGTAGAAGGCCTTGACCGGGCCGGGCGTCCGTATCCAGCGCTCCATGTCGCGCTCGGCCTGCGCCCACTGTTCGAGCGAGTCGAACGGGTAGGCGTACATGACCTCGTTGTAGTTGCCGGCGAGGGGGGACATGCCGAGGCGCACGTAGGACGGCTGGCCCGCCTTCTTCGCGTAGGCGAGCGTGCGCGCGAAGTTGTTCGACTCGCGCTGGTGCTCCTCGAACTTGCCGGGGCGTATCTCCTCGCGCTCGAAGAGGAAGACTTTGGGCGGGCCGGCGGTCTGGGCGGCGGCACTCGCGACGAACAGGAACAGCAGGCAGACGGCGGAAAGCAGCGGGAAGGTTCTCTTCATACGGTTCGCCCACCTCCGTTGGGGCAAGAAGGTTCTACGCGCGCGGCCGGGGACGACCGCGTGTGGTGTCCGAGATTCGTTTGCGTAGATTCTTACGGGAGGTGGGCCGCGCGTGGATTCACGCGGGGCGTGTTACTCGTCGTCGCGGAGGATTCTTTCGAGCGGCGTCCGGCCGCGGTCGTCGAACTGCCGGGCGGGCTGCGGGCGCGCGGCCCCGAGCGCGGGCCGTGCCGGCTTCACGTCCAGCCCGAGCGGGGAGGCCGGGGCAACGCCCGGGCCTTCGTCGAGATTCAGAGTGTTCGTACGACGCCTCTTTTCCCAGCGCTTCAGGGCGGGGAGCAGGTGGAACCACTGCGCGTAGCCGAGCGCCATCGCCGCCGCCCAGAAGGCGAGGCGGCCCTTCACCCCGAAGTCCGGAGAGTGGAAGAGGAAGGCGACGGCCGTCCCCAGTGGGAACGAGAGCAGCGCCATCGCGGCCTCGAGGAAGGAGCTGGGCGCCGCGTCGAAGAAGAGCGTCCGGTGCGCGCCCGGCATGATGGAGTAGACCACGAGCAGCGTCGTGCAGAGCAGAAGCCACGGCTTCCGCCTTAAAAACTTTAGATGCCGCGCCGCCGACCTTGTTCCGCGCAAGAAAGCCGGGGGGAGACGTTCTACCGACGGGCGGCCCTGTTGACCGCTGAATCGCTGAGGATTTTTTGAGGAGAAAAGGGATGCGAACCTTCAGAGACCTGCTGTGCCTCTTCTTCGGACTGCTGCTGATGGCGCTGGTCACCGCCACGGCCGACGCGCAGGGCGTCATCGTCCCCGGCCCGTGCCGGCGCTGCCCCGGCCCGCCGCGGCCGATTTCGATCCCGATGCCGCGCGCCCTGCCGGTCAAGTCCATCAAGATCGAGACCAAGATCAACGCGCAGGTCGCCACCACCCACGTCGAGCAGGTCTTCCGCAACGACACCGACGCCACGCTCGAAGGCACCTACTTCTTCCCCATCCCCGAGACCGCCTCCGTCGCCGAGTTCGCCATCTGGGACGGCGACAAGCGGCTCGTCGGCGAGGTGCGCTCGCGCGAGGAGGCGCGCCAAATCTACGACCAGATCGTCCGCCGCCAGCGCGACCCTGGCCTGCTCGAATACGCCGGCCGCGACCTCTTCCAGGCCAGCATCTTCCCCATCCCGCCCCACTCCGACAAGAAGCTTGAGCTGACCTACACGCAAGTCCTCAAGGCGGAGGGCGGCACGGTCAACTACCGCTACCCGCTCGGGACGGGTCGCAACGTCTCGCAGATTGAGGGCACCGTCTCCGGCCTCGTCGAGATCGAGGGGCGCGAGCCCGTCCGCAACGTCTACTCGCCGAGCCACGAGATCGACGTCTCGCGCAAGGGCGAGCGCAACGCGCGCGTCTCGTTCGAGACGGCCGCGGGGCGCGAGCCGCAGGACTTCCAGCTCTTCTACACGCTCTCGGACGCGGACTTCGGCATGACGCTCCTGACGCACCGCGAGCCGGGTAAGCAGGGCTTCTTCCTTCTGACCATCTCGCCGAAGGACGCCCTGTCCGAAGCCGAGTACGTGGCGAAGGACGTGGTCTTCGTCCTCGACACGTCGGGCTCGATGGCCGAGGCGGGGAAGATGGAGAAGGCGCGCGCGGCGCTCCTCTTCGGCGTGCGGAGCTTGAGGCCGGCCGACCGCTTCAACGTCATCAACTTCGCGGGCGAGGAGCACCTGATGACGACGGGGCTCGTGCAGGCCGACGCCGCGGGGCGCGCGCGCGGCGAGGAGTTCATCGCGCAGCTCAGGCCGACCGGCGGCACGAACATCAACGGCGCGCTGCTCGCGGCGATGCAGCAGTTCGACCGCTCGGAGCGGCCGCGCCTGCTCGTCTTCCTCACCGACGGCCTGCCGACGGTGGGCGAGACGAAGGTCGAGCGCATCCTCGACAACGCGCGCGCGGCGCGCGTGCCCGGCGTGCGCCTCTTCACCTTCGGCGTCGGCTACGACGTGAACACGGCGCTCCTGGACAAGCTCGCGTCCGACAACGGCGGCGCCGCCGAGTACGTCGAGCCGAAGGAAGACCTCGAAATCAAGGTCTCGAACTTCTTCACGAAGATCAACCACCCCGTTCTGACGAACCTCGCGCTCGACATGGGCGGCGTCGAGTCCGACCTCGTCTATCCGCGCGAGCTGCCCGACATCTTCCGCGGCACGCAGCTCACGCTCGTCGGCCGCTACCGCAACCAGCGCGACCTCGACCGCGTCGTGCTCCGCCTGACGGGGCGCGCGGGCGAGGCCACGCGCGCGTTCACGTACAGCGACGTGAGCTTCCCGCTCACGACCGAGCGCAACGACTTCCTGCCGCGCCTCTGGGCGACGCGCCGCGTCGGCTGGCTGATGGAGCAGATCCGCACGAACGGCGAGCAGAAGGAGTTGACCGACGAGATAACCGACCTCGGCACGCGCTACGGCATCGTCACGCCCTACACCTCCTACCTCGCGCTCGAAGAAAGCGAGGCGCGCCAGATCAGCAGCTTCGCGCGGGGGCGGCTCGACGGGGCCGACAAGGACGAGGTGACGCGCACCGCGCCGGGCATCGCGGGCGCGCGGCGCCGCGCGGAGGCCGACCGCCCCGCGACCGCTGGCGCCGGCGGCACTTCGGACCTGACGACCGTCTACAACTCGCCGGCGCCGAAGGAGGCCGCGAAGGCGCAGACCGGCGCATTGGCCGTCCGCCAGAGCAAGCGCGACCGCGCGCAGCAGGAGGCGCTGCGTGACGAGGACGCGGCCTCCGCGGCCGTGCGCAAGGTCGGTGACAAGACCTTCTACCTCCGCGAAGGCGTCTGGACAGACTCCGAGTTCAAGGCGGACGCACGGCTGCCCGAGACGGCGGTCGAGTTCGGCGGCGACGAATACTTCGCGCTCATCAAGCGTGAGCCGCAGCTCGCGCGCTTCTTCTCGCTCGGCGAGCGCGTCCTCGTCGTCTACAACGGCCGCGTCTACAGGGTGACCGTCAAGTAGCAGATTTAAGGCGGAAGCCCGACCGTGAGGGAGAGCGTCGGTCTTACTCAGCCGGTGCGGTTGTGGAAGACCGACGCTCTCCCTCACGGTCGGGCTTCCGCCTTAAGCTTGTATCTTGACTGTCCATTCATGTACAAAGGGGGGGAAGGAGAGAGTCGAGTCGGCGATGAGTTTAAAAAGTCTGAGTCGTTGGGCCGCGCTCGCGTCGTGCGCGGCCGTTCTTTTGGCGGCGGGCGCGGCCAGGGCGCAGGAGCAGGGCTGGAGGGGCGGGCGGCAGGGCGTCGCGGGGAAGGATTTGAACGCCGTCTACTTTCTCGACTCGAAGCGCGGCTGGGTGGCGGGCGACGGCGGCGTCGTGCTGCGCACGCGCGACGGCGGGCGCGCGTGGACGCGGCAGACGGTCGAGACCAAAGAGTCGATCAACGACGTCTACTTCCGCAACGAGGAGGACGGCTACCTGCTCGCCGCCACGGAAATCTTCACCACCGAGGACGGCGGCGAGACCTGGCAGTCTTCGACTCGCTTCCACGCGCAAACCTTCGGCGCCGAACCCGAACTCTACAGCGTGCGCTTCACGAGCAAGAAGCGCGGCTGGATCGTCGGGAGTTTGAGCAAAGGCGATAACGTCACCGACAGCCTCGTGCTCGCGACGACGGACGGCGGCGTCTCCTGGCAGCGCCAGCGCGTGCCCGTCAGAGACGAGCTGATCCACCTCGACTTCGACGGCGACAGGCGCGGCTGGATCGTCGGCAGCGGCGGGCGCGTGCTGCACACGCGCGACGGCGGAGACTCCTGGGAGGTGCAGGACTCGGGCACGACGGCCGCGCTCTACCACGTCGACTTCGAGGGCGACGAGCACGGCTGGGCCGTCGGCGCGCGCGGCACAGTCCTGCGCACGGACGACGGCGGCCGCACATGGCGCACGGTGCCGCCGCGCGTGACGACGACGCTCCTGAGCGTGAAGTTCGTCAACAAGGAGGAGGGCTGGGCCGTGGGCCGCGGCGGCGTCATCCTCCGCACGGAGGACGGCGGCGCGAGCTGGGTGCAGCAGGAGAGCCGAACGCGCCAGAACCTCTACGCGCTCTTCTTCGACAAGAAGGTCGGGTGGGCGGTCGGCGGCGACGGCCTCGTGCTCCGCTACGAACGCTAGGACAGGTCAGAAACGCCCGCGCCCTTCAAGAACCCGCGACCGAGTCCGTCCCGGCGCATCTCGTTTATTAGACGGCGAACCGGGCATTATTCATCCGAAAAGTTTTGAGCAACGCGGGGGCGCGGGGCGGGCATCCGAAGGTTTAGCATAGCAAGCCCGGAAGGCCGCGGGGGGAACGCGGGCTTTCGGGTAAGAATGGACGGTTCTCCTGTGGTTTACGCCCGGCGTGGGACGAAACGCCGGGCGTCTTTTTATCCGGTTTTTATCCGAGGCGGCGCAGCTCCGAGACGGCGGCGAGGTGGTGGTCGTCGTGCTCGGCGGTGAAGTAGGCCATGTCGATGACGCGCATCTGCTTTTGCAGGCGCGGGTGGAGCGCGGAGGCCGAGACCTCGGCCTCGTCTAAGGCTTCGAGCCGGCGGACGAACCCCTCGCGCGCGGCGCGGAAGGCGGCGAGAATCTCTTCGAGGCGCGCGTCGTTGTGGCCGGCCTCCTCGGTCTTGCGGTTGCGCATGTCGGCCGCGCGCAGGACTTCGAGGCCGCGCGCGTAGTCTTCGAGCCGCCCCTCGTGCAGCTCGTCCAAATCCAGGAGGTGTCCCGCCTGCTCCTGTATCGACCAGAGGCCGCCGGGCTTCGCCGTCAGCTCTTGGCGCGCGAGCCCGCGCGTCAACTCTTCCAAACGCGCGGGCGTCCCGCGCAGCCGCTCCAGCACGCACGGGAAGACGCCCAACGGCAGGTTGAACTCGAACTCACGCTCGACCCAGCGCATCCTCTTGACCACGGCGCGCCTCCATATAAAAAGTAGGCAGTGGGCAGTGCAGAGGGTGCTGGGTGCTGGGTGCTAGGTGTTGGGTTAAGATCAGTTTGTCCTACCCAGCACCCAGCACCTAACACCCAAAACCTTCTTACTGCCTACTGCCATCTGCCCACTGCCTACTGCCTTTAGTTGATCTTCTTGATGCTCTTGACCAACTGCCCGTACTCGGCCGCGTGCTTCTGCAGGCCGTCGGCGGTGCCGAAGGAGAGGATGATGACGGGCTTCTTCGCGGCGAGCAGGTCGGCGCTGAAGACGATCTCCTCGCCTTCGATCTGGCCGGAGCCTTTGACCGACTCGTACTCCATGCCGTTGTGCGTGCCCGGCTTCGGCTCGCCGTCGAACTTCAGGTTCTTGATCTGTTTGCCAAGCTCCTCGCCGAGCGCCTTGGCCGCGTCCTCGAAGTCCTCCTCTTTCGTGACCCAGAGGACGATGCTGATGCCGCCCTCGGCCGGCGAGGCGGTGATCTGTTCGCCGTCGGGTTCGGCCTTCCAGCCGGCCGGCAGCTCGAAGGTGATGCCGCCCGCCTCGTGCGTGAAGGTCTTGGTTTCGGACTGGACGGCGGCGCGGGCGGCGGCGGTCAGCGCTAAGGCGACGACGACGGCGGGGAGCAGTTGCTTGAGTCTCAAAGTCTTCATCCTCCGGGGTATTTGGCGTGGGCGGAATGTTCGTGCGAAGGAAAGAGGAGCCGCGAGTCGTCTGCGGCTCCTCGAAGGCCGACGCATCTTAAACCGGCGCGCCGGAAAAGGCCAGCGAACGCCCTTTCAGTTCGCGGCGCGCTCCTGCCTCTTCCCGTCCTTGTTGTCGAGCACCGAGCGCGCGACGGCCAGCGTGGCGAAGGCGCGCGGCGCCTCGCCCTCGAAGCTGCGTGCGAGGGCGGCCGCGCGCTGCAGCTCCTCGCGCGCGAGCTTGTTGAAGATGTCGTTGAGGTCGAACGACTGCGCCCCGCTGCTCGACGCCATCGACATGTTCTTGGTCTGGAAGCGCGTGCTGATGCGACCGTCCTCGCCCGTGTACTCCTTCGCGGCGTTGGCGGCCTTCACCACTTCGAGCATCACCTCCCACGTCCGCGGGCGGTCGAGCTCGTAGAGCTGCGTGGCGACGGCGACCAGCGCGCTCACGCGCTCGCGCGACGCCGCGTCGATGCGCTCCTTCGCCTCGGCCAGAGCCTCGTCGAGAATTTCGACGGCGCGGCCCGGCTCCTGCTTCGAGACGAGGCGCGCGGCCTCGGTCAGAACCCACGCGCGCTGGATGCTCGTCAGAGTATTCCCGCGCGCGAGCCTGAGCGCCTCGGTCACGTCCTTGTTGTTGACGGCCTCGCGCGCGGCCTCCATGTCGATGTAGGCGCGCAGCTTCTGGCGCGCGTCCGTGTCCTCGATCTTCGAGAGGAACTCCTCGACGCGCGGGTCTTTCTGCCGCATGGCGTCCAGCACCGCGTCCACGTAGACGGCGTCGCGCTCCTCGGCCGTCTTCGCGCGGTCGAGGCGCGAGAGCGTCTCGCCGACGCGGTCGCGGTTCGGGTCTTCGGGGGCGAGTCCGCGCGTGAGCGCGTTGTTGCCGGCGCCGCGCGCCGCCTCGGGCGCGTCGGGCGTGAGCGAAGCCTGCTTGGCGCGCAGGGCCGCAGACCTGTCCGGCGCGTACTGGTCGAAGAGCGGCAGCAGGCGCGTGATGACCATGTACCAGCCGGCGCGGCCCGACGACGTGCGATCCTGGTCGGGCGTCGGCGTCGGGCGCATGAGCAGCGAAGCGGCCGCGCGGAAGTAGGCCGCGCGGAGCTGCGGCGAGACGTCGGGCGGCGGCCAGGATTGATTCGGCCCGTTCCCCCACGAGTTCGCGTTCGAGCCGGCGTTGTCCGAGAAGGTCATGTAGAGCGTCGGCGAGAAGAGGTAGGAGGCGAGCAGCGAGGCCGTGTTCGCGTCCGACGCGGGGTTCGAGGCGGCGCGCGCCAGCATCGCCGCGTAGCGCTCGTCGGCCGCCTGCGCGTTCTTCACACGCAGGCGCGTCAGAAACTCGAGTCCGGGCAGCGTGACCGCGCCGAGCGCGGGGTCTGCGAACTGAATCGCGCGCTCCACGTCGCCGTCCTGCACGAGTTGGCTCGCGAGGCGCAGGCGCTTGGCGACGGCGGGCGGCGTGTCCGTCGGGTCGGGCCGCTGCTGCTGCCCCGGCTGCGTGCCGCCGCCGGCGTCGGTCGGTCTTTCGTTTGAGGTGGCGGCCGACTCCGCCTCGCGCTTGCGCGCCTCGTCGAGCTTCGTCAGAAACTCTTCGCCGAGCGCGCGGTCGCGCTTCGCGGCGAGGCGGAGGACTTCGGTGCGGAGGCTCGGCCCCAGCTGGATGGATGAGAAGCCGCGCTCGCGCTGCTGGCGCGCGCGCTCTTCGGCGACGCGACGGTCTGACTCCGCGTCGGCGGCCTCGGCCTCGTCCCACGCGCGGCGGAAGAGCGTGACGGCCTTCTCGCGCTCGGTGTCCCACAGGGCGTCGGCCGAGCGCGCCTGCACGCGCGCGCGCAGGGCGGGGTCGCGGAACGTGCGCGCGTCGTCGGCGAGCGCGGAGACGAGCGAGATGGCGGTCGTGCGCCTAAGCTCGGCCATCGGGTCTGCCGGCTCGGGCGCAGGCTTCTTCGCGGAAGTCTTCGCGGGCTTCGGCTTCGCGGCCTGCGGCTCCTGCGCCCCGACGCGCGACGGCGAGACGGCCGCGCAGAGTGCGAGGGCCAGCAGCGAGACTCTCTTCGACATCGGATACCTCCGAGGGCGACGGACGGGGAATGATGAATGATGAGTGATGAATGATGAATAAAAAGCCCGCCGCCTTTCATTCATCACTCATCATTCATCATTTCAAAGCCGCAGGTTCCAGAATCAGTTGGCCGCGGCGCGCTCCTGCTTCTTGACGAGGACGGAGCGTGCGACGGCGAGGGTGGCGGCCGAGCGCGCCGCCTCGTTCTTGAGCGTGCGCGCGAGCGAGGAGGCGCGGTCGAAGTCCTCGCTCGCGAGCGCGGCGAAGACGCCCGCGAGGTTGAAGCCCTGCGCGGAGGAGTTCGAGGTCATCGCCCCGCCGCCCTTGAACTGCACCCGGACGACCAGCTCGCCGTCCTCGCCCGTGTAGTCGGGCAGGCCGTTGGCAGACTTCACGACCTCGTTCATCAACTCCCAGGCGCGCGCGCGGTCGAGCGCGACGAGCTGCGTCGCGATGGCCGTCAGCGTGCGGGCGCGTTCGGGCGCGGCGTCGTCGATGCGCTTCGCCTCCTCGACCGCCTGGTCGAGGACTTCGACGGCGCGGCCCGGCTGCTCCTTGCCGAGCAGCCTCGCGATCTCGGTGAAGGCCCAGACGCGCTGGACGTTCGTCAGCTCGTCGGCGCGCGCGAGTTTAAGAGCCTCTTCACTGCGCTTCTCCTGGATGGCATCCTGCACGAGCCGGAAGGAGATGACGGCGAGCACCTGCTTGCGCGTGTCTATGTCTTCGATCTTGTTAGCGTACTCGCGCGCCTGCGCCGCGTCACGCTCAACCATCGACATCGCGGCCTCGAAGTACCAGCGGTCGCGCTCGTTCGCATCCTTCGCGTTCTCGGCCCGCGTGAGGGCCTCCTGCGCGCGGTCGCGGCCCGGCGGGTCGGGGACGATGCCGCGCGTCAGAATCTCCGAGTCGCGCTCGCCGCCGATGTTAGCCGTCTCCTGCATGAGCTGCGACTGGCGCGCGCGGATGGCCGGCGCCTTGTCGGGCATGAACTGCTCGAAGAGCGGCGCCATACGCGTCGCGACGACGTAGGCGCCCATGCGGCCCGAGGTGGAGCGATCCTGCTCGGGCGGCGGCAGCGGGCGGAGGAGGATTTGCGCCGCCGCGTTCAGGAAGGCGGCGCGCACCTTCGGGTCTACGTCCTGCGGCGGGGCGATGTTGCCGCGGAACTGGCGCGTGTGGCTGCTGCCCGTGGGCTTCACGGTGATGTAGAGGTAAGGCGTGAAGGGGTAGGACGAGAGCAGCGAGACCGAGTTGGCGTCGGCCGAAGGGTCGGCGGCAGCGCGCATGAGCAGCGAGTTGAAGCGCTGGTCGGCGGCGGCCACGTTCTTCTCGCGCAGCGTGTTGAGGAAGTGCATGCCGAAGGTGTTGACGGGGTAGAGCGCGGCGTCCGCGAACTTCAACGCGCTCTCGGTGTCGCCGTCTTCGAGAAGCTGCTGCGCGAGTTGCAGGCGCTGCGCCATGTAGGTCGGCGGGTCGTCGGGGTTGAAGGGCTGGCCCGAGGCGGCCGGGGCGTTCGCGGCCGCCGCCGCGGTCGCCTCGCCGGACTCCGCCTTCTTCGACTCGTCCAACTGCGCCAGGAACTCGTTGCCCAACTCGGCGTCGCGCTTCGCGGCGAGCCGCAGGACTTCGCGGCGCACGCTGCCCGCGACGCGCGACGAAGGCCCCGTGCGCGAAGCGGCGCGGGCGCGCGCCTCGCCGAACTGCTCGTCGGCGGCGGTGGCGTCAGCCCACGCGCGGTGGAAGAGGTCGCGCGCCTGCTCCTTCTCCGCATCCCAGAGCACGTCGGCGGCGCGCGCCTGCACGCGCGCGCGCAGGACGGGGTCGCGGAAGGCGCGGGCGTCGCTGGTCAGCGACGAGACGAGCGAGATGGCCGAGACTCTACGCGATTCGGCCAGGGGGTCTGCGGCTTCCGCCTTCTTCGCGGCCGGCTTCTTCTGCGCGGCGGGCGGGGCCGGCGTCTGCCCGGCGGCCGGCGCGAACGTCGAAAGGGATAGGGCGAAGGCGAGGAGGCGTGCGGGTCTGTTCATCTTTTCGTCCTCTGTCTGAAGATGGGCCTGTCGGGACATGCACAAGCCCCCGGATAGACGGAGACCTGCGCTCGGACTGAGTTGGAGGGGTAAACGTCCTCGCGCGGGGGCTTGTTCCAAAAAAAGCCGGAGGGAAGGGGGCTGGGTGCTGGGTGAAGACAGATTCTTCCCCGGCACCCAACACCTAACACCCAGCACCCTTCTATACGGCGATGACTTCAATGTCGGGGTCGATCTCCTGGCGGATGAGGCCCTCGATGCCGAGGAGCGTGCCGGAGAGGGAACTCGGGCAACTGCCGCAGGCGCCCTGGTAGCGGATGGTGAGCGTCTTGTCGTTGAGCGAGAGCACTTCGAGCCAGCCGCCGTCGGAGGCGAGGTAGGGGCGCACCTTCTCGTCGAGAATCTCGTTGATGCGCGCGAGGCGCGGGTCATCGCTCATGAGCGCGCCGAGCGGGCCGCCGACGCCGGCGGGCTGCGGGGCGGCGGCGCCGCCGTTCGAGGCCACGGACGCGGCCGCGCGGATGGGCACGGCGAGGCGCGGCAGCAGGTCGTCCCAGTCGGCCTCGTCCGTCTTCTCGACCGTGACCATCCTGTCCATGTAAAAGACGGACGAGACGTCGCCCACGTCGAAGAGCGGGCCGGCCAGAGCGTCTCCGGCAGCCTCGGCGGCGCTGTGGAACGAGCGGGTCGTGCCGGCCGTCACCGGCTCCTTCAGGATGAACTTGACGGCGTTCGGGTTCGGCGTCTCTTCGATGTTATCAATCTTCGGCATTCTTTAAACCTCTCCCTTACGGATAAAAACTTCACTCAAATCAGGACGGCGCGTGCAGCGTCTGAACGTTTTGTCTGATTTTCGCCGGGCACATTATAACCTGTTTCGGCCGCCGGTCTAAGTGAGGCGAAGGCACGACTTCCGGGACTGCCGTTGATAGTACCAATCCGCACCCACGGGGGGGCAAAATTTAATTTGTCAAAAGGGGAAAGTAGGCGTATAGTTCTGGCTCTCGCTTGTCCCCCCTTCGCAGGTGAGACAAGTTGAGACGAGAGGCAGACGGTAGCGAGGGCCGGCTGCCTCTTGCTATATTCAGTAGGCAGTAGACAGTAGACAGTAGGCGGCAGGCCGGTTTGAGCGGCTGGCCCTTCGACGACGGAAGGGCTTTTAACTGCCTGCTGCCATCTGCTTACTGCCTACTTTCATTATGAACATCGGAATCACTGTCTACCCGACCTACGGCGGGAGCGGCATCGTCGGCTCGGAGCTGGGGAAGGAGCTGGCCGAGCGCGGGCACACGGTGCACTTCATCTCTTCGGCCCTGCCGACGCGGCTCACGCAACTGAACGAGCGCGTGCGCTTCCACGAAGTCGAGATGATGTCGTACCCGCTCTTCGAGCACCAGCCTTACACGCTGGCGCTCGCGACGAAGATGGCCGACGTGGCCGAGACGGAAGACCTCGACCTGCTCCACGTCCACTACGCCATCCCGCACTCGATCAGCGCCATCCTCGCGCGCGAGTCCCTGAAGCCGCGGAGGACGCTGCCCGTCGTGACGACCTTGCACGGGACGGACATCACGCTCGTCGGCGCCGACCGCTCGTACCTGCCCATCACGCGCTACGGCATCGCGCAGTCGGACGGCGTCACCGCCGTCTCCCACTACCTCAAGCAGGCGACGGCCGAGACCTTCCAGTTCGAGCACATCGCCGTCATCCCGAACTTCATCTGCGCGAGCGACTACAGCCGCAAGCCGAAGGAGGAGCTGCGCCGCGAGCTGTCCCCCAACGGCGAGCCCCTGCTCTGCCACGTCTCGAACTTCCGCCCCGTGAAGCGCCCCGTGGACTGCGTGGAGATTCTGGCGCGCGTGCGCGCCAAGGGCGTGGGCGCGCGGCTCGTGATGGTGGGCGACGGCAGCGAGCGCAGCCGGGCCGAGCACCGCGCGCGGTGCCTGAACGTCGAGCGTCACTGCTCGTTCGTCGGCAAGCAGCCGCGCATCACCGACTACCTCTCGGTCTCGGACGTGCTGCTCCTGCCCTCGGAGCAGGAGTCCTTCGGACTCGCCGCGCTCGAAGCGCTCGCGTGTGAAGTCCCCGTCATCGCTTCTCGCGTCGGCGGCATCCCCGAGGTCGTGGACGACGGCTCGACGGGCTGCCTCGCCGAAGTGGGCGACGTGGAGAAGATGAGCGACTGCGCCGCGCGCCTGCTCGCGGACGAACGCTTGCGGCGCGAGATGGGGCGGCGCGCGCGCGCGTCGGCCGTCGGCCGCTACAGCACCGACCTGGTCATCCCGCAGTACATCGAATTCTATGAGCGCGTCATCGCCGCTTCGAAAGAGAACCCCTCGAAGTAACGCCGCGCGCCCCTCGTCGGCGGTCGAGGAATGGGTCGCGAAGGTCTCCGAGGAGAAGCCGGTTCGCTACATCGTCCAGAACCTTGAGCGCGCCTACGGCGTGCCCGAGAACAAGTGGACGGACTGGGACGTGCTCGACATGCTCGTCGCCGTCATCCTCTCGCAGGCGACGAGCGACGCCAACAGCGACCGCACCTACGACGCCCTCAAGCGGAGGTTCCCGACGTGGGACTCCGTGCTCCGGGCGCGCGAACAGACGCTGGTCGAGACGATACGCTTAGGCGGGCTCGCCAACCAGAAGGCCGCGGTCATCCGCGACCTGCTGCGCCAAGTCAAAGAGCGGCACGGCTCGTTCGACCTCTCGTTCCTGCGCGGCCTGCCCGCGATGGATGCGGTCGAGTACCTCGCGAGTTTCCGCGGCGTCGGCCCGAAGACGGCGGCCTGCACGCTCCTCTTCGCCTGCGCCACAGAAGTCTTCCCGCTCGACACGCACATCTTCCGCGTGCTCCGCCGCGTCGGCCTCATCCCTCCGAAGTGCGCCGACCGTTTCGCGCACGAGGTCATGAACCGCCTCGTGCCCGCCGGCAAGTTCTACTCCTTCCACGTCAACCTCATCCGCCACGGCCGCAAGCTCTGCCGCCCGCGCGACCCCGTCTGCGAGCGCTGCCCCGTCGTCGAGTACTGCGACTACGGCCGCGAGGTTATTTGAAACTCCCGCCCGACGCCCGGGCCGCAAACTACTCGCGTGAGCCGACGCGCGGGCCGGCGCGATTTGGGGGCGCGGCCGTTTGACCTCCCGACGCTTTCCGCTTACTATTTCCGGGCTGACTCCGCCCGGTGGCTACTCATTCGGAACAGTTTCGCGCACAGTTCGACGGCCGGCATCGATGCCCTTTGACCCGGCCTTCCCTCCCGATGGCTACTCCCGGCCGCGGGCTCTCATTCATAGTTGATTCGCTTACGGCTTTCTAAGAAGCAATCGGCCCCAACGACTTGAACACGCGTCACCTCACGTCTGTTAAGTCCAGGCTGCACCCAAGCAGTTGAACCGGCGGGCACGCCCGTCGCGGAGGGAAAATGAGAAAAGCTTTTGCGTCACTGATCACTCTCGTCTTCTGTCTTCTCCTACTACCGGCCGTAGTATTCGGCCAGGGCAACTCCGACGTGATGAAGCCCGACCACTTCGACAAGACTTCCAAGCCCTTGCGCGAGATGTTCGACCGGCCCGACAAGCCGGAGCCGGCGCGCGGAGGCAAGGACTTCGAACCCGGCCGCCCCTCTTCCGTCGGCAACTCTAACCCCTCGGGCGTCGACCCGCTCGCCGGCCAGAACGCCGTCATCGACGCCTACGCGCAGCCGAAGGCTTCGACCACCGGCGTCCCCGTCGACCCGAGCCGCCGCGTCGCGCCGCCCGACACGACGGGCGACCTCGGGCCGAACCATTACGTCCAGTGGGTCAACCTGCGCTACGCCGTCTACACGCTGTCGCGTGACGCCTCGAACAACATCACCGGCTTCAACCTCGTCCCCGGCTTCCCGAAGAACGGCAACACCCTCTTCCAGGGCTTCGGCGGGCGCTGCGAGTCGGACAATGACGGCGACCCTATCGTCCAGTACGACCAGTTCGCCGACCGCTGGATTCTGACGCAGTTCGCCGTCACCGCGACGCCCTACACGCAGTGCGTTGCGGTCTCGACCTCCCCCGACCCGACCGGCACCTACTACCGCTACTCCTACTCGTTCAGTAATAGCTTCAACGACTTCCCGAAGATGGGCGTCTGGCGCGACGGGTACTACATCACCTACAACATGTTCAAGAACGGCCGCACCTTCTCGGGCGCGAACGTCTGCGCGCTTGAGCGCGACAAGATGCTCGTCGGCGCGGCGGCCCGCCAGATCTGCAAGCTGACGACCGCCGCCGCGAGCATCGAGCCGGCCGACATCGAGGGCAGCACGCTGCCGCCCGCGGGGAGCGCCTGCCCGCTGCTGACCATCGGCACCTCTTCGGTGGGCGCTTTGCGCTACTCGGTGAACTGGACGGCCGGCACCTCGACCTTGACGGGGCCGTCCACGGTCGCGGGCGTCGCCACCTTCAGCCGCGCGTGCGGCGGCGGCACCTGCATCCCGCAGCCCGGCACGACGCAGCAGCTCGACTCTCTCGGCGACCGCCTCAACTACCGCCTCAGCTACCGCAACTTCGGAACCTACGAGACGATGGTCGTCAACCACCCGGTCGCGACGGGCGGCACGAGCGGCATCCGCTGGTACGAGTTCCGCAACGCCGCGGGCCAGACCCTGGGCAGCGCCAACCCCGTCGTCTTCCAGCAGGGCACGTTCTCGCCCGACGCGACCTACCGCTGGATGGGCTCGGCCGCGATGGACAAGGCGGGCGGCATCGCCATCGGCTACAACGTGTCGAGCAGTTCTGTCGTCCCCTCGATCCGCTACGCGTACCGCGCGGCGGGCGACCCCGCGGGCGCGCTCGGCAACGAGACGAACATCCTGACGGGCGGCGGCTCGCAGCAGACGACCCTCGCGCGCTGGGGCGACTACAGCACCATCAGCGTCGACCCCGTGGACGGCTGCACGATGGTCTTCACGACCGAGTACCTGCCGGCCAACGGCACCTTCAACTGGACGACCTACATCTACTCGTTCAAGCTGAGCAGCTGCCAGTAGGCTCTGACTCAAGACGCAAAAGTTGGGGGGCGGGCGCGTTCAAGCGTCAGCCCCCCAACTTTTGGTCTATACTCGTCGCAGAGAAAGAGGAAGGTCACTTGAAACGAAGTCTGAAGATCACACTCGCACTCGCCGCGCTCCAACTCTGCGCGGCGCTCCCGGCGCCCGCCCGCGCAGCGGCGGCGCACGACCCGAAGACCACGGTGCGGAGGCCGACGATGACCCAACGCCGTTCGAAGGGCGCACGCCGGCGCGCGCCCGACGCGCTCACGCCGGGCGTGTGGGGCGGCCCGCACATAAGCTTCACGGTGACGGAGACCGGCGCGAGCGTCGAGTACGACTGCGCGCACGGGACGGTGGCAGGGAAGATCGTCGTGGACGCGCAGGGCCGCTTCGGCGTCAACGGCCGGCACTTCGAGGAGCACGGCGGCCCCGTGCGCGCCACCGAAATCGAGGAGGAGGGCGCGGGCGGCTACCGCGTGCGGCTGAGCGGCCGCGTCGGCGGCAGCCTGATGAAGCTCACCGTCACGCGAGCGGACACGCGCGAAGTCATCGGCACCTTCAACCTCGCGCGCGACAGGGAACCCAACCTCACCAAGTGCCGCTGATGTCATACCTGGTTGACGGCAACAACGTGATGGCGCAGCGCGTCGGCTGGCACAGGGACAAGCCCGGCGCGCGGCGTCGGCTGTTAGGGGAGCTGGCGCGGTTCGCGCGGGAGGCGGGCGTGACCGTCGAGGCCGTCTTCGACGGCGCGCCCGACGAGTTCTTCCCCGACGGCTCTCACTTCATGGGCGTGCGCGTCTTCTACGCCGAGCGCGGCCGTGACGCGGACGCGCGCATCAAGCACCTGGTCGAGGCGTCGCGCGAGCGCCGGACGTTGAAGGTCGTCACCTCCGACCGCGCCCTGGCCGACTACGTCCGCCGCTGCGGCGCGGAGGTCATACGCTCCGGCGACTTCCGCCGCCGCCTCGAAGCCCTCTCCGCCGACAACAAGGAAGAGGACGCGCGCGGCGGCGTCAAAGAGTCAGAACTCGGCGAGTGGCTCTATTACTTCGGTGCCGACCCCGATGAATGAAGGCAGTAGGCAGTAGGCAGATGGCAGTAGGCAGTTGAAGAACTATGTCTTAAATGCCTACTCCCATCTGCCTACTGCCTACTGCTTTCCGCCTACTCTTTCCCCACCAGCTCGACATCGAAGATGAGCTTCTGGCCGGCGAGGGGGTGGTTGCCGTCGATGGTGACGTGTGTGTCCGTGACTTCGGTGACGACGACTTCGAGCTGGCTGCCGTCCTGTAGCGGGAGGCCGAAGTGCATCCCGACCTGCGGCTCGACGGGGAACTGCGCCGCCTCGCGCGAGACCTGCGTGACGAGCTGCTCGCGGCGCGGGCCGTAGGCGTCTTCGGACTCGATCTCGACCGTCTTCGAGTCGCCGACGTTCAAGCCCCGCACGGCCTCGTCGAAGCCCGGGATGACCTCGCCGGCCCCGACCGTAAACTCCAGAGGGTCGCCGTCGCGCGAGGAGTCGAAGACCTGCCCGTCTTCGAGCCGCCCCGTGTAGTGCACGCGCACCCGGTCGCCGTTTTTCGCCGGCTCTGTCATAATCGCCCTCCGTCCGCGTTGTAACGTTTGCCGAAGCATCGCACAAACGTCTCCCAAAGGCCAGCCGCCGGCCCGCGGCGGCACTCACCGACGAGAGAGCCGCAGATGAAAAGAGACCTCGCCCTTACCCTCGCACTCCTTCTGGCTTTTACGCAGACGCCCGCGCAGACGAACACGCCCGCGCCGCAGCAACCGTCCCAGCCTTCGCAGACCCCGACCCCGGAAGACGGCCCCGAGGACGACGTGGTGCGCATCACCTCGAACCTCGTGCAGTTCGACGCCGTGGTGACGGACAAGCAGGGGCGCCACGTCGCCGACCTGCGGCCCGAAGAGTTCGAAGTCTTCGTGGACGGCCGGCGGCAGGAGATCACCAACTTCACCTTCGTCGCGGGCGCTACGGAGGCCGGCCGCGTCGCGCAGCCCGTCGCGCGCCCCGACAGGTCGGCCAAGTCTGTGCCCGCGCCGCCCGTCCCTTCCGCGCCGCCGCGCGCCTCGCAGGTGCGGCGCACCATCGCGCTCGTCGCGGACGACCTCGGCACCTCCTTTCAAGACATCGTCGGCGTGCGCCGCGCGCTCAAGAAGTTCGTGGACGAGCAGATGCAGCCGGGCGACCTCGTCGCCATCATGCGCACGTCGGCGGGCATGGGCGCGCTGCAACAGTTCACGACCGACAGGCAGCTCCTCTACCGCGCCATCGAGCGCGTGCGCTGGAACCCGCAGGGTCGCGCGGGCGTCGGCACCTTCGCGCCGCTCGAACCCGACCCGCTCGAAGAGGCGGGCTCGATGACCGGGCGCAAGCCGGGCGGCGGCGACAGGAAGCAGGTCGGCGAGGACGAAGACGAGGACGAGAAGAACGCCTCCAAGTCCGTGGACGAGTTCCGCGAGGGCGTCTTCACCGTCGGCACGCTCGGCGCCATCGGCTACGTCGTGCGCGGGATGAAGGAGCTGCCCGGCCGCAAGTCGGTCGTCGTCTTCTCCGGCGGCTTCCAGATTTACAGAGACCCGAGCCGCACACAGGATCACCGCAACACCGAGCGCATCATCGAGAACCTGCGCCGCCTGACCGACCAGGCCAACCGCGCCTCGGTCGTCATCTACACGGTGGACGCGCGCGGCCTCGCGGTGACCGGCCTCACGGCGGCCGACCAGTTCAACCCGAAGGCCGGCGCGGCCCCCGACTTCTCGGGCGTCAACGACCGCAACGACGAGCTGCTCCGCAACCAGGAGGGACTCTCTTACCTCGCCGAGCAGACCGGCGGCATCTTCGTCAAGAACACGAACGACCTCGCCGGCGGCATGGAGCGCATCCTCGACGACCAGAAGGGCTACTACCTCATCGGCTTCCGCCCCTCCGAAGAAGTCTTCCGGCCCGAGCAGGGCAAGACGCGCTTCAACAAGTTCGAGGTCAGGCTCAAGCGCTCGGGCCTCAACGTCCGCACGCGCGCGGGCTTCTACGGCTTCGCCGAAGGCGACCGGAAGCCCGCGCCGCGCACGCGCAGCGAGCAGCTGATGGCGGCGCTCACCTCGCCGCTCGCCTCGGGCGGGCTGACGCTGCGCCTGACTTCGCTCTTCAGCAGCCCCTCGGAGAAGAATGCGGTCGTCGACTCGCTCCTCCACATCGACGCGAGCCAGTTGAAGCTGGTGGACGAGGCCGACGGCTGGAAGAAGGCCGTCATCGACCTGGTCGCCGTCACCTTCGGCGAGAACGGCGGGGCGCTGGACGAGTTCAACCGCACCGAGACCATCCGCGCGCGCGGCGAGGGCCTCCAGCGGATGCTCTCCGAAGGGCTCGTCTACATGATGAAGGTGCCGCTCAAGAAGCCGGGCGCCTACCAGCTCCGCGTCGCCGTGCGCGACTCGCAGACGGAGAAGGTCGGCTCGGCCAGCCAGTTCATAGAGGTGCCCGACCTCTCGAAAGGGCGGCTCGCGCTCTCGGGCGTCGTCCTCACCTCGGCGCAGGACGACGGCCCCCGGGCCGGCGCAGCGGAACAGGCTCCGGGGCACGACCTCCTGCGCGACGCGACCGTGCGCCGCTTCCGCCGGGGCGCGGCGCTCGACTTCGTCTACCACATCTACAACGCGAAGGCCGACCGCGCCACGGGGCGGCCGCGCCTGCTGACGCAGGTGCGCCTCTTCCGCGACGGCCAGCCCGTCTTCGACGGCCCCGCCGCGCCCTTCGACCCCGGCCCGCAGGCGGACGTCGCGCGCCTCAAGGCCGGCAGCCGCATCCAGCTCGGCCTGAACCTCACGCCCGGCGAATACGTCCTCCAACTCGTCGTCACAGACCAACTGTCCAGGGGTGCCCGCGCCACCGCCACGCAATGGCTCGACTTCGAGATCGTCAAGTAGCGCGGCCCGTGACGGGAACGTGAACCGTAAACCGTAAACCGTGACGAGAAAGAACCGACTTCTTCTTGTCACGGTTTACGGTTTACGGTTTACTGTCTACAGGCCCGCTCACTTATCACGGTTGACGGTTCACGGTTCACGTCTCTTATGGCACTCCTGTTCGCCGCCGCGCTCTTCGTCAGCGCGTTCATGCTCTTCTGGGTTCAGCCGCTCGCGGGCAAGATGCTTCTGCCCCTGCTCGGCGGGACGCCCGCCGTCTGGAACACCTGCATGCTCTTCTTTCAGGCGTTGCTGCTCGCGGGCTACGCCTACGCTCTGGCGCTGGCGCGCTGGCTGTCGGCCCTGGCGCAGGCCGCGGTGCACCTGGCGCTGCTCGCGGTGGCCGCGCTGGCCCTGCCCATCGCCTTGAACGCGGCCGCGGCCGGCGGCGTGCCCGAGGGCGCGAGTCCCGAGTGGTGGCTGTTGAAGACTCTGCTTTTGACGGTCGGGCCGCCCTTCTTCGTGCTCTCGGCCAGCGCGCCCCTGCTGCAAGGCTGGTTCGCGCGCACGCGCGCCGAGTCGGCCGAAGACCCTTACTACCTCTACGCGGCGAGCAACGCCGGGAGCCTCTTCGCGCTGCTCGGCTTCCCGGCCTTGCTCGAGCCGGCGCTCACGCTCGGCCAGCAGAGCCGCGCCTGGTCTTTCGCCTACGGCGCGCTCTTCGTCCTCTTCGCCGCCTGCGCCGCCGTGGCCGTGCGCGCGCGCGGGCGAGTCGGACGAGACGAAACGCGCGAAGCTTCCCCCGCCGAGCCTTTGAGTTTGAAGCGGCGGCTGCGCTGGGTCGTGCTGGCGTTCGTGCCTTCGAGCCTCGTGCTCGGCGTGACGACGCACGTCACGACCGACCTCGTGGCCGTGCCGCTGCTATGGGTCATCCCGCTCGCGCTCTACCTCCTGAGTTTCGTCTTCGTCTTCGCGCGCGGCTTCAAGCTCCCGCGCGGCTTCGCGGCGCGCGTGGTGCCGGCCGCGGCGGTGCTGGTCTCGATGGTCTACCTGTCGGGCGCGACGCGGCCCGCCTGGTTCCTCATCATCTTCCACCTCGCCTTCCTCTTCGCGGCCGCGCTCGTCTGCCACGGCCAGTTGGCCTCTGACCGCCCCGCGGCCTCGCGCCTCGCGGAGTTCTACCTGTGCCTCGCCCTGGGCGGCGTGCTCGGCGGACTCTTCAACGCGGTCGTCGCGCCGCTCGTCTTCAACTACGTGACCGAGTACCCGCTCGTCATCCTGCTCGCGACCTACCTGCGCCCCGCCTACCGCAAGTCGAGCGGCACGCTGCTGGGGCTGCGCCTCGGCGCGAAGAAGAAGGATGAGAGCGCCGCTGTCGAAAACGAAGAGCCGTTTGAGACGGTCGAGGGCGACGGCGCGGAGAAGCGTTGGGGCCTGCTCGACCTGCTGCTGCCGCTGGTGATTGGGCTGCTCGCGGCGGCGCTCATGCTCGTCACGCAGCGGTTCGAGCTGACGCCGGTCGAGCGCGCGGCCCTGACGCTCGGCGTCCCGCTCTTCCTGCTCAACCACTTCTTCGCGCCGCGCCCCGTCCGGTTCACGCTCGGCCTCGGCGCGGTCATGCTGGCGACGCTGCTCTTCGCCGAGTGGGGGAGCGACCGCACGCTGCACGCGTCGCGCAACTTCTACGGGACGCACCGCGTCCAGGGCGCAGGGGACGACTCGGTGCACTGGCTGAACCACGGCAGCACGCTCCACGGCAAGCAGTACATGGACGCCGCGCACCGCTGCGAGCCGGTCTCTTATTATCATCGCGAGGGGCCGCTCGGCTCCGTCTTCCGGCACGTCCACGAGAAGCGCGAGGCGGCGGGCGTGGCCGCGCCGCTCTCGGTCGCCGTCGTCGGCCTCGGCGCGGGCACGACCTCGGCCTACTCGCGCGCGGGCGAGGCGTGGACGTTCTACGAGATCGACCCGCAGGTCGGCGACATCGCGCGCGACCCGAGGCTCTTCACCTACCTCTCGGAGTGCGCGGGCGCGCGGCCGAACGTCGTGCTCGGCGACGCGCGGCTGCGTCTGCGCGAGGCGACGCCCGAAGCTTACGACCTCATCGTGCTCGACGCCTTCAGCTCGGACGCGGTGCCCGCGCACCTCATGACGCGCGAGGCGCTCGCGCTCTACGTCTCGAAGCTGAAGCCCGGCGGCCTCGTCGCCTTCCACGTCTCGAACCGCAGCCTCCAGCTCGAACGGGTCGCGGGCGGCATCGCGAAGGACGCGGGCCTCGCCGCGCGCATCTTCGACGACGGGAGGCAGGGCGCAGACTTCGGCCTCGACGCCTCGACCTGGGTCGCCGTCGCGCGGGCCGACACAGACTTCGGCCCGCTCGCCTCCGACACCAACTGGCCCGAGTTCGACAGAGACGTCTACAAACTCGAAGTCTGGCGCGACGACTTCTCCGACATCCTCAGCGTCTTCAGGTGGTGAATGGTGAATGGTGAACGGTGAACGGAGACCCCGACTTCACCATTCACCATTTACCATTTACCATTCACCAACATGCGATCTGTCATCGTCGGCACGGCCGGCCACATCGACCACGGGAAGACGACTCTGGTGCGCGCGCTGACGGGCGTGGACGCCGACCGCCTGCCCGAGGAGAAGCGTCGCGGCATCACCATCGACCTCGGGTTCGCCGAGCTGGACTTGGGCGACGTGCGCGTCGGCTTCGTGGACGTGCCCGGCCACGAGCGCTTCGTCAAGAACATGCTCGCCGGCGCGCACGGCATCGACCTCGTCGCGCTGGTCATCGCCGCGGACGAGGGCGTGATGCCGCAGACGCGCGAGCACTTCGACATCTGCCGCCTGCTCGGAGTCAAAGCCGGGCTGGTCGTTTTGACGAAGGCGGACGCGGTGGACGAAGAGTTGCTCGAACTCGTCCGGCTCGAAGCGTCGGAGCTGGTCGCCGGCTCTTTCCTCGAAGGCGCGCCGGTCGTGGCCGCGAGCGCGCGGACGGGGCAGGGCATTGAAGAGCTGAAGGAGGTTTTGCGCGCGGCGGCGCTCGCGGCGCCCGAGCGTTCGGGGGACGAGGTGGCGCGGCTGCCCGTCGACCGCTCGTTCACGATGCGCGGCTTCGGCGCGGTGGCGACGGGCACGCTCGTCGCGGGCGAGATTAGGGAGGGCGAAGAGTTGGAGCTTCTCCCCACGGGGACGCGCGTGCGCGTGCGCGGGCTTCAGGTGCACGGCGCGAGCGTGCACGAGGCGCGCGCGGGGCAGAGGACTGCCGTGAACCTCGGCGGCGTCGAGACGGCGGGCGTCGAGCGCGGGATGGTGCTCGCGCCCGTGGGTCGCCTGCGGCCGACGCAGATTATGGACGCGCGCGTCACGGTGCTCGCCGACGCGCCGCGACCCTTGCGCGCGCGGCAGCGCGTCCGCGTCCACCACGGCGCGTTGGAAGCGCTGGCGCGCGTCTCCGTGCTCGAAGAGTCAGGCGAGGTCGCGCCGGGCTCCGCGGGTCTCGTGCAGTTGCGCCTCGAATCGCCAATCGTCGCGCTCCCCGGCGACCGCTTCATCCTGCGCACGTACTCGCCGCAGCAGACGTTCGCGGGCGGCGTCGTCCTCGACGCTCACGCCCAGAAGCACCGCGGCCGCGAGCGCGCGTCGGCGCGCTCCGCGCTTAAAGCCTTCGAAGGCGCAGACCCGGGCGCGCGGCTCGCCTTCTTCGTCGAATCGGCGGGCGAGCGCGGGCTGCGCCGCGAGGAGGCCGCGGCGCGCACGGGCTGGCGCGACGACCGTTTGGCCTCCGCCGTCTCGGAGGCAGAGCGGCGCGGCCCGGTCGTCGAGGCCGAAGGGGTTCTGGTTTCTAAAGACGTTCTGGAAAGGCTGCGGCGCGCGGCGGTCGAAGAGGTCGAGGCGCACCACCGGCGCGAGCCGCTTTCGAAGGGCCTCGCGCGCGAGACTCTGCGCGAAAAGGTCTTCACGCACGCCGCACCCGAGGTCTTCCGGGCCGCGTTGAAGAAGGCTGAAGAAGAGGGCGCGCTCGTCGCGGAGCGCGACCTCGTGCGCGCGGCCGGCCACAGCCTCGACCTCTCGCCCGCGGACGCCGCGCTGCGCGACCGGCTCGAAGCGGTCTACCGCGACGCGGCGCTCGAAGCGCCCGCGCTCGAAGACGCGTTCGCGCGCGCGGGCGGCGCGGGCGCGCGGCGCGAACACCTGCGCAAACTCCTCCAACTCCTCCTCGACGCGGGCGCGCTCGTGCGCGTCAAGGAAGACCTCCTCCTCCACCGCGACCCGCTCGAACACCTCACGGCGGCGCTGCGCGACTACGCCGCGCGCACCCCCGACCGCCTCATCGACGTGGCCGCCTTCAAAGAACTCTCCGGCGTCTCGCGCAAGTACGCCATCCCGCTCCTCGAATACTTCGACCGCGAGCGCGTCACCAGACGGGCCGGGGATAAGAGGCTGATTCTGTGAAGGGTGCTGGGTGCTGGGTAAGAACAGGCTTTTTACCCAGCACCCAGCACCCTTCCCCTTTCCCCCACAAACCCCTTGCGTCCGGCGGGGCGCGGCGCTAACATAGCGGCGAATCCAGAAGCAATACCGTCGGAAGCAAAACCCGGCAAATACTCCAGAGCTTTTTCGGCTTAATTTAAGAAGCCGTCGAGATTCAGACTAACCGAACTCAGGAGGTTCAAGATGAAGAGTCTGGTTGACGCTCTGCTTGGGATCGTTGGGGTCGCCGCGCTGGTCTTTGCAATCTGGCAGTTCTACCTCTTCGCCGCGACGACCGACCCGCAGGGGAACACGCCGCACCTCTGGAAGGCCATCGCGGGCTTTGTGGTGCTCTGCGTCTGCGCGCTCGCCATCTTCCTGCGCCACTCGGGGGCGGAAGAGGAGATACACATCACGCAGTGACGGGCCGCGCGCCGCTCCCGTCCCGCCGACCGCGTCACGCTCGAAAGGCGCCGCGGGCGCCGTCGCGAACGAAAGCCGACGGCGCCCGCGGCGCGTCGCTTTTAGACACCCCGGCCCCGCGGGCGGGGAAGGACTAGCCAGATGCTCCTCTCCTACACGGCGGCGCTCGCGCAGGTGCGCACCCCTTCCTACTTCCCCTGGATCGCGTTCGGGCTGCTCAGCCTGGGCGGCCTGGGCTGGCTCATCGCGGCGGCCCTGGGCTTCGCGCGCGCCCGCGCCTTCGGCGAGTCGCCGCGCTGGTTCGCCATCTCGGCCGTCTGCCTGCTGCTCTACCACATACAGATTTTCGTCTTCGTCATCTACGGCATCAGCGGGCAGAACCCCGAGAGCCTGCTCGCGATGGGCGCCTTCTTCAACCTCTTCGTCGCGCTCGGCGCCGTCTGCGCCATCATCGGCTTCATGCGCATGAACGACCCGCGCACGCGGCCGCTGGGAGGGGAAGAGCTGGACTGAGCTTTTCATCGAAGACAAAAGGAGAAGCCCCTCCCGCTCGCGGCCGGAGGGGCTTCTCCTTTTAACTGACGACCGACTCAGCGCCTCTTGTTCAGCTCGCGCGCGGCCTCGACGGCGTAGTACGTGAGGATGACGTCCGCGCCCGCGCGCCTGATGCCCGTCAAGGTCTCCATCATCGCGCGCTTCTCGTCGATCCAGCCGCGCTGCGCCGCCGCCTTCAACATCGCGTACTCGCCCGAGACGTGGTACGCGGCGAGCGGCAGGTCGAAGCGGTCGCGCACCTGGCGCAGAACGTCCAGGTAGGGGCCGGCCGGCTTGACCATCAGGAAGTCCGCGCCCTCCATCACGTCCAGCTCGGCCTCGCGCATCGCCTCGCGCGCGTTGGCCGCGTCCATCTGGTACGCGCGCCGGTCGCCGAAGGCGGGCGCCGAGTCGGCCGCCTCGCGGAACGGGCCGTAGAAGGCCGAAGCGTACTTCACCGCGTACGACATGACGGCGACGTGCTCGAAGCCGGCCTCGTCCAGGCCCGAGCGGATGGCCCCGACCTGCCCGTCCATCATCGCCGAAGGCGCGACGATGTCGGCCCCGGCCGCGGCCTGGCTGACGGCCGTGCGCGCGATGAGTTCGAGCGACTCGTCGTTCAAGACCTCGCCCCCGCGCACGACGCCGCAGTGTCCGTGCGAAGTGTACTCGCACAGGCACGTGTCGGCGATGACGACCATCTCGGGCACGGCGCGGCGCACGGCGCGGACGGCCTCCTGCACGACGCCGCGCTCGGCGTAGGCGCCGGTGGCCGTCTCGTCCTTCGACTCCGGCAGCCCGAAGAGGATGACTCCGGGGACGCCCGCGTCGAAGGCGGCGGCCGCCTCGCGCGCGACCTGATCGACCGAGAGGTTGAAGACGCCCGGCATCGAAGAGACCTCTTTCCGCACGCCCTCGCCCGGGCACGCAAACAGCGGCAGGATCAGATCCTCCGGCGCGAGCCGCGTCTCCCTGACCAGCGCCCGCACGCCCTCGCGCCGTCTCAAGCGCCTCGGCCGGTGGACAAGCTCATTCATGAAATACCTCTCTCTTCGACTGTAAGGATAAGAACGTCCCCCCGCGAAATGATACGACCCCACACCCCCGCGCGCAAACTCGGCCCGCGCTTGACCTTTCCGCGACGGCCCCTATAATTGAACCCTTCCACACGGCGGGGTAGCTCAGCTGGTTAGAGCGTGGGATTCATAACCCCAAGGTCGGGAGTTCAAGTCTCCCCCCCGCTACCAATCTTTTCCTGTTGTGACAACAACTTACGAGGCGGCGGCGGATTGCGGGTCCGCCGCCGCTTTTCGCTTTGCCGAGATTTTGCCGAGGCCGGAAAAGCCGCGCCCATCGTAGGACGCGACCAACTCCATCGCCCGCTCCATCTCCTCGGGGGAGGCGTGCGTGTAGTCGCCCGTCATGCTGTTGGGCGAATGCCCGAGGATGTCGCGGCGGACGTGCTCGGGCACGCCCATCTCGGCCGCCCTTGAAGACCACGTGTGCCGCAGGTCATGGAAGGTGAGGTTGCTGATCCCCGCTAGACCGCAGGCGCTGACGAACCCCTTCTTGATGTCGTTGATGCGCTCGCCCGTGCGGATGCTCCTGAAGACGTACTCCCCCGTGGTCACGTCTTCGCAGAGCCTCCGCAGGATGTCGCGCACCCGCCGACTCATCGGGATCACGCGCGGCCTGCCGTTCTTGCTCTCCTCAATGAGGAGCCAGCCGGGCCTGACCTCCCACACCTCACCCTTGATGACGCGGGTGAAGGTGACGTGTCCGAAGTTCAGGTCCTGGCGCCTGAGCCGGAACAACTCGCCCTTCCGCATCCCCGTGCAGAGAGCCACCTCCGAGACCGGCCGCAGGTGCTCACGCCTGCCGACTAAGCCCTTGCCGAAGAGCGCTTTCTCCTCTTCGGACGAGAGGCGGCGGCTGCGTTTGCGCCGCGCCGGTATCTTCCCGCGCACCGACTTTGGCAGCTCGTCGCAGGGGTTCGAGGTCGCCACCTTCTCCCTCATCGCCATCCGGAAGATGGACGAGAGCAGGGTCACCTCCTTGTTAACCGTGGTCGGGCTGCGCTTGCAACTCACCGCGCTCCCGTCCTCCAGCACCCGCTTTCTGACAGTCTCGCTGTCCAAGCGCTGGTTGATGAACCTGACGACCGTCATCACCGTGATCTCGTCGAAGCCCTTGTCGTTGAAATGCTCCTTGAGCATCTCGCAGCGGAACTCGTCGTGATCCGATGATGAGTGGTTCTCGCGGGCGAAGGGTAGAAAGACCTTGTCCACGAAGGCCGAGAAGCGCTTCAACTCCTCGCGCTCCGCGCCGTCGCGGTAGGTGCCGTCCAGGACCTTGCGCCGCTCCTTGAAGGCGAGTTCGCGCGCCTCCTTTTTGTCCCCGGCGATAGAACTGCCGTCCTTCCCGTTGAAACTGCCTGAGTAACGCTTTCCGTTGACAAAGAACTCGTAGTGCCAGAACTGGCCTCTTTTCCTGACGTACATCCGACGCTCCTTTCTCCGGGGTCGCGGCCGAAAGAAGCGACCTAGAGTTTAGCTTCTGGAGTGGCTCGTAACAAAACCTAACTGGCCGCCCGCTTCTTCAGCTTGGGTCGTTCGGCCCATTCGAGCAGCTTCGCGAGTGGGAAGACGGTCACGCCGTCCAGGTCTAAGAAGGGGATCGGGTAAGCAGTCTTGCCCTTTCGGGCCTTATCTACCAGGTTGCGTATATGGCCGTCCGAACAGCCGAGAAGGACGTGGGCCTCCCTGATCGTGATGAACTCCTTCGCCCTGATCATCCTCAAAGTCTTCCCGATCTCCTGAGCCGCGTGGTCGTCGGAGGCGGAGTGAGCCACGCTTTGCCCCTACACGGTCTGCTCGGCGAACACTTCTCTGGCCACCGCGCGCATTCGCTCTTCTAGCGCGGTGAAGAAGGCATCTTTCATTTGATTAGTCTCGGCGCTCCCCATTAATTCCTTTACCTCAGTCCTCTCACGCCGCGTCGCGGCTCAGGCCGTGTGATTGGCAAAGGTGGTGCCGCGTTTTGCTCAGCGTTTTGCTCAGCTCAGATTCGTTAATCGTATGAGGTCGTATGCGCGCGATTTTTGGGCGGTTTGCTATGCCGGCCGGTTAGAGGTGTACGCCCGGTTATATCTTGAGGGAGGCCCGGCCGGATGTGCTTTCCCTACCCGCGAGTAGACTTTCCCCACTCGCCGTGTGGGGATTGTCTACTCGCGAGTAGACAATCCCCACACGAGGCGGCTGCTTACGGGAGGGCGTGTGGCGAGGAGCGGATACTTCGTCAGGCTTACTAAATCTACCCCCTTTCAACAGAAGTCTCTTCAATTATTCCTTGTCGCAGAGGAGTTGGAGGGTAGAGCCGCTTCAGCTTCCGGCACCGGAACTTCACATCGATCTGCATGTGATGGCCCGGCGCTTGCTTCTCGTACTGCTGCCACGTCACGGTGGGACGTGTAACGATTACACGTCCTCCTTTCTGAAAACTACAGCGAGATGTGTCTACCGACTGCGGACCGCGATCAGAGTGAGGAGTTTTATGGAAGTGCCGGCAGATGTCGGAAGTTTAGTCGTCGAACTTGAGTTGGGAAAACTTAAAGAGCCCACCTTTTACGAAGTCCTGTTCGGTGCCACCTCTATTGCTGAACAAGACCTTCTCCAAGACGCAGTACTCAAGGTCAGGCCGCTTAAGCCTGCCGGCAGGGCCTACGAGATCGTCGTCGGTGTCGAGCAATACAGAGCGGCGCTCAGGCAGGGCGCGCGAGCCGTCGCCGCCGTCGTCAAGGAGATGACGGAAGACGAAGCGCGCCGCTACGCCACCGATGAGTTCCTGCGTGCCGCGGCCTCTTCGTCGGCTAGGAGCGTCGTCCAGCTTCTCGTCGCCGCCAAAGATAACGAGGCGCGCGGCGGCGAGTGGGGCGTCGAGCGCCTGACGAAGGCCCTGGGAATTAAAACGTCAACTTACGCGCACGCCTGGTCGAGTGTCACCTTTGTTTGTGATCAGCTTCGGCGGAGTGAGCCCGAGGCGGCGCACCTCGGCTTGGCGGAGTTAGTCGCCTTGGCGGTTCGCAGGAACTTTCTGCCCGCGTTCACGGAGCTTTACACGGGGCGGATGACGGTCAACCGTTTCTACCGGGATGTCTATAAAGCAAGTGAGGTCGGCCAGGAGAAGAGCCGGCAGCAGCAGGAGGCGAAGGGCAAGCGCAAACTTCGGCCCGCTGCCGGCGCGCGCCCTTCGGCAGAAGGCGTTGCCGCCGATAGCCCGGCCCACGCGGCACTCACCCCCGGACAACTCGTCACCGAAGCCTTACTCAAACTAGCCGAAGCTGCGTCCGTAAATGACGGCGGCGATGACGACGCTGGCGGCGAACAGGTCTTGGACCAACAAATCGTCACGTTCATCGACTCACACATCAATCTCCAAGCCACGATCCGTCGAATCTGCCGGCGACTGCTAAACCACCTCGGCTCCATGCACGGTCATCACCGCAGGTCTAAAGCTACACGTCCGGCGCAGCCCGTCTACCTCGACGACGCCCGCCAGCTTTCCTTCGACCTTCCGGTGGCGGCGAGCCAGCCGGGCGGCCCGGAATCGGAGCGTCGGCGCGATAATAAAGCCAGCGCCGCCTGATCTCAGACTTTCCTGCGCGGCCGAATTTTCGTACTTGCGTCTCCCTTTAGCAGCGTCAGACACGAAGCCCGAGCGAAATAGAAAGCCCGAGAACTTAGGGGTAGGTGAGCAAGCAAGCCAGTTATGTTTAGCTTTAAGAAAAACCATTCTGTCACGCCCATGAACGAACGAGGGGAGGAGAAGAATTTTCATGTCTGACCAAAAGAAGAAGGGGCAAAGTAAGGGGCGCTCGAAGGCCGGTCGCGGCGGGAGGCCGAAGCTGGACGACACGGAACGTCGGAGCCGGATGATAGGCGTGTCCGTCAATGACGACGAGTACGAAGCGATTGGAGGCAAGGCCAAAGTGCATCACATGACCCGGGCCTTCTTCTTGCGTCACGTCGGCCTCGGCTACAGGATGCGCCGCCCGATCCCGCCCATCAACTATCTCGCATACAGGAAGCTGGGCCGCATGGCCGCGAACCTCAACCGTGTAATTCTACTGAGCAACATGGGGAAGCCGTTCGGGATCAACCGGGAGTTCGCGGAGCAGATGTACGAGCAACTGCAATCGGTCCGGCGCAACTTACTGGGGGTGGAGCGTGACGATCACGAAGGTAACTAAAGGCCGAAGTTTCGGCGGTGCGCTCGACTACCTCTTCTACGAGAGGGCGGGGCTCGGGCGCGAGCAGGAGCTCCTGCGGGCGCTCAACGAGCCTGAGCTGCCGGAACAGAATCGGGACGGTCTTGAGAAGGAAGAAGATCTCCTTCGCTCGAAGTCGCCGTCCGGTCAGGACGAGGCGGTCGAAGCGAAGGGCGAGCGGAAGCTTCGGGGCGAACTGATCGCCGGCAACGTCGCGGGCCGCACGGTCGAGGAAATTCAGCGCGAGATGGAGGCCTTCGCCGGGCGGAACCCGGAGGTCGAGCGCAAGGTCTTGCACGTAGCTATCAGCACCCGCGAGGAAGACAACGTCACGCCGGAGATTCAGGCGCGGATGGCCGAGCTGTACGCCGCGCGCAGGGGGCTCGACAAGACAGTCTGGATCGCCGTCCGCCACGAGAACGACCACGGCGAATTCCACATTCTCGCCTCGGCCGTCGATTACAGGGGGCGGGCGATCCGCGACTCGAAAGACTTCGAGCGCTCCGAAGAGATCGCGAAGGAACTGACGAGGGGGTTCAACCTTACACCTGACATTCCGAGCAGAGAGTCGATGCGCAAATGCATGACGCAGGCCGAAATGAAATACGCGGCGCGAACGGGCAGGCCGAGCACGCGGGCAGTTCTTCAGGAGATTGCGGACGACGTGATCGGCCGCGGGGCGACGGCCACGGAGTTCATCGAGAGGCTGGAAGAGAGGGGCGTGCAGGTCGTCCCCTACATCAATGAGAAAGACGAGGTGAAAGGCATCAGCTATCGTCTCGACGGCAAGCTGATGCGCGGCAGCGATCTCGGCCGCGGCTATTCATGGCCCGGCCTCCAGAAGGAGTGGGAACACCACAAGCAGTACCGCGAGGGCAGAGTCGACTATGAGCGAGAGAGAGACCATCCGGCAATTAGCAAGGCAAGAGAGCGTGAACAGGAGCGAATCCGCGCAGCAGCAACAAGGGAACACAGGGATGATGAACGAGCAATACAGTCAACTGGCAGGACAACTGAAGAAGTTACACGAAAGGCTGGATCACATCGAGAAGAACCTGATCCTACAGCAGCCCGACGTGCTCGAATTCACGAAGACCGCATACCCGTACTTAGAGGCGGCGATCAGGAGGTGCGAGGCGGTCGAACAGAAGCTACAGTCGCTGGAAAAGCTGGTGAGCGAGTACGAGGAGCACATGGCGGAGAACTGGGAGGCGACGGACGAGATCGTCAAGCAGCAGAGGACGGACTTCGCCGCGATCAGCGAACGCTTTCAGGGCCTAGCGATCAGGGATCTGCAAGGCTGCCTCCAGCAGATACGGGCCGAGCTGGCGACGGTGTTGGCGGCCGAGGAGAAGTGCGAGGAGACGCTGGGCGAGTGCAGGGAATTGGCTCGACGGGTAGGTCAGATCTACGAGACGGCCAGCTGCACTATTCAGGAGCTGGCGGAGACCGTGACTGGGCACGTCAACGAGGTGAGGGAGAACTCGGAGCAGGCGATAGAACAAGCAAGGGTGAAGTTCGTCAAAACCTTTCGCCGGCTAGATACGACACTCTGGGATCACCCGATCCTCGGCATGGCGCTGCTGGCCTTCATGACGATTGTACTCAGTACACTGACGGTGTTGACGCTAAACAGTTCCACGAGGGACGGGGAAATGAGCCAATCGGTCGAGGCATCAACGACGGCCACTCAGCAAGCACTCAAGCCGGTAATCGAGAGGATCGAGAAGCAGACGCAAAACTTGGACGTGATTTACCAGCAAAGCGAGGCGTTCGAACTCTACTTGAGGACCCTGCCAGTAAATCAACGCAACAAGAAGCGGGCGGAACTAATCGAGGGCGCGAAGAGGCAGAAGGCCGCCGAGGACGCCCGCAGGCGGGCAGATTAGCTCTAGGCACGGACGGGCAACAGTCGGGCACGCAGTCGTCCCAGCGTGAGCGGGCAGCGGCGCTTGAGCGTCTAAGTCAACTGACCGGCGTCAAGCAGCAGTCGGAGTTGCCCGACTTTGAAAAACTGGAACGGCTTACAAGCGTAAAGCGCCCGGAGCCAGCCTCGGCCCCGGGTGTGCCGGGCCGGCCGGACAAGGGGAATGCGGGCTTGGGTGGGACGACGCAGGAACCCTGCGTTTCTAGAGGACTGCCGGGCCAGAATGCGCCTTCGCCGACCGGCCGCGCGCTCGGCGAGCCGAACTACGGTCATCCCCCGTTACACCCGGCAGATTATGATCGTGACAAGGGGCGGACGCCCGGCAAAGATGACAGGTCAAATCGTACGTCCGGCTCCGGCCGGTCGCGATAGGCTCAGAGGGAATAAAGCTGTCAGCCGGCCCGGTTAACCCTCCATTCCGACACTGCCGGCGGACACTAAGCTATACCTTCAACGGGTTGTTAAGGTCATCGGGGAACTCGCCCTGATGACCTTAATTTTTTTGCTGTGCCAGTTAGGAGCAGGGAATCATAGACGTCTCGTCACACCTACCGTTGTAATGCCGAATAAGAAAGCTTGGTGCCGTCGCGAAATTCCGTAGGAGAGGCGCAGAACCGCCAGCGGCTTGGATAAGGGAGGGTGGAAAGAAGTGCCGTATAGTGCAATTGCAGTTAGCCGTACAGTGTGTGGAGTCCTTACGCTGTAATCCTAGAGGTTGTCGCGGCCCTGGGCTGCCCTGGCGCGAAGATGGCCCGCGCCGGAACTGCGTCAGCGAGCCGTAAGTTTAATAAATTGAATTATCTAGCCTGAAAAATTTATTGCCTCAACTATTGCAGGGGATTACCCTCTCGCCTCGTAGCGCCTCCGCGCCGGACTTCCTTGCACTTCTCGGCTCTCCGGCGCTGAAGTCCTAAGTCCGTCCAGACACACTTCTACCTGGCCGCCGATGATGTCGATTCACGGCAGCCGGGGTACGCGGGACTGCGCGGGCTGCCTAGAACAGAGACAGCACGCTTTGGAGCAGGTTCAGCGCGATCTCCGCCGCTGAATCAGTGGCGGTAGCCTCACTGCTACCCGTCTCTTCTTGCCCTGTAAGGCCAGTATCTATCTCGCCGTTTACCGTAGCTGTTTGCGAAGGTTGCGAGGGCGGCGGCGACGTTTTGCCGGTATCTATCTCGCCCGCGAAGGCTGGGATAGTGAGCGTAAGGGTAAAGACCAACGCAATGCTTAGACGGCGTAAGTTTTTCATTGTGTTCTCCTAAATGTGGCTTACCAGTTCGTGATGGGCGGGCGGGAGTGAAGTCCTGACCACCTGTGACGAGTTAACGCGGGCGAATCTTAGCACCCTACCGTGCCGGGATTCCCCTGTCCGCGATTACCTGAAGGCGGGGAAAGGTAGTCCTCACATGATTATTTTCAGCCGGTTACTTCAGGAATTAGCTAATCCGGCTCTCGATGCGGAAGGGCGGGCGCTGCTCAGATGTCAGCTCGCTAAGGAGCTAGAGAATATAGGGAATTATAAGGCCGCCCGCGAGGCTATGGGCGAGCTGTGGCCGGAAGTCGGGGGGCGTCCGGTACTCGATGAACTGAGCGACACGACGGCGGCCGAGGTGCTTTTGCGGGTCGGCGTACTAACGGGCTGGCTCGGCAGCACGAGTCAGATCGAAGGGACGCAGGAGACGGCAAAGAACCTTATCTGGGAAAGCCTTAGTAGATTCGAGGCACTACAGGATGCGGGGAAGGTAGCGGAAGCACAAAACGAGATCGCGTATTGCTACTGGCGAGAGGGCGCACGCGGCGAAGCCCGCGTATGGCTGCGAGAGGCGTTGAACAGACTCGCAGGGCAAGATGGTGAAACAAAGCTGGTAACTCTACTTCGCAGCGCGATAGTTGAAAGAACATCCGGCCGATACAACGACGCCCTCAGATTCTTAACCGAAGCCCTGCCTCTGACAGAAAAAAGTAAAAATGAGGCACTAAAGGGAATGGTTCACAACCAATACGCTCTCGTTCTTAGGTTCCTCGGCACGGTAGAGCACCGTGAAGACTACATAGACCGCGCGCTTATCGAATACACCGCCGCGAGCTATCACTTCGAGCAGGCCAGCCACACGCGCTATCAAGCCTGCGTCGAAAACAATCTCGGATTTCTATTCGGCGTCATCAAGAAATTCTCCGAAGCCCACGAGCACCTCGACCGCGCCCAGGCCCTCTTTACCAGCATGAAGGACGATGTACACACGGCGCAGGTAGACGACACCCGCGCAAGGGTGCTGCTGGCCGAAGGACGCACTGCTGAGGCCGAAAGGCTCGTCCGCTCGGCGGTTCAGATTCTTGAGCGGGGCGGGCAACAATCACTGTTAGCTGAAGCCCTGACAACTCATGGAATCGCTCTAGCGCGGACGGGAAGCAATAACGCCGCGCTCCAAAGGCTTCGACGCGCGGTAGGGGTGGCGCAGAAGGTTGGCGACTCGGAAGCCGCGGGGCTCGCCGCGCTCACTATCCTCGAAGAGTTGGCCGATCACCTCCCGTCTCACGAATTGAGCGCCACCTACGACCAAGCTGCGGAACTGCTTTCCAACTCTGACAATCGTGAGAGTAAAGACCGCCTGCTCACGGCCTCCCGCCGCGTGCTATTCCTCGTCGGCTCGCTTCCTTCGCCCCCAACCTGGAAGGGCTTCGACTTCTTCAAGGCGGTACATCGCTACGAAGCACGCCTTATCGAGCGGGCGCTGAAGGACGCCAGCGGCATCGTGTCGCGGGCCGCACAACTGCTCGGCATCAGGCGACAGAGCCTGAACTCCATGCTGCACGAAGGCCGTCACAAGGAACTCGCACACCTACGGGCTCCGGTTGAACCGCGTAAAAGCAGCCTCATGTTCCGCGACGAGGTGGACTGCCCCGACACGCGCGCCGTCTCCGTCCTGCACGTCGAAGACGACGCCCTCGTCGCCGACGCGGTGCGGGTGACACTGGAAGGTGAAGGTTGGGCGGTCGAGACCTGCAAGGATGGGGCGACCACGCTGGAGAGGCTTCAAAGCGGCGGCCGCTACGACGTGCTGATCTTCGATAACAACTTACCGGACACGAACGGGATGGAGTTGATACGCCGCACGCGGGCGCTCGCCCACAGGCAGCAGACTCCCATCATCATGCTCTCCGGTGATGAGGTGGAGATGCAGGCGAAGCGTGCCGGGGCTAACGCCTTTCTGCGTAAGCCGGGGGACGTGCAAGCGATCACCGAAACGGTCGCGCGCCTGCTCGCGCGTAAGAAGGGACGAGAAGAATGAGCCTCTTAATCGTCACCATCCTCGCTAGCCTTCTCTCCGGCGCTCAAGCGGCCGGCACTCATGGTTCCTACTCCTGTCTTGGCCCTTGGATGAACGCGCAAACGTCTCTCGGCCAGCAGGAACGTGGTAAGAAGAAGGACGCGCAGCCCAGCCAGCGCACGGCCCGACCCCATGACGACCCCCTGGCCGCACAGCGCCGCGCGACGGCCGCATCGCTCCTCACGTCACTGGCCGACAAGGCGCGCTCCTTCCGCGACGGGACGTTACGCGCACGCACACAGGCCCGGGCAGCCGACGCGCTCTGGGAGTTGGACGCGGAACTGGCGCGCACCCTCTTCCGCCGCGCCTGGGCGGACGCCGACACGGCAGACCGCGAGATCGAGCGCAAGCGCGAGGAGGATCGGAAGGCTCAGCTCGCCTCCAGCGGCGTCGCGATGCAGTCGGCGGCGCCGGAACTGCGCGCCGAAGTCTTACGGCTCGCCGGCAGGCGCGACCGCGCACTCGGCGAGGAGTTCCTCGCGCTGCTCGCGCAGCCCGACGAGAAGGACCCGGCGCAGACGGGCGCGGGTGATCTGAGCTACGGCATTTCGGCAGCGGAGTTGCAGCGCCTCGGCCTCGCCCTCAAGCTGCTCGAAGAGGGGGACACGGCGCGCGCCGTGCAGTTCGCCGAGCCGGCGCTCGGCCGCGCCTCGATCCCGTCGCTCAAGTTCCTCTCGGCTTTGAGGGAGAAGGATGCCGCTTCGGCCGACAAGCTCTTTACGACTCTCTTCGCGCGGGCGGCGGCCGACCCCGACTCGGACGCCAACACGGTCTCGCTGCTCATCTCCTACGTCTTCACGCCCTTCAGATACTTCACCTCCTATAAGACCTCGGGGACGGGCATGGCCTCGGGGCCTGACACCCTCGCGCAGGACGTGGCGCCCGCGCTACGCAGCTCCTTAATGCGTGCCGCGGCTCAGATACTCCTGCGGCCGACGATGCCGCAGGAGTACGACAGCACGTCCGCGGGGCGCTCAGGCTCCTACATCATCATCAAGCGGCTGCTCCCGCTCTTCGAGCAGCACGCGCCAGACCTGACGGCGGCTCTCAACGCACGCGCCGCCTCGCTCCTGCCGGACGTGCCGGAGCGCCTGCGCACGGCCGAGGCCGAGGGCGGCTTCTCGCTGACGCCGAAGCCCGCCCCGCGCGACCCAGTGCAGACGGCACTCGAACGCGCCGAGCGCACCACGGGGACGGCCGAGCGCGACGAGATCTACGCGGTGGCGGCCCTCAACGCGACGTTTCGGAACGACCCGCGCGCCGCTGAGATAGTTGACAAGATCGTCGACGCCGACCTGCTGCGGCGCGTGCGCTCATTCACCGACTTCGCCTTCGTCCAGAACGCGCTCGACAAGAAGGACGCGGAGGCGGCGGTCGCCCGCGCGCGCAAGGCCGACCTCACGTCCCTGCAACGCGCGTGGACTCTGGAGCGCGCGGCCGACCTCCTGGCGAAGACGGACCGCTCGGGCGCAGTAGTGCTGCTCGACGAGGCGCTCGCCGAGGCCCGCCGCATCGCGGACGACGACCCGGGACGGGCGCAGGCGCTGCTGGCCGTGGCGACGCGCTACGAGAAGTTGGATCGCGCCCGCGCGTGGGAGTTGATGAACGAGGTCGTGAAGGCCGCAAACTCCGCGCCCACCTTCACGGGCGAGGACGGCGAGATGTCAGTGCGGTTTAAGTCGAAACGCGGCGGCTGGATGACCTCTTTCGACGTGGAAGAGTTCAACCTGTCGGGCGTCCTCAGCGCGCTCGCCGCAGAGGACATGAACCGCGCCGTACAGCTCACGGACGGAATCACCAACGAAGCGGCGCGCGTGTCGGCCGTGTTAGCCGTTGCGCGCTCCGTCCTCGTGAAGAAGAGTTGACGGCTTCAGGATGGACGGGCGGTTCATCTCCTTACGCCCGTCCGGTTGGCACGCTCGCCTAGGCGGGTGCGAGCTGTGCCCTGAGGAGCCGCCGCGCGCGGATGACAGAGGCGCGGCGGCTCCTTCGAATCGAAAAGAGGCAGGTGCGCTGTGGGGGCGCGTGTGTTTCATGCAGGCACGTCCGTTAGGGGTAGCGGGCTGTGCCGCGGTGGCCGCCGCAGAGGGGCGGGGACAAACGACGCGGCGGCCACAATTCTTTGTCAACTCGGTTCGGGGCGAGTGCCTGATTCGTTGGCGCGAGTCTGCGCTTACCCCGTCCGCGCTCGGTCGGCCGGAGGATGAGGACGGCAGGCCGGGCGCGCGGCCGTCGCGTGGCGGGTAGAGCTAACGCGGCAGCGAGAGGCCGCCGCGCCTCGGGCAAAATCTGGCGCGGCGGCCTCTGGCTTTTTGTAAATCGATTTTCGAGTACGGCCCGCGCTACACGTTATCTCTGAAGATTTGCGCCGCAAGGGCGGGTTTATAGGGAAGCAAAAAGAGCAGTGGATTTCGGCGCACCTGATGTTCTATCCTATTGGCGCCTGCTGTTTTCCAGCGGAAGTAGATAAAGCGTCGCAACTTCACTCTGCGCACCTGCCAAGAGGTAACAGCCTTAACTGTGTCGGGTCTCAGAGTACCGAAAGAACTCACAGAGAAATATAAGTTTGCTCACGGCCCCACGCGGAGAGGACGATTCTCTTGCCTCGCATATACGACAATATCGAACAGAAGTTGCTGCCGGCGCTCTGTGACGCGCTGGAGCCCGCGACGCACGCCGATTTCTGTGTCGGCTACTTCAACCTGCGAGGCTGGAAACAACTCGACTCGTACATCGAACGCTGGGACGGCGGGGAGGGCAAGCGTTGTCGACTGCTCGTCGGGATGCAGAAACTCCCGCAGGAAGAGCAGCGAGAGATGTACAGCCTAATTCGTTCGGACGGCGGGCTCGATAATTCGACCGCCCTACGCCTTAAAAAGAAACTGGCGGACGAATTCCGTCAGCAGCTTGCCACCGGCGTTCCGACGAACGAGGACGAGGAGGGCTTACGACGCCTTGCCGCGCAAATTCGTGCGGGGAAAGTCGTCGTTAAGTTGTTCCTGCGCCATTCGCTCCACGCGAAGCTATACCTGCTTTACCGGCCCGACCCAATCAACCCGATTATCGGCTATCTCGGCAGCAGTAATCTAACTGCCTCAGGGCTATCGCATGGCGGCGAGTTGAACGTTGACGTGCTGGACGACGACGCGACCCGGAAGCTGAACCGCTGGTTTGAAGACAGGTGGAACGACCGCTGGTGCCTGGACATCTCGCAGGAGTTGGTCGAAATCATCGAGGAGAGTTGGGCGAGGGAGGAACTGACGCCCCCTTATCACGTCTACATTAAGATGGCGTACCACCTCTCACAGGAGGCGCGAGCCGGGCTGGCTGAGTTTCGCATCCCGCGCGATTTCGGCAACCGGCTCTTCGCTTTTCAGACGGCGGCGGTGAAGATTGCAGCGCATCATTTGAACAAGCGCGGTGGTGTACTTATCGGCGATGTCGTCGGGCTCGGCAAGACTCTGATGGCGACGGCGCTCGCGCGCATCTTCGAGGATGATTACGGGATTGAAACCCTCATCATCTGCCCGAAGAACCTCGTGCCGATGTGGGAAGACTACAGGCAGCGTTACCGCCTTCGAGCCAAAGTGCTGTCGCTCACACGCGTCACGAAGGAACTCGCCGAGATGCGCCGTTTTCGTCTCGTGCTGATTGACGAGAGCCATAATCTGCGCAACCGCGAAGGCAGACGCTACCGGGCGATAAAGGAGTACATCGAGAAGAACGACAGCCGCTGCATACTGCTCTCAGCCACGCCCTACAACAAAACTTACCACGACCTCTCCAGCCAACTGCGGCTCTTTGTCGCGGAAGACAAGGATTTGGGAATACGCCCCGAGCGGCTGTTGCGAGAGCTGGGCGACGCCGCTTTCGCCGCGCTCGGGCAAGTCGCGCCGCGCACCATCGCCGCGTTTGAGAAGAGCGAGTACGCGGACGACTGGCGTGAGCTGATGCGGCTCTACATGGTGCGGCGCACGCGCACCTTCATCCAGGAAAATTACGCAAAGGCGGACGAAGCGACCAGCCGCAAGTTCCTCGTCCTCGAAGACGGCACGCCATCCTACTTCCCATCGCGCGTGCCTAAGACGGTCAAGTTTCGGGTTGATGGTGATGACCCGCAGGACCAGTACGCGAAACTCTACACGCCGCCCGTCGTTGACGCGGTTAATAATCTGAATCTGCCGCGTTACGGCCTCGGCAATTATGTCGCCGTGCGCCCGCGCGTTAAGCCGATGGCGGGTGAAGAGAAGGTCTTACGTGATCTGTCGCGCGCCGGAAAACGCCTTATGGGTTTTTGCCGGACGAATCTGTTCAAGCGGTTGGAGTCGAGTGGACAAGCCTTCCTGCTCTCAATCGAGCGCCATATCCTGCGCAACTACATCTTTCTGCACGCCATCAATAACAACCTGCCTCTGCCCATCGGGACACAGGACGCGACGCTGCTCGACGCTCGCGTGATGGACGAAGACGCGGACTCAACGAGCCTCACAGCGAGCTTAATCGACTATGAAGATGGGGCGGACGCAGACAGGGCCGAAGAAGTTGCGGAGTCTGAAGATGTTTCTTTACTCCATGATGCTAAGGACTTCCAGCGTCGCGCTGCTTCAATCTACGCCCAATACGCTAGCCAGCATCTCAGTCATTTCAAGTGGCTCGCGACGACGCTGTTCACCTCGGAACTCAAGCGGGATTTGGAGGAGGACTGTCAGGCGTTACTCAGTATCCTGCACCTGAGCGGCGAATGGCGCGCCGCCGAAGACCGTAAGCTTGATGCGCTTGCTACCCTGATCAATGGGAAATACAAGACGGAGAAGTTGCTCGTCTTCTCGCAGTTTGCCGACACGGTACGTTACGTTGCTCGGGAACTGTGTCGCCGCGGTATTAAGCAGATAGCCGGTGTCACCGGTGCTTCGGAGAATCCGACGGAAATCGCGTGGCGTTTCAGCCCTGTCAGTAATGAGAAGCAGACGCGCGTTCCTTCTGAAGAAGAACTGCGCGTACTAGTCGCCACAGATGTTCTGAGTGAGGGACAGAACTTGCAGGACGCGCACGTAGTCGTCAACTACGATCTGCCGTGGGCGATCATCCGCCTCATCCAACGCGCTGGTCGCGTTGACCGTGTCGGCCAGAAGGCCGACAGCATCCTATGCTATTCGTTCCTCCCAGCCGAAGGAGTCGAGAACATCATCCGCCTGCGCGCACGTGTGCGAGAGCGTCTGCGCCAGAACGCCGAGGTGGTCGGCACCGACGAAGCCTTCTTCGAGGACGACAAGCGTGACGGCTTTCTGCTCGACCTCTACAACGAGAAGAGCAACGTCCTCGACGGCGAGGCTGATACGGAAGTTGATCTCGCCTCCTACGCCTACCAGATTTGGAAGAACGCCATCACAGAAAACCCCAAGTTGCAAAAGATTATCCCAGAACTTCCCCCTGTGACCTACGCAACCAAGCAGCACATCCCTTTTGGTAAGGACGCGCCCGAAGGAGCACTCGTCTACATGCGTACGGCGGAGGGCAACGACGCGCTCGCGTGGATTGATGAACAGGGGAATAGTGTCACCGAATCGCAGTATGCAATTTTGAAGGCTGCTGAGTGTGTGCCCGAAACGAAGCCGCTGCCGCGAGCCGAAAATCACCATGAACTCGTGCAGAAAGGCGTCGAACTTATAATCCGTGAAGAAAAGAACGTTGGCGGCGGATTGGGCAGGCCGAGCGGCGCGAGGTTTCGCATCTACAACCGCTTGAAGTCCTACGCTGACAGCGTTCGAGGGACCCTCTTCGAGTCTGAAGCATTGCTTAAAACGATAGACGAAATTTACCGTTATCCACTGCGCCAGGCCACTGCCGACGTTTTGAACCGGCAGATGCGAGGCGGCGCGACAGATGAATCTCTCGTCCAACTCGTTATTGCCCTACGCGACGAAGACCGCCTGTGCGTCGTCCACGAAGACGAGCAGGACGGCGAGCCGCGTATCATCTGTTCGATGGGCTTGAGGAACGCACAGGCTTAAACATCACATACTCACAAAGCCGACGGGCATAACCAGTATGACAACTCTGGACCTCAGAAATACTCAAAAGCTCCTCAAAGAGTTCAAGTTCACAGAACTTTTCACACAAGAGCTTGGCTGGGACAGGCTGCGTTTGCCGCCGCGGGCGCTGCCCGTTGATGGTACATCATTCACCCTAATGCCTGTTGCCGAAAAGCGCGGCTTCCAAGTCTTCGAGTGCCGATCTTCTAATGGGATCCCATCACGCACTATTCGTACGAAGATTGATCGTGAAGTGACAATGCTAGCTTATGAGCACCTGATAGTCTTCGTTGATGGGGAGCGCACAACGCAAATCTGGCGCTGGGAGCAGCGTGAAGAAGGACAGCCACGCATCGCGCGCGAAGAATCATTCGTTCCTGCGCAGCAAGTCGGGAAGCGAATGGCTCACAAGTTGTCACAGCTCTTCATATCGCTTCAGGAGGAAGAGGCTGGAGGGCTGAGTGTCGCTGGAATCTCAAGCCGTGTGCGCTCCGCATTCAACGTCGAGCGCGTAACCAAACGCTTCTACGACCAATTCAAAAAAGAGCACGACGCTTTCCTCAAACAGATTGTGGGGATTGAAGACGCAGAGCAAAAGTCCTGGTACGCGTCGCTCATGCTCAATCGCTTAATGTTCATTTACTTTCTTCAACGGAAAGGCTTTCTCAATGGCGACCGAAACTACTTACGAAATCGTCTCACCCTGATGCAGGAGCGGTATGGTAAGGATAAGTTTTACTCGTTCTACAATACATTTCTGCGCAGACTTTTCCACGATGGGCTCGGCAAGCCCGAACGTAATCCGGAAATCGAATTCCTTCTCGGCAAAGTACCATACCTTAACGGCGGCCTGTTTG
>JAFAZX010000034.1 GCA_019239425.1 Acidobacteriota bacterium
GCCGAGCGCGCGCAGGAGATCGCCAACCAGTTCGGGCTCGACATCGACGTGCTCGACCAGGCGCGGATGGAGCAGGAGGGCATGGGCGCGCTCCTCTCGGTCGCGCGCGGCTCCGACCAGCCGCCGAAGATGATGGTGCTCACCTACCTGCCCGACGGCAAGGAGAAGGTCGAGGACGGCGAAGACTACCTCGCGCTCGTCGGCAAGGGCATCACCTTCGACACGGGCGGCATCTCCATCAAGCCCTCCGAGAACATGGAGCTGATGAAGTACGACATGACGGGCGGCGCCACGGTCTTGGGCGTCATGCGCGCCGTCGCGCAGCTCAAGCCGCCGATTCCCGTCCTCGGCGTCGTGCCCTCGACCGAGAACATGCCCTCCGGCAAGGCGACCAAGCCGGGCGACGTGGTCGTCGCCATGACCGGCAAGACCATCGAGGTCATCAACACCGACGCCGAAGGCCGCCTCATCCTCGCCGACGCCGTCTCCTACGCCAAGAAGCTCGGCGCCACCCGCGTCATCGACCTGGCGACGCTCACGGGCGCGGTCTCCATCGCCCTCGGCGACGTGAACACGGGACTGCTCGGCACCGACCAGGAACTCATCGACGAGATCATCGAGTCGGGCAGGGAGGTCGGCGAGAAGTTCTGGCAGTTGCCGCTCGACAAGGAGTACTCGAAGCAGATCAAGTCCGACATCGCCGACATCAAGAACGTCGGCGGCCGCAAGGCCGGCACCATCACCGCCGCCGCCTTCATCAAGGAGTTCGCCGAAGGGCTCTCGTGGGCGCACCTCGACATCGCGGGCACGGCCTGGGGCGACGACGCCAAGCCCTTCCGCTCGAAAGGCCCGACGGGAGTCGCCGTCCGCACGCTCCTCAACTTCATCGAGCGCGAGTCCGCGCGCGCGGCCGAAGGGAACGCGGGCGGTAACGGGTAGAGACGGTCTTACCCGTCTTGTCGCTGCAAATGTTGACGCCGTCGTCCACATATGTGGACGACGGCGTCAACATTTGTTGACAGCCGCGTCGGGGGCAGAGTTGAATAATTAGATTTTTCTGCACTTTTTTATTGCTAGAATGTTGGCATAGGTGTTGCTGTGCGTCCGTGCAGAAAAGGGTCTGTAGGCGCGGGCACCACAAAAAAGTCCTCGCCCCCCTCGGCGGCCGCACGAGGTAAGCTCCCGGCCTCAGACTCTCCACTTCACACGCGCGCGTCCCGTCCGAAGCGCCCGAGGATTTCTTATGAAATTCTCGGGCACCAAGGGCGGGACGTGCGCGTCTAAAAAGTGCTATAGTGACGCCGAACGGGGACTCTCCCGGCCCACAGAGTTTTCGGTAAGCTGACCGTGGTCGATTACTACAAAGTCTTAAAGGTCAAGCGGACGGCCTCGGCGGCCGAGATCAAGTCGGCCTACAGGAAACTCGCGCGCGAGCGCCACCCGGACGTGAACGGGGGGACGGAACGCGCGGCGCGCGAGTTCGCCCTCATCTCCCTGGCCTACCGCACGCTCAGCGACCCGCAGGAGCGCGCACACCACGACACGCAGCTCAAGCGCGCCCACAGCGACGACTTCGTCGGCGGCTCGGTCTTTCACACGGACAACCAGCACGCGCAGCGCCTGCGGCGGATCGCCATCCAGCGCCGCTTCGACCGCCGCGTCGACCAGATCATCGAGGCCGAGCGGCGCGAGAACTTCGCGCTCCAGCAGGCGGTCTTCACGACCGTCACGCTCTTCCTCTCGACCTTCTTCGTCTCCTGGTTCAAGCCGCCCTTCTGGTACAGCTTCCAGTTCTTCGGCCGCGCCATCGTCGTCACGCTCTTCTGCATCGGGCTCTGGCACCTGGCCGTGCGCCTGAAGGCCTGCTTCGAGCACTACACTTACAACCCGAAGTCGATCCACGACTCGCTCATCAACGCCGACCGCGGCGAGTCCGACAAGCCCTTCACGCGCTTCGCCGCCTCGACCTTCCTCATCCTCGGCTTCGCGCTGAGCCTCTCCAGCGGGCTGCTGATGGGCTCGGTCATGAAGTACATGGAGATCTTCAACGCCATCCACTACCTCTTCGGTCACAACTTCCGCCCCGACCTCTTCTTCTACCCGCCCATCGCCGTCCTCATCGTGGACACGATGCACAACGTCGCGTCGAGGATAGACTGACCCGCACGACGCCCGTTCGTTCTTCGTACTCCGTTTACGCCTCTGATTCTTGCGCCCGCCGGGCGCCTCATGTATATTTCGCCGCACGAGCAGTTCTGCACTGCTTCGAACGACAGCCGAACAATTGAAGAGCAGCAGCCGAGAGCCTTCGGGGGCGCGACTCGATTTCGAGTCCGGGGCCACCGCGCGCTCTCACGCGCATTCAACGGCGCAAGAGTTTGCAGCCCACGGAGACCACTTCAAACACGGTGAGAGAAGTCATCGCGCGCGCCGCAGCCGCGCCGCACACGAACGCCGACGGCCCGCCCGCCACCGAGCGCGCACACGCGCCGCTCTAGCCTGACGCGGCTGGCCGGGCGGCTTCGCGAGAAGGGAGCCGACCGATGGCCAGACGCATCACGGAGCGACAGCGCCTCGCGCTCAAGCTCGAACACCTGACCGACACCGAAGTCCACGAAGTCCTCGACTACATCTCGATCATGGAGTCCATGCGGCGCGCCGCGTCCCTGCCGGGGACTTGGGAGGACGAGCTGGTCTCGCTCCTCGCCGAGTCGAAGGAGAACGCGCGCGCGCAGCAGGCGTTCGAGTGGGAGTCCGTGCGACGCCGCGCTGAGCGCAAGGACGCGCTCAGCCTCTCCGCCCGCGCATGAGAGTCGAGAGACGCGCCCGCGCGCGTTCGAAGTTTGAAACAGCCCGGCGCGTCCCGCGCGCGCCGCGTGTCGCCGTCTCTTTTTTTCTGGCCCTCGCCTGCCTGTCCGCGTTCGAGCCCGCCCGCGCCGCACAGGGCGACCTCACGCCGCAACAGCAAGAGATAAAAGTTCTGACCGCGCGCCTCTCGTCGGTCGACGCGGAAGAGAGGCGCGAGGCCGTCACGCGCCTCGGCGCTTTGAGACGCCCGGAAGCTTCGAGGGCCGCGGCGGCTGCGCTCGGCGACGCGGCCGCCATCGTCCGCGCGACCGCCGCGCGCGCGGTGCTCTCGCTCCCGCCGGGCGAGGCGGCGACGCTCGTCGTCCCGCTCCTGCGCGACCGCGACGAATTCGTTCGGCGCGAGGCCGCATACGCGCTCGGCGTTACGCGGAGTGCCGCGGGCGTGCCCGCGCTGGCCGCCGCCCTTGAGACGGACAAGCAGGCTTCGGTGCGCGGCGCGGCGGCCGTCGCGCTCGGCCAGATTGGGGACGCGGCCGCGGCCCCCGCGCTCGCGGGCGCGCTTTCGAGGAGGTTGCGGGCCACGGGCTTCTTCAACCGTCTGCGTCGGCGCAAGGTCGAGGAGGACGAGTTCGTACGGCGCTCGGCCGCGGTCTCGCTCGGGCTGATAGGGAGTCGCGACGCCGTGGCCGTGCTCGTCGAGACGCTCTCGGACGAGCGCGCGCCCCAGGACGTGCGGCGCGAGGCGGCGCGCGCCCTCGGCCTCATCGGCGACCCGGCCGCCGCTCCCGCCCTCCGCAACTTGCTCACGCACCGCGACCCGTACCTTTCGCGGATAGCCTTCGAGGCTTTAAAGAAGCTCGACCCGTCAAACGCGGCACGGCCCGCGGGCGGAGGGATTTGAAGAGGGGAAGTAAGGAGCCAGGTCAGGATTGTGGAGAAGTAGAACGGCGGTGAGAGTCAAACGCTCTCACCGCCGTTCTGTTTACGCTCGCGGGTTCTTCAGACCTCCGACCTGTTGTCGCCGCGGCTGTTGTTGCTCTTGCGCGCGGCGCGGGCCTGCGGGAGTTGCGCGGCGGCGCCGCCCGACTTGACGGCCGGCTTGTCCGACTCGTCCTCCACCTCCTGCGCGTCCGCGATGAGCGCGCCGCCCGCGCGCTTGGAGAAGGAGAGCTTGCCGCGCGACTCGTCGAAGTCCACGTAGACGAGGTCGCCCAGGCCCACCTGGTCGGTCGCCACGAGGTTCGAGAGCGGGTAGACCATGAACCGCTCGATGGCGCGCTTCAGGTGGCGTGCGCCGTACTTGAAGTCGATGCCCTCTTCGAGCAGGAAGTCCTTCGCCGCCTGCGAGCACTGGAAGACGAACTTCGTCCCCGCACTCCTCATGATGCGATCCTGCACGGCCGACAGCTCCAGCTCCAGAATCTGCATCAGGTGGTGCTCCTTCAAGCTGCGGAAGACGACCACCTTGTCGATGCGGTTCATGAACTCCGGGCTGAACTTCTTGCGCGCGGCCTCGACCGCCGTGCGGTAAATCTTCTGGTCGACTTCCGTGTCCTGCGAGTGCTTCCCGTCCTTCTTCGGCGCGAAGCCGATGCCGCCCGAGATAAGTTCCGACATCTCCCGCGCGCCGAGGTTCGAGGTCATGATGACCATCGTCTTCGAGAAGTCCACGCGCCGGTTGTCGCCCAAAGTGAGCGTCGCCTTGTCGAGGATGCCGAGCAGGAGCTGCCAGAGCGAGTCGGAGGCCTTCTCGATCTCGTCGAAGAGGACGAGCGAGAGCTTGCTCTCCTCGGTGTGGAAGCGGTCGAGGTTCTCCTGCGTGAGCATCGGGCTCGTCTCGCGGTGGCCGAGGTAGCCCGGGGGCGAGCCGATGAGCTTGGCGATCTCG
>JAFAZX010000015.1 GCA_019239425.1 Acidobacteriota bacterium
GTTCGACCCCGGGTTGGGGTTGCCGCCGATGGCGCGGAAGCCGTTGGCGGTCGTCCCCTGGAAGGTCGAGTTGCTGTAGGTCAGCCCGCCCGAGGTGGCCGTCGCGCCGGGGGCGCAGGCCGCCCCGAAGCAGCCGTTGGTAAAGCCCGCAATGAACACCTCGTCGGCGCGCGCCTGCTGCCCGGCGAGGGCGATAAAGGCGAGGGCGACGAGGCTGAGTGCGAACGGTTTAACCATCGCGAGAGTTCGGTTAATCATTGTTTGGGTTCCTCCGTGTTCCTTACTGAGACCTTTTCGTTTGCACTCCACCTAAACGGGACGGCCAGAAGCGCAGGAGCGGGGCAGCCCCTTAGCTTGAAGGCGAAAGGAAACCGCACTTTCCGACGCCGTTCGCGTAAAAGACCGTGATCCGAGAGCTGAACGAATGTAAGGGCGGCGGGCCGGGGCAAAACGGCCTACAGCCTACGAAACCAAGCCACTTAGAGGCCTTACTTAGCCAGTAAAGACTTAATTCCTCGGCGCTTTCAGAAAAGGTGGAAGGCAATTTACCGGCTTCCGGAAAAAATGTAAAGCTAAATTTTTGAAACGAAAGGGCGAAGTCCGGCTCCGTACGCTAAATTTTAAGGCCGTGGACGAACCTTCCGCCCACGGCCTCACTTTGATCGATAGGCGCGGCCCCGAGTCGCCGGAGGCTTTAAGCCTTCTTCGTCCGGCGGCGTGCGCGGGCGGCGATGCCGGCGATGCCCGTTCCGAAAAGGATCATGGTCGCCGGCTCAGGGACGGCCGCGGGGGCCGTGGGGCCCTGGCCGAGCTTGAAGTTGGTGAAAGAGCCGGTGTCGTCGCTCGTGCTGGCGAACAGTCCGAGCCGTAGGTTCGGATTCGCAAAGAAGACGGCCTGGAGCCGCGCCGCCTGGATGGCGTCGAGGGCGAAGACGCGGTCGCCGTGCCCTTGCCCGTTCTGCTCGTTGCCGAAGTCGATGGGCGCGGCCAGAGAACCCTGGAAGAGCACCTGCCCGTTCGAGCCGTAGGCCGTCAGCACGAGGCTGTTCAGGGTCAGGTCGTTGTCCGGGTCTTCCGTGTCCATGAAGATGCGCAGTTGGCCCGCGTTGGTGATGCCCGCTTGCCCGAAGGTGAGCGTCTTCGTGTGCACGCCGTTCTTGGCGTCGCCCGACCTTACGTCTTTGCTGCCGTTCCAACTCACCCCGCCGGCGGCGTTGCTGGTGCTACCCGGCGACTGGATGGAGAGGATGGATTCGGGCTGGTGCCCGACGCCGCCCGAAGGGGCGGTCGCGTTCGGCAGGTAGATGATGTCGGCGCGCGCCTGAGAGCCGGCTAGGGCGACGAAGAGCACGGCCGCGGTGCTCAAGAGAAGAGTTCTGAGACGGTTAGTCACGGTTGCGGACCTCCTTGGAAAACTTCGGGTGAAAAGTGAAACCTGCGTCAGAGACGCTTTGCCAATGGGGAAAAAGAGACTTCCGAGTTTCGCGAGGGGAACGAGCCACGTCTGAATCTTTACCTAACATTTGTATAGAAACTGTAAATCGCGACCACCTTCCAGACATAAATATAGAGGCCGCGGACGAACGGTTCGTCCGCGGCCTCGCTTCGCTCAAACTAACGCGGCCCCGAGTCTTGACTGGGTTAGGCTTTCTTTGTCCGGCGGCGTGCGCGGGCGGCGATGCCGGCCAGGCCCGTGCCGAAGAGGATCATCGTCATCGGCTCGGGGACGGCGCTGGGCGCGCCGGGGCGGCCCACGTCGCTGCCCGAGCCGTTGGCGCCGACGCGCTGGAAGCGGACGTAGATGGAGTTGGCGATCTGCTGCTCCGTCAGGCTGCCGAAATTGCCGTGGCCGACGACGGTAAAGGTCAGACTCTTCCCCGGGTCGAGCGCGCTGTTCGGGAAGCCGTTGGTAAAGGCGCCGTTGTTCGAGGTCGTGAAGCCGAAGTCGAGCACCGCGCCGTTGAACTGCGGGACGTTGCCGAGGTCGGTGTCCCTGAAAGTGAAATCGGTGTCAGAGAGGTTGGTCACGCTGCCGGTGAACCCGTTGATGTTACCGGCACCGATGTCGAATCCGACTCCGCTGACTGTCGCGGCGAAGGGCGACGTGTTCGTGATGGTGAAGGTGAAGGTCTGAGTCGCCGCGTTGTAAGAAGTGTTCACGACGGCCGTCGAGAGGTTGCCGGTGCTGTTGCCGACAATGTTGATGGTGTCGGCGCGGGCCACCGAACTCAGGGCGAAGATCGCGACGGCAGCTGCGGTCGTGAGCAAAGCTTTTTTAAACATCGTTACCTTATCTCCCCGTAAGAGTGATTGAAGCTGCGGCCCTCTCGCGTGGCGTGAGCGAAGAGGGCTGGAAGAAAAGAGCGGGTTTCAAGTCGCGAGAACTATCGTCTCGTCCCATCCTGTCGGGTCTACAACCCTGTCCTGTCAGGTAGAGATGAGCAATAAAAATGTTTTTCCAGGAACGAGGTGGCGTGAGAGTAGACGGAAAATTCTCGCGCGTCAACTTAATTCTTCGTGACGCGCGGCCGGCGCGTCTAACCCAGCCGCCGCCCGAGAATCTTCGTAAAACGCCCGACGACGGCGCGCGATTCGGGCAGGCCCCAGAGCGAGGTGACGGCGAAGTAGAGCAGCCCGTACGGCGTCAGCACCAGCACCGCGAGGATGATCGGGTGTACGCCGCCGAGCAGAAACTTCAAACCCCACGCGACGGCCGCGCTCAGGCCCGCCGACGCCCAGAGCTTCGAGACGTACGAGAGCGGCAGCCCCGTCCGGCCGATGCGCCGGTTGAGTCCGCGCCTGAGCAGCGCGAACTCGACCCACCCGGCGAGGCCCGCCGAGGCCGTCAGCCCCACCGCGCCCCACTGGCGTGAGACCCCGAGCGCGTCGGGCAGGGGTATCGAGAAGAGGTAGCCGAGCGCGGTCGTCAGGAAGACGCGCACGACGGCGAAGCGCAGGGGGCTGCGCGTGTCGTGCAGCGCGTAGAAGGTCGAGGCGTAGAGCCTTCCCAGCGTCGAGGCTAAGAGTCCCACGGCCGAGCCGGCGAGGATGGCCCAGACGTAGACGCTATCGGCGCGGCCGAACTTACCGTTCTGGTAGAGCGCCGCGACCATCACGTCGCCGAGCGCGAGGAAGCCCATCGAAGAGGGAACGATGAAGAGCGCGATCTGGCGCAGTCCCGCGTCGAGCCGCGTGCGCAGCCGTTCGGCGGCCACCTCCGTCTGCTCGCCCGCGACGCTCGAGGACATCTCGGGCAGCTCCGCGGCCGAGACCGAGATGCCGAAGAGGCTGACGGGCAGCGTGTAGAGGCTCTGCGCGTAGCCGAGCGCGGCGACGGCGCCGTCGCCGAGCCAGCTCGCGAGCCAGGCGTCCACGAACGCGGATATCTGCACGACGCCGCGGCTGACGAAGACGGGCACGAAGTTCTTCAAGACCGTCCGCACGTGCCGGTTCCCGAGCCCGAGCGCGAGGCGCGCGCGCTTCAGAAGCATCAGCACCGTCGGCAACTGCACCGCGAACTGGAGCGCGCTCCCGATGACGGAGCCCCAGGCCGCGTAGGCCGCGACGTTGCCCCACAGTCTGAGGTCTGTGAGCGGCACGCCGCGCGAAGGCCAGCCCGCCCACGCGAGCGCCGCGATGAGCGCGAGGTTCCAGACGATGGGCGCGGTGTAGGAGAGGAAGAAGCGGCGGTGGCTGTTGAGCACGCCGAGGCACCAGGCCGAAAGCACGAGCAGCCCCGCGCCGGGGAAGAAGATGCGCACGAGCCGCTCGGTGAGGTCGCGCTTCTCGCCCTGGAAGCCCATCGCGATGGCGTTGATGAGCAGCGGCGTCGATAGCACGCCGACGAGCACGAGCAGAGAGACGACGAGCGCGAGCAGCGTGAAGACGGCCCAGGCGACACGGTCTGCCTCCTCCCTGTCCTGCTCCTTGCCCGCGAGCAGGCGCGCGTAGACGGGGATGAAGGAGGCCGAGAGCGCGCCTTCGCCGAAGACGTTCTGGAGGAAGTTCGGGATGCGGAAGGCCGCGTTGAAGGCGTCCATCGCGGCGGAGGTGCCGAGGAAGTAGCCGAAGATTCTCTGGCGGATGACGCCGACGATGCGGCTCAGCAGAATCCCGGCGCCGACGAGGAAGGCGCCCTTGCCCGTGCTGAAGGTCTTGCGCTCGCCGCGGGCGCGGACGGCCTCGGCGGGGAACTCGCCGGTGGCCGCGCCGACCTGCGCCTCCCTCTGCCCCGCGAGCAGGTCGGACTCGCCGTGCTCGGCGTCCAGGGGGCCGCGCACGCGCCCCGCCTTCTCCTCTTCGCCCTCTGCGTCTCGTCTCATCCGGCTTCTCGGGTGTACGCCCCGACCTTCTTAAAGTTCGTACTCCTTGATCTTCGTCAGGAGCGTCTTGTAGCTCACGCCGAGGTCTTCGGCCGCGCGCGTCTTGTTGCCCTCGTGCGCGCGCAGGGCCTCGGCGATCTTGCGGCGCTCGACGGCGCGCGCGGCGCGCTCGGCCGCCTCGGCGAGCGTGCCCGAGCGGTCGAAGTCCGCGCCGACTTCGTCCTCGGTCGCGGGGCGCGCGGCGTCGCGGACGAGGCCGAGGTCTGCGGGCGTGAGCGCGTCGGAGTCCGCGAGGATGCACGCGCGCTCGATGGCGTTCTCAAGCTCGCGGACGTTGCCGGGCCAGGGGTGCGCGCGGACGCGCGCCTCCGCCTCTTCGGTCAACGTCGCCTCGCGCTTGCGCAGCTCGCGCCCGAGCTGCGCGGCGAAGTGGCGCGCGAGCAGGACGGCGTCTTCGCCGCGCTCGCGCAAAGCGGGGATGTGGACGGGGAAGACCGCGAGGCGGAAGTAGAGGTCACGGCGGAACTCGCCCGCCTCGGAGGCAGCCTGGAGGTCGCGGTTCGTCGCGGCGACGATGCGCACGTCGACGGGGACGGGCGCGCGTCCGCCGATGCGGTCGACGACCTTCTCCTCAATCGCGCGCAGGAGTTTCCCCTGGACGTTCAGGGGCAGCTCGCCGATCTCGTCTAAGAAGATCGTGCCGCCCGCGGCCAGCTCGAACTTGCCGGGCCGTCTTTCGGTCGCGCCGGTGAAGGCGCCGCGCTCGTGGCCGAAGAGTTCGGATTCGATGAGGGTCTCGGGGATGGCGGCGCAGTTGATGGCGACGAAGGCGCGGTCTCGGCGCGGCGAGAGATGATGGACGGCGCGCGCGAACAGCTCCTTGCCCGTGCCCGACTCGCCCAGGAGGAGGACGGTCGTGTCGGTCGCGGAGACGCGCTGCGTCTCCGCGACGGCGCGCTTGATGCTGTCGCTCTCGCCGACGATGCGCGGGAAGCCGTAGCGGCGCGACCACTCCTCGCGCAGCAGGACGTTCTCCGTCCGCAGGCGCATGTGTTCGAGCGCGCGCTCGACGAGCAGCAGGAGGTGGTTCGAGTCCACCGGCTTCTGCAGGAAGTCGTGCGCGCCCTCCTTCATCGCCTGCACGGCCTCGTCGATGGAGCCGTAGGCGGTCATCAGGATGACGGGCACGTCCGACGCGGCCGCCTTCGACGCGCGCAGCACGTCTATCCCGGAGCCGTGCGGCATCCGCAGGTCTGTCAGCACCAGGCGGTACGGCTCGCGCGCCAGGGTCTGCGCCGCCGCGCGAGCGTCCGCCGCCTCGGCCACGCTGTAGCCGGCGCTCTCCAGAGTGAGGCGCAGCACGCGCCTCAGACTCTCCTTGTCTTCGACGAGCAGAACGTCAGGCATAAAAGTTAAGTGATAAGTGATTAGTGATAAGTGATAAGAGAAGGCAAGGCCCGCCCTTCCTTCTTATCACTTATCACTAATCACTTATCACTTCGTCAGTGGCGGATGGTAGCGACGGGCGCGAAGGGGTGTCAAGGCGGGAAAGGTCGAGCGGCGTGCGCGAGGGCTTGAGTCCTCGCGCACGCCGCCTGAGTGTAGGGGTTGTGCCGGCCGGCTTACTTCTCGATGATGCCGACGACGCGGTTGCCGAGCGTATCCATCGCCTTCCTCACCCAGTCGGAGTCGTAGCCGACGAGCGAGTTGCCGCCGCCCGCGGTCGTGATGGACGGCGAGCCGAACCCGCCCGCGCCGGTGTAGGAGCCGGTGAGCGAGTCGTAGTTGTGCTGGAAGTTCGCCAGGACGACGGCGCCGGTCGTGTCGGGGTTGCCGTTGCGGGCGACGACTCCGTCGCCGAGCGCGAGGATAACGCCGTGGAACTTGGTGCTGCCGCCCTGACTCCAGGTGCCGGTCACGATCATAAGTCCCGCCCCGTCGCCCCCGGCGTCGCCGTCCACGAAGCTGAACTTCGGGCTTGAGGTCGAGCCGTAGTCGGACGGGTTCAGCCGCCCCGCCGCCGCCGCCTTGGCCCTCATCGCGGTGAGGAAGGCGCGGGCCTGAGTGGCGTTCCCAAGCCAGCTCTGAAGGGCCGACGGGCTCAGCTTCGCCAGTAGCGTCTGGCCGGAGACGTTCTGGTTATCGTGGTTGATGGCGGCCTCGCCCTTTCCCTGCGCGTTGCCGGGCGGGGCGCCGAAGCCGTCGCCCGCGTCGTAATCCGCCGTGTTGGTGACGACGAAGGCCGGAAGGGGCGGCGCCAGCCCGGCGAGGTCGTTGCCTGTCCACTCGTGCGGGTTACTGCTGCCGAGGGTGAACGCGGTCATGCCCGTCGTGTCCGTGTCGTTGCTGCGGATGGCGATGGCCGCGCGCGCCGTGAAGTCGAACGGGAAGTTGTCCACCATCATCTCCATCACCTTGACGGCACCCCGCGGCCCGCGCCCGACCGACCGAATGAGCAGGTAGCGCGGTGAGTAATTGGCCGCGATGTTGGCGCCGGCCGTCAGGCTCGGGTCGGTCACCGTCAGCGTGTATGAGAGGTTGGTGCCGAGGGGCCGCGGCATGCTCCCGAGCCACTGCGAGAGGTCGTTGCCGCTGTTGACGCACACGGCGGCCGTGCCGCAGGCGAAGGTGTGGAAGTCGGACGCCAGCCCGTTCACGGTCGAGGCGCGGTTGTGGCGGACGACCGACAGCGCGGCCTGGAGTCCGGCGTCGGCGGCGTAGTAGGCCTGCACCTCGGCCGTGGCGTCGGTGGCGTTCGAGACCGTCATGCCGGCGGTCGCGATGAGCGCGCCGCCCGCGGCGAGCAGCAGCATCGCGATCAGCAGGGACATGACGAGGGCGGCGCCGCGCTCGCCGCGGCGGCCGCGTCCGTGTTCACTGGGCTTGCTTCTCATCTCCGGTAGTCTCCCGAGGGCGCGCCGCCCTCGTCAGTTGTTGAGCAGGAGGTTGCGCAGCACGACCTCCGAGACCAGCTCCGTCTGCGAAGGCGGCTGGTAGCCGGGCTGCCCGGACTTGCCGACGGCCCGCAGCGTGACCGTCACGGTGATCTTGACCTTCTGCGCCTGCGAGGCGTTGAGGGTCGTCGTCCCGTCCGGCTTGACGTACACGAACTGAAGGTTGTCGATGCGGTTGGCGAGCTGCGAGATGGCGTTCCCGCTGTTGATGTCCTGCCGCGTGATGAGTCGCTGGACGACGCCGGTGTCGTCCGTGTCGCTGATGATGGCGTAGACGACGTCCTCGCCCGCGTCGGCCGTGTCGGAGTCGCAGGCCAGGTTGGTGGTGCAGATGGCGTTGAGGTTCGAGCGGATGCGGATCGAGGTGTCGTCCGAGTCGTCTGCCACCAGCCCGTTGTTCGACAGCCCGAGGCCGGCGTTCGAAATCTCGCGCGACATGGCCTGGAGCGCGCGCTGCACGTCGGCCACCGCCTCGGCGCGCTGGTTCTCGCGCTGGCGGACGAACATGGACATGGCGAGCAGGCGGGTGGCGACCACCATGATGACCAGCGTCACGCCGATGGCGACCAGCAGCTCGACGAGCGAGAAGCCGGCCTCGCCCCGGCGCCCCCTGTCCTTCCTGTCACTCACTGTTTGCATGGCTCTCTTCCTCCCGCGCCGTCTCAGTTGTTGCCGACCGCGTCGGAGCTGCGCAGCATCAACAGGGTCACGCCCCCGGGGCTGAAGCGGCCGCCCACGGCCGCCGGCGTCACGGTTACGGTGATCGTCTTCTGCCGGCCCGTGGGGTTGGTCGTGGTGTCGTTGACGATAGTCGTCGTGACGCTGAAGGTGCGCTGGTCGGACACGTTCGCCGCGTTGCTGCCGCTCGTGACGGTCGTGGTGGTCGTGCCCGCCGCGAGCGCCGCGTTCGAGTAGCTCATGGAGCGCAGCTCCTCCATCCTCTCCTGCGCGATGGCGAGGGCGCGGGCGCGGTCGCTCGCCCCGCCGTTGAAGCTGGTCGAGAAGAGGAAGAGGCCGATGGCGCCGAAGCCGACGACGAGCGCGACGAAGAGCGCGATGACGGTTTCGAGGATGGTGAAGCCGGACTGCTCGCCACTGGCGCTCGCCGACCGGCCCCGGCTTCTGTTCGCGTTTGGTCTCGACATGGCTCTCACTCCCGCTACTGCGCGACGTTGAGGTAGATGGTCTGGGTTGACCCGCAGCCGCTGGGCGTGACGTCCAGGTTCCAGTTGCCGCGGTTGGTGTTCCCGTTCTGCACCGCGATGTGGATGTTGTTGCCGCTCACGGTGACGGTCAGGTGGTTGCCGTTGCCGGACTCGGAGACCGTGAAGGGGAACGAACCCGTGCTGAACGTGACGGTGACGTCCGTGCTGGTCGGGGTGTTGTTGCCCCCGTTACGCAGCCCGATGCGCGACGTCGAACTGGAAGAGGGCGACAGCGTCATGGTGCACGGCACCGGAGTCGGTGTCGGCGTCGGAGTGGGCGTCGGCGTCGGCGTCGGGGTCGGCGTGGGAGTAGGCGTCGGCGTCGGGGTCGGGGTGGGCGTCGGTGTCGGCGTCGGTGTCGGCGTCGGAGTCGGCGTCGGCGTCGGCGTCGGGGTGGGCGTCGGCGTCGGCGTCGGAGTGGGCGTCGGAGTGGGCGTCGGCGTCGGTGTCGGAGTGGGCGTGGGCGCGACGCCGGCGGGGCCGAGCGCGCCCGTGTCGCCGTTGACGGGGTCGTAGTTGCCGGCGGTCAGCGAGACGGGCCTGCGATCCTGCGAGATTTCGCCCGCGGACGTGATGCCGATGACCGTCTGCTGCCCGCGCGAGTTGGTGAAGGTGATGCGGTAGGAGTTCGCCGTGCGCCCGTGCCAGTCGAAGGTGATGACGACCGGCGCGCCGGCCGTCGGGGTCGGGGTCGTCGTGCCGGTCGCGTCCGTCACCTCGATGTTGGTGATGGTCACGCCGTCGGGGAGGTTGAAGACGCGGTTCGTGGGCGTGCCGTCGTAGTTGCCGTCGAAGAAGACCGTGTAGCCGCCGGTCGAGCTGAAGGTGATCTTCGACTCGCCGCCGCCGAGCGTGCCGTGGCGCCGGATCGAGTCGAGGCGCGCCTTCTCGGTGTAGCCGGCGAACTGCTGCGCCGTGTTGGTCAGCCGCATGTGGTCGCGCGCGGAGGCGATCTGCATCACGGCGAAGCTCGTCACGATGGCGACGATGACTATCGTCAAGACGATCTGCAACATCGAGAAGCCGCGCTCGCCGCACCGGCCGCCGTTCGAAACCGCCCTCTTCTCCAAGTCCATCTGACGCCTCCTCCGCAATCCTTTCGCCTCGCCGGCCCGACAGGACGTACGGGGCCGGCGTACATGCCTGGGCAAAGTCGGTGCCAATGGCTTTCGCGGCGGAAATGGCGCGGTCTGCGGAGAGGGCGTGCGCGCGCGGCGTCACCTTCCGTGACAAGTTGAGAAGCCGGCTTCACAGTCGCTGCCTCCCCCGCGCGTTTGTGGAAGGGTGGCGGGGAAGTTCCTGGAAACGTCGGGCGCAATTCCGTCGGAGTGTCGAGGACGGAGGCGCGTTACATAGCCTTGTTACCGACCGAAACAGGAGGGCGATTCGCGACCGAGTTGGGCTTCGCACGCGACACGCGCGTGCGCGCGGCGCAAGTCTCGAAGGACACAAAGGTTTACCGGCGGCGCGGCCCGTCGCGCCGGGCGGCGGCTTGTGAATTGCTCTTCGGCGGGGCGGGCGCGCCTTACGTGCGCGCCCTTCGCGGCGGCAGTCCGGCAGGTGCGGTGCGGCGCTTTGCATCTCGGGCACCCTCCCGGACGCCAAACACAAACCCGCGAGAATCGCCGCGGCGCGTGCGGTCCGCACATCGCGCGCGCGGGCGAGGAGCGCCCCGGCGGTCGCCGAGCCGCCGGGGCGCGCTAGTTTGAAGGATGAAGGCGGAAGGATGAAGGCGGAAGGGAGGCTTAACTGCCGTCCCTTCATCCTTCATCCTTCCGCCTTCATCCTTTGCTTTACTGATTCGGACTCGCCGGCTCGTACTCGTCGAGGGCGGAGGCGCGGGCGCTGTCGATCTCGGAGGAGGAGATGCGGATCGCCATCGTCTGCGGCGCGTAGGTGAAGGGCGCGGGGCCGCCGCGCTCGTTCTGTAGTTCCGAGACGAGCGCGTCCTGCCACCGACGGAAGCGGACGACGTTGCCGCGCTGGTCGAGGATGACGAAGAGCAGCGTGTCGCCCTTCGCCGTGCGGAGCTGGCCGACGAGGGCGCTGGCGCCGCCGTCTGTGCGCGGGAGCGTGCCGGTCTTGGCGATGACGCTGCCGCGGCCGGGGCTCTCGGCGTAGCGCTTCTGCAGAGTGCCGGGGTCGACGCCCGCGACCGGCAGGATGTCCGCGGCCTTGAGGTTGTACTTGTGCAGCTCTTCGAGCAGCGCGCGGTAGACCTTCATCATCTGGCGCGGCGTCACGCGATTCACGCCGAGGCCGCTCGCCGTCGAGAGACGAAACTCGCCGGGCTTGAACCCGAGGTCTGTCGACAGGAGGCGCATCAGGCCCGGCGCGCCGCCCAACTGGTCGCCGAGCCGCTCGGCCATGAAGTTGTTTGAGTAGCAGAGCAGGACTTTCAGAACGTCCGCGAGCGGCGGCGAGTAGTGCGTCAGGACGTTGCGTGCGCCCTTCGGCACCGCGTCCACGTAGACGGCGCCCATCACGGCGACGCTCGGCGTCGCCTTCAAGCCCTCCGCGTCGCGCAGCGCCACGCGCGAGTCGTACCAGGCGCGCGTCGCCGCGGCCGGCCGGCGCTCCGCGTCGAGCGTGTCGTAGAAGCGCTCGCCCGAGCGCTGCGAAGACGCGCTGAAGTTCATCGTGAACTTCGGCGCGATGATGAGGTCGCCCGTCACGGTCTTAATCCCGATCTGGTTCAGCTCGCGCGCGACGGCGACGGCGTGCTCGTCGTGGAAGGAAGGGTCGCGGCCCGAGACGACGAGGTCGCCGTTGACGGTGCCCGTCGCCTTGTCGAAACTGCCCGTCACCCAGAGCGTGGTGGCGAAGCGGTGCTTCGCGCCGAAGGTCTTGAGCGCGGCGAGCGCCGTGACGAGCTTGACGGCCGAGGCGGGGTTGTACTGCCGGTCGGCCGCCTCGGCGCGCACGGTCTCGCCCGAGAGCTTCTCGACGAGCACGCCCTGATGGATGAAGGCGGGCGGCGGCTGCTCTTCGCCGAGTCCGGCTAAGTCGTCCGGCTCGGCCGGCGGCAGCGTCGGCACGGGCGTCGGCTGCACCACCGGCTGCTGCGCCGGGGCGGACTTCACGGCCTGCGCGCGCGCGCCCGCGGCGGGGCCGAGCATGAAGACGAGGGCCAGTACGAGACTTATACTCTTCAACCCACTTACTCCTTGCCGTCTGAGTCCGTCGAAACAAAACGGCGCGCCATGATAGCACGGCGTTCAAACGCCGTCGCGCGCGCGAATTTTCTCTGGGAAGAGTCAGGCGGGCAAACACTTTGATGCGAACCGACATCGTACGCGATGTATGCACCGCCACTCTGCCGGAAACGTCGATAGCAACCGCCGTTCCGGAAAGTGAGTAGGCAGTAGGCAGATGGCAGTAGGCAGTCACTCCGCTTTGCGGTCGTTGAAGGATTATTCCGAACGTTCGACGGCGTGGCTCTCTGAACTGCCTGCTGCCATCTGCCTACTGCCTACTCTCCTTTTGACAAGGCTGAAAGCGCGCCCATAGAATTTCGACACGTTCCAGCGAGCCTCGCCTTTGAATTTGTCGAACAGAGTGCGGCGAGAGAAAGAGCCCGTCACGGTCGAGAGGATTCGCGCCGCGCACCGCGCGCGCCGCGCGGAGATACGCGCGCGCCTCGGCGAGTTCGCAGAGGTCTGGCGGACGGCCACGGACGCGCGCCTGTGGGAAGAGCTGGTCTTCTGCATCTTCACCGCGGGCGCTTCGGCGCGGATGGGCCTGGGTTCGATAGAGGCCGTGCGGCACCTGCTCGCGCGCGGCACGCACGAGGAACTCACGCTCGCGCTCCTGGGCCGGCACCGCTACCCGAACTCGCGCTCGGGCTACATCGTCGTGACGCGCGAGTACCTCGAGGGCGACTGCCGGATGCGCCTGCGCGAGCGGCTCTCGTCTTTCGCAGACCCCGTCGAGCGGCGTGACTGGCTCGCGAAGAGCCGTGGCATCAAAGGGCTCGGCTACAAAGAGTCGAGCCACTTCCTGCGCAACGTCGGACTGCGCGGCTACGCCATCCTCGACAAGCACATCCTGCGCTGCCTGTTCGAGGTCGGCGTCCTCGAATCGCCGCAGCCGCCCGCGACCCGCGCACGCTACCTCGCCACGGAGGCGCGCCTGCGCGACTTCGCCCGAGACGTCTCGATAGACTTCGACGAGCTTGACCTCGTGCTCTGGTCGATGAAGACCGGGGAGATTCTGAAGTGAGGTTCTTATGAAGAGACTTTCCCCCACGGCGGCCGTCCTGCTGGCCGCCCTCGCGTTGGCCGCGGCGTCAGTGACGGCCGTCGGGGCGTCGGACGAGAAGACGAAGGCGCGCGCCGAGCGCGCCACGCGCGAGGGCGAGTACGAGGCGGCGGAGAAGATTTACCGCGAGCTGCTGACGAAAGACCCGCGCGACTCTGCGGCGCGTCTGGGTTTGAGCCGCGCGCTGCTCAAGCAGCGCAAGAACCTCGAGGCCTACGACCACGCGGCGCGCGTCGTCGCGCGCGAGCCCGAGTCGGCCCGCGCGCACGCGCTCCTCGGCGCGGCGCTCCTCGGCTCCGGCGACTTCCGCCTCTCGGTCGAGGAGTTCCGCACCGCGCTCAGCTTCAACGACGGCGAGGCCATCGCCATCGGCGGCCTCGCGATGGTGGACTTCTACGAGAACCGCATCTCGCAGAGTCTCGCCGGCCTGCGCCGCGCCGCCTTCATCGACCCCAACGAGCCCGACTACATCTTCAACCTCGGCCAGGTCGCCGCGCGCAACGAGCGCTATAAGGAGGCGGCCGACGCCTACGAGACCTTCCTCCGCATCGCGCCCAAGACGGACGCCGACCGCCGCGCGCGCATCCGCGGCCTCATCGACTTCCTGCGCTACCTCGGCCAGCAGGGGAGCCTGCTCTCGGTCGGCGGCCCCGACTCCGTTAACGTCCCCTTCGAGATCGTCAACAGTCGCCCCGTCGTCAGCGTGCGCGTCAACGGCTCGCCGAAAGCAATGCGCTTCGTCGTCGACACGGGCGCGGGGATGTGCGTCATCTCCGACGAGGCGGCCGAACGCATGGGCATCAAGTCGGTGGCGCGCGGCGGCCTGGCGCGCGCCGTCGGCGGCGAGGGGCGCTTCGAGATCGTCTACGGCTTCCTGCAGTCGCTCAACGTCGGCGACGCGAAGGTCGAGCGCGTGCCCGTCTACATCCGCCGCTTCTACAACGAGCAGGAGCCGGTGGACGGCTACATCGGCCTCTCGGTGCTCGGCAAGTACACGACCGTGGTCGACTACGGCGGCAAGCAGATGGTTCTCCTGCGCGACGACGCGGCGAAGCGCGCGGCGGCCGTGGCGCCGCCGGCCGGCTCGATTGAAGTCCCCATCCGCACGACCTCGAGCGGCTTCTGGAGCGGCGAGGTCAGCTTCGAGGGCCTGGAGAGGCCGGCCCAGTTCATCATCGACACGGGTGCCTCGATCTCCGTCGTCTCGAAGGCGCTGGCCGAGCGCGCGGGCTTCGACCGCTTCGCGCAGTCGGGCTACATCAAGGTCTACGGCGCGGCCGGCCTGGCCGACAACATCCAGACCGTCCTGCTGCCGCACTTCGCGCTCGGCCCGCAGACTTGGCAGAACGTCTACGCGGCGGTGCTCGACATGGAGCCGATCAACGAGACGGCCGGGTTCGAGCAGACGGGCATCGTCGGCGGCAACATCCTGCGCCGCTACCGCGTGACCTTCGACTTCACGCGCGGCGTCATCCGCCTCGACCCCGACCCGCGCGTCACGCCGCAGGAAGACCTGCGGGGCAAGCCGGCCGTCGTCTCGGGTGGGTCATGAAGCAGAGCATCTATCTTGAGACCTCGGTCGTCGGGGCGTATCTGGATAACGGCGAGCCGTTCCGGCGCGACCTGACGATCCGCTGGTGGGAGCACGAGATGTCGGAGTACAGGCCCGTCGTCTCGCCGCTCGTCATCCGCGAGCTGGAGCGCGTGCCTGAGCCGCACAGCAAGGCCTACCTCAAACTCGTCGCGCCGCTCGAACGGGTCGAGCTGACGGACGAGGTCGCCATCCTCGCCGAGGGCTACATCTCGCGCGGCATCTTCCACCGCAAGTACATCGGCGACGCCGTCCACGTCGCGCTTGCCTCCTTCCACAAAATAGACTATCTAGTGACCTGGAACTTCGGCCACCTCGCGAACGTGCGGCGGCAGGCGCGCATCCGGCTCTTCAACACCGCCGCCGGCTTCTTCGTCCCGCAGATCGTGACGCCCGAGTTCTTAGTTTCGGAGATGACAGAAAAGGGGTGAATGGTGAATAGTTAATGGTGAATGGTTGACGGCCGCGCCCATTTACCATTTACTATTCACCATTAACTATTTACGATCATGTACCGCAAGCCGAGATTCCTCGAAGAGCTGCACGCGATACGGGAGGAGATGTCGCGCGAGGCTGACTACGACGTGGAGCTGTTCGCCGAGATGGTGCGCTCGGGCGTCAGCCCCCGCCAAGGCCCCGTCCGCAACATCCGCGGCTTCCGCAGCCGCGCCCCGCGCGCCGGGCAGGACGCCAAGCCGTCCCCGAAGAAGCGCGCGTCAAGGTGAGGGAAGCTGAACGCTAATATGGAAGAGACGTTCGAAGCCATCGGGATCGACGTGCCGAGCGAGAAGGACTTCAACCACCTCGCGGAGCGCGCGGGCGACCAGGGCGAGCCGACGCAGCTCTGCCGCCGCGGCGCCGTGCTCCACGGCCGCTGCTGGAAGCTGGGCGAGGGGCTCGAAGTCTGGACTGTCCTGTACGAGTCGGGCACGGGCGAAATCTTCTACGCCGACTGCCGGCCGGGCTTTCGCGCGCGCTACACGCAGCGCGTGAGCCCCTGGGCCTTGACCGAGTACGACGAGGACGGCGAGGCCATCGTCCACGGCTACTGCGACGGCCAGGAGACCGAAGTCCTCTTCGAGCTGCAGAACCTGACCGAAGTCGGCCCCGAGGGCTTCCGCGCGCAGGAGCTGCACGTCGGACTCTGCGGCCTGGCCTACCGCGCGCGCGTCACGGCCGAGCCGGGCGAGACGCGCTGGCAGCCGCTCGAAGAGGCCGCGCCCTCGCGCGCCGCGCACGAGAACGACTGGTCGCTCTCGGGGCGCGTCATCTCGTTCAAGCCCCTGCGCAACCCCGTCTCGGGCACGGAACTTTACTGGGTTTATCTAGACCTCGGCCGGCTCCGGCTCGAAGTCCTCGTCAACACGAAGGCCTTGCGCGGCGACGCGCTCGCCGTCGGCACGGGCTTCTCCGCGGAGGTCTGGCTCCAGGGCCACGTACTCGACCGCCGCGCCCTGCTCTCGCGTTACGAGGGGCGCGACGCCACCGCCACCCGCGCCTCCCTCTGGGCACATCTGAGGAGAAGGAATTAAAACATGACCCGGGAGTTCACAGCCACGGTCTGGCAGGAAGATGAATGGTTCATCGCGCAGTGTAGGGAAGTCGAAGTCGCGAGCCAGGGGCTGACGGAACAGGAAGCACTGGACAATCTCCGCGAAGCTTTAGAACTTCACTTCGAACCGCCGCACGCTACCATCTTGCCGAGCATCCGAAAGATCGAGGTCGAGCTTGACGCAGCTTAAGCCGCTGCCGTTCCGCGAGGTGAAACGAAAGCTGGAAGCGGTGGGCTTCCAAGAAGTGAGCAGTAAAGGCAGTCATGTTAAGTTCGCCAGGGTGACGCCGCTCGGAACATATACCGCTATCGTCCCAAGACATCGTGAAGTACCTGTCGGCACTCTGCGCAGCATCCTGAAACAAGCCGGAATCGGCCCCGACGAGTTCGAGAGATTGTAGTTCGCTGACAGCTTTTACCCGATGCCCGCCCTCAGACGTTTCAGTCTCGCCGTCCTCTTCCTCATCATCATCGGCGGCGTCGCCGCGTACCTCTTCAACCAGTACTGGGTTCACCGCTTCGACGCGCTCATCGCGCGGCAGGCCGCGGTCTACCGGCTCGACCCCGATCTCGTGTGGAGCATCATCTACGAGGAGACGTACTTCCGCCCGTGGATGAAGGGCGACGCGGGCGAGGTCGGCTTGATGCAGGTGACGCCCGCGGTCGCGCGCGAGTGGGCGGCCGAGACCGGCATGCGCGAGCTGGCCGAGCAGATGCGGCGCGACCCCGAGCGCGCGCTCGCAGACCCCGAGCGCAACATACAGGTCGGCTGCTGGTATCTCGAAAAAATCTGGAAGGATTACCAGGACGCGCCCGGCGCCGAGCCGCGCGTCATCGCCGCCTACAACGCAGGCCCTTCGCGCGCCGCCGAGTGGAACCGCGTCCCCCCCGGGCGCCGCCCGCTCACCGCCGACGAGTTCGTCGCGCGCATCGACTTCCCCTCCACCCGCGCCTACGTCACCAACATCCTCGAACGCTACCGGAAGAAGAAAGGGAAGTAGGCAGATGGCAGTAGGCAGTAGGCAGTTAGCTCCGCTTGACCGGCGTTGAGGATGACTAACCCAGGGTTCGCAATAAGAGTGTTCTTCAACTGCCTACTGCCATCTGCCATCTGCCTACTACTCCCCTGCCTATGACCTACCGTGAGCTGCTCAGTGGCAACGCCGACTTCCGCAGGCTGTGGACGGGGCAGGCCGTCTCGGAGGTCGGCGACTGGCTGAACAACATCGCGGTGCTGGCGCTCGCGATTCAGCTCGCGGGCCCGGGAAGCGTCGGGCTGGCGGTCGCGACCTACGCCATCGCGCGCCACCTGCCGCTCTTCCTCTTCGGCCCCGTCGCGGGCGTCGTCGTCGACCGCGTGAGCCGGCGGCGGGTGATGATCGCGGCCGACCTCGCGCGCGCGGGACTCGCGCTCGGGTTCCTTCTGGCGAACCGCTTCGGGTCGCTGGCCCTCATCTACTTCGTCGGCGCGTCGCTCTTCTCGGTCTCGGCCTTCTTCAACGCGGCGAAACGCGCCTCGATTCCGAACCTCGTCGGCTCGACGGACGAGCTGCTCGCGGCCAACTCGCTCTCGGCCTCGACCACCGCCGCGACCATCGCCGTCGGCTCCGCGCTCGGGGGCGTCGTCGCCACGGCGCTCGGCCGCGACGCGGTCTTCGTCCTCAACGCCTTCACCTTCCTCGCCTCGGCCGAGATGATTCGCAGGATAGAAGGCAGCAGGCAGACGGCAGTCGGCAGTACGCTCCGCGTGGCGGACGTTGAAAGTTTACCTCGCAGTTCACAACGCGAAGGGTTTCGACTGCCTACTGCCATCTGCCTACTGCCTACTGTTCTCAGGCGCGTGGCGTCGGACTTCACCGAGGGGCTGCGCTACGTGAGGCGCGACCGCGTGCTGGCGGCGGTTTTCGTCGTGGCGGGCGGTTGGGGCTTGGGGAACGGCGCGGCGCGCGCGCTCTACAGTCTGTTCGGCGCGTCGTTGGGAGAGCAGGCCGCGGGTCGTTGGGGCGCGTCCGTGAGGGCGGTGGCCGAGCGGCCGACCGACTTCGGCATCTCCGTCCTGTTCGTGGCGATGGGACTCGGCGGCGTGCTCGGCGCGCCGCTCGCGCGCAGGATCAACCGCGGCGCGGTCGAGGGCCTGGGCGCGCGCATGGGGCGTTCGCTGGCGCTCGACGGCTGCGGGCTTCTGCTCTTCAGCCTGACGCCGAACCTCTTCGGCGCGGCGGCGCTGCTGGTCGCGCGCGAGATGAACTTCGCCATCTGGTGGACGGCGCAGCAGACGCTTTTGATGCGCCGCACCGAGGACGCCTTCGCCGGCCGCGTCTTCGCCTCGTACGAGACTCTGACGACCCTGACGATGGTCGGCTCGATCTTCGTCTCGGGCGCGGCGGCCGACCGCCTCGGGATGCGCGCCGTCGCGGCCGGCGGCGGCACGGTGATTATGTTGTCGGGGCTGCTGTGGTTCGTCCTGCGGCGACGCAGAGGGGAAACTGCATGACGAAAATATACTGCGCGCGTTGGGTGCTGCCGGTCTCTTCAGGGCCGATACGCGACGGGGCGGTCGCCGTCGAGGGGACGCGCGTCGCGGGCGTAGGAGCACGCGCCGAAGTGTCGGAGAGGTTCCCTTCGGCCGTGGTCGAAGAGTTGGGCGAGGCCGCGTTGCTGCCCGGCTTCGTCAACTGCCACACGCACCTTGAGCTGACGGCGATGCGCGGCTTCCTCGAACCGGAGGAGGGGGACTTCTTCGCGTGGCTGCGGAAAGTCACCGCCTCGCGCAACGAGCGGATGACGGGGGAAGACCTCTACGTCTCTGCCGCGTGGGGCGCGGTCGAGGCCGTGCGCGCGGGCGTGACGTGCGTCGGCGACGCGAGCGACGCGGGCGCGACGACGATGAAGGCTCTGCGCGACGCGGGCCTGCGCGGCGTCGTCTACCAGGAGGCTTTCGGCCCGGACGCGCGCGTGGTCGCAGAGCAGTACGACAAGGCGCGCGAGAAGATCGAACGCCTGCGCTCGGGCGAGACGGCGCTCGTCACGCTCGGACTCTCGCCGCATTCGCCCTACACGGTCGCGCCGCCGCTCCTGGAGAAGCTCGCGCGGTACGCGCTCGACGAAAAACTCCCGCTGATGATGCACGCGGCCGAGTCGGAGGCCGAGCAGGCTCTGATGACGGAGGGCGGCGGCGTCTTCGCGATGGCCTACGCGCTGCGCGGCTTCTCCTTCGACTCGCCGCGCACGACGACCGTCCGCCACCTCGCCGACGCGGGCGTCCTCGACACGCGCCCGCTGCTCGCGCACTGCGTACGCGTGGACGAGGGCGACATCGATTTGTTGAAAGAGTTCGGGGCGGGCGTCGCGCACTGCCCGAAGTCGAACGCGAAGCTCGGGCACGGGCGCGCGCCGCTGGCGAAGATGTTGGGGGCCGGCGTCAACGTCGGCCTCGGCAGCGACTCGGTCGCGAGCAACAACGTCTGCGACCTGCTCGAAGAGTCGCGCTTCGCCCTGCTCGCCTCGCGCGCGGCGCTGGAGACGGTCGGGGGCGAACGCATGCTCGACGCGCAAGACGCCCTGCGGCTCGCGACGCGCGGCGGCGCGTCGGCCATGAACATCAGGCACATAACGGGCGCGCTCGAAGAGGGCCTGGAAGCAGACCTCGTCGCCGTCAGGCTCGACGCGGCGCACCAGACGCCCGCGTACGACCCGGCCTCGACGCTCGTCTTCTCCTCCTCGGGCCGCGACGTGCTGCTTACGGTCGTCGCGGGGCGCGAGGTCTTCCGCGACGGCCGCGTGACAACTGTTGACGAAGACGAGCTGCGCGCGCGGGTTCTCGAAACCGTGCGCCGTCTCACGGCATAAGCTCAGGAAAGAATTCGCGCGCCGCGTTCGCGTTGACTTTACCCCCCGCGTGGCATAGAAACGCCTTGTCAAATACCCGCCTTCATCCCACGACAAGAAGGAGCGGCGTGATGAAATTCAAACTCCACACGAACCTCGGCCGCGCACTGGCCGCCTGCCTTCTTGCCGCGCTCACCGCCTCGGCGCAGGAGCCCGCGGAGAAGTTGTCGCTCCGACTCGTCCTCTACGAAGGCGCGACGCCGCTCTATTACGACGTAGGTGAGAAGGGCTTTTCGTCAGGCGGGGAAGGGTTGACGAACAGTTTCCGGCGTCTCAAGGCCGCGCCAGCGGCGCAACGCGGCGAACGCCTACGTGGCATGAACCTTAACGTGATGAGGCGCGGCAACCGAGTCATCGTTAAGCTGTGGCTCACTCGCGAGATTGACGAGGCTTTGGTACTGACCGAACTCGGGGCGCACGAAGTCGGCGTGGGCGATGAGTGGCGCGTCGAGGCATTGGAGCAGTATGGCTACGAGCCCGTGAGGCTGGGCCTCGTCCGTCGGGCTCCCATCAAGTTCTCGGCGCCGCCCGTCGTCAACCTGACGCGCTCAATCACGGTACTGGGCGTCGAGGCGCTGCAGGACGAACCTGAGTTTGAGGTGACGCTCAAGAACACGTCAGACAGGAACCTCATGGGCGTCGAACTGCGTCTGACGAAGGACGGGGAGATAAGGGGGGCTCGGCCGGAGTCGAGCTTTGATGGGAAGCCTCTGGCCTTACCCGGAGCGATCTGGAAGACGAAGCTCAAGATTGCCGGCACGCCCGACGGGGCGAGCCCCGAAGGGCATCGCTTCGAGGAGCCGGACGAGATTGTCGTCGCCTCGGCTCTCTTCTCGGGCGGCGGATACGAGGGGGACGTGATGTCTGTGGCGACCGGGGCGGCAGTTAAGCTCGGCCATAAACTACAGGCTGGGCATGCGCTCGCCATCGTGCGCGGCTGGAAGGAGCAGGAGGGCGTAAGCCTAACCGACGCAGCGAAGGAATGGCAGCGGCAGGCGAGGGCGCTGCCGCGCGCGGCCGACGACGCGCTCGTGGACGAGTTCATGGCGAAATTCCCGGAGCTTCCCGCGTTCGAGCGCGAGAGGATGAAGGGGTATATCGAGTCCGGCCTTAAGGCCGTGAGGACTGAGTTGCTGTCCGGCCTCAAATCCTTCGTCGAGGGCGGCAATGCGCAGTTCGGCCCACCGCAGTTCGCCGGCTGGCTGAGTCAGATGCGCGTAGGCTACGAACGCATTCTCGCAAACTGAACGTGTGGCCCTCCGATGATTCACCTGCGCTCGATGGACATCAGGCCGGCGGCGAGGGAGCTGGAAGGCTTCCCGTTCGCGCTGCCGGTCGTCCGCAAGTTCAAAGAGTTAAAGTTCCGGAGCGCGGTCACGTTCCTCGTCGGCGAGAACGGGTCGGGGAAGTCCACGGTGCTCGAAGGGCTGGCGGCGGCGGTCGGCTCGGTCGTCGTGGGCGGCGAGGACGTGCGCGCCGACAAGACTCTGGGCCACGCGCGCGCTCTCGCGGCGCAGTTGAAATTGGTGTGGACGAAGCGCACGCACCGCGGCTTCTTCCTGCGCGCCGAGGACTTCTTCAACTTCACGCGGCGCGTCAACCAGACGAGCGCGGAGCTGGAAGAGATGGCCGGCGAGTTCGAGCGCGAGGGGCTGAAAGGCTACGGCCTGCGTCTCGCGCAGGGCGTCGTGCGCGGGCAGCGGCGCGCGCTCGCCAGCCGCTACGGCGAGGACGCGGACGCGCGCTCGCACGGCGAGAGCTTCCTGCAACTCTTTCAGTCGCGCTTCGTGCCCGGCGGCCTTTACCTTTTAGACGAGCCGGAGGCGCCGCTCTCGCCGCAGCGCCAGCTCGCGCTGCTCGCGCTGCTCAAAGGGATGGCCGCGCAGGACTCGCAGTTCGTCGTCGCCACGCACTCGCCCATCCTGATGGCCCTCCCCGGCGCCGACATCCTCAGCTTCGACCGCGCCCCCGTCCGCCGCATCCCTTACGAAGAGGTCGAACACGTCTCCCTCACACGCGACTTCCTCAACAACCCCGAAGCCTTCCTCCGCCACCTCTAGTGGACGGTGAATAGTGAATGGCGAATGGTGAGTTGGCCGGCTTTTACCATTCACCGTTTACGATTTACTATTCACCAACTATGAACGTACTGGTTCTGAACTGCGGGAGTTCGACGGCGAAGTTTCAGTTGATTGCGACCGATTTGGATCACATCGCGCAGGACGCGGACGAGCACCTGGCGGGCGGTGTGATCGAGCGCATCGGGGGCGAGGCCATCATCACCTTTAAAGCGAAAGGTGGAGAGGCGAGGCGCTCGACGGCGCCGGTGCGCGACGTGCGCGCGGCCGTCGAGACGATCATCCGTTGGGTCACTTCGGCCGACTCGGGGATAGAGGAGGTGAAGAGCGTCGCGGACATACACGCCGTCGGCCACCGCGTCGTCCACGGCGGCGAGAGGTTCACGCAGTCCGTCCTGATTGACGAGGGCGTCCTGCGCGGCATCGAGGACTGCATCGACCTCGCGCCGCTGCACAACCCCGGCAACATCCGGGGCATACAGGCCGCGCGCGAGGTCTTCGGGCCGGGGCTGCCGCAGGTCGCGGTCTTCGACACGGCCTTCCACCAGACGCTCCCGCCGCACGCGTACCTCTACGCGCTCCCCTACCAGTGGTACAGGCGCTACCGCGTGCGCCGCTACGGCTTCCACGGCACCTCGCACCGCTACGTCGCGTACCGCTACCGACGCTTGCGCGGGGTCGAGCGCGGTCGGACGAACATCATCACGCTCCACCTCGGCAACGGCTGCTCGGCGGCGGCGATCAAGGGCGGCGACTCCGTGGACACTTCGATGGGCATGACGCCGCTCGAAGGGTTGGTGATGGGGACGCGCTCGGGCGACATCGACCCGGCCATCATCGACTTCGTCGCGGCGAAGGAGGGGCTCTCGATGCAGGAGGCCGAGTCGATCCTCAACAAGCAGTCGGGGCTGCTCGGGATTTCGGGTTTGACGAACGACATGCGCGAGCTGCTCGACGAGGCGCGCGAGTCCGACGACCGGCGCGCGCGCCTCGCCGGCGAAATCTTCTGCTACCGCGTGCGCAAGTACGTGGGCGCGTACCTCGCCGCGATGGGCGGCGCGGACGCCTTAGTCTTCACGGGCGGCATCGGCGAGAACTCGGCCGAGGTGCGCGCGCGCGTCTGCGAGGGCCTCGGCTGGATGGGCGTCGAACTCGACCCCGCGCTCAACGAGGCGACGACCGCGCGCCGCGAAGGCGCCATCAGCCGCGCCGACTCGCGCCTCGCCGTCTACGTCATCCCCACCGACGAAGAACTCCTCATCGCCCGCGACACCGTGCGTTTGATTCGGGGCGTGACGCAGAGGTTCTGAAGAGATTGAGCCATTGGTTCATCGGGTCATTGATTCATTGAAATGGCAAGCCATTCTTTCAATGAATCAATGACCCGATGAACCAATGGCTCAATCTCTTCACGGTGCGAAGCGCGTGCGGTATTCGATGGAGTCGAGGAAGGCTTTGACCATCTCGGCCTCGACGAAGTTGCCGTTGTGCTGGTCGAGCTTGCCGAGCCAGAACCTCCAGCCGGCGAAGTCCGTGTCCGGCGTGTCGTCGGGGTTCCTTCTGAGGTAGCCGTAGTACTGCATCAGGACGAAGGCGCGGCGGACTTCGTTCTGCTGGAGCGCGTTGTTCTCGGCCACGGCGCGGAGCACCTGCGCGCGCGTCTTGGCGTTGGTCGAGAGGTCGCTGACGAGCTGGTCGCGTTCTGCTTGCGTGAGCACGCCGCCCGCGTTCTGGTTGAGCTTGTCCACGAACTGCGCGGCCGTCAGAGAATCGGGGAAGGCCGACAGGAAGCGCTGGCGCTGGACGAACTCGGCCATGTAAGTCTGCTTGTTCGCTTCGAGCTGCTGCTCCCAGTTGCCGATGCCGACTCGCACGCCCTGCCCGATCTGCTGCGTGTCGGGCAGGAACTCTTGCAGCCGCACGACCGGCACCGTGCCGTCCACGCCCGGCGAGGTCGCGTCGCCGTACGCGGCCTTGTAAGTCCGGTAGACGAGGTAGCCGGTCTGCTGGAACTCGATGGAGAGGAAGAACGCGGCCGAGACGTTAATCCGCTTCACCTCCCGGCAGCCGGCGTCGGCGCCGCACTTCTCGATCTCACCCGTCCAGAAGGCGAGGCCGTCGGCGTCCGGCTCGCGGTTGAGGAAGTCGTGGTAGTGCTGACGCACGAAGTCCGAAGAGACGTCTATCGGATTGAAGCCGGGCGGCGGGTTGTCGTCGGCCAAGAGGTTGATGGTGGCCGTCGACTGTGTGCCTAAGGCCGCCCCGCCCGTCGGGTTCGAGAGCGTGAGGTTGATGGTCTCCAGAGGCTCCGTGTATGCGTCCTCGGTCAGAAGCACGTCGAAGCTCTTCGAGGTCTCGCCCGAGGCGAATTGCAGTCGACCCGAGGCGGCGGTGTAGTCCCGGCGTTCCGTGGCCGTGCCGTCCGAGGTGGCGTAGTTGACCGAGACGGCCGGGCTCGGGTCGCCCGTGCGCGTGACCGTGACGGTGACGAAGTGCGCGCTCTCGCCCACGGGGTACGCGGCCTGCGAGAAGCGCAGCGCCGGCCCGTCGTCGTTCGTGATGGTGCCCTGGCCCTGCGCGTCGCTGATGTTGGCGTTAGTCGCGTTCGAGAGGTTGACGAAGAAGGTCTCGTTCGGCTCGTTCGTCACGTCGCCGTTGACGTTGACCGTGACCGACTTCAAAGTCTCGCCGGGGTTGAAGGTGAGCGTGCCCGATGTCCCTATGTAGTCGGAGCCGGCCGTCGCCGTCCCGTCGGCCGTCGCGTAGCTGACCGAGACGGCCCTTGCGCTCGGGGCCGAGAGCGCGACGTTGAAGGCCGCGGCCGTCGTCCCCGCATTGCCCTCCGTCACCGACACGTCGTTGATTGAGAGCGTCGGCGTGTCGTCGTCGTCCGTGATGGTGCCGAGGCCCTGACCGTCGCCGATGGTCGCGTTGGTCGGTGACGAGAGGTTGAGCGTGAAAGTCTCGTCCGGCTCGTCGAGCGCGTCGCCGATGACGGGGACGTTGACGGTCTGCGAGGTCACGCCGGGGTCGAAGGTGAGCGTCGTGGGGCCGACGGCCGCGTAGTCGGAGCCGGCGGTCGCCGTCCCGTCGGCGGTGGCGACGATGACCCTCACGATCTGTCCGCTCGCGGCCGAGAGCGTGACGTTGAAGGCGGCGTTCGTCGTGCCCGCGTTGCCCTCGTTCAAGGTCACGTCGTTGACGGAGATCGTCGGCGCGGCGTCGTCATTCCTGATGGTGCCGACGCCCGTCCCGTCGCTGACGGTCGCGTTCGAAGGGGCAGAGAGGCTGACGTTGAAGGTCTCGTCCGGTTCGTCGAGCGTGTCGCCCACGACCGCGACGTTGACAGGCTTCGAGGTCTCGCCAGGGTTGAAGGTGACGGTGCCGCTGGCCGCGGCGTAATCGCCGGGCTGCGCGGCCGTCCCGTCGGCCGTCGCGTAGTTGACGGTCACGGTCTTCCCGCTGGCGGCCGAGAGCGTGACGTTGAACGTCGCGTTCGTCGTGCCTGTGTTCCCTTCGTCTACCGTCACGTCGTTGATTGAGACGGTCGGCGCCGCGTCGTTATCCGTGATGGTGAGCGTGGCGGTGGTCTGCGCGCCGAGCGCCGCGCCGCCGCCGGGGCTGCTCAGAGTGAGATTAACCGTCTCGCTCGGCTCGTTGAGTGCGTCGTCGTTGACGACGACGTTGAAGCTCTTCTCCGTCTCGTTCGCGGCGAAGGTCAGAGTGCCGGAGGTGGCAAGGTAGTCACCGCTAGCACCGGCGGTCGCCGTGCCGTTCGAAGTCGCGTAGTTGACAGTGACGCCTGCATTGCTGCCGCCGGTGCGCGTGACGGTGATGGTGGCCGTACCGCCGCCTTCATTAGCGGTATAAGCGTCGGAACTGAACTGCAAGGTCGGCTGCGTGTCGTTGTCGTTGATGGTGAGCGTGGCCGTGTTCGGCGTGCCGAGCGTGCCGCCGCTGGGCGAGCTGAGCGCGAGGTTGACGGTCTCGTTGCCTTCGAAGAGCGTGTCGTCGGTGACGTTGACGTTGAACGTCTTGCTCGTCTCGCCCGAGGCGAAGTTGAGCGTGCCACCCGCGGCCGTGTAGTCGCTGCCGGCCGCGGCCGTGCCGTCCGAGGTCGCGTAACCAACGGAGACGCCGCCCGCCGTGCTGCCCGTGCGCGTGACGGTGACGGTCGCATTGCCTCCGCCTTCGCCGACCGAGTAGGTCGAAGAGCTGAAGAGGAAGGTGCTGGCCGCCTCGTCGTTCGCGATGGTGCCCTGGCCCTGCGCGTCGCTGATGGTCGCGTTGGTCGGGGACGAGAGGTTGACGAAGAAGGTCTCGTTCGCTTCGAAGAGGTTGTCGTCGCTCACCTGGACGGTGATCGTGCCGGAGGTGGCGCCGGCGAGGATTTGGAGCGTGCCGCTGGTCGCGGTGTAGTCCGAGCCGGCCGTCGCCGTGCCGTCGGCGGTCGCGTAGTTGACCGAGATGTTGTTGACGGTCGGCTGCGAGAGGCTGACGGTGAAGGTGAGGCCGCCCGCGGCCGCGACCGCTTCGGTGGCGCTCACGTCGTTGATGGAGAGGGCCGTGTCGTCGTTGTTAATCGTGCCCTGTCCCTGCCCGTCGGCGATGTCTGCGTTCGTCGCGTTCGAGAGGTTGACGAAGAAGGTCTCATGCGGCTCCGGCGTGGTGTCGCCGTTGACGTTGACGGTGACGGTCTTCGTCGTCTCGCCAACGGCGAAGTTGAGCGTGCCTGACTTCGAGGCGTAGTCGTTATTGGCAGTCGTGGCCGTCCCGTCGGCGGTGGCGTAGTTGACCGAGACGGCCTGGCCGCTCGCGGGCAGGAGCGAGACGGTGAAGGTGGCCGTGGTCGTTCCGGCGTTGCCTTCGGTCACAGTCACGTCGTTGATCGAAAGCGCCGGCTGGCCGTCGTCGTCCCTGATTGTGCCGACGCCCGTGCGCCTGGTGACGGTCGCGTTCGATTCAGAAGAGAGGCTGACGAGGAAAGTCTCGTTCGGCTCGTCCGTGGTGTCGCCGACTACTGAGACGGTGACGGATTTCGTTCCCGTCTCGCCGGGGTTGAAAGTGACTGTGCCGTTCGTCGCGGTGTAGTCCGAGCCCGCAGTCGCTGGATTCACGCCGCCCGTATCAGGGGCGGTGGCGTAGTTAACGGTGATGGTCTGCGCGCTCGCGCCGGTGAGAGTGACGGTGAAGGTGGCGGGTGTCGCGGGCGAAGTGCCGGTGTTGCCCTCATCAACCATCACGTCGTTGATGGCGAGCGTGGGGGTCGCGTCGTCGTCCGTGATGGTGAGCGTGGCGGTGGTCTGCGCGCCGAGCGCCGCGCCGCCGCCGGGGCTGCTCAAAATTAGGTTAACAGTCTCGTCAGGTTCGTCGAGCGTGTCGTTAGTGATGGAGACGTTGAACGTTTTGCTCATCTCCCCTTCCGCGAAGGTGAGCGCGGTCGGGCTGATGGCCGTGTAGTCGGAGCCGGCGGTCGCGGTGCCGCCGGTCGTGGTCGCGTAGTTGACCGAGACGCCGCCGTTGGTGCCGCCGGAGCGCGTCACGGTGATGGTCGCGTTGGTGCCGCCTTCGCCGACGGCGTAAGTCGCAGAGCTGAACTGCAAGGTCGGCTGCGCGTCGTTGTCGGTGATGGTGAGCGTGGCGGTGCTCTGCGCGCCGAGCGTGGCGCCGCCCGTTGGGTTCGAGAGCGTGAGGTTGACGGTCTCGTCCGCCTCGTCGAGCGTGTCTTCGTTGACGGTGACGGAGAAGGTCTTGGTCGTCTCGCCCTGGGCGAAGTTGAGCGTGCCGCTGGCGGCGATGTAGTCGGCGTTGGCGCCGGCGGTCGCGGTGCCGTTCGAGGTCGCGTAGTTGACCGAGACGGCGCCGTCGCTGCCGCCCGTGCGGCTGACGGAGATGACGACCGAGCCGGCGTTCTCGCCGGCCGTGTAGGTGGCGGCGCTGAACTCAAGCGCGCCGGGCACTGGGGTCGGCGTCGGCGTGGGCGTCGGGTCGCAGGGCGAGGGCGCGACGTTGGTCGGCGTGAGCAGGAAGGCGTGCTCCTTGCCGTCGGGGTTGGTGCCGGTGCCGACGATCTGGCCGCGGTCGTTGATGCCGCGTGCCTCCTCGAACGTCCAGCCGGTGTTGGGCGCGAGGACGTTGAGGTCGTGCAGCTCGCCCGCGTCCGACAGGTCGTTGTTGTTCGCGTCCTGCCAGAGAAAGGCGCGCGAGACGTTGTGGTCGGGGTCGCCCGTCTCGGAGGCGCCGACGACCTGCCCCGACTCGTTGATGTCGTACGCGTAGCTGTTGACGTGCGAAGGGCCGAGCAGGCCGAGGTCGATCATCTCGCCCGCGTCCCGCTGCCCGTTGCCGTTCTTGTCGCGCCAGCGGAAGGCGTGGAACGACTGGAAGATGTTGTTGGAGAAGATGTACGAGTAGCCGACGACCACGCCCGCCTCGTTGACCTCGATGCCGAAGCTGACGCCGCCGCCGAGCGTGCCAATGTCCACGGGCACGCCGCCGATGGTGACGTAGGCGTGCGCCACGTCCGTCGAGTTGGCGGGCAGGTTGGCGATGCCCGTGATCTGGCCCGCGTCGTTGATGCCGAAGGCCCGGATGGGCGTGCCCCACGGCGCCGTCACCGCCTGCATCCCGACGCCCGACTGCCAGACGAAGGCGCGATCCTGGAGCGCCCCGTTCTCTTCGGAGACGCCGACGACCTGACCCGAGGCGTTCACGTCGTAAGCCGTGGAGGTGGGGCCGCCGAGCGTGCCGAGGTCTTGCATGGGGCCGCCCGCGGGGCGGGCGAAGGCGTGCGTCGTGCCGCCCGAGTTCTGCGCGCCGCCCGCGACGGTGCCGCCCTGGTTGATGGCCGTCGCCATCCCCGTGTCGCCGCCGAGCGTGCCGAGGTTTTGCATGACGCCGCCGCTCCAGAGGAAGGGGCGGTTCGAGTTGGCCGAGGCCGTGGCGCGCGAGCGGCCGACGACGTGGCCGCAGGGGTCTATGCCGAAAGCCTGGCTCGTCTCGCCGCCGAGCGTGCCGAGGTCGGTGACCGTGTAGCCGGGCGCCTGCGCCGTCCCGCGCGGGGCGGGCGCGAAGGGGAGCAGCCCCAGCGCGAGCAGGCACACGAACGCCAACTGCCATTTCCTGAGGTAACGCATATCTAAGATTGCTTCATTCCGAAGAACAGGGGATTGGGTGCGGGGAGCGGGCCGACGCGCCGCGCTACACTTCAGCCGGGGCCGCGCCGGGAAGGGCGGAAGCCGACGCGCAACTTTATAGAGGACGGCGGGTTCAAGTCAAATGCTAAGAAGAAAGGGTTCTGGGTTCTGGGTGTTGGGTGCTGGGTGGAACTAAGTTTTTAACCAGCACTCAGCACCCAGCACCCAGCACCCAGCACCCTTTCCTTCAGCGGCAGGCGGCCGTGATGGCTTCGTCGAATATCTCCAGGGCCACGTCCACGTTCTCGCGTGTGAGGGTGAGCGGGGGCGACCAGCGGATGGTGTTGTAGCCGCACCCCAGGACGATGAGGCCGCGGTTGAAGCACTCGACCTCGACGCGGTCGCGCAGCTCCGCCGCCGCCTCGCGCGAGCCGCCCCCGCGCACGAGCTCGCAGCCGACCATCAGCCCTAAGCCCCTCACGTCGCCGATGCAGTCGTGCTTCTGCATGAGGCGGCGCAGGCCCGCCTGCAGGTATTCGCCGACCGAGGCCGCGTTGGCGACCAGCCCGCCCTCCAGCAGCTCAATCGTCTTGAGCGCCGCGGCGAGGGCGACCGGGTTGCCGCCGAAGGTCGAGGCGTGCGCGCCCGGCTTCCAGTCCATCAGGTCGCCGCGCGCCACGCACGCGCCCAGCGGCAGGCCCGACGCGATGCCCTTGGCGAGCGTGATGACGTCGGGCCGCAAATCGTAGTGCTCGCACGCGAACATCCTGCCCGTGCGCCCGAAGCCGGACTGCACCTCGTCGACAATCAGGAGCATGCCGTGCTCGTCGCAGATGCGGCGCAGGCCGTGGAGGAAAGCCTTCGGCGCGGGGATGTAGCCGCCCTCGCCCTGCACGGCCTCGACGACTATCGCGGCCACCTCTTCGGGCGGCGTCGTCGTCAGGAAGAGCCGCTTCTCGATCCAGTCGAGGCAGGCGCGGCTCACCGTCTCGGCGTCCGACTGCTCGCCGTTGAAGGGGTGTCGGAAGGCGTTCGGGTAGGGGACGTGGGTCACGTCGAGCGCCGAGCGCTTGAAGCCGCGGCGCTGCGCGGCCTTCGAGGAGGTGAGCGACAGGGAGCCGAGCGTGCGGCCGTGGAAGCTGTTGAAGAAGCCGATGAACTTCTCGCGGCCGGTCGCGTGGATGGCGAGCTTAAGCGCGCACTCGACGGCCTCCGTCCCGCTGTTGGCGAAGTGCGTGCGGGTGGGGCCGGGGACGGGCACGAGCTCTTCGAGCTTGCGGGCGAGGTCGGGCATCTGGCGGTAGTAGTAGTCGGTGCCGCACATGTGTATGAGGCGCGCGGCCTGCTCCTGAATCGCCTCGACGACCTCGGGGTGGCAGTGGCCGGTGGAGCAGACGGCGACGCCCGCGTTGCAGTCGAGGAACGTGTTGCCGTCCACGTCCTCGACCCAGACGCCGGACGCTTTTTCGGCGACGAGCTTGTAGGCAGGGCGCGGGTAAGAGGGGTTGACGTAGCGCGCGTCGGCCTCGACGATCTCCTTGCCGCGCGGGCCGGGCAGGTCGGTCTTGATCTCTGGCCTTCTGACTTCGGTGATGGCGGACATGACGAATCTCCTCCTTTGATTCAAGCAGGGCGGGCACAAACAACGGGCTTGCGAGGCGTAAGGGCGGAAGAGGAGAGCGCGGGGGCTAGTCCGCGAACAGGTTCGCGCGGGAGTCGAGCGGCCGGAAGTGTGGGGTGACGTACTGTCGCATCGGCGGAAGAATCATACTCAGAACGGGGCGCGGCAGCAATAGGTAAGGATGAAGGCGGAAGGATGAAGGATGAAGGTCAGACCCTCTTCCTTTCATCCTTCCGCCTTCATCCTTCATCCTTTAACCGGCGCGGGTGCCGGTGTACTTGATGGCCGGCGCGATGGGGAGGCTGACCTTGATGGTGCCGTTGAGTTCGTCGTTGTTCTCGACCTGGCCTTTGATGGAGGCGTTGTAGGGCTTGCCCTGAAACTCCATCGTGACGCGGGCGTCGAAGCCGTCGTGCGTGACGGTCAGAGAGTCGAGCGGCGCGTCGCCGAGCCGCGAGCTGATGTGTGCGGTGAGCGCGCCGCCCGTCCCTTCGAAGACGAGCGTCGCGGGGTGCGTGCCGAAGGGCGTCGCCACCTGAAGATTCCAAGTCCCAACCAGATTCATAAAAGTCATCTCCCCCCTGTCGATTTTAAGTCTGATGAAAGCCCGCGGGTCAAAACTCAGGCGCCGGCCGCGCCGCCGCGCGCGCCCGCGAACTCCTCGACGCGCGTGACGTAAGGCTCGACCTGTGCGCGCACCTGCGCGCCGTCGCCGACGAGGACGACGGCCGCGCGGTCGGGCGTGATGTTGCGTTGCGCCGCGCGGCGCACGTCCTCCTTCGTCACGCGCTGGATGTTCTCGCGGTAGGTCTGGAGGTAGTCGGGCGCGAGGTCGTGCACGCGCAACTGGACGAGCTGGTCGACCAAACCCTCCTGCGTCTCAAGCCGGATGGGGAAGATGCCCGTCAGGTACGTCTTCGCGTCCGAGAGCTCCTTGTCGGAGACGTCCTCCGCGCGGATGCGGTCGAGCTCGTAGAAGATCTCTTTGAGCGAAACGCCCGTCACCTCGCCCCGCACCTCGGTCGTCGCGCGGAACGAGCCGGCGAGGCGCCGCGCGTCGAACTGCGTGTAGGCGCCGTAGGTGTAGCCCTTCTCCTCGCGCAGGTTCATGAAGAGGCGCGCCGAGGCGTTGCCGCCGAGGATGGTGTGCATGACGAGCACGGGGAAGTACTCGGGGTCTGTGCGCCGGATGGCCGTGTTGGCGACGAGGATGTTCGTCTGCGCGGAGCCGGGGCGGTTGACGAGGTACGCGACGCGCTCCTCGCGCTCGGGCGGGGCGGGGAACTCGGGCGCGCTGACTTCGCCGCGCGCCCAGCCGCCGAAGAGCTTCTCGGCCTGCGCGACGACGTGCTCGCGGGAGACGTCGCCGACGACCAGGAGCACCGCGTTGTTCGGCACGAGCAGCCGGCGGTGGTGCTCGACGAGGCGCTCGCGCGAGACGGCTTCGATGGACTCGGGCGTGGCGGCGACGACGGCGTAAGGGTGCTGGCCGAAGATCACGCGCGCGAGGGCCTCGCTGGCGAGGAAGGAGGGCTGCGCGCGCTGCGCGATCAGGTTCTGCTGCGCGTTGGCCTTGGCGAGCGCCAGCTCGTGCTCGGGGAAGACGGGCCGGAGCGTCACGTCGGCGAGCAGTTCGAACACCTCGTCCGCATAGGTCGCGAGCGAGGAGGCGGCGACGGTCAGGTAGTCCGAAGAGGCGCCGGCCGTCAGGGTCGCGCCGTAGCGCGCGACCTCCTCGGCGATCTGGCGCGAGGCGCGCGACTCGGTGCCCTCGACCAGCATGTCGGTCATCACGTCCGTCAGGCCGGGCAGGTCGTTCGGGTCGGACGAGTCGCCCGAGCGGAAGGCCAGGCGGAAGCTGACGAGCGGGAGCCTCTGCTGCTCGACGACGACGACGCGCAGGCCGTTGGCGAGCTGCACCTCGGCCTGCTCGGGCAGGTTCAGCGGGCGCACCGGCAGCGGCGCGGGCGGTTTGCTACGGAACTCTTCGGTGTCAGTCATAAGTTAAGTGATGAACGATGGATGATGAATGAAAGACGGGCTGCTTCCTATTCATCATTCATCACTCATCGTTCATCATTCCGGTTTCGAAACCTGCTCCTGTTGCGGCGCGGTTGTGTCGGCCGCCGGCTGCGCGGGGTCGGTCGGGGGAGGTGGCTCCGCGGGCGGGGGCTGGGGAACCTGCGGAGGGGGCGCGCCGGGCTGTGCGGGCTCGCCCGGCGGCTCGGGCTCGGCCGGCGCGGCCTCGGCGAGGTGCGCGGGGACGACCTCCATCACGGAGTGGTTGTCCGTCAGCAGGTAGCGTTTGACGGCGTCGCGTATCCTCTCGGGCGTGACGGCGAGGTAGCGCTCCAGCTCCGAGTTAAAGAGGTGCGGGTCGCCGTCGTAGAGCGTGTACTCGGCGAGGCGCTGCGCGCGGTAGAGCGTGGACTGCCGGCTCCGCACCGAGTCGTTGAGGAGCGTGTTGCGCAGCTTCTCCATCTCCTCGGGGCTCGGCCCTTCCGTCCCGAGCCTCTCTACCTCCTCCTGGATCGTCGCGCGGATGGTCTCGGTCGTGTGGCCGGGCTTGGGGATGGCGAAGATGTAGAGGGTCGAAGGCCCGCGCCGCTCGCCGAGGCCGCCCTGGATGCCGACGACCGACTCCTCGTCCTTGACGAGCCTTTGGTAGAGGCGCGAGCTGTCGCCGTCGAGCAGCAGGTCGCTGCCCAGGTTGAGCGCGTAGAAGTCAGGCGTGCGCCGCGCCGGCACCTTCCAGCCGAGCATGATGGCCGGGAGCTGCGCGAACGGGTCTTTATAAAGTTCGGCGCGCGCGGCGACCTCTTCGGGCTCGCTCACGTCCACGGGCGGCGGCGCCGACTGCGAAGGGATGGAGGCGAAGTACCTCTCGACGAGCGCGCGGGCCTCGGCCGAGTCGAAGTCGCCGACGATGGTGAGCACCGCGTTGTTCGGCGCGTAGTAGACGCGGAAGAACTCCTGCACGTCCTCGACCGTGGCGGCGTCGAGGTCTTCCATCGAGCCGATGGTCGAGTGCGCGTTGCGCGGGTTCCGGTAGACCAGCTCGTTCAGGCGCAGGAAGGCGTTCGAGTAGGGGCGGTTGTCGTAGGAGAGCCGCTTCTCCTCCTTGACGGCGTCGCGCTGGTTGTCGAGGTTCTCCTGCGTGACCTTGAGCGAGCGCATGCGGTCACTCTCAAGCCAGAGCGCTAAGGGTAACTGCGACGACGGCAGCGTCTCGAAGTAGTTGGTGCGCTCCGAGGAGGTCGTGCCGTTCATCGTGCCGCCGTTGTTGAAGATGTACTGAAAGTGGCCGGCCTTCGGCACGTTCTCCGAACCCTGGAACATCATGTGCTCGAAGAGGTGCGCGAAGCCGGTGCGCCCCTCGCGCTCGTTGCGCGAGCCGACGTCGTAGTAGACGGCGACCGAGACGACCGGCACCGAATGGTCTTCGCTCAAGACGACCCGCAGGCCGTTACCCAACGTGTACAGCTCGATGGGAGCCTGCGGCAGCGTGACAGTGGACAAGTGACCCCCTCGGGGAGTGATAAGTGATGGGTGATAAGTGATGAGAGAAGACAAGCGAGCCTTGTTCTGTCTTATCACTTATCACTCATCACTTATCACTCCGGCTTAGTAATCATCCCGCGCAGCTCGGCGCGGAGGCGCTCGATCTCGGAGAGCTTGGCCGAGACGCGTTCGAAGAGCGCGGTCTGCGACTTGATGCCCTCGTCGATGAGGAAGGCGGCGGCCTCGGCGCGGCTGCGGAAGACGCCGGCCTGCACGAGCTGCTCCAACCGCTCCTGCGCGTCGTGCGAGACCTTGACGGCGACGACGTAGTCGTCCTTGGCCGAGAGCGCGCGCTCGACCGTGCGGCTGATGTCGCGGCCGATGGAGGCCAGAGACTCCGGGATGCGCGAGGCGATGTCGCGCACCGAGGAGGAGACCCGCTCGCCGTGCGGGTGCTCGTCGCCGTGCTCGGGGAGCATCAGGTCGTCGATGGGGTCGAGGATTTCGGGCTCTCTCGGGTCGTGCGGGCTGCTCATAATGCTGCTCCAACCTCCTCTCGCGTGGGGCCGTCGTACGCTCTTTTGCTGTGGGCGAACTCCTTGCAAGGCATTCTAAGGGGGCGTGTGCGCGGGCGCAAGGCGGCGCGGATTCGGGCCGCAAGCCCCCGCGGGTTGCAACCTTGCCGCCGGTGACATCATCAATTACACTACACCGGCCTGCCTTTCGGAACGGGCAGCAGTCACGGCTTGGTTTTACGCGCCGCGCCTACGGCCGCCCGGCGCCCCTTCGAATCTTGGGTTTTAACTGAGGGTCTGTCTCCGTGAAAAAGAGAATCACCACCGCGCTCGCGACGCTCCTCCTGCTCGCAGTCTCGCTCCCGGCCTTCGTCATCGCGCAGCAGAGCGGCGCGCAGCCGCCCGCCACGCGCCGCCCGGCCCCCTCGGTCGGCGACGCCCCGGCGGCCTCGCCCGGCGCGCGCACGCGCCGGCCGCGCCCGACCGACGCCACCGAGTCGCTTGAGCAGGACGTGGCCGAGGCGCTCACCGTCATCCAGGACAACTACGTCGACGGCAACAAGGTGAAGTACGACGAGGTCTTCAAGTCCTCGATCATCGGCATGCTGCGCACGCTCGACCCGCACTCGAATTTCTACGACGCGAAGGAGTTCGAGGAGCAGCGCGCCGACTGGCGCTCGGAGTACTACGGCATCGGCGCCACCATCGGCGACCGCAAGCTCGGCGGCAGCACCGACACCTACATCCTCGCCACCTTCGAGGAGACGCCGGCCTACCGCGCGGGCCTCCGCTTCGGCGACAAGATCACCGAGATCGACGGGAAGGCCGTCAAGGGCAAGGCCTCGGGCGAGGTGCGCGACATGCTCCGCGGGCCGCGCGGCACGACCGTCCGCGTGACGGTCGAGCGCGCCTCGAACGCGCAGACCGAGACGGTCGAGATCACGCGCGACGCCGTCCCGCAGCCGACCGTGCCCGACGCCTACTTCATCAAGCCCGGCGTCGGCTACATCGACATGACGCGCGGCTTCAACTACACGACGGCCGAGGAGTTCGTCTCGGCCCTGAAGTACCTCCGCACGCACGGCATGACCGGACTCGTGGTCGACCTGCGCGGCAACGGCGGCGGCATCCTCGACCAGGCGAAGATCGTGGCCGAGCAGTTCCTCGCCAAAGACCAGGTCATCCTGACGCAGAAGGGGCGCGGCACGCGCGGCATCCAGCGCGAGCTGGTCTCGGACAACCGCCAGCCCGACCCGACGCCGCTCGTCGTCCTCGTCAACCGCGGCACGGCCTCGGCCTCGGAGATCGTCGCGGGCGCGTGGCAGGATCACGACCGCGCGCTCATCATCGGCGAGACCTCTTTCGGCAAGGGCCTCGTCCAGTCGATCATGCCGCTCGAGTACGGCACGGCGCTGACCTTGACGACCTCGAAGTACTACACGCCTTCGGGCCGCCTGATCCAGCGCGACTACTCGAACCAGAGCTACTACGACTACATCTACGGCCGCGTCAACGGGACGCAGACCGAGGCGGAGGTCGAGAAGCCGAAGGGCACCGAGACGCACACCGACACCGGCCGCCCGCTCTACGGCGGCGGCGGCATCTCGCCCGACGAAGCCATCAAGGCGCGCACGCTGACGGCGCCGCAGGTGCGGCTCATCGACCCCATCTTCGCCTTCGCCCGCGAAGCCGTGAACGGCCGCGTCCCCGGCCTGCCGCAGAGCTTCAAGGTCGGCGGCATGCCCGACTTCGAGCAGAACGTCGAGGCCGGCGCCTTCGAGGTGGACGACAAGGTCTTCAAGGCGTTCAAGGAGTTCGCCGTCCTGCACTACGGCGAGGAACTGAAGCTGACCGACGCGCAGCTCGACAAGGGGCGCGACTTCATCGCGCGCCAGCTCCGCTACGACCTGACGACGGCCGCCTACGGCTCGGTCAAGGCGACGCAGGTGCTCATGCTCGACGACCCGCAGGTGGCGAAGGCCATCGAGTCTCTACCGCGCGCGCGCGACCTCGCCGCCACGGCCATGAAAGGCCGCAACCCGCAGACGAAGACTTTCGAGGAGTAAGTTCGGACGGAGGTCGAACGAAAAGGCCCGGCGAGTTTCAAACTCGCCGGGCCTTTTCGTCTGCTCCGTCTGCGCGACGCCTACCAGCTACAGCCGTAGGCGGCGTACTGCGTCTTGGCCTGTTCGAGCGCGGTCTTGCAGCCCGTGGCGAGGGCGGCCTTGCCCTGCGGGTTCGCGGCGGCCGTCTTCCAGGCCGTGCGCATCGTGTTCATCGAGGACTTGATGGTCGGCTGCGCGGCGGCGGGGGCCTTGGCGAGGCACGCCTCGACCTTGGTGATGTATTCGTCGCACTCGGGGACGCCGATCTTGTCGCCGGTCGAGGCGGTCGTGTTCGTCGTCGACGTGTTGGCCGCGGGGGTGGCGGCCGCCTTCGTGTTCGAGTTGGCCGCGGAGTTGGTCGTGGCGGTGTTCGTGTTCTCGGCTGCGCCGCCGCAGGCGAGCATGACCGCGCCCAGCAGGACGCAGAGCGCGAAGAGGGAGATCATTTTGGTGCTCATCGGTTCGGTTACTCTCCTTAAAGGGGAAGTCGCGGGCCGAACGGGGCGGCCCGTCGAGAGATAACTGCCGCGAGGTGTCTGAAAGCGTGTTCGCCGGCGGCGGCGCCCCGTGTACGGGAGCGCCCCTTGCGCGGACGGCGTGTAAAGCTAATGCCGCACGGCCTCCGGCGTCAAGCGGAAGTGTGTGCGGAACAGGACGGACGTGGCCGTCAGCGGGCGATCTGCTTCGGCTCGGGTTCGGGGTTGGGTTCGCCGCCGCCGCGCGCGGGCGCGCTCTTGAGGGCCTCGAAGTCCACCTCGGCCGAGGGCCGGATGTCCGCGTCCATGAGGTCGGCCATTTTGCGCAAGGTGTATTCGTTCTCGCGGGGGTCGCTCGAGGCGACGCAGTCCGCGGGGATGACGAGGTTGAAGTCGCGCATGTAAGCGTCGTGCGCGGTGAAGAGCACGCAGATGTCGCCGGTGAGTCCGGTGAGGACGAGCGTCTTGGCCTGTAGGTAGTCGAGCAGGATGTCGAGCGTGGTCGAGAAGAAGCCGGAGTGCTTGGGCTTGAGGACGAAGTAGTCGTCCTCCTCGGGGCGCAGAATCTCGGCGAGGGGCCGGCCGCGCACGTCGTCCTTGAGGACGTGTTCGAGAATCTTCTTGAAGTCCGACTGCCACTTGCCGAAGTTGTCGTTGACGTAGACGACGGGCACGCCCGCCTCACGCGCGCGCCGCATGAGCGACGCCAGGCGCTCGGCCATCGGCAGGGCGTGGCGCAGGAGTTCCTCGCCGCTGTCGAACTCGAGGTCGTTAATCACGTCGATGAGCAGCAGCGCCACGTTCGACTTGTCCGGCACGAAGCCGTGCAGGTCTTCGTTCTTCGCAGGCATGGAACCCCCTTGTTCGCTCACGGTATTGATTCGGGCTGTGAATCGTCTTCGATTATGCGGCGCGGGACGGGCGTGGGCAAGGCTGCGCGCGGAAGAAAAAAGTGCGGGGCGGACATCCGAAGTTCCCAGCCGTGTCATCACACGGCGCGTCACGTCCCCCTTATCTCGGCCTCCCTCACCTTGCGTGCGAGAGTCTGACGGCTTTAACAGAGGAACAGGGTTTGAACGCCCTGGGAGGGGGTTGAATATGTTGAAAACTCTTTCTCTCTTCCTTTGCCTGTCAGCCTGTGCGGCCAACGCGGCCGCGGCCGACAAGGGTGGCTCCAAGCAGCACAAGCCGGGCCCCGTCCAACAGGAGTTCGGCAAGGCCGAGCGCGCGGCCGAGCGCCGCGCCAGGGAACAGGCTAAGGAGCAGCGCGAGGAGAGCCGTCGGGCCGAGACCGCCGCCGCACGACTCCCGCCGCCCACCCCCGCCACGACGACGCCGGCGGACGAGAAGGCCGCCGCCGCGCTTTTCAACCAGACGCTCCTCCCGCCCTTCACCGAGACGCGGAAGCTGCCCGACAAGTACCAGCGGCACTTCCACGACCCGAATAGGGCCACCGACCCGGCCAAGGTGCAAGACCGCAAGGCTTACTGCCGAGAGCACAAGTGCGAGCCCAAAAGGGCGCAGGACGGGCGCAAGACCATTCTGCTGAAGGACGACTACACGTTCCCCGTCAGGAGGGGCGCGACCGTCTACGACGCGCTCGGGAACAGAATCGGCGGGCTGGCCTCGACCACCCGGATGAAGGTTCAAGGCAGGGTGCGGGATGTGCCACAGCAGATAAGTATTAACAAGAACGAGGGGCAGATGCTGAAGCTCGGCGGCGGGCATGCGCGGAAGTTCGAGATGGCCCTCGGCGTGAAGTTGACCAACGGGAAGAGCGCTTCGGGGCTGGTGCGCCGCACGGACATCCTGGCCGGACACCGCCCGAGCCCTTACCGTCCGAAGAGGGCGCCCGCGCCCGGCGGGGCGACCGCGCCGTTCTACATTGAGGGCGGCGCGTCCGCGCGCGCGTTGGGGCTGGTCGGGAAAGACCCGCGGACGGGGAGGCTCGTCCCGCTCAAGTTCGGCAACGAAGCCAACCGGGGGTACACGAAAGCGCACCACGACGTGCGCGACTACCTCCCGCGCTCGACCGGGAACGGCGAGGCTTACATCAACCTCCTCGGCAGCAAGCTGCCCGGCGGGGGTGGCGGCGGCGTGGCGCGCACCGTCGTCAAGGTGAATAGGAACGACCAGACGCCGCCCATCTTCGACGTCCTGGTGGGGCGCGCCGTGAAGACGCGCAAGCTCTACGAGCCGGGCGGGACTCAGCCCGTCGGCTCGATAGACTTCGTCCCGGGCCGGTTGAGGGGTGCGGGCAGGGACTCGGGGCTGATCTACATTGCCAGGCCGAACCTCTCGCCGCTCCCGGCGCAGGTTCGGAGGCACTGACGGCCGAGAGGCCCGCGCCTCCACGACGGGGCGATGCTCGTCGTGGAGGCGCGGGCCTCTTTGTGTCTCCAGCGCGTGGGCTGCCGCCCCGTTCGAACCGGCTCAGCTCTGGTAGGCCGGGACGCGGTGGCGCTCGCGGCGCCAGACGGCGAGCAGGGCGCCCATGCCGAGCAGGCCGACGAGGTGGTAGCCGTTGTTGATGAGGTAGAGGCCGAGCGGGCGCTGCTCGAAGATGACGGTCTCGAGGTTCGTCGTCACGACGAAGCCGAGCCAGAGCCAGAAGCCCGTGAGCGCGCCCGACGCGGCGGTCTCGGCGCCCGTGAACTTGACGAAGTGCGCGAGCACGTAGGCGAGCAGCAGAGACGTGAGGAGGGCGAGGCCGATCTCGCCCGCGTGGCTCTGCGCCTCAACCGCCGCGAGCTGCTCGGGGCTGTAGCCCTTGAGCGCGACGAAGGGGCGCGCGAAGAGCAGCGGCGAGTACCAGAGGGCGCCGAGCACCCAGTAGGCGGCGGCCGACGCGGCGACGGCCGTGTAGTTGATTCTCATCTGAGACCCTTCTCCTTTCCTTCAGGGGAAGCAGTGATTCGGGTAAAGGGGGGGCTGGCGACGGCCGCGACTCTTCAGGAGTTCGCGCCCTTGAGCGTGATGAGCGAGATGGTCGCGCCCGTCGGGTCGGTGATGACGCTGAAGCGGCCGGTGTTGGGGATGTCGGTCGGCGGGACGCAGACCTTGCCGCCCAGCTCCGCGACCTGCGCGGCCCTCGCGTCCACGTCGTCCACGGCGACGTAGGCCATCCAGTGCGAAGGCGTCTGGCCGAACTCCGGCCCCATCTTGAAAATCCCGCCGACGTGGCGGCCGGCCACGACGATCTCGTTGTAGACCATCGGCGGCGCCTCCGACCCTTCGCACGCGGCGGCGGCGGCGGACTCCTTGACCTCCCAGCCGAGCAGCTCCGTGTAGAACTTGATCGCGGCGCCGTCGTCGGTGGTCGAAAGCTCGTTCCAGCAGAAAGAGCCGTTCGCGGGCATCATCTGTTCGGACATATTCGTCTCCTCTGAAGCTTTGGTTTGGGTGGAACCTTTTAGGGCGAGGTTGACAAGACGAAAGCAAAAAAAGAAGGTGAGCCCTCAAACACTTGAAAACTCACCAGCCAGAACCCCTTGTTCGTATCAAAGGCGGAAGCCCGACCGTGAGGGAGGGCGTCGGTCTTTAATTAAAGCGCGCCCCGCGTTAGTCGAAGCGCCCTCCCTCACGGTCGGGCTTCCGCCTCAATCAACTATGTTCCTTCTTAAAGCTGCTCGGCCCTTAAAGCGGCGGGCCACTCACTGAAAAGTAGTCGGACTCGAGCCGCCTTTAGTGGGCGGCGAGCCAGTCGCTGAAGACCTGCGACTCCTCGTTCTTGCCCGACCAGCGGGCGCGGTTCTTGCCCGTCAGCGCGAGGATCATCGCCTGGTGCTGGCCGGCGCGGTCGCCGAGCCGCTCGAAGTAGTTGTAGAGCCGGTCGATGCGCGCGACCGATTCGCGCGCCGCCTCGACGTTGCGGAAGTGGAGCACGTTGCGGAAGTAGCGCGTGTAGACGTTCTGCTCCCGGCCGGTCGTGGTGTAGAGGTCGAAGTAGCCGTCGAGGTGCCCGGCGTGCTGCAAGACCTGCGCGACGTAGGAGGGCCTGGCCTTCACACGGCGCACGATCTCCGCGATGTCCTTCGTGCCGGACTCGAAGAGCGAGACGATCTGCTCCTTCTTCGTCCGCTGCTCGGCCGGCTCTAACTCAAAGGTCTCCGCCTGCGCCGCCTCGACGTGCTCGCGCTCCAGGGCCTCGTCGGCGTAGTCGAGCTCGAGCGTGAGCGGCTTCATCTCCTCAAGAATCTCTTCGGTCGTCATCGTTTTCACCCCTTGCTCACAGCGAGCAGTAAGCAGTCGTTTAGATGTTTGAGACGGCGAGCAGTTCGCCCCCGACTGCTTACTGCTCGCCGCTCACTGCTTACCGTCTTAGCTCGCGCGGCGCACCTCGAAGGTCTGCTGGTTCTGCAAGCCCTTGAGGTGGTCGATGAAGCTCGAAGCGGCGCGCTTCGAAAGCTCCTCGGTGCGGACGCGCATCACCGACTGGCACTCCTCGTCCATGTCCACGCCGGCCTCGCGGGCCAGCGCCCGGATCATGCCGAGCTGCTTCGGCGTGACGAGGTCGGCCATCGACTTGGCGAGCGGGTCGCGCGGGAAGTCGCCCGGCTGCGGGCCAGAGCCCTCGCGCTCGATGACCTCCGACTCGCGCTGGTAGAGCTCGCGCGCGATGCCGAACTTGATGGCCGCGCGCTTCAGTGCGTCGTGCTCGGCCTTCTTGATGCCGGTCTCGTTGTCCGCGTTCCCCGTGCCGACGCCCTCGCGCGTGACGCCGTCGATGGTGATGGCGCAGGTGACGGCGACCATCTCGCCGATCTGGACGATGCCGCGGACGGCGTGCGACCAGGTGGGGGCGACGCGGTCGAGGATGTCTGCGACGGTGTGCCACTCGACGTACTCGACCATGTGCTGGTTGCCGTTGCGGTCGCGCCAGCCCTCGCGCGTCTTGATGAGGCGCGGGTCGACCGGCTGCTTCAAGGTGCCCAAGGTCTTCGCGAAAGAGAGCGGCACCACGGGCGCGCTCGCCTGCTGCTCGTACTCTTCGGCGGTGATGAAGTCCTGCTCCTCTTCCGCCTTCTGAACGTGTGCGGTTGCTTTCTTCGTCATCTCTAGCTCCTCTGTCTCTTCGTATTCCGCGAGCGAACGCTGAGGAGTCTTGACGGCGTTGGCGATGAACTCGACCTCCGACGCCTTGACCTCCGGCTGCTCGTTCTGCTCCCGTACGAAGCGCGGCGCTTTGCGCGGGGCACGAAGCGTGGCCTCCGCGGCAGCCTCGCCGAGCTTCTCGGATGCGGTCTGTGTCAAAGTGTTGGGCGTCTCCGCCGCAACAACGTTCTCGGGAGTCGCGCCCTGCGCCTGCGGGGCGGAAACCTGTGTGGCGGCGGCCTGCTGCTTGGCGGCGGCCTCCGTGTTCTTCGCGAGCACCGCGTGCTTGACGGCGAGGATGTGCTCGCAGCGGTAGCGCGCGTCCTGGGCCGACTGCTCCTCGAACTCAAGGCAGGTGCAGCGCACCCGGCCCGCCTCGTCGCGCCAGACCTCGTAGGAGGCGCGCCGTCCCCGGAGGGTCGGCGTGGTCACGCGGAAGCGGTCGCCCTCGCGGTTCACCAGACCCATCGCGGCGATCCCTTGAGCGCGCTTGTCGCGCATCAAAGCTTTCTTGTCGAGTACGGCAGTCATGGCCTTAATCCTCCGAACCTGTCAGAAACTCTTCAGGCGGCCTTCTCGGTCGGCATCTGCTTGACGACGACGCGCTCGGCCGCTTCGGGCTGCGGGCCGAACCCGGCGCGCTCCTGCAGGCGACGCTCAAGCTCGACGACACGCGCCTCCAACTCCTCGACGCGGCGGCCCTGCCGGTGCAGGGTCTTGAACAGCCCGTCGAACGTCTCCCAGATCACGTCGCTCACCTTCTGTTTCACTCCTTGCGTTCAGAGTCGCCGCATGTTTACTGCAACGCTCTGTTTCATACGTGAAACAGTGTACCAGCGTTCCCGGTTTGTTGCAAGCATAAAACAAGGTCTTGCGCAGGAAATTTTCTTGTGCTATGTTGGGGGCTGCAAAGGTGGGCGCCGGAGTCCGTGTAGGGATTCCGGAAGGCCCGCGAAGGAGGCCGAAAATGGCAGAACAGTCGAAAAGTTTAGTGAACACGGTCGAGCTGGGGCGCGCCATCCGCCGCAAGCGCGAGGAGCTTGGGCTTTCGCTGAGGGACGTGGCGAACGAGACGCGGGTCTCGGCCTCGACGCTCTCGCGCATCGAGAACGGCACGGGCAAGCCCGACGCCGACAACATCGCGCGCCTGACGGGCTGGCTCGACATGCCGATGGAGCGCGTGATGGGCGCGCGCAAGACGGAGGAGGGCACGGACACCTCGGCGGTCGTCTACTTCCCGCACGAGGCGACGCCCGACATCGTCGAGGCGCATCTGCGCGCCGACCGCAACCTCACGCCCGAGACGGCCAAGGCCCTCTCCGAACTCTTCCGCGTCGCCTACCAACAGTTCTCCGCGCCCGGCACCGACGCCCGCGCCCGCAAGAACCGGAAGTAGCGACAGGCAGTTTCAGCACCGAAGTTCTACAAACGAGGGCGCTCAACTCAAGGCGGGTTGAGCGCCCTTGTCACATCAAGAGGAGACCATAGAAATGGCTAGCATCCAAATCGTCAAAATTGACGAGGACAAATCTCACTTCTCTGACACCAATCCTTCTTATGTACTTGTTTTGTCAGGCAAGCCTGACCAGAACTGGAAGGGTCAGCTTGAAGCTGTTTTTACGCAGAGCAAGAACAGCCAAATTCTGAACCTTCACGTTGACGGTAACCGCGGCAATGAACTGGTGCTTGATACCAGAAAAGACGTAACCCCTGAGCAAATGTTGGAAACAGTGCAAGGGCTTGTCGCAAAGGTGAATAGTCAGGAGGAAGAGTTTAAGAACAAGCTCAGGGAACTGAATAAGAAACTAACTGCCTCAGAGGGCGAGACTTCGACTTAAAATTTAGCCTGCCCGTCCGCTAATGTCTGCCGGCGGGCAGAGTGGCGAAAGCAACGTGTAAACCTCGCAGGGAAATAGCTAGGAGGGGCGAAGGAGAAGAGAAATGTCAGAGAAGGTAAAGCCAATACCGGACGGTTACCACAGCGTGACGCCTTATCTGATTGTGGACGGGGCGGCGCGGGCGATTGAGTTTTACAGGGAGGCGTTCGGGGCGAGGGAGTTGTTTCGGATGGAGGGGCCGGGCGGGAAGGTCGCGCACGCCGAGATACAGATTGGGGACTCGCGCGTAATGCTCGGCGACGAGCACCCGCAGGTCGGGGCGCGCGGGCCGCGTTCGTTCGGCGGGTCGCCCGTGGGGCTCACGCTCTACGTCGAGGACGTGGACGTGACCATGGCGCGGGCCTTGGAGGCCGGGGCGAAGTTGACGAGGCCCGTGGCCGACCAGTTCTACGGCGACCGCACGGGCGGCTTCGAAGACCCGTTCGGGCATTCGTGGTACGTCGCCACGCACGTCGAGGACGTTAGTCACGAGGAGTTGCAGAAGCGCGCCGCCGCGGCGCACGGCGGCGGCGAGTAAGAGTTAAAGGCAGCGGCGAGCAAGGGGAAGTTGTTTGCAGTTCAAGGCGATTTACGGCGTCGATTTCAGCGGCGCGCGTCTGGCGGGGCGGAACACCTGGGTCGCGCGGATTGAGAAGAAGAAGAGAAGTGAGGGGTGTCAGAGTCCCTGGCGTCTGTCGGAGCTGGCGCGGCTCGAAGATTTGTGCGGGACAGCCGAAAGGGCCGAGGCCCTGGGCCATCTCGTCGAGTTAATAGGGGAGTCGGAGGGCGCGCTCTGGTCTCTGGACTTCCCGTTCGGGATGCCAGTGGAGGTTTTGGGAGAGCGTTGGGGAAAGCAGTTTGAGTTCATCGGCGAGTGGGGCGAGGACGGCTACGGGGCCGGGCTGGAATGCGTGCGGCGTTCGAAGGAGTTGTGCGGGGCCAAGCACATCCGCCGCCTGACCGACATCGAGGAGCGCGCGCCGTTCGACCCGTACCACTACCGCATCATCTACCAGACCTTCCACGGCATGCGCGACGTGCTCGCGCCGCTCATGCGCCGACGCCACACGGCCATCCTTCCTTTTCAGTACAAACGTCTGCCGAACGCGCGCCGCGTCCTCGTCGAAGCCTGCCCGGCCTCGACCTTGAAGCGCATGCGGCTCCCGCACCAGAACTACAAGCAGCCCGAGGGCGGGCCGCTCACGCCGAAGCGCCGCCGCACGCGCCGCCGTATCCTCGAAGGTCTCGCGCCGCACGTCTGCATCCGCCCCACCGACCGCCTCCGCATCATGCGCAACGGCGGCGGCGACGCCCTCGACGCGGTGCTCGCGGCCCTCGGCGCCGCACGCTCCTGGCGCGAGACCGACCACGCCTCCGTCGCCAGGCACCGACGCTACCCGCGCGAAGGCAGGCTCTACGTTTGAGTTAGATTCGATAGCGGAAAAGTCACGCGGGGCGGGTATAATTCGGGCCGTGGACACGGAGAATCTGCCGCCGACTTTTAAGGGGAGACAGTACGAGGTGCGCGCCCTGGGGTTGCGCGACTTCGCGGGGCTGCGCCGGGAGGACGAGGCCCTCGACCCGTTCGAGCTGGCCTACTTCGCGAGGTTGATGGTGATCAACTTCGACGAGATCGCGGGGCTCTCGGAGGAGACGCGGGAGCACCTTCTGGGCGTGGGCGTGAACGACTGGTCGGGCGGGACTTCGTCCAGGGCGCTGCCGAACGGCTGGCGGCTCATCATCCTCAACCCGAAGCACGGGAAGTCGCGGAACAACGCGACGCTGATGGAGGAGGTCTGCCACGTCTTCCTCGGGCACAGGGCGAACCGGCTCTCGATTGTCGCGCAGAACAAGCAGGGGAAGACCGTCGCGCGCGACTACAACGAGGCGGACGAGGAGGCCGCGTACGCCGTGGGCGCGGCGGCGCTCGTGCCGTTCGCGGGGCTGCGGAAGCTGCTCAGGCAGAACAAGACTTCCATCGAGATGGCGCGTAACTTCAACGTGAGCAGGGAACTCATCGAGTACCGCCTGAAGGTCTGCCGCCTCTGGGCCGAGTACCGCCAGCGCCACCCCGAAGAGGACGCCGCGCGCGAGCAGCGCCGCCGCGCCTTCGCCGCCGCCAACGCCGAACGCAACGCGGGGGCGGACTAGGGCAGGTCGTCAAACGTCAGGAGGAGTCACAGCCCGTGTGCATGTTCTCCAGGGTCGTCGCGTCCGTCGCCGACACGAGCATCTTCGCCAGAAGCTCCGCCGGCGGGCGGCAGTTCCTCGTCTACAGCATGAAGTACAGCGCCGACTCAGACCTGGCGATGATCCTCCCCCTGCCGACCCCGCCCTCGCCGCCCGAAGACGCCGTCCGATTCATAGACCTCTCCCTCTACCCGCGGTTCTTCGAAGACATGGCCAAAGGTTTCAACTTCCCCGTGACGAGGAGTCGGGCCGCGCGGGCCGCGTTAGGAGGCAGACCGACCCTCAAAGTTCACGAGGTCGGCAGCTTTCAGGCGTCGTTTGTGCCGCGCCTGCAAGACTTCGGGCGGCTGGATAAACGCTTCCGCCTCCCCGAACAGACCTGGGAGCAACTGCCGCAATACAGTGACTACGCTTTCGCAGTTTTCAAATTGCAGGCCGGGGCCAAAAACGTCCACCCGATGGCGTTCGAGTTTCCGAGAAGTGAGCCGCGGGAACTGTTCTTCCCGACCGTGCACGTCCACGAGGGCGCCGTGTCGGCCTACGCCGATTTTGACCACTCGCTCTACCTCCAGACGCCGCGGGCGCGGGCCGGAATGTCCGTCTCTACGGCCGACGGCTTTAGCCCGTGGACGGCCGGTCAGTTCATGGACGTGGGCAGGACGCAGGGCATCGTCGACGCCGAGAGCGTCGTTCAGAAATGGCGACTCAAAGGTCTGAGGGCCAACACGGATATCTTTGTCGAAGAGAAGATGTGAGCGCCGACGGTAGCAGTTCGCAAACGGGCGTGACCGAAAAGGCGTGCCCGCGGAGACGGAAGAGGCTGGGCTCGAAGGGATATCCCTTCGAGCCCAGCCTCTTCGTCTTAACGGGGACTGACTTCATCCCCACCGATTGAAGTCGGCTTTACTGTCCCTGCTGCGGCCTCCCCGACTGGATGAGGCGCTGGCGCGCGGTGTTGCCGGGGACGGCGATGTGCGTCGCCGGGTCGTACTCCTTGCCGACGGAGGGGCTGCCCTGCGGCACGTAGATTTCCACGCGCGTCGTGCTGTAGCCCGAGGGGATGTAGCGCACGTAGTAGCCGTCCGGGTGCACAGACCAGCGGCCCGAGGGCACCTCCTGGCTGCCCGGCCCGAGCGGCGCGTTGCCGGAGAGCACCGCGACGCGCTCCATCTCGGCGAAGGTCGCGCCGGGCGTCGTCAGCATCTGGCGGAGCTGTGCCTCGGCCTGCGCGATCTGCCGGAGCGGCTCGGGCACGCCGCCGAGCGCGTCGGTCAGGGCGTTACCCGAGAGCGCGTCGAGCGCGCTGCGGTTCAGGCCCGCGAGCTGGCGCGGCGTCAAAAGCCGCGCGGCCGTCGCCTTCAAAGAGGAGTCCAAGTCCTCGAACTTGGCGCGCGCGATGATGGCCCACAGCAGCACCTGTATGTCGTGCTGGTGAATCTCCGGGTGGTTGACCGAGTTGCGCACGATGGTCATCACGGCGTCCTCGGCCGGGCCTTTCGGGGGCGCGTAGAGGTAGCCGTCGCCGCCGCCGGGGCCGTGCGTGCCGGCCTTGAGGCAGTAGCTCTGGTCGACGAACATGTAGTAGCCGGGCTGCAGCACGAAGCCGCCGTTGGGCGTCCGCTGCAAGGTCATCAGGGAGCGCTCGGGCTCGCGCGGCGTGAAGCCGTCCTTCGAAGAGTCGCCCCACTTGGCGTCGGGCAGGCTGGTCGTAATCGGCTGCTTGTCGCCGAGCAGGTTCGGCGTCTTCTTCTTCAGCTTGTCGCCGAGGCCGCCCAAGCCCCCGAGCTGCGCCGAGGCGGTGCCGGCGCAGAGGGCGACGAGCAGCGCGGCGCAGACGGCCAACAGGCCGGGGCGTCTGAAACTTTGATTGTGCATTGAGTCTTACTTCTCCCAGGGGTTTGAAAGATACCGCAGTGCGTAGATGTTAGCTTCGCCCGAAGGGTTGGGCAAGTCCTAAGTTCGGCCTTCACTTTTCGACCGCCGCCGTTTAATTTCTCAAGCATGAGGACGGACGGCAGTTCGCCCGAGAAGCTCAGAGAGCTGCGCGACGAGGTCAAGCGCTGCATCGACTACCGCGCCTTCTACCTGCGGTACTGCCCCGAGGCGCGCCAGAGCGGCGCGCGCCTGCAATCGCTCTGCCCCATCCCCGCGCACGCGCACAGCGGGAAGGGGCACCCCAGCCTCTCCATCGATCTCCAGCAGGGGCTCTTCAACTGCTTCTCGCGCGACGAGGGCGGCGACGCCATCACCTTCTACGAGCTGATGCACGGCGTCAGCTACGCGCGCGCGGTGAGGGAGCTTGCGCGCGAGCTGGGCCTGGACGGGAGAAAGGGCCGGCGCCCTTCGCTCGCCTCGGCGTCGGCGCCGGACGCCTCCGAAGCGGAGGGCGAGAGCTTCGAGCCGCTCGACGCGGAGCAGACCGCCGAGGTCTGCACGCGCTTCCTTGAGATCTGCCGGGCCGAAAATCAGTTGGAGGGCACGGCCTACCTCGCGCGCCGCGGCATCGACGCCGCGACCGCCCGCCGCGCGGGCGTCACGTACTTCCCGCGCCGCGCCTACCGCCGCGTCATGCGCCGTGTGTCGGACAGTTTCCCGGTCGAGACGCTCCGGCGCGCGGGCCTCTTCAACCGCAAAGAGCACCTGACGTTCTATCATCACCGCCTGCTCTTTCCGTTCTACGTCAACGGCCGGCCCGTCTACTTGCAAGCGCGCACGACCGCGGCCGGCGTCGAGCCGCGCTGGCACAACATGCGCGGCCACGTCCCCGCGCTCTACAACGCGGACTCCCTGCCCGAACTTCAGAGCGGCGCAATCGTCTACCTCGTCGAAGGCTTCACCGACACGCTCACGCTCCTCGCGCACGGCTTCGCGGGGGTCGGACTCGTCGGCGCCGGCGGGCTGAAAGGCGATTGGCTCGCGCCCTTGGGCCGCTTCCGCGTCGTCGCCGCGCTCGACCCGGACGCCGCCGGGCGCAAGGCCTCCGCACGCTACCGCGAACTCTTCCAGGCGCGCGGCCTGGCGCTGGCGGTCATCGAACTCCCCTCCGACATCAACGACCTCTTCCGACACCACCCGGCCGCGGCTTTGGAGTTGGAGCTTTTGACCGAGAAAGCTCTGGAAGAGATCGGCAAAGACTGAACCTTCCGAGCCGGCTTCTACGCGTTAGCAGAAGGGCGCCGTGTTGGACGGCCGCTCCCGAGTTCTTCCAAACCACAGTCGCCGGTGGCGTCGAATGAAAAATCTTAACGGAATGAAAAATCTTAAAGTCCACACGCTCGCCCTCGCCTGCGCGCTCCTGCTGTGCGCGGCGAACCACGCCTCGGCCAGGCCCGCGCCGCAGCTCTCGGCCGCGCCCGCCTCCTACGCCGGGACTTATCATTACAAGACCTACCGGCCGGGCAAGGAGGGCTACGACAACACGCTCGAAGTCGAGGACAGGGGTGGCGGCCGGCTCCACGTCACGCTCTCCGGCAGCTACATCTACAAGGCCAACGGCGAAGAGACGATGCACGAGGGCGGGGGCGAGGGCGACGCGACCCTGCGCGGCAACGTCGCCACGGCGAGCGTCAAGCCCGACGGCGGCGACGCGCCCTGCCGCGTCATTATCATCTTCGAGGGCGGCGAGGCGGGCGTGAAGGCCGACACCTCCTGCGGCTTCAACGTCGAACTCGACGGCACCTACCGGAGCGCGAAGGCGTCCGCCGCGCGCAGGGCCGCCGCCGCCGCGACGGGGCCGCGCCAGGTCAGGTTCGACCGCCTGCCCGACTTCGTCAACGACCACCAGGCGAACAAGACCGGCTCAAGCTTCGTCATCACGTCGGTGCCCGCCGACAAGGTCAAGCTAATCAAGCCGGCCGGGCGCAAGGGGATGTTCTACCTGATGCTCGACGAATCGGACGGCGACGCCGCCTCGACTTTTCTCGCCTCGTCCGAGCTGGTCAAAAACCTGCGCGCCACCGACACGGCGGGGGTCGCCACGCTGCGCGTCACCGCCGTGCTGGTCGAGTTCGTCGGCAGCTTCGACATCTACCGCTCCTCCTTCGTCACGAAGGTCGAAGGGTACGGCGACGACGGCTCGCTCCTCTGGGTCGTCACGGGCGCCGGGCCGGTCAGGGCGAGTATGCGGCAGTAACTTCTTTCAGGCTCTCGAAAGCTGGCGTATAATCGCCGACTTATGGCCGATGAGATAGCGAAAGCTGGTGCGGAGACCGAGTGCCTGACCCTGGCGGACAAGCTGCGCATGCTGCTTGAGATCACCAGGAAGATCAGCCGCTCGCTCGACCTCGAAGAGGTGCTGGCGCAGGTGATGGACACGCTCGACCAGCTCCTCCCTTACGACGCCGCCGGCATCTACATCATCCGCCGCGACCCGCACGCCTCGGAGGGCGGCACGGCCTCGCTCGTCTTCCACGCCGAGGCCGTCCGCGGCTACGACATCGAAGAGCTGATGGAACTGCGTCTCAGGCTGGGGCAGGGGCTCATCGGCTGGGTCGCGCAGACGGGCGAATCGGTCGTCGTCCCCGACGTGCGCAAGGACGCGCGCTACGTCAACGCGCGCAAGGAGACGCGCTCCGAGGTCGTCGCCCCCATCATCTCGAACGACTCGGTGATCGGCGTCTTCGACCTGGAGTCCGACGACCTCAACGCCTACACCGAGGAGGACAAGCAGCTCCTCATGCTGCTCGCCTCGCAGGTCGCCATCATCGTCGAGAAGGCGATGCTCCACGAGCAGCTCGTCGAGAAGAAGCGGCTGGAGGCGCAGCTCGAAGTCGCCCGGCAGGTGCAGCTCGCGCTCCTGCCCGAGCGCGACCCGGAGGTGGACGGCTTCGACATCTCCGCCTACAACTTCTCGACCGAGGAGGTCTCGGGCGACTACTACGACTTCGTCAAACCCTACGAAGACCACGTCGGCCTCGTCATCGCCGACGTGTCGGGGAAGGGCGTGCCGGCGTCGCTGCTGATGGCCTTCCTGCGCGCCAGCCTGCGCGCGGCCATCCACACCGGCTACGCGCCGAACGTCGCGATGGCGAAGGTCAACTATCTGCTGTGGGAGTCCATCGACCCGCACCAGTTCGTGACCTGTTTCTACGGCATGCTCGACGCGACGAACCGGACGCTGGCCTTCGTCAACGCGGGCCACAACCCCCTGCTCATCCTCAACCCCGACGGCCCGCGCTTCATCGAGCGCGGCGGCCTCCCGCTGGGGCTGTTCAAGGACACGCGCTACTACGAGTACTACCTGCCCATCGACTCCGGCCAGATTCTCGTCCTCTACACCGACGGCGCGACCGAGGCGCAGAGTCCGGAGGGGCAGGAGTACGGCCGCTCGCGCCTCGTGGACGCCGTCCGCCGCAGCCGCGACCTCAGCGCCCGCAAGATGATCGACTACATCTACAACGACATCTTCGACTGGACGGGCGGCCGCGGCTCCGGCGACGACGTGACGTTCGTGGTGATAAAAGCTCTTTGAGTAGGCAGTAGGCAGATGGCAGTAGGCAGTTAAAACAAAAAGACGGGCCGAATGAATCGGGGGAGGCGAGTTGCGCAACTCGCCTCCCCCGAAATATTTTCGCCAGTTTCTCTACCGGCTAACTGCCTACTGCCATCTGCCTACTGCCTGCTTTTCTCAGTGCGCTGTCGCCGACTCGTGCGCGTGGTCGCCGCCGGGGGCGACGGGCGCGCGGTAGTTGCCGAAGCGGAACTCGGCCTCGGGCTCGTCGAAGCTGTAGACGTCGAAGCCGTAGGCGTCGAAGTACGCGACGAGGTCGTCGGACGAGCGCAGGAAGATGACCGGCTCGTAGCCCGCGTCGGCGCGTATCTCAAGGATGCGCTCAAGTATCTCCAACGGGGCAAAGACTCTCGCGGGGTCTCGGTACGTCGCCATACTCTCACGCCTCCTTTCCGGCCGCGGGCTTCAATTGCTTAACGAACACGACCCGCGCCGTCTGGATTGAGATGTACGCCGAAGCGGCCACAGTTGTTTGCAAGACGAGTGACATTTCCGTTACGACTGTTTACGGAAATATGCGGGGCGCGCCCCCCGTGTACTTCACAGTAGGCCTTCCGATTCCGCAGCGTCCGTCGCGGGCCGGCCCACGATCCGGCCCCGCGAAATTCCTACTTGCCAACCGGCCCGCCGTTCTGTCATTTTAGATGTGGGGAACAGAACGCGGACTCCGCGCGCCCCTTTACAGCCCACCGCCCTCGTGCCCGAGCACTAGTTTACGCCTACGGCCCCCGGAGCAGACCTTAGATGAGCACACCCCAAGCGCCTTTTTCCGCGCCGCCACCCCCGGCGGGCGCGCCGCCGCAGTTGAATTTTTTGAACGTCCTCCAGCGCATGCTGGCCGTCTCGGACAAGGTCAGCGACCTGATCTTCTCGCCGGGGCGCCCGCCGCAGGTCGAGCTGATGGGCGAGCTACAGCCCGTCGAGGTGCCCGGCCTGGAGAAGATTCTGCCCAACCACACTGCCTCGCTCGCCAAGCTCATCATCGGCAACCACCTGACGGCCGGCGACAACCTGCAGAAGTTCGGCTCGGCCGACCTCTCCTTCAGCGCGCCCGGCTTCGCGCGCTTCCGCGTCAACATCTTCATGCAGCGCGGCACGCACGCCATCGTCATGCGCGTCATCCCCAACCGCCCGCCGCAGTGGAGCGACTACAACCTGCCCGAAGTCTTGAAGGAGATTTGCGGACTCAAGAACGGCATCGTGCTGGTGACGGGGCCGACCGGCTCCGGCAAGTCCACGACGCTCGCCGCCGTCATCGACCTCATCAACGAGTCGAAGGCGTACCACATCGTCACCATCGAAGACCCGATAGAGTTCCTCCACATGCACAAGCGCTCGACCATCCACCAGCGCGAGCTGCATTCCGACACGCCCAACTTCGCGCTCGCCCTGCGCGCGGCCCTGCGCCAGGCTCCGAAGGTCATCCTCGTCGGCGAGATGCGCGACCGCGAGACCATCGAGGTCGCGCTCGAAGCGGCCGAGACGGGCCACCTCGTCCTCTCGACGCTGCACACCATCGACGCCGCGAAGACCGTCGACCGCATCGTCGGCGTCTTCCCGAAGAACGAGGAGAAGTCGATCCGCACCCGCCTGTCGCAGTCGTTCCGCTTCATCGTCTCGCAGCGCCTGCTGCCGCGCGCGGATCGGCAGGGGCGTATCGCCGCCATCGAAATCCTGAAGTCCACGGCCCGCACGCGCGAGTACATGGAGTACGGCGAGCGCGAGGGCAAGTCGCTCGTGGACGCGATGGAACAGGGCGAGCTCGACGGCATGCAGACCTTCGACAGCGTGCTCGAACAATACGTCCGCGGCGGCGTCGTGAAGAAGGAGGACGCCATGTCCTACGCCAGCAACCCCGGCAACTTCCTCCTCCGCCTCAGCGACATGGGCTCCGGCGGCGGGGTCGGCGCGATGCCCCCGCCGAGCGGCGGCGGCGGCTCGATGCTCGACATGCTCGAATAGACGATGGGCAGAAGCCCGACCGTGAGGGAGGGCGTAGGTCTTACCATAAAGGAGGATGAGAGGCAGCGTGCTTCTCATCCTCCTTTTTATTGTTGCTTCGACGCCCTCCCTCACGGTCGGGCTTCTGCCCCGGGCGTAATAGGTGCAAAATGGCGGCAACCATGTGGGCGTGGGTCAGACATCAAACCGGCGTGGCTCTGTCTGAGTTTAGATTCCGGGCTTTGTGGTCGGCGCTGGTGTTGGCGGCGCTGGTCGGCGTGTGTGCGGCTGTGCCGTCGTCGGCGCAAGGGGACGGCGAGGGCTTCGTCAACCTCGCGCTGCCGGCGGGCGGCGAGGTCTTGGTCGAGAACAGGCGCGGCGACCTGCGCGTCGAGGTCTGGGAGGGCGAGCAAGTCGGTGTGGCGGCGACGGTCGCGCCAGTCGCGCAGACGCCGAAGGCCGCGAAGCCCGCGGCCCGGCGCGCGGGGCGCAGCAAGAAGGCGGCGCCGAGTTCAAGACTCCCTATCAACGTCGAGACCGTGGGCGGCGCGCTGAAGATAACGGTCGAGCGTGCGGTCTCGGCCGCCGCGCCGCGCGTGGACTTGAGGTTGCGCGTGCCCGCGTCGGCGCGGCTGAAGGTCTACACCTCGGACGGCGAGTTGGAGGTGTCGGGGCTGCCGGCCTCGCTCGTCGCGCAGACGCTCTCGGGCGAGCTGCGCGTGGCGCTGCCGAGGGCTTCGGGGGCGAGCGTCACCGCGCAGTCGCTCAACGGCACGGTCAGCGTCGCACGCGGCTTCGAGTCCGAGGGCGCGGCGGCGCGCGACCTGCGCGGGAAATTCCAGACGGGCGGCGCCGGCCCCTCCGTCAACCTCTTCTCGGGGCGCGGCCGCATCAGCCTCGAAACGCTCACGCCCGGCGCGCGCAGTTCCGAGTCGGCGCGCACGGCGACGCCGCAGCGTGTGAAGGAGGCGCAGGACGAGGGTTCGTTCAAGCCCGCGCGGCAGCCGCCGCAGCCCGTCGAGACGCCGCAGGAGGTCGACGAGGACGAGGTCGTGCGCGTCGAGTCCGACCTCGTCACGCTCAACGTCTCGGTCGTCGAGCGCGCGAGCGGGCGCGGGCTGCAGGGGCTTGCGGCCGAAGACTTCCGCGTCTACGAAGACCGCGTCGAGCAGAAGGTCGAACACTTCGAGGCGTCCGAGGCGCCCTTCGACCTGCTGCTCCTGCTCGACCTTTCGGGTTCGACCGCGCGCGTGACCGACACCATCCGCGCCGCCGCGCGCCGCTTCGTCGCCGTCACGCGCCCGCAGGATCGGGTCGGCGTCATCGCCTTCTCCGGCACGGCCGCGGTCGTCTCGCCCCTGACGAGCGACCGCGCGCGCCTGAACGCCGCGCTCGAACGGATGGCGCCGCCGGGCGGCGACACGCGGCTGCACGACTCCCTGGCCTACGCGCTCGACTTCCTCGAACGCTCGGCCGAGCCCTCGCGCCGCCGCGCGCTCATCGTGATGAGCGACGGGCTCGACTCGACGCTGCCGAACGTGACGGGCGTCGGCTCTCGAATTTCTTATCAAGAGATACGCGACCGCGTGCAGGAGTTCGACGGCGTGGTCTACTCGGTCTGGACGAACACGGAGTTCTACGAGGCGTTCAGCCCCGAGGACATACAGCCGGAGACCTACGACCTCGCGCACGACCGGATGAAGGAACTGGCCGAGGCCGGCGGCGGACTCTTCTACGAGGTCGAGAAGCTCGAAGACCTGGCCGGCGCCTACGAGCGCGTCGTCGCAGACCTCGGCACCGTCTACAGCCTCTCCTACCGCCCCACCAACAAGCGCCGCGACGGCGCCTGGCGCGCCATCCACATACGCCTCCCGCGCCGCCCCGACGCCGTCGCACGCGGCCGCCGCGGCTACTCCGCTAAATGAGTGATGAGTGATGAGTGATAAGAAAGAGCCGCAGCCTTTTCTTATCACTTATCACTCATCACTTATCACTTCTCCTCCGGCTCTTCGTACGCGCCGTAGGAGAGGAGGAGGGCGGCGGCTTCGTCGGACTCGGCCTCGCGTGCGTGCCAGAGGGCCGTGTGCCCTTCGTTGTCGCGGTATGAAAAATCTGCGCCGGCCTGTATGAGCAGGCGGACGGCGTCGGCCGAGCCCGCGTCGGCCGCGTTCATCAGCGCCGTCCGGCCCTCCTTGTTTCGCGCGTTCACCTTCGCGCCCGCCCGCAACAAGAGTTCGACCACGTCCGCGCGGCCCTGCTCGGCGGCGGCTAGAAGCGCCGTGTCTCCGTTCTCGTCCCGCAGGTTGACCTTCGCCCCCGCGTCGAGCAGGTCGCGCACGGCCTCGACCGGAGTCCCTTCGCGCAGGCGCATCAGCGCCGTCTGCCCGTACGAGAGCCGCGCGTTGACGCGCGCGCCGCGCCAGAGCAGCTCGCGCATCATCTCGCGGTTGCCGTTCATGTAGGCGTGCGCGAGCGCCGTCGTGCCGTAGTGTTTGTCGAGGACGTTCACGTCCGCCTCCTCGAAGAGCAGGAGACGCTTGACGGCTTCGAGGTCGTTATCCATCGCCGCCCTGATGAGCGGCTCGCTCGGCGGAAGGGCGACGAGCCCCGCCGTCATGGTAATCAGCTCTCTCCCTTCAATGGGCAGGTTTTGGATGGACACGTTTTGAACCTGTGTGTCCTGCACGGGCGCGGACTCCTGCTTGATTTCCGCGGGCACGTTGCTCGTGTTGACGATCTGCTGTGCGGGCTCTTGTATCACCTCCTGCGCGCGCGCGGCGGCGGCCGAGCAGAGCGTGAGCGCCGCGCCGAAAGCGCCCGCGACGAGGCGCGAGGCGCGGCGGCCGAGCTGGTAGAGCGGCTCGGCGAGCGAGCGCGTGCGCGGCACGCCCCGCGAGTCGTGCTCGATGCGCATGCAGAGCTGCCCGCCCGAGCGCAGGACGAGGTCGAGCGCCTCACGCGGCGTGACCTCGGACATGTTGTGTACGTGCTTCCGGCAGCGCGCGCAGAAACGCGAGCGCGCGTCGCCGGACATGGAGCCCCAGTCGGCCTCGCAGGGCTCGGAGACTCGCAGGAGTTCGTGCGGCTTCGGAAGGTGTCGCGGCATGTGTGGACTCCTCTCCTCGAACGGTTCGCCGAAAACGTCTGTGGTCGGAGAGCCTGGGGAGTCGCTCCGCATGGGGACTGCCTTGATTTTGACCCTCAGATGCGAACTCTCCCGCCGAGGGTTGTTGGGGGCTTCGGACTGTGTACGAAAAAATGGGAGGCGGGAGGGACGGCCGTGGCGCGTTCAGTCTGTGAAGAGACGTTCGACCTGGAGGCGGAGGCCGGGAAAGACTGCCGACTCGACGGACTCTCCACGGCCGAACGTTCGGCCTTCATCGAAGGTGCCGGCGCCCGTCTGCCTTCGCACCTCGACCGTCCGCTCGGTCTCATCTATCAGCCACAATTCGCCGACGCCGAGCGCGGCGTAAGTCTCGGCCTTCCTGTTCCGGTCGTAGACGGCCGACCCCGGCGAGATGACCTCGACGACGAGGTCGGCCGAGTCTCGGTGATTCGGTGTGAAGCCTGTCGAACGTTCGTCTGAGACGTAAAACAGGTCGGGTTCAAGGTAAGTCCGCCCGCTCGTCCAGATGGCCGCCCGAGGGAAATAGATTTTTCCACGGTAGCGTCTGGCTCGACGGTGTGCACCTAAGATGTCGGCGAGGCGCGCCACGACATCATCGTGTGTTTCTTCGGGAGGAGGGGTCACGTAGAGAACTCCGTCGATGAGTTCAAGCTTCGACCTGTCTGGCGGGTCAGGCAGTTGCCAAAACTCTTCAAGCGTGTAGGTCTTGACCGGCGGGGAAGTGTTTACGCTGGTACTCATCGCAAGCCTCTAATCGCGGAGTATAGCACCGCGTCAAATCGAAGAAAGTTTGAAAGTACTCGCCACGCTAGGTCGCGACTGAGCTTCTGTTAGACTTAGGTTCCGCTGCAACGTCTGAGGCTTTTTTGGGCGGCAGCGCGGGGGGCGGTTCCGGCGTCTAAGTCTTGGTATGCGTACAAGGGGAAGCAATCTTTTAATCTTCGTCGTGGTGCTGGCCGTCGCGGCCGCGGGGCTGACGTTCTTTCTGGCGAAGCGTTCGCGCCCGCGCGTGGTGTCGCCCGTGGCGGCGGCCACGCCCGACGCGCCGCCCGCGCGTAGAACCCTGCCGCCGCTCCCACAGCGCCCGCTCTCGCCGCGCCTGAAGTCTCTGCGCGACCGCGCGGCGGAGACGGCCTCGCGCGTGCGCGGACTCGAATGGCGCGGCGAGGTCGGGATGACGGAGCTTTCGGGCTGGGAGTACGGCACGCGCACGAAGGAGATCGCGGACGTGCTCGGCACCGACGACCTGAAGGGCCTGAGCCGCCTGGCGGTCGCGGGCGGGATGCTGCCCGAGGGCACAGACCTCGCCTCGCTCGCCGTCAGCTTTACGGCGGCCACCGCGGGCGCGACCTACTCGCCGCTCGACAAGCAGGTGCTCCTCGTCACGGAGCGCGGCGGCGTGCGCGACTCCGGCCTGCTCACGCACGAGTTCGTACACGCCCTGCAGGATCAGCACTTCGACCTGCTCAAGATGGTGCTCGCCCGCCCGTTCAGCTTCGACAGCGAGGAGGCCGCCTTCGCGCTCGTCGAGGGCGACGCCGTCAGCGTCGAGCGACGCGCGACGCAGGGCGACGCCTGGGCGCGCAAGACGGTCGAAGACCTGACGCGCGAAGAGGACGAGCGCTACGCGCCTTACCGAAAAGGCATCGGCGCCTTCTTCCCGCCGCTGCTCACGGAGACCTTCATCTTCCGCTACCGCGACGGCCTGCACTTCGTCGAGACGCTCAGGCGCGCGCGCCCGGCCGTCAGCACCGACGAAGTCTTCCGCCGCCCGCCGCAGTCCTCCGAGCAGGTCTTACACCCGGAGAAGTATCTCTCGGGCGAGCCGCCGCGCGAGGTCGAACTCGACTTGGAGGCCTTCGCGGACGAGGGCTGGCGCCCCGTGGCGACGACGCCGCTCGGCGAGGTAGGCGTGCGCGGGCTTCTGCTGGCCGGCGTCCCGGCGGAAGAGGCCAAGCGCGCCGCCGCGGGCTGGGGCGGCGACCGCTCGTTTGTTTTTGAAAGGGAAGGGCGCGGGCCGCTCTTCGTCTGGCGGACGCTCTGGGACACGCCGCGCGACGCGCAGGAGTTCTTCCGCGCCTACAACCAGATGCTGCAGCAGCGCGCCGCGCCCGGCGCCAACACGCAGGGCGAGTCCGAGCGCGATTGGCGCGAGGGGGAATCGCTCACGCGCGTGCGGCTCGAAGGCGAGGCGGTGGTCGTCGTGCGCGGGGCGGAGGATGACGTGGCCGGGGCTTTGAAGTTGGCCGTACGTGGTCGTTAAGAACGCGCGGAAAATCCCTTGTCATGTGGCGCGCGCGGGAGTATTCTTGCGGCGGAAAACACAGCTCTCCCTTGTCGTCCCAAGAGTTTCCAAGGTGGTGCCCACATGAGACAGTTCAAGAAAACTTCACTGCTGAGCCTTTTGGCGCTGGCCTTCGTCTGCACCTGCGGCTTGAGCCTGGCGCGCGCGGACGCGGGCGATCTGCGCGTCATCTCGGCGCGGGCCGGCGGCGTCAACCTCGTCGCGGGCGACGTGCGTGTGCGGCGCGCGGCGTCGGCCGACTGGGCCACCCTCTCGACCGCAGACGAGTTGAAGAGCGGCGACACCGTCCGCACGGGTTCCGCCGGGCGGGTGGAGATTCTGCTCAACCCCGGCTCCTACTTCCGCGCGGGCGTAAACACCGAGTTCACGCTCGCCAGCGCCGACCTCAACGACCTGCGCGTGGAGATCGCGCGCGGCAGCGCCGTCGTCGAGGCGATGGGTTACGGCGACGGCGGCACGAGCGTCTTGATCGACGTAGCCATGCCCGACGCGCTCGTCAAGATCGTACGCAGCGGCGTCTACCGCTTCAACGCGCAGTCGGGCGCCCCGGCCGAGGTGTCCGTGGCGAAGGGGCGCGCGCTCGTCGGCAGCATGGTCATTAAGGGCGGCAAACTCGCGCGCGTGTCGGGCGACACCGCCGAGGTGGTCAAGCTCGACAAGAAGTGGCGCGACGACCTCGACCAGTGGAGCCGCGACCGCGGCAAGGAGTTGGCGAAGGCCAACGAGCGGGTCAACCGCCGCGCCCTGCGCGACGCCCTCAGCGCGGGCAGCTTCAACAACATCTTCGGCCGGCGCAACGACCCGTTCGGCCTCTGGTACTACAGCGCCGCCACGAACTGCTACACCTTCCTGCCCTTCGGCTGGGGCTGGCGCTCGCCCTACGGCTACGGCTACGGCCTCGGGCTGTGGCGGCCGTACCCCGACCCGAGCGCGGGCTGGATTCCGGCGTACGTCCCGCCCGCCAGCGGCGGCAGCACGGCCTACAACCCGGGTGGCGGCAGTACGGGTGGCGGCAACACGGGCGGCGGCGGTTATAACCCCGGCGGCGGCGGGCGCGACTACACGCCCATGACGCCCACGCCCGTCACCTCGCCCTCGAGCGTCTCGCCGATGGAGCGGCCGACGCGCGAGCGCAGCATCGAACCCGGCTCGCGCCCGAACCAGAATTAAGTAGATTCTCTCGCAGACGCGAACCGCGCTGCCGAGAGTTAACCACAGAGACACAGAGGCACAGCTTGGAGTGAATCACTCAACAAGCTGTGCCTCTGTGTCTCTGTGGTTAACTTATTGTCCGGGGCGGCCGAGGACTTTGAGAAGGCGGTCGGGGTAGTCGGTCATGATGCCGTCCACGCCCATCTCTAAGAGGCGGCGCATGTCGCCCTCGCCGTTGATTGTCCAGGCGTGGACGCGTAGGCCGCGGCCGTGCGCGGCCCTGACGAAGTCCTGTGTCAGGACGTGTACCCCGCCCGCGCGCTCCGGCACCTGTAGCGCCTGCATCGGCGGGCTGTAGGAAGCGGCCAGCCCCGCGCTTTCGAGCGTGAGGAAACTCGCGACCTCGCCCGTCGCGGCCGAGGTCGCGACCTCCGGACACTCGCGCCGGAACTCGGCCAGGATGCTCCCGCTGAAGGACGCGACCAGAACCCTCTCCGCCATGCCGCGCTCGCGAATCATCCGGCAGAGCGGCGCGACAATCGAGGGCGCCCCCTGCTTCGGCTCGATGTTGAAGCGCATGCGCGGCAGAGCCTCGAAGACCTCGCGCAAGGTGGGCACGGTGACGCCCTGGCCTCTCAGAGGGAACGTACGCCCGCCGTCGGTCGAGAAGCGGTAGGCTGCGTCCAGCCTCTTCAACTCGGCGAGCGTCAGAGAGCCGACGCGGCCCGCGCCGTCCGTCGTGCGCTCGACGCCCTCGTCGTGAAAGATGACCAGTTCGCCGTCGGCCGTCGCGTGCACGTCCGTCTCGATCACGTCGACGCCCGCCGCCGCCGCGCGCTCGAAGGCGTAGAGCGTGTTCTCGGGCCAGAGTCCCGCGCCGCCGCGGTGCGCGATGGCGAGCGCGCGGCCCGCGTCCCCCTTGAAGTATTGATGCTCAGGCACGACCGAACCCTTCGTTCGCCACAGCACCGCGTAGACCGCGCAGCCCGCCAGCAGGACTGCGAGCAACGGGGCCGCCAGCCATTTCCAACGCCTTCTCATGCTCGAACAGTCCGCGGCGCGAGCTCGCCCGCGACGATAAGGGCCGAGTGCGTGACGGCCGCGAGGCCGGCGCCGGGGAAGACCGTGTCGCCGACCATGAGGAGGTTGGGCACGCTCGTCCTGTGCGTGAGCGCGCCCGCGCCTCCCGTGAGTTCGGGCGTGCGCGGCAGGCCGCAGACCATGCCGAAGCGTCGCCGCGTGCGCTCGTAGAAGGTGCGCGGCGTGGCCGTCTCGAAGACCTCCGCGCCGGAGCCAAGCTCGGGCAGTGCGGCGTGCAGGCGCGACCAGAGTGCTTCGAGCGAGCGCGCGTCCTGCCCCTCGTGCCCCGCCTCGTCCGCGTGGAACGTGAACCACTGCTCCGCGTCGGTGAAGGCCGTGACGGTCGCGGCGCGCTTGCCCTCAGGAGCGCGCGCGTCCCAGGCGGGCGCCGCGCCGAGCATGAAGGCCGAGTCGTCCTGGCTCGCGAGAACTCTGTCCGAGGGAAGGCGGCGCGCGGCCTCTTCGTCGAGGCTCATGAAAATCTGGTAGACGCCCTGACCGCGCAGATTTTTGAGTCGAGCGCGGACGTGCGCGGGCGTGCGCTCGGCGCCGACGAGCTTGCCGAAGGTGTCCCAGGCGGTGAGGTTGCTGACGACGGCGCGCGTGGCGCCGACGGTCTCGCCCGTGAGCAGCGTGACGCCGTTCGCGCGGCCCTGCGCGTCGAAGCTGAGCCTGAGCGCGGTCGTGTCGAGACGGACAGTCCCGCCGCTCTTCGTGACCGCTTCGACGAGCGCGTCGGCGAACGCCTGTGCCCCGCCGCGCAGTTCGTGCGCGGCGCGCAGAGGCTCGGCGAGCGCGACCGCGGCGTAGAGGTAAGAGCACGTGTCGGAGGGGCAGAGCGCGAACGTCTGTAGCTGCGCGTCGACGAAGCGTCGGAAGCGCGCGGAGGTGCCTTTGAGGTGTCGGGCCGCGGTGTCGCCGCGCGCCTTGAGGATGCGCGGGGCGAGGCGCGGCTCGGAGGCCGCGAGCCGCATGAGTTGTAGCTTCGAGGCGCAGGCCAGCGCGGGCGTCTGTCGCGCGGCGCGCCGGAGCGCGTCGGCGATTTGTGACGCGTCGCGGTAGAAGTTGACGGCCGCCCCTGCGCATTCGGGAAAGGCCGCGCCGAGCGTCTCGCAGAACTCCTCCAACCCGACGCCGACGCGCACGTCCTCGCCGCCGGGCAGGCGCACGGTGTATGCGGGCGAGACCTCGCGCGCCTCGGGCTTGGCGACGGGCAGCTCCGCGAAGACGCGCTCGTGCAGGCCCGAAGGCTCCCAGCCGGCGTAGAGTCCCGCGCCGGTCTCGAACTCGTGGCCGAGGTGTTCGAAGCTCGCGGCGCAGCCGCCCGCGCGCGAAGCCCTCTCAAGCAGACAGACGCGCGCGCCGCGCGCCGCGAGCAGCGCCGCGCAGGTCAGCCCGCCGATGCCGCCGCCGACGACTACGACCTCGAAGCTCATCTCACCACGCGCTGTGGAAGAGCTTTATGATCAGCTCGACGAGAAGCCCCGGGTCGGGCGCGGGCGGCGCCTGCTCGGGGAAGAGCTTCTCCAGGTAGGGGGCGAAGACGATGCCGAGCGACTGGATGCCGTTGAAGACCGTGTGGATGGCGACGCAGGGCAGAAGTCTCCCCGTGCGCGCGCGCACCAGCGTGAGGACGAAGCTGAGCAGGAGGATGGTGGCGATGACGCCGTAGCTCGGGAGGTACTGCGGGACGTGTATCAGCGCGAAGAGGAGGAAGACGACGGTGACCGCCCCGACCGCCCCGAGCAGCCGCTGCAGGGCCGAGTAGAGCATGCCGCGGAAGACGATCTCTTCGACGATGGGCGCGGTGAAGGTCGCGGCGAAGGCCGTGATGAGCGCGGCCGTGCGCGAGCTGCGCAGGATGCGCTCCAGCTCGTTCTCGGGGCTGCCCGTGGCCCAGATGATCAGAACCCCGCAGCCGTAGAGCAGCAGCGCCAGGCCGACGCTACGCCAGAAGGTGAGGCCCGCGCCCCAGTCCCAACCGAGCGTCCGCAGGAAGGGGAACTTGCCGACCCTCGTCACGAGCACCCACGCCAGCGCGAGCGTCAAAGCGTGCGCGACGACGAGCGCGACGAGGGCCATGGCGATGGCGCCGGCGTCCTTGATGGCGAACTGGGCCACGGCCTGTGTCGCGAGCGGGACGTGGTGATAGACGGCGTAGGCGACGACGAACACCCCCTGAAGGACGCCCATCAGCGCGAAGCTCATCAACAGCAGCCCGAGCGCGCTCCAGATGCCGTAAGGCGGGTTGTCGGGGTCGGGGTGTTCGGGCGACGGCAGCCCCTCGCGCGGCAGCTCCTCCGGCCTGCCCATCGGGATTTGAATCGGCGGATTGTCCACACACCCGAGTGTAGCAGAAAGCAGTAGGCAGTAGGCAGTAGGCAGTAGGCTCCGCTTTAAGGATGTTGAGGATAAGAACCGCAGGGTTCGCAATAAGGAAGAATCTTTCTACTGCCTACCGCCTACTGTCACGAGGTGGCTCTCCAACGCCTCGCTCACCTGCCGCATGAGGGCGGGGAGGTCTTCGTCTTTGAGGTGCGCGGTCGGGACGGGCGGGTCGAGGTACATCTCGACGGGGCCGGCGCGCAGCACCATCGAGCCGCGCGGCATCGCGGCGCGCGTGCCCCTGATGGTGACGGGCACGACGGGGAGGCGGGACTTCAGCGCGAGCCGGAAGCCGCCCTTCTTCAAAGGCTGGAGCCACCCGTCGCGCGAGCGCGTGCCCTCCGGAAAGAGGAAGGCCGAGACGCCGCCGCCGAGGAGTCCGGCCGCACGTTCGAGACTCTCGACCGACTCGGCCGTCGAGCCGCGGTAGATGGGTATCTGCCCCGAGCGCGTCATGTGCCAGCCGAGGAAGGGGATTTTGAAGACCGCGTGCTTGGCCGCGATGCGGAGCTGGCAGGGCAGGTAGCCGAGCATGACGGGGATGTCCATCCAGCTCTGGTGCGTCGAGAGGAAGACGTAAGATTCGCCCGCGCGCAGGTGCTCGGCCCCGCACACGCGCACGTCGAGCAGCGCCGTCTGCGCGATCATCCGGCTCCAGGTGCTCGCGCACCAGTGCTGCCAGCGGCCGCGCCGGTCGAAGAGCGAGCCGGTCAGAGAGAGCGACCCCATCAAGATCGTGTAGAGCGCGACCAAAGGCCACGCGAACAGCGTGTGAACGTAGTTGATGAAAGTCGGCGGGCGGGGGACGTTTGTGATTTGAGATTTCAAATTCGAGATTTGAAATTTGAGATTCGAAGGTTAAGTCTTGACGCCGAGGCGTCGCGCCGCGAGGAGGAGGCCGATGATGGTCTTGGCGTCTTCGAACTCGCCCGCGAAGGCCATTTCGAGCGCGCGGGCGAAGGGCATGCGCACGACCTCGATGATCTCGTCCTCCTCGCGCCGGTGCTCGGTCTCCCTCAGCTCCGTGGCGAGGAAGACCCACAGCTTCTCCCCGCAGAAGCCGGGCGTGGTGTAGAACTCGGAGAGCGGTTCGAGGCGGCCGGCGACCACGCCCAGCTCCTCCTCCAGCTCGCGCGCGGCCGTCTCGGCGGGGCGCTCGCCGGGGTCGAGCTTGCCCGCCGGCAGCTCCAGGGTGTACTTGCGCGCCGGGTGCCTGTACTGGCTCACGAAGGCGACGCTGCCGTCCTCGAAGAAGGGCACGGCGGCCGCCCCGCCCGGGTGCCGCACGACCTCGCGCAGGTAGGTCTGCTCGCCCTCGCGCACCGTGTCGCGGACGACGTTGATGAGTTTGCCGCCGAAGACCTCCTCGCGCGACAGAACCTCGGGCTGTTCTTTGTCCATAATAAGTAGGCGGCAGGCAGATGGCAGTAGGCAGTACGCCCCGCGTTAAGAAGGGCGAAAGGTTAATTCGAACGTTTCGACAGCGGGCTTCAACTGCCTGCTGCCATCTGCCTGCCGCCTACTGCGTTTCCATCGTCGGCCGCAGCTTGTCGTCCTTGGTCGCCGGGCGCGACTCGTTGAAGCGGACGCCGACCACGTCGGAGCTGGCGAAGAAGTGCCGGCGCCCCGTCGCGTCGCGGCCGCCCGCGCGCACGGGATCGGCGTTGACGCTGTACCCGGCTGGCTGCGTCTCGGTCTTGGGCTGAACCTTCAAAGTGAAGACGTAGCCGCTCGCGACCGGCGGGTCGCCGCTCACCTTCGCCTCGAAGGTGCCGGAGTCGATGAGCTGCTGGAAGGTGGCGTACTGGCCGTTGGCCCGGAAGTAGAGGTCTTCGGCCGCGCGGATGTTGTCGAGGTTGGTGATCGTGGCCGACTCGTTGGCGGCGATCACTTTGCGCTGGACGGTGTCGTCCCACATCCGCAGCGCGAGCCACGTCAAAGGAATCAGGACGAGCAGCCCGACGCCCGCGACGATGAGGGCGGTGCGCCAAAGGCGTTTCGATTCTGAAGCTTCGGCCATCGGTCAGGACTCTCCGGCGTTGGGTTCGAGTTGGGCCTTCACCTCGCCGACGAGGTAGAGCGAGCCGGTCACGCAGACGAGGCCGTCGGCGGGCGTGTGCGTCCGCGCGATGACCAGGGCGTCGCGGCTCGAAGGCGCGAGCGCGATTGTACTCGAAGAGGGCGGGACGGGCACGGCGCGGAGCAGGCGTTCGACCGTCGCCGCGCGCGGGTTCGCGGGCGCGGTCAGAATCAGGTGCCGGGCCGCGGGGAAGAGCACGCGCCCGATCTCCTCAAGCTCCTTGTCGCGCATCGCGCCGAAGACCATGGTCACGCCCGCGGGCGCGAACTCGTCGAGGTACGCGCGCAGCGCGCGCGCGCCCGCCGCGTTGTGCGCGCCGTCGTAGAGAATCGGCGGCCGAGTCCGTTCGTCGAGTTCGAGCCGCCCCGCGTGCTCCGCCGTCTCAAGCCCTTCGACGATGGCTTCACGCGAGATTTCGAACCCGTCTTCGGCGAGCAGTTCGGCGAGCGCGACCGCGACGGCCGCGTTCGTCAACTGGTGCCGCCCGCGCAGCGCGAGCCGCACGCCCGCGTACTCGGCGCTCGACGTGCGCAGGCTGACGCGCAGGCGGCCGTCCGCGCCGGCCTCTTCGACCTCCACGTCTTCGGTCGCGAAGCGCGGCTCGACGCCCACCTCCTGGCAGCGGCGCACGATGACCTCCAACGCCTCCGGCAGCTGCGGCGCGACGACCGCGCGCGTGCCGGGGCGGATGATGGCCGCCTTCTCCCCGGCAATCTCGGCGAGCGTGTTCCCGAGATACTCCTGATGGTCGAGCGCGACCGGGGTCACGGCGACCCACCGTGCGCCCGCGGCCGTCGTCGCGTCGAGCCTCCCGCCGAGGCCGGTTTCGAGAATGGCAAGCCCGACCTCCTCATCCGCGAAGGCCGAAAGCGCGACACCCGTCACCTGCTCGAAGAAGGTCGGCAATGCGCCCGCCTCGCGCTCCACTCCTTCGGCCGCCTCGCGCACACGCGTCGCGTGGCGCGCGAACTCGTCGCGCGAGATTTCAAGGCCGCCCGCGCGCACGCGCTCGGTCACGGAGACGAGGTGCGGCGACGTGTACAGCCCCGCGCGCACTCCGGCCGCGCGCGCGATGGCGTCGAGCATCGCCGCGGTCGAGCCTTTGCCGTTCGTGCCCGCGATCTGAACCGAAGGGAAGGAGGCCTGCGGGTCGCCCAAGCGCCGGAGTAGGCGCGTGACGTTCTCAAGGCCGAGCTTGATGGCGACGGTCTCGTGCCCGAGGCCGAAGAGGTAACTGACAGACTCGTCGAAGTTCATGGCGGAAGCCCGACCGTAAGGGAGGGCGTACGTCCCCGTCAAGGCTCGGGCGGAGTGAGACCGACGCCCTCCCTTACGGTCGGGCTTCTGTCTTGACTTCGGGTTGTTCGGTCGTCGAAGTGTTGACGGCGCCGGCGCCGTTCTGGCCGGGGTTGAGGTCGGCCTTGAAGGGCACGAGCTTGCCTTCGGGGTTGTAGATGAAGCCGAGGACGCGCTTGATCCAGTCGCGCATCTCGCGGCGGTCGACGACGGCGTCGAGCATGCCGTGTTCGACGAGGAACTCGGCGGTCTGGAAGTTCTCGGGGAGCTTCTGGCGGATGGTCTGCTCGATGACGCGCGGGCCGGCGAAGCCGATGAGCGCCTTCGGCTCGGCGATGTTGAGGTCGCCGAGCATGGCGAAGCTGGCGGTGACGCCGCCCGTCGTCGGGTTCGTCATCACCGAGATGTATGGGAGCCGCGCCTCCGCGAGCAGCGCGAGCGCGGCGGAAATCTTCGCCATCTGCATGAGGCTGTAGGTGCCCTCCTGCATGCGGGCGCCGCCCGACTGGCTGAAGATGACGACGGCCGCGCGCTCGTCGACGGCGCGCTCGACCACGCGCGTAATCTTCTCGCCCACGGCGCTGCCCATCGAGCCGCCGAGGAACTGGAAGTCCATCGCCGCGACGAGCGTGGGGTGGCCGCCGATGCGGCCCCGCGCGTTAATGACGGCCTCGGGCAGTCCGGTCTTGCGCCGCGCCTCTTCGAGCCGCTGGCTGTAGGGCTTGGTGTCGACGAAGTGGAGCGGGTCGGTGGAGATGACCTCGGCGTCCAGCTCCTCGTACTTGCCCTCGTCGTAGAGCAGCGCGAGGCGCTGGCGCGCGCCGATGCGGAAGTGATGGCCGCAGTGGGTGCAGACGTAAGCCGACTCTTCCAGCTCGCGCGTGTAGAGCGCGGCGTCGCAGCCGGGGCACTTCTCGAAGACGCCCTCGGTCTTGACCACGCGCTCCTCGACCGGGACGGACTCGATGCGCTGGTTCTTTTTACGAAACCAAGACATGCCTTGAAGCTTCGGCCTACGGTTCCCTTCGGTGTGGTGCTCGGGGGCTTTCGGGCACGAAGGTTAACACAGGAGAATTCGAAATTCGAAATTCTCCCGTGACCTAGTGTCGCGCGCTGGGCGCGGGGATGCTCTCCGGCTGCTGCGGGAGCTGGAGCGCGCCCGTGCCGTTCTCGCCGCGGTGCTCGACGGCGTAGACGAGCTGGCCGACGACCTCGCGCTCGGCCTCGTCCCACGTGCCGTTGAAGGTGCAGCCGGCGGCGTTGCGGTGGCCGCCGCCGCGGAAGCGCTCGGCGATGCGCGCCACGTTCACGTCGCACTTCGAGCGCAGGGAGACGCGGTAGACGCCGGGCGCCGTCTCCTTGAAGAAAGCGCAGGCCTCCACGTCGCCGCAGCTCATCGGGTAGTTGACGAAGCCGTCGCCGTCCTCGTCCGAGGCGCCGGTGCGTTCCTGCATGTCGAGCGTCTGGACGAGCCACGCGACGCGCCCCGACTGGTCGCGGCGGACGGTCGCGAGCACCTCGCTCATCAGCTCGATCTTGCTCCACGGGTAGCTGGAGAAGACGGCCTGCGAGACCTTGGCCGGCTTGACGCCCGCGCGCACGAGCTCGGACGCCACCTTGAAGGTGCGCTCCGACGTGTTCGAGTAGTGGAAGCTGCCGGTGTCCGTGATGAGGGCGGTGTAGACGCACTCGGCGATCTCTTTCGTCACGCGGACGCCGAGGGCCTTACACAGGTTATAAATCATCTCGCCGACGGCCGAGGCGGTCGAGTCGATCCAGTTGATGTCGCCGAAGAGCGCCGTCGTCGAGTGGTGGTCGATGTTGACGACGAACTGCCGCTCGAGGTCGATCACGCCCGGCCGCGTGATGTCCGAGCACTCGATGACGAAGACGGCGTCGTACTGCCGGTCGATGCGGGGCGTGACGCGGACGTGTTCGGAGCCGGGGAGTTTCTGGTAGGCGTGCGGGACGGCGTCCCGCATGACGACCTCGACCTCTTTGTCGAGGGCGCGCAGCAGCCAGTAGAGTCCGAGCGACGAGCCGAGGCTGTCGCCGTCGGGGCGGATGTGCGACGTGATCGCGAAGCGGCGCTTCGACTCGATCAGTTCAACCACTTGACTGAGCATGTCAAACACAAGGATGAAGGATGAAGGATGAAGGATGAAGGCCGGACAGCCTTCCCTTCATCCTTCATCCTTCATCCTTCATCCTTTCTTTGTTCGCCGGCCCCTTCGTCTTCTGGGGAGGGGGAGGGCCGGGTCTGGCTTTCCGTCTTGATCTCGGAGAGCAGCTCTTCGACGCGCGTCGCGGCCTCCTCGACCGTGTCGCGGACGAAGTGCAGCTCGGGCGTGTACTTGAGGTTGAGGGCCTGGCCCAGTTGGCGGCGCACGTAGGGCGCGGCCTTCTGGAGCGCCTTCATCGCCTCCAGCTTCTCGGCCTCCGACCCCTCGGCCGTGACGTAGACGCTCGCGTCCCGGAGGTTCTCCGAGACCCGCACGTCCGTCACCGTCACGCGCTCGACGCGCGGGTCTTCCAGCTCGTACCCCACGATCTGGCTGACCTCCTCGCGTATCACTTCCGCTAGCTGCTCTGGCCGTCTCATTACTGGTAAATGGTCAATAGTAAATGGTGAATGGTTAAGCGCAGGCTCTATTTACCATTCACCATTTACTATTGACTAAAGCTCTGTGGCAGCGATCTGCTCGATGACGTAGCACTCGATCTGATCGTTGTCCTTGATGTCGTTGAAGTTCTCGAGGCCGATGCCGCACTCGTAGCCCTCGCGCACCTCGGAGACGTCGTCCTTCAAACGGCGCAAGGAGCCGATCCCGCCCTCCCAGGCGACGACGCCGTCGCGGATGAGACGGGCGCGCGTGTTGCGGCGCACGACCCCGTCCGTGACGCGGCAGCCGGCAATCGTCCCGGCCTTCGGCACGCGGAAGGTCGTGAGCACGAGCGCCTTGCCCAGAATCTTCTCGGTCTCGATCTTGTCGAGCATGCCGATCATGGCGGCGCGTATCTCCTCCTCGACCTTGTAGATGATCGAGTGGAGGCGGATGTCCACGTGCTCCTGCCGCGCCAGCTCCGCCGCCCTCACCTCGGGCCGGACGTTGAAGCCGATGACGACGACCGCGCGGCCCGCGGCCTCGGTCTGGGAGGCCGCCGCGAGCAGCACGTCCGACTCGGTGATGGCGCCGACGCCGGAGCGCACGACCCGCACCTTGACCGTGTCGGTCGAGAGCTTCGTGAGCGTGCTCCTCAGGACCTCGACCGAGCCCTGCACGTCGGCCTTGACGATGGCGAGGAGTTCCTTGACCTGCGCCTCGCCGAGGGCCTCGATGCCGCGCTTGGTGGTCTGCGCGAGCGTCTGCTGGCGCGCGACCTGCTGGCGGTGGTGCGAGATCTGCTGCGCCTTGGTGATGTCGGCGACGACCTGGAAGGTCTCGCCCGCCTGCGGCACGCCCTGGAGGCCGAGCACCTCGACGGGAGTGGCCGGGCCTGCCTCGTCGATGTGGTTGCCGCGGTCGTCGTACATCGCGCGCACCTTGCCGAAGATCTGCCCGACGATGAACGGGTCGCCGACGCGGAGCGTGCCCTGCTGCACGAGCACCGTCGCGACGGCGCCGCGGCCGCGGTCGAGCTTCGCTTCGAGCACGACGCCCGAGGCGAGGCGCGTCGCCGAAGCCTTCAGGTTCAGGATGTCGGCGGTGAGCAGAATGGTCTCGAGCAGCGTCCCGATGTTCTCCTGCTTCTTGGCCGAGACGGGAACCATCTCGATGTCGCCGCCCCACTCGACGGGCTGGAGGCCCTGCATCGCCAGTTCCTGGCGGACGCGGTCGGGGTTGGCGTCGGGCTTGTCGATCTTGTTGATGGCGACGACGATGGGCACGTGCGCGGCGCGCGCGTGCTCGATGGCCTCGATGGTCTGCGGCATGACGCCGTCGTCGGCCGCCACGACGAGCACGACCACGTCGGTCGCCTTCGCGCCGCGGGCGCGCATCATAGTGAACGCCTCGTGGCCGGGCGTGTCGAGGAAGACGACGCGGCGCTTCTCGTCGGGATTGTCGGCGGAAGGCACGTTGACGCTGTAGGCGCCGATGTGCTGCGTGATGCCGCCGGCCTCGCCCGCGGCGACGTTGGCGGCGCGGATGCCGTCGAGCAGAGAGGTCTTGCCGTGATCGACGTGGCCCATGACCGTGACGACGGGCGCGCGCGGCTCCTCCGTGTCATCGGCGTCGGACTCGATGAGCTGCTCCAGCTCCTCGTCGGCGACCATCTCCTCGAAGCCGAGGAACTGCACGTCGAAGCCGAAGCGGCGGCCCAACTCCGTGGCCATCTCGTTGTCGAGCGGCTGGTTGAGCGTGGCGAAGACGCCGCGCTGAAGCAGAAGGGCCTGGATGTCCTTGGGGCGAATGCCGGTCTTCTCGGCGAACTCCTTGACGGTCGCGCCTTCGACGAGCCTGACCTGCTTGAGGTCGGCCGCGCCCGCTCCCGCCGCCGGGTTGAGCGACTGCGCGATGCGGTCTTCGAGCCGCAGCGCCTTCGGCACCATGAAGTCGCGCTCGAAGCCGCGTCCGCCACGGCGGTCGCCGGGACGGCCCCCTCCGCCGGGGGCGGGGCGTCCGCCGCGACCCGAACGTCCGCCGGGGCGGCGCGCGTCGGCGGGCGGGATGTAAGTGGTCTGCGGCGTGGCGGTCTCGCCGGGCGTGCCGTGGAGCGAGGCGTCTATCTCGTGGCCGCGCGCGCCGCGCCCGCGGTCGTTGCCGCGTCCGCCGCGCGCGTCACGGCCGTCGCGTCCGCGCGCGGGCGCGGCCGGCGTGGGCGGGGCGACGGGGACTTGTACGCGCTGGCCGGGCTGGACGCCGGCCTTGAGTGCGTCGGCGGTCAGCCGGAGCGCCCTAATCTGTCTACCGGGCGTCGGCGTCGCGGCCGGCGCGGGCTGTTGGGTTTGTATTGTTTCGTTCAAAAGGGGTTCCGCCGCCACGGGCGCGGCTTCCTCGGTCGGACTGTAGGTTATGTTCTCTTCGACGTACGGCTCTTCGGCCGCGGGCACGTGCGCGGCGGGTTCCGGCGCGGGTTCGTGCGCGGGCTCGCCGTCCTCCTCATGCGCGGGGGCCGGCGCGGCGGCTTGCGCCGTCGCCGCGGGCGGCTCGGCGCGGACGGCCGGCGGCCGCGGGCGCAGGATGCGCGGGGTGAGCGGGCGCGCGGCGGCGCCGCCCGCGACGTCGGCGGCGGGGGCGTGCTCGGGCGTCGGCTCTTCGGCCGGGGCCTCGTGCTGCGGCTCGGCGTAGACTTCGGGCACGGGGGCTTCCGAAGGCTCGGGCGCGTGCGCGTCGTCCTCCGCGTGCTTCGCCTTCTTGACGACGCGGATGGCGCGGTGGACGGCCGGCTCTTTCTTGGGGAAGTACTTGTTGCGGATCTTCTCGGCCAGCTCTTTCGAGATGGTGTTGGAAGGCACCGAGACGTCAACGCCCTCGCGGCGCACCTCTTCGATGAGGCGCTTCGACTCCATCTTCAGCTCTTTGGCGAGGTCGTAAATCCTGATTTTTGAAGTGTGGGCTGCTGACATGCACTCCTTCTTCGACGCTTCTAATAAAACGGCGCCGCGCGCTTCACGGGTTTAGTGTCAAGACGCCTCTTGAACCTCCCCCCGCTCTCGCGAGCGCGCCGGCTTCGAGGCCGGAGAAGGGTCTTAAGGCGGGCAGCAGTCGCGCGCCCCCGTCTGAGGGCGCGCGGCCGCACGACTGCGTTTATTCGACGGCAGGGGCATCTTCGGCCTCGTCGTCGGCAACGTTTTCAACCGGGGCCGGCTCGCCCTCCGAAGGGGCGGCCGGCTCCGAAGAGTTCTGCACCTCGGGCGCGGAGGCTTCGCTGGCGAAGTCGCCGCGCGGCGAGATGGGCGAGTCCTCGTACTCCTCGTCGGACATCTGCACGACGCCGCCGGGGGCGTCCTGCGCCTCGACGTCGAGCGTCGAGGGGCGCTCCTCGTCGCTGTAGGCGCCGCTGTTCTGGATGACCGCGGCCTCGGTCGAGAAGATGTCGGGCGCGGGCGTGATGGTGTCGGGCCGCAGGTCGCGCCCCGCCCCCTGAAGGATCAGCTCGTCGGCGGACATCTGCTCGACCTCGGTCATGGCGACCGGCTCGGCGGCGTCCTGCGCGCGGATGTTGGCGTCCGAGAGGTCTTCGGCGAGGAACGGCGGGCGCGTGCGCGCCGCCTCGTCGTACCCTTCGGCGATCATCGCCTCGGAAGGCTCGACCTCGCGCGCGTCCGCGTCGGGGTCGGCCTCGACCGACGCCGCGTGCTGCTCGACCGGGCGTGTCTCTTCGTTCTCTTCGGACACCTCGGCACCCCCCTGTTCGTCCGCGGCTTCGCCCTCCTCGCCTTCCGCCTCGGCGGACGCGCGGGCGCTCTCGACGACGGCCGCCGCGGCGCCGATGAGCGCCTCGGCCTGGTCGATACTGACGTCGAGGAACTCGGCGATGTCGTCCACGGTCGCGTTGGCGAGCCCCTCGATGTCGTTGACGCCGTGGTCGGCGAGCGTCGAGACCATCGCCGGGTTCATGCCCTGCAACCGCTCGAGCGGCACGGACTCGCCGGAGGCGATCATCGCGCCCATCTGCGCCGCGACCTCGCGCTTCAGCTCCTCCTCGCTGCGGATGTCGATGTTCCACCCGACGAGCTTCGTCGCCAGGCGCACGTTCTGCCCGCGCTTGCCGATGGCTAAGCTGAGCTGGTCTTCGTTGACGATGACCTCCATCTGGCGGTGCTCGATGTCGGTGATGCGCACCTGGTTGACTTTGGCCGGCGACAGGGCGTTGGCGGCGAAGACCGAGGGCTCGTCCGACCACTCGATGATGTCGATCTTCTCGCCGCGCAGCTCGCGGATGATGGCCTGCACGCGCGAACCCTTCATGCCGACGCAGGCGCCGACGGGGTCGACGTCGCGCTCGGTCGAGGCGACGGCGATCTTCGCGCGCTCGCCCGGCTCCCGCACCGCAGACTTGATGACGACCGTGCCGTCGTAAATCTCGGGCACCTCCATCTCGAAGAGGCGCTTGAGGAGTTCCGGCGAGGTGCGCGAGGTGACGACCTGCGGGCCTTTGGACTCCTTCGACACGTCGTCGATGACGACGCGGATGCGCTCGCCCTGATTCCACTGCTCGCCGCGCGACTGCTGGTTGCGCGGCAGGACGGATTCGACCGTCCCCAGGTCGACGATGATGTCGCCGCGCTCGAAGCGCTTGACGTAGCCGTTGACGAGGTCGCCGACCTTGTCGATGTACTGCTCGTAGATGTTGGCGCGCTCGGCGTCGCGGACTTTCTGGAAGAGAATCTGCTTGGCGGTCTGCGCGGCGATGCGGCCCATGTCCTCGACGGGGAGGGGGAGTTGCAGCTCGTCGCCGATCTCGACCTCGTCGCCCGCCAGCTCCTTCGCCTCGTCGAGCGACAGCTCGCGGCCCGGATTCTCGACCGTCTCGACGACGACCTTCGAGGCGAAAATCTCCAGGCCCGACTCCGGCGCCCACTCGACCTGAATCTCCTCGCCCGACTTGAACTGCTTGCGGGCGGCGGCGCGCACGGCCTCCTTGACCGCCTCGATGACGACCTCGCGGTCTATGCCCTTCTCTTTGCAGACGGCGTCGATGCTTTGCCCGATGGATGCGCTCATAGGTTTCAGGTGTCAGGGGGGTTGGATGCCGGAAGGGGTTTCGGGGAAGCTCCGCCGAGTCGCCCTACCTTCCGTCCATCTTCGTCCTCTTCTTCTCCCGCTCGCGCTCTTCCGCGAGCCGGAACTCCTCCTCAACGTCAATCTCCAGGTTCGCCTTCACGACCTCGGAGGCGGGGACGCGGACGCGCCCCGTGGTCTTGTCTTCGAACAGAATCTCTTCGCCCTCGACCCCCTCGATGCGCCCGCGGAAGTTGCGCTGGCCGTTGACGGGGTTGCGCGTCTTCATCTTCGCCAGGCTGCCGGCGAACTTCTCGAAATCCGCGAGTCCGTAAAGCCCGCGCTCCAGCCCAGGCGAGGAGACTTCCAGGGTGTAGGTGGCGGGGATGAAGTCCTCCACGTCGAGCACGGTGCCGACGTGCGTGCTCACCTCGGAGCAGTCCTCGTGGGTGACGCCGCCCGGCCTGTCGATGAAGACGCGGACGACGGGCGCGCGCGCGCCGCCTGCGAATTCGACGTGGACGAGTTCGACGCCGCGCTCCTCGGCCGCGCGCCGCGCGATCTCGCGCACGCGCGCCTCGATGGAAGTCTCGTCTGTCAAAGCCGCCCCCGCCCCCCTTTCTCAAGCCCTCGGAGCAAAAGAAAAAGTGGGCCGAAAACCCACTGGCAACGCCGCCGCGCTCCGAGCAAGAGGCGAATTATACGGGAACCCCGCGCGTGTGGCAACCGGAGAGAGAGTAGGCAGTAGGCAGACGGCAGTAGGCAGTGAAAGGGTGCTGGGAAAGGCTACTTGTCCTACCCAGCACCCAACACCTAACACCCAGCACCCTTTCACTGCCTACTGTAGTTTCGACTTGACGACCTCGCTGACCGTGCGGCCGTCGGCCGAGCCGCCGAGCCGGGCCTGTACGGCCTTCATCACAGCCCCCATCTCCTTCATCGAAGAGGCGCCCGTCTCGGCGACGACCTCGGCGACGGCGCGCTCGATCTCCTCGCGCGAGGCGGCCCGCGGCAGGTACTCCTCGATGACGGCGATCTCGGCGCGCTCCTTCTCGGCCAGCTCCGCCCGCCCGGCCTTCTCGAACTGCTCGACCGAGTCGCGCCGCTGCTTGACGAGGGACTGCAAGGCCTTCGTCACCTCCTCGTCCGAAAGCTCGCCGCCCTTCTCGATCTCGCGGTTCTGCACCGCCGCCTTCACCATCCTCAAAGTTGACAGCCGCGCCGCGTCCTTCGCCTTCATCGCCGCCGTCATGTCGCCCGTGATGCGCTGCTTCAGACTCATGGCCGGAGAGCTTAACGCCCGGCGCGCTTCTTCTCAACCGCGGCGCGGAGGTCTTCGAGCGTGGTGGCGGGGCCGTGGACGGCGGCGATGCGCTGCACGTCGAGGCCGGATTTCGTCACCCAGTCGTAGAAGTGGAGCGTCGTGTCGTTGACCGTCGTCGGCATGTACTTGCCGCTGAAGGGAAGGTTGACGAGGTCTCCCTGGAAGACGAGCCTCTCCTTCGGCAGGTAGGCGACGAGCATCTCGGCGGCGTGCGGGCTGGGGCCGATGTCGATGACTTCGAGGGTCTGCTTGCCGTCGGTGAAGACGCGCTTGCGGCCCCGTACCAACTCGAAGACGGGCTTGCGCGGGGCGCGGGTCTGGTCGTCGGGGAACATGGTGAAGGTGGAGGCGGCCATGCGCTCGAAGTACTTCTGGTTGGCGGGCGTCGTCACGACCGCCACGCCCTCGGCGACGTAGCTGCGCAGGCCGCCCGAGTGGTCGTCGTGGTGGTGCGTGACGACGACGTACTTGACGGGCTTGCCGGGAAACATCTCGCGCGCCTTGTTGATGGTGGGCTTCGGGCCGCGGCCGCCGCCGTACGGCTCGACGACGACGACGTACGTGTCGAACTCGACGACGAGCGAGTTGGCGCCGCTCTCGAAGAGGTAGACGCCCTCGCCGAGCTTCGTCTCCTTGATCGGCGGCGGGGTGAACGCGGGCAACTCCTCGAAGCCATCGGGGCGCGCGAAGGCCGTGTCGGCCGGCCTCGTGTTGAAGCGCACCTCGGTGTACTTCACGTCTTCGATCAAGTCTCCGCCGCGGCGCGTCTGCCGCCCCGTGGGCACCATGATTCCGTCCGCCGCGCGGTAGCCGTTGAAGACCGTCTCCTGCACCACGTCGCCGTCGACGGGGTCGGTCACCATGTTCTCGTACTTCGAGAGCAGGTGCGTCTTCGCGTCGAAGAAGAGGTTCATCAGCACGCCGTTGGCGGCGGCGAAGATGACGACGTCGTGCGGCCGCCCGTCGAAGTTCTCGCGGCCGGCGTAGCGCAGCGTGGGCGCGCGCTGTTCGAGCGCGAGCGCGACGAGGAGGTGCGGGAGGCGGCGGACGTAGTTGAGCGTGACGGCCGGGAGGTTGGCGGCGACGAGCGGCTGGGTGGTTCGGTCGCGCTCGTTGACGAAGAACCCTTGCCCGCCGCTGACGACGTTGCGGCCGCCGAAGACGAAGCCGCCGGGCAAGGGGTCTCGGTTCTCGAAGATGAAGCGCCCGCGGCGGTCGGCGTAGAGCGTCTCGTCGCGCGGCATCTGATCCCAGGGCGCTTCGACCTTCAGGCTCTGGTTGCGCGCCCAGGTCGAGCCGTTGGCCTTGACCCACACGTCCTCGGCCGCGCGCAGAGCCCCCGCGCCGCCGAGCGCGTTCAGGCCCGCCTCCAGGGTTTGATAAGCCTTACGGTACGATTCGGCCGTGGTTTGCCGGGCGAGGGCCGCGTTTGAAAGGGCGAGGCAGACGGCGAGCGCGAGCGACAGTCTTCTGAGCATACAAAACCTTCTCCTCTCGGACAGGATTTTGGACGTGGGAGTCCCGACGACTGCGCAGTCCAATACGTCGCGGCGGAGTGGAAGGTTTAGCGAGAAGATAATTAACCACAGAGACACGGAGGCACAGCCTGTTGAGTTATTCGCTCCAGGCTGTGCCTCCGTGTCTCTGTGGCGAACTGCCTCCTCTATTCCGCGGCCTTGCGGTGGCCGTTGGTGCGGGCGAGGTGTGCGGCGAGGAAGCGGCCGGTGTGCGATTGGGGGACGCGCATCAACTCTTCGGGCGTCCCCGTCGCGACGAGGAGGCCGCCGCCGTCGCCGCCCTCTGGGCCGAGGTCGATGAGGTAGTCGGCCGTCTTGATGACGTCTAAATTGTGCTCGATGACGAGGAGCGAGCCGCCTGCCTCGACCAGCGTGCGGAAGGCCGCGAGCAGCTTGTTGATGTCCTCGAAGTGCAGCCCCGTCGTCGGCTCGTCGAAGATGTACAAGGTCTTCGCGCCCGTCTTCTTCGAAAGGTAAGAGGCGAGCTTCACGCGCTGCGCCTCGCCGCCCGAGAGAGTGGTCGCCGACTGGCCGAGACGCAGGTAGCCGAGTCCCACGTCGTCCAGCACGCGCAGCCGGTTGGCGATCTTCGACGTGTCGCGGAAGAAGTTCATCGCCTCGCGCACCGTCATGTTGAGCACGTCGTTGATGTTCTTGCCGCGGTAGCGCACGTCCAAGACCTGCGGCTTGAAGCGCGTGCCCTTGCACTCCTCGCAGACCAGCTCGACGTCCGCGAGGAATTGCATCTCGACCGTCACCGTGCCGTCGCCCTCGCAGACGTCGCAGCGCCCGCCGGGGACGTTGAAGGAGAAGTGCGAGGGGTCGAGGCCCTTCGACTGCGCGTCGCGCGTCTGTGAGAAGACCTCGCGGATGGCGTCGTAGACCTTGATGTAGGTGACCGGGTTCGAGCGCGGCGTCCGGCCGATGGGCGACTGGTCGACGAGAATCACGTCGTCCACGTTCGTCCCGCCGTTCAGCTCCCGGAACGCGCCGACCTGCCCCTGCCACTCGCCGCGCTGCTTCTTGAGGCCGGCGTAGATGACGTCGTGAACCAGGGTGGACTTGCCCGAGCCGGAGACGCCCGTGACGCAGACGAGCAGCTCCAGCGGGATGTCCACGTCCACGTTCTTGAGGTTGTGCTCGGAGGCGCCGCGGACGGAGATTCTCTTCTTCTTCGAGGCGCGGCGCTGCTTCGGCTCTTTAATCTCGGCCTCGCCGCGCAGGTACTTGCCCGTGAGCGTCGTGCCGGACTTGAGCAGACCTTCGAAGTCGCCCTCGTAGATGACCTTGCCGCCCAGCTCGCCGGCCGCGGGGCCGATGTCGAGGATGTGGTCGGCGGCGCGCATCATCTCCTCGTCGTGCTCGACGACGAGCACCGTGTTGCCGATGTCGCGCAGGTTGTGGAGGAGGTTGATGAGCCTCTCCGAGTCGCGCGGGTGCAGGCCAATCGACGGCTCGTCCAGAACGTAGAGCGCGCCGACGAGCGACGAGCCGAGATTCGTTGCGAGCTGGATGCGCTGCGACTCGCCGCCCGAGAGCGTCGAGGCCAGGCGGTCGAGCGTCAGGTAGTCAAGGCCGACGTCGACGAGGAACTTGAGGCGGCGGCGGACTTCGAACAGAACCTTGTCGGCGATGGCCGACTGCTCGGGCGTCAGCTCGAGCGAGTCGAAGAAGACCTCCGCATCCTTAATCGAGAGCGAGCAGACCTCGGGGAGCGTGCGGGCGCCGACCTTCACGTCGCGCGCCTCCTGTCTGAGACGGCCGCCGCCGCAGTCCGGGCAGAGCGTGTAGCCGCGGTACTTGGCGAGGAAGACGCGGACGTGCAGCTTGTACTTCTTCGTCTCCAGCCACTCGAAGAAGCCGCGCACGCCGCTGAAGCCGCCGCGGCCGTCGATGACCGCGCGCTGCTGCTGCTTCGTCAGCTCCTGGAACGGCACGTCGAAGGGAATCTTCTCCTGCTTGCAGAAGCGGCGCAGCTCCGTGCGCGCCCAGTCGTACTGCGGCTTCGTCCAGGGTTCTATCGCGCCCTCGGCGAGCGAGAGCATCGGGTTCGGGATGACCAGATCGATGTCGAGGCCGATGGTGTTGCCGAAGCCCTGGCAGGTCGGGCACGCGCCGTAAGGGTTGTTGAAGCTGAACAGGCGCGGCTCGGGCTGCGCGTAGACTGTGCCGTCGTACTTGCACTCGAAGCGTTCGTTGAATTTTAAGGTGCGCGGCTCTTCGCCCACGCTCTGCACGACCGCCGTCCCGTGCCCCTCGATGAAGCAGGTCTCGAAGGAATCGACCAGGCGCTCGCGCACGTCCGCGCGCGCGACGAGGCGGTCGACCAGGACGTAGACGCCCTCGAAGTCGGGCCGCGTGTAGTCGTCGGGCGAGCGCAGCTCGACCGTCTCGCCGTCCGCGAAGAGGCGCGTGAAGCCGCGCTGCATCAGGCTCATCACGTGCGCCGTCACCGTCCGCCGTTCGAGCGCGCCGCTCGCCGCCTGCTTCGTCTTCTTCTTCGTCTTCGACGCCGACTTGCCGTTGCCGTTCTCTTCGACGCGGACGCCGGCCTCGGCGGGGAAGAGGACGTAGAAGCGCGCGCCCTCGGGCAGCGTGTCCAGGACTTCCTGGGCCGAAGACTCGGGCGAGTCCTTATGCACCTCCCGGCCGCAGACGCGGCAGAAGGTCGTGCCGACGCGCGCGTAGAGCAGGCGCAGGTAGTCGTAAACCTCGGTCTGCGTGCCGACGGTCGAGCGCGGGTTGCGCGTCGAGTTCTTCTGCCGGATGGCGATGGCCGGCGGGATGCCGAGGACTTCGTCCACATCCGGCTTGTCCATTCTCTCTAAGAACTGCCGGGCGTAAGCGGACAGAGACTCGACGTAGCGGCGCTGGCCCTCGGCGTAGATCGTGTCGAAGGCGAGCGACGATTTGCCGGAGCCGGAGACGCCGGTGACGACCGTCAGCTTCTCGATGGGGATGGTGAACGAGACGTTCTTCAGGTTGTTGACGCGCGCGCCGCGAACGATGATTGCTTCTTGGCTCATACTCTCGAAAACAGACCGCGACGCGCATTGTGGTCTACCGGGAGGCACGTCGAACCGCCAATGATAACCCGTTCCGTTGGGAAGATGAAGCGGCGGCCGCCTGGGCGTGGGCGTGAGGAGGGGGTGCTGGGTGTTGGGTGCTGGGTGCTGGGAAGAAGGGGTGTTGGGTTTTGGGTGCTGGGTGCTGGGTGCTGGGAAGACAGAACCAGAACCCAGCACCCAACACCGAGCACCCCTTCACCGTTTCGTGCGGCGCCGGCGCTCAGGCTTCGGCGGCTCGTCGTAGGCGTCCACCTCGCGCGTCTTGATGATGCGGAAGACCTTCCCGCCCCGCTCCATCTGCTCGACGCCGGTGATGGAGTCGGCCGCGGGCATGCCGGCCCGCAGAAGGTTCAGGTCGGAAACGTCCGGCGCGTCGGAGGCGGCGGGCCGCGCCGCCCCCTTCTTCTTCCCCTTGGCTCGTGGCATGACAGCTCCTCCGCGCGTCCTCACGGGTTGAAGGTTATCTTGGAGATCGGGTGCACCTCCCAGACGACGGGCATGCGGCTCTTCAAGCTCTGCGGGCCGGGGCGCGTCCCCGACGAGTGGGTCGCGTCCCAGAAGAGCGAGCCCTCTATCTCCACCGGCACCGGCGGGTCGTAGAAGTCGTAGCTCGTGCCGGGCAGGTTGCTCCCGAAGAAGGCCTTGTACGCGTCGCGCGCGGCCTTCAGTTGGGGGAAGGATGCGGCCGAGGCCGGCGGCAGCCCCGAAAGCTCCATCGTCATGTAGACCTCGGGGTGGGCCGACGGGTCGCGGCCGAGGATGAGGTGAAAGTCGTTGTCGTTCTCGCGGCTCGCGGCGTAGATGAAAGCCTTGACGCGCACGTTGCGCTCCTCGACGGGGACGCGCCCGGAGGTCGCGCCGGTCGGGATGTGAAGAGCCCTCATATCCTCGTGCGAGGGCAGGGTGTTGATGAGCGACCGCACGTCCTTGTAAGACTTCGTGGCCGCGGCCGAGATGGAGAGCTTCGCGGCCTTGCGCGCCGTGCCCGTGAAGTTGTCGCCGCCCCCCTTCTTCGAGGATTTCTTGGAAGACTTCTTGGAGGACTTCTTCGAAGCCTTCTTCGAGGCGGTGGCCGCACGGACGCCGAACGTCAGCGCGCCCTCTTCGTAGCCGTCGACCTCGTTGGTTCTGATGATGCGGAAGGCCAGCGGCGCCGCGGCGGCGTGTGTGGCCGGCCCCCCCACGGCGACGGCCGCGTGCTCGCGCACTTCGAGGACGGAATCCGCGGAAGGCATGCCCGCGCGCTGGAAGTCGAGGGTCGCCTCCAGCGAGGCGGCGGCAGTTCTGGAGGCCGGTTTTTTGGTGGATGATCTGCTCGGCATTGTCAGCTCCTCCGTGGCGGGCGAGGCCTTAGGCTGGGGCCCCGCACCCGCGGTAAGGGGTGTTGGAGAACATTCACTTGTATTCGGGCGAGGACGCTCGTGCGTCTACCTACTAGCGCCGCTAGTATACATCAACGTCACGGACTCTCCCGTGACTTAATTTTAACTTTTCGACACGGCGCGGACAGGGGCGGCCCATACAATCCGCGCGCCTACGGCGGGACGTAAAGGAATCCGATGACTCCAAAAACAGAGAAGGGCAGAGAGCCGCGACTCGGGCTCGTCTGCATCACGCACTCGGACGAGGTGAGGTATAAGACGGTCACGCGCAAGCGCCTCCTGCAGTTCCCGGCCGCGGAGCAGAAGCGCCTGCTGCGAGAACTCTACGCCGCGAACCTCTCGCGCCTGAACTCCGCGCTCGACTTCTGCGCGGCGCGCGGCCTGAGCCTCTACCGCATGACTTCCAACCTCTTCCCCTTCGCCGACGACGCGGCCGGCACGGATGTGCTGGAAGAGTTTTCGGACGAGCTGAGGCGGGCGGGCGCGCGCGCCGAAGGACTCGGCATCAGGCTCGTGCTCCACCCGGATCAGTTCGTCGTGCTCAGCTCCGACTCGCCCGCGACCGTCGCCAACAGCGTCAAGATTCTCGAATCGCACGCGCGCGTCATGGACATGCTCGGCCTGCCGCGCACGCCCTGGGCGCTCATCGAGATTCACGGCGGGAAGGGCGACCGCACCGAACGCCTCGTCGAGCAGATCGGCCTGCTCCCCGAGGCGGTGCGCTCGCGCATCGCGTTCGAGAACGACGAGTACATCTACTCGGCCGAGGAGATTCTCGAAGTCTGCCGGCGCGCGTCCGTCCCGATGGTCTTCGACGCGCACCACCACGTCGTGCACGAGGGCTTAGACTCCTACGACCACCCGAGCGTCTCCGCGATGGTCGAGGCGGCGCGCGCGACCTGGCCGAATCCGGACTGGCAGCTCGTCCACATCTCGAACGGCCGCACCTCCTTCTGCGACCGGCACCACAGCGACCTCGTCGCGACGATGCCCGCCGCCTACCGCCGCGTCCCCTTCATCGAAGTCGAGGCCAAGCACAAGGAACTCGCCATCGAACGCCTCACCGCGGAATGGCTCAAGAGCAGTAGGCGGTAGGCAGACGGCAGTAGGCAGTCGCTCCCCGTTAAGAAGGTTGAAAGATTAAGTCCGAGTCCCGGCCATCGGGGCTTCAACTGCCTACTGCCTACTGTATTTTGAAAATCGGGCGTGATAAGGCAGACTCGGGGCATGAAGCAGTTATTACTCGCACTCGTCCTGGCCTCGTCCTGCGGGGCGGCCCAGCCGGTGCAGAAGTCACAGACACGGACGACGCAGCCGGCCGCGACACCTCAATCGACCGGGGCGAAGAAGATCGACCGGGCGCGCCTGCTCGAAGACGTGCGCACGCTCTCGTCCGACGCGATGGAGGGGCGCGGCGCGGGGACGAAGGGCGGCGAGATGGCGCGCGCCTACGTCGAGGGGCGCTTCAAGGAGTTGGGGCTCGCGCCGCTCTGGGACTCGTACGAGCAGCCCTTCGATCTGCCGAAAGGCGGGAAGGGCTTCAACGTCGTCGGCTACGTGAAGGGGACGAAGTACCCGGAGCGTCTCGTCGTCGTCTCGGCGCACTACGACCACCTCGGCGTCCGCAACGGGCAGATTTACAACGGCGCCGACGACAACGCCTCGGGCGTGGCCGTGCTGCTGCAACTGGCGGCGCACTACGCGGGGGCCGCGCGCCCCGAGCACTCGATGGTCTTCGCCGCGCTCGACGCGGAGGAGATCGGGCTGGTCGGCGCGCGCGAGCTGGTCAAGAGGCTGAAGGCCGAGAAGCGCGACGTGGCGCTCGACGTCAACATGGACATGGTCGGCCACAACGACCGCGGCGAGCTGTACGCCTCGGGCGTCTACTACACGCCCGCGCTCAAGCCCTCCCTCGAACGCGTGGCGGCGGGCGCGCCCGTCAAGCTCCTGCTCGGCCACGACCGCCCCGAGCAGGGGCACGACGACTGGACGAACCAGTCCGACCAGTACGCCTTCTACAAGGCCGGCATCCCCTTCGTCTACTTCGGCGTCGAGGATCACAAGGATTACCACAAGCCCACCGACGACTACGAGACGCTCACCCTCGACTTCTTCGTCGGCGCCGCCGAGACCGTCCTCGACGCCGTCGAGACGCTCGACGCGGAACTCGAAGCCGCCACGAAGGCCGGCGCGAAAAAGTAGTGTGGCTACACTTGACCGCCGCGGCGTGTCGGTGAAATTCTGGCCGCGCCGGACTCCGGAACGGAGGGGACTTGACGGACTTGGTGACACTTTTGAGCGAGGCTGAGGTGCGCGTGCTGGGGTCGCTCGTCGAGAAGCAGGTGACGACGCCCGACTACTACCCCCTGACGATGAACGCGCTCGTCCACGCGTGCAACCAGATTTCGAACCGCGACCCCGTCGTGCAGTACGACGAAAGGCAGGTGGCGGACGCGGTGGACTCCCTGCGCCTGAAGAACCTCGTCTACATCTTCTACGGCGCGGAGAGCCGCGTGCCGAAGTACAAGCACATGACGCGCGAGGTCTTCTCGCTCTCGCCCTCGGAGCTGGCCGCGCTCTGCGTGCTGATGCTGCGCGGGCCGCAGACGGTGGGCGAGGTGCGCGGGCGGACGGGGAGGCTGTACGAGTTCGCCGACCTGCGGGAGGCCGAGGCGACGCTCGAAGGGCTCGCGCAGCGCGACGAGCCGCTCGTCACCAAACTGGCGCGCCAGGCCGGGCGCAAGGAGGCGCGCTACGCGCACCTGCTCTCGGGCCAGCCCGTCGTGGATGAAGAGGCCGAGATGCAAACGTCTTCTTCGTCCGCGCCGCGCGCGCGCGCGGGCGAGTCGGAGCGCGTCGCGCGGCTCGAAGCCGAGGTCGAGCGCCTGAGCGGCGAGCTGGCCGAGATGCGCAGGCAGTTCGAAGAGTTCCGCAAGCAGTTCGAGTAGTTGCAAATCTCCATTTGAAATCTCAAATCCTCAAGCGCGGTTTCTACACGCGCACGGACACTTTGCGGGTGGCGCGCGAACTGCTCGGCAAGCGCCTGGTCGTGCCGACCCCGGACGGGACGCGCGTGTCGGGGCTCGTCGTCGAGGTCGAGGCGTACCTGGGGGAAGAGGACAAGGGCGCGCACTCGTACGGCGGCAGGCGCACGCGGCGGACGGAGACGATGTACGGCGTGGGCGGCCGCGCGTACGTCTTCTTCGTCTACGGCATGCACCACCAGTTCAACGTCGTCACAGGCCCCGCGGAACTGCCGCACGTCGCCCTCGTCCGCGCCGTCGAGCCGTCGGAGGGGATTGAACTGATGAGAGGGCGGCGGTCTGTCTCCAAAGACCGAGAGCTGACGAGCGGGCCTGGAAAACTCTGCCGCGCGCTCGGCATTGACCTGACCTTCGACGGCGCAGACCTGACGACGGGCGAGCGCGTCTGGCTCGAAGAGACGGGCGTCAACTTCGGGCCGGACGAGATCGCCAGCGGCCCGCGCATCGGCATCGACTACGCCGCCGAAGACGCGCTCAAGCCCTGGCGCTTCTGGGTCAAGGGCAACGAGTACGTCAATAAAAAGTGAGTGAAGACTAGGGCGCCGGGCGGCTGCCTAGGCGCCCAACTCGCATTGGCAGGCGCGGCGGAACTCTTCGAAGAGTTGTCCGGCGGAGTCTTGACGCTCCCCCGGCGATCTGCTCAAAGCCTTCCGCAACACCTCGTCAACCTCTTCCGGCAGCCCCGGCCTCATTTTCAGAAGCGAGGGCACCGGTGGCAGTTCGAGATTCGGGTTCGCTTTGGCGTTGATGTAACTCGCCCCGAACGGAATCGTCCCGGCGAGCATGTGATAGAGCGTCGCGCCGAGGCTGTAGACATCGCTACGGGAGTTGACCTTGCCGCCGAAGTGCTCGGGCGAGCAGTACTGGTAGGTGCCGAGGAAGCGCGTGACGGTCGTCCCCGTGTCGCTGCTCAAAACCCGCGCCATGCCGAAGTCGATGACCTTAATGCGGTCGCCCTCCGGCCCGCTCCCGACGAGAAAGATGTTGCCGGGCTTGATGTCGAGATGGATGATGCCGCTCCCGTGAGCGTAGCTGACGGCGTCACAAATCTGTCTGAAGATGTTTGTGACCCGGTCGAGCGATAGCTGCCCGCGCTCCAGCACGTGCCCGAGGGTCTCGCCGGTGAGCCACTCCATGACCATGAACGAGATGCCGTCGTCGGTCATGCCGTTGTCGATGACCTCGACGATGTTCGGGTGGCGCATGCGGCGCGCCGCCGTGACCTCGCGCTCGAAGAGGACGGCGTAGTCCGGGTGCATGGCGAGGATGTCCGGCTTGAAGATTTTCACCGCGACGCGCGCGTGCGAGTCGACCCGCGTCGAGCGGTAGACGGCCCCCATCCCGCCGACGCCCGCCCACTCGTCGAGCCGATACTTGCCCGCGAAGACGCTCCCGACCAGACGGTACGGGTCGCGCGTCCCCTGCCCGGCCCCCGCGCCGCCCGGCGCGTCCAGTAAGGTGGCCGCCTGCGCCGCCCCGTCCTGCGAAGATACCCCCGCGCCTGCGTCGGCCGAGCCGGAGCCGGGCGCAGGCAGCATCAGAGTGCTGCTCCGCAACGCCTCGTAAATCTCGTCGTAAGGGCCGCGCCTTGAAAGGAGCTTCACCAACACCGGAGCGGACAACAGGAGGATGAACAGCAGTATTAAGAGGCGGTCCGCCCACGCTATGGCCAGGTTTTTCGTGATCAACTCATCCAGTACGACTAGCCGCGCCATGAAGCCGTACGACTCGGACCTGGAGGCGTCCCAAGCATTGCGAATTTGCGAATCGCGCGCGGCCTCCAGGGCCGCGATTCTCTGATTGGAATCCTCTATCTCAGCCTCATTCTTCTTCCGAACTGCGGCGAGTTCCTGCTCGGCAACCAAAAACTCCTTTTGCCTCTGCTGGAAGAATGGCCCTTTGCCGACTTTCCCAGACGTTGCGGCTAACGCATCATCTTTCCTCCCCAACACCTCATCTAAGACACGCTCGTGGGCATATTCTCTCTGTTGTTGCTTGAGCTGTATCTCATGTTGTAACTCGGCAACCCTTGCTTTCAACTGGTCTATTTCTGGGTATTCGGAACGTATCGACGTTTCCATCCGAAACGCGGCGGACAAGCGTCTGCTTTCGAGTTCGCTTTCAATCTCAGGACGAAAGAGTCTGAATTCCAGCGGCTTGGTAATGATGATTGAGACAAGCGTTACCAGTATCAAGCCTGGCAAGGCCACCGCAAGCCCCTTTAACGCGATAAGCAGCCGCTCGCGGATTGCTACGTCAGCCGGGACGGCTCTCTTCACCATATTCGAGACAAGGTATCTGTCTATGGTAAAAAAGAAGAAGCCCCAGATGACGCCCAGAACGACTGCCAGCGGCGCGGAGTTGAAGATGTAGTAGAGGGCGTAGCCGCCGGAGAGTGTCGCCAGTATGGAAGAGCAGAAGATGATCGTGCCGACCCCGACGTACCGGCCGCGCTCCGTTTCGCACTCGCGCCGACTTAGGATCGAGAGGTCTGCGCCTGAGCAGGCCAGGAAGAATCCTGTGATGATGTTCATCGCGTCCTCCCGCGAGTGCCGGGCTGCAAAACGAGAGTTGTGAGAGGCTGGCGGGTGTTTCAACTCACCAGCTAGACTGGCCGCAGCGACATCGGGAAAATATGTGTTAGCCGGTGGAATGTCAACGATTCCGGCGGGCGCTCGGGGCAGGGAGCGCCGGGCGTGGGCGAAGGCCGTAGCCGGACTTTTCTTGTGAGGGGAACTTGCGGATCACTTTTCTCGGAACGAGTGCCGGCGTGCCGACGCGGTCGCGGAACGTGTCGTGTGTGGCTTTGAGGCCGCCGCAGCGCGCGGAGGTCTGGCTCTTCGACTGCGGCGAGGGGACGCAGCACCAACTCCTCCGGAGCGAGCTGAACATCAGTCAGGTCGCGCGCATCTTCATCACGCACATGCACGGCGACCACATGCTCGGGCTGATGGGCCTGCTCGCCACCTGCGGCATGACGGCGCACGCGCGCGGCATCGAAGTCTACGGCCCGCGCCCGCTCGCCGACTACGTGCGCGAGGTCAGCCGCCGCACGCAGTTCCAGACGAACTACCCGCTCAACGTCACCGAGGTCAGAGAGGCCGGCCTCGTCTTCGAGGACGACGAGTACGCGGTCACCTGCGCGCCGCTCAAACACCGCCTGCAAGCCTTCGGCTACCGCGTGCAGGAGAAAGACCGCACCGGCCACTTCGACGTGGAGCGTGCGCGAGCCGAAGGCATCCCGCCCGGCCCGCTCTACGGCAAACTGAAGCGCGGCGAGCGCGTGACGCTCGACGACGGCCGCACGTTCGCGGGCGCGGACTTCTGCGGCCCCGACCTGAAGGGGCGCGGCGTCGTCTACTGCACCGACACGACCTACTGCCGCTCGGCCGTCGAACTCGCGCGCGACGCAGACCTTCTCATCCACGAGGCCACGTTCGCCGAAGCCGACGAGGGGTTGGCCGTGCGCTCGACGCACTCGACCGCGGCGATGGCCGGGCGCGTGGCGAAGGAGGCGGGCGCGCGCCGGCTCGTCATCACGCACCTCAGCCCGCGCTACTTCCCCGGCAACGAGACCGCGCCGGAGGACTTGCTGCAGGAGGCGCGCGCCGTCTTCCCCGAGACGGAGCTGGCGCACGACTTCCTGACTGTTGACGTGGGGCGGCGCGAGTAGTAAACAGACGTCGGCCGCCGCCCGCCGCCACGCGCGGAGACTTTTACGGAAACTGTCAGCGGCCAGCCGCGTCCGGCTGGCCCCCCGAGGGCACGAGTCGCTTTACACGCCGCCTGTTGCGTGTGATACGATGTGCCAGGATTGCAACGCCGCGCACCGAAGTTCTCCCGACGCGGCGTGCGTTAGGTAAACGGAGCGAGAGACATGTCTTTCAACAAGATCATCATCGTCGGCAACCTCGGGCGCGACCCCGAGCTCTCCTACACGCCGCAGGGCACGGCCGTCTGCAAGTTCTCGGTGGCGACCAACGAGCGGCGGCGCGACAAAGCCGGCGAGCAGCAGGACATCACCACCTGGTTCCGCGTCACGTGCTGGGGCAAGCAGGCCGAGAACGTCTCGCGCTATCTGTCGAAGGGGCGCAAGGTCTACCTCGAAGGTCGCCTCCACGTCGAGGAGTGGACTGACCGCGAGGGCAAGCCGCGCCAGTCGCTCGAAGTCAACGCCTCGGACGTGCAGTTCATCGACTCGGGCGGCGGCGGCGGCGTCGAAGGCATCCCCGTCCGCTCGCAGCAGTCCGGCGGCGGCGCGCCCTCCGGCGGCGGCCAGCGCGGCGGCGGCGGCCGTCCCCCCGCGGACGGCGGCGACATCGAAGATGACGAAATTCCGTTTTGAGTCGGAACCGCCTGCGGTAGCGGGCGGCCCTTTGCGACACAGTGCTCCCGATTCACGAAGAGCCACCCGCTACCGCGGGTGGTTCTGACCTTTATGTTTCAGTGAGGCGGGAGCATGGGTGAGGAGTACAGGGACGGGGAAGAGACGGGGCGGGCGTTGGTGGCGGTCGAGCGGGCGCGCTTCATGCCGGCGATGTCAATCGAGTCGGCCGTCGAGCGCTACAACGCGGTGACGGAGTTCGTCAGCCGCGTGCTCAGGAAGGACGTGGACTACGGCGTCATCCCCGGCACCGAGAAGCGCACGCTCCTCAAGCCCGGCGCGGAGAAGCTGACGACCTTCTTCGGCCTCTCTACGCGCTTCGAGCTGTTGGAGCGCATCGAGGACTGGACGGGCGAGCGGCACGGCGGCGAGCCCTTCTTCTACTACCTCTACCGCTGCCGCCTCTTCCGCGGCGACGTGCTCATCGCCGAAGGCGACGCCTCCTGTAACTCGCGCGAGGCCAAGTACCGCTGGCGCGAGGCCCAACGCGCCTGCCCCGCCTGCGGCCAAGCGACAATCATTAAAGGCAAGGAAGACTTCGGCGGCGGCTGGCTCTGTTGGAAGAAGAAGGGCGGCTGCGGCGCGAAGTACACGGACGGCGACCAGTCGATTGAGAGCCAGACGGTCGGCCGCGTCTTCAACCCCGACATCGCCGACCAGGTCAACACGATCCAGAAGATGTCTCAGAAACGCAGTTTGGTCGGAGCCGTTTTGCTCGCGGTCAACGCGTCGGAGTTCTTCACGCAGGACGTGGAGGACATGTACTTAAACGCGAGCGCCGTCCGCGAGGCTGCCGTTGACCTCGACGAAGAGATACGCGCCGCGTGCCGCGCTTTGGGGAAGACCGAGGAGCAGCTTGCAGGCTGGCTCAGGAAGAAGTACGGCGCGGACGGCATCGGGCAGTTGACCGACAACGACCGGCGCGAAGTGCTGGCCCTGCTGCAAGGGATGCTCTCGAAGCGCGCCGCGTAGACGGAATTCTCAGAACCCTTCCGCCTCTCAATCGCTGAAACGCGATTTGGCTTGCCGTCCGCACCGGCGGTGCTACAATCTCACACACTCGCCGAACAGGCGGGCCAACTTCCACTTCCGCGGCCCGTATGTGGCCCTTAATCCATGCGCACTAATTCAGACATATGAGCCAAGAGGGACAGGAGAAGTCTGGCGACCCGCGGGACTTGACCGGGAAGCTGCTCGACGGGCGCTACCTCGTCGAGAGCCAGCTCGGCCGCGGCGGACTCGGGGTCGTCTACCTCGCGCGCGACACGAAGCTGTTGGACAAGCGCGTCGTCGTCAAGGTGCTCCTCGACGAGTTCGTCGACGAGGAGGTCGCCCACTGGGTGCGCCGCAAGTTCCGCGCGGAGATCGAGGCGCTCGCGCGCATCGACCACCCGGGCGTCGTCGGCGTCGTGCACGCGGGCGAACTCCCCGACGGGCGCCCCTTCATCGTCATGCAGTACATCGAGGGGGGCAGCCTCGGCTCGCTGATGAAGCAGCAGGGGAAGCTGGAGTTCGCGCGCGCCGCCAACATCATCCGGCAGATCGGCCACGCCGTCGGGAGCGCGCACAGCCGCGGCGTCGTCCACCGCGACCTCAAGCCCGAGAACATCATGCTCCAGTCGCTCGAAGGCGGCGACGACCACGTGCGCCTCATCGACTTCGGCATCGCGTCCGTCCACGACTCGCAGGCGGAGGCCGCGGCGACCAACACGCGCGTCGCGGGCACGCCCTACTACATGGCGCCCGAACAGTTGCTGGGCAAGCCCTCGCCCGCCAGCGACATCTTCGCCATCGCGGTGCTCGCCTACGAGATGCTGACGGGCGTGCGCCCCTTCGACCCGAAGACGCCCTACCAGGTGATGGAGACCTTGCGCGCGGGCGCGCGGGCGCGCCCGACGAAGCTGCGCCCCGACCTGCCGGCCGAAGCCGAGAAGATCATCCTGCGCGCGCTCTCCTTCGAGGAGGCGGCGCGGCCCGCGAGCGCGCGCGAGTTCGTCGACCGCCTCGCACAGGCCTTGCACGGCGCGGGCGCGGAGCCGGCGACGATCCCCCGAATCACGCCGCAGCCGGCCGCGACCGCGGCGGCGGAGGTCGCGCCGAAGGGAGGGGCTACGGAGGTCGTGCCGCGGACGGCGGTCGCCGCGTCGCAGGTCGCGCTGCTCTACAAGCGCAACGCCGAGCCCGACGAGCACGTGCTCCGCGTGCTCGAAGACGCGCTCGCCAAAAAGGGCCACGGCGTCTTCGTCGACCGCAACATGAAGGTCGGCGTCGAGTGGGCGAAGGAGATCGAGCGGCAGGTGCGGACGGCGGACGCCGTCGTGCCTTTGCTCTCGCCCGCGTCCATGTCGAGCGAGATGCTCGCTTACGAGTTGCAGATCGCGCACGAGGCGGCGCAGCGCGGCGGCCGACCGCGCATCTTCCCCGTGCGCGTCGCGTACGAGGGCGCGCTCCCCGAGGCGATTGCGGGGATCGTCGCGCCCATCCAGTACGTGCTCTGGGGCGGCCCCGAAGACGACCAGCGTCTCGCCTCCGAAATGCTCGCCGCGCTCGACGGCCCCGCCGACGCCGCGCCCGGTGCGGAGCGCAGGATGGAGCCGCCGGGCGGCGCCGTCCCCCTGGATTCGAAGTTCTACCTCGTGCGCCCGACCGACGCGCTCTTCCTCGACGCCCTGCGCCGCCGCGACAGCATCGTGCTCGTCAAGGGCGCGCGCCAGATGGGCAAGACCTCCGTGCTCGCGCGCGGCCTCCAGCAGGCGCGCGGCGAAGGGTCGCGCGTCGTCGTCACCGACTTCCAGAAGCTGAACGCCAGCGACCTCGAATCGGCCGAAGCCTTCTTCGTCGCCCTCGGCGGACTCATCGCCGACCAGCTCGACCTCGACGTGTACCCCGAGGACGTCTGGAAGGAGCGGCGCGCGCCGAGCGTCAACTTCGAGCGCTACGTCCGGCGCGAAGTCCTCGGCAAAGTCGAGGGCCATCTCGTCTGGGGCATGGACGAGGTCGACCGCCTCTTCACCTGCGCGTTCGGGAGCGAGGTCTTCGGCCTCTTCCGCACGTGGCACAACGAGCGCGCCGTCGACCCCGAAGCGCCCTGGAGCCGGCTCACGCTCGCCATCGCCTACGCGACCGAGGCGCACCTCTTCATCACCGACCAGAACCAGTCGCCCTTCAACGTCGGCACGCGCCTGGAGCTGAAGGACTTCACGCGCGAGCAGATCGCGGAGGTGAACGCGCGCCACGGCTCGCCCCTGCGCGACGACGCGGAGCTAGGGCGCTTCTACGACCTGCTCGGCGGCCACCCGTACCTCGTCCGCCGCGCGCTCCACGAGATGGTCACTTCGGGCCTCTCTTTCGACGCCTTCGAGGCGTCGGCGGGCCGCGACGAGGGGCCTTTCGGCGACCACCTGCGCCGCATCCTCGTGTTGCTTGCGCGCGACACGGCGCTCGCCGACATCACGCGCGCCATCCTGAGCGGCCAGCCCTGCCCCACGAGCGAAGCCTTCTACCGCCTGCGCAGCGCCGGCGTCATGGCGGGCGACACGCAGGCGGAGCTGAGGCCCCGCTGCCGCCTCTACGCAGACTACCTCAAGCGCCACCTTCTCTGAACGCCGCCGACGCCGCGAACCGATATGAGCACGACACAGCCTTCCGGCTTCTACGTCACCGGCGGGACGCTCAGGCGCGACGCCCCTTCGTACGTCGCGCGCCGCGCGGACGAAGACCTCTTCGAAGGGCTCCACGGGGGCAGCTTCTGCTACGTGCTCACGTCGCGGCAGATGGGCAAGTCCTCTCTGATGGTGCGCACGGCCGCGCGGCTGCGCGAGTCGGGCGCGGCCGTCGCCGTGCTGGATTTGACGGCCATCGGCCAGAACCTCACGCCCGAGCAGTGGTACGACGGTTTGCTCGGCCGCGTCGGGCAGCAGCTCGACCTCGAAGACGAGCTGGAAGACTTCTGGCTCGACAACGAGAGGCTCGGCGCCCTCCAGCGCTGGACGCGCGCCGTGCGCGAGGTAGTGCTTGATAAGGTGAAGAAGCCGGTCGTCCTCTTCGTCGACGAGATCGACGCGGTGCGGAGTCTGCCTTTCTCGACGGACGAGTTCTTCGCGGCGCTGCGCGAGTTCCACAACCGCCGCACGGAGGACGCGGAGCTGCGGCGGCTCACGCTCTGCCTGCTCGGCGTCGCGACCCCCTCCGACCTCATCAAGGACACGCGCACGACGCCCTTCAACGTCGGCCAGCGGATCGAGCTGACGGACTTCGGAGAGGACGAGGCGCGCCCGCTCGCCGCCGGGCTAGGGCGGGAAGGAAACCTCGGCGAGACCCTGCTCCGCCGCGTGCTCTACTGGACGGGCGGGCACCCTTACCTCACCCAGCGGCTCTGTCAGGCCGTCGCCGAGGACGAGGGCGTCGACTCGACCGCGGGCGTCGACCGCCTCTGCGAAGAGCTCTTCCTCTCGAACCGCGCGCGCGAGCGCGACGACAACCTGCTCTTCGTGCGCGAGCGCCTGCTCCGCGGCGAGACGGATCGCGTCGCGCTGCTCGACCTCTACGGGCGCGTGCTCTCCGGCCGCAACGTGCCCGACGACGAGACCGACCCGCTCGTCAACGCGCTGCGCCTCTCCGGCATCGCGCGCGCCGAGCGCGGCCGCCTGCACGTCCGCAACCGAATCTACGGGCACGTCTTCGACCGCAACTGGGTCGTCGCCAACATGCCCGACGCCGAGGTGCTGCGCCAGCGCGCGGCCTACCGGCGCGGCCTGCTCCGCGCGGCGGGCGTCGCGGCCGTCATCTTCCTCCTGCTCGGCGCGCTCTCCGTCGTCGCGCTCACGCAGCGCAACCGCGCGCTCGAAGAGGCGCGCCGCGCCGACCGCAACGCGCAGGAGCGCGAGCGCGCCCTGACCGATCTGAAGAAGGCGCTCGACGAGACCGAACTCCAGCGCGGCTTCGCGGAGGGGCAGAGGCAGGTGGCCGACGAGGCGCGCGAAGAGGCCGAGCACCAGCGCGAAGAGGCGGAGCGCCAGAAGGAGATCGCGCAGGAGAAGAGCCGGCAGGCCGCCGGGCAGCAGCGGAGGGCCGAGCAGGAGCGCGCCGCCGCGCTCTCCGCGCAGAGGATGGCCGAGGGGCAGCGGCAGCTCGCGAACCAGCGCGCCGTCGAGGCGGAGACCGAGCGCAAGCGCGCCGACGAGCGGACGAAGGTCGCGACCTCCACGCTCTTCAAGGTCATCCGCTTCGTCCGCGAGACGCCCGAGAAGAAGCGCGCGGTCGAATACTACGACCAGCTCGCGCACGTCTACCACGAGACGGGCGACCACGAGAACGAGGCCGAGACCCTCCTGAGCGCGGGCGGCGTCCTGCTCGAACTGAAGGAGGGCGCGAACGCCGAGCAGTACGTCGGGCGCGCCCTGAAGGTCTACCACGACGTACGGGACGCGCCCGGCGAGGGCTACGCCCTGGCGAAGGCGGGCGACCTCTACAAGAGTTCGGGCGACGCCGAGCGGGCCGACCGTTACTACAGGCGCTCGCTCGCGCTGCTGCGCGAAGCTCTGCCGGCGATCCGCGCCGGGGCAGACCGCAAGCAGGAAGCGTACGCGCTCTACTACCTCTCGCTCGGCTACGCCGCGGTCGGCGACTACAGGCAGGCCATCGAGTCCTGCCGCGGGGCTCTGCCGCTCTTCCAGTCGCTGCGCGACCCGGTGATGACGGACATCGTGGAGATTCGCCTCGAAGAGCTGACGCAGTCTCTGAAGGACAGGGAAAAGTGATGAGCCTGTTGACGCCGCGCGTGCGCTCTCATAAGCTAACGGCGGTCAGCGTGCGTGGACGAAAGTCACCCCGGCGCGGGAGCGCACCGTAGCTCCACTCCGTCATCCGACGAGGCACAAATGTTACTTCAACCTTCAAGAGTCGCACGCGCTCTGCTCGCCGCGCTCTGTCTCGCGCTCTGGCCCGCGGCGCCGGCCGCCGCGCAGAACGCGCAGGCCGCGACGGCCGCGCGGGGCCTGCGCGCAGACCTGCGGGACGCGGCCGGTGCGCCTAAGTCCCCGAAGCGCCTCGTGCTGCTGCGCGCGGGCGGCGGCGTCGAAGGCTCGCGGGTGACCATCTCGTCCGACTCGCCGCTCGACGACTGCGACTCCTACGTCGCGGGCGAAAGCTTCTACGTGCGCATCCCCTGGGCCGTCGCGGCGGACGCGCGCGGGGCGGGCGCTCCGGGCCGCTTCTACAAGAGCGCGCGGGTCGAAGAGCAGGGCGACGCCGTCCTCGTCACCTTCGCCCTGCGCGAGGGCGCGGCCGTCAGTCTCGTCAGAGGCTTCAACCGCATCGAGGTCACGTTCGCGGACGGGAGGGCGACGCCGCAGCCGACGCCGCCCGCGCCCGGGGGCGAAGAGGCCGCGACCATCCGCGAGATGCGCGAGCAGATCGCCGCGCTCGAAGCGCGCGTGCGCGAGCTGGAAGCGCGCTCGGCCGCGCCGACGCCCAACGCTCCGGCCGCGGCACTGGCGGAGACGGCGAAGGCAGAGACGACAAAGGTCGGCGCGGACGCGGCTCCTGCTTCGACCGACGCGGCCGCGCACGCCGCGCACGGCGCCGGGGCGCAGCACGGCGAGCACGACGCGGAGGCGGCGGGCGCGCCGCGTTTGCAGATACAGGGTTTCGCGGACGTGAACCTGCGCGCGGGCAACGCGGGCGGGCAGCACACCTCCTTCGCGCTCGGCCAGTTAGACCTCTTCCTCACCTCGCGCCTCTCCGAAAAGTTCGACGTGCTGAGCGAACTCATCATCGAGGCGAACGAGCGCAACCAGTTCACCTTCGAGATTCACCGGCTGCTCCTGCAGTACACGCCGAACGACAACCTGCACCTCGGCCTCGGCCGCTACCACACGGCCATCGGCTTCTTCAACACCGCGTACCACCACGGCACCTGGTTCCAGACCACCGCCGACCGCCCCTTCATCTTCAGCTTCGAGGGCAAGGGCGGCATCCTCCCGCTCCACAACGTCGGACTCCAGGCGACGGGCCGCGTGCCCGGAGCGCCGTGGGGGATGCGCTACGTCGCCGAGGTCGGGAACGGCCGCGCGTCGCGCACGCCGCTCGACTCACCCGTGCAGACCGCCTCGGACGAGAACAACCGGAAGGCCTTCAACCTCGGCCTCTACGTGCGGCCGAACTCTGCGCGCGGCCTGCAGGCGGGCTTCTCCGTCTACCGCGACCGCCTCACGCCGCTCGGCAAGCCGGGGATAGACCAGACCATCGGCGCGGGCCACCTCGTCTTCCAGGACGGGCGCTACGAGTCTCTGAACGAGTTCGTCCTGATGCGCCTCTCTTCGGGCGGGAGGGTCTACAACACGCCGGCCTTCTACACGCAGTTCGCGCGCCAGTTCGGGAACCTGCGCCCGTTCTTCCGCTACCAGTACGTCAACGTGCCGGGCGACAACCCGCTCTACGCGGACGTGGGCCGCCGCAACGGCCCCGCGCTCGGCATCCGCTACGACCTGACGGACTTCGCCGCGTTCAAGGCGCAGTACGAGCACACCTCGCGGCGCAGGCAGAGCGCGCTCGACGAGCTGATCCTCCAGCTCGCCTTCACGTTCTGATGAAGAGAGGCTTGACGAGAATCGTCTTCGCCCTGTCGCTCGTCGCGGCGGCCGCCGCCGCGTGCCTCGCGCCGCAAAGGGGAGCGAGGGCGCAGACGCCGAACGAGCTCGCGGTCATCGTCAACAAGTCGAACCCGGTCGACGACCTGCCGCTGTCGGAGCTGCGCGAATACTTCCTCGCCGAGCGCGGCCAATGGCCCAAAGGCGGCGGCAAAGTCCGCGTGGTGATGCTCGAACAGGGCCTGCCCGCGCGCGACGCGGCGCTGCGGCTCATCTACAACATGAACGAGAAGGCTTACGTTAGCTACTTCCTCGGCAAGAAGTTCCGCGGCGAGACCTTGGAGGAGCCGCGGCGGCAAGCTTCGGCGGCTGACGTCATCAAGTTCGTCTCCTTCGTCTCGGGCGCCATCGGCTACGTCCGCCCGGAGGAGGTCGACGCCTCCGTCAAAGTGCTGCGCGTCGACGGCCTCGCCCCGGGCGACCCCGGCTACAAGCTCAAGTTCTGAGTGGGTGCTGGGTGCTGGGTAAGACAGTTGCTTTAACCCAGCACCCAGCACCCAACACCCAGCACCCTTTTCTAAGGCATGGACACGCTGCTGCTACGCTTCGACTCGGGGACGCTTCTGCTCGACGGCGCCGGGGCGGACGCGCGCGTGCCCGAAGCGTTCCGCTGGGACGCGCGCGTGATGCGCTGGCGCGCGCCCGCCTGGGAGTACCGGCGGGTCGTCAGGGAGTTAATCAAAGACAGGATTCAATACGAAGACCACGCCCGCGCTTATCATCGCTTCGACTTCCCGACCAAGTTCCTCGTCGAGCCGCGCCCCTACCAGCAGGAGGCCGTCGAAGGGTGGAAGAGGGAGAATCACTGCGGCGTCGTCGTGCTGCCGACCGGGGCGGGGAAGAGTCTCGTGGCGCAGATGGCGATTGAGCAGGTGAAGCGCTCGACGCTGGTCGTCGTCCCGACGCTCGACCTGATGAACCAGTGGTACGACCTCCTGCTCTCCTGCTTCAACGCGGAGGTCGGCCTCATCGGCGGCGGCTACTTCGAGGTCGGCGCGCTGACGGTCTCGACCTACGCCTCGGCCTTCCGCTTCATGGAGCGGATGGGGAACCGCTTCGGCCTCGTCATCTTCGACGAGTGCCACCACCTGCCCTCGAACATCTTCCGCCACGCCGCGGAGATGTGCATCGCGCCCTTCCGCCTCGGCCTGACCGCGACGCCGGAACGTGAAGACGGCGGCGACGCTTTGCTCGAAAGACTCGTCGGCCCCTTCGTCTTCCGCCGCGAGACGCACGAGCTGGCGGGCGAGTACCTTTCGGACTACACGGTCGTCCGCCTGCGCGTCGAACTCTCGGAAGAGGAGCGCGCCGCCTACGAGCGGGAGCGCGAAGTCTTCCGCGGCTTCCTCAAATCGAAGGGCATCGGGCTGGGGTCTCTGCGCGGTTGGCAGATGTTCGTCGCGGCCTCGGCGCGCTCGCAGGAGGGGCGGCGGGCGATGATGGCGTACCGCGAGTCGAAGCGCATCGCCCTGGGCACCGACTCGAAGCTGCGCGTGCTGGGCGAGCTGTTGCAAAGGCACCGGCGCGAGAAGGTCTTGGTCTTCACGGCCGAGAACGAGATGGTCTACCGCATCTCGCGCCGCTTCCTCGTCCCGGCCATCACGCACGAGACGGGGGTGAAGGAGCGGCGCCAGTGGCTCGAAGCTTTCAACAAGGGCGAGGTGCTCGCGCTCGCCACCTCGAAAGTTCTGAACGAGGGCGTCAACATCCCCGACGCGTCGGTGGCGGTCGTCCTCTCCGGCTCCGGCTCGACGCGCGAGCACGTCCAGCGCCTCGGGAGGATTTTAAGGAAGTTCCCCGGCAAGGAGGCGATCCTCTACGAGGTCGTCACGCAGGACACGACCGAAGAGCAGATCAGCCGCCGCCGCGGCGCGGGCGAGCAGTTCCAGGGAAAGTGATAAGTGATGAGTGATAAGTGATAAGAAAATACAGGGGCCGTTTTTCCTCGCTTATCACTTATCACTCATCACTCATCACTTATCACTTATCACTGACTTATGCTAACGGCAGACCTCGCGATGAGCTGGCAGCGCGGCGAACGCATCCACCCGCGCTACATCGACGTGGAGGACGAGGAGTACCTGCGCGCGGCCGAGGATTTGGTGGCGCTCTTCGTCGCGCACGACGGGCGGACGCGCGCGGCGCTCGAAGAGTCTCTGGCGGAGTACGTGGGGACGGGCACCGACTACCGCATCCTGCGCGGGCTGATCAAGCTCCTGACCGACCGCTGCGAGTTCGAGACCAGCGCCCCCGTCGAGCCGTTCGAGATTCGCCGCGCGCTCTTCCTCAAGGCGCGAGCGCGACACCCCGTGGTGACCGCCGAGACGCGGGCCGAGACCGTCAGAGAGGTCGCGCGCGAACTGTCCTGCGAACCCGCGTCGGTCATGGACGCGCTCTACGCAGACCTGCCCGACAACCAGCGGCTCACGGCGTTCGAGCCCCTGACGGCCGCGGAGCTTCTAGACCTCTACAACGTCGCGCAGGCGCAGGCGCTGCTCTACCGCTCGGTCGAGATGCGCCTGTGGCTTGAGCCGCAGCCGCCCGAAGGCTTCCGCGAGCTGTTCGGCGCGATTAAGGCTTACAGATTAATCCACACGGTGAAGGGGAACTCGCAGGCGGGTTACGAGGTGCGGCTCGACGGCCCGGCCTCGATCTTCCAGCGCTCGCAGAAGTACGGCATCCAGATGGCCGTCTTCCTGCCCGCACTCCTCCTCTGCAAGGGCTGGCGCATGCGCGCCGAGATACAGGCGAGGCAGAACCGCGTCGCCTACTTCGAGCTGACGAGCGCGCAGACCGTGCTGCGCTCGCACTACCCCGAGATAACCCCTTACGACAACCCCGCCGTCGAGAAGCTTGCCAACACCTGGGCGCGCGCCGCGAACGGCTGGACGCTGGAGCCGAGCCGCGTCGTCATAGACCTCGGCGACTCCGCCTTTATCCCCGACTACCTCCTCCGCCACGCGGAGTCGGGCGCCTCGGTCTTCCTCGAACTCCTCGGCTTCTGGACGCCCGAGCACCTCCGCGAGCGCCTCCTGGAGTTCGAACACGCCGGCCTCTCGCACTTCATCCTCTGCGCCTGGGACGAACTGCGCGGCACGCGCGACCCCATGACCAACGTCCCGCCCAACACGATTGTTTTTAAGAGAAGCTTAGACCCGGCGGCCATTGTTTTAATGGCTGATGCGCTGATTCAGCAGGGAAGCTGACTGCTAGAGAGGGAATTCACCACAGAGACACAGAGGCACAGCTTGTCGAGCTATTGTCTTTAAGCTGTGTCTCTGTGGTGAAACTGTTTGCGATATAGGGCCAGACTGCAAAGATTAGCCGAAGACTTCGACCTTCCAGACGTCTTCGGTCAACTGCGTGGTCGTGATTTCGACGGGCAGGAACTTTTTGACGACCTCGATGTTGGTCGTGGTGTGGGGCGTGGGCGTGACGGTGGTGTAGGAGCCGCCGCCCGCGAGCGCCATCGGGATGAGGAGCTGGTCGGCGAGGTGTTCGCCTACGGGCGCGCCGGAGTCGAGGTAGCTTCGGGCCTCTTTGACGACGCGGGAGGCGATTGCTTCGGCGCGGACGCCGCGCTCGCCTATCCCCGTGAAGACTTCGGTCAGGTGCTCGCTCTCGACGTCAATCGTGACGACGTTGCCGGGGCTGATGGCGTTGTCCGAAGCTTCGAGGTCGAGCTGGTCGGGCATCCACCCCAACTGCTCGCTGACGACCGCCAGCTCGCGCTCGCCTACGTGCGCGGGCAGGTTGACGCAGAGCGCACGCGCCCTCTGCGACAGAATCGCGCCGCGCTCCGTGAGGTCGAGGCGGCGGAGCTGCTGCGCGGGCTCGATGTAGACGTTGAAGCGGCCGCCGCCCGGCGGGTAGAAGCCGTAACGTTGCAGCTCGACCGTCACGGTCGGCCCCGTCTTGTTGACGAGCGGGAGGAAGCTCTTCTGGATGAACTCGAACGGCGGGGCCTTGATGTTGTGCGTGCCGCCTTCGAAGATGAGGAGGCTCGGGGCGTCGGCCAGCATCAAGGGCGGGAGCACGGCCTGGAGGACGAGCATGGTGCTGCCGGCCGTCCCGATGCTGAACTTGTACTCGCCGGGCTGGATGGCGCCGGGTTCGAAGCTGAACTCCCTGGAGCCGACGTGCGCGCCGTCGGCCTTGGCGGTGCCGATGGCGGCGGCGGCGGTGACGGCCGTCAGGTGCTGGCGCTGGAGGCCGGGCTTGTCGCGCCGCGCCCTGACGTTGTAGACGCGGAACGGCTTGCCCGTGATGAGCGAGAGCGCGAGCGAAGTGCGTATGATCTGGCCGCCGCCCTCGCCGTATGACCCGTCGATGCTCAGCATAAAGAGGTGTGCCCCGCAAGGCGCCGCAGTCTTTTACCACAGAAGCGGCGCGGCTCAAACGCCGGGCCGTTTGTGACGCCCGCCGGGGCTGTGTTGTAATCGAAAAAGAAGAAATTCGAAGTCGGCGCGGGAGGGTTTCGGAAGGTGTCGCGCACGGTCGTCGTCGGCGACATACACGGCTGTTACGAAGAGCTGCTGGCGCTCGTCCGGGGCGTGCGGTTGGGTGAGTCCGACCGCCTCGTCTCGGTCGGCGACCTCGTCACGAAGGGGCCGCGGAGCCGGGAGGTGCTCGAACTCTTCATGTCGGACGCGCGGTTCTCGTCCGTCCTCGGCAACCACGACCGCGCGCTGCTCGAATACTGGAAGGGCACGCGCCGGAAGAAAGACCTCAAGGCTTCGCAGAAGCGCTGCGCGAAGGAGTTGGACGAGGGGCGAGAGGTCTACGCGGCCTTCCTCGAAACGCTCCCGCCGTACGTAGACCTCGGCACGCACGTCGTCGTGCACGCGGGCCTGCGTCCGGGGTCGCGCCTCGAATGGCAGTCGCTCGACGACCTGACGGCCCTGCGCACGCTCGGCCTCGACCGCGAGAGCCGCGGGGGCACGCCCTGGTACGAGGTCTACGAAGGCGATGCGACGGTTCTCTTCGGCCACTGGCCCTCGCCCGAGCCGCGCCGCGGCCCGCGCGCCATCGGCCTCGACACGGGCTGCGTCTACGGCCACACGCTCACCGCCTACGTCGTCGAGACCGGCGAGTTCCACAGCGTTCAGGCGCTGCGCGCATACGGCAAGAAAGAGTAGACAGTAGGCAGTAGACAGTAGTCAGTAGGAAAACGTGAGCGGCGCGCCAGACCTTATGGTTTGGACGCGCCGCTTTGTCTTTCTATTGACTACTGACTACTGACTACTACCTACTACTCACCAGATTAAGAATCATCCCGTCCAGGCTGTCGAAATCAATCGGCTTCTGGACGTAGGCGTTGCAGCCGGCGGCGAGGGCGGGGTTGCGGTGCTTGGCCGGGTCGTGGGCGGAGACGACGATGATGGGGACGCGGCTGAACGTCTCTGTCTGGCGGAGGAAGCGTGTCACGGCGAAGCCGTTGAGGCGCGGGAGCTGCAAGTCCACGAGCACCACGTCCGGCCGCACCAAGTGCGCCACGTCGAGCGTCTCCTGCCCGTCGCGCGCCTCGGCCGTCTTGTAGCCCTTCATGCGGAGCAGCGTCAGCATCATCAGGCGGATGTCCGCGTCGTCCTCCGCGACGAGGACGGTCGTCGCCTCGCGCAGAGCGCCACCGTCGGACGGCGCGGTCGTAGAGTCGAGGCTCGTGTAAGGGTAGGACAAGCTTGCCTCTCATCCGGGGAAGAAGGGTTCGTCGGGTGTGGGCTGTCTGTAGAACGGGGGGCGCCCCTCGCTTTGGCGCGGCGCACCCCCCGACCTTTCCCCCTTGCTAAAGTGTGAAAAGTATAAGCCCCGCGTGGCGGAGGGTCTGTACGCTATGACCCTTAAAGTGTGGACAAGCTGTTGCTAAAGTTATCGTATTCTTCCGCCAGCGGGCGGTAGCAGACGCACGACGCGTTGGCGAGTCCGGCCGCGTCCTCGACGCGCACGAAGCCGCGACCGTGGCTGACGAGTCCGGCCTGCCCCAGAGTCCCGACCGTCACGGTCACGCCCGAGCGCCGCACGCCGAGCATGTGCGAGAGCGACTCGTGCGTGACGGGGATCGTCTCCCCGCCGAGCCGCAGCCGCGCCAGCATGAGCCAGCGCGCGAGGCGCTGCTCGACCGTGTGCGTCGTGTTGCAGAGGGTCGCCTGCGAGACCTGCGACATGAGCAGGCGCGAGTAGCGGAGCACACGCGCGCGGAAGCCCGGCAGCCGCTCGAAGCACTCGCGCGCCTGCGTCGTCCGGATGCGCAGGGCCGTCGCCCCGACCCGCACGGCCGCCGTGTGCGCCGCCACGTCCGAGCCGAGCAGCACGAGCAGCCCGCCTAAGCCCTCGCGCCCGAGCGCGCCGACCTCGACCGAGACGCCGTCCTCCAGGGTCGAGAGCAGGGAGAGGAGTCCGCCCTCCGCGAAGTGTATGAACGGGACGACCTCTTCCGGCTCGTACAGACGCGCGCCCGCCTCCAGCCCGACGCGAGCGAGCTGCGGCGCGAGCTGTCGGAACTCGTCCGGCGGCAGCGAGGCGAGCAGCAGGTTCCCGACCTCTTCCTGGCGGACGGCCGAGGAGTTCATCGGCTTGCTTCCCGAGGTTGAAATGAGTCCCTCCGCCAACTGCTGTAAGGCATCGGCCGGGGCGGAGCAGTTTTTGAAGAGCGATGCGCGGATGTTAGCACCGGCGCACGGCCCCACGTTGTTCGGGGCCGTACTTAGGCCATAGGCCGTAGGCAGTTCGGGCGGGTAACGGAAACTGATTTCACCACAGAGACACAGAGGCACGGCTTGTTGAGTTATGAACTCCAAGCCGTGCCTCTGTGTCTCTGTGGTGAAACTTACCCCGGCTATTTGGCCCGACGGCTAAAACCGTCAACTGCCTACTGTCTTTCCCAGCGCGTCTCCTGTGCGAGCGGCGTGTGGCAGGAGCAGGCCGCGGCGGCGAGCGCCTCGCGGTCGAGGACGCGGAGGCGCGCACGGCTGTGCTCGACGGCGCCGAGTCCTTCGAGGTAGGCGACGCACTCGTTGACGCCCGCGCGGCGGACGCCGAGCTGCCGCGCGGCCCCCTCCTGCGTGAGCTGCAGGTCGTCGGAGTCCGCGCGCGCGCAGAGCGCGAGCAGCCACGTCGCGAGCCTTTCGCCCAGGCGGTGGCGCGTGTTGCAGGCGGCGCGGCGCGAGACCTGCCGGACGTGCTCGCAGTAGAAGCGCAGCACCAGCCGCCGCCACTGCGCGCTCTCCGCGAAGAGCGTGCGCAGCTCCGCGACCTCGACGCGCACGGCGTCGCCCGGCAGCACGACGTCGGCCACCTCGCGCGCGCGCCGCTCGCCGAGCACCGCGGCTAAGCCCACGAGCCCCTCGCGCCCGACGAGCGCCGTCTCGACCGCGGCGCCGCCGCCGTCGGACGCGGACGCCGCGACGACGCAGCCGGCGGGGAAGTAGACGTGGCGCACCAGCTCGCCGGGCGCGTGCAGGGCCTCGCGCGGCTTGAGGCTCACCATCTTGGCGAAGGCGAGCAGCCGGCGCGAAACGTCCGCGCCGAGCTGGTCGATGAGGGCGTTGCCCGTCAGTCCCGCGTAGGCGAAGGCTGTAGTCTCCATCGTTTTGAGAAGGCGTTCAGGGTGTGCGCAGAAGATAACAGTAAAACGTTCGCCGAGTCGAGACACTTCCTGGCGCGTTCGCCGGTTGGCGGCCGGGCGTTGTTCCGTTGTATAAAGTCGGGTAGGACTAATCCTGCTCCACACATCGAAGCGGAGAACTTATGAACTATTACGAGAACGTCCTTAATCTCATAGGGCGCACGCCGCTCGTGAGGCTCAACCGCATGGCCGGGGGGCTCAAGGCCACGGTGCTCGCGAAGATGGAGAGCCTCAACCCGGGCTACTCGGTCAAAGACCGCATCGGCATCTCGATGGTCGAGGCCGCCGAGCGCGAAGGCACCTTGAAGCCCGGCGGCACCATCGTCGAAGCCACCTCCGGCAACACGGGGATCGGGCTCGCGCTGGCGGCCGCGGTCAAGGGCTACCGCTGCATCTTCGTCATGACCGAGAAGGCTTCGGTCGAGAAGGTGAGGTATTTGAAGGCGCTCGGGGCGGACGTGGTCGTCGTCCCGGCTACGGCCAAGCCCGGCACGCCCGACCACTACGTCGAGACAGCACGCCGCATTGCGCGCGAGACGCCGAACAGCTTCTACCCCGACCAGTATTCGAACCCGAACAACCCCGAGGCGCACTACCGCACGACCGGCCCGGAACTGTGGGATCAGACCGAGGGGCGCATCACGCACTTCGTCGCGGGGTTGGGCACGGGCGGCACCATCTCGGGCACGGGCAGGTTCTTAAAAGAGAAGAACCCGGACATCCGCGTCGTCGGCGCAGACCCTTACGGCTCGGTCTTCAAGACCTACAAGGAGACGGGGCGGACGCACGAGGCGACGCCGTACCTCGTCGAAGGCATCGGGCAGGAGGTCGTCCCCGCCAACGTCCACATGCGCTACGTGGACGAGATCGTCAACGTCACCGACCGCGAGTCCTTCGAGATGTCGCGCCAGCTGGGACGCAAGGAGGGCATCTTCTGCGGCGGCTCGACGGGGACGAACCTCGCCGCGGCCCTGAAGGTGGCGCGCGGCCTGGACGAGTCGGGCGTCGTCGTCTTCATCGTCTGCGACACGGGCGAGCACTACCTGACGAAGCACCACTCGGACGAGTGGCTGAAGGAGAAGCGCCTGCTCGAGCCGCAGAAGATGACGGCCGGGCTCATCAGCTCGACGAAGCCCGCGGGCGAGCGCCCGCGCGTCCTCTCGGTCGCGCCGACGGCCTCGGTCGCGGAGGCGCTCGCGCAGATGGACAAGCACGGCGTGACGCAGATGCCGGTCATCGAGGAAGGGAAGTCGGTCGGCTCCGTGCGCGAGAACCGCCTGCTCGCGAAGGTGCTCGGCGACCGCGACCTGCTCGACGCCGCGGTCTCTCAGCTGATGGAGCAGGGCTTCCCCGTCATCGACGTGGACGCAAGCTCCGCCGAGGTCACGCGCCAGCTCCGCCGCCACCCGGCCCTCCTCGTCGAAGAGTTCGGACGCATCACGGGCATCATCACCCGCCACGACATGCTCGACGTGCCGAACTACGGGAGGTGAATGGCCGAAGAACTCGACAGACACCTGGGCCGGATTCGCGAATGCCTCCCGCACCTCGTCATCGAGACGGTGCGGGAGAATCGTGACGGGCTGACGAACGACGTGCTGATCGTCAACGAGCAGTTCGTCTTCCGCTTCCCGAAGAACGAGACCTGGGCCAGGGAGTTACTCGCCAACGAAATCAAGGTCATCGAGCTGGCGCGGGATTACCTCGACATTCAAATCCCCCACATCGAATGCAAGGCCGCAGACCTCCTCGCCTACAGGTTCATCGCCGGCGGCCCGCTCCAGCGCAACGACATCCTCGCGCTCGGCGAGGACGAACAGGACGCAATCGCAGACCAGCTCGCGACCTACCTCAGGCAACTGCACGCCGTCCCTCTGGGCGAAGTCGGGCGGCACGGGATCGCGCCGTCCGACACGAACCGCGGCCGGGCGGTCTGGCTCGAACTCTTCGAGGACGCGAAGCGCGAGCTGTCCCCTTCGCTGATGTCGCACGCGCGGGAGTGGGTCGAGCAACACTTCGCGCCGCTCCTGGCGGACGAAGGTTTTATGAACTACGAGCCGCGCCTCATCAACGGCGAGCCGACCCCCTACCACGTCCTTTTCGACAGGCAGGCGCGGCGCGTCAGCGGCGTCATAGACTTCGGGACGGCGGGCGTCGGAGACCCGGCCGCGGACTTCGCCGTCGTCATCTACTACTACGGCGAATCCTTCCTGCGGCGGATGGCGAAGTTCTACCCGGAGATTAAGGACGGCCTAGACCGCGCGCGCTTCTGGGCCGGCACCCTTGAGCTGCAATGGGCCTTGAGCGGCGTGCGCGGGAGGAGCGCGGCCTGGTCCTGGTTCACAGTCCACCTCGGCGGCGCGAGGGACGTTCTGCCGGTGGGAGTTGAATGGGAGAAGGCATAACTTCGTAGAGTCCCTGCCTGGGTGAGTACGATGAAGGATGTTTCCCGCGCGCTCCTGCTGGCGCCCGCCGTCTTCGTCCTGCACTTCGTCGAAGAGTCGCCGGGGTTCGTCCAGTGGTTCAACTCTCACGTCGCGCGGGGCATCACGCCGGGGCTGTTCTGGACGGTGAACCTCACGGCCCTTGTCATCACAGTCGCGGTCGTTCTGTTCGAGTGGTTTTCGCGCACGCCCCTCTCGCTCGGCGTCGCCCTCGGCTGGCTCTCCTTCCTGATGGCCGCCAACGCCGTCTTCCACGTCGCCGGGGCTCTGGTTGACAGGCGTTACGTGCCCGGCCTCTTCACGGCGATTCTGCTCTACGCCCCGTACTACGTCTGGTTGTTCATGAAAGCTCTGAAGACCCGACGCCTCACCGCCGCCGCGCTGCTGGCCGCGGCCGTGCCCTGCTCACTCCCGATGCTGATTCACGGCTACCTGATTCTACTCCGCGGCGACAGACTCTTCTGAGATGCGCTCGTAGACGGTGACCTTGAGGCCGTCGCCGAGGTCTTGCGTGTCTGTGGGGCGGAAGCCTTCGAGGAAGTCTCGGGGCATGAAGGTGTCCGCGCCCTCGACCGTGAGCGGGACTTCGGTGACGAGCCAGCGGCCTATCTCCGCCCGGCACATCCGGAAGATTTGCGCGCCGCCGATGACGTAGAGGTCGCAGTTGAGGTAAGGGTAGAGGGCGAGCGCCGACTCCTTGTCGCGCAGCCAGACGACCGCCTCGCGCGGCTCGACCTCGGCGCGCCGCGTCAGCACGACGTTGAGGCGGCCGGGCAGCGGCCTCTTCATCGAAAGCCAGGTCTTGTAGCCCATCAGGCACGCGTGCCCCGTCGTCTGCGCCTTGAAGAACTTCAGGTCGGACGGGTAGTGCCACGGGAGCCCCCCGCCCTTGCCAATCGCGCCGTTTCGGTCAACCGCCACGATGCCGATGATTGCCATGCTCTTCTTCTAGACGGCGACGGGCGCCGCGATCTTGCCGTGCGACTTGTAGCCGGAGAGGTTCAGGTGCTCGTAGCGGAAAGCCAGCAGGCCTTCGAGGCCGCGCAAGTGTTGCCCCTCGTCGCGTATCTCGAGGCGCGGCAGCGGCAGGGGCTCGCGCGCGAGCAGCTCTTCGACCTGCGCCAGGTGGTTCTTGTAGACGTGCAGGTCTCCGAAGGTGTGGACGAAGTCGCCGACTTCGAGTCCGCAGACGTGCGCGACCATGTGCGTCAGGAGCGCGTAGGAGCTGATGTTGAAGGGGACGCCGAGGAAGGCGTCGGCCGAGCGCTGGTAGAGTTGGCAGTGGAGCACGCGCCCGCGCTCGACCTTGAACTGGAAGAGCGTGTGGCACGGCGGCAGGTCGACGGCGTCGGCGACGCGCGGGTCCCAGCCGGTGACGATGAGGCGGCGCGAGTTCGGGTTCCTCTCAATCTCTTCGACGAGCCGCGCGATCTGATCCACGCCGTCGCGCGCGGGGTAGTGGCCGCCGAACGAGCGCCAGAGGTAGCCGTAGACCGGCCCGAGGTCGCCCTCCGCGCGGCCGAAGCGGGAGGTGTGTTCGAGGTCGGCCCACTCCTTCCAGATGTCCACCCCGGCCGCGCGCAGGCTGCCCTCGTTCGTGTCGCCGGAAAGGAACCAGAAAAGCTCCTCCGCAATCCAGCGGAACGGCACACGCTTCGTCGTGACGATGGGGAAGCCTTCGCGCAGGTCGTAGCGCGTCTGGTAGCCGAAGTAAGAGACGGTGCCGACGCCCGTCCGGTCGTCGTGCTCGGCCCCGCGCGCGAGGACTGTCTTGAGAAGGTCTTGGTACTGTTTCATAAGTCAGAAGCCCGGCCGTGAGGGAGGGCGTACGTCTTACTCCGCTTGAACTATGACGAAAGACCGACGCCCTCCCTCACGGTCGGGCTTCTGCCAGAAGGAAGTTGAAGGACTCTTCGGGCGCGACGTCGCGCGGCGCTTCACCTTTAATGAAATAACGCGCGGGCTTGCCGCCGAGTAATTTAATCTCGTCGCCTTCGACGCGGAGCATCGTGCCCTCGCGTAGCCCGATGACGCGGACGCCGGGGTTGGCGTGGACGAACTCTCCCAGGCGCTCGTCGCGCGTCTCGCCCATGTGGCCGGGCGGGTGGTAGTCCGTGTAGTGCGGGTTGATCTGAAAGGGGACGAGGTCGAAGGCCTCGAAGGAGGGCGGCTCGACGATGGGCATGTCGTTCGTCGTGCGGATGGTCGGGCAGGCGAGGTTCGAGCCCGCGCTCCAGCCGAAGTAAGGCATGCCTCCGCGGACGCGCCCGCGCACGAGCTCGATGATGCCCGACTCGTAGACGGCGCGCAGCAGCTTGAAGGTGTTGCCGCCGCCGACGGCGACGGCGTCGGCGCGTTCGACCGCGGCGCGCGCGTCCCCCGCGTCGTGGAGCGACTCGACCTCGTAGCCGAGCGGGCCGAAGTGCCTGCGCACCTTGTCCCGGTACGCGTCCTCCGAGTTGATGACCGTGGCGAAGGGGACGAAGAGCACGCGTTTGACCGACGCGCCGAGGAAGTCTTTCAAAGAGTCGTGGTAGAACCGGCTCGGGTTGTCGCCGATCAGCTCGGAGCCGTTACTGATGAGTAAGAGTCTTCTGTTTGTCATCTTCACGGGCGTGGATGATAACACCGCTTCAGCCCGCGTTGGGAGCGTCCATGTGCCGCAGCTCGTCCCGGAGCGCCTGCCGCTCGATGAGCATGCGCAGGAAGAGCCTGCGGCGTCGGGCGAGCAGCAGCAGAGCCTTGAACCAGCCGCGCATGTCGTACAGTTCTTCGAGCGAGCGCAGCGCCACGTAGCCGCACAGGATCGAGAGGGGGGGCGCGAAGAGCGCCGCCCGCCAGCCCCAGTTGACCCACGCTGAAACCGACACGACGAGCCACGTGAGCGGCATGAAGAGCATCGCCGCCAGAATCTTCACCGTCGGCCCGATCTCGTCAACGCCGTGGCGCGGGAACAGCCGCGCGAGCAGCGTGCAGAGGAGGTAGGCGGGCAGGTGCAGCACCGCGCCGACGATAATCAAGGGCGAGAGCAGGAGAATGCTTGAAGCGCGCAGGAGGAAGTGGCGCAGCACGTACCAACGGGAATGTCTCGAAAGAGAAAGGTTCTCGGGCGCGATGCCGATGCGCCGCAGCTTCGCCTCGTGGCGGAGTATGCGGCGGCGCAGGTCTTCCAGGCTCTTCGCCGCGGACAGGCGCGCGAAGAGCTGCGCCGAGAGGCCGCGCAGGAAGTCGAAACGCTCGGCCAGCGGCAGCCTCACGTTTAAGCCTTCGTAGACGGACGAGAAGAGGCGCTCGGCCTTCCGCGCCGCGTCCAACTGCTCCTCGGTCTCGACGTTCAAGGTCACGCCCAGGAGCGCCTCCTCTATTCGCGCCGAAAGCTCGCGCACGGCCTCGCGCGGCGGCTCGCCGCGCTCGTCCGGCTCGACCATTGGCACGTCGAGCGGTTCGCCGAAGCGCAACAGGGCCTCGCCGCGGAAGGAGGTCTTCGAAGTGTAGTAGAGGCCGACGGGCACGATCCTCAGACCGGGCACGCTCGCGCCGAGCGCGTTGCGCGCCGCGCCCGTCTTGACCGGCCGGAGCTTCGGCGCGTTGTGCGAGAGGCCTTCGGGGAAGAGCGCGATGCAGCGGCCGCGGAGCAGGAGGCGGCGGCAGGCCTCGAACGTGCGCAGGTTCTGCGAAACGTCCTCGCCCGCGTCCGAGCGCCGGTAGAGTGGCAGCGCCTCGACCGTGCGCAGGAGCCAGCCGGCGACGGGCAGGCGGAAGAGCGTGGACTTGGCGAGGAAGGAGATGCGCCGCGGCAGCGCCGCGAAGACGAGGCCCGGGTCGATGAGTCCGTTCGGGTGGTTAAGGACGAAGACGAGCGCGCCCGACTCCGGGACGAGCTGCGCGCGGCTCGTCTCGATGCGCCGGAAGAAGAGGCGCAGCGCGATGCTGATGACGGCCTGGACGAGTCTCTGCGCGAGCGTCCCGCCGCGGCGCAGAATCATGTCGCCCAGCCGCAGGACTCTCACACCCTCCGGCATCGCGCCTCATCGTCGCAAATACACGCGCCTTAGACAAACCGAAGCGGGTGCCCTGACAAGTCTCGTCTGTCAGAACACCCGCCTCGATTTCAAACCCTGTCCCTCTCGTCCGTCTCAGGCCGTGGACGCGACCCTGCGCCTGCGCCGAGACTTCTTGCCGGTCGTCAGAAGGTTCCGCAGCTTCATCCGAGCCTTGTGGAGCTGGGACTTGGAGGTGCCGACCGAGCAGCCCAACAGCCGCGCCACCTCCTCGTGCTCGTGCCCCTCCACGTCGTGCAGCACGAAGACCGCGCGGTACCCCGGCGGGAGCTGCGAGACCGCCTTGTCCAGCGCGATGCGGTCGACCACCGGCATGCTCGCCGGGTTCTCCGTCCCCGCCACCACCTGCTGCGGCGACTCGCCGTCCTCCGTCACCTGCTCGACCTTCACGCCCCGCCGCCGGAAGTGCATCAACACCTGGTTGAC
>JAFAZX010000038.1 GCA_019239425.1 Acidobacteriota bacterium
CGCCAGGGAGATGAGCTTGCCCTTGGCCGTCGGCGCGGTCGTGTCGTAGATGTATTGCAGGTTGGTCGTCTTCCCGCACAGCCCCGGGCCGTAGTAGACGATCTTGCAGTTGATCTCTCGCGAAGCGTAGTTGATGAAAGTCATGGCTATCTCGTGATAAGTGACGAGTGATAAGTGATAAGTGATGAAGAGACGCGGGCCTTGTCTTCTCTCATCACTTATCACTCATCACTTATTACTAACTGAAGAGGCTGTCGATGTCGTCGTCGGTGATCTCGGCGAAGAGCGCCTCTTCGCGTTCGCGGCGCTCGGCGGCGAGCCGTTCGAGTTCGTCGAAGAGGTTCGAGAGGTCGCGCGACGCCTGCTTGACGCGCAGCTTGACGAGGCCGAGGCTGGAGCGCTCGTCGAAGACCACGACGAGCAGGACGCGGCCGATGATGCAGATGTGGATGCTCTCGCGCTCGCCCTCGTGCGAGAGCGTAGGGAACTCCTTCTCGCCGATGAGGCGCGCCATCCCGCCGGTGGCGGCGACGTTGCCGGCCGCGAGAGAGGCTAGGCTCGTCGTGTCGAGGTCGCCCACGTCTCCGTGCGTGGCGATCTGCTGGCCGTTCTTGTCCACGAGAAAGACGACGCGGGAGAAGGATTCGAGACGCAGCTTGCCCAGGATGAGCCTGAGCTTTTGAAACTGCTGCTCGTGCATTATGATAGGCGTGTCTGTCATTCGTACACTGGCTCTCTATCTCGCAGGATACAGACTTCGGGTGAGCGCTGGGGGCGGGAAACTGTGGCGTCCGCCGGTGAGCTAAAATGAAGGCAACAGGGGCTTTGGCTCAGACTCCGGCGACTGTGTGTGCCGACCCGGAGGCCGTCCTTCAGAGGCGCCGGTGACACCACAAGAACTCTAGCATACGGCCAAAGATGACTTCAACAGTTTTTCTTTGACCGTCTTTGTTTAACTCCTTACAGAGACTGTGCAATCCCCTTAAATCCTACTTCCCAGTTGATTTAGACCATCTCGTATGTTAAAGTGCCGGAGGTCGGCGGCTTCCCTTTTCCCCGAGGGAAGCGTTCTCTGAAAAGCGAGTGCTTCGCATGAGCGATGTTATCAAGGGTGCAAAGAGAAGCTCCTCCCGTCCTGCACCGCACAGCGCCAAGGCCACGGCCAAGGGTCGCAAGCTGAACACCGAGGCCGCGAAGCCCAAGCCCAAGCGCACGGCGGCCGCGAAGCCCCCTGTCCGAAAGGCCGCCCCGGCGAAGTCTTCCGCCTCCAGCACCAAAACGACCAAGGCCGCGCGTCCGTCCGCTTCGAAACATTCCGCGTCTTCGAAGTCTCCGGCGAAGTCTGCGAAGAAGATTGCCGCGTCCAAGGCGGCCCCGGCCGCCAAAGCCGGCGCGAAGTCGCACGCGGCCCCTTCGAAGGCCGCCCCCGCGAAGAAGGCCGCGCCGGCCCCGTCCAGGGCACAGCCCGCGAAGAGTTCACCTGCCAAGTCTTCCAAGCCGGCTGCGGCGTCCGCCCAGCGCCCAGCGCCCAGGCCCGCGCCCGCACAGCCCCGTCAACCTTCGCGCGACGAGGCGGCGGCGCTCAAGGCTTTCGAGCGCGCACACAAAGATTTCACGCGCGGCAACTTCGCCGCCGCACGCGACCACTTCCGCGCCCTCATCGAGCAGCACGCGGGCGTCTCCGAAGTCGCGGCGCGCGCACGCATCTACCTCAACATCGCCGAGACGCGCCTGCGCACCGAGGCCGCGCTCCCGCGCGACCCGGACTCGCTCTACGACCGCGGCGTCATCGAACTCAACCGCGGCGACTTCGTCGCGGCCCAGGAGCTTTTCGAGCGCGCGCTCAAGCGCGACCCCGAAGCCGCCGACACGCACTACGCCCTCGCGGCCGCCCGCGCGAGGCTCGGCGCCATCGAATCCGCGCTCCATGCCCTGGAGCGCGCGGTAGAACTCAGGCCGGTTCTGCGCGTGCGGGCGCAGGCCGACGCAGACCTCGCGCTGCTGCGCAACGACCCCGAATTCGAGCGCATCGTCTTCCCCAACTCTCGCCCGTAAGACGCGTCCGTGCCTTGGCTCCGCCCTCCCCCACACGCCTAACTCCTTTGAAAGCCTTCGTCTTTCAAGTATGATTTCCCACGTCGGCGCGGGCCGGCCCCAGTTTCAAGCAGGAGCCCCGAAGGTTTTGCAGTCTGGCATGGAGAGCGGTCTGAAGCTCGTCGCCATCGGCGGCGGGACGGGTCTGTCTACGGTTCTTTCGGGGCTGAAGGAACTTGTGGGCGACCACGGGCGCGGCGACCTCTGGCTCGAATCGCTCTCGGCCATCGTCACCGTCTCGGACGACGGCGGCAGTTCCGGCCGCCTGCGCGACGAGTTGCAGATGCTCCCGCCCGGAGACATACGCAACTGCATGGTCGCCCTGTCGGAGGACTCGACGCTGCTCTCGCGCCTCTTCCAGTACCGCTTCCGCGGCGAGGGGGGCTTAGGCGGCCACAGCTTTGGCAACCTCTTCCTCGCGGCTTTGACGGAAGTCACCGGCGACTTCGTCGAGGCCGTGCGCCTCTCTTCGGAAGTCCTCGCGAGCAAGGGGCGCATTTACCCCGCGACTCTCAACGACGTGCGGCTCGCCGCCGAGCTGGAAGACGGCCGCGTGGTGCGAGGCGAGACGAACATCACGGCCGCGCGCTCGGCCATCCGCCGCCTCTCGCTCGAACCCGAGCAGTGCCTCCCGCTCCCCGAAGCCCTGGCCGCCGTCCGCGCGGCCGACATCATCACGGTCGGCCCCGGCTCGCTCTACACTTCGATCCTGCCGAACCTGCTCGTGGCGCGCGTGGCCGAGACCATCGGCGCCTCGCGGGCCATCAAGATTTTCATCTGCAACCTGATGACGCAGCCGGGCGAGACCGACGGCTACACGGCGCGCAAGCACATCGAGGTCGTCAAGGAGTACGCGCCCGAGATCGAGTTCGACTTCGTCATCGTCAACGACCGGCGCGTCAACCCCTTGCAGGCGGAGGCGTACGCCGCCGAGGGCGCGCGCCAGATCGGCCTGACCGACCACCAGCTCGAAAAGGAGTTCGGCCGCGAGGCCGAGATCGTCCGCGCCGACCTGCTCGACGAGGGCGAGAAGGTGCGGCACAGTCCGCAGAAGCTCGCGCGCGTCATCCTCGCCTGTTACGAGAAGGCCTGCGCGCGCACGGCCGTCACCGCCGCGCTCTGAAGCGAACCTATGGAGAGACAGACGCCACAACCCTCGCCAGCGCCCTCGGCGCCGCTCGACATACTGATTCTCGCGGCGGGCTTCGGCACGCGCATGCGCTCTTCGACGGCGAAGGTCTTACACAAGCTCGGGGGCCGGCCGCTCATCGCGCACGTCTGCCGCACGGCGTCGGCCCTGGTGAAGGGCGAGCGGCCGGTCTACGTCGTCGTCGGGCACCAGGCCGAAGAGGTTAAAGAGGCCGTGCGCGCCGAACTGGGCGAGGGCGGCGCCGTCTTCGTCACACAGACCGAGCAGCGCGGCACGGGCGACGCCGTCTTCGCCGCGCGCGACGTTTTGGGGGAGGCGAACTCGACGCTGCTCGTCCTTTCGGGCGACGTGCCTCTAGTCCGCGCGGAGACGCTCGGCTCGCTCGTCCACCAGCACCGCACGCACCGCGGGCGCGGCGCGGCGTGTACTTTGATGGCCGTCCGGCTCGAAGACCCGACCGGCTACGGACGCGTCATACGCGACGAGGAGGGGCGCTTCCAGAAGATCGTCGAGCAGAAGGACGCCAGCCCCGAGGAGCGGCAGGTCGGCGAGATCAACGCCGGCATCTACTGCTTCGAGACGCGCCTGCTCTTCCCCGCCCTCGAACGCGTCAAGCCGGAGAACGCGCAGGGCGAGTTCTACCTGACCGACGTGCCCGCCATCCTGCGCGCCGACGGCGAGGACGTCTCAGTCTACGCGCACACCGACGCGCGCGAAGTCTCCGGCATCAACACGCGCGTCGAGCTCTCGGAGTTCGAGCGCATACTCAGGCTGCGGACGCTCCGCAGCCTGATGCTCAACTCGGGCGTCACCGTCATCGACCCGCAGCACACCTACGTCAGCCCCGACGCGCAGATCGGCCGCGACACGACGCTCCACCCGAACGTCCACGTCGAGGGGCGCACGGTCATCGGCGAGGGCTGCCAGATAGGCCAGGGCTCGCGCATCGCGGACTCGCGCGTCGGCAACGGCGTCACCGTCAAAGACCACTGCGTCGTCGTCGACAGCGAGATCGCAGACCACTGTGTCGTCGGCCCCTTCGCGCACCTGCGCATGAACGCGCGCGTCGAGGAGGGGGCGCACGTCGGCAACTTCGTCGAGATGAAGAAGTCGCGTCTGGGCTCGAAGTCGAAGGCGAACCACCTCACCTACCTCGGCGACGCGGACGTCGGCGAGCGCACCAACATCGGCGCCGGCACCATCACCTGCAACTACGACGGCAAGAACAAGCACCCGACCGTCATCGAGCACGACGTGAAGATCGGCTCCGACACGATGCTGGTCGCGCCCGTCCGCGTCGGCGCGCGCTCGGTGACGGGCGCCGGCTCGGTCGTCACCGAGGACGTGCCGCCCGACACCCTCGTCGCCGGAGTCCCCGCCAAGGTCAAGAAGAAGCTGCCCCGCGCAGAAGAAGCGCCCGAAACTCAAACCGCAGAAGAAGAGCTAACCGCCGTAAACCGTGAACCGTAAACCGTGACAAGAAAAAGCAGGTTTTTAGAACTGTCTTATACCTGTCACGGTTTACGGTTCACAGTTCACGTCTTTCAAAAGGAAGCAATCATATGTGTGGCATTGTCGGATACGTCGGAAACAAGCAGGTCGTCCCCGTCATCCTCGACGGCTTGAGGAAGTTGGAGTACCGCGGGTACGACTCCGCCGGGATCGCCGTGGTTGACGAGGGGCAGCAACTCGACATCCGCCGCGCCGAGGGCAAGCTCCGCAACCTCGAAGAGGCCATCCGCCTCAAGCCGCTCGACGGCACCTACGGCATCGGCCACACGCGCTGGGCCACGCACGGCCGCCCCACCGAGGAGAACGCGCACCCGCACCGCGACTGCAGCGGCCGCGTCGTCGTCGTCCACAACGGCATCATCGAGAACTACATCCAGCTCAAAGACCGCCTGCGCCAGAGCGACCACGTCTTCGTCACCGAGACCGACACCGAGATCGTCGCGCACCTCGTCGAAGAGTACATGAAGGAGGAGGACTCGCTCGAGAAGGCGGTCGGGCGCGCCGTGCGCGACCTGCGCGGCATCTTCGCGCTCTCCATCATCTCGACCGACGAGCCGGACACCATCATCGCCGTCCGCCAGGGGCCGCCCGTCGTCATCGGCCTCGGCGACGGCGAGTACTTCGTCGCCTCCGACGTGCCGCCGATTCTCCAACACACCCGCGACGTCTTCTTCCTGGGCGACGGCGAGCTGGCCGTTTTGACGAAGGACTCCGTGCGCGTCACGGACTTCGACGGCAACCCGGTCGAGCCGCACACGCAGCGCATCACCTGGGACCCGATCATGGCCGAGAAGGGCGGGTTCAAGCACTTCATGCTCAAGGAGATTTACGAGCAGCCCCGCGCCGTGCGCGACACCGTGCAGGGGCGCGTCTCCCTGGACACCGGCCGCGTCTACATGGACGAGATGGACATCACGCCCGAGGAGTTCAAGTCCTTCGACCGCGTGCTCGTCGCGGCCTGCGGCACCTCCTGGCACGCGGGCCTCGCCGGCAAGTACATGATCGAGCAGCTGGCGCGCGTGCCCGTCGAGGTGGACTACGCCTCGGAGTTCCGCTACCGCAACCCCGTGATGTCCGAGAGGACGCTGCTCGTCGTCATCTCGCAGTCGGGCGAGACGGCCGACACCATCGCCGCCCTGCGCGAGGCGAAGGAGCGCGGCGCGAAGGTCTTAGCCATCTGCAACGTGCAGGGCTCGATGATCACGCGCGAGTCGGACGGGACGATCCTGACGCACGCCGGCCCCGAAATCGGCGTCGCCTCGACGAAGGCCTTCACGTCGCAGATGATCGCGCTCTACCTCTTCGCGATGTACCTCGGGCAGCTGCGCGGCACGCTCTCGGACGAAGATTCGAGGAAGCACGCGCAGCAGTTAGCCGAACTGCCGGTGAAGATAGAGCACCTGCTCTCCGAGTCTGACGAATTAGAAGAATTGGCGCGCGAGTTCCACCGCGCGACCGACTTCCTCTACCTGGGCCGCGGCATCAACTTCACGGTCGCGCTCGAAGGGGCATTGAAGCTGAAGGAGATCTCCTACATCCACGCCGAGGGCTACCCGGCGGGCGAGATGAAGCACGGGCCGAACGCGCTCATCGACGAGCGCCTGCCCGTCGTCGTCGTCAACCCGCGCGAGGAGGGCGACGAGGCGTCGGAGCTGCGCTACGAGAAGACACACTCGAACATCGTCGAGGTCAAGGCGCGCGAGGGCGTCGTCATCTCGGTGCTGACCGAGGGCGACGAGATGTCCTCGAAGGTCTCCGACCACGTCATCGAAATCCCGGAGTCCTCCGACCTCCTCTCGCCCATCCTCGCCATCATCCCCCTGCAGCTGCTCGCCTACCACATCGCCGTCCGCCGCGGCTGCGACGTCGACCAGCCGCGCAACCTCGCCAAGTCCGTCACGGTCGAGTGACGAAAAAAGCGGGGTGGGGACTGCGCAGTCCCCACCCCGGCGCCCGATGGCCCGCACTTTTCGCCTCTTAAACCACCGCCTCGCCGCCGTTCCTTTTCGCGCCCGCGGCCTTCTCGACCAGCTCAACGTCGAGCACGGGAACGCCGTCCGCCTTACCCGCCCCGCCCCTCGCTTTTTTCGGGCCGACCTCATCCGACACTTCGTCAAGGTCTACAATCACCGTCACCTCCTTACCGAAGAGGGCTTGCTTGATCTCCCGCAACTTTTCAATGGCCGCGTCGGAGAAGAAGCCGCTCAGGATGGCAAGCAGGCAGATCGACCAGCGCGCTTGGTCGCCCAGTTCCCCGCCGCTGCTGGAGAACGCCAACTGCCCCGACATCACCCCCACATACATGATGAAGGCGATGAAGAAGCCGTTGACCGGCTTGAAAAAGTAGGTCGAAAATCTCACGTTGCTTTTGGCCTTCGGCGTGGAGGTCACCAGGCTGAAAGAGGCAGCCATCGCGCCCCCCAGCGCGCCGGCGCAGCAGCTCAGGGTGGCAAGCCCCACCTGCTTAAACAGGGTGAGCATGTTCTGTATCTCTTGGGTGGTAGCGGCCCCTCCGTCCGTCGCCGTCGGCGGGCCGCTGATCGCCAGTATGGGGCCGATGACCAGGAACAGTAAGGCCCCGATGGGGATGGACGTGAGGTAGACGGCGAAGATGTACACGCAGGCGGCTACGAATTTCGACCAGATGTAGATGACGCCCACGACGATCACCGACAGGGCCGCCAGCAACCCCACCAGTATCAGGATCTTCTTCAGCAGCCCGACGTAGGTCACGATGGTGCCCAACTCCGACAACTTCTTATCCTGCGGGAAGGCCTTCTTCGCCTCGGCCACCTTGGTCTTAGCTTCCGCGATGTTACCCGACAGCAGGAGGTCTGGGATTTCGTCCTTCACCGCTTGGAGCGGAGCCTTCTTGTTCGCCACCTCCATCTCTTTTTCCAGGTAACTCTTCAGTCGCTTGACCAGCGGGTCGTCCTTTGAATAAATCTCTTCCAGCGCCCTGATCCCTTTCCCGGCCTCGTCGAACTGTTCGGTGGCAATCAACTCTCCTATCTGGTTAGCCCTCTCAGCCATCGCGGCTTGCTGGGCCGCGTCCTGTTCGGCCTTCGACCGTTCGGCCATCGTCTGCTGAACCACGCTTTTTATCACGTCGCGCGCACCCTGTTCGGCGGCGGCTTCGTCCGCGCGGCTGGACGTGGTCGCCTGCCCACGGGCGACTGCGGGCAGGCAGAAGAGGGCGCAGGTCGCTAGGGCGAGGGTCATCGCCCTCAAGAAGCGCGGCGAGGATTTCGGGCGTGGCACAGGACGCCCGTTGAAAGTCGTATGCATAAGCCTCCTCCGGTGCGCGGCAGCCCTGCTTCTCACAAGGCCGAGGCGCCAGCCTTGTGGGGCTTGTACTGTTATAGAAACGGGTCGCCGCGGGGTTAAAGGTTATTCGGCGCCGCCTTGAAGCGGGCGTTGTTTCATGACGTGAGGCTAACAAGGGCTACTCTTGTCAGCAGGAAACGGCCCCTTGGAGGCGGTAACCATACTTAACGCGAGGCCGGGTGTCAATCCTCAGCAAGTGTGAAGGGCGGCTGAAGGGCGCGCTATTCCAGCGCGCGCGCGACGACGCATTTGAGGTAGAGGGTCTCGGGGACGCCGAGGAGGACGGGGTGGTCTTGGGCTTGGACGCGGCGCTCGACGAGCTGGACGCGGCGGTGCGCGTCGCTGGCGGCGGCGGCTACGACTTCGAGGAAGAGCGGCTCGGTCATGTGGTAGGAGCAGGTGCAGGTGACGAGGTGGCCGCCCGGCCTGAGCATCTTGAGCGCGCGCAGGTTGATCTCCTTGTAGCCGCGCGCGGCGGCCGGGACGCTCGCGCGGTTCTTGGCGAAGGCCGGCGGGTCGAGGACGATGGTGTCGAAGCGCTCGCCCGCCTGCTCCAGCTCGTGCAGCGCGTCGAAGACGTTCGCCTCGCGGAACTGGACGTTCGCGGCGCCGTTCAGCTCGGCGTTGCGGCGCGAGGCCGCGACCGCCTCCGAAGAGATGTCGAGGCCCGCGACGCTCTCGCACACGCCGGCGATGCTGAGGGCGAAGCCGCCGTTGAAGGTGAAGCAGTCGAGCGCGCGCCCCTTAGCGTAACGGCGGGCGGCGAGGTGGTTCTCCCTCTGGTCTAAGAAGGCCCCGGTCTTCTGCCCGCCGAGCGGCGCGACGCGGAAGCGGACGCCGTGCTGCGAGACCTCCAGCTCGCCCGGCTCCTCGCCGTGGAGCACGCCCGTCTGAAGGGGAAGCCCTTCCAGGCCCCGCACGCGCACGTCGTTGCGCTCGACGATTGCGCGCGGCGCGAACTCTTCGACCAACAGCTCCGTGAAGAGACCTTTCAACGCGTCCGTCCCCTGCGACAGCGTCTGGACGACGAGCACGTCCCCGTACCGGTCAACGATGAGCGAGGGCAGGAGGTCGCCTTCGGAGTAGACGAGGCGGTAGGCGCCGGCATCCTTCTCCAAACCCGCGCGACGGGCTGCGGCGGCTCGCAGACGCGCGCGCCACCACTCGCGGTCGATGGCCTCGTCGCGCGTCGTCAAAAGTCGCAAAGCGATCTCGGAGCGAGAGGAGTAGAGCGCCCGCCCCGCGCTGCGCCCGCGCTCGTCGCGCAGGCGGACGACCGAGCCGCCCTCGACGCCTTCGGCGTCGCGCACGTCGCTGCGGTAGACCCAGAGGTGACCGCCGCGCACGCGCTCCAAGCCCCGCCTCGTGATGGTGACCTGCGCTTGGCTCATGGCCCCGAGTGTAACAGAAGGCCCGCCGCTTGAAATCATCTCGGCCGAGTTGTAGCCTTAACCCAACGGCTCTTAAAACCAACTGTACTGAGGAGGACACACTCTGATGCCTGAAGTCGGAGACGTGGCCCCGGACTTCGAGCTGCCGAGCCATCTTGAGAAGGGCAAGAAGGTGAAGCTCTCGGACTTCCGCGGCAAGAATAACGTCGTCATCGCATTCTACCCGCTGGCGTGGACGCCTGTCTGAACGGCGCAGATGCCTGCCTACGAAGCGGACTTAGACCGCTTCCGGCAGTACGATGCCCAGGTCTTGGGCATAAGCGTCGACAGCGTCCCGTCTAACGCCGCCTGGGCCAAGTCGCTCGGCGGACTCACCTACGACCTGCTGAGTGACTTCGAGCCGAAGGGCGAAGTCGCACGCCTCTACGGGGCCTACCGCGCGGGGGACGGCATCTCCGAGCGCGCGCTCTTCGTCGTGGACAAGGAGGGCAAGCTCGCCTACAAAGACATCCACGACATCGGCGACCAGCCCGACAACGAGGAACTCTTCGACGTGCTCCGCAAGCTCTAGAGACGGGCGCGAGGCATAAACCACAGACCGGCGGGCCGCGAGCTTGCGAAGGCTTGCGGCCCGTGACGCTTTAGGGACACAATTGGGCTAACCTCCACGGCAAAGCTACACAGCAAGGGGCCTTTACGAGTCATGACGCTTTCGAGAAAGTGTGTGCCGTTCACGCCGTTCGACGGCGACCTCGCGCGCGCGACCGTCGCCATCGTCAGCGCGGGCGGCGTCCACCTGAAAGAGCAGGAGCCTTTCAACATCGCGGACGAGCTGGGCGACCTGACCTACCGCGTCGTCCCCGCGGACGCGGACACGCAGGATTTGATGGTCACGCACCACCACTACGACCACACGGACGCGGACTCCGACATCAACGTCGTCTTCCCGCTCGACGTGCTGCGCGACCTGGCGGAAGAGGGCTTCATCCGTAGCGTCGCCAAGAAGCACGTCGGCTACATGGGCTACACGATGCAGCTCAAGGCGATGTACGAGGGGACGGCGCCGCAGATCGCCAACGAGATCGACCGCGGCTCGGGCGCCGACCTGGTGCTGCTGACGGGGGGTTGACCGAGCGTCTGCCACCGCACGGTCGTCGCGGTACAGCGTGAGATAGAGATGCGCGGCATCCCGACAGTTCTTATCACCGTCAGCCCCGAGGTCTCGGCGCAGATGCGCCCGCCGCGCGCGCTCTACCCGAAGGGCTTCAAGATCGGCAACAGCACGGGGCGCCCCGGCATGCGCGACCTGCAACGGCAGGTGCTGCGCGACGCCCTCCGCCTCTTCACCGAGGACACGCACCCCGGCCAGTTCGTCACGCGCGAATACCCCGACTACGGCGAGCAGTACGAGCCGCCGCGGGTGAAAGCCGGCAAGGCGTAAATCGTAAATGGTAAATCGTGAATAGAAAGAACTGCTTCTGCTCTTCACGATTTACCATTTACGATTCACTATTCACGGACTCATGAAGACCATCGCAATCCTGACCGGCGGCGGCGACGCGCCGGGGCTGAACGCGGTCATCCGCGCGGCGGTGAAGACGGCCGTCGGCGAGTTCGGGATGCGCGTCGTCGGCATCGAGGACAGCTTCGAAGGACTCCTCGGCCAGACGCACACGCGCGAGCTGACGGCTTCGGACGTGCGCGGGCTGCTGCCGCGCGGCGGGACTATTTTGGGAACGCGCAACCGCGGCAGCTTCGTCGTGCGGCAGAAGGACGGCGCAGACCTCATGCCGGACGAGGTCTACCGGGAGGCCCTCGACAACCTCGACCGGCTCGGCATCGAGGCGGTCGTCGCCGTCGGCGGCGAGGGCACACTCGCCATCGCCCACGAGTTCCACAAGCGCGGCTTCCCCATCGCCGCCGTGCCCAAAACTATCGACAACGACCTCGCGGCCACCGAGCTGACCTTCGGCTTCATGACCGCGCTCGACATCGCGACCGAGGCGCTCGACCGCCTGCACACGACGGCCGAGTCGCACGACCGCGTGATGGTCTTGGAGGTGATGGGCCGCCACGCCGGCTGGATCGCCCTGCACTCGGGCGTCTCGGGCGGCGCCGACGTCATCCTCATCCCCGAGATTCCCTTCTCGCTGGAGCAGGTGGCGAAGAAGATTCGCGAGCGCGACGCCGGCGGCTCGGCCTTCACCATCGTCGTCGCGGCCGAGGGCGCGAAAGAGGTCAGGGGCGACGTGATGTATCTGGACAGGGGCGACCGGACGGGCGCGGCCCGCCTCGGCGGACTCGGGCACTACCTCGCGTCGGAGCTGGGCGAGCGCACGGGCAAGGAGGCGCGCTGCGTCGTCCTCGGCCACATCCAGCGCGGCGGCAGCCCGAACGCCTTCGACCGGATGCTCGCCACCAACTTCGGCGCGGCGGCGGTGCGCGCGCTCGCCCGCGGGCGAAGCGGCGTGATGGTCGCGCTGCACGCCGCCAACATCCGCACGGTGCCGCTCGAAGAGGCCATCGCGCGGCTCAAGACCGTCCCGCCCGAGAGCCAGCTCGTCCGCACGGCGCGCGACGTCGGCATCTCCTTCGGCGCGCCGGACGAGGACAGTCACCACCAGGAAGGTGATAAGTGATGAGTGATAAGTGATAAGAAAAGGCTGCGGCTCTTTCTTATCACTTATCACTCATCACTTATCACTTCAGTTATAATCACGGGCAGACCGAATCGGAGGAGAACGTACGTGACGGACGCGGTAAAGCAGAAACTTCAACAGGAGCTCGACGAGCTGTCCGAGGAGCTGCGCGTCGAGCTGCCGAAGCAGATCAAGACGGCGAAGGAGTGGGGCGACCTGCGCGAGAACGCCGAGTACCACGCGGCGCTCGCGCGGCAGCAGTTCGTGCAGGCGCGCATCCAGCAGTTGCGCCAGCGCCTGAGCGAGGTCGCCTCCATCGACCTCTCGAAGGTGCCGCACGACAGGGCGGCCTACGGCTCGACGCTCGTCCTCTACGACTCGGAGCGCGAGGAGGAGGTCACCTACCGCCTGGTGACGCCCGAGGAGTCAGACCCCAACAAGGGGCTCATCTCGACGACCTCGCCCGTCGGCCGCAGCCTCATGGGCCGCGAGGAGGGCGACGAAGTCACGGTGCGCACCCCCGCCGGCTCCCGCAGCTTCGAGATCAAAAAACTCACCACGCTGCACGACGAGACCGCCGCGGGCCAAGAGGGTTGAGCCTCAGAATTTAACCACAGAGACACAGAGACACAGCTTATGCAATAAGTCTATAAGCTGTGTCTCTGTGTCTCTGTGGTTAATTCCCCTGCGCCTGATGGCTACCTTGACAAGCGTTCCGGCGCGTTCCTATGATGAATCGTCATTCATCCATGCGCGCGCGGTCGCGCATCTTCCGTCAGCCGAAAGCGCGGTTAGAGGGGTCGTTACAAAGTTGTTCGGGGCGAGCATCGGACGCGGCGCGAGCCGGATTATCGGGGCGATGGTGCGCGGGCTCGCGCGCCGCCGCATCAACCCGAACGTGCTGACGGTCATCGGCGTCTCGATCAACGTCGTCTCGGGCCTCCTCTTCGGCTTCGGCCACTTCTTCTGGGCCGGCCTCGTCCTCATCGTCGCCAACCTCTTCGACATGCTCGACGGGCAGGTCGCGCGCCGGACGGGGCAGGTCACGCGCTTCGGCGGCTTCCTCGACTCCACCTTAGACCGCGTCTCGGACATGGCCGCCTTCGTCGGCCTGATGACCTTCTACGCGCGCGACACGGAACTGCACTCGACCTTGAACGTCCTGCTCGCGGGACTCGCCCTGGTCGGCTCGGTGCTCGTCTCTTACGCGAGCGCGCGCGCCGAGAGCCTCATCCCGAAGTGTGACGTGGGCTTCCTGCGGCGGCCCGAGCGCGTGGTGCTGCTCATCATCGGCGCGCTCTCGACGCACCCCGGCTCGGAGAGCTTCTTCGCCAACCGCATGCCGGCCGTGCTCTGGATTCTCTGCGTCGGCTCGTTCTGGACTTTCACCTACAGGGTCTACCACACCTGGAAGGAGCTGAACCGCGCGCCCGAGCCGACCGCCGCCGACGCACAGAGCCCGGAGGCCGCCGCGTCAGACGGCCCACCCGCCAAGGCCGCGGGCGCATCAAACACCGACGCGGGCCGGCCCAAGCGTGCGCGGCGCCCAGACCCGCGGCCCGCGCTGACCAAGGGGGAGTGAAGTTTAAGGATGAAGGATGAAGGCGGAAGGATGAAGAGGATGCGGTCTGCTCTCATTTCATCCTTCATCCTTCCGCCTTCATCCTTCCTGTGAACGGAGTGAGCTATGTGTCCATGCTGCGGCGAGGGTTTTGAGGGCGAGCTCGAAGGGGCTTGCGGGTCGTGCGGCGCGCGGCGCGTGGGGCCGCCGCTGGCGGAGCCGGAGCATGTGCTTCCCTCTTACGGCCACGCGCTCGCCATCTGCGCGGCGGGCCTCGTCGTGCTGCTCGCGGCGGTGGGCGTGACCGCCGGCTCGCTCTTCGAGTTCGAGACGTTCTCGCTCGACGCGAAGACTCTGCTGCGCGCGGCCGAGACCGCCGCGTGGCGTCTGAAGTGGACGGCGCTGCCGGCCGGCTTCGTGCTGACGGGCCTGTGCGTGTGGCTCTACCGGCGCATGCGGCGCGCGCCCGCGCGCTTCGTCGGGCACGGGTACGCGCGCTTAGGGTTGATGACGACCGCCGTGACCGCCGTCGCGCTCGCGACGCTCATCGGCATCACCGTCCCCGAGCGCCTGCGCATGCGCGAACTCGCGCGGCGCTCCGCGGAGAACGCCGTGCTCTACGAGACAGACCTCGCGCTCGCGCGCTACAAGAAGAAGTTCGGCACGTACCCGGCCTCGCTCACAGACCTGCGAAGGCTCGAAGACCCGGACGGCTCCGTCGCGCGCCTGCTCGCCAGAATCGCGCCCGGCGACTACAAGGCCGAGACCGACCTCGCCTCGCTCTCGACGGGGCGCGGCGTGCGTGCGCGGGGGCGCCGCCGCGCGGGCACCACCGACACTCCGGACGCGGGGATTGTGTTGACCAACTACGGGCTGACGCTGCCGGGCCGTGACCGCGTGCTCGGCACCGCCGACGACCTCTACATCAGCGACGGCCGCATCCGCGAGGAGGCGCCGCGCGCCTCCTTCGTCAAGGCCGTGGCCGCCACGCCGACCCCCGTCCGCGCCCGCTCGAACTAGAGAGCGCGCGCCTCTCCCCGACAAGGCATATGGGCATCCGCGACTTCTTCAAGCGCAACAAGACCGACGGCGAGGCCGAGCGCCGCGAGGCGCTGCTCCGCTCGGGCCGCATCACCGAAGGCTCCATCTTCGACGTCATCACCGACGAGGCCGGCGCCATCACGCACGTCTTCTACAACTACGAGATCAACGGCGTCGAGTACGAGTCGTCCCAACTGCTCGACGCGCGCCAGCAAGAGCACCCCGGCGACTACTTCCCCGGCGCGCGCGTCACCGTCCGCTTCAACCCGCGCCAGCCCGGGAATTCGGTGGTCGTGTGATAGCATAGGCCGCGTGATGAGTGATGAGTGATGAGTGATAAGAGGAAGCAGCCCTCTGTTCTTCTCTTATCACTTATCACTCATCACTCATCACTTTCTAACCTATGTTCAAAAAAATCCTTATCGCAAACCGGGGCGAGATCGCCGTGCGCGTGCTGCGCGCGTGCAGGGAGTTGGACATCTCGCCGGTCGCGGTCTACTCGGAGGCGGACGCGGCGGCCCTGCACGTGCGGCTCGCCGACGAGGCCCACCTGCTGGGGCCGGCGCCTTCGGCCGAGAGTTACCTGCGCATCGAACGCGTTATTGAGATCGCACTCAAGAGCGGCGCGGAGGCCGTCCACCCCGGCTACGGCTTCCTCTCAGAGAACGCTTCGTTCGCGCGCGCGGTGAAGGAGGCGGGCCTCGTCTTCATCGGCCCTTCGCCGGAGGCGATGGAGTTGATGGGTTCGAAGACGAGCGCCCGGCGCGCGGCCGAGGCGGCGGGCGCGCCCGTCGTCCCCGGCACGAACGACGCGCTCCAATCAATCGAGCAGGCGCGCGAGACGGCCGCGCGCGTCGGCTACCCCGTCATGCTCAAGGCCGCGGCCGGCGGCGGCGGCAAGGGCATGCGTCTGGTGGCGGACGAGACCGAACTGCCTTCGGCCTTCGACACGGCGCGCTCCGAGGCCGCCTCGGCCTTCGGCGACCCTTCGGTCTACATCGAGAAGGCGGTCGAGCGCCCCCGCCACATAGAGATTCAGGTCTTCGCCGACACGCAAGGGAACACCGTCCACCTCGGCGAGCGCGAGTGCTCGATTCAGAGGAGGCATCAGAAGGTCATCGAAGAGTGCCCCTCGCCGATTAACGATTCGAACTTGCGCGCGGCGATGGGCGCGGCCGCCGTGCGGATCGCGCGCGCGGCCTCTTACGTCGGCGCGGGCACGGTCGAGTTCCTCGTCTCCGACGTAACGCGCGACTTCTACTTCCTTGAGATGAACACGCGCCTCCAGGTCGAGCACCCCGTCACCGAACTCGTCACGGGCCTCGACCTCGTGCGCGAGCAGATACGCGTGGCCGCGGGGCTGCCGCTCTCCTTCACGCAGGAGGACGTGACGTGGACGGGCCACGCCGTCGAATGCCGCGTCTACGCCGAAGACCCCGAGCAGAACTTCATGCCGAGTCCCGGCCGCATCACGCACCTGCGCGTGCCGGCCGGGCCGGGCGTCCGCGACGACGGCGGCGTCTACGAGGGGGCGGAGGTCTCCATCCACTACGACCCGATGATCTCGAAGCTCGCCACCTGGGGGCGCACGCGCCAGGAGGCGATTGAGCGGATGCGGCGCGCGCTCGAAGAGTACGCGGTCGGCGGCATCAAGACCACGCTCCCCTTCTTCCGCGAGGTGATGCGCGACGGGGAGTTCGTCGCGGGCCGGCTCGACACGGCCTTCATCTCCCGCTTCAACGAGCGCCGCGCGGCGGCCGCTGCAAACGACGACTCCGAAGAAGAGACCGCCCGCCGCGACATCGCCGCCGTCGCCGCCGCCCTCCGCTACTCAGAGCCCGCGCGCGACGGCTCCCAACCTCAAGCCGCCCCAGCGCCGAGCCGCTGGAAGACGGCCGGGCGCACCGCCCTCCACCATTCGAGGGTGTAATACGTGGAACGCGGGGCTGAAAGAGAGTCACTGAGATGAAGCTGGTACTCGTCCTGGCGTTGCTGAGCGGTCTTCTGCCGGCGGGTTCGTCACTGCCGGCAGGCGGCGCTCGGGCGGCGGCGGGCGTGCAGTCATCGGCTCAGGCACAGGACAAGAGTGCCGGCGTAGAGAGTTCGGAAGGTGCGATGGCGGGGGTCAACCCGCAGCGCACGGGCGTGTACCAGACGCGGGGGCTGTCCAGGGTGACGGGGCTGGCCTGGAAGTCCGACCGAATCTTCGCCGCGCAGTACATGAGCAAGCAGACCAGTTACTACAGAACCGAGACGATGGTCGGCTGGACGGACTACTACATGCCGACCTTCTTCGACTTCTCAGACCCCCTGCTGGCGGGCTCGACGCTCTACTTCCAGGCCTTCCTCGGACACGGCTACCTCTTCGCCGTGGACGTGAACACGGGGCGCATGCTGTGGGACTTCAAGGCCGAGAAGGACTGGCTGTCCCTCCCCGCCGTCGCCGGGGACACGGCCTTCGTCGGCGCGGGCACGGGCGTCTTCTACGCCATCGACGCGGGCACGGGGAAGGAGAAGTGGCGGTTCAAGGGGAACGACGGCGGGTACTCCGGGTCTGCCCCGCTCGTTTCCGGCGGCCTCGTCTACTTCGGCAGCATGAAAGGACAGTTCCACGCGCTGGAGGCCGCGACGGGGAAAGAGAGCTGGGGCTTCAAGACGAAAGGCGCTCTGACGCAGGCCGCCATGTCCGACGGCTCGGTCTTCGTCGGCAGCGACGAGGGCTACCTCTACGCCCTGGACGGCAAGACCGGCGCCCAGCAGTGGAGTTTCAAGTTCGGCGGCGACCCGCTCCCCCCCGTCTGCGGCGAAGGGGCCGTCTACTTCAGAACGACGAAAGGTGACCTCTACGCGGTCGACGCTAAGACCGGGCAGAAGCTCTGGAGTTCTCCCGTCGGCGTCAAAGCGTCGGGGCTGCCCGTCTTTTCGTTGCTCCGTAGCGGCAGGCGGTCGGCACTCTACGACGGAACCATCTACTTCTGCGGGGGCAGCAAGCTCCACGCGTGGGACGCCAGGACGGGGCAGTCGAAATGGGAGTTCGCCACGGAAGCGCCCTGCCACTCGCCCGTCGTGGCCGACGGCATCGTCTACGTCGGCAGCCTCGGCAAGCTCTACGCGGTGGACGCGCGCACGGGCCAGCAGAGGACTTTCCTTGAAGGCAAAGAACAGGTCACGGATAAAAAGACCATCAGCTACGTGGTCTCCTCACCCGCCGTCTCGAACGGCCTGCTCTACGTGGTGAGCGACGACGGGCACGTCTACGCAGTGAAATGAAACTCAACGCAGAGATCGACGGCGAGAAGGTCGCGCTCGAAGTGAAGCGCGAGGGCGGGCGCGTGTCGGCTGAGGTCGGCGGGCGCGTCTACGAGTTGGAGGCGCGTGAGGTGGGCGCGGGCGAGTACCTTCTAACACACGACGGGCGCGTCTACGAGTGCCGCGTCGGGGCCGAGCAGGGCGCGGAGGGGCGCGGCGCTCTGCGCGTGTCGGTGGGGGCGCGGGAGTACGGCGTGCGGCTCACAGACCCGAAGCACCTGCGCGGGGCCGGCGCGCTCGGGGCCGAGCAGGGCGGGCGCGCGCAGGTCAAGGCGCCGATGCCGGGCAAGGTCGTGCGCGTGCTCGTCGAGGCGGGAGAGACGGTCGAGGCGGGGCAGGGCCTCGTCGTCGTCGAGGCGATGAAGATGCAGAACGAGCTGAAGTCGCCCAAGTCCGGCACCGTCGCCGAGCTGCGCGCCCAGGCCGGCTCGACCGTCAACGCCGGCGACGTGCTCGTCGTGGTTGAGTAGGCGGTAGGCAGATGGCAGTAGGCAGTTAAAGGCCGGCCGTCGGTAGCTATGACTTCAACCTTCAACACTCATCACGCGGAGCGGCTGCCTACTGCCATCTGCCTACCGCCTACTGCTTTATGAAAGACCTCCGCGTCATCCTCTGGGACATCGACGGGACGCTCCTGCACTCGCGGCGGCACGGGGCGTTTAAGGAGTACATGCGGCCGGCGTTGGTGCGCGTCTTCGGCACGGCGGGGCGCTTGGACGAGATGGTCGTGTCGGGGATGACCGACCTGCAAATCTTCGCCGAGGCGCTGCGCGACGAGGGCTTTACACCGGAGCAGATTCGGGGACACCTGCCCGAGCTGATCGAAATCTTCCTCGGGGGGATGGAGCGGATGGCCGCCGAGGGCGAGCTGTTCACGGCCCTGCCCGGCGCGCGCGAGGCGCTCGCGGCCGTTGAGCGCGAGCCGCGCTACCTGAACTCCCTGCTGACGGGAAACGTCGAGCCGGCCGCGCGTCTGAAGTTGAGACTGACGGGGCTCGAACATTTCTTCCGACTGCCCGGCGCCTTCGGCGAACTCTCGCACGACCGGCGCGACCTCCCGGCCGTCGCGCGCGAGCGCATCAGCCGTCATTTGAACCAGGACATCGACCCCGAGCAGCTCGTCGTCATCGGCGACACGCCCAACGACATCGCCTGCGCCAGACACTTCGGCACACGCGCCGTCGCCGTCGCCACGGGGCGCAGCCACTCGACCGACGAACTCCTCCGACACAACCCCGACGCAGTCCTCCCAGACCTCACGGACACCAAACTGCTCCTCCGCACCCTCGCCGCACTCTGAGCCAAGCGGGACGAGTCGTCCGTTGACTTTCCGGGTCGCCTGGGATACAACGCCCTCGCCAATCCCGCAGACATGCCTCTCGACGAAGGAGTGCGGCCCATGAACTTCATCACGCAGATGATTACGCAGCAGGTCGCGGGCTACGCGGCCCGCGCCATCGCGCAGCGGCTCGGCATCAGCGAGGCGACCGCCCAGAGGGCCGTGCAGATCGCGATCCCGCTCATCGTGGCGGCGCTGGCGCGTAACGCCGCCCGGCCCGAAGGCGCGCAGGAACTCCACGAGGCGGTCGCCAACGACCACGACGGGAGCATCTTCGACAACCTGTCGGGCTACCTCGGCGACCCGCAGGCCGCGAACGGGGCGGGCATCCTGGGTCACGTCTTCGGTGAGCAGCAGGGCGCGGCGCAGAACACTCTGGCGCAGGCGGCGGGGCTCGACCAGAACGCCGCCGGGAGTCTCCTGGAGATGGTCGCGCCGCTCGTGATGGGCGCCGTCGGGCAGACCCAGCGGCAGAACGGCCTCGACGCGGGCGGACTCTCCGACTTCCTGGGCGCCCAGCAGCAGCAGGCCGAAGCCTCGGCCCCCGGCCTGGGCGGGGCGCTCAACTCCATGCTCGACTCCAACCACGACGGCAGCGTGACGGACGACCTCGGGCGGATGCTCGGGAACTTCTTCAAATAGCGAAAGCGCGGGCTGGTTGCAGTTGAAAGTTGAGCGTAAAGCAGGAAGTGATTTCACCACAGAGACACAGAGGCACAGCTTGGGGCGAATGACTCAACAAGCTGTGCCTCTGTGTCTCTGTGGCTCAAATCCTCCCACGCACAACCGTGCCGTTTCGGGCGGGTCGAGTTGTTGTGATATAAGCGCGGGCTATGAAAACAAACCGTCGCGACTTCCTGCTCGCAGCCTCTTCGTCCGCGTTGCTGCTGACGCGTGACGCAAGCCCCGCCTCGGCGCAGACACGGCGCGCCCCCGCGGCCCCGAAGGCCCCCCCGGCCGCGGGGAGTCAGGTCTTCGTCTACACGACCGCCGACAAGACCGAGCACAGGCTCTCGCCCACCGACACGCTGACCTTCAAGCCGATGGGGCAGCCCCTGGAGACGCAGGTCTGCGTCTTCGTCGACCCGACGCGGACGTACCAGACGATGCTCGGCATCGGCGGCGCGCTCACCGACGCCTCGGCCGAGACCTTCGCCAAGATGCCCGAGGACAAGCAGCGCGAAATCCTCGACGCCTACTTCGACCCGCAGAAGGGCATCGGCTACACGCTCGCGCGCACCAACATCCACAGCTGCGACTTCTCCAGCGGGAGCTACACCTACGTCGCGGAGGGCGACAGGGAGTTAAAGACTTTCAGCGTCGAGCACGACCGACGCTACCGCCTCCCCTTCATCAAGCGCGCGTTGGAGACCGCGGGCGGGAGGCTGACTCTGTTCGCGAGCCCCTGGAGTCCGCCCGCGTTTATGAAGGACAACAACAGCATGCTCCGCGGCGGGAAGCTCAAGCCGGAGTTCTACCAGGCCTGGGCCAACTACTACGCGAAGTTCATCAAGGCTTACGAGCGCGAGGGCGTGCCCGTCTGGGGCGTCTCCGTCCAGAACGAGCCGATGGCGACGCAGCGCTGGGAGTCCTGCATCTACACGGCGGAGGAGGAGCGCGACTTCTTAAAGAGGCACCTCGGGCCGGCGCTGCGCCGCGAGGGCCTGGGCGACCGGAAGATCATCGCGTGGGATCACAACCGCGACCTGCTCTACCAGCGCGCGAGCACGATCCTCTCCGACCCCGAGGCCGCGCGCTACGTCTGGGGCATCGGCTTCCACTGGTACGAGCCCTGGAGCGGCGGCGAGCCGATGTACGACAACGTGAAGCTCACGTACCAGGCCTTCCCCGACAAGCACCTCGTCTTCACGGAGGGGTGCAAGGAGGCCTTCGACCTGAAGAAGGTCGGCGACTGGAAGCTGGGCGAGATGTACGGCCGCCAGATGATCCACGACTTCAACAACGGCACCGCGGGCTGGACGGACTGGAACGTCCTGCTCGACGAGACGGGCGGCCCCAACCACGTGGGCAACCTCTGCTTCGCGCCGCTGCACGCCGACACGCAGAACGGCCGCCTCATCTACACGAACTCGTTCTACTACATCGGCCACTTCTCCAAGTTCATCCGCCCCGGCGCGCGCCGCGTCGTCAGCTCGCCGAGCCGCAGCGCGCTCCTCTCCACCGCCTTCACTAACACGGATGGCAAGACCGCCGTGGTAGTCATGAACGGCGGCGACAAGGAGGTCAAATACTTCCTCTGGGTCGGCGGCAACGCCGCCGAGGTCACCAGCCTCCCCCACTCCATCCAGACTCTCGTCTTCTAGGGTGCTGGGTGCTGGGTGTTGGGGAAGAACCGGTATTTACCCAGCACCCAGCACCCAGCACCCTGCACCCTTCCTCACTCCTTCACGCGGTACAGGTAGATAGAGTTGCCGATGACGGCCTCGGGCGTGCGCTTGCGGTACTCGATGACTTTGAGGCGTTGCGGGACGGGGACGGCGAGGAGGAAGGCGCCGTTGAGGTAGCTGGCGCCGACGGCCACGTAGCGCGTCTCGGGCGGCGCGAGGTCGGCCTCCTCGGCCGAGATGAGGTTGAGCTGTTCGACGCCGTAGTGGTCGAGCGTGCGCACGTAGGGAATGCTCTTCTCGTCGAAGCTGCCGCCGTCTAGGAGCGCCGCCGTCACGCGCGTCTCGCCGCGCGCGCGCAGGTAGCGCGCCAGCTCCTTCACGTCGTCGCCCCACTCCACGTTCGAGTCGGTCAGGTAGTACCAGTGCGGCCGCCGCCACGCGAGCTGATTCATGTAGGGGATGTAGTGTGGGTACGCGCGCGCGGCCTCGCAGACGATCCAGCACAGGAGCGCGAAGGCTGTGAGCACGCGCTTGGTGTGCCCGGAACTGAACACGCGTTCGAGCAGCGCGCCGCCCAGGATGAAGAGGAACGGAAAGAGCGGGATGATGTGCCGGACGCCGATGTTGATGCGGCTCGACACGGCGAACAGCCCGTAGAGCGCGAACGGCCCGAGGAGCAGCAGCAGACGCCTCCCGCGCCCGCGCCAGAGTCCTCTCGCCGCCCACGCGAGCGCCGCGAGACTTAAGAGCAGGAACGGCAGCGTCGTCTTCAGCGCGAACGCCACGGGAAAGTAGAGCGCCCAGCCCTCGTAGCCGTAACGGCCCATCACGGACGCGAGATGGCCGTTGCGGTTGTGCACCGCGACCTGATACAGCCCGAGCAGGAACGGCGACGGCACGACCCTCGACAGCACGCGCGCGCACGACACCAGAAGTCCCGCGGCCGACGGCGACTGGCGCGCCACGTACGCGAGGTCGCCCGCGAGCGGCGGCGGACTCTGAAAGTAGTAGACGGCGTTCACGAAGAGGAGCGCGACGAGCGCGGCCGCGCCCGCCTGCACCGCCACGCGCGAGCGCCGCAGCCTGCGCCGCGGCGCGGCCACGAACATCCAGAGCGCCGCCAACGCGAACACGGGCACGACGATGACGAGCGAGAACTTCGTCGCTAAGGCGAGTCCCACCGCGCCGCCGAGCAGGAGCGCGCGGCCGAAGGTCGGTCGCAGCCAGTACGTGTCGAGCGCGTAGAAGAAGAGCAGGTAGGCGAGGGCCGCCGGCACGTCCGTCTGCACGACGCGGCCGTGCGCCAGCATCGTCGGCTCTAACGCGTAGAGCACGACCGCGAGCAGCGCCGCGCGCCGCCCGAACAGACGCCGCGCGTAGATGAAGATTAACCACCCCAGCCCGAGCGTGATGACGATGGCCGGCAGGCGCGACCAGAACGCGATGCTTTCGAACCGCGCCGTGTTCGCGCGCCAGAAGAGCGACGACGTCTCGTCCGTCCGCTCGGCCGGTAGCGCCCCGGGCGCGAACTGCGGCGCGGGTGCCTCGACGCCCGCGAACAGCAGCGGCACGGCCGCCAACATCTTCGCCAGCGGCGGGTGCTCCGTGTTCACGCGGAACTCGCCTCGGGCTAAATGGTAATAGCCCGCCGGCACGTGATAGAACTCGTCCGCCGTCAGCCCCTTCCGCCACACCACGCTCAGCAGGTTCGCCCCCATCAACACCAGCAGGCACACGCACACCAGTTCGGCCCGGCGCGTGTTCAGAGACGCCCACGCCGCGGCCAGACTCGTTCGCGTTCGTCCGCCCTCCATCACGGCCCTCGCTCAGGGGCGGTGGAAGCCGCGTTCGATGTCGCGCTTGGCGAGGCGAAGGATGGCGGGGCGGCCGTGGGGGCAGGTGGTGGGCGAGGCTGTTAAGAGCAGGCGGTCGATGAGCCAGCGCATCTTCTCGTGCGTGAGCGGCATGTTGACCTTGATGGCGGCGTGGCAGGCGAGCGAGGCCGCGACCTCGTCGCGCAAGGTCTCTCGCGCGCGCCCGCGCTTCTCGGAGTCGACGGTGTCGAGGATTTCGGCGAGGAGGTTGCGCGCCTCCGCGGGCTGCAGGTCTGCGGGGACGGCGCGCACGGCGACGGTGCGGCCCGAGAGACGAGTCAGGGAGAAGCCGATGCCTTCGAGCTCTTCGGAGAGTTCTTCGAAGGCCGCGGCCTGCGCCGGCGTGAGGTCGAAGGTCTCTGGGACGAGGAGCGACTGCGACTCGGGGCGGCGCGCCGCTTCGAGGCGGCGGTACTTGTCGAAGAGGACGCGCTCGTGCGCCGCGTGCTGGTCGATGAGGAGGAGCCCTTCGGCGTCGGTCGCGAGGATGTAGCTCTCTTCGAGCTGGCCGAGCGGCCGGATGTCCGGCGTGAGCTGCTCGGGCGCGACGCCGCGCACGATGCCGGCCGCGGAGTTGAGCGGCGGAAGCGTGACCGCGCACTCTTCGCCTCTCTCCTGATGAAGGGGACGCGGTCTGACTTCGTCCTCCTGACCCTCCTGATAAAGTGCCGCGGCACTCTCGTCGGCGCCGTGCGCGACGGCGTCGAGGGCGGACGGCGAGGGCCGCCGCCATTCGTCCGAAGCCTCACGTCTCCGAGACGACTCCGCCGGCTCTGCGGGCGCGGGCGTCCAGCCGAACTCGATTGACTCCTGCCTGGCCGAAGGCTCCGCTGCGTCGAGGCGCACGTTCGAAACCGTGTCGCTCAAGATTGCCAAAGTCGGCGCGTAAGCGGCGACGTTCGGGTTCGAGGGTTCGACTTCTCTGAAGTTGTCGGGGGCGAACTCGTTCCCGTTCGCGTCGACGGCAAAACTCGCGTCGTCGCGCAGGTAGCCCCCGGCGTAGAGCGCCGCGCGCACGGCTTCGCGCACGGCTTCGGCTACGGCCGAGGCCCGGCGGAAGCGCACCTCGGTCTTCGCGGGATGGACGTTCACGTCCACCTCTTCGGGCGGCACTTCGAGGAAGAGCAGCGCCGAAGGGTAGACGCCGTGCGGGAGCACCGTGCGGTAGCCTTCGGTCAGCGCGCGCGCGACGAGGCGGTCGCGGACGAAGCGGCCGTTGACGAAGAGGTACTGCGCGTCGCGCGTCGTGCGCCGCGCGCGCGGGGCCGAGACGAAGCCTGAGACACGGCCCACCGCTTCGGAGCCGCCCGCGACCGCGAGCAGGCTCTCGATGAACTCGTCGCCGAAGATTTGATAAGCGCGCTCGCGCAAATTCTCGGCCGCCGCGCCGCGCAAGACCTCGCGGCCGTTGTTCGTGAGGACGAAACTTATCTCTGGGTGCGCGAGCGCGTAGTGCGTGACGAGGTTCGTCAGGTGAAAGCTCTCGGTCGCCTCGGAGCGGAGGAACTTGCGGCGGGCGGGGACGTTGAAGAAGAGGTCGCGGACGGCGATGGTCGTGCCCTTGGGGCGCGCGGCGGGCGCCACGTCGCGCATGCGCCCGCCTTCGATGACGACGCGCGTGCCCTCCGTCTCGCCCTCCCTCTGCGTCAGGAGTTCCACGCGCGCGACCGAGGCGATGGAGGCGAGCGCCTCGCCGCGGAAGCCGAGCGTCGAGACGCGTTCGAGGTCTTCGACCGAGTTGATCTTCGAAGTGGCGTGGCGCTCGAAGGCGAGCACGGCGTCGTCGCGCGTCATGCCCTCGCCGTCGTCCGAGACGCGGAGGAGTCTGCGGCCGCCGGCCTCGACCTCGACCTCGACGCGGCGCGCGCCGGCGTCGACGGAGTTCTCGACGAGTTCCTTGGCGACGGAGGCGGGGCGCTCGACCACCTCGCCCGCGGCGATCTGGTTGGCGACGTGGTCGGAGAGGACGCGAATCTTGGACATGCGCTTTGCAGTTTAACGACTCGGCGGGGTTCGCGCAAAAGCATTAACCACAGAGACACAGAGGCACGGCTTGAAGCACATTGCCTTCAAAGCCGTGCCTCTGTGTCTCTGTGGTTAATCCCCTTGTCGCGGCTTCCCGCCTTTGGCTTCGACGTTGAGGAGTTCGGTGGTGTGGTCGGCGATGCTGGTCGTGGCGGAGTCGAAGGTCTGCTCGTGGAGGAGGCGCGCCGTGTCTGGCGCCGTGTGGTCGAGCGCGGGCGGCAGCGGCCCCGCGGCCGCGTCGCCCATCCTGCGCAGCGCCGAGGTGACCGAGGCGAGCGTGAACATGAGGCCGAGGATGGCGGCGACCAGCCCCAACGTCTGGAAGCCCTTGCCCGGCAGGAAGGCCATCAGCAGAACGCCGAAGAGGATGACGAAGACGCCCGTCAGCAGGCCGGTCGTCAACCTCTTCACGATGCGCCGGTCGGCCTCGCGCGCGAGCTGGGCCGCGGCGGCGCCGTACGCGTGGTGGGCGGCCAGGGCGCGCGAGACCGGCTCCAGATTCATACCGCAATTACGACAGAACTTGTGCTCGGTCGTCGTCTTCGTTCCGCAGTTCGGGCAAAGCATACGAAGCTATACGGGACGTTCCGCGGCTCGGTTCGGCTCAGAGGTAGACGATCTGGTGATCCGTGGTCGAGAGGTCGATGGCGTCGTGTATCCAATCGACGAAGTAGCGGCCGTGGCGCGCGAGCAGAGAGGTGACGTTGACGTGCCGCTCCTGCAGGCCCTTCTCCGGGTAGAGGGCGGTCGCGGCGCGCTCCAACTGCCGGAGCACGGCGCGATCCCGCCGCATCTGCGCGCGGTGAAAGCGCGCGCGCAAGCCTTCGAGCTGGTGCGCGATCTTGCGGCGACCGCCGTCGAGCGCGTCCGAGAGCGTCGGGTCGAAGTCGCGCAGCTTGGTCTGCAACTGGTCGAGTGCGCGCGCCACGTCCGCGTCCGTCTCGTCGAAGACGCCGGCCACCTCCGAGCCGAGGTGCCCTTCCACGACGCGCGCGATGACGGGGTCGAGTCCGCCGAAGAAGTCTTCGAGCGCGAGGCCGTAGCGTTCGAGCGTGCGCCCCGTGCGGCGCTCGACGACCGTCAAACTCGCGCGGTGGAGGACGGGCGTCGCGGGGCGGCCCAGCACGCGATAGCTCTCGGCCGTCTGCGCGAAGTAGGCGACCTCGGCCGCGCCGCCGAAGTACGCGATTGTCGGGAGCAGGTAGTCCTGCACGACGGCGCGCAGCGTGACGTTCGGGCTGAAGCGCTCCGGCTCTTCGAGGGCCAGTGCGGCGAGCTCGTCCGCCGTCCACTCGCGCTCAGTCCCCTTCGCGCGGTAGCGGCCGTCCCGGTTGCGGGCGAGCGCGCGGCGCGCCCCGCCTTCGATGAGAAAGAGCGGGAACGAATCCGGCGAGGTGTGCACCTGCGCGTGATAGCCCTCGCGTTCGAGCTCGCGCGAGCGCGCGTCCGTGGCGGCGGCTATCTCCGCGCCGAGCCGCGCGGCCTCCGAGTAGAGCGGCGCGGCCAGACGTTTAAGCGAAGGCGCAAGCGGGTCGAGTAAGACCAGCCCGTAACGGCCCGTCAGCGCCGCGAGCATCCGCGCGAACGCCTCGCCGTAGCCCCGGCCCGGCGCGTACGCGTCGCGCAGAAGCGCTTCGAGGTCGGGCAGGAACTCGCTCGAAGGCAGCAGCTCGAAGAGACGTCGCGTCGCCTCTTCGACACTCACGTCGAGCAAGACGCCGCCCACCTGCTGCCCTTCTTCGTGAAGTCCGTCGGGGACGCCGACCGAGGTCAGGCGGCCGTCGCACGCGATGACCTGCGCCGTCTGCACCTCCTCCCAGTCGTGGTCTTCGGTCGCCATCCAGAAGACCGGGACGGCGTCCGTGCCGCGCGCCGTCAAACACGCCGCCAGCTTCACGGCCGAGAGCGCCTTGTAGAGCGTGTAGAGCGGCCCGGTGAAGAGCCCCGTCTGCTGCCCCGTGACGACCGCGACCGACTCCTTCGAGCGCAGACGTTCGATGTTCGAGAGCGTCTCGGCGGAGGCGTTCCAACGCCGGTTCGATTCGGCGAGCGCGTCGGCCAGCGCGTCGCGTTCGGTCTTATAAGCTTCGAGCACGCGCGCGCGGCGGCCCGAGAGTTCGGGGTGCGAGCGCACGGCCTCGGGGTAGAAGCGCCGGAGCGCCGTCGGGTCTTCGAGGTATTCGAGGAAGAGGCGCGACTGGTGCGGGACGTTTCGGAACGGCAGGCGCTCGACGCGGAGTCCCGCGCCGCCGGGGGTGCTCTGACATGCGGGTTCGGTCGTGCTCATAGGTCGAAGGGACTGTATCCGCCGATAACGTAACCGACGGCCACGGCGCGCGCAACCCGCGCGCGACACGCCGCGATGCCCTACGCGTGCTCCTCCGGCTGTGCGGGCTGCTGCGGCTGCGCAGGTTGTTGCGGCGGCTGTGGCGGTTGCGGCTGCACAGGTTGTTGCGGCTGTCCCGGCTGTTGTGGTTGTTGTGGTTGTTGCGGCTGCCCAGGTTGTTCGGGCGGCTGGCCGCCGACTGGCGGCGTCGGCGGCGTCGGGTCTTTGTACTCGAAGCCGTTCTTCAAGGTCTGCGACTGGCTGTCGGTGTTCGTCACGACGACATCGACCTGGCCGGCGGCGTGCGCGGGCGTCTTGACCTTGACGAGCTTCTCCTCGACGCTCTCGACCGTCGCGTTGGCGCCGCCGAAGGTGACGACGACTCCGGGCCGGAAGTTCTCGCCCACGATGGTGACTTCATCGCCGCCGAGCGTCGAGCCGTTTAGTGGCGACATCGATTTGACGGCGGGGGCCGGGCCGACGTGGTCACTCGCCGGCTCCTTGGGCGTGAGCACGGTCGCGGCTACCTGCCGCAGCTTGTTGATGGCCTCCTCGGTGAACATGCCGATGAGCGCGCCCACCGCCGCGAAGCCGAAGGGGCTCGTGTCGGAGATGCTCGAAGTCGGCGAGAAGAAGCCGCCGCGGATGACGAAGTAGAAGACGAGGGCGACGGAGGCGCTCATGAAGGGGGTCAGGAAGTAGAAGGCCGACCAGCTCCACTTGAGCTGGCGGTTGCCGATGTACCAGCCCAGCGAGCGCAGCGCGTGGACGAGTCCGCCGAGCGCGCCCGCGAAGAGCACGATGAGGAGGAGCCGGTCTTCGTCGTAGAGGCAGCGCGGCTCCATGAAAGGAATCCTGATGGGGCGGACGCCCTGCCGCGTCTTGTTGCACACGTCCAGACAGCTATCGTTCCAGATGCGTTGATTCCCGTCGTCCTTAACCGGCGTGGCGCCGGGGGTCGGGCAAGGGGTCGGCGTGGTGGTCGGGTTCGACGTGGTCGTTGTCGTGGCGGGCGTCGTGCCTCCCTGCGCCGGCGGCGCGGTCGCGGCGGCCGGCGAAGGACTCGGAGCGGGGGCGCCCTCCAGCGCCGCCTCCGCGGCCGTCTTCCCCTCCGGGCGGACGGGCGGCCAGAGGATGACCAGAGACGTGAAGCTCAGCACCGTCATCAACAGGATGTAGAGGATGAGAAGGTAGATGCCCGCCGTCCCCACGGGCCAACGGCCCGGGTACTGCGTCTCTTCCGCTTGTCCGTGCGCCGCTTGTTGTTCGTCCGCCGCCATTCGGTCACTCCTTATCTGCCGCCCGCCTTCAGCGCGCGGGTGTGTCGGGCGGCGTCCGCCCGGCCGACCCGCCTGGAGAGTTACTTCGACCCGCCTGGAGAATTACATGAGGCGCGCGCGCCGGCGGCGAAGGACTGGCCGACGGCGACGGTACAAAGGAAAAGCAGGCGCACAATAGTCCCGAAAGGCGCGCGTGTCAATCATTTTTCCCGCGCCACGCCCGCCGCCCGAAGTTGATAGCCGGGGCGGAAACGTGCGAGGATTTAGCGAAGCTTATGCCCGAGGGAACAGACAGACTCGACCTGCTCATCATCGGCGCGGGGCCGGCGGGACTCTCGGCGGCGGACGTGGCCGCGCGCGAAGGACTCTCCTACCTCGTCGTCGAGAAGGGGCTCATCGCCCACACGGTCTACCGCTACCCCGTGGGCCTGACCGTCTTCTCGACCACGAACGAGCTGGAGCTGGAGGAGGGCGGCCTGCGCCCCTGCCGCGAGAAGCCGACCCGCGAGGAGCTGCTCTCCTACTACGTGCGCTTCGCCCTCCGGCACGACCTGCATATCAACACCGAGGAGGAGGTCACGAAGATCGAGCCGCTCGGCCCCGAGGGCTTCCGCGTCAGCACCTCGCGCGGCACGTACGAGGCCGCGCGCGTGCTCACCTGCATCGGCGGGATGGCGCGCCCGCGCCGTCTGGGCGTCCCCGGCGAAGACCTATCAAAAGTCCGCCACCGCTTCGTCGAGCCTTTCCCCTACGTGCGCAAGGACGCGCTCGTCGTCGGCGGCGGGAACAGCGCGGCCGAGGCGGCGCTCTTCCTCTCCGAAGGCGGCGCGCGCACGACCTACGCCATCTGGCCGGCGGACTGGGAGAACCGCGACCCGAAGAAGGGCTGCATCAAGCACTGGGTGCGGGGGCCCTTGGAGCGCGAGATCGAAGAGGGACGTTTGCGCCTCTTCCTCTTCTCGGAGCTGGTCGAGATTAAGGAGGGCGAGGTTCTCATCAAGGACGAGCAGGGGCGGACGCACGCGCTCGCCAACGACGCCGTCTTCGTCCTCATCGGCAGCGACGCAGACCTCACGCTGCTGCGCGGGGCGGGCGTGCGCACCGAAGTCTCGGGCCTGACCGAAATCCCCGTCTACGACCCCGACACCTTCGAGACCAACGTCCCCGGCCTCTACGTCGCCGGCCACTTCACCAACTCGCGCCACATCAAAGAGGCCATCGCCGTCCCGCGCCGCGTCGTCCCCCTCATCGCCCAATCCTTGCGCGCGACGGTCTGAGTTTAAGTTGAAGCCATGCCCATGCCCGTCGCGCACGGTCTGGTGGGGGCGAGCCTGGTGGCGGCGGTGCTGCCGCGGGCTGGGCGCGAGCGTGAGTGGCGTCGGGCGCTCCTGGCGGGCGCGGCGCTCGCCAACGCCGCCGACCTCGACTTCTCTCTGGTCTTCGTCTTCGGCTCGCGCGGTTGGCACAGGGGCTTCACGCACTCGCTCGTCTTCGCGCTCGCCGTCTTCGTCTGCCTGCTGCTCGCGCTCGGCCGGCGTCGCGCGCGCGTGGCCGTGGGGCTGGGACTGGCCTACGCCTCGCACGCGCTCCTCGACTTCGCCACGACCAGACAGGGCGGCGGGCTGGAGCTGTTCTGGCCCTTCTCGTTTGAGAGGTTCGGGCTGCGCTGGTGGGGACTCTCCGAGATACCTTCGAGACTCCCGCCCGCCGAGATTCTGAACTTTCTCTTCCTCGAATTCGTGCTCTTCGCGCCGCCGCTTCTGCTTTTGATACTGCTGCGGCGCGGCGTCTTCCGCCGGCCCGTCTGAAAGGTCGGAGGGGTCAGGGCTGGAGCTTGTCCACCTCGCGTTCGATGAGGGGGAGGAGTTTCTGGCGGATGCGCGCGACGAGGGCGTCGGCCTGCTTCACGTCGTCTTCGAGCCGGATGCGGTTCGCGCTGGCCTGGTTGAGCAGAATCTCGACGCCCCGCCGTTCGTTGTCGAGCTGGCGGCGGCGCAGGTCGCGCAAGTCCTGCGTGCGGGTCGTGCCGATGCCTGAGAGCGCGCGGTCGATGTTCTCGGGGCGCATGTCGTCGTCGAGCTGCATCATGCGCGTGCGGTAGGCGGTCTCCTTCTCGGTCATCTCGAGGAGCTGTCGGCGCAGGCCCTCGGCGCGCTGCTCGGCGCGGCTCAGGATGTCGAGGTTCTGCGCGATGGGGTTCTGCTTGCCGGGGGAGGCCGCCGAGGCGTTGACCGCGTCGGGCGACAGAACCTTCTCGGCGATCTCGCGCAGCCGCGCGTTCAGGGTCTGGAGTGACTTGCGCAGCAGCGCGATCTCGTTCGCCACGGGGTCGGCCGAGGCGGCGGCCGGCTGCTCTTTCGGGAGGGGCGTGGCGAGCGCGGGCGGCGAAGTCTGCGCTCTCGCGCCGGCGCAGAGGAGGGTCGCGGCCGAGAGCGCGGCCGCCATGAGTCTTGCGCGGGTGTTCATGGTCGGAAGTCCTCTTTAAGAGCTGAAGGGCGCGGGGCCGAACTCTTTTTCACGCACGGCCCTGTGCCGGGTTCGTTTATTATCGGCGCGCGCGGCCCGTACTCAAAGCCCGCGCCGCCGAGGGCATCCGCCGGCCCCCTGCGCACATCAAAAGCGACTCGCCCCGGCCGTGCTTCAGGTGAACCTTATGAAAAGATTCTTGACCTTACTCTTCGCCGCCCTCCTGCTCTGCGCCACGGCCGCGCCCGTACGCGCCCAAGGGGCCGAGGACTACCTGAAGCGCGCGGCGGCACGCTTCAAGCAGGGCGACGCCGACGGCGCGCTCGCAGACATCGAGAAGGCCATCAAGCTCTTCCCCAAGTACGACGCCGCCTACAGCTTCCGCGCGGGCATCAGGAAATCGAGGGGCGACATCGAGGGCGCTATCGCGGACTTCTCCAAGGCCATCGAGCTGAACCCGAAGAACGTCATCGCCCTCTACACGCTCGGCTTCATGAGGATGGAGAAGCAGGACTACGACGGCGCGATTAAGGACTTCGACAGGGCGCTGGAGCTACAGCCCAACCTCGCCATCGTCTACAACAACCGCGGCGACGCGAAGCGCGCGAAGGGCGACGCGGAGGGGGCGATTGCGGACTACACGAAGGCCGTCGAGAACAACCCCAAGCTGGCCGAGGCGTACCACAGCCGCGCCACGCTTCTGATGGAGAAGCAGGAGACGGGGCGCGCCATCGCCGACTACACGATGGCGCTCGGGCTCAACCCGCAGCTCACCGAAGGCTACTACAACCGCGCCGTCGCGCGCGCCGCGGACGGCGACACGGACGGCGCCGTCGAAGACTTCACGAGGTTCATCCAGGCGAACCCGCAGAGCGCCGACGCCCTCTACAGCCGCGGCCGCGCCCTCGAAACGAAGGGCGACGCGGACGGCGCCCTCCTGGACTTCTCGAAGGCGATTGAGGTCGACCCGAAGTATGCGGAAGCTTACGCCAGCCGCGGCCTCATCCTCCTCGCGCGCAACCGGGACGAAGAGGCGCAGAAGGACTTCGACAAGTACGTCGAACTCAACCCCTCCGCCAAGGAGAACCTCGAACAGCGCGTCAAGTACGCCAGATACCAGCGCACGAAGAAGCCGAAGCCCTGACCCGGTTGAGTAGTTTTCTTGAGGTTACGGAAGCAGGACTCTAACGTCGTGCGTTGGTTGGTCTCGGGAAGTACCTGACCACGAGCAGGCTGGCGTAGATTTGGTCGTCCCAGCCGTAGGAGAGTTCGACCGTCGTCGTCGGGAACTTCCACGTGCGCGTCAGCGCGATGCCTTTGTACTTCCCCCTGAACGTGTACCTTTCGTCCTTCGGCTGGCCGGGCCGGCCGTACGCGCGCGCGAGGGAGGCGTCGAGGCTGTTGAAGAGTCGCTCGCGCGGCGCCAGGGAGACCTGTTCGTCGAGCCTGACGATTATCTGCGCCAGCTTGTCCGTGCCCTTATCCATCTGGAAGAAGACCGTGAACGGCTCGCCCCCGAGCTTAAACCCCGGAATCACGTACTCCGCGTAAGACGCGAAGAACTGCTTCCGCTCGGGAAGTTTCCTGAGCCTACCGTTAAAAGCCTTCAGCAGCTCGGCCTCGGACATGCCCCAGCGCGCGCCCTCCCAGCCGACCACATCCTTCTGCTGCGGGAGACAGTCCTGGCATAACAGGAGCAGCAGGCCGCAGGCGAGGAAGAGTCTCGTGTAGCCTCTCATCTTGTGACTCCCGTCCGACGGCGATGTCAGTCCCTCAGCCACTTCAGCATGTGCGGGTACGGGGCGACCTGTAACTGCCGGGCCGTCTGGCCCGTCGCCGTCAGCCCGAGCGTCTGCAAGCCGTATGCGCCCGGGTAGACGCCCATGGTGAACGTGAGGATGAGGCCCGCGGACTTCCCTTCGTACCCGCCCGCGTGGAACAGAACCGAAGGCTCCAGCTTGAGGTGAGTCACGGCCGCGTAGGCCCACGCGGTCGCCTCCGCCTCCACCGCGTTCATGTCCGCGCCGGGGATGAAGACCTCGCCGCCCAGCGCGGGCCGCAGCCCGGCCGGCGCCACGGCCAGGTGCCCCGCCTCGTGCAGAAGGTCGCCCGGGTAACTCAACTTCCCCTCGTCCACCAGCAGCCCGCCGCGCTCGACGAGGATGCCCGGCAGGAAACTCTCCCCGTCCAGACGCCCCGGCACGACCTCGATGCCAATGCCGTTCAGAAACTCCGCTATCCGATTCGTCAGCGCGCCCTCAAACATACGGGACGCCATCTTAACACTTCCGACCTCACACATCTTCACAATAGCGCGGGCCGCGCTTGACGTGCGGGAGGATTCGATCAACGATCCGGATCGTTTTCCGAAAGGCTGAAGCGCACACACGTCAAATGTCTTTGCCCCGCCAGGCAGTTCAAGAATCCGCCGACGAATTTCTCTGGAAGGGGGAGATGCCTCACGACGCGCCCGAGCCGTTATTCGCGGACGTCGCGCACGGCATACGCCTCTACCGAGGCGACGCGCTAGAACTCCTGAAGCGCGCACGGGACGAGCACTTCGACCTCATCTTCGCCGACCCGCCCTACTTCCTCTCGAACGACGGCGTCACCTGTCACGCGGGTAAGATGGTCAGCGTCAACAAGGGTGTCTGGGACAAGGCCGCGACCTTCGAGGAGATACACGAGTTCAACAAGCTCTGGCTCGGCGAGTGCCGCCGTCTGCTCAAGCCGAACGGCGCCATCTGGGTGACGGGCACAGCGCACAACATCTACAGCGTCGGCTTCGCGCTCCAGACGCTCGGCTTCAAAGTCCTGAACGACATCGCGTGGTACAAGGTCAACCCGCCGCCGAACCTCTCGTGCCGCTACTTCACGCACGCGACCGAGACGATCCTCTGGGCGCGGCGCGACCCCAAGAGCCGCCACACGTTCAACTACGCCGAGATGAAGCGCGAGAACCGCGGCAAGCAGATGCAGTCGCTCTGGCACATCAAGCCGCCCGGCCCCCGCGAGAAGCGATACGGCAAGCACCCGACGCAGAAGCCCGAGGCGCTGCTCGACCGGATACTTCGCGCCTCTACCAACCCGCGCGACCTCGTCCTCGACCCCTTTTGCGGCAGCGGCACCACCGGCGTCGTCGCCGCCCGCCTCGGCCGCCGCTTCGTCGGCTTCGAGTTGGACGAAAAATATCTAGGTGTCGCCGCCCAAAGAATCACCGACGAGGTTGACGCGCGGGAGAGGCAGAACAGTCTTTCATTCGAGCCGCCCGTAACTGTTGGGGGGGAGGGGGTTACAGGTGCCTGACCTTTCCTTCTACGAGAGCCGCTTTGGGATCACGTCCCTTGACAAGGCTTTTGACCTTTTTGTTGCCGAGCTTCGGACTTATTACGACGCCGATTACTACGTGGACTGGAAAAAGGTATACAAGCACGTCGAGCACTACCGGCACGAGCTTTTCCTTCTAAGCTCACTCTGTAGCGCCCCCGACAAGGAGCAGGCCGCGCGGGAATTGCTCCGCAAATACCCGCAGGTGGTTCCTGTGCTGCCCGCGCTCATAGCGAACGCCGACCGGAACACGCCGCGCTGTGTTATTCATCTGGCCGAAGACTTGAGCCAGGGAATTATAAAGTCTTATGACTTCTCGACCCCCGTCGCTCCTCTAACCGAGACCCAGATAGAAACGTATGTCGAATTTCTTCTCAAATCCGGTGTCCTCTTCTTACTGGAACAAATTAAATCTGTCTTCGACTACGTCACCGGCGTCGAGGTAGGGCTCGACAGTAACGCTCGTAAGAACCGCAGCGGCAAGTGCGCCATTGCGGCCCTCCGCCCGGCGGTAGAACAAGCGCTAAGCCGTCTCCCGCAAATAGAGTCTAAAGCTGAGGCCACCTATGCCTTCTTGGGCGCCCAGGGCTGCACGCTGCCGGGAAGAGTTAAGGGTAAAAAGTGGGACTGGGCTTTCTGGACGCTTAAAGCTCCACGCCGCTTCGCCGTCGTAGAGGTCAACCATTACGGCTCGACAGGCTCTAAGCCGGAGTCCATCGCGGCCGAATATATCGCGCGCCAACAACTCTTAAAGGAGGCGGGCATAGGCTTCATCTGGGTTACTGACGGCCGCGGCTGGCTGAAGATGACTCGTGCCCTGCGCGAATCGTTCGACAATGTCGAACACCTCATCAACATACACCTCGCCAAAGAGGGTCAGTTGGAGTGGGCCCTGCGCCGCCTGCTTCTGGCCGGGGTAAAAGGGCAGAAAGAATTCGCCGCTTAGTTGTATACTTCCCGCGCCCCAAAGTCTCTGTGAGGCGGTGCGACAGTGAAGCAGCACGAAGCGGTCATGCAAGCCATGCGCGAGAGCGGTGGATATGCCACTCTCGGCCACCTTTACCGCACGGCCACCCGCGTTCCCGACACTCATTGGGGGACGAAGACGCCCTTCGCCAGCATCCGCCGCATCGTCCAAGAGCACAAAGAATTCTTCAAGATCAGGCCCGGCCTCTGGGCGCTCGCCTCACAACGCGATGAGGTCTTAGCTAAGCTCGCCCTCGACGCGAAATTCGACTCACGCAACCCCGAAGAGTTCAACCATACATACTACCAAGGGCTGCTTGTCCAAATCGGCAACCTGAAGGACTACGAAACCTTCGTCCCACCTCAAGACAAGAACAGACCTTTCCTTGGCCGGAAGTTGGCTGAGGTCGCCACGCTGAAGAAATTTCATGAATTTACTTACGACTCTCTTCTGCAAAGAGCCAAGACGATTGATGTCTCGTGGTTTAACGACAGAAGGTTTCCGAAGGCTTTCTTTGAGGTTGAGCATTCAACGCCTATGTGGAACTCCTTGGTAAAGTTCAAGGACTTTGAGGATTTTCGCGTTAAGTATTACATCGTTGCCGACGTTAAGCGTCGAAAAGAGTTCGAAAGAAAAATATCCTCATCTGCCTACTCTTCAATCAAAGACTCCGTCAAGTTCCTCAGCTACGAGAAGCTCTCCGAGTGGCACACGCAGGTCTTCAAAACGGTACCTATAGATAAAGAATTAGGGCTGTAACCTATACACCACCGTTGCAGCCTCACGACTTCCTTCTGCGCGGGGAGAATTTGCGTTTGATCTCTTTGTGGTCGGTGGGGCCGGGGAGTCTGTCGGGGAGGTCGAGGTCGTCGTCGATGAGGACTTCGGTCGGCACGCCGGCCACGCGGGCGTAACTCAGAAGGATTGGCAACGGCGGTTCCCTCGTGCCCCGTTCGTAATCCGAGATTCGGTTGTAGACAATCATGTCCTCAACGCCTAAGCGCTTGAGCATCTCAGTCTGAGACAGCCCCAACGTCAGGCGCACCTGCAAGAGCTTTTCCGCGAGACGCTCCGCCCTCTGACGCGCCGTCCCCATCAGGAGTCACCTCCCGATAGGGCCAACGTGTCAGAAATGAGCTTGCCTTTATACCGATGATGGTATAAAGTGCCGTTGCGTAAATTTCCCGCCGTGAGTAGAGACCTCTCATGCTCAACGGCGACGCCCATCATTTAGCTTGAGGCTGATGGTGAGCTACGCATCCGGCCGTTGCCTTATTTCAAAGACAAGAACGCGCGCGAGGATAGCACATGAGCATTTTGGTTAGCGATTAGCGCCGGCACGTCTGTACGGGCAGGACGGTGCCGCGGCCCCGGCCTCACCGCACGGGGCGTGGGCCGCGTGCGCCTGGGCACGCACGCGGCCCCTCTTCATCTCTGTTTACATCAGCACGCCGGTGCGGGCGCGTTCGCGGCGGGCGACGCCGGTAGCCCTAAGGGTCAGCTTTGCTGAGGCCGCTGCCTTTGCGCGACATCCATCAGCAGGCGGAGCGCCTCGTTAACCGCCTTCGCGTCCGGGAATGCCGCCGCCACATCGGGGTCGAGCAGGACCAGGTTCGTCCCCTCACGGTAACGCCCGACGTATTTTCCGCGCGCCCTGCCCTTCAACTGTGAGAAATCGTATTCGGGCCGCATCTCATCTCCCGGCTCAGCTTCTACTCTCTTCATAAAATTCCCTCTCTCCCGCTGTCGGCTCCCGCGCGCTGATAACGCGGACGGTTACTCCGTCATCGGTGTGTGCCACCACCAACATTCTACCCCGGTCGGAGATGCCGATGATAAGGAACCGTTACTCCTCTATGGAGTGGTCGGGATCATTGAAGGTGTCGGAGAGCGGGTCGCCGAACACGGTGGTCGCTTCTTCGAAGCAGACGCCGTGCTTGGTAAGGTTGACAGTTGCTTTCTTTTCGTCCCACTCAAAACGCATTTTACATCAGCACGTCGGTGCGGGCGCGTTCGCGGCGGGCGACGCCGGTGCGGTAGGCGGCCTCTTCGACCTCGCGGGCGACGGCCTCGGCGACGCGCTTGTCGAAGACGGAGGGGACGATGTATTCGGGGTGGAGTTCTTCGGGGGTGATGATCGAGGCGATGGCCTCGGCGGCCGCGAGCTTCATCTCCTCGTTGATGCGCGAGGCGCGGCACTGAAGCGCGCCGCGGAAGATGCCGGGGAAGCAGAGCACGTTGTTGATCTGGTTCGGGTAGTCGCTCCGCCCCGTCGCCATCACCGCCGCGATGCCTTCCACCTCCTCCGGCATGATCTCCGGCGTCGGGTTCGCCATCGCGAAGATGATCGGGTCGGGCGCCATCCGCTTCACGTCCTCCACATCAATCACGCCGGGCACCGACAGGCCGAAGAAGACGTCCGCGCCCTTGATCGCGTCGTGCACCGAGCCGCGCTCTTTGTTCGGGTTCGAGATGCGCGCGAAGTGGTCTTTGACCCAGTTCATGTGCTCGCCGCGCCCCTCGTAGATGGCGCCGTGCTGGTCGCAGCCGATGAGATTCTGCACGCCCGCGCTCATCACGATCTTCGAGCAGGCCACGCCCGCCGCGCCCACGCCGTTGACGACGACCTTCAAGTCCTCCATCCGCTTGCCCACCAGCTTCACCGCGTTGATGAGCGCCGCGAGCACGACGACCGCCGTCCCGTGCTGGTCGTCGTGGAAGACGGGGATGTCGAGCTCTTCCTTTAACCTTTCTTCAATCTCGAAACAGCGCGGGGCGGAGATGTCTTCGAGGTTGATGCCGCCGAAGGCGGGCGAGATGCGCTTGACGGTGTTGACGATCTCGGCCGGGTCTTTCGTCGAGAGGCAGATGGGGAAGGCGTCCACGCCCGCGAACTCTTTAAAGAGCATCGCCTTGCCCTCCATCACGGGGAGCGCGGCGGCCGGGCCGATATCTCCTAATCCTAAGACGGCCGTGCCGTCGGTGACGACGGCGACGGTGTTGCGCTTAATCGTCAGGGTGAAAGCCTTCTCGGGGTCGCGCGCGATGGCCTCGCAGACGCGCGCGACGCCGGGCGTGTAGGCCATCGAGAGGTCGGCGCGGGTCTTGAGGGGCACTTTGGAGACGACCTCGATCTTGCCGCCGAGGTGCATGAGGAAGACGCGGTCGGAGACGTTGATGACCTCGATGCCGTCCACCGAGCGCGCGGCGTCCACGATGGCCTTGCCGTGGTCGGCCGAAGCCGCGTTGACGGTGAGGTCGCGGATGATGAAATCGCGGCCGACGCTGACGATGTCGATGGCGCCGATGTCGCCGCCCGCCTGCCCGATGGCCATCGTCAGTTGGCCGAGCTGACCGGGGCGGTTCGAAATCTTCACGCGCAAGGTCAGGCTGTAGCTCGCGCTCGGTGTGTTCGGCGGCAGGGCCAAGGCGGAAGTCTTCCTTTCGCTCCGTGTCTTTAAAGTGCTTTGGGGCTTGGTTTTTACTCTAGCGCCAACAAGCACGCATGCGCAAGCAAAGGATTTCACCACAGAGACACAGAGGCACAGCTTGTTGAGGTCTCAAGCCTGAAGCTGTGTCTCTGTGTCTCTGTGGTGAACTGCTCTTTACTACTTTCTCAACTCCCGCCGAACCCTCTCGACGAGGTCGGGGTCGGCGCCGGCCTCCTCGGCTAGTTTGAGGGAGCGCGCGCCGAGGAGTCTGTAGACGGCGAGGGCGTCCGCGTCTTCGAGGCGCGTGAGGGCGCGCAGGTGTTTGCGGACGGTCTCGGCGTCGGCGCGCGCGAAGCTGCCGGTGAGGGCGCGCGCGGGCGTCTGGCGTGCGAGGTTATCGGCGACGCTGCGCACGAGGGGCACAAGGATTTTACGGGCGCGGGAATCGGACAGCCCGCAGCGCTTGAGCGCGTCGAGCGCCACGTCGAGGAGGGCGACGACGTGGCCCGCAGACATCAGGGCCGCGGCGTGGTAGAGCGCCTTGTCTTCGGGATTGATGGTGAAAGTCTCGCCGCCGAGGTCGCGCACGAGCCGGCGCGCGGCGCGCGTGGCGGCCGCGTCGCCTTCGACGCAATAGTGCGCGCGGCGCAGACTCTCGGCACCCGAAGCGACGTCGCTCACGGACGCGAGCGGGTGCATCGAGCCGACCGCAAGCCCGTGCGCGCGCAAAGGCGCGAGCGCTTCGGAAGAGAGCGCGCCGCTCGCGTGCAGCGCGACGCGAGACTTTAAAGAGGGCAGCGCGGCCAGCCTCTCGGCCGTCTCCGCGATGGCGTCGTCGGGCGTCGTGACGAAGAGAAGGCGCGCGGCGGGCAGTCTCTCAAGCTCCTCGACGTTGAGCGCGAGCGCTCCTACACACGCGCGCCTCGCCGCGCGGCGCGCGTGCGCCGCCTGACGAGAGACCAGCGCGCGCACTTCGTAACCGCACGCGTCGAGTGCGCGTGCGAGCGCCGTCCCCAGACGACCCGCGCCGACGACGACCGCCGAACGTGTTGAAGGGGAGGGCGTCTGCTGGAAGGCGGAAGGCGGAAGGCGGAAGGCGGAAGGGTGGCGCGTTGCCTTCCCTTCCGCCTTCATCCCTCCGCCTTCATCCTTCCGCGTCACGGTGCGTTGAGTTCGGCCTTCGAGACGACTTCGATGAGCACGGGCTGTTCGGGCAGCTCGTCCAGCCACTGCTCGAAGCGCGCGCGCAGCTCGTCGCGCGTGAGCAGGCCGGACTCGCCGTTGGGCGCGGCCACGCGTACGGGCGGCGGCGCGGGCATGCGCTTGAGCGCGCGCTCGATGAGCCGCGCGTCCTGGCGCGCGAACCTCTCGGGCAGGTTGTCGTGCGCGAAGGCCGCCGAGAGCAGGCGCGCGCGCTTCGACGCCTCGGACTCCACGTCGCGCCGCGCCAGGGCGTCGAGCGAGATGGCGAGCGGCGTCCCCAACAGCCGCAGCGTCCGGCGGTAGACGCCGAGGCCGCGCTCCATCAGGGCCTCAAGCTCCTGCGGCAGCTCCGACAACTCCTCCGCGCGCGACAGGCGGAACTGGCACGCGCACGCGGGCTGACCCGCGAGCAGCCGCCGCACGTCGAGTCCGCAACGCGCCCCCTCGGCCGCGCGCAAGAGAGCTTCGGCCTGTCGCCAGACCTGCGTGCTCACGACCGGCAGACGCGCCAGCGACTCGAACTCGCGCCAGCGCTCGGAGCGGCGCAGGTCGCGCAGGGAGTCGCGCGCGCCGCCCGCGCCCACAGTTTTATCATGGAGCGCGGCGTAATGCTCGCCGTAGCGCGAACGCCACTCGCGCCACAGACGCTCGAAGCGTTCGCGCCGCGCGCCTTCGAGGAAGTTGTTCGAATCGTGCGCGAGGTTGAGCAGCTCGCGCCGCGCCACCTCAATCTCTTCCACGCCGGTCGGCTCGGCCGCGGCGAGGTAGGCGCGCACGCGTTCGCGCGCCGCGACGGTCTCGACGAACCCGCAGAGGTCTTCGAGCGTGCTCGTGAGACGCGCGACCGCGGAGGGCGAGCGGCCGAAGGCGCGCGCGATGCGTTCGAGCGCCTCCTCCAACTTAATCTTCCCCGAAGCTTCGGCCTCGACGGCCGTGGCCGCGCGCCCGAAGCTCTTGCGCACCTGCGCCTCCGCCTTCCAGACGCGTGTCGTCAGGCAGGCGTCGGGCAGCGCGTCGAACTTCTGCGCGAGTCCCAGAAGTGTCCACTCTTTGGCCCAGAGCAGGAGCGCGGCGCGCACCTCCGCGCGCACACCGCCCGCCTGACCTTCGCCGAGCGCCGGACGACCCGTCAGCAGTCTCGCCCAGTCGAGCAGCTCTGCCGAGAGCGGCTCGGCCGCTTCATGCGAAGGCGCGGGCGCGGCCTCGGCCTTCGGGCGTGGCTCCTCGACGTGAACCGGGCGCGGACTCTCGACGACTTCGGGAGAAGGCTTGGGCGGTTCCGGCTTCGGCGGCTCCGGCTCGGGCGGCACCGCCTCGGCCGCTTCGACCCTTTCGACCTTCGGCGCGGACTCCTGAACTTGCGCGGCGGGCGTCGCAAAGTGCGAGGCGATGCGGAAGCGGTAGCGCGTCTCGCCGCCGGGGCCGTCCGCGAGGACGAAGCTGCCCTCGGGTGCCTCTGCGGCGAAGCGCGCGAGCGTCTCGGCCACGCGGCGCGGGGCGTCGCCGCCCGCGTCCTCGTCCGTCAAAAGCAGCGCGGCGCACATCTCGCCCGGCGTCGCGTCGCGGCCGTCGAGCGAGAGCACGAACAGGCTCTTCAAAATCAGCCGCGCCTGGTAGCGCTGCATGATCGGGAGCTGGCCGATGCAGGCCGCGGTCAACTGGTCGTAGGTCGCGAACAGTTCGCGCAGCTCCGGGTTGAGGCGCAAGTCCTCTTCGGTCGCGTCGAAGACCTCGTCGAGCAGCACGAGCGCGAGGGCGGGGCGCGAGGTGGCGCGCGCCGCGGCCGCGGCCGCGAACGGCAGGAAGGCGAACTTCGGCAGGAAGAGGCGCACGCCCGACGCGACCTCCGCGACGAGCGGGTGGACTGGATAAACGGAAGAGAAGCGCGCCTGACTCCAGTTGAACTCGTGTACGGTGGCGCGCAGCGCCTGGTAGATTTCGCGGAGCGTGTCGCCGACCTGCGGCTTCTTGCGCAGCACGAACTGGTCTGCGACGCGGTAGAGGTTCTCCGGGTCGAGGTAGTCAATCCGGTATGTGCCCGCGACGGCGACGTTCGCGCCGTCGGCGTCCGCGATGTCGTCGTCGAGCGCGAGCGCGAGGAAGACGTTCAGGTCGCGCGCGGCCGTCGCCAACGAACCCAGGTACGGGCCGTCGTCGCGAGAGACGCGCGCGGGCCGGTTGAAGGCCGTGTCGATAATGACGACCAGCGTCTCGCCCATCGCGCGCGAGGCGGCGACGGCCAGGACTTCGGCCGGGTCGCGGTTGCCCCACTGCGACTCGCTCCCGCCGAAGAAGGCCGCGAAGCTCGCCGCCAGCTCGTCGGCCAGCGTCGGCCGCGTCCCGCGCTCCACGCGCACGACGAGGTAGCGCCGCCCGGCCAGGCGCTGCGCGCTGGCGAGGACGTGCCCGTCTTCGACCGTCTGCCGCAGGCGCTCCGAACCGCTCAGCGCCCCGAAGACGGCGAGCGTGTGGCTCTTGCCGACGCCGCGCGCGCCCGCGAGCGCGCGCGCCGCGCCTTTCCCGGCGGACAGCTCGGCCAGGCCGTCGAGCCAGCGCGAGAGCAGGTCGGAAGTGACGTCGGTGAAGCGGTAGGCGGCCAGCGCCTGCGCGGGGTCTTCTGCGAAATTCCCGACCTGCTCGAACGACTGCGGCTCGACCAGGTCCTTGATCTTATCCTGTATCCGTTTCATGCGCTCCCGGCGGGAAAATGCGGCAAAGGCCAGGGCCGGCTCCTCAACGAATGAGGGAGGAAGGGCACTTTCGAATCTAGCACGCTGGCGCGCGCGGTGGCAACGGATAAGTTTTTTGCTCCCGCGAGGGGCGCGCCTGCTGCTATAATCCGGGCCGAGTCTCCTCCAACATGAAGGCCGGGCCGGACACAACCTGCGGCGCGCCCCGCCGCATCAAAAGGTTCGCGCCTTTCCGGGTTCCCTTTCGACGGTCGTCCGATTCAAACCCTCAGCAGTCGCCCAGTTGGGCCGAGAGTCGGGCCGCAGAGAACTTTAACTGGCGCGAGGGATCCGCCGAAGAGGTTCGACTTCCTTCCGGCCGCAGACTGTAGACAAGAACTTTTTGGAGGCACACGTGATGCAATACAGATTCTCCCGCTCGCTCGTCGCGGTCGGACTCATCTCCAGCCTCTGGGCGGGTTCGATCAGCGTGGTGGCCGCGCCGCTGCGCCGTCAGGACGCACAACAGAAGCCCGCGGCCGCCGCCAAGCAGGACGCGGCCGCCGCCAAGGATCAGAAGGACAAGAAGGGCAGCGGCGACGAGGCGACGGACGAGCAGGTCGCCTCCGCCCAGCCCGCCGCGTCGTCGGGCGCCGGCCGGCCGCTCTCGGAGAAGGAAGACCCGCGCATGATCGGCAAGCGCAACATCAACAAGGGTCTCATCATCCCGAAGATCGCGGGCGGCATCGACAAGGAGGTCGCGCTCGGCCGACAGCTCGCCGCGCAGGTCGACCGCGAGGCCAAGTTCATCGACGACCCCGTCATCACCGAGTACATCAACCGCGTCGGGCAGAACGTCGTCCTCCACTCCGACTCGAAGATTCCCTTCACGATTAAGGTCATCGACTCCGACGAGGTCAACGCCTTCGCGCTGCCGGGCGGCTTCTTCTACGTCAACAAGGGGCTGATTCTGGCGGCCGACAACGAGGCCGAGGTGGCGGGCGTGATGGCGCACGAGATCGCGCACGTCGCCGCGCGCCACGCGATGGAGAATCAGGCCAAGGGCATGATCGCGCAGGGCCTCATGATCGCCGGCTCGATCTTCCTCGGCGGCCTCGGCGGCCTGCTCATCAACCAGGCCGGGCAGTTCGGCGCGCTGCTCACCTTCATGAAGTTCAACCGCGGGGCCGAGTCGGAGGCCGACATGCTCGGCGTCCAGTACATGTGGGCCGCCGGGTACGACCCGAACGCGATGTCCACGATGTTCGAGAAGCTGGCGGCCAAGAACAAGAAGAAGCCCGGCACCTTCTCAAGACTCTTCGAGACGCACCCGCAGTCGGTCGACCGCATGGAGGCGACGCGCCAGCTCGTCGCGCGCTTCCCCGAGAAGGAGGAGTACGTCCTCTCGACTTCGGAATTCAACCGCGTCAAGGCGCGGCTGCTCCGGCTCTCGAACGCGCGCGCCTCTTCGGCCGGCGACATCGCGCCGGGCGAGGACGGCGCCCCGGGCCGCCCGACGCTCAAGCGCCGCTCGCCCAACGCGGACGAGAACGGCACGCCGACCGACCCCAACGCCGCGCCGGCCGATAAGAAGTCGGACGCGCCGCAGCTCAAGAAGCGCACCGACGACCAGCAGCAGCAGACCCCGCCCGAGGACTGAGCACGCGGGGCGGCCATTGCGAAAGGCCGAAGAAGGCTCTCAGGTTCGAACAACCTGAGAGCCTTCGGCTTGAGCGGAAGAACATTGGCCCCGGTGAGGCCCGCGCGGCGGCTTGACAACGAAAAAGCCGTTAAGTATTCTACCCGTTCGCGTTTTAGACGCTTAAAATTGAGAGAGTTATCCTTATGTCAACATACTTCCCGAGCGGGGACGGACTCGCTGAGAATCGCAAGTGGTACGTGGTGGACGCGGCGGGCCAGACCGTCGGGCGCCTCGCGACCGAGGTCGCGCGCGTGCTGACCGGCAAGAACAAGCCGCAGTACACGCCCTTCCTCGACATGGGCGACCACGTCATCGTCATCAACGCCAAGCAGGCAGTCTTCAAGGGGTCGAAGAACGACCAGAAGATGTACCACCACCACACGCTCTACCCGGGCGGCCTGCGCTCCATCTCGGTCAAGGACCAGTTCCAGCGCTACCCCGAGCGGGTCATCGAGTTGGCCGTCAAGGGGATGCTCCCGAAGACGAAGCTCGGCCGCGCGATGGCGAAGAAGCTCAAGGTCTACGCCGACGCCGAGGGCCTCACGCGGCACGCGGCGCAGAAGCCGGAGCCCTTGGCCCTCGACCCGCGCGCCGCGGCGCAGAAGGCTTAAGACCGAAGTTTAAGGTAAGGAAGAGGAACTGTGGCAGACATCCAGTATTACGGCACCGGGCGGCGCAAGACTGCGACCGCGCGCGTCTACCTTCGGCCGGGCTCGGGCGAGATTAAGGTCAACCGCAAGGGTTTCGACGACTACTTCCCGAACCAGGCGCTCCGCATGGTCATCCGCCAGCCCCTGACGCTCACCGACACCGCGAACAAGTTCGACATCCTGGTCAACGTCGCGGGCGGCGGCCCCGCCGGCCAGGCCGGCGCGGTGCGTCACGGCATCACCCGCGCGCTGATGGAGTTCAACGCCGACCTGCGCCCCGCGCTCAAGGACGCCGGCCTCGTGACGCGCGACCCGCGCGCCAAGGAGCGCAAGAAGTACGGCCAGAAGGGCGCGCGCAAGCGCTTCCAGTTCTCTAAGCGCTAACGCGCTGGTAAATCGTGAATAGTAAATCGTAAATGGATTTGCCATTCACCATTTACCATTGACCATTTACCGTTCGCACAATCCATTGCCCCGCCCCGGTTGGTTGCCCTCTCCAGAGAGAGTGGCCGTGGGGCGCGGCGAGTACACGAAACCAATCAAGACCTAAGGAGGGTTAGTTTGGCAGTCACCGTCACGATGAAGGAATTACTGGAGGCCGGCGTCCACTTCGGCCACCAGGTCAGGCGCTGGAACCCGAAGATGAAGGAGTACATCTTCGGCGAGCGCAACGGCATTAACATCATCGACCTCCAGAAGACGCAGAAGATGTTCCGCGACGCCATCGCCTTCGTCACCGGCATGATGGGCGAGGAGCGCGGCCGCAACATCCTCTTCGTCGGCACCAAGCGCCAGGCGCAGGACGCCATCCGCGAGGAGGCCGAGCGCGCGGGCCAGTATTACATCAACCAGCGCTGGCTCGGCGGCCTGCTCACGAACTTCCAGACCGTGCAGAAGTCGATCAAGCGGCTGCGCGACCTCGAGGCGATGCAGACCGACGGCCGCTACGAGAAGCTGACGAAGAAGGAACGCATCAAGCTCGACCGCGAGCGCGAGACCCTGGAGAAGAACCTCTCGGGCATCAAGAACATGAACCGCCTGCCCGACGCGCTCTTCATCATCGACGTGCGCAAGGAGGACATCGCGGTCAAGGAGGCGAACCGCCTCGGCATCCCGATCATCGCGGTCGTCGACACCAACTGCTCGCCCGAGGGCATCGACTACGTCATCCCCGGCAACGACGACGCGCTCAGGGCCGTGCGCCTCTTCGCCTCGCGCATCGCCGACGCGGTCGTCGAGGGCCAGCAGGTGAGCGGCAAGTCGGCCGAGGACGACGAGCAGGCCGCGGCCGAAGCGGCCGGCGCCGCCGCCCCCACCTCGCGCGCCGTCACCTCTTCGGTCGACAGCACGCGCGAGATCGAGCCCGGCGCACAGTCGACGCAGGTCGCGGGCCAGGACGTGTCGAGCGTCTCGGCCGACGTGCAGACCTCCGTCCCCGGCAACCAGGGCTTCGGGCGCCAGGGCCAGCAGCCCGACAGCGTCGGCGACCACGCGCAGGCCGGCGCCGGTGCCCCCGTGCGCGGCGCGACCGGCGCCCCCGACTCCGAGGGCACGCAGTCGCCCGCGGCCGAGAAGGGCGCCGAGACGGTCGGCGCGGCCAAGTAGGACGGGCGCCGGGCCAGCACACTTTCAACTTTCAAACTACGGCGAGCGCAGCCCTCCAGTGTGGATGAACCCGCCGGGCTGCGCTTCTTTTTGAGCAATCAGACTACTGTCTACATTCAGGAGAATTATCATGGCGGAAATCACACCGGCGGCGGTGAAGTCGTTGAGGGAGAAGACGGGCGCGGGGATGATGCTCTGCAAAAAGGCGCTCACCGAGGCTAACGGGAACGAGGAGCAGGCCATCGAAATCCTGCGCAAGATGGGCGCGGCGTCCGCCGGCAAGAAGGAGGGGCGCGTCGCGGCCGAGGGCGCCGTCGGCTCCTACATCCACATGGGCGGCAAGGTCGGCGTGCTCGTCGAGGTCAACTGCGAGACCGACTTCGTCGCGCGCACCGAGGAGTTCCAGGCGCTCGTCAAGGACATCGCGATGCACGTCGCCGCGGCCGAGCCGCGCTACGTCACGCGCGAGGAGGTGCCCGCCGACATCCTCGACAAGGAGCGCGAGATCACCCGCGCCCAGATCGCCAACGACCCGAAGAACGCGAACAAGCCCGCGCAGGTCGTCGAGAAGATCGTCGAGGGGCGCCTCAACAAGTTCTACGAGGAGATGGTGCTGCTCGACCAGCCCTTCGTCAAGACCCCCGAGAAGACCATTAACGAGCTGCTCACCGAGAAGATCGCCAAGACGGGCGAGCGCATTACCGTCCGCCGCTTCACCCGCTACAAGATGGGCGAGGGGCTCGCCAAGCGCGACGAGGACTTCGGCGGCGAGGTCGCCGCGCTCGCCGGCGGTAACCAGTAGGGGCTTCAGACCGGAGAACAATTAACGGGGATGGATGGGATGTGCGGGATGAGAAGATTTAAGATTTCAAACTTGAAATTTCAAATCTCCGACCCCGCACACCCCGTCCGTCCCCGTTAATTTCTGACCCATGAGTAACAGCGAGAACAGCACGGCGGCTGCCGAGTCGAAGGCCGTCACGCCGGCCTACAAGCGGATTCTGCTGAAGGCTTCGGGCGAGGCGCTGATGGGCGCGCAATCTTACGGCGTGGACGTGCGCGTGGCGCGCGCCATCGCCGAGGAGATCAAGGCCGTCCACGACCTCGGCGTCGAGGTCGCGGTCGTCGTCGGCGGCGGCAACATCTTCCGCGGCGTCTCGGAGAGCGCGGGCGACATGGATAGGTCGAGCGCCGACTACATCGGCATGCTCGCCACCGTGATGAACGCCGTGGTCTTGCAGGACGCGCTGGAGAAGGTCGGCGTCCACACGCGCGTGCTCTCGGCCATCCACATCCCGCAGGTCGGCGAGCCCTTCATCCGCCGCCGCGCCATCCGCCACCTGGAGAAGGGGCGCGTCGTCATCTTCGCCGCGGGGACGGGGAACCCTTATTTCACGACCGACTCGGCGGCCGCGTTGCGCGCGTTGGAGATCAAGGCCGACGCCATCCTCAAGGCGACGAAGGTGGACGGCGTCTACACGGCCGACCCCGTCAAAGACCCGACCGCGACGCGTTACGACTGCATTACCTACCAGGAGGTGCTCGAACAGCAGCTCAAGGTGATGGACGCCTCGGCCATCTCGCTCTGCATGGACAACGACCTCCCCATCGTCGTCTTCAACATGCGCACCCCCGGCAACATCGTGCGCGTCGTCTCCGGCGAGACGGTCGGCACGCGCGTCTGCCTGAACAGGCCCGAGTCGGGCGCGGCCGCAGATACACTTTGAGTCGTACAACATCAAACCCGCTTTTTCTGAGGAGACGGCGATGAACGAAAAGGACGTGATTAAAGAGGCGCGGCCGCGGATGGACGGGGCGGTCGATGACTTGAGGAGGAAGCTGGCGACGATCCGGACGGGGCGCGCGGCCGTGAGCCTGCTCGACAGCGTGACGGTCGATTACTACGGCACGCCGACGCCCCTGAGCCAGATGGCCTCGGTGCACGCGCCGGAGCCGAACATGCTCACGGTGCAGCCCTGGGATCAGACGCAGCTCGGCGCCATCGAGAAGGCGATCCGCGCGGCCGACCTCGGCCTCAACCCCTCGAACGACGGCAAGCTCGTGCGCGTGCCCGTCCCGCCCCTGACCGAGGAGCGGCGCCGGCAGCTCGCCAAGCAGGTGCACGACGTGGCCGAGGATCACCGCACCGCCGTCCGCAACGTCCGCCGCGACGCCAACGACCGGCTCAAGAAGCTGCTCAAAGAGAAGCAGATTTCCGAGGACGCCGAGCGTGACGCCCTCGCCGAAGTCCAGAAGCTCACCGACTCCTACATCCGCAAGGTGGACGAGCTGGCAAAGAGCAAGGAGCAGGAGCTGCTCAGCGTCTAAGGAAAGCAAAAGGGGTTGAGCCCCGGAGGAACGCGGGAGATGAGCCGGGGGTGAGCCCGAGGCGCGCGAGCGCCGACGCGAGCCCCCGGTTTCGCGTCCATAAAATAAGAGGAGCCCCGGAGGGGCGAAGGACACATCACACGTTCCTTCGCCCCTCCGGGGCTCAACCCTTTCAGCCCGTTAGAAGCTGAACCTGACGGACGCCTGGACGCGGCGGTTGCCGGCGTTCGGGTTGCCGCCGCCGAAGCCGAAGCTGCCCGCGGGGAAGAGCGACTCGCCGAAGTTGGCCGAGCGCAGGTTGCCGACGGGCGGGCCGTCGTTCGTCCGGTTGAAGAGGTTGACGAAGTTGAGCGAGAAGTTGAGCGAGTAGCGCTTCCCTTCCGTGCCGCCCGGCGCGCCCATCATGATCATGATGGGGCCGCCGGCCATGCCGCCCTGGATGGGGCCGCCCCCGCCGCGCGGGGCGCCGCCACCGCCGCGCTCGCCGCCGTCGCGGTTAGACGCCCGGTCGGCGCCGCCGCCGCGGTTGCCGCGCTGCTGTTGTTGCTGCTTCTGCTCCTCGGCGGCCTTGCGCCGGTCGGCCGCGCCCGGCAGGTCGCCGAAGGCGAACGTCCGCCCGACGCGCAGGTTGACCGAGAAGAAGCCCGGCCCCTCGGCGTAGTTGCGCGGGATGATGGTCTGCCCCGGCTTGGGCAGGAGGTCGAAGTTGCCGAAGCGCGTCTGCACCAGGCCGCAGGGCGTGACGCCGGCCTGGACGAGCCCGGGGATTTGGCCCGGCGCGCAGGCGACCGTCTGCGAGTCGGCGAAGGCCGGGCGGTCGTTGATGAGGCCGTCGCGGTTGTCGTCGAAGCCGGTGATGATGTTGAAGGGGCGCCCCGTGTTCGCGATGATCAGCGGGTTGAGCGAGAGCTTGAGCTTGGGGATGAACGCCGAGCCGATGAGGAAGAGGCGCTGGCGCGAGTCGAAGCTCGTGCGCCCGTACTCCCCCGACAGGTCGTACTGGTTCATCGGGAAGCCGCCGAAGTCCGCGTTCGACTGGGCCTTGCCGATGGTGTAGTTGGCCGACAGGGAGAAGCCGGGGCGGAACTGCTTGGTCACGCCGATGTTGAGCTGCTTCATGCTCTGCGTGCCCGAGGTCTCGTACTGGTAGATGTCGCCGAGCGCGGGCTGCGGGCGCCGGAAGGTGCCGTTGATGTCGAGCGGCGCGTTGATGTTGCGCGAGCGCAGCAGGTGGCGCGTGTCGTAGGTCGAGAAGAAGACGTTGAGCGTGGTCGTCTTCGTGAGCTGGCGCGTCATCATGAAGCCGCTGATGTAGCTGTAGGGCGCGGTCGCGTCCGGCGCGAGTTGGCGCGTCGCCTGCGACGTGGCGAAGCCCGCGAGCTGCGCGGCCGTCAGCCCGCCGCTCACCACGTGGCCCGAGGCGTCGAAGACGGTCTGGGCGAGGATGGTCGGGTCGCGGACGACGAACTGCTGCTGGAGGCCGGCGCCGCCGAGCCGCTCGTCCGTGAGCGCGATGCTCTCGCCGATGCGGTCGTAGAAGAGGCCGAAGCCGAGGCGGATGACCGTCTTCGCCTGCTTGCCGCCGACGGCGTCGGGCGACCACGCGAGGTAGACGCGCGGGGCGAAGTTGAAGTTGCTGTCGAGGTTCGTCTGCCGCTCGTAGCGGACGCCGCCGCCGAGCGTCAGGTTCGGCCGCAGCTTCCAGTCGTCCTGGACGAAACCGCCGAAGTCCACCTGGCTGATCGAGGCCAGCGGCTCGCCCGTGGTGAGGGTGAACTGCGTGGGGCCGACCCGCACGCCGCCCACCGACTCGCCGGCGACCGCCCGCCGGTACTGGTCGAGCGAGCTGAAGGTGTAGGTGCCGTTGAAGTTGTTCTCGGAGAAGTCCGAGAGGTGGACGCCGCGCACGCGCGCGCCGAACTTGAGCGAGTGCGCGCCGTGCGCCTGCGTCGTCGTGTTCGTGATCTCCCAGCGCTTCGTCTCGTTGAACGAGTTGCCGACGGTGGCGGCGCCGCTGGTGAAGGCGTCGAAGACGTTGACGGTGGCGACGCCCACGTTCAGCGGGTCGTTGGCGAAGCGCGTGCGGATGAACTGGAAGCGCGTCTCGTTGACGGTGGTCTTGTTGAGGACGGCCGTCTCGGTCAGTTGCAGCGTGTGGTTGCTCGAAGTCGTGTCGAAGGCGCGCTCGGGCAGGGCGTACTGCGAGACGCCCTGGTTGAGGCTGTCGCTGTGGAAGAAGCTGTAGCGCGCGACGAGCGTGTTCTTGGCGTTGATGGAGTAGTCCACGCGCGGGTTGATGCTCCAGTTGCGGAGCGGGGTCAGGGTGGCGAAGTTGACGCGGAGCGGCGTCCCGTTGATGTTGGCCGGGTCGAGCTGGAAGCCGTTGACGAGGTCGTTGTCGTCGGTCTCGTTGCGGAAGAAGTCGAGGAAGAACGAAGCCTTCTTCGGGACGATGGTGCCCGAGAGGTTCCCAGAGTACTGGCGGTACTGGAAGGCCGGGCGCTTCTCGGTCTGGAGGAACGGGTTGCGCGAGTTGAGGCTCTCGTCGTTGAAGGTCATGCCGAGGCTGCCGCGCAGCTTGTCGGTGCCGGGCTTGGTGAAAATCTGGATGCCGCCGAAGCCGGGGCGGTCGTTCTCGGCCGAGAGCGGGTTGTCGTTGACGCGGATTTCGCGGATCGAGTCGCGCGAGGGGATGCGCCCGCCCTCGAAGCCGTCGATGGTGATCTGCCCGCCGTTGGGGCCGGCGGCCGGGCCGGCCAAAGCCTGGAGCGCCGCGGCCAGCTCGTCCGGGTCTTCGGGCAGCGCCTCAAGGTCTTTGCCCTTGAGGACGATGGCGCCCGCGGAGGCCGTGTCCACGCTCAGGGGGCCTTCGGAGGCGACCGTCACCTCCTCCTTCTCCAGGGAGACGCCGAGCGTGACCTTGGGCAGCTCGTTGCGGCCGGCGACGATCTCCACCTCGGGGTTCTCGAAGGGCGCGAAGCCGGTCGAGAAGATGCGGACGCTGTAGCGCCCGGGCTGAAGGCCGGGGACGTTGAAGCTGCCGTCGCTGTCGGTGACGACCGACTTGGCCTTGCCCGACGCGTCCGTCACGGTGACGGTCGCGCCGATGATGACGCCGCCGAACTCGTCCGCGACCTGCCCGCGCAGGCTTGCCGCCTGCTGCGCGAGCGCCGCCCCCGCGCACAGAGCGAGGGCGAGCAAGAGACCGAGCCCGCGCCCGACCGCTTTAAAAGATGCTTTCATGATCGATACCTTTAACGAGGAAGTGAAACCGGGGTGTTGGGTTCTGGGTTTTAGGTGTGGCGGAAGAACAGGCTTTTAACCGACACCCAGAACCCAACACCTTCTATTATGGTGTGCCGATGCCGAAGCCGAAGTTCATGCCGCCGCCGGCCGCGGCCGCGCCGCCCATGCCGCCGGCCGCGCCCGCGCCCTGACGGCGCTGCATCATCGCGATGATCGGCTCGACGTTGGCGACGAGCTGGATGGCCGTGACGCGGGTCGGGTCGGCGCCCACGGTGCTTGAGACGACGATCATCTGGCCGGGCTTCAGCTCGGCGAGCGTGACCGGGGGCAGGCGCTCAAGCATCTGCTGCGGGTCGAACATGCGCCGCACGGGGCCACCCGCGCCGCCCTGGCCGGGAGCTCCCGCGCCGCCCGCCGCGGGGGCGCCGCCGCCGGGGCCGCCCTGGATGACGATGCGCTGGCCGCCGCCCGCGGGGGCCGCCCCGCCCGCCGCGCCCGGGCCGCCCGCGCCGCCGCCCATCATCGCCGCCATGTCGGCCGGGAACTGCTTGAGCACGGAGTCGGGGCGGACGACGACCGTGAGCGGCTTCTTGTCCTGCTGCTCGATGGTGATCTCGTTCTTGGCCGCGTCCACGGCCTTGACGGTGCCGAGCGTGGTGCGGAACGAACCCGTCACGACCTCGTCGGGCGTGAACTTGGCGCCGTCGGCGCTCTTCTCGCCCTTGGCGCGGAGCTGGTCGCCGGCCTTCACCTCTTCGAAGGTCGAGGGCTTGGCGTCGGCGAACTTGATGGAGTCGGGGGCGTAGCGCCGGAGCTTGACGCCCGTGCCGCCCGCGTTGATGACGACCGGCTTCGGCCCCTCGGGCGTGCGCGTGTTGATGGTGATCTCTTTGGTCTCGGCGTTGACGGCCGAGACGACGCCGACGACGCCGCGCGCCTGCCACTCGGCGCGCTCCTTCTCCTGCTTGGCGGTCAGCTCGGCCTTCGTGTTGACGATGAGGATGCGCGGGCCGGCCAGCGTCTTGCCGTCGTCGGAGAGCTTGCCGAGGGCGAGGACGCGGTCGCCGGCGGCGATCTCGGCCAGCGTGTAGGGCACAGCCTTGTCAGTCCTGGTCTCGCCCGGCGGGTTCTTCAGGATGCGCGTGGCGTCGGAGACGCTGACGATGACGACCGAGCCGGCGTCGGTCTTAACGAATACCTGCTTGGTGGAGGCGTCCACCGCGACCACGTCGCCGAGGACGTTGTTGCCGGGGGCTTGCGCGCCGACGCCGAGCGCGCCGGCCGAGAGGGCCAGCGCGAGCGCCAGCAGGGTCAGAAGGGGCTTCCTCATCGTTCGATTCCTCATAAGTCTGTAAGACGCGGGTCGCGCGGAGAAGTTACAAAAAAGACCGTCTGTCGGAGTAAAGAAGGCCCGGCGGGCCTGCCGCGGTGACAGTGTTTCTACGCGCCGGCCGCGCCGAGAGTTCCCGAACTGTGGCGCGAAAACGGCGCGCGGATGCCGCGTAACCTCTTTATTCCCTTCGGGCGGGGTTAAAGTTCCAGGTTTGCAGGTCGGGCGTGGGCTTCGCGGCCGGGTCTTAGACGCGCACGGGGCGCGTGAGGTTTGTACTACTTTTCAGAATAAGTACGGTTTCTCGGACGGAAAAGAAGTAGGCAGATGGCAGTAGGCAGTTAAGACAAACCCTCTTCAACTGCCTACTGCCATCTGCCTACTGCCTACTGCTCTCTACCGCGCGGCCGGGGCCTTGAGGGCCTCCTCGATGGCGGCCTTGAGGGTGTCGTAGGAGGCGTCCTTGGCGCGGCGTCCGTTGACGAAGAAGGTGGGCGTGCCGCTGACGCCGAACTTCTGGCCGTCGATCATGTCGCGCTCGACCTTGTCGGCGAAGGTGCCTTTGTCGAGCGCCGCGTCGAACTTCGCGCGGTCGAGCCCGATCACCTGCGCGTACTGCTTGAGCTGCTCGGGCTTGAGGGCCGACTGGTTGCGGAAGAGGATGGCGGTGAAGTCCCAATACTTGCCCTGCTCGCGCGCGGCCTCGGCCGCCTCGGCCGCCTTGCGCGCCTCCGGGTGCATCTGGAGCGGGAAGTCGCGGATGACGAAGCGGACGCGGTCGCCGTACTCCGTAATCAGCTTCTCAAGGATGGGCTGCGCCGCCGCGCAGGACGGGCACTGGTAGTCCGTGAACTCGACGACGGTGACCGAGGCGTCGGCCTTCCCCTTCGTCGGCTGGTCGTCGGTCGCGATCTGGAAGACGGGCGGGACGGGCGGCGTGATGAAGGTCTGCACGCTCGCGCCGTTGCGCAGCCGCTCGACGAAGGCGCTCTCCAGCTTCTGCTGCTCCTGCTGTTGCAGGTAGTCGATGATCTGGTACTTGACCGTGGCGAAGTCGGGGGCGCCGATGCGCTCCTTATTCTTGTTGAAGAACTCCTGCGCCTGCGCCTCGTTGATGGTGGGCGTCTTGGCGGTGACCTCGGCGGCGAGGACGGCCTGGGCGGTGATGCCGCGCTTCTGCGCCTCGCCGTTAAGGAGGATGTCGTTGATCTTCATGTCCACGTCGCCCTTGCGCAGCAGGTAGACCTGATCCTGCACGCTGGCGATGATGGGGACGAGGGCGTCTTCGATGTCGCCCGAGGTGATGTTCTTGCCGTTGACGGTGGCGAAGACGCGCGCGCGGTCGGCCGGGGTGGCCGGCGGGGTCGCGAACTCGACGTTCCTCTTGACCTGCGCGGCGGCGCGCAACGTCTCGGCGAACTTCCCGGCGAGTTCCTGCTGGCGCTGGTCGCGCAGGTAGTCGGTGACGCTGTCCTTGGCCTCGGCGAAGGCGACGGAGCGCCCGGCCTGCTGCTCGATGGCCGCCCTGTTCTGGTTGAAGTAGGCTTCGGCCTCGGCCGCGGTCGGCTCGGTCGCCTTGTTGATGATTTCGGCCTCGACGAGTTTGGCGGATGTCGTGTTGCGCTTCTTGGCCTCGGCGTCGAGGAGGATGCTGTTGATCTGGAGGTCGAGTTCGCGCTTGCGCGCCTCGACGACCTCCTGCTGGAGCTGCGCCACCTGCTGCTGCACCTGCTGGCTGAGGTCGGAGCGGGTGATCTTCACGCCGTTGACCGTGCCGAGCACCTCGGGCACAGGCCCCGCCTCGCACCCGCAGTCTTCGACGCTCCCGCCCGCCGGCTGCGGCTGCGTGGGCGCGGCCGCCGGCGTCGGCGCGGGCTTCGGCGTCGTCTGCGCGGGTGTCGCGGCGGGCTTCGGCCGGGCGGGGGTCGCCGCCGTGCCGCGCCGCGTCTGCGCGACGGCGGCCGAGCACGCGAGCGTGAGGGTCAAGAGGGTTGCGTAAAAGAGTCTGCTCATAGTTTTCCGGTCTGACCTCGGTTGTCGAAACTCGGCGCGGAGGCCGAAGTCGGATTGTCTGCGGGATTTAAACCTACGGGCGCGGGACTTCCCTGGGGCCGGCACTTCCCGGACGGCGTCGGCGGCCGAAGGATTCGAAACCCTTTTCACACCGCCCGACGCCGTGCGGCAGAGTCTAACATCGCCCCAGTTGATTCGCCACCCGCGCCCGGGCGGTCGCAAATACCTCTTGACCCCGGAACCGGTTCGGAACTTTATAATGGCCGGCGTGCGCGACGGCTTATCAAAAAAGGCTTACGTGCGCGCGGGCGAGCTGGCGCGCGCGGCCGGCGTGAGCACGGACACTTTGCGCCACTACGAGCGCAAGGGCGTGCTCGGCGCGCCGCGCCGCTCGGCGAACGGCTACCGCGAGTACCCGCCCGAAGCGCTGGCGCGCGTGCTGCTCGTCCGGCGCGCTCTGGCCTTCGGCTTCACGCTCGAAGAGCTGGCGCGCGTCCTGCGCACGCGCGAGCGCGGCGGCGCGCCGTGCCGAGAGGTGCGCGCGCTGGCGGCGGGCAAACTCGAAGAGGTCGAGTCGCGTCTCCGCGAGCTTCGGGTGTTGCGCGGCGAGCTGCGCGCGATCCTCGGCGAGTGGGACGAGCGCCTGGCGGGGACGGCGGGCGGCGGGCGCGCGGGGCTGCTCGAATCGCTGACCGAAAGCCGTGTGAGTTCGGGGAGACACGGGAACGTCCGCGCGCCCCTGCGGCGCGGGCGCAAGAGGAATGGAAGGCGAGGAACAGATGATGAAAAAGATTAGCTTGACCTTCTGCGCCGCGGCGCTCGTCGCGGCCGGCGCACTCACCGTTTATGTCAACGCGCAGAAGGGCGCGGACGCGCCGGCCGCCGCGCACGACCGGCACGATGCGAAGACACACGACGCGCAGGCCCACGCCGACTGCCCCTTCATGAACGGCGGCGAGTCGGGCGACAGCCATGACGCGCACCACGCCGGGGTCAACGCGCGCGGCGAGGCGGCGATGGGCTTCTCGCAGACCGAGACGGCGCACCACTTCCTCCTCACGCGCGACGGCGGCGTGATACAGGTCGAGGTCAAAGACCCGGCCGACACCGCGAACCGCACACGCATCCGGCAACACCTCGCGCACGTCGCGCAGATGTTCGCCGCCGGAGACTTCGACACGCCGATGCTCGTCCACGCGCGCACCGTGCCCGGCACGCCCGCGATGTCGCGCCTGAAGTCCGAGATCGTCTACGCCTTTGAAGAGACCGAGAGGGGCGGCCGCGTCCGCATCACCACGCAGAACGCGGAGGCGCTCGCCGCCGTCCACGAGTTCCTGCGCTTCCAGATCGAAGACCACCAGACCGGGGACAGGCAAGAGCAGTAGACAGTAGTCAGTAGTCAGTAGCGCTCCGCGTGAAGGCCGTTGAGGATGACAGCTATCGGGCTCGGGCAACGAATGCTTTTCTACTGACTACTGTCTACTGACTACTGTCTACTGCTCTTGCTATCATCTCGCGGATGTCGGAGCAGGTAGCGGAGAGCTTCCGCCTGATGTTGGTGGCGGGCGAGGAGTCGGGCGACGCGCACGCGGCGGCGCTGGCGCGCGCGCTCAGGGAGGCGGAGCCCGGCGCGCGCTTCGAGCTGTTCGGCTCGACCGGCGCGGCGATGGCCCGCGCGGGCGTCGAGTCGGTCGTGCGCGAGGAAGACCTCGCCATCACGGGGCTCGTCGAGATCGCGCGCGCCCTGCCGCGCTTCTGGGCCGCGTACCGGGCGTTGAAGAGGGCCGCGGTCGAGCGCCGCCCAGACGCCGTCGTGCTCGTGGACTGGCCCGACTTCAACCTCGCGCTCGCGCGCGCGCTCCGGCGCCGCGGCCTCCGGGTCATCTACTACATCAGCCCGCAGCTCTGGGCCTGGCGCTCGCACCGCGTCCGCCAGGTGCGGCGCGACGTAGACCTCCTGCTCACCATCCTCCCCTTCGAGCGCGAGTGGTACGCGGCGCGCGGCGTCGAGCACGTCGAGTTCGTCGGCCACCCGCTCGCCGGCTCGGTCACCCCGCGCCTGACGCGCGAGGAGTTCTGCGCGCGACATAACCTCAACCCCTCTCGACCAATTGTCGCGCTCCTGCCCGGCAGCCGCCGCAAAGAGTTCGAGCGCATCCTGCCCGTCATGCTCGACGCCGCCGCGCTCATCTCTTGGCGGGATAACCCCGAAGTGCAGTTCGTCGTCGCGCTCGCCTCGCGCCGCTCGCCCGCAGAGGTGGACGACCTCACCAAGTGGCGCTGCGTCGGCTCGGGGATGCCGAACGTGCTGCGCGTCGTCGAGGGCGAGGCGCGTGAAGCGCTCGCCGCCGCGGACGCCGCCGCCGTGTGCAGCGGCACGGCGACGCTCGAAGCGGCGCTGACGGGGACGCCGCTCGTCGTCGTCTACAAGGAGTCGGCGCTCAACTGGCAGACGCTCGGCCGCCTCATCGAGGTCGAGCACTACGGCCTCGTCAACCTCGTCGCCGGCTACCGCCTCGCGCCCGAGCTGATGCAGGACGACTTCACGGGCGACACGCTCGCGCGCGAGCTGACGGCGCTGCTCGACCCCGAAAAAAATAGGGATGTGCGCGCGCGCCTGCGCGAGGCGGCGGCCCGGCTCGGCGAGGGCGGCGCCTCGCGCCGCGCGGCCGAGGCCGTGCTTGCTGCTTTGAGAAGGTGGAAGGAAGAAAGGACGGGGGGCTAAGGTTTTTCGTCGAGCCGCTCGGTCAGCTCCTTCAACTGCCGCTTCAGTTCTTGAATCTCCTCGCGCATCCGCGGGAGGCGGCCCCAGAGCGCGTTAAGGCGCTTGTACTCTTCGAGCGGCTGGATGGGCGTGCCCCACCAGACGCCGGGGCGCACGATCTTGCCCGGCAGCACGCCCGCCTGCGAGCCGATGACCGCGCCCGACTGCACGCGCGCGTGGTCGCCGAAGCCGACCTGCCCGCCGATGACCGCGTCCGACTCGATGACCGTGCTCCCCGAGATGCCCGTCTGCGCCGCGATGACGACGCGCTCGCCGATCTCGACGTTGTGCCCGACCTGCACGAGGTTGTCGATCTTCGAGCCGCGCCCGACGCGCGTCGTGCCCAGAGCCCCGCGGTCGATGCAGGAGTTCGCGCCGACCTCCACGTCGTCTTCAATCACGACGGCACCCACCTGCGGGAACTTGTGGTAGACCCCTTCCGCGTCGCGCACGTAGCCGAAGCCGTCGGCGCCCACGACGACGCCCGCGTGCAGCACCACACGGTCGCCGAGCGTGACGCCTTCGTAGAGCACGACGTTCGGCCGCAGCACGCAGTCGCGCCCGACGTTCACGCCGCGCCCGACGACGCAGTTCGAGTGCACCTGCGTCCCCGAGCCGAGCCGCGCGCCCTCCCCCACCGACGCGCCCGCGCCGACGTAGACGCCCTCCCCCAACTGCGCGCCCTCGGCGACGGCGGCCGTCGGGTGGACGTGCCCCTCCATTCTCCGAGGCGGGTGCAGCACCTCCGCCGCGAGCGCGAAGGCGAGCTTCGGCCGCGCCGCCTCGACGACCGCGCCCCCGAAGCCTTCCAGCTTCCCGGCCGCGCCCTCCGGCACGATCACGCACGAAGCGCGGCACGCGCCCGCCGCGCCGAACAGCTTCTCGTCCTCGACGAACGCGAGGTCGCCCGCGCCCGCCGCCTCGATGGACGAGACCCGCCGCACGACCGCGTCCCCGCCCTTGACCGCGCGCCCGCCGAAGAGGGCGGCCAGCTCGGCGACGGTTCTGCCTTCTGCGTCCTGGCTCATAGAGGGGTGCCGCTTCAGCGCGAGACTTTGAAGAGGAGTTCGCGCTCGGTCGAGACTGTCGTCTCGCGCTCCTCGCGCGTGAAGCCGCGGCGCGAGCCGCGGATGAAGGCGGCGAGGTGCCGGACGTTCTCGTCGTCCGACTCTTCGAGCGCCGCGACCGATTGCGCGAGCGGCAGGCGCGCGCGGAACAAGACCTGATAGGCGCGCCTCAAGGCCACGCGCGCCTCGGGCGTGAAACCGCCGCGGCGCAGGCCGATGGTGTTCAGGCCGCGCACCGCCGGCGGGTTGCCGTCCGTCGTGAAGAACGGCAGAACGTCCTGCACGATCTTCGACTTCCCGCCGACCATCGCGTAGCGGCCGAAGCGGACGAACTGGTGCGCGCCGACGTTCGAAGAGAAGAAGACGTGATCCTCTACGTGGATGTGCCCGGCGAGCGCCGCGCCGTTGGCGAAGGTGTTGTCGTCGCCGACCTCGCAGTTGTGCGCGACGTGGACGCCGACCATCAGGAAGTTCCGGCTGCCGACGCGCGTCACCCCGCCCTCGCCGCACGCGCGGTGGATGGTGACGTACTCGCGTATCAGGTTGTCGTCGCCGACGACGAGGGCGCTCGGCTCGCCCTTGAACTTCGCGTCCTGCGGCTCGCCGCCGAGGGTCGCGTGCTCGTAGACGCGGTTGCGCGCCCCGAGCGTGGTGAACCGCTTGACGACGGCGTGCGCGCCGATCTCGCAACCCTCGCCGACCCGGACGTGCTCCTCGACGACGGCGTACGGGCCGACGCGCACGTCGCGCGCCAGTTCCGCGCGCGGGCTGACGACTGCCGTGGGATGTATTTCCATAGGATTTAAAACTGCGGGATGAAGTAACGACTTGCGCGCGATGGTACGGGTGTGAGAAGGCAAAAGGCAAGAGGCAAAAGGCAAGAGGCAAAAGTGAAGCACGAGGGCCGCAGTGCCCAGCCTGTGGTTTTCATTTTTGATTTTTGCCTTTTGCCTCTTGCCTTTTGCCTTCCCCACGGGGGCTAACGTCTTGTGTTTACACGCAGATGCCGGTATCATGGCACGGTTCTGGAAGCAGCCTCGTCGTCGTGTATCTGGCAACGGGGCGGCCCTTTAGAAGCACTTATAATTTGACCCGCGCGCGCCTCGAGCCCGCGCGCCTTTATCGGTTAAGGAGAGAGAGCCTTGTTCAGCGATAATTTCCGCCGCGGCGAGTCGGAGAGAACGCGCTTCAGCGGCGTGAAGAAGTCGAAGCTGGTGTCGAGTTTGTCGGACGTGGCGTGGAAGGCGTTCCAGTCCGTCAACCGCCGGATTCCCGAGGGCGAGGCCGTCCGCCCGACGTGGGCGCCGGGGCCGCTGCTCAAGTCCTACGAGCGCACCGCGCCGCCGCTCGGCTTCCCGCGCGAGACCGACAGCCTCTGCCCGCGCTGCGTCAAGGAGGTGCGCGAGAGCGTCATCTCGGGCGAGACGCCGCTCGAAGCGCTGATGAACGAGCACCCCGGCGAGATCAAGGCGCAGATTTTCGAGGAGGGCGGCAAGGTCTTCATGACCAAGACCTGCCCGAAGCACGGCGAGTTCAAAGACCTCATGGCGACCGACGCGCGCTTCCTCGAACGCATCGAGTCGCTCTTCTTCGGCCGCGACTTCCGCTCGGCCGAGGACGCGCACATCCACAAGCACGGCACTTCGAACATCAAGTTCGGCCGCGGCGCGGTGCTGACGGTCGATTTGACGAACCGCTGCAACATGATGTGCAACCCGTGCTTCATGGACGCGAATCAGGTCGGCTACGTCCACGAGCCGACCTTCGAAGACACCAAGGCGATTTTAGACCGCGCCGTCTCCTTCAAGCCGCGCCGCCAGATCATCATCCTCTTCTCGGGCGGCGAGCCGACGCTCTCGCCCTACTTCCTCGACGCCGTCGCCTACGCGAAGAAGGTCGGCTTCTACCGCATCCTCGCCGCGACGAACGGCAT
>JAFAZX010000047.1 GCA_019239425.1 Acidobacteriota bacterium
GAAGACGGGGATGCCCTCGTGCGTGGTGCCGCCCTTGCCGGGCGTGACGCCGCCGACGACCTGCGTCCCGTACTCCACCATCTGCTTCGTGTGGAACGTGCCCTCTTTGCCCGTGATGCCCTGCACGACGAGCCGCGTGTTCTTGTCGACAAGTACGCTCAACGCTCTTGCTCCTCAAGCCCGATTTGGATTGCTTAGTTTGAAGGCGGAGTATAGCACGGCCGGGCGGCAATATAGAATTGCCGGCACGCGCCCCTCCCAAAGCTTGTTTCAATTTCCCGGTGCGTGGAGTAGAATGACTGCCGACTCCCCCGCCCGAATAACTTTCCCGGGATGACCTCGCGTTCCGGTTTTTCCGAACACCTCGCCCGCCGAATCTCGTATCCCTCTGTGCAGGAGGTTGCAGCCATGGGGGCGCCCAGACTCAAGCTCGTAACCAAGGAAGACTTGGATGACCCGCGCGGCATCTACGTGCCTGAAGAGTCAGGCCCGGCCGCGGAGTGGAGGAAATTCAAGCATCTGGTAGTTTTAATCCTACTCTCGACTTTGAGCGGGCTGATAATCACGGGCATCGTGCTCGGCGGCGTCGTCGGGGGCAATAAGATGCTCACGCTGATCAAGCCTTACCTCTACCCCTCCGACCGGGATGTGTCTGTCCCGAGCAAGAGCGTGGGGCGCAAGTTGAGAGCCCTCAGCGACGTTAACATTCGCGAGAGCCCTGGAACGGGATCGACTAAGAATATAACCGGGCGTTGCGGGCAGGGGGCGGAGTTCCAAGTCCTTGAGGCCAACGCACCGGAGAACTGGTACCGCGTCAAAATCACCAAGAGTGTCAGCCTCAAAAAACACATGCCCTGCCCGGACGAAGGGTGGGTGTTTACCGAGAACCTCACGTTCATCAAATAGCGCGAAGCACATAACACCCGATTCGCGCCGAGTCTGAACCTTCACTCTAACTCCACGCTTTCGCCGTACTGCGGCGCTTCGACGTTCCAGCCGAAGCGCTCGCGGATGTGCCCGGCCATCGCGGCGGCGGCCTCCGGCTCGCCGTGGGTCGTGAAGACGCGGCGCGGCGGAGTCTGCGCCAGAGGTTCGAGCCAGCGCAGCACCTCGGCCCAGTCGGCGTGGGCGGAGAGTCCGCCGATGCGCTCGACGTGACAGCGGACGGGCACGTCCGCCTTCATGATGCGCACGAACCTGGAGCCTTCGAGAATCTTTCGGCCCGTGGTGCCCGCCGCCTGGTAGCCGACGAAGAGGACGGTGGCGCGCTCGTCGGGCAGGACGCGCCGCGCGTGGTGGAGGACGCGCCCGCCGGTCATCATCCCCGAGGCGGAGATGATGATGCGCGTCCCCTGCTCCTCGTTGAGGCGCTTCGACTCCTCGCGCGTCGAGGCCGTCACCATCGAGCGCGTGCGCAGGGGATGCCGGTGCTGTTCGAGCACGTCCTCGTACTCCTCGTCGTGCTCCTCCTTGACCCTCTGGTAAATCTGCGTCGCGGCGGCGGCCATCGGCGAGTCCACGCGGACGGGGAGGACGGGGATGCGCCCCTCGTCTTCGAGCTCGCGGATGTGGTAGAGCAGCTCCTGCGTGCGGCCGACGGCGAAGGCCGGGACGAGGAGCGGCCCGCCGCGCTCGGCGGCCTCGTTGATGACGCGAGCGAGCGCGACCTTCGGGTCTTCGGCGTCGTGCCGGCGGTCGCCGTAGGTCGATTCGACCAGCATGTAGTCACAGGCGGGCGGCGCGACGGGGTCGCGTATGATCGGCTGGTCGTAGTGGCCGAGGTCGCCCGAGAAGAGCACGCGCCGGCCCTTGCCGTCCGTGCCCGCGCCGTCGAGTTCGAGCAGCACGAGGCTCGAACCGAGGATGTGCCCCGCGATGCGGAAGCCCGCGCGCACGCCCGCCGCGACCTCCGTCGGCTCGCCCGTGTTCGGGCAGGTCTTGACCAGCTTAATCGCCTCGCGCGCGTCCGCCTCCGTGTACAGAGGCAGCGCCGGCTGGTGCCGCGTCAGGCCCTTGCGGTTCCTGTACTCCGCCTCTTCTTCCTGCAAACGCGCAGAGTCCGGCAGCAGGAGTTTCAACAACTCCGCCGTCCCCTTCGAACAGTAGACCGGCCCCTTAAGCCCCAGCCTCACCAGCCGCGGCAGGTAGGCCGTGTGATCCACGTGCGCGTGCGTGATGATGACGGCGTCGATGTGCCGCGGGTCGAACGGCGGGTCTTCCCAATTCCGCTCCTTCAACTCCCTCAACCCCTGAAACAGCCCGCAGTCCACCAGCACCCGGCTCCCGCCGCTTTCGACCAGGTACTTCGACCCCGTCACCGTCCCCACCCCGCCCCAGAAACTGAGTACAGCCATGCGAAGCCTCCGCGTCGTCCTTGCCTTGTGAGAACCGCTGCATTCTACAACTTCGCAAGCGGGATTCAGAGTCTTTAACAACGCGCGAGACGCACCGAGGCCACGCACGGCCGGGTTAAGTCGCGTGCGTGGCGGCGGGCGCAGCCGGAAGGTCTTTTCGGCCCCGACTCGGGCCGGGGACGTGGAGGCGCAGGTTTAACTAACGCGGGACGATCTGTGAGCCGACCAGGACGATTCCCACGCAGAGCAGTTGGCCGATGAAGGAACGCCTCGTCTTCTCCCAGAATTTTGTGACGGCGACCAGGCCCGCGAGCGGGACACATAAAGTCGCGACGCCCCACGACGCGCTCTGCTCGAAGATCCGCAGCACCAGCCAGAGGTGCGTGAGAATGAGGAGGCCGATCCCGCCCGTCATGGTTATGACCGCCGCAATCTTCGCCGTCTCAAGGTCGATCACGTGAAAGACCCTGTGCGAGAGGAAGGCCGCGACTGCGAGCAGCAGGATGGCGGTGAGAAACGTGAGGGTGCTCGAAAACAGTGGTTCGGGCTCGGGGGCGGCGGAGTCGAACTGAGACGCGGGCCGGTACTGCCAGTCCAGTTGCCAGCCGCAACGCTTGCACGCCACGGCGTCCGACCAGTTGACCAGCCCGCATTGGGGGCATTTTGTGTTACTCATAAGGAAGCTTCTCTGTGTGAAGGGTAGCGTCGGAAGGTTGGTTCGAAGTCCTGATGTAAGCTCAGGGGCGAACGGGGCGGGCGAGTCGGGCGCGGTGTGAAGCGCCACAGGCGAGTATACCCGTGACCTCAAAGAGTAATCAATAAATTTCGCGGCGGCGGCGGGTGACAGGCGGTCAACTAACCTTTACGGTCTTGGTTCTTCCGAAGAGGACGAGGGCGCAGGGGACGAGGAGGGCGAGGTTGCGCAGCGCCGTGGAGACGCCAAGTTGGGAGCCGATGAGGCGGCCGAAGCAGCCGCATTCGAGTGGCTCGCCGTGTTGGACGTAGACGTAGAAGAGGGCGTAGGCGGCGAAGCCGAGGAGCAGCGCGGCGGAGAGGAGCGCGCCGAGTCGCGCGGTGCGCGGGACGATGAGCAGGACGGCGGCGGCGAGTTCGGCCGCGATGACGGCGCAGGCCACGGGCCAGACCCAGTTCGCCTCGACGAGGTTCGAGAGGTTGGCGGCGAAATCCCGGACGGTGAAGAGCTTCGCGCCCGCGGCGAAGAGGAAGAGCGCCGCGAGGCCGAAGCGGCTGACCTGGACGAGGATGAGGAGCAGGCGGCGTCTCATCTTTGTAAAGGATGAAGGATGAAGGATGAAGGATGAAAGGAGTAGGCTCTTTCCCTCATCCTTCATCCTTCCGCCTTCATCCTTCCCTACCCGGCGAGGGCGACGACCTTTTCGGCAGCGTCCTTCATGCCGTAGCCGGCGGTGAAGTTCATGCCGGACTCGGCGATGAGGCGGCGGCCCTCTTCGACGTTGGTGCCTTCGAGGCGGACGACGACCGGCACCTTGATGCCGATGGACTTGGCCGCCTCGATGACGCCGCGCGCGACCATGTCGGTGCGGACGATGCCGCCGAAGATGTTGATGAGCACGGCGCGCACCGCCGGGTCTGCGAGCAGGATGCGGAAGGCCGCCTCGACGCGCTCCTGCGAAGCGCCGCCGCCCACGTCGAGGAAGTTGGCCGGCTCGCCGCCCGCGAGCTTGATGATGTCCATCGTCGCCATCGCGAGGCCCGCGCCGTTGACCATGCAGGCGATGTTGCCGTCGAGCTTGATGTAGTTGAGGTCGAACTTCGAAGCCTCGATCTCCAAAGGCTCCTCCTCGTTCAAATCGCGCATGCCGTGAAAGTCCTGGTGGCGGAACATCGCGTTGTCGTCGAACGTCATCTTCGCGTCGAGCGCGAAGAGGCGGTTGTCCTTCGTCAAAAGGAACGGGTTGATCTCGACCAGGGAGGCGTCGGTCTGCTCGTAGGCGTGGTAAAGCGCCTGCATGAACTTGGCCGCCTGATTCACTAAGGCCGCGGGCAGGCCGAGGCCGAAGGCGAGCTTGCGCGCCTGGAAGGGGCGGAAGCCGACGGCCGGGTCGATGGTCTCCTTCAGGATCAGCTCGGGCGTCTCGGCGGCCACCTCTTCGATGTCCATCCCGCCGGCCGAAGAGGCCATGAAGACGGGCCTACCGCTCGCGCGGTCGAGCACGATGCCGAGGTAGAACTCCTTATCAATCGGCAGCCCTTCCTCGACCAGGAGCGTGCGCACCTCGCGCCCCTCGGGGCCGGTCTGGTGCGTGACGAGGTTCATGCCGAGTATCTTCGAGGCCAGCTCCTGCGCCTCGTCGGCGCTCTTCGCGACCTTGACGCCGCCGCCCTTGCCGCGCCCGCCCGCGTGTATCTGCGCCTTGACGACGACCACGTCCGTGCCCAGCTCCTTCGCCGCGTGGTAGGCCTCCTCGGCCGAGCGCGCGACGATCCCGCGCGGGACGTTGACGCCGTACTTCCTCAAAAGCTCTTTCGCCTGATACTCGTGAATCTTCATCCTCGACCCCTTCGGCGGCCGGGCGGGAGAGGCCCGCCGCTTGCAAATGAATTTTATTGTTCCGGAACGCCGACGAGTGTACCGGCACGCCGCGCGCGACTGCAAGGGAAGAAGCCGTCGGCGTTCGTGATTGAGCGTTCAGCCAGACCGTTTTCTGACAGGCGCGCGTCAGGTTGAAGCCGTCAACTTGGTTTGGACGAAAGCTGAACCAAAAACTGAAAACCGAAAACTATTGGAACTGTCTTTAGGTCATCAAGGCAGGCGAGGTGAACGCGATGACGTTGGCTTTAACGGTGCTCTTTGCTGTCAACCTCTACGCGAGAGCCGGCAGGTCGAGATAGCTAGTCTGGTGCATCCCTTAGAGTGAAGAGTCACGGCGGGCCGGAGCGTTCCGGCTCGCCGCTTTTTTTTTGCGCGCGCGACTTGGCACGCGCCGGGCCGCGGCGTTAACCTTCCGGCCGCGCGCCGAACTCACTCAAAGGAGAAGCAGCATGGGCGAAGTCGTCGTCACCTCCCTGTCGAACCTGCGCAACGAAGTCTCTTACGGCGAAGGCCGCACGCTCGTCACGGACGAGCCGTCGGAGCTGGGCGGCGAGGGGCTCGGGCCAGACCCCTACACGCTCTTGCTTGCCGCGCTCGGCAGTTGCGTCTCGATGACGGTGACGCTCTACGCGCGGCGGAAGGGCTGGCCTTTAGAGCGCGTCCGCGTGCGCCTGCGGCAGAGGCGCGTCCACTCGAAGGACTGCGTCGCGTGCGGGAGCGCGGCCGACGACTACATCCACCACGTCGAGCGCGCCGTCGAGCTGGAAGGCGACCTCAGCGAAGAGCAGCGCGCGCGTTTGCAGGAGATCGCGCACCGCTGCCCCGTCCACCGCACGCTCACGCACGAGATCGCCGTCACGGAGATGTCGGACGAAGCGCGCTGAGCGTTCTTGCGCCCCGAGACCCTCTAAGGTTTAATACCCGCGCCGGCCGTCTTCAGCGCCCGCCATCATCCTTTATGAACCCTTCGAAGCGTCTGCCCCTTCTGCTGTTGACCTCCGCCCTCTTCCTCTCCGCGGCCTGCAAGTCCGAGAGCCGCCCCGGCGAGAACGCGAACGCCACAGCGGCGGCGAAGGCCGAGCCGACCCCGCCGCCCGGCATGGTCGAGGTGAACACGACCACCCTGAAGCGGGACGTCGAGCAGAACCCCGAAGACCTCATCGCGCGCTACAACCTCGGCACCGGGTACATCGTCGAGGGCAAGTACCTTGAGGCGGCCGAGCAGTTCAAGTACGTCGTCGAGAAGAAACCGGACGACGCCGACGCGCTCGACAAGCTCGGGATGGCCTACGCCGCCGCGAGCAAATTCGGGGACGCGGCCGACGCCTACCAGCGCGCGGTGCGCCTCCAGCCGCAGAACGCGTACTTCCACCAGGCGCTCGCGGACGCGTACGAGAAGGCGGGCAAGTCGTCAGAGGCCGAGGCGGAGCGCGCCGCGTTCAGGAAGCTCGACCCGAACGCGCGCGTGAGGGCCTTGCTCGGCGCGGGCAAGTACGAGGAGGCCGCCGCCGAGGCGCGCAAGGTCTCGCCCGCGAACGCCGAGACGCAGTTCCTCCTCGGCAACGCGCTCTTCAAGCTCAGGCGTGCCAACGAGGCGCTCGACGCGTACAGGCAGGCCGCGCGCCTCAACCCGAAGTACGGCGACGCGTACTTCCAGATGGGCAACGCCTACGACCTCCTGAACCAGCAGGAGGAGGCGGCCAAAGCCTTCCAGACGGCCGCGCGCCTCAACCCGAAGGACGCCGACGCCTTCTTCAACCTCGGCAACACCTTCAACAAGCTGACCCGCACGCCGGAGGCCGCGCGCGCCTTCGCGGAGGCCGTCCGCCTGCGCCCCGAAGACGCGGAGGCGCGCCTGCGACTCGCCGAGGCACAACTCCGGCAGGGCGACACCGCCGGCGCGCGCGCGCAGCAGGAGGCGCTGAAGAAACTCGCCCCCGAAGCGGCGCAGCAGCTCCAACAGGCCATCGAGCAGAGCGCCCAAGGCCGTCCCTGATTCGTCTCTGTAAGATTTGCCTTGACCCGCGCGGGCCTGTTGCATCATATTCCGCGCGACGCGTCAGGCGCGCCGCTTTCCTTCTCCCAAACCCAAACTAAATAAGGAGTCCCCAAACGTGAAGCGCCCCCACTTCGTTCTCTCTCTGTCCCTCCTCTGCCTGCTTCTCTCTTTAACCTTCAACCCTTCGCGTTCGAGCGCGCAGCTCGCCTCGCCGAAGGGCGCCGCCACGGCCGCGCTCGAACAGGACGTACTCAAAGAGATCAACCTCGCGCGCACGCAGCCGGCGGAGTACGCCGCCTACCTCGAAGGGCTGCGCCCGTACTTCAAAGGCAAGGAGTACAGGCACCCGGGCGCGCCCGCCATCCTGACGCAGGAGGGCGCGCCCGCGCTCGAAGAGGCCATCGCCGCCCTGCGCGCCGTCAGGCCCGCGCCGGCCCTCTCGCTCTCGCAGGGGATGACCTCGGGCGCGCGCGAGCTGGTGAAGGATCAGGCCGGGACGGACGTGACCGGCCACAAGGGTTCGGACGGGAGCTTCGTCGAGCAGCGCTCGCTGCGCTTCGGCGCGTGGAAGGAGCCCATCGGCGAAAACCTCTCGTACAGCACCGACACGGCGCGCGAGCGCGTCCTGACGCTGCTGATAGACGACGGCTTCGCCAACCGCGGCCACCGCCAGCGCCTGCTCGACGCCTCGTACCGCGTCGCCGGCGTCGCCTGCGGCGACCACAAGCTCGGCGCGATGTGCGTCATCACCCTCGCGGGCGGCTTCACCGACGGGCCGGCCAGGACGGCGCTGCCCGCCAAGTCCCTCGCGCCCGTCCCCAACGGCGCCCGGCGCTTTTAAAAAAATTACGTCTGCAGTGTGAAGGGGTTGAAGTCCGTGCCGCGGTCGTAGAAGTCTTCGTGCTCGGCGCGCTTGAGGAAGCCGACGACGAGATAGGTGACGGGCGTCATCAAGGCCTCGACGCCGATCTTGACGAAGCAGTTCGAGATCATCACCGCCACCACCAGCTGCGGCGGCCAGTCGCCCCAGAAGGCGAGCGGGTAGAAGATGGCTGAGTCGATGGCCTGCCCGACGACGGTCGAGCCGATGGTTCTCATCCAGAGGAAGCGCCCCTCGGTCTTGAGCTTCATCTTCGCCAGCACGAACGAGTTGACGAAGTCGCCGGCCCAGAAGGCCGCGAGCGAGGCGGCCACGATGCGCGGCGTCGAGCCGTAGACGAGCGCGTAGGCCGCCTGGTGCGGCCAGTCCGGCGCGGGCGGCAGGGCGATGACCGCCTGGCTCATCAGCGACGCGAAGAAGAGCGCCGCGAACCCCGCCCAGATGACGCGCCGCGTGCGCGCGTAGCCGTAAACTTCGGTCAGTATGTCGCCGAAGATGTAGCTGATGGGGAAGAAGAAGACGCCCGCGCCCACCGAGTAGCCCGCGATCTGGCAGACCTTCCCGACGCCGATCAGGTTCGAGCAGAGCAGCACCGTCACGAACGCGGCCATGACGAAGTCGAAATACCTGTAGGCGCGCCTCGGCGCGGCGGCGGCTTCTGTCAACGACGGTCTCTCCCTTTCTAAACTTGAGTGAAAACGCTAGATGGATTTAACCACAGAGACACAGAGGCACAGCTTTGTCTTTAGCTGTGCTTAAGCTGTGTCTCTGTGTCTCTGTGGTTAAACTCTCAACCGAGGAATATCCTGACCAGTTCCTCTAACCCCTTCGCGTCCTCCTCGTCGAATCGATTGAGCGAAGGGCTGTCGAGGTCGAGCACGCCGAGCAGCTCTTCACCTTTAATCAGCGGGACGACGACCTCGGAGTTCGAGGCCGAGTCGCAGGCGATGTGGCCGGGGAACTCGTGCACGTTTTTGACGACCACAGTCCTCCGCCCCGCGGCCGCGGTGCCGCAGACGCCGTTACCAAGAGGGATGCGCACGCAGGCGGGCTTCCCCTGAAACGGCCCGAGCACGAGCTGCCCGCCTTTGAGCAGGTAGAGGCCCGCCCAGTTCAAATCAGGCAGAGAGTAGAAAAGCAGAGACGAGAAGTTCGCCGCGTTGGCGATGAAGTCCTTCTCGCCCTCGATGAGCGCGCGGAGCTGTGCCGACAGCTCCGCGTAGCTCTCGCCTTTAGTCAACCCTTCGGTCGCAGTCAAAGTGTGCATCGTCCGCGCCTCCTCACTCAGTCCCCTTCCGCCTCAGCATCTCCTCGCGCCGCGCCTTGAACTCCGTGCCCGGCTTCCACTCGGGATACCTTTCGCCCTCGGCCACGCGCAGGCCCACTTGAAAGAGCAGCCTCACGTCGTCCACCGCCCCGGCCATGTCCCAGTCCGGCTTCACCTCGTCCGAAGGCTTGTGGTAGTCGCGCTCCGTGTACTCGCGGCGCTTGCGCGGGCCGTAGTCTTCCGGCTTGTCGACGTAGTCGGCGCCCGAGTGGAGGAAGGTCAGCGCGGGCACGCCGCGCTTCATGAATTCGAGGTGGTCGGAGCGGTAGAAGAAGCCCTTCTCCGGCTCCGGGTCGGGCCTGACGGTCTTCCCCTGCGTGGCCGCGACCTCCGCGAGCAGGTCTTCGAGCGTCGTGTTGCCGTAGCCGATGCTCACGACCGACTTCGTGCGCCCCCAGAGGTTCATCATGTCCATGTTGACGTCGGCCAGCGTGCGCTCTAAGGGGTAGAGCGGGTTCTGCGCGTAGAACTTCGCGCCGAGCAGCCCGGACTCCTCGGCCGTCACGGCGAGGAACAGGACGGAGCGCTTCGGCGGCTTCGGCAGTCGCCTGAAGGCGCGCGCGATCTCAAGCATCTCGGCCACGCCCGACCCGTTGTCCAGTGCGCCGTTCCTGATCTGGTCTCCCGCGAGTTTCTCGTCGCGGCCGAAGGCGTCCCAGTGCGCGCTGTAGACGACGTACTCGTCCTTCAATTTTGGGTCGGAGCCTTCCAGCCTCGCGACGACGTTGCGCGAGTTGACGCGGCGCGACTTCACGGAGAGTCGGAAGCTCGCCTTCGCGCCGAGCGCCACCGGCTTGAAGTCGCGCCGTGCCGCAGACGCCTTGAGCCTATCGAAGTCCTGCCCCGCGGCGGCGAACAGCTCCCTCGCGCGATCCAGAGTCATCCAGCCCTCGACCGCGGCGCGCCCCATGTTCTTGTCCGCCGCCTCGATGTCGAAGTTCTCGCCGCCCCAGCCCGAGACGACCGTCGTATAAGGGTAGCCGGCGGGCCCCGTCTCGTGGACGATGACGCAGGCGGCCGCGCCCTTCTCCGCCGCCATCTCGTACTTGTAAGTCCAGCGTCCGTAGTAGGTCATGGCCCGGCCCTTGAACGTCTTCTCGTCCAGCTTCGAAGGGTCGGACGGGTCGGGCACGGGCGGGTCGTTGATGAGCATGACGACGGTCTTGCCACGCACGTCCACGCCCTTGAAGTCGTCCCACCCGTACTCCGGCGCGACCACGCCGTAGCCGACGAAGACCACGTCTGAGTCCTCGACCGAGACTTCCGGCACGACCCGGCGCGTCACGGCGACGTAGTCGTCCGGCGACTTGAGGTCTATTCTCTTCCCCCCGGCCATGAAGTGTGCCGAAGGGCTGGCCGTCTGGCCGACGAGCGGCACCGACTGCACGTATGTGCCGTCGGGGTTGCCGGGCTTCAGCCCCAACTTCTGAAACTGCTCGGTGAGGTACTTGACGGTCAACTCTTCGCCCCGGCTCCCCGGCGCGCGCCCCTCGAACTCGTCCGAGGCGAGCACCTTGATGTGGCGCAGAATCTCCTCGCCGCTCACGCCCGCGAGCGCGGCCTCCGTCCCCGCGTCCTTCGCCGCCGGCCGGCGCGCCTTCTGCCCCTTCACGACCACCGCCGCCAGACACGCGGCGGCCGCCGCCAACACGCACGCGCCCACGAAAACTCTTCCCATAAGCCTCCCCCCCGTCCGAGGATTTCAAGCCCCCGCTGTCTCCCGGAAAGAGCATACTCTAAACCAAAAAAGAAAATGCCCTCAATCCCACCGATTGAAGGCATTTACTGATCGGGATGCCGAGATTCGAACTCGGGACCTCTCGCACCCCAAGCGAGCGCGCTACCAGGCTGCGCCACATCCCGTGACGGCGTTTAGTATCTATGGAAACAGCGATTTGGTCAAATGAGGCGCGGGAGACCAGCGCGGCTCTCACGGCGCACCACTTCGCGCCGCCGTCAGATTGGCGCCTTCCCCCTCCAAAAGGTGAACGGCGGTCTCCTTTTTCTAACGAGAGGATATGGGCGACTTCCCTTAACAGAGCGCCCCTAAAGTCGCTCCGTGCTGAGATTGTTGAACAGGGCGACAACCGCCCACGCCCTACATGCGCAAAAATTTGTTGCATTCTTCAACCCGTGGCGTTAATGTCCAGCCCGTGAGTGTCTTGCCTCATTTTGCATTTATTAAGGCACACAAACCCTTAGCCGCCGAAGGGCAGCATGTCTAAGTTAGAATGGTGTGCAGACTAGAACGCCGCGAGCACGCCCGCCAGCAGGCTCAGCGCAGCCTCCGTGAGGGTGTATGCTGCCTCGTTCGCCTCGTCGGAGTTGACGATGCCCACAGACGATTCTTGTATCGGCTCTTGCTCGAAGGTCGCCGGCTGTGAAGGGGGTGGGTTCGGCGTACCGCACTGCATGTCGCCGGCATGGGCAGATACCGACAGTACAATCACTAACAGGGAGACTCGGATAGACTTTCGCATCGCTTTCGCCTCTTGTTTCTATGAGTTTTTGGCAGAAGCGCCGCCTCATTTTCTTACAGGGCATGGCGGCTTAAACCTCTCACCGAAAACACGGTAAGAGATGGGAAGGGCTGACCTCACATGAATTTAACAGACAACCGCCTGCATGAACTAGATAACCCTTCGCTGACCGCCGACGGGCGCGTCGGGCTGCGCTGCCGCCTGGCGTCCGACCTCATCCAAGCCGGGCAGTATGAGAAGGCGCCCGAAGCGTTGGGAGACTTCTGGCAGGGGGCCGGCGTGCGCCCGGATGTCGAAGGGCTGGAAGCGGTCACGGCCGCCGAAGTTCTCTTACAGAGCGGGTCGCTGACGGGCTGGCTGGGAACCAGCAAGAGAATCGAAGGCGCGCAGGATGCCGCGAAAGACCTGATCAGCGAAGCCCTCAGAACCTTTGAAGCACACGGCCTGAACGAGCGGGTGGCGGAATCTCAATATGAGCTCGGCATCTGTTACTGGCGTTCGGGCGCTCTCGATGAGGCGCGGGTGATTCTACAGGAGGCTTTGCGCAGGCTGGGTGAGGGGAATCCCGAACAAAGGGCGAAGATACTTATCAGGAGCACGCTCGTCGAAATCAGCGCGGGCAGGTATGGCGAGGCGCTCAGAATTCTTAAAGAGGCGGAGCCGGTCTTTCAAAACACGTCGGACGCCGTTAAGGGGAGGTGGCACGCGCAGATGGCGCTGGTCTTACGACGGCTGGGAACGGCAGAGGCCCGCGCCGACTACCTCGACCGCGCCGTCATAGAGTTTACAGCCGCTATTTATCACTTCGAGCAGGCGGGACACCAGAGATACGCCGCCAACAACCTCAACAACATCGCCCCGCTATTCGCCAAGCTCGGCCGGTTTTCCGAGGCACACGAACACCTCGACCGCGCGCAGATGATATTCACCAAGCTGAGAGACCCCGGCAACCTGGCGCAGGTGGATGAGACGCGGGCGCGGATACTGCTCTCTGAAAAGAAATACCGTGAGGCGGCGCGCATCATCGCCAACGTTATCCAGGTCTTAGAGCGTGGCGGCGAGTTCGCCCTGCTCTCCGACGCGTTGGCGGTGCAGGCCACCGCGGAGGCCCGCCTGGGACGGCATGAGGACTCGCTCTCCACCTTCTGGCGTGCGATAGAGGTCGGGGAGCAGGCCGGCGCGTTGGAGAGCGCCGGCTTGGCGGCCCTCACGCTGATCGAAGAGCACGGCGCGGCACGGCTCTCCGAAGAGGAGTTGTGCGAGGCCTACACCCGCGCGGACGAACTGTTGAAGCGCACTCAGGACGGGGAGACGATAGCCCGCCTGCTCGGCTGCGCACGCCTTATCGCAAGGCGGTTAGGCGTGGTGAGGATGGATAACGGCTTCCGGCTGCCTCAAGAGGTGCGCCGGTACGAGGCGAGGTTCATCCGCAGCGCGCTGAAAGACGCGGAGGGCCACATCACACACGCCGCGAAGCGTCTCGGCATCAACTACCAAACGCTGCAATCTCTCCTCACAAAGCGCCACAAGGGACTTGTGCCCACGCGTCCGAAGCGGTTCAAGAGCATCATCAAAGACCCCAAAAAATAAGGGCGGCAGAGATGCTCTGATTTTGAACCCTGCGACTCCCTTGCCGGAGAAGCGCACAGGGCTACCCATCCTGCACCTCACATCTGTTGAAACTGCGAATTGGTCGAATGAGGCGCGCGGAGGTTCAGCGGCGGTGTGTGTCGGGGCGCGGGTCGCCGGCTTCGAGGATGAGGAGGATGTCTCGGAGCTGCTCGCCCAAGCGACGGAGGGCGGCGCGGCCTTCGTCCGTCTGCGGCGGCTGGAGCCGCGGGGCGTAAGCGTTGGGCGCGGGAGGCGGCGGAGCGGGTTCGACGTGAATCTCTTCGAAGTCGTGCTGAGGTTCTTCGACTTCGGGCGTGGGGGCGGGTTGCGGGCTGCTCAGGGACTGCGCGCCCATCTCGGGGGTAACGACCTTGAGCTTGCTGGCGCCGCGTATCTCGCTCGTCAGGCGCTTCTTCGCGCCGGCGATGGTGTACTGGTCTTCGTAGAGCAGTTCCTTGATGCGCAGCACCATCTCCACGTCGCGCTTGCGGTAGGTGCGCTGCCCGGCGCGGTTCTTCTGTGGCGCGAGCATCGGGAACTCAGACTCCCAGTAGCGGAGCACGTGCGCCTGTATCCCCGTGATGTCGCACACCTCCCCGATCTTGAAGAAGAGTTTTTCGGGGATGGAGACGGCGGCTCTGTTCATAAGCGAAGGAAGGACGGCGCACACGCGATTCCAGAACGTCGACCGGCGCGGACAATGTTAACCGCGCCTCAAACCCCTGTCAACGTTATTGTTAGCGTACGAAGACGCTCTATCCCTCGCGCGGGTCGAGCATGATGAGGCGGTTGACGGGGTCGAAGGTGAGGCGGAACGGGCGCAGCGCGTCGCGGCCGAGGATGACCGGCGCGCCCTTCTCCGCGCGCACGAGCAGGTCTGTGGGGACGCCGCGCAGCACGAGCGCGCCGACGCTCACGGTCGCCGCGCGCACGCGCCGCGCGTGCACTTCCCCGCCCGCGAGGTCGCGCGAGCCGCGTCGGCTGCCTTCGGTCTGAATTATCCCGAGCGCGCGCGCGGCCGCGTCGTCGACGGCGAGGCCGAAGCCGGAGCCCGTGTCGAGCAGGGCGCGACGGCCCTCGGCCAGCATGACGAAGGGGCGGCGCGTGCCGCCTTCCGTGAGCCAGGGGACGACCGCGCCCCCGCGCGGCGCGTCCGACACGCGGAGCGGCTGCGTGCGCGCGTCGAAGAAGCTGAGCTCGCCAGCGGGAATGTCTATCACGAAGCCGAGCGGGTAGAAGGCCTCGGAAGGATCGAGGACGCCGTCCACGCCTTCGGGCAGACCAGGCGCGACGACGAAGAGGCCGCGCGCGGGCAGTGTGTTCTCGCGCGAGCCGAGCGCGAGCGCGCGGACGAAAGCCTTCTGCGCGCCGCCCACGCTCGCGCCGCTCAGGCCGCCGAGGCGTATGTTCGCGCCGCCAGCCTCGACTTCGACGCGCGCCTCGGACGCCGCGCGCTGCGAGAGCAGCGTCGCGCCCGCGCCCGTGTCGACGGCGAAGGTGAAAGGGCCTGCCCCGTTGACCCAGGCCCTGACGAGCAGGCCGCGCCCTTCCGACTCGCGAAAGTTGACAGGCGCAGGGAGCGAAGTCGCGCCGCGCGCCGCCCCTCGACGCTGCCACAGAGAGGAACGGGCGGCCCCGGCCTTCGCAGAGGTCGCCCGCCCGTTTGTCAGCAGCGCCAGCATGAGCAGAGTCAGAGTCGCGGCCGCGTGTGCCGCCTTCAGACTTCTACGCATCTCGCGTCGCCTCGCTTAGTAGTTGCGGTTGCGCTTACGAATCTTGTACGTGTAGAGCGCCGAGCCGCCCCCGCCGGCGAGCGCGCCGATGCCTGCGCCCTTCTTGCCGCCGATGAGGCCGCCGAGCAGAGCGCCGCCGCCCGCGCCCATCGCCACCGTCAGCTTGTCGCGGTGCTTCTGCCAGAAGGAGCGGCCCCTCGTCTGGCCGTAGTCGTAGTAGACGCGGCGCGGGGCGCTGTTGCGGTAAACGGTGCGCGTGCGGGCCGGGGCCGCGCGATTAACGACGCGAGTCGTCGTCGCCGCGGTCGTCAGGTTCGAGTCGCGCGCCGCGTCGACGCCCTGCATGAAGCCGTCCTTGAAGGCCGCGCGCTCCTCCTCGGTCATGTTCTTCGTCTCGTTAGCTATCTCGTTGTCGAGCGCCGCCCTCTGTTCGTCAGCCGGGCTAACGTTCGTCGCCTCACCCGCCACGAGCTGCTTCGGCGCCTCGGCCTTGGCGATCTCGGGGGTGTTGTTGCTCGGGCGCATCACGAACGCGCCGACGGTGCCGCCGAGCAGTGCCGCCACGAGCGCCACGGGCAGAATCTTGTTCGTCGTCGTCATCGGTCAGTGTCTCCTCTGCTTATCTAATGATCTTTTCGGACGCACGTGAATGAGCGTACACGCCGGAGAGAGTGGCAACTGCCGTTCCTCTGCGAAGCGCGCCCGGCATCGCTCCCGACAATCTAGCAAACTCGCCCGCCCTTGTGTGCAATCCAAAGGCATCGCAACCGTTTTGTCTTCAAATTGTAAGAAGGGGCGCTCGCCGCTCATGCGTAGTCGCACGAACGGCGTACACGATATGGGGCTGCCCGTTGACGATATCCTCAACGGCTTGGGTTGGACGCTCCCGCATTCCGGACGCTATAATCCGCGCCGGTAACAGACCATTTGAGAGTTGAGTCGCACGTTTTGTCTACCTCCGCTTCTTCGGTCTTCCGCCTTTCGAGGCGGCTTGATGGCGTCGGGTTCTCCGACATCGTCAAAATCCGCAACAAGGTCATGGAGCTGCGCGCGGGCGGCGCACGCGTCTTCCAGTTCGAGGGCGGCGAACCCTTTCTCGAAACTCCCGGCCCCATCAAGGAGGCGATGGCGCGCGCGCTGGCCGAGAACCGCACGCGCTACGCCCCCTCCTCCGGCATTCCCGAACTCCGCCACGCGATAGCCTCGAAGCTGCGCGAGCGCAACCGCACGCCCGCGCGCGAGGAGGACGTGGTCGTCATGAACGGCGGGATGCAGGGGCTCTTCGCGGCCTTCCAGACGGTCGTAGACCCGGGCGACGAGGTGCTCGTCTTCTCGCCCTTCTGGACGCCCATCCGCGACCTCATCGCGCACTGCGAGGGGCGCACCGTCCTCGTCCGCAGCACCGAGGCGCGGCGCGAAGGCATCTACGAGACGCTCGCGCGCCACGCGACGGAGAGGACGCGCGCCGTCTACTTCAACACGCCGCAGAACCCTTCCGGCTTCACCTTCACGCGCGAGGAGGCGGAGGAGGCCGCGCGCTTCGCCCGCGAGCGCGACCTCGTCGTCATCGCCGACGAGGCTTACGAAGACCTCGTCTACGAGGGCGAGCACGTCTCCATCGCCTCGCTCGAAGGGATGTTCGAGCGGACGATCACCTGCTACACGCTCTCGAAGTCCTACGCGATGACCGGCTGGCGCATGGGCTACGCCGTCGCGGCCGAGCCCTGGATGACTGGGTTGAAGAAGTGCCTGCTCTACACGACGAACGGCGTCTCGACGCCTTCGCAGTGGGCGGCGCTCGCGGCCTTCGCGCTGCCCGATGATTTTTACGAGGGCATCCGCCGGGCCTACCGCGAGCGGCGCGACCTGCTCGTCTCGGGCCTGTGCGAGCTGGGCCTGGCGTGCGACCCGCCGGCCGGGGCCTTCTACGCCTTCCCCGACGTTACGCGCGTCCACAAGGAGAGCCGCGCCGCCGCGGACATCCTGCTCGAACGCGCGCAGGTGGCGACCGTCCCCGGCGTCGTCTTCGGCGAGCACGGCGAAGGCCACCTCCGCTTCTCCTTCTCGACCTCACCCGAGACGATCCAGGCCGGCCTCGACTCCCTGCGGCGAAATCTTTAAGAGTAATAAGTGATGAGTGATAAGTTGACCGGCGGCGGAGAGTTCGACTTTATCGAACGCGTCCGCCGCCGGGAACTGGCACGAGTCCCTGACAACAGGCACTCGTCACTCATCACTCATCACTCATCACTCCTGAAAGGCATCGGCGACGACGCGGCTTTGCTGCGACCGCGGGCGGGGTTCGACCTCGTCATCACGGCCGACCTTCTGGTCGAGGGCGTCGACTTCCGGCTCGACAAGGGTTGGACGACGCCGCGCGACCTCGGGCACAAGGCCCTGGCCGTGTCACTTTCGGACGCGGCGGCGATGGGGGCCTGGCCGTGCTTCTGCCTGCTCTCGGTGGGCGTGCCGCGCGCGCTCTGGCGCGGGCGGTTTCTCGAAGAGTTCTACGAAGGCGTGCGGGCGCTGGCAGACGTTTACGGCGTGCGCATCATCGGCGGCGACACTTCGCGGACGACTGGGGGCTTCGTCGTCGACTCCGTGGTAATCGGCGAGGTGCGGCGGGGGCGCGCTTTGACGCGGGGCGGGGCCGCGGCGGGCGAACAGATTTTCGTGACGGGCTCGTTGGGCGGCGCGGCGGCCGGTTTGAAGATGCTTGAGGGCGGCCGTGCGCGCGCGTCCCGCGGACTCCTGGCGAGACAGCGGAGGCCGGAGCCGCGCGTCGAATGGGGCGCTCTGCTGTCGGAGAAAGGGCTCGCCACGTCGCTGATTGATTTGAGCGACGGGCTCTCGTCCGACCTCATGCACGTCTGCCGCGAGAGCGGCGTCGGCGCGCGCGTGGAGGCCGCGAGCCTGCCTCTAGACCCACTGCTCGCGCAGACGAACGTGGGCGCGGACGAGGCGCTCAGACTCGCGCTCGACGGCGGCGAGGACTTCGAGCTTCTCTTCACCGCCTCCACGCGTCAGGCCGCGCGGCTCCCGCGCGAAGTCGGCGGCGTGCCCTTCACGCGCGTCGGCGAGGTCACGGCCGAGCGCGGCAAGGTTCGCCTCGTCCGTGACGGCAGAGCCAGCCTTCTCAAACCCGGCGGCTTCGAGCACTTCCGAAGAGACTCTTGAATGGGTGCTGGGTGCTGGGTTTTGGGTGTTGGGTAGAAGCCGGTTCTTCCCCAACACCCAAAACCCAGCACCTAGCACCCATTGTTGACTGGCCGTCCGTCCTTGCCTAGACTCTGAGATACGAACTGCTCCCCGGCCCCGGTGTCCCGTTCTGTTGAGGAGGAACTTTATGACTCTGTACGGCCTTCGCCTTCTCGTCGCGCTCCTGACCTTCTCCTTCGGCGTCGCCGCCACGTGGCTCTTCAGCTCCAAGCCCGCGCCCGCCTCCGTTGAGACGTACCGCGTAACGACAGTCGCCATCGAGGTGCCCGACCCGTCGATGCAGATGCCGACGCGCTTCTGCGCCAACAGGCGTACGGCCCGCTGCATTCAGGGCGGCGTCCTTAACGGCAAGGCCATCAGCAAGCCCGTGCCCGTCTACCCGCCGGCCACGAGGGAGGAGCGCGTGAGCGGCACGGTCGCCGTCCATATCGTCGTTGACGAGTGCGGCCTGGTCGAGAGCGCGGAGGCCATGAGCGGGCCGGAGCTGCTCCGTGAAGCGGCGGAAGATGCGGCCCGCGCGGCGCGCTTCTCGCCGACGAGGCTTTCGGGAGAGCCGGTGAAAGTCTCGGGCACGATCACTTACAACTTCGTACTCCAATAGTCGGGGGCGGCGGCGCGCCCTCCCTTCTCTTCGCAACGACTGATGCTCAAATTCTTCAACACCCTCTCCGGCCGCGTCGAGGAGTTCCGCCCGCTGCACGAAGGCGAGGCGCGGCTCTACATCTGCGGCCCGACCGTCTGGAGCTACGCGCACATCGGCAACTTCCGCACGATGGCCGCCTTCGGCGACGTGCTGCGCCGCTACCTCAAGTACAAGGGCTTCCGCGTCAAGCACGTGATGAACATCACGGACATCGAGGATCGCATCATCAAGTTCTCGGCCGAGCGCGGGCAGACCATCGACGAGTACACGGGCGAGTACACGCGGGCCTTCCTCGAAGACTACGAGGCGCTCGGGGCCGAGCTGCCCGAAGAGCTGCCGCGCGCGACGCGCCACATCGAGGAGATGGTGGAGATCATCAAGCGCCTGCGCGACGCCGGCCACGCGTACGAGTCCGAAGGCTCCTGGTACTACCGCATCGCCTCGTTCCCCGAGTACGGCAAGCTCTCGAAGATCAACTTCGCGGGCAACCTCGTCGGCGGGAGCGAGCGCGTCGCCACCGACAAGTACGAGAAGGAGGACGCGCGCGACTTCGCGCTCTGGAAGGCGCAAGGCTCTCCGGAAGAGCCGGCGTGGGACACGGAGATCGGCAAGGGCCGTCCCGGCTGGCACATCGAGTGCTCGGCGATGTCGATGAAGTACCTCGGCGAGACCTTCGACATCCACGCGGGCGGCATCGACCTCGTCTTCCCGCATCACGAGAACGAGGTGGCGCAGTCGGAGGGCGCGACCGGCAAGCAGTTCGCGCGCTACTGGCTCCACGCCGAGCACCTGAAGGTGGACGGCGAGACGATGTCGAAGACGCTCGGCAACTACTACACCTTCCGCGACCTCCTGGAGAAGGGTTTCAACCCGACGGCGATTCGCTACCTGCTCCTGAGCGTGCCGTACCGCAAGCAGCTCAACTTCACGTTCGAGGGCCTGCAGGGCGCGGAGCGGACGGTCGAATCGCTCGGCACGTTCCGCACGCGTCTGCGCGAGGCGAAGACTGAGGCCGGTTCGAACCCCGAGCTGAAGGCGGCGGCGGCGCGCGCGCTCGAAGAGTTCGAGGCGGGGATGGACGACGACCTCAACACGTCGGTCGCGCTCGCGGCGATTCACGGCCTGCGGCGCGAGGCCAACACCGCGCTCGACTCGTGCGTGCTGCGCGAGGACGACCGCCGCGACATCCTGGAGTTGATAGAGCGCTTCAACTCGGTGCTCAACGTCTTCCCCGCAGAGGAGGCCGCGCTGCTCGACGAGGACATCCAACAGCTCATCGACCAGCGGCAGGAGGCGCGCCACCGCCGCGACTTCGCCCGCGCCGACGAGATACGCGACCAGCTCGCCGCCCGCGGCATCACCCTCGAAGACACGCGCGACGGCGTCCGCTGGAAGCGACGTTAGTAAGGTCAGAACCGCCCGCGGTAGCGGGTGGCCCTTTGTTACCCGGAGCATCCGTATCTCAAAGGGCCACCCGCTACCGCGGGTGGTTCTGACCCGGTTACATCCGCGCTTTATCAATTCCTAAACGAGGAATCCCCCTTAAGCTTGAGCGACAACACAGAGCGCCCGCGCATCCTCGTGGCCGGCGACGGCGGCGTGCCGACGGGCTTCGCGCGCGTGATGGAGGGCGTCTTCACGCCGCTCGCGGAGCACTACGAGATACACCAGCTCGCGACCAACTACCGCGGCGACCCGCACAACCACCCCTGGAGGCTCTACCCGGCCGAGGTCGGCGGCGACCGCTGGGGCGCGGGCCGCGTGCTGCCTTTGGTTGAAAAGATACGGCCGCGCCTCGTCTTCGTCCTCAACGACATCTGGGTGCAGCACGCGTACCTTCAGGAATTAAGAAAGATGAAGGAGCCGCCGCCCGTCGTCCTCTACTGCCCCGTGGACGGCGGGCCGCTCGACGCGGAGGACGTCGAGCCCCTGGGCGGAGTCCGCCGCTGCGTCGCCTACACGGAGTTCGGCCGCGAGGTCATCGAGTCGGCCGCCGCGGCGCAGAGGTCGAAAGACCCCTCGTTCAACTTCCCTCCCGTCGAAATCATCCCGCACGGCGTCGACACCGACACGTTCCGCCCGCTCGAAGCCGAAGGCGTCTCGCCGCGCCTGCACGCGCGCCGCCTACTCTTCCCCGGGCTCGAAGACCTGGAAGGGCGCTTCATCGTCCTCAACGCCAACCGCAACCAGCCGCGCAAGCGCATCGACACGACCGTCCGCGGCTTCGCCCTCTTCGCAGAGGGCAAACCGCCGGGCGTCAACCTCTTCCTCCACATGGGCGTCGAGGACGTGGGCTGGAACGTCGTCCGGCTCGCGCGCCGCTACGGCGTCGAAGACCGCGTGCTGATGTCGAGCCTCAACAAGGTCATGCAGACCGTCTCGCCGCAGCAGCTCAACCGCGTCTACAACGCCTGCGACGTCGGTGTAAACACCTCGACCGCGGAAGGCTGGGGGCTGCCGAGCTTCGAGCACGCGGCGACGCGCGCGGCGCAAATCGTCCCGCGCCACTCGGCCTGCGCGGAGTTGTGGGAAGGTTCGGCCGTGCTGGTCGAGCCGGCGCTGCGGATTGTTAACGAGAAGATTCTGACCGAGGGCTGGCTGGTGACGCCGGAGGCCGTGGCCGGGGCTCTGGAGAGTTTGTACGCCGACCGCGGGTTCCTGGATGAGATGTCGGAGAGGGCGTACCGCAACGCGACGCGAGTCGAATACCGCTGGGAGAACATCTCGGCGCGCTGGGACGCCCTCTTCCGGGAGGTGTTGGCCGAAGCGGCGCGCGCTTAGTTCGCGACCACGTCGAGGTTGAACGCGACGATGACTTCGTCGGTGATCTGCGGCGTGGTGGCGGAGGCGAGTTCGTTACTCCCCGTGTAGCCCACCGGGTAGAACTGCACCTGATACAGCTCGAAGCCGCTTACCTGCATGACCTGCTGCGAGCCCTGCTGGCCCGCGGGGTTGAGCGAGCCCGACCACATGGGCGTCGCCGAGCCGTCGGTCATGCCGTTGATGGTGAACTCGATTCCTTCCGCGTTCGTGCCGTTGACAACCGTGATTGCCATTTAGATTCTTCTCCTTTGAGGGTTGATTTGTCTCGGGTCAAGAAAGGTACTGCGAGAAAAGCCCCGGCCTGAGTAGGGCGAGTAGGGCAAGCTCTAAGGGCCGGAGGCTTGCGAAGCCGTGCGAGTATAAGAGAAGGTACGGTTTAGTCCAAGCCTTATTTCGCGGCGGCCGCCCGCGCCTGTTAAGATTGCGGCAAAGATTCAAAGGCGGAAGGCGGAAGAGTGATGTTAGTGCTCGGCATCGAAAGCTCCTGCGACGAGACGGCGGCGGCGCTCGTGCGCGACGGCCGCGAGATGTTGTCGTCGGTCATCTCCTCGCAGGTCGAGATTCACAAGCGCTTCGGCGGCGTCGTGCCCGAACTCGCCTCGCGCGAGCACCTCGACAAGATCGTGCCCGTCGTCGAGGAGGCCTTCGCGCGCGCCGGCGTCAAGCAGGAAGAGATCGACGGCATCGCCGTGACGCGGGGGCCGGGCCTCGTCGGCTCGCTCCTCGTCGGACTCTCTTTCGCGAAGGCCCTGGCCTACGGTTTGGAGAAGCCCTTCGTCGGCGTCAACCACATCGAGGGGCACATCTACTCGGTCGTCTTCGACAACCCGCCGATTGAGTACCCGGCCTTCGCGCTCATCGTCTCGGGCGGCCACACGAACCTCTTCCTCGTCCCCGAGCCGGGCCGCTACAAGGTGCTCGCGCGCACGCGCGACGACGCGGCCGGCGAGGCTTACGACAAGGTCGCGAAGATGCTCGGCCTCGGCTATCCGGGCGGCCCCATCATCGAGCGGCTCGCGCGCGAGGGCGACCCGCGCGCCGTACGCTTCCAGGTGCCGCGCATGGGCGACGGCCTGCCCGACTTCAGCTTCAGCGGGTTGAAGACCGCCGTCTCGAAGCACGTCCGCGAGACGGGCCTGAAACCCGTGGCCGAGGGCGAGGAGCCTTCGCAGGCGGTGAAGGATTTGGCGGCGAGCTTCCAGAGCGTGGTCATCCGCTCGCTCGTCGGCACGACCGAGCGGCTCGCGTCGGAGCACAGCCCGCGCACGCTCATCGTGGGCGGGGGCGTCGCCTGCAACGAGGCCCTGCGCGAAGCTTCGCGCGAGCTGGGGCGGAAGATCGGCGTGCCGGCCTACTTCCCCTCGCGCCACCTCTCGACCGACAACGCCGCGATGATCGCCGCCGCCGGCACCGTCAAACTCCAGGCGGGCTTCAGCGACGGCCTCGACCTCGACGCGGACGTCTCGCTCCGGCTCCAGAACATCGGCCTCGAAGAGGACGCCCGCGCTCGCGGCCACGTGCACTACCGGCTTTAGCCTCCCGGCAGAAGCCCGACCGTAAGGGAGGGCGTCTGTCTTCCGTCAAAGTTCGACAAGAGGGAGACGTACGCCCTCCCTTACGGTCGGGCTTCCGCCGCGCCGCCATGAAACGTCTGCACCTCATCGTCGGGGTGGCGACTCTGGTCGCCTTCCTTCTGACCGGGCAGTACATGGACTATCTCAACGTGCGCGCGAACGCGCTCGGCGAGACGGCGCGGGTGATGTTCCGCTCGCGCCACATCTACCTGCTGCTGGCGGGGCTGGTGAACCTCGGGCTGGGTGCGTACTTCAGTTACCGCGGGCGCGGTTGGCGGAGGCACTTGCAGTTGCTCGGGTCGGCGCTCGTCCTCGTCGCGCCGTTGTTGATGCTGGCCGCCTTCTTCGCGGAGCCGGCCGAGCCGGGGCTGCGGCGTCACTTTACGCTGCCGGCGGTCGTCATCCTTTCGGTCGGGACGCTGCTGCACGCCTTGAGCGGGCTGCGGCCGGGCTCGGTAGTCCAGACGGACTGAAAGCCGCCCGGCTTCACGAAGAGCGAGGGAGCCGGACGGCTTTCGTCATGCCGCGCGCCCGAAGACGTGCGGCAAACTTTTCAGACTCAACTTCAGTCTCGGGCCGAGGCGAGCGTGTCGCCCGGCTGCTCGCCGATGACGATGCGGCGCGCGAACTTCATCTGGCTCGCCGGGTCGAGCTCGACCGTCACCACGTCGCCCACGCGCAGCTTCTTCAGCTCGACGCGCTTGCCGCGCAGCGTGACGTGCGTGTCGGCCGCGTCCGTCGCGATGACGTGCTCGACGCCCGTGCGCGCGACGATGGAGATGTGGCGTTCGTTGACCTCGACGACCTTCGCGTCCACCTTGCGCACGTCCGTGTCCTCCGCGGCGTCCGAGGCCGCGAGCGCGGGCGCGTAGGCCGCGAGCGTGAGAACGATTGCGAATAAACTGACGAGGCTGCGTCTTCTCATCTTTAAAGGCTCCTGAAATAATCGCCGAAAGGCTTTCGTCTCTGACTGAGGGCAACCGATATGCCGCGGCGTCCTTACCTGCAATAGCGTAAAAATTCCTGAAAAAGTATCAGCCGGGGTTTCCGCACACGTCCGCTTGTACGTCGCCCGGACGTTTTGTTACGGTACAGACATGGCGGCGAATCAAGGCAAGGCGTCGGGCGCGCTCCGCGCACTCTTCCTGCTCGCGCTCGCGCAACTCTGCGCCGCGGCGCAGCCGCCGCAGGCCCCGCCCCAGCGCACCGGCCGCTCCTACGACACAACGCCCCCCGCGCGCAAGACCGCGCCCCCCGCGCCGCAGTCGCCTTCGCCCGTCGTCTTCGCGGACGTGACGGCGCAGGTCGGCCTCAACTTCAAACACAGCGCCTCGCCGACCTCTCAAAAGTATCTGCCCGAGACGATGGGCGCGGGCGTCGCGCTCTTCGACTTCGACGGCGACGGCCGCCTCGACCTCTTCCTCACCAACGGCGCCGCCCTGACAGACCCGATGCCGAAGACGGCCGCGCCCGACAAGCGCGAGACGCGCTTCTGGGATCGCCTCTACCGTCAAAAACCCGACGGCACTTTCGAGGACGTGACCGAGCGCTCGGGCCTGAAGGGCTTCGGCTACTCGATGGGCGCGGCGGCCGGAGACTTCGACGGCGACGGCCGCACTGACCTCTACGTCGCGGCCTACGGCGGGGCGGGCCGCCTCTACCGCAACCGCGGCGACGGCACTTTCGAGGACGTGACGCAGAAGTTGAAGGCCGAAGTCCCCGGCTGGGGGACGAGCGCCGGCTGGCTCGACTACGACCGCGACGGCCGTCTAGACCTCTACGTCGCGCGCTACATGGACTGGGATTTCGAGCGCGGCGCTCTCTACTGCGGCTCGACGCAGGTGCGCGCCTACTGCCACCCCGACAACTTCAAAGGCGCCTCGCCCGTCCTCCTTCATCAAAAAACCGACGGCACTTTCGAAGACGTGAGCGCGCGCGCAGGCGTCGCAGACCCGGAAGGCAAAGGACTGGGCGTCGCCTTCGCGGACTTCGACGGGGACGGCTGGACGGACATCTTTCAGGCGAACGACAACGCGCGGCAGTTCCTCTTCCGCAACAAGGGCGACGGCACGTTCGAGGACGTGGCTCTGCTCGCGGGCGTCGGCTACGACGAGAACGGGAAGTCTTTCGCCGGGATGGGCGTGGACGCCGGAGACTACGACAACGACGGCCGCGTGGACGTCTTCGTCACCGCGCTCTCGAACGAGACCTACCCGCTCTTCCGCAACAACGGCGACATGAGCTTCTCCTACGCGACCGGCACGACCGGCCTCGGCTCAATCACCATCCCTTACTCTGGCTGGGGCGCGCGCTTCGCCGACTTCGACGCCGACGGGCTGCGCGACATCTTCGTCGCGCAGGGGCACGTTCTCGACACCATCGAGAAGACGACCGGCTACATCCTCTACAAGCAGACGCCTCTGCTCCTGCGCAACACGGGCAGGACGTTCGTCAACGTCTCGGCCTCCGCCGGCCTGACCGCCCCGCTCGCCGCGCGCGGCGCGGCCTTCGGCGACATAGACAACGACGGCGACACCGACGTCGTGCTCGCGCAGACGGACGGCCCGGCGGTCGTCCTGCGCAACTCGGGCGCGAAGAATCACTGGCTCGGCCTCGCGCTCGCCGGCGCCGGGATGAACAGGCAGGGGCTCGGGGCGCGCGTCACCGTGACGGACTCGGCGGGCGCGCGACAGGTCTTTGACGTGACGGGCGCGGGCAGTTATCTTTCCACCAACGACACGCGCCTGCTCGTCGGCCTCGGAAGCAAGGCCGGCGTCCGCACCGTCGAGATTCACTGGCCGGACGGCAAAGTACAGACGCTCAACTCCCCAGCGGTTGATACATACCAGACCATTCGAGAACAGTAGACAGTAATCATCTTCAAGTTGTTTTAATTGAGTAAGAGTTCACCACAGAGACACAGAGGCACAGCTTGAAGAGGAACAGCTCAACAAGCTGTGTCGCTGTGTCTCTGTGGTTAATAGTTTCTGATTTAATCCCGAAGTCACGTAATGACAAGTAACCCCTTTTCGAGGCGCGCGCTCGCCTTCACATTGCTCGTCACGCTGACGCTCTTACGGGCGTCGGCGCAGACGAACGAGCCGCAGAGGCCGCAGGGCGGCATGGGCGTGGTGACCGGCTCTTCGGCCGTCACAGGCGCGCGCCGCACGGCCGGCATCACCGACCCGAAAGCTCCGGTCGTCTACGAGGACGTGACCGCGCGCACCCCGCTCGCGCAGTTCAAGCACGTCTCCGGCAGCAGGCAGAAGGACTACATCGTCGAGACCGCCTCGGGCGGCGTCGCCGTCTTCGACTACGACAACGACGGCCGGCCCGACATCTACCTCCTCAACGGCTCGACCATCGCCGCCGAGCAGGGCAAGGAGAAGCGGCCGCGCGCCGCGCTCTTCCGCAACCTCGGCAACTGGAAGTTCGAGGACGTGACCGACAAGGCCGGCGTCGCCAACGAGCGCTGGGGCATGGGCGTCGCCGTCGGCGACTACGACAACGACGGCTTCGCGGACATCTACGTCGGCAACTACGGCACGTCGCGCCTCTACCACAACAACGGCAACGGCACCTTCACGGACGTCGCGCCGAAAGTCGGCGTCGCGCGCAAGGGCTGGTCGACGGGCGCGAGCTTCGGCGACTACGACAACGACGGCCGCCTCGACCTCTTCGTCCCCGGCTACGTCGTCTTCGACCTCGACAACCTCCCGCCCTCGCCTTCGGACGCGGGCAAGCCCGGACAGGTCGCGGCCAACTTCTGCCAGTTCCGCGGCGTCGCCGTCATGTGCGGCCCGCGCGGCCTGAAGGGCGACACCGACACGCTCTACCACCAGAAGCCCGACGGGACGTTCGAGGACGTGTCTGACAAGGCGGGCGTGAACGACGCGACGCGTTACTACGGCTTCTCTTCGGCTTGGGTGCACGCCGACGACGACAGGCTGCTCGACCTCATCGTCGTCAACGACTCGACGCCGAAGCAGCTCTACATCAACAAGGGCGACGGCACGTTCGAGGAGACGGGCTACCCTTCGGGCGTCGCCCTGAACGAGAACGGACGAGAGCAGGCGGGCATGGGCCTCGGCGTCGGCGACTACGACAACGACGGCCGCGTGGACTTCCACGTCACGAACTTCTCCGACGACTCGAACACGCTCTACCACAACGACGGCGAGGGCAACTTCACCGACGTGACTTTTCAGGCGGGCGTCGGCGAGCCGACGATCCCCTTCCTCGGCTGGGGCACGGCGTTTTTGGATTATGACGCGGACGGCTGGAAGGACATCGTCGTCGCCAACGGCCACGTCTACCCGGCCGTGGACGCGCAGCAGTGGGGCACGTCCTACGCGCAGCAGCTTCTGCTCTTCCGGAACGTCCCGCACCCGGACGCGCGGCAGGCCGAGCGCGGCGCGCGCCAGTTCCAGCGGGTCGGCGCGGCCCCCGGCTCCGGCCTCGCCGAAGCCTGGCCGAGCCGGGGCCTCGCCGTCGCGGACTTAGACGGCGACGGCCGCCTCGACCTCGTCCTCAACAACCTCGACACCTACCCGACCGTCCTGCGCAACGTCACCGAGACGAAGAACCACTGGCTGCGCCTCCGCCTCGTCGGCGACCCCGCGAAGAAGAGTCCGCGCGACGCGACCGGCGCGGTCGTCTACCTGACGACGGGGAAGCTCCGCCAGCGCGGCGACGTTGTGAGCGGCGGCAGCTACGCCTCACAGAACGACCCCTGCCTCTACTTCGGCCTCGGCGCCGCGACGAAAGTCGACAGACTCGAAGTCCGCTGGCCCGACGGCTCCGCCGAGACCTTCAACGTGGACGCCGTGGACAAGACCGCCACCCTCACCGAAGGCAAAGGCACGAAGTAACCTAACGCACGGTTTACATCGTCTGCCGTAAAGTCCGCGCCGCACGCGTTGCGGCGGAGGCACCTTACTGACCTTTTCGCGCGGACAACGCGTTACAGAAAAATCCTGTTGACAGACCTGCATGACTGGAGTAAATTTCGCGCGTTCCCCATCCACTCCCGACTTACGCGAGCTACCAGGAACTCTCTCTCTCTCCTCGCCGTTAGCCTGAAACCGCTCGTCCACCGTTAGCCCTGTCCCCTCTCTGCTTCTAAACATCCGTCTACGCGTTCGCCCCGCGCGCCGCAGCAAAACCCTCTGGGATGCGTGTCCTCATCGGAAGAGGCAGTCACGTCTCTTCTTCCGAAGCATGTTCTTTAGAAGAACAGAAAGGCGGTGCTCATGCGGAAACCCTTCCATTCGTCTCACTGGTTAAAGTCGGCTTGGCGGGGCACATTGCTCAAATCGCTCCTGTGTCTTGTCGGGGGCTTGGCTCTACTCATCTCCTTAGCCACGTCTTACTTCACCGCCGAGGCGGGCGGCGCTTCCGCCAAGTCTGGACAGGTCGCGCCCGGGTATCTGGGGAAAAAGTACGGCAAGAAAGATCAGTGCCCGAGCTGCTCGCCGCCGGGGAATCAGGTGCTCTACGTTCCTCTGACCGACCTGCCCGAAGCGCAGGACGGCGAGCTGGTCTTCAACTCGCGCAGCCCGAAAGAGATGGAAGTCACGCCGACCTTCTACCGGCTGGACGGCACGCCGGTCGTCGGCGACCCCGTCCGCGTGCGGTCGGCGGAGATTCGCTACGTCGATTTCAGGAAGTTGCTGCCGCAGGGGGAGGGCGGCGCGCGCGGCTGGGGCGGCCTCTCACTCTCCTACTACGGCATCGCGCGCGAGATGTGGGCGCAGTTCAGGTTCATGCGCGTTAACGGCGGCGAGAACGTGGACGAATTCTTCGTCGTCAAAGACGAGGCGCGCTCGGACATCCAGGAGGCGGCTTGGTGGATGCCTCGGCGGAGTACGGCGGTCATCGCCCTCGGCAACGTTACCGACGTGGCGACCAGGTGACGGCCAACGGCGCCACCTCCGACACGTTCCACCTCTCCGTGCGCGCGCCGCACCGGCTCGTCCTCAACAGCAACTTCGTGCAGAGTGCCGACGCCACCTGGGGCTACGACACCGAGATTCACTACCGCATCGAAGATCAGTTCACCGACGTGCTGCCCTCCGCCGTGCCCATCAATGAGCAGTGGACGTCGGGGATCATCACCGACTTCTCGGGCATGGACTGGCGCCGCGGCGCCGCGCAGGGCGCGACGGTCGGCGCGTCGGACTGGTACGACCACATACAGGGCGAGACCTCCACGCACACCCCGACGCCGAGGGGGCCTTGCTCGCCGCTCTGTAATACGGCCGTCTACCACTGGAACGGCGAATGGTACGTCGGCAGCACCGTCATCGGCTCCGGCCGGCGCGTGCAGACTAACACGTGGCAGAAGTTCACAGACCACTCCGAGCATACAAACAGGGTGTCGCCAGCGCCGTAAGGGTGCCCGGCACCCTCGAAGGAAAGGAGAAGCTCATGCGCAGTCTCGGACTTCTGTTCGTTACCGCCGCCGCGTCCGCCCTCTTGGGCGCGGACGCGGCGGCGGCCATCCCGGTGCCGGCGCTGAACCTGCCGGAGCTGACGACTAACGCGAGTCTCGTGGCGGCCGGACAGGTCACCGCCGTGCGGGAAGATGGGCGGACGAGCATCGAAGCCCGCGGGCAGACCGTCGCCGCGCGCCGGATGGTCGCCACCCTCCGCCTGTTCAGAGTGCTCAAGGGGCCGTCCGACGCGCCCACAGTCAGTTTCGTCTTCTACATCCCGGACGTGTCGCTGGGGTATGTCGGCGTCGCCGCGCCGCAGTTCGGATTGTTCTTCCTCCGGGCCGGGCCGCAGCAGTCGTATGCGGTGCTCGACCCCTACTACCCTTTCATCATCGCCGCGCCCGACGCTCCGGCCGGAGAGGGCGACGTCCTGGGGAGGGTCATCGCCGAAGTCGCCTACGTGATGAACTCGCCGCGGGCCTCCCAGGGCGAGCGCGTGCGCGCCGTCGGCATTCTGGAAGGTGTGGGGTCGGAGGCGGCCACGGCGGCGTTAAGGAGGGCGTTGCCGGTGCTCGACGGCCCTCTGCGCCTGCGCGCCGCCGCCGCTCTGCTCAAACAGGGCGACATCTCCGCGCTGAATCTCGCGGAGGAGGCCCTGCTCAGCCCACAGCCCGAGGCGGCGGGTCTATCCGGCGAACTTGCCTACGCCATACGGGACGGGGTGACTGACGAGCGTGCAGTCCCCACGCTCGGGCGGCTGTTGGGGGCGAGCGGGGTGGTGGTCAGACGGAGCGCCGCCGCGGCGCTCCGTCACATCGGGACTGATGCCGTAATCGAGCCGCTGTCGAAGGCGTTGCAGGATGAAGACCGCGAAGTGCGTTACCAGGCGGTTCTCGGCCTGGCAATCGTCACAGGCCGGAGCGAGTGGGCGCCGTCAATCGACCTCTACGACAAGGACGAGCAGCGGTATCTCGCATACTGGCGAGAGTGGGCGAAAACCAGGCTGTAGCACGGCCGGCCCCTGAGGCGGCGCGGACACAGGGCCGCGCCGCCTCAGGGGAGAACCTGCAAGGTCAACCAGTTCGAGCGGGGCGGCTCGCCCGATGCGGTCGCAGCGCTGATTCGATAATGGTATGTACCGGGGGCGAGGCTGGAGTGGCAGAGACGGATGTTGACAAGGTCGGCCGTCAACCCCGGCGGGAGTTCGACATCGCTGCGCGGAGCCGCTTCCGGCAAAGGAGGGGTGGGGCCTCGTTGCTCCAACACCCAATCTTTGCGCCAGAGCGTCGGCCGCCCGAAGGGGTTAAAGACGTTCAGACGCAAACCGGCGCACTGTCCGGCGGCGACCTCAGTCCTGTCTGAAGCGAGTTCCAAGCGCAGCCCATCTGGCTGCGCGCTCTTGGCGGCGATCTCATCCTTATTAGCCGCCGGTGTCACGACATCACCTTTCTGCTTAAGCGCCCCGCACAACGCCTGCGTAATGACCAGGACTAAAATTCCGGCGAGCCGGAAGATGCCTGCCCCAGACTCGCCTATTCTATAGAACAGTCTACCCATAAAACGGTGCCGCCGAGTAACTCGACAAAAATGATAGCACGCGCGGGCTGTGCTCAGAGGAGGTCGGGGCCGACGTTCGGCCGGCCCTCGGCGAAGCGTGTGGGGCGGAGGGCGTGCGTGTCTAAGGTGTGTGCGGCGCCGTCGAGGATGATTTCGGCGAGGAGCTGGCCGAGGGCGGGGGCGTGCATGACGCCGTGGCCGGAGGAGCCGTTGACGAGGTAGAGGTCTTCGAGCCCTTCGGCGCGGCCGAGGATGGCGTGGCGGTCGGGCGACATCTCGTAAAGCCCCGCCCAGCAGGCCGCGCGGTCTATCCCGACGTCCTTCAGGCAGGGCACGCGCGCGCGCGTCTTCGAGACGACGGTCTGCAACCACCCTTCATCGACGGAGGTGTCGAAGGCGTCCGCCCCGGCGCGCGGCTCGTCCGGCCAGAGCAGGAGTACGCGCCCGTCGCGCACGCGCAGGTGGAAGCCGTCGCCGACGTTGATAGTCATCGGCATCCCGTCCGGCAGGATGTCCGTGGGCCTTGTGACCGCGACCTGACGGCGCAGCGGCGTGACCGGCACGTCCGCGCCGAGAGCGCGCGCGACCTCGCCCGCCCACGCGCCGGCCGCGTTGACGAACGCGCCCGCCGAGACCTCGCCCGCGCTCGTCAACAGACTCCCGACCTTCCCCTCCGCCGCCCGCGCGCCTTCGACCGTGACGCCGTAGAGGAAGCGCGCGCCCAGACGCTCGGCCGCCGACGCGTAGCCGCGCATGATCTCCGTCGGGCGGATGAAGCCGTCCGCGGGGCAGTAGACACCGCCGGCCACGCCCTCCACGTTCCACGCCGGGTTCAGCCGCGCGACCTCTTCGACGCAGACCTCGCCCGCCTCCGCGAACCCGCACGCGCGCTGCACCGTCTGCGCGTTGACGAGTTCGCGCAACTCCTCTTCGCGCGACGCGACGAAGAGGTAGCCCACCTGCCGGAAGCCCGGGTCGACGCCCGTCTCCTCCTCGAACCGCAGAAGCTTCTCGCGCGAGAGGAGCGAGAGGCGGACGTTGACCTCCGTCCCGAACTGCGCCCGAAAGCCGCCGGTCGCGCGCCCGGTGCTCCCCGCGCCGGGCGCCGCGCCGCGCTCCAAGACCAGCACGTCGCGCGCGCCCCGCGCCGCGAGGTGATAAGCCACGCTCGCGCCGATGACGCCGCCGCCGATGATGACAACGTCTGCCGTCTGCATAAGGAATCAGTAGGCAGTAGGCAGATGGCAGTAGGCAGTACGCTCCGCGTTTCAAATGGCGAAGAGCTATCTTCGACTGTTCGAGTTAAGGTTCTTAACTGCCTACTGCCATCTGCCTACTGCTTTCAAGCTTCCGCCAGACCGAACTTGCTCGCCAGCACCAGGCTGAGCGAGCCGAGGAGCGTCGGCTCGCTCAAAGTCGAGGCGACGATGCGCGCGGAGGGGAGGCCGCGGCGGATGCTGCGCTGGATGGTCTCTTCGAGCGAGGGCGCGATGATGGGCCAGGCGCGCGTGATCTGGCCGCCGACCACGACCGTCTCGGGCGACAGCCCGACGATGAGGTTCGAGATGCCGATGCCGAGGTAGTGTGCCGTCTCGGTCAGGGCGTCGATGGCCGCCTGCTCGCCGCCGAGCGCGCGCTCGACGACCTCGCTGAAAAGGACTTGGACGTTCTTCCCCGAGTTATTCGTGTAGCGCGCCACGGCCGCGCGCTCCGACGCGAAAGCCTCCCAGCAGTCGCGGTTGCCGCACGAGCACGCGACGGGCGCGCCCGTGCCCACGATCATGTGTCCGAACTCGCCGGCCGCGCCGCGCTCGCCGCGGTAGACCTGCCCGTCGAAGACTATCCCTGTGCCGATGCCTTCGGCGACGAGCGCGATGATGAAGTCGCGCGCGCCGCTCACCTCGGGCCGCCCGAACCAGAGTTCGGCGAGCGCGGCGGCGTTGGCGTCGTTGTCCACGAACGCCTTCAGGCCCGTCGCGCGCCCGATCTCTTCGGCGATGGGCCAGTCGCGCCAGCGGAAGAAGGGGATGTAGATGGCGCGCCCCGTCCCCGTGTCCACGAGTCCGGGGAGGCTCACGCCGACGCCCGCGATGGCGCCCTGGTGCTCGCGGCCCGCGATGTCGCGCAGGCGCTCGATGACGTGCGCGGCCAGCTCGTCGGGCCGCGGGCTGTTCTCGAACTGCTCGCGCGCGATGACGCGGCCGCCGAGGTCGCTGGTGGCGATGGTGGTCGAAGAGGGCGTGATGTCGACGCCGACGGCGGTCGCGCCGGCCGCGCGCAGTCTGAGGAGGGTAGGGCGGCGGCCGCCCGTCGAGGCGCCCGCGCCGATCTCCTCGATGAGCCCCTCGTCCTTCAGCTCCTCGACGATGGTCGAGACGGTCGAGCGTTGCAGCTCGGTCGAGCGCGCGATCTCGGCGCGCGAGATGGGCTCGCGGTCGCGGATGTAGTTGAGGACGAACTGCCGGTTGATGTCCCTGATCGTGGACGACCGCGCGGCCTGCGCCTTCGTGAGATCGATGCGTCGCATGGGGAAATGAATGATGAATGATGAGTGATGAATGATGAATGAAAGGCAAGTCGCCTCTTATTCATCATTCATCACTCATCATTCATCATTTGTTGTTACTGCTTCGGCGTCGCTGCCGGCGCGGGCGGGGCCGGCGGCATGTTGAAGATGGTGTCTTCGACGGGGACGCCGTGTCTGACCTCGGTGATGGTCTGCGTGCGGCTGTTGAAGGTGTCGATGGCCGAGACGCGGACGACGTAGGGTATCTTGACGCCGTCCACGTCGCGGTAGTCCTCGAAGTCGACCTGCTCGGGGAGCTGGTTGAGGATGGCGTCGGTCAGCGTCACGACGCGCAGCAGCAGCCCCGTCTCCGCGTCGAAGAAGTAGCGGCGCTGGAGGTTCTCGGACGGGCGGTCGACGACGACGACGGCGTCGCGGTCGCCGACCTTGCGGCGGCCGGCCACGCGCATCGTCGCCGCGGGCGCGAACTTGACGACGTTGAAGTAGTCGAGGTTGCGCCGCGCCTCCGCGATTTCGTTCGCGCCGAGGGCGCGCGTGCCGCGCGGGCCGGCCATCCAGCCCGCCGAGCCGCTGACGGCCCTGCGCATCGAGCCGCCCTGCGGCATCTCGACGGAGAGAAGCGCCTTGTCAGTCCCCTTCACCGTGACCTCGAAGTTCTGCGTGCGGTTCTGCGAGGCCGTGGCCGTGCCCTTAAGGACGAGCGTCTGGAACTTGTCACGCGCCGCGGGCGCGCCGACGGCCGCGACGTACTTGTCGAAGACCTGCTGCACGGTCGGCGGCGCGGGGTGCGCGCCGGCCTCGTCGTGCGCGCCGTGGGCGGGCGTCGCGCCGGCCGGGGGCGGCTCGTGGCCGGAGACGGCGAGCGGGAGCGTGGGCAGGCTCTGCGGGTGCTCCTGCCCGCGGTGGCAGGTGTAGCAGGTGACCTGGCCGCGGCTCACGCCGTAGTTGCCGTTGCTGACGGCCAAGACCATGCGCATCATCTCGCGCGCGACCTTCTTCTCCTCCTTCTCGTCGCTCTCCCAGACCCAGTTGGTCTGCCCCTGCGCGTTCTTGCCCTGGCTGACGTGGCAGAAGCCGCACTGCACGCCGAGCGAGGCCGCGATGAAGTTCATCTCGGGGAAGAGCTGCGACTCGGGCAGGCCCTTCAAGACCTGTATGTTCTTGCGCGTCTGCTCGACCGGCTTGTCGCCCTGGGGCGGCCCCTGCGCCGACGTGCGTGCCGCACTACTCCACAGCCCGAACGACGCGGCGAGCAGAAGCCCCGCGCACACGACTCCACGCCTCAAGTGCTCTTTCGACATCGTGACTTCAATTCCTTTCCAGAATGGATGGGTGTTCGGCTGCGCCATTGTACGTGCGCCACCGCACCGCGTCCACCACTTTAAGGCGGGTCGGGGCCGCCGCCCCCTTCTTTGTGAAACCTTTGAGGGGCGGGCGCGTGTAAGTCGGGCGAGCGTCGGTCGGCCTTTGAGAACCGCCCCACAGAAGAAGGAGAGACTATGCAGCACCCCAGACAGACGAGACTCCTCGCCCTCGCGCTCCTCCTGCTCGCCGCGCCCGCCGCGCTGGCGCAGACGGAGGCGCCGAAGCAGGAGGACAACTACGTCACGCAGAAAATGTTCACGAACCGCGTCTTCGACGTGAAGAACCGCGACCCGCAGAGCCTGGTGCGCGTGCTCGCGCCTTTGACGAGCGGCTTCCGCGGCGCGGTCGTCTCGGCCAACGCCGAATTCCGCACCATCACGGTGCGCGACTTCCCGGAGAACATTACCGTCATCGAGGAGGCCATCCGCCGCCTCGACATGCCCGAGCCGGCGCGCCCGGCCGTCGAGTTCCGCGTCTACTTCCTCATCGGCTCGAACGAGGAGGGGGCGACGGCCCGCTACCCGTCGGAACTCTCCGACGCCGTGCGGCAGCTCCAGTCGTTGCTGGGCAACAAGAGCTTCAACCTCATCGGCTCGCAGATCGTGCGCAGCAAGGAGGGGCGCACCGCGAACACCAACAAGGGCGTCGCAGACATCAAGCTGCCCAACGACACGCCGGCCAACCGGAACCCGGTCTACTACGACTACGTCATGCAGGGCGTCTCGCTCGACGGCGCGCCCGGCCAGGCGCGCGTGCAGATCGACGAGTTCGTCATGAACCTGAAGGTGCCGCTCTGGCTCGGCGGCGACAAGCTGGTCTACGAGTCGGTCGGCTTCCGCAACCCCGTCTCGCTGCGCGAAGGCGAGCGCGTCGTCGCCGGCACCACCAGCATCGCCGACAAGAACGTCGTCGTCCTCATCTCCGCCAGTACCTCGAAGTGAGGGAGAGTAGGCAGTAGGCAGCAGGAAGGTTTTGGGTGTTAGGTGCTGGGTGCTGGGTAGGACTATTAGCTCTTACCCAACACCTAACACCCAGCACCCAACACCCTCTGCACTGCCTACTGCCTACTGCAGTATCGGGTGGCCGCCGCCGCGGCTGTGGTCGTAGGTCTGTTGGAAGAGGCGGCGGTCGTTGTGGTAGAGGATGATGTGCTCGCCCTCGTAGCGCGCCACGTTGGCGATGCGCTGGAAGTCGCGGTCGTGCTCGGCGATGAGGAAC
>JAFAZX010000069.1 GCA_019239425.1 Acidobacteriota bacterium
TGACCCGGCGCGCGCCGGAAGGGGTGAAGTGAGATGAAGGTTAGGGCTTCGGTCAAGAAGATGTGCGACAACTGCAAGGTCATCCACCGCAAGGGCGTGGTGCGCGTGATCTGCACCAACCCCAAGCACAAGCAGCGCCAGGGGTAAATCAGGAATTTCAAATTTGAAATCTCAAATTTGAAGTCATCGGAAACCGTTCTATTCGGAGATTGAACTGAAATGGCTCGTGTAGTCGGCGTTGACCTCCCGGTTAACAAGCGTATCGAGATCGGACTGACGTACATCTACGGCATCGGCCGTTCGCGCGCGACCTCCATCCTGAAAGAGGCCGACGTGAGCGGAGACGTCCGCGTGCGCGACCTCGACGAGGCGCAGTTGGGCCGCATCCGCCAGGTCATCGAGACGCAGGGCGAGGTCGAGGGCGACCTCCGCAAGCGCGTCCAGATGGACATCAAGCGGTTGATGGACATCGGCTGCTACCGCGGCCTGCGCCACCGCCGCGGCCTCCCCGTGCGGGGCCAGCGCACCCACACCAACGCGCGCACCCGCAAGGGGCCGCGCCGCGCGACGGTCGCCAAGAAGAAGGCGCCGGGCAAGAAGTAAGCATTAGGGTGTTGGGTGCTAGGTGCTGGGTTCTGGTTTTACCCAACACCTAACACCCGGCACCCGGCACCCTATTCAGAATCATGGCAAAAGCGACAACCGGCAAGAAGAAGACCTTCCGCAAGAAGGAAAAGAAGAACATCCCCGTCGGGATCGTGCACATCGCGGCGTCGTTCAACAACACGCTGATCTCGATCACGGACACGGAGGGGAACCTCGTCGCGCAGTCCTCCTCGGGCGCGCGCGGCTTCCGCGGCTCGCGCAAGGGCACGCCCTTCGCCGCGCAGCAGGCTGCCTACGAGGCCGCCAACAAGGCCAAGGAGGTCGGCATGCAGCAGGCCGAGGTGCACGTCAAGGGGCCGGGCGGCGGCCGCGAGTCGGCCATCCGCGCCATCAACTCGGCGGGCATCCGCGTGACCACGATCCGCGACACGACGCCCATCCCCCACAACGGCTGCCGCCCGCCGAAGCGGCGCAGAGTTTAACGAACCGGTGATAAGTGATAAGTCATAAGTGATAAGAAACGGCAGTCCTCTTATCAATCATCACTCATCACTTATCACCCTCTTTATGACCTAAAGGACGAAGGGCCGAAGCGTCGTGCAGGCGCGCGGTCTGTAAACTTTTCCGTCTGAGATTTAGACCGGAGGCAAAATAGAGTGGCTAGGTATCGGAGTGCGGTGTGCCGTCTGTGCCGCCGCGAAGGCGCGAAGTTGTTTTTGAAGGGTGACCGCTGTTTCAAGCCGTCGTGCCCGATTGAGAAGCGCGGCACGCAGCCACCGGGGCAGCACGGCAACTCGATGCGCCGCGGCAAGGCGCTGCAGGGCTACGGCCTCCAGCTGCGCGAGAAGCAGAAGGTCAAGCGCATCTACTTCGTGCTCGAAGGGCAGTTCCGCAACTACTTCGAGCGCGCGGCCCGCATGAAGGGCATCACGGGCGAGAATCTGCTCTCGCTGCTTGAGCGCAGGCTCGACAACGCGGTCTACCGGGCGGGCTTCGCCACCTCGCGGCGCCAGGCGCGCCAGCTCGTCAACCACGGGCACGTCGAGGTCAACGGGCGCAAGGTGGACATCCCCTCGTTCCAGGTCAAGGCCGGCGACACCGTCTCCATCAAGGAGGCGAGCCGCAAGAACGCCCACGTCGAGGGCGCGTGGCAGACCGCGGGGGGCCGCGGCCGCCCGAACTGGATCGTGCCGGCCGACGGCGCCGAGATGAGCGCGCGCGTCATGACGCTGCCCGTCCGCGACGACGTGGATCGCTCCATCAACGAGCAGCTCATCGTCGAGCTTTACAGCAAGTAACGCGTAAGCGTCCTGGCGACGCGCGCCGCCGCGGCTCTCACCAGGGGCCGCGGGCGCGTGTCGCCTACACGCATTTTGGTTGCCACTTTTCATACGAAGGTTTTCGACTATGGCAATGGATCAACACAACCTCTGGACGGGTTTTCAGATGCCGCGCCGCCTCGCCGTCGAGGGCGAGACGCTGACCGAGCGCTACGGCCGCTTCTCCGCGCAGCCTTTCGAGCGGGGCTTCGGCACGACCATCGGTAACTCCCTGCGCCGCGCCTTGCTCTCGTCAATCGAGGGCGCGGCCATCACCGCCGTCAAGATCGAGGGCGTCGAGCACGAGTTCTCGAGCATCCGCGGCGTGGTCGAGGACGCGACCGACGTCATCCTTAATCTCAAGCAGATTCCGTTCAAGCTCCACGGCACCGAGGCCAAGACCCTGACCATCCACCGCGACGGCGCGGGCGAGGTCACCTCGGCCGACATCGAGGCGGACGCCGACGTGGAGATACTCGACCCGAACGTCTACATCGCGACCGTCAGCGAGGGCGGCTCGCTCACCATCGAGATGCGCCTCAAGCGCGGCCGCGGCTACGTCACCGCCGAGCGCAACTTCGACGAGGACTT
>JAFAZX010000055.1 GCA_019239425.1 Acidobacteriota bacterium
GCGTGAAGCGCGGGCGGTCTGTGACCTTCGACTCCTCGCGCAGGTCGCACGTCGCCATCTCCCACTCCTTGCGCAGAACCTTGAGCACCGCGCGCGCGTCGGCCGAAAGGGCCGACGCCTCCGAACGGCGGGCCACGCCCCAGAGCGAGTTGAAGTGCGGGACGAGGCGGCGCGCGACGAAGGTCGCGCGGTTCTTCGTCAGCTTCGCGTAGTAGACGCGCCCGCGCCGCATCAGCTCGTCCTTCAAGACCCAAGTTGAACTGCTCTCGGGGTCTTTCTGCACGTTGCGCGGCATGTGCGCGTCGCGCCGGCCGCAGACGGCGACGTAGAGCGAAGGCCCCGGGCGACGCGCGTCCGTCATCGTCGCGCAGAAGCCCGCCGCCTCGACCAGCTTCTCCGCCTCGACCGCCGTCTCGACCCGCGCCTCCGGCTCGCGCCGCCACGCGCGGTCGCGGTACGCCTCGACCTCTTCTGGAAGCGTCTTCAACATTTCCAGAAAATCACCTCAGCCAACCTTGACAATCATCAGCCAACTCTGTTTAATCAATCATGCCTGCTCAGAATTTCGAGCAGAGTCGAGAGTTTTTCGCCCCTTTACGGCTCCGACCCGCGCACGGCGCGACGAACCAAACCCTTCCCATTGTCTCCAAAGGCCACGCCGATTCCCGGAGGTGCAACTTGGCCGGCAGCATAACAGAACGTCCCACGCGGCGCACGGAACCGATTCGTCTCCTCTCCTGCCTCCTCGCGCTCTGCCTGCTCGCGCCCACCGCGGCGTCCGCTCGGTCGGGCAAGGGGCAGAAGAACTACAAGGAGGGTTTGCGGCAGGAGGCCGCGCAGCAGTGGGAGAAGGCGGCCGAGGAGTTCTCCCTGGCGGCCGCGGCCGAGCCTTCGAACAGCGAGTACCAGCTCCACCTCCGCCGCGCTCTCTTCAACGCGTCGCAAGCCTTCTCGCAGCAGGGCGCGGCGCTCATGGAGCGCGGCGACTACCTCGGCGCCTACAACGCCTTCCGCCGCGCGTACGGCTACGACCCGGCGAACGAGCTCGCGCGCTCGATGATGGAGCGCGCCTTCAAACTCCAGAGTGACAAAGTCGGCGGCGAGGACGCGGAGCGCCCCGCGCCCGCGCCGCAGGCCCGGGCTTCGGCCAGGCTTCAGCCCACGGCCTACGAGACCAAAGAGGCGAGGCCGCGCGCCGACGACTCGCTCCCCCCGTCACGCAACGAGCAGTTGCAGTCCATCCAGTACAGCGGCGACGTCGAAAAGTTCATCCGCTACCTCGCGCGCCAGCTCCGCATCAACGTCGTCTTCGACCGCGACTTCCCCAGGCGCGAGGTCTCGGTCGACCTCATCGACGTGACGGCCGCGCAGGCGCTCGACTACATCTTCCTGACGCAAGGCCTCTTCTTCCAGAAGCTCTCGGCGCGCACCATCCTCGTCGCAGACCAGCTCAAGCGCCCGCAGTATCAACAGCTCGTCCTGCGCACCTTCTACCTCTACAACGTCGACCCGAACGACGCGCGCGCGCTCATCACGGCCTCGATCCCGCCGCAGGCCGGGCGCCAGCCCGTCATCACCGCCAACAAGGCGACCAACTCCATCACCGTCCGCGACACGCCCGAGAACGTCCGCCTCGTCGCAGACCTCCTGCGCTCCATCGACAAGGAGCGCGCGGAGGTCGTGATGGACGTCAACATCTTCGAGGTCTCGCGCGCAGACCTCCTGCAGTTCGGCAACCAGATCGGCACCGGCGACTCGCTCACCAACCTCGGCGGCATCCAGAAGGGCCTGAGCGTCTTCGGCGGCAGCCGCGAGGTCGTGACCCAGGCGCTCGCGTCCGTCCCGACGGCCCTGGGCGCGGCCTTCATCGTCCCGCCCACGGCCCTCTCGGCCTTGCAGCGCCGCGACAACACGCGGCTCGTCGCCTCGACGCAGGTGCACGCCTTCGACGGCGAGAAGTCCACGGCTCACATCGGCCAGCGCGTCCCCGTCCAGACCGCCTCGGTCACGCCCTACGGCTCCGTCTCGAACGGCGACGGCAACAACGCGACGCAGGGCGCCACGCAAGGACTGTTCGGCGGCAACGGCTTCCCCGTTATTCAGTATGAGAAGACTGGCTTGACGCTTGAGTTCACGCCGCAGGTCTTCCCGAACCTCGACGTGCAGGTGAAGATGTCGATCAAGTCGAACGACGTGACGCGGACGGCGGGCGCGGCCGCCCTGACGCCGACCTTCACCGAGCGGAACATAGAGGGCACTGCGCGCATCCAGAACAACCGCACGATGATGATCGCGAGCGTGGCGCAGAGTCAGCAGTCGCGCGGGCGGCAAGGCTTGCCGCTCGTCGGGCTCGTCCCGGTACTCGGCCAGATGTTCACCGCGCCGCGGCGCGATGACTCGCAGACGGACATCGTTATCGCCGTCACGCCGCACGTCATGCGCGCCTCTTCGGTGACGCCCGAGGACGAGGAGATGCACCCCTCGGGCACGCTCCAGACGCCGACCTCGAACTCGCTCGAAGCGATGATGACGGAACTCGTGCGCGAGGAGCAGCTCGCCGCCGCGCGCTCGCTCCCGACGCACGCCAACGTCGAGCTGCCCGCCGAGGCGACCGCGACCGTCAGGCCCGCCGCGCTTCAAACAGCGCCCGCCGGCGCGAAGGCCGACCCCGACGCCGAGCCGACCTTCATCCCCGCGCCGAAGGAGCTGATGGCCGCGCCCGCCGACAGTCCCGCCACCTCGTCGCCGGCCGACAAGCCGACCGAGCCGGTGGGCAGCGCGAAGGTCGTGCCCGGCGGCTCGCTCTTCTCTTTCGAGCGGCAGGCGACGCGCAAGGACGCGTCTTCGAACAACTCCGCGGCGACCACGAGGAACGCTTCCCTCGACACTGGAGCTACGGCCGGCGCGCCGGTCTCGGTCATCACGGAGAAGCCTCTGACGGAGCGCGCCGCGACGAGCGCCGCCTCGCTCCGGCTGATGTCCGAGCCAGAGCCTCTGCGCGTCGGCGAGCGCCGGCAGCTCAAGGTTCTGCTCAAGACGGACGCGCCGCTCGGCCTGCTCGCCTTGAGCTTCCGGCTCGACCAGCGCGTGCTCGCGCTGCGCTCGGTCGGCGCCGGCACGCTCTCAAGTCCCGAGGGCGCGCGCGTCACGCACACGCTCACGCCCGAAGGCCTGCTGCTCGTCAGCGTCGCGCCGCCGTCCTCGCCCCTGAGCGGCGCGGGCGTGCTGCTCACCTTCGAGGTCGAGGCGCTCGCCGCGGGCGCCGAGGCCTTGCGCTTCGACGCGGACGACGTGCACCTCGTCGCCACGGACGGGCGCAAGGTGCTCGTCAAGGTGATGACGGATCAGGTTTCGGTCAGGTAATAAAAGGCCGTAAGCCGTAAACCGTGAACCGTGACAAGTGCTTGCGTCTTGTCACGGTTCACGGTTTACGGCTTACGGCTTTCAGCGGCCGGCCTTGCGCGCGCGTGACTGTTCGAGGGCGCGTGCGACGCTCCGCTCGACGGATTCGAGGGTAAAGGGTTTGAGGATGAAGTCGAAGGCGCCGAGGCGCATGAGCCCTTCGGCGTGCTCGCGGTCGCCGATGCCGGAGATGACGATGACGGGCGTGTCGGGCCGCTCCTGCCTCAGGTAGCCGAGGAGTTCGACGCCGCTCAGGCCGGGCATCGAGATGTCTGTCAGCACCACGTCGTAACTCTGCTCGCCGAGGTAGGCGAGCGCCTGCTCGGCCGTGGCCGCGGCGTGGCACATGTGATCCTCCGAGAAGAGGTCGTAGAGCACGTCGCGCACGACGTCCTCGTCATCAACGATCAGGATTGCGGCCATCAGTTGTACCAGTTTTCTTCAAGACAGAGAGGGTTCAGGGCAGTCGAATAGTAACACAGACAGTAGACAGCAGACAGTAGACAGTAGAAAAGAAGCGGCGCGTCTCGACCTTCAGGTCGGACGCGCCGCTTCTTTTCTACTGTCTACTGTCTACTTCCCTTTTACCTGTTCGGCGCGCTGGCGCGGATGGAGACCTCGCTGCCGCTCAGCAGTTCGAGGTCTTGTTGCCCCTGGACGTAGACGGAGCCGGCCCCGGCACCCGCGCCGAGGATGGCGCCGATGGCCGCGCCCTTGCCGCCGCCCGCGATGGCGCCGATGATGGCGCCGACCGCCGTGCCGATGGCCGCGCGCTGCGCGGTCGTGTTGCCGCGGTTGTCGTCGTCGCGCACCGTGCCCTCGTTATCGACCTGCACCGTCTGGCCGCCCTGCGTGCGGACGCTGTCGATGAAGCCCGCGAACTGGTAGGTGCGGCCCTGGTAGCTGACCGTGTCGAAGTTGAGCGACATGTCCGAGCGGCCCGTGATGCGGCCCGAGCGGCTCGCGCTCGCGACGTGCCCCTCGATCACCGCGCCCTCGAACTGCGCGGGCGAAGTCACGGTCATCGTGAAGCGGTCGCCCGTGCGCGACGTGCGCGTCGAGAGGTCTGTGTCGAGCCGCGCCGTCAGCATCTGGCCGTCGGGGATGATGAACGTGCCCGCGGCCGAATTGATGGCGCCGGACTGGCTGTTGCCCGCGTCCGTCCCGTTGTAGACGTTCCACTCGGCCACGTCCGACGTGCGGTCGTAGACGTTCGCCACCGTCAGCGGGTTCGCGCCCAGGCGGTCGTTCCAGATCTGGCGCGTGACGCGCAGGCGGCGCCCGCCCTCAATCGGGTCGAAGGTGACGGTGAAGTCGGTCTCGCGGTTGCCCGTCGAGCTGACGACGAGGCGGTCGCCCTGGATCGTCGAGACGACGCGCGAGTAGGAGCCGTTCGGCAGCTGCTCGCGCGACTCGGCGGCGTTGGCCGTGAAGGTCGTCTGCGGCGCGCGCGAGCTGGCGATGGTCACGTTGTTGCCGTCGCGCTGGATGGCGAGCATCTCGGGCGCTTCGAGTCTGCGCATGAGCTGTGTGCGCACGCGGTCGCGCTCGGCGTAGGGCAGGTTGCGGACGGCGTTCTCGGCCACCGTGTTCGCGTTGTCGCTCTGCGTCGTGTCGAGGCGGAAGGTGCCGGTCAGGCGGTTCGCGGCGCGGGCGCCGCGGTCGTTACCGAAGACGTTCGTGTCGGCCGTCGTGTTGCCGTAACCGGGCATCGAGCGCACGTCCCAGTTCCAGGCCACGCTGTAAGCGGAGGCGAGTTGGTTCAGGTCGCCCTTCAGCGTCACCCAGTCGTTCTCGGCCCGCGCCGAGAGCGTGTTGCGCGTCATGAAGTCGTCGATGTAGGTGGCCTGGCGCAGGACGTTCTCCACGTCGCCGGCCACGGAAGTCCGGGCGGTGAAGCGCGAGCGGAGCGCGTCGGTCGCGTTCTCGAAGTCGCGCATGAACTGGTTGATGTTGTCCTCGGCGCGCGTGCCGTTGTAGGTGCTGCGGTCGAGGGCGTTGCCGATGTCGGCGCGGAAGCGGTCAGCGCCGTTCTCGACGCGGCGGATGATGGCGTCGAGCTGGCGGTCGCTGATGCGGTAGGCGGCGCCCGTCTGGTTGCCGTAGCCGCCGTTGTTACCGTAGCGGTCGTTGCCGTAGCCGTTGTTGTTGTTGTAGCCCGTCTGGCGCGTCCAGTCCCACGTCACGTTGTAGGCGCGGGCCAGCGCGTCCAGGTCTGCGCGCAAGGTCGTCCAGTCGTTCATGGCCTGCGCGTCGAGCCGGTTGCGCATCATGAAGTCGTTCAGGAACGCGGCCTGCCGCAGCACGTTCTCGACGTCGGCCGCGACCGCGTTGCGCGAGTTGAAGCGCGACCGCAGAGTGTCGGTCGCCGTCTCGAAGTTCTGCACGTAGCCGTTGAGCTGGTCTTCGGTGCTCGTCCCGTTCCAGCGGCTGCGGTCGAGCGCCGCCGAGAAGCTCGAACGGAAGCGGTCGGCGTCCGTCTCGACGCGGCGCAGGGCGTTCTCGACCTGCCGGTCACTCATGCGGTACGGGCGCTGCGCCTGCGCCGCGGAGGCCAGCCCGAGGCTGAGCATGGCGACGGCGAGCGCCACGGAGATGGTCTGTCTGATTATGTTCATCGCTCTTCCCTCCAAATGTTGCTTCACAATTCCTCGTTCAGGATGTCCGGCGAGACCCGCGTGCCTGTCTTAAAGACGACGCGGCCCCCTGCTCCACAGATGTTCGGGGAGAAGCGTTTGCGATAACCGAGAGTCATACGCTTCGAGCAAGGATTCACCTCTTCTTGGGCTAAGCAACCACCGTGCCCTTAAGCGGCCCTGTCGTCTCAACCATAATAAGGCGACATTTTGAAGACTTTATGTACTGAACCCGACACGGATGTTCGGGTAACATACAACCGCGTACGCCGTGTTATCCTTGCTGCGAAGGGGGTTCTCAAACGTCATGGACAACGGCGCGCCGAAGGCGGTCATCCACTCCGCGGGCGACGAACTCTTCATAGGGATTTCGCCGAGCGGCCACGCGCAGGTCATCGAGACGAACCACGAACGCGGCAGCGCGGCGACGCCGATGGAGCTGCTGCTCGTCGCGCTCGGCGGCTGCACCGCGGTGGACGTGGTCTCGATTTTGAAGAAGAAGCGCGAGCGCGTGACAGCGTACCGCGTCGAGGTGAGCGGCACGCGCCGCGAAGAGCACCCGCGCGCCTACACGCGCATGGAGGTGAGACACTTCGTGACGGGGAAGGGCCTCTCGGAGAGGGCCGTGGCGCAGGCCGTCGAGCTGTCCGAGACGAAGTATTGCAGCGTCGCGGCGACGCTCAGGCCCGGCGTCGAGATCGTGACGACCTATGAGATCATCGAAGACGAGTGAGGAAAAAGAAATTAACCACAGGGACACAGAGACACAGCTTGGGCACAGCTAAAGGCAACAAGCTGTGTCTCTGTGTCCCTGTGGTTAATCCTTACTTGCGGTACACTCAACGTCAAGGGTTAAGAATGGCATTCTTCATTCACTGCATGGTCTCGTTGCTTTTCGCACTGTCATGCGCGCGCGTCGCGCCTTCGGCCGGCAACGCCAACAACCCGGCGTTCGGCTCGCCCGACGCGCCGCTGCTCTCCGAGGCCGAGCCGGTCGCGCTCGCGCCCGAAGACCAGACCGAGGACGCGCTCAACACCGTCCGCCGCGCCGACGAGGAGGCGCGCGCGGGCGGCTCCGGCGTCCCGCAGCTCACGCCCGCCGAGCACATGCGGCGCGCGGCCATCTACCAGGCCAACCGCGCCTTCGAGGAGGCGCGCACACACTGGCGCGCGCTCATCGAGCGCTACCCCACGGACGGCAACGTCCCGGCCGCGCACTTCGGCATCGGCCGCACGCTCTTTCAGGAGCGGCGCTACGAGGAGGCGCTGCCGGTCTTCCAGCAGCTCGGCGATAAATACCCGACGACGGTCGGAGGGCGCGACGGCTTCTACTACGTCGCCGCGACCCTGCTGCGCCTGAACCGCCCCGGCGACGCCGCCGCGCGCTACGCCGAATACGTCCAGCGCTTCCCCAACGGCGAGCGCATCGAGAACGCGTACCTCAACATCATCGACTCGCTGCGCGAGGCGGGCAGACCCGGCGACGCTTTGCCGTGGATAGACCGCACGCGCGCGCGCTTCAAGGGGACGGCGACCGACGTGGCCGCACTCTTCGCGCGGCTGCGCATGGCTGTCGCGCTCAAGGACTGGGGCGCGGCCCTGCAAACGAGCGACGAGCTGAGCCGGATGACTCTGCCGAAGGCTTCGAACACGACGCCCTCGGAGGTCGCGTACCTGCGCGCCTACAGCCTGGAGATGTCGGGGCGCAAGGACGAGGCGGTCAAGGCTTACACGGGGATTGCCGACTCGGCCGGCTCCTACTACGGCTGGATGGCGAACGCGCGTTTGCAGAAGTTGGGGAGTGAGGCGAAGGCGGCGGCGGCGGCGCGCGAGGCGCGCGTGGCGTCGGACGTGAAGCGCGCGGCGAGCGACTTCCCCGCCCCTTTCGCCGACGTGCTCGTGCGCGCTTCGAAGCAGCAGAAGATAGACCCGCGCTTCGTGCTCTCGATCATGCGGCAGGAGAGCGGCTACCGCCCGCGCGCGAAGTCGGGCGCGGGCGCGCGCGGACTTCTGCAGATGACGCCCGACCAGGCGGCGAAGTATGCGCCCTCGGTCAACCTGCAGAACCTTTCCGAGGACGACCTCTTCAAGCCCGACGTTAACATCCTTCTGGGCACGGCCTACCTCGGCGAGCTGTTCAGGATGTTTCCGAACCTGCCCGAGGCGGTGGCCGCTTCGTACAACGGCGGCGAGGACAACGTCGCGCGCTGGGTCGTCCGCGCGGGGCACAATGACCCGGGCATCTTCACCTCTGAGGTCGGCTTCAACGAGTCGAAGGACTACGTCAACCGCGTCATGTCCAACTACCGCGCCTACAAAATCCTCTACACCGAAGACCTCAAGTCGCGGCGCTGACGCTAGCGGTGGCCGTCGGGCACGCTGCGGTCGATCACCCTCATGCCCATGACGTGCATTTCGCGCGGCTCGTCTGTCGGCGCCGCGTACCTGCCGGACGCATCTACTTCAGGGATGAAAGGCGCGGGCACGGCCGACTCCTCCATCATCTCCGGCGACACCGCGCGCTCGACGCCGAAGTTGAGCCCGAGCCCGGTGAAGAAGCCGAGCACGGCCGTCAACGTCGCGGTCGCGGCGCGGGCGGCGCGGCGCTTGAGCGCGCTCAGGCCGACGGGGCAGTTGCGCGTCAGGACGGTGCCGTCCGCGCGGCGGTAGTAGCGCACGCAGAGGCGGCCCTCGGTGCTTGTGATGAGCGCCTCGGCCTCGCGCCGCGTCATCCCGGAGAGGTTGTAGACGTGCAGGCTGCACTGGTTGCAGTAGCGCGCGCGCTCGTCCCCGACCATCTTCTCCCAGTCGGCCTTGCACGGCGCGGCGACTCTCAGGCCTTCGAGCGGGTTCGTGTAAGTAGGCATCTGACCTCCTGCGTCGGCGGGTCTGTCAGCTTAGACACCCGCCGCCCCGCGACGTTCCCGAACTTTTCATCCACGTCAGTATCGCGGCGGAGGCTCGGGGCTGTAGCGCGGCTCCTCGAAGCCGCGCGCACGCTCGCGCCTGCGGAGCGCGTCGTCGTCGCGCCACGGCCGCGGCAGAAGGCCCAGACGCACTAGCGCGTCGCGGTACTCGTAGCGCACGGTCAACTCGGCCGCGGGGCTTCGGTCGAGCGACATCTGTATCCAGGTGACGTCGTTCCCGACCGAGCGGCCGATGCCCGTGGCGGCGTAACCGTCGTCGTCGTAGCGCGGCCTGGCCGCGGTCGCGCCCGCGCTCTTCGAGCTACGCGCGCCGCCCTCACCGCGCATCTCGTTATCCTTCGGCGCTTCGGAGCGGTCGCGCGTCCGGGTGGTCTCGTCGTCCTCGTACGGGCGCGGCGTGACGGGGTAGGGGCGCGGGGTGCTCTCGCGGAAGAAGACGGCGGTGATGACGCCGAGGTCTGAGGCGCGGCCCAGCCTGGCCGCGTAGGAGTCGCGCTCGGTCGTGAAGTAGAAGCGGCGCGCGCGGCTCGAACTCATCTGCCAGCCGGAGACGCGGATGGTGCCGTAAGGCTCGATGACCCACTTGCTCGACTCCCACGCGGACGTGCGCCGGGCGTCGATGGTGTTGAGGCCGTCCACCGAGAGCGCGACGGCCACGCGCACGGGCAGGGGGTTGCGCAGAAGCAGCTCGTACTCCTCCCCCTCGCGCGCCTCGACGTAGCGCCGCCCGCGCCCGTAGATGGCTTCGAGCGGAGCGCCCCCGACCAGGACGTCCACGCCGAACGGGGCGTACAAAGGCCGCGCCCCACGACCCTCCTGCGCCGCGGCCGGCACGGCCCCCGCGAGCAGCAGGAAAGAACCGACCAACGCCAACGCACGCGCCTTGAACATAGAGCTTCCCTCCTCCGGTCAGACTTCCACACGGGGAGAACGGGGAGAGGCGGAACTTCTTGCGCCGCTAAGCCAGGCGCCGGCCTGTGCTCAGGAATCTGCGCGCGAGGACGAGGAGTGTGAGCGTGGTGGTGACGGCCGCCGAGATGAGGCAGTAGGTGCAGAAGGCGCGGATGACGAAGGCCTGCAGGTAGAGGAACCAGAGCGTCGCGAGAAACATGACGGCGACGAGGGGCGTGAGCAGCTTGCGCGCGCCGCCGTAGCCGTAGGCGGCGAGCGTCGCCAGCGAGAAGACCGCGAAGTACGCGAGGGCGCCGACGGCCGCGACGGGCACGCCGGCCGCGACCGTCGCGTAGCTGCTCTGCAAGACCTCGTCGCAGCCGGAGACGACCATGCAGCGGACGCTCTGGCCCGTCAGGTGCTCGACCGTCAGGTAGGTCGCGTCGGCCAGCCCGACGAGCGCGACGAGCGCGACCGCCCAGTCCCAACCGCGGCCGCGCGCGCCGTCTTGAATCGCCTCGGTGCTCATTCTTTACTTCGCCTGGCCGAGTGCCGCCTCGATCTCGTGGCGCAGGTCTTCCTCGGTGACGAGCTTGCCGGGCACCAGCTCGCGCCCGTTGAGGTAGACGGTCGGCGTGCCCTTCACGCCGAGCGAGTTGCCGCGCAGCAGGTCGCTCTTGATGCGGTCGGCCAAGTCCTGCCGCTCCATGTCGGCCTTGAAGCGCTGCACGTCGAGCCCGAGCCGCGTCGCGTAGGAGTCGAACTGCACGCGCGGCTCCATCGACTCGCTCCACTCCTTCTGGTTGTCGTAGATGATGTCGTGCATCTCCCAGAACTTGCCCTGCTGCCCGGCGGCCTCGGCGGCGCGCGCCGCGAGGAAAGCGTACTTGTGCATCTGGAGCGGGAAGTTGCGGAAGACGAACTGGACGCGGTCCTGGTAGTCCTTGATCACGCGGCGCAGGCCCGGCTCCAGCACGCCGCAGGCGGGGCACTGGAAGTCGCTGAACTCTTCGACCGTGACGCGCGCCGTGGACGGGCCGCGCGTGTACGGGTTGGACGCGCCGGGCTGAATCGACTGCGGCCTCTGCGTCGGCGCCTGGCTGTTGACACTCTGCGAGACGTTGCCGCTGTTGTCGCCGGCCGACTGGCGCGACAGGAGCACGACGGCGGCGATGACGCCGACGAGCACGACGCCGATGATGACGAATGGGAGCGGACTTTTCGACTTCGCGGGGACGTTGTTGGGGTTGCGACTCATTCGGTGGCTTCCGTCCGGGAATTGTTCTGAGGGGCGGGCCGGGCCGCCCTCCGATGCCGACATGGTAACACCTGCGCCTCCGTCAGTCGAAACCGGGGCGCACATCCGCTTAGAAAAAGCGGACACTTGTGTTAACTTTTGCGCACCCGTCCCCGCGATACTTTGTAGGTGCGCAGTCCCGAGACATCGAGACCGAGGCCAATAGGAGGAGCATGAGCTTGCGCGAGGCTATCACAAGGCTGCCCGACGACCCCGTCTCGATCTACGACCGCTTCACGAACCTCTACGACCTGATGTTTCGGGTCAACGGGTACGGCCGCTCGGTCGAGCGCTACCTGCGCGAGAACCCCCTACCCCTGCCGCCGGGGGCGCGCGTGCTCGACGCGGGCTGCGGGACGGGCCTGCTCACGCTGGCCTTCCTCCGCGTGCACGAGCGCGCGGCGAACGTGGCCTCCATCGACCTCTCCCTGCGCTCGCTCCAGACGGCGCGCAAGGCGGCGCAGAAGCTCGCGCGCGGGACGCGGCGCCGCGTCTCCTTCGCGCAGTCGAACGCGCTCGCGCTCCCCTTCGCCGACGAGACTTTCGACTTTGTGCTGACGAGCGGCGTGCTCGAATACCTCCCCTTGCGCGAGGGCCTCGGGGAGCTGGCGCGCGTGCTCGCGCCCGGCGGCCACCTCCTCTTCGTCCCCGTCCGCCCTTCGCCGCTGACGCTCCTGCTCGAAGTCATGTTCCGCTTCAAGGCGCACCCGCCCCTTGAGGTCGAAGCGGAGACGCGCCGCTACTTCCGCGTCCTCGACCACCACCACTTCGACCCCTTCGAGCCAATCGGCTGGACGAAATCGCTGGTGCTCGCGCAGAAACCCTGAGTTCGTGATAAGTGATAAGTGATGAGTGATAAGAAAGAGCCGCGTGCCTTCTCTTATCACTCATCACTTATCACTTATCACTCCCTTAATCACTTCCCGCGCAACCGTCGGGATGATGTCGCGCTCTTTGGCGAAGTCTGTGGTGAAGGTGACGAGGACGAGGCGGCGGCCGTCGGGCAGTTCCAGGTAGGCGGCGTCGTGGCGGGCGGTGCTCGTCCAGCCGGCCTTCGACCAGAGGCGCGTGCCCGCCTCCAACGCGATGCCGGTGAAGCCGTGCGCCTGGTCGTCCGGGTCTTCGGACGTGCCCGCGAAGTCGCGCTTCAGAAGGTCGAGCATCCTGCGGCTGCGCTCGGGGCTGACGGCGCGGCCCGTCACTATCTCATACAACAGGCGCGCCGTGGCGTCGGTCGTCAGCTTGTTGCGGTTCTCGAACTTCGGCCCGAGGAACTGACGCTCGCGCCCGTACGGCCCCTCGCACCAGGGCTTCTGGTTGACGTTGATGCCCGCGGGGCCGACCGTGTAGCCGAGCGAGGCGTAGTAGCGGTTGACGACGTTCCGCTTCTCGCCCCACTTCTTCAGCTCCGCGGGCGAAAGCTCCGGCCCGCTCGTCACGCCCGTCAGAGAGTCGAGCACCATGTGCGTCGCGTCGTTCGAAGACTCGACGATCATGTCGCGCATCGCGCGCGCCAACTCCTCCGACTCCTTCAAACGCCCGTCCTCCATCCAGCGGTGCGCCGCGGCGAGGTAGAAGAGCTTGACGACACTCGCCGGGTAGATCGGCTCCGCGCCGCGGAAGCTCGCGCGCTCGGGCCGCGCCGGGTCGGTCAGGTCGATCAGCGTGACGGCAAAATTCTTCTCCGCGAGTCCCTTCTCCTTGAACTTGTCGAGCGCCGCGCGCGCCGCCCCGTCCACGACCTTCTGCAGACGCGCCGACGCGGCCGGCTCGACCGGCTTAGTCTTATCCTGCGCCAGCGGAGAGACCGCCAGCGTGCCCAACAGGCACGCGACGAAGAGCCACTTGCCTTTCAGTTCAGCGTTCATCGTTCCCGGTTCCTATTTCCAGTACGTGTAGAGGTTGACGAAGAGGCCGATGACGACCGCGTTCGAGAAGTCTATGAAGAACGCGCCGACGACGGGGACGACGAGGAAGCTGCGCGGCGCGGGCGCGAAGCGCTCGACGAGCGCCTCCATGTTGGCGACCGCGTTGGCCGTGATGCCGAGGCCGAACCCGATGTGCCCGCTCGCCGTCACCGCCGCCTCGTAGTCGCGCCCCGACAAAGTGAACGTGACGAGCAGCGCGTACGCCACCGTCACCAAGACCTGCACGCACAGGATGACGAGCATCGGCAGCGCCAGCCCCGCGATCTTCCAAAGTTCCAGACTCATCAGCGCGAGCACGAGGAAGAGCGCCAGCGACACGCCCGCGATTAACGCGACCGCACGCCCGTCGATGCGAAACCACCCCGCCCGGTCGTCCACGTTGCGCACCACGGCCGCCACCAACATCGCGCCGATGTAGTCGGGCAGGGTGAAGCTCGGACTCTTCAACAGCAGGCTCAGCACCGCGCCGACACCCATCACGAGCAGAACCAGCAGCAGGTTATGGAGCAGCAGTCCGGCCTCCACCGCCCTCTCGCCCTCCGCGGGCTCGCGCTCGCGCTCCTTGCCGTCGTCGTCCGGCGCGACCGTCGGGCTCAGCGCCCAGAACTCCTCCTCCTCGAAGAGCGTCTCGCCCCGCTCGCGCGCCGGCGCGAGCCGCAGTCGCCGGATCAGCGCCGTCGCCACGGGGTTCGCGACGAGGCTTGAGACGAAGATGCCGAAGAGGGCCGACGCGATGATGAGCGAGCCCGCGCCCGCGACGCCCAGCTCCGCGAACCTCGCCTCCCAGGCCTGCCCCGTCGCCGGCCCGCCCGTCAGCGTCAGCGAGCCGCAGATGACGCCGAGCAGCGCCGGCGCGCCCAACAGAACCGCCAGCCCCATCCCGACCGCGTTCTGCACGACGGCCGTCAAAGTCGCCAAAAGCCAGAAGAAGCCCATCCGCCAGCCGCCCGCGCGCAGCAGCCCGAAGGTCGCGCCCAGGCCGATGGTCGTGAAGAAGACGGTCTGCAGAGGCGCGCGCAAGCTGGTGTTCAGCGACACGCCCGCCACGCCCCACGCGCGCAGGCCGAAGACCAGCCCCGCGAACAGCAGCCCGCCCACGGCCGCCGCCGGCACGTTCGCGCGCGACAGCAAAGGCACCCGCCGCTGCACGAAATACCCCACGAACAACGCCAGCGCCGCCAGCGCCAGCGAGAACACGAGGTCGAACTTGATTGTCCTCAAGCCATCGACGACAGCAAACTCCAACGCTCAACCTCCGCAACATGGATTGAACCACAGAGACACGGAGGCACAGCTTTGCCTTCAACTCCCAACAAGCTGTGCCTCTGTGTCTCTGTGGTTCAATCTTTCTTCTCGTAGACGACGCGGCCGTCCATGATCGTCAACGTCACCCTGACCTTCTCAATCTCGGCGGGGTCTATCTGGAAGATGTCTCGGTCGAGGATGACGAGGTCGGCGAGTTTACCCGTAGTGATGGTGCCTTTACTCTGCTCAGCGAACTCGGCGTAGGCAGAGCCGACGGTGTAGGCGCGCACGGCCTCTTCAACGGTAATCTTCTGCTCGGGCACCCAGCCCTGCGGGTTCTTCCCGTCGAGCGTGCGGCGCGTGGCGGCGGCGTAGATGCCGAGGACGGGGTCGAGCGGCGCGACCGTCCAGTCGGAGCCGAAGGCGAGCACCGCGCCCGCGTCGAGCAGAGAGCGGAAGGCGTATGTCCCCTTCGCGCGCTCGCGGCCGATGCGCTTCTCGGCCCAGCGGCCGTCGTCGATGCAGTGGTAGGGCTGCATCGAGGCGATCACATGGTCGCGCGCGAAGCGCTGGATGTCCCGCGGGCGCAGGTGCTGCGCGTGCTCGATGCGGAAGCGCCGGTCGCGCTCGCCGTTCTGCTTCTCGACGCGCTCGTAGATGGTCAGAATCCCGTCGTTGGCCCTGTCGCCGATGGCGTGGATAAGAACCTGGAGGCCGGCGCGGTCTGCGCCCTCGACGAACTTCTGCATCTCGCCCTCGGCGAAGCCGTCGCCGAGGCCGCTCGTGTTCGGCGCGTCCAGGTAGGGCTCGAAGAAGAGCGCGGTGGTCGAGCCGAGGCTCCCGTCGGCGAAGCCTTTGAGCCCGCCGATGCGCAGCATCTCGCTCCCGAAGGCGCGGCGGACGCCCACGCGCGAGAGCCTCTGCCAGTCGGGCAGGGGCGAGACGGCGTAGACGCGCGTCTTCAGCTCGCCGCGGTCGAGCAGCGTTTGGTAGACGCCCACGTCGTCGCCCGCCGACATGTCCTGCACGCTGGTCACGCCGTGCGCGGCGGCGTGCGCGGTCGCGGCGCGCGCGGCGTCGAGCTTCTCCTCGAAGCTGGACTCGGGCACTACCTTCCAGACGAAGCTCATCGCGGCGTCTTTCAGGACGCCGGTCGGCTCGCCCGTCGAGGGGTCGCGGACGATCTCGCCGCCCGCGGGCGACTGCGTCTCGCGCGTGACGCCCGCGAGCTTGAGCGCGTAGCTGTTGGCGAGCGCCATGTGCCCGTCCAGACGGTTGACGAAGACCGCGCGGTCGGGCGTGAACGCGTCAATCAACTCCTTGGTCGGCAGGGGCGCGGCCCCGTTAACGTTGGGCCAACTCTCGTGATCCCAGTCGCCGCCCGTAATCCAACGCCCCTTCGGGAGCTTTTCGGAGAAGCGGCGGATGCGCTCGGCGAACTCCTGCGGCGTCGAGGCGTCGCGCAGGTCGACGCTCGAAAGTTGAAAACCGCCGGACAGGAAGTGCACGTGCGCGTCGTTGAAGCCCGGCAGCACGAGCGCGCCCTTCGCGTCTATCACGCGCGTCTTCGGCCCCGCCAGCGCGCGCACCTCCGCGTTCGTGCCCACGGCCGCGACGCGTCTGCCGTAGACGGCCACGGCCTCGGCCGTCGGCCGCGCCGCGTCCAACGTGCGCACGCGCGCGTTGACGACGACGAGGTCGGCCTCGAACTTCTGCGCTTCGGCCGCCGGAGGTTTGAAGAAGGCTGACATGAGACAGGCGACAAGGACTGAGGCAACAGATGCTCTCATCAAGGGTTCATTCCTATGTCTTTTGGAGACGGCCGGGCGCGCAGTGTTACTCTGACGACGGACGCGTAGTGTATCATTGCGCCGTCGCCTTCCGGCAAGAATTTTCCGAAGCAAACTTGTAAGACTCACTTGGACACGCTCGTCGAAAAGCTGCGCGCGACGCTGGGGCCGGGGCAGGTCGTCTCGGAGCCGGAGGAGTTGCTCGTCTACGAGTGCGACGGGCTGACGCACTACAGGCACAGGCCGCGGGCGGTCGTCTTCCCGACTTCGACGGAAGAGGCGGCGGAGGTGTTGAGGCTGCTCGCGCGGGAGCGCGTGCCGCTGGTGCCGCGCGGCGCGGGGACGGGGCTGTCGGGCGGTGCGCTGGCGGTGGGCGGCGGCGTCTGCATCGAACTCGCGCGGATGCGGCGCGTGCTGAAGGTCGACGTTGAGAATCGCCTGGCCGTGGTCGAGGCGGGCGTCGTCAACGCGCACGTCTCAAGGGCGGTCGCGCGCCACGGCCTCTACTACGTGCCCGACCCTTCGAGCCATGGCAGCTGCACCGTCGGCGGCAACGTCGGCGAGAACGCGGGCGGCATACACTGTCTGAAGTACGGCACGACGACCGACCACGTCGTCGGCGCGCGCGTCGTCCTGCCCGAAGGGCGCGTCGTCGACCTCGGCGGCGCGGGCGCGGAGTCGCCGGGCTACGACCTGCTCGGCCTCTTCGTCGGGAGCGAGGGCACGTTCGGCGTCGTGACGGAGGTGACCGTGCGCCTGACTCCCGTCCCGCCTTCGGTCAGGACTCTGCTCGCGGACTTCCTGAGACTGGACGACGCGAGCCGCGCCGTCTCGGCCATCATCGCCGAAGGGCTTACCCCTGCCGGGCTTGAGATGGTTGACGGCGCGACCATCCGCGCCGTCGAGGCGAGCGTCTTCGCCGCGGGGATGCCGACGGACGCGGAGGCCGCGCTGTTAGTCGAGCTCGACGGCCTGGAAGCGGGGATGGACGAGGAGGTCGAGCGCGTCCGCTCCATCTGCACGCGGCACGGCGCGCGTAGCGTGAAGCTCGCCGCGGACGAGCAGGAGCGCAAGCGTCTGTGGGCCGCGCGCAAAGGGGCCTTCGGCGCGATGGGGCGCATCACGCCCGACATACTCATACAGGACGCGGTCGTCCCGCGCTCGCGCCTGCCCGAAGTGCTCGCGGCGACGTACCGCATCGGCGCGCGTTACGGCTTGCGCGTCGCGAACGTCTTCCACGCGGGCGACGGCAACCTGCACCCGCTCGTCTGCTTCGACTCGCGCGACGCCGCGCAGGTCGAGCGCGTCCACGAGGCGGGCCGCGAGATCATGGAGACGTGCGTGCGCGCCGGCGGCACCATCACGGGCGAGCACGGGGTGGGTCTGGACAAGAGCGACTACCTGCCGCTCGTCTTCTCGGAAGAGGACATGCGCGCGATGCTGAAGGTGCGCGCCGCCTTCGACCCCGCAGGTCTCTGCAACCCGGGCAAGATCATCCCCGTGCTCAAGGGCTGCGGCGAGGCCCGTGCCGTCGCGGAAGTTAAGAGCGCCGCGCGCGGGACGGTCGAAGAGAATGGCTCCAACGGCAAGCCTGCGCAGCTCAAGGTAGAAGTTAACGCAGCTTCTTCGAACGTCTTGACTGGAACGGCCCGCGGGCCGCTCGACCCTGCGTCCGCGCTCGCGGGAGTCGTCGGCAGAGAGCACGTCGGGGCCGTGACGACGGGCGGCGACACGAGCGCGCTCGTCGCCGAGCCGGCGACGTTCGAAGAGGTCTGCGAAGTCCTGCGCCTCGCGGAGGGCGAACGTTGGACGGTCACGCCCGCGGGTGCGTGCGCGTGGCTCGACGCGGGCGAGGCGCAAGAGCCCTCGAACGTCATCCTGAAGACGACGCGCATGGCTCGACTCGTCGAGCACGAGCCCGCAGACCTCGTGGCGACTGCCGAGGCAGGGATGACTCTCGCGGACTTTAATCGGGCGGTCGGGCGCGCGGGCCAGTGGCTCCCGCTCGACCCGCCGGGCGCTGACGTGGCGACGCTCGGCGGCGTGTTGGCGGCGGGCACGGTCGGGGCGCAAGGATTCGGTTACGGCGCGCCGCGTTCGCACGTGCTCGGGATGCGCGTGGCGCTCGCGGGCGGGCGTTTGATAAAGGCCGGCGGGCGCGTCGTCAAGAACGTCGCCGGCTACGACCTCTGCAAGCTCTTCACGGGCAGCCACGGCACGCTCGGCGTCATCCTCGAAGTCACCTTCCGTCTGCGCCCCCGCCCCCGGCGTGAGGCGACGCTCGTCGCGCGCACGCGTGACCCGCGCGCGCTCTTCGAAGCGGCACGCGCGCTCGCAGGCTCTCAACTGCTGCCCGTCGCCGTCGAGATTCTTTCGCCGCCGCTGGCCGAAGAGTTAGGCGTGATTGATGACAACGACTTTGTCATGCTCGCGCGCTTCGCGGGGACGGAGGGCGCCGTGGATTATCAACTCGCGCGCGCGGCCGAGCTGGTGGAAGGCGTCTTGAAGGAGCGCGCGACCGAACGTGTCGAAGAAGATGAAGCTCTGTGGGCGCGACTTTCATCAACGCAGTCGCGTGGGGACGTGCCGCTCGAATGGCGCGCCTCCGTCCTTCCTTCCGCGCTCGGCGCGCTGTTGGCACGGCTCGGAAACTACGGCCGCGCGCTGACCTGGCACGCGGGCGCGGGCGACGGCCGCCTGCGCGTCTTCGACGACGCGCGCGATGTCGAACAGGCTCTTACGAACTTACGCGAGATGCGCCGGGCCGCACGCTCACTCGTCGTCGAGCGCGCGCCCGACGAACTCAAACGCGAACTCGGCGCGTGGGGGCTTTCGGAGTCGAACACACTCCTGATGAAGCGCGTCAAGGAACAGCTCGACCCGTTACACACCTTTGCGCAGAGGTTTGATTTCAAATTTTAAATTTCAAATTGATCTATGCCTGAACGGCCGACACAGTTGACCGGCGCGCTCGCGGCGGAGGCGTCGCGGCTGCTGGCGTGCGTGCACTGCGGCCTGTGCCTCGAGGCGTGCCCGACGTACGTGCAGACGGGCGACGAGAACGACGGGCCGCGCGGGCGCATCTACCTGATGCGCGCGGTCGGCGAGGGACGGCTCGCGCTCGCGTCCGAGACCTTCACGCGCCACATCGACCGCTGTCTGGGTTGCCGCGCGTGCGAGGGCGCGTGCCCGGCCGGCGTCGAGTACGGGCATCTGCTCGAAGCCGCGCGTGCGGACGTGGCCGCGGGCGGGAGGAAGGCGGGTTGGACTTCGCGCGCGCTGCGTTTCGCCCTGCGCCACGTCTGGTCGCACCCCGCGCGTCTGCGCGCGGCCTTCGCGCTCGCGCGCCTGCTGAGAGACTCGCGCCTCCCGAACCTCCTGCTCTCGACCAAACTGTCGCGTCTCCTGCCCGCGCGCGTCGAACTCTCGCTCGCGCTGCTCGAAGGCTCACGCGCTTCGAACGGTGAAGGGGCGCGTGAGGAGACCGCGGCGACTTCTGTCGAAGCTGAGGTCGCGCTGCTCTTCGAAGGGTGTGTGACGGAGGGGCTGTTCGCGCGCGTGAACCGCGCGACGGCGCGCGTGCTTGAGGCGAACGGGTGCGGGGTGAAGAGTCCGGGGGGGCAGGTCTGTTGCGGCGCTCTGCACGCGCACGCGGGCGACCTCGAAGGCGCGCGCAAGCTCGCGCGCCGCAACGTCGAAGCGTTCGAGACGGAAGGCCGCGCCCCCGTCGTCACCAACGCGGGCGGCTGCGGCGCGATGCTCGTCTCTTACGCGCACCTGCTCGCGGGCGAAGAGGAGTACGCCGCACGCGCGCGCGACTTCAGCTCGCGCGTGCGCGACGTGAGCCAGCAGTTGGAGGCGACCGGGGTGAGAAGCGCCGGGCCGGGCGCGGGCGAAGTGAAGGCGACGTACGACGCCTCGTGCCACCTGCTCCACGGGCAGAAGGCGCAGGCAGAGCCTTTGCGCGTGCTCGGTCGCGTCGCGGGTTTGGAGCTAGTCCCGCTTGAAGGCGCGGACGTGTGCTGCGGCGGCGCGGGTGTCTACAACCTGCTCGAGACGGAGATGTCTTCGCGCGTGCTCGCGGAGAAGCTCAAACACGTCGGCGAGACCGGCGCCGGGGTGCTCGCCACGGGCAACCCCGGCTGCCACATGCAGCTCGCCGCGGGCGCGCGCCTCGCGGGGATGAAACTGCGCGTCGTCCACCCCGTCGAACTGCTCGACGAGTCATACCGCCGCGCCGGCCTCTACCGAAAACGTTGAAACTCATTCGCCGAGCTGTCGACAGTCGGCCCTGCTGACGACGTAGCGGCCGTCGAGGACGTCGGGCCTCCCCCTCACAATCAACTCCGCCCCGCCCTCGTCGCCCGTCAACCGACAGACTTCCCGCGCGACCTGCCTGAAGACACGCGGCTCGGGGTAAGGCGGCACGTTCAGCTCGGCCATCGACCACTCGAACAGCGGCAGCACCCGCTCGCCGCTCGCCGTCGTGAATAACTGCCGCCGCGCGGACGCGGGCAGCCTCTCGCTCTCTCGCGCGCCGACCCGCACCACGGCCACCGCCGTGTTGCCCGAATACAAAGCGCCCGAAAGGTACATGTCCCACCACCCGAAGAAGGAGAGTGTCGGCAGCACCGCGTAGAGGGCGGCCAGCATCATCACCGCACGGCCGGACGTGCCCCCCGCCCGCCAGCGGTCAGAGACCGGCGCGGCCGGCGTGTCGCCGCGCCGGAAAAGGATGACGACCGTCAACGCGAGGGCGACGTTCCAGGCCCAGACGGCGCTGTTGCGCCCCTGCGCAATGAGCAACCCCAGTATCAGACCGTGCATCGCTAGAGCGCACCCGATGCAAAGCCGTCGCGTCCTCCTGAAGAGGAGGCCGCAGCCGACGAACATCTCGGCTGCGGCCACGGCAACTCCCAGCGCCGACAGCTGCGCCCCTTCGAGCGTCAAGCGCCCCAGCGCGGGGGCCAACAGTTGCGGCAGAACCTCGTGCCCGAAAGAGTAGTTGAGTTTCTGCGCCCCGCCCCAGAAGTAGAGCGAGGCGACGATTAACCGCAGGGCGTCGAGACTGTCGATGCCCGACCGCCCGTCGCCGCCGCGCCGCGCATCCAGGGCGAGGACGACCAGAACGATGAAGTATTGATAGACCCACGGCTGCCAGCGCGTCTGGTCGGACAGGGCGAGGAGACCGAGCGAAGCGATGGCCGCGACCAGATACTTTGCCGGGCGCTTCGCGAACAGCGAGACGGCGAGTGCCGTCACGAGCATGGCGCCGAGGACGTATTCGAGCGGCGGAACGACTTCACGCGGACAGGCGTCGAGGAGCGGCGCGCGCGGGAAGGAGCGCGCCGATGGGAACCACAGATTCCAGGTGAGCGCGACGCCGCAGAGCATCCCTGCGCAGACCAAGCGCCGCAGCGCGGCGAGGCGGGCGGCCTCACCTTTCGCGAAGAGTCTCAAAAAGTTTGACGGGAGGATGGTCATGACATTCGTCAAACGCGTTCTCGTCCTCGGCGGGTCTGCCCTCTGCCTGCTGCTCCTGTCTCACGGCGCGGCCCACGCCCAACAGGTGCCGCCGCTGACCTACCTCTTCGTCGAGGTTAAGGACTCGTCGGGGAAGCCGGTGGCAGACGCCGAGATCGCCCTGAGCGGGACTACTCAAGGCATCAAGACTAATAAGGACGGACTCGCGGACACAAGCTTCAGGCTGTGGCAAATGACCCCCACCTATGAGATGCGTGTGTCCAAGCCCGGCTACCTTACCTCAGAACACGTCCTCTTCCTCGGCGGGCCAGACCGCCGGCTGAGAGAGGACTTTCCTCTCACCGCGGAGGATTTCGCAAACGCGGCTCAGGAGTCCGGCGGGCGCAAGCCCCCGCCCGTCGGCGTGACGTTGTTAAAGCTCCCGGCGACGCCGGCCGAGCGCCGCGCCGTCGAGTCCGAGGAGCAGAGGCGCAAGCTGCTCCTGGCCGCGAAGAGGGGCGATGCGGCCGGCGTCAGAAAACTTTTGGAGGCGGGCGTCGGGGCGAACACGGCGGACGCCAGGGGCGTGCCCGTCATCGCCTGGGCGGCCGCCGCGAGGGACGAAGAGACTATCAAAGCGCTGCTCGACGCCGGGGCGGAAGTCCGGAATAAGAACGCACTGGGGCATCGGGCGCTGTTGTTCTATTTAGCCGGAGGCGTCCGTTCGGACGGGCGATACGAATACGAAGAGGGCGTCCGGATGCTGCTCAAGGCCGGGGCCGGCGTGAACGTGCAGGACTCTTACAGGGGGACTGTGCTGGGCAGCGCTGTCGCCCTTGCCCAGTCTTCCGCCCAGCCCGACCTATCTCAACCGGCGGCCCCCTTCGCCTCCGTGAAACTCCTGCTCGCGGCCGGGGCCGACGTGAACGCCGCCGACGTGCGCGGGCAGACGCCTTTGATGGCGGCGGCGCAGAAGCCTTCGGCCGATTTGATTAAGCTCATGCTCGAAGCCGGCGCCCGCCGTTCCGTCAACGCGAAAAACGGCGAAGGGCAGACGGCACTGATGTTGGCCTCGGAACGGTCGGACGTGGAGAGCATCAAAACGCTGCTCGCGGCCGGGGCCGACCTCGACGCGAAAGACAGACAGGGGCGAACGGCCCTGATGTACGCGCACGCGTACAAGTACCGGCCCGCGTCGCTTGACGCGGTCAAGCTTCTGCTCGCGGCCGGGGCCAGAGTGAATGACGCGGACAACAACGGCCGGACGCCTTTGATGCTGGCGGTGCAGGATAACTTCACGGACGAGGTGAAGACCTTGCTGGCGGCGGGCGCCCGTGCCTCGATTAACGCGAGGGACGGGCACGGCAAGACGGCGCTGCTCTACGTCAAGAGCGTATTCGACGAAGACGCGAGCGCGGAGATTATCAAGGTTCTGGCCGCGGCGGGGGCCGACCTCGACGCCGACGACGACGACGGGCAGACGCTGCTGATGAAGCTGGCGGCCGAAGGCTTTTTCGATGACCCCATCCGGGCGCTGCTCGAAGCGGGAGCGCGCGCCTCCGTCGACGCAAAAGACAGGCAGGGGCGAACGGCGCTGATGTTCGCCGCCGGGGATGGCATGGTGGAGAGGGTTAAAATCCTGCTCGGCGCGGGCGCCGCGCTCGGCGCGAGGGATGACCGAGGGCAGACCGTCCTGATGCACGCCGTGCTCGGGTACCCTTGCCGCTCGGAGGTCGTCAAGTTCCTGACGGCGGCGGGCTTGAGTTTGACCGACGTGAACGAGGACGGGCAGACGCCGTTGATGCTGGCGGCCCAGGTGAATTGGGATTGCGCCGTCAGACAACTGCTCGAAGCGGGCGCGCCCGTCGACTCCAAAGATAAGCGGGGGCGCACCGCCCTCACGTTCGCGAGGGAGGCCGGCAACAGCGCGGTTGTCGCCCTGCTCGAAGAGGCCGAACGGCGTAGATAGCGAAGCCGTCTGGTCTGCGCCCTTCAGAGATGCTCGAAGGCGATGCGGCCGCCGACGAGTGTGAGACGGACTCTGCCTTCGGCGTCGAGGGCGGTGAGGTCTGCGCGCTTCCCCTCTTCGATTGAGCCGCAGGCGTCGTCGATCCCGAGGAGCCGCGCGGGGTTTCGCGAGGCGACGCGCGTGACCTCCGTTTCGGAGAGGCCGAGCGCGCGGACTCTGCGCGCGGCGTCGAGCATGGAGATGACGGAGCCGGCGATGCTCCCCCGCTCGTTGCGCGTGCGGCCGGACTCGACCGTGATGGTCTCGCCCCAGACCTTGTACTCGCCGTCGCCCAGGCCCGCGGGCGCGACCGCGTCGCTGATGAGGGAGACGCGTTCGGGCGTCTTGCAGCGCAGGACGAGGCGGAGCATGAGCGGGTCGCTGTGAACGCCGTCGGCGATGAGGTCGACGGTCACGTCGTCCTGCAGAAGCCCCCAGCCGATTGGCCCCGGCTCGCGGTGATGCAGCGGCGACATCGCGTTGAGGAAGTGAGTCATGTGTCGCGCGCCCGCCGCGCGCGCCGCCTCCAGCGTCTCAAGGTTGGCGCGCGTGTGGCCGATGGAGACGACCCAGCCGCGCTTGACGAGTTCGCCCACCAGACGTGCGCCGCCCTCGACCTCGGGCGCGAGCGTAATCACGTGGGCAGCCCCTTCGACGTTAAGGGTCGTCAGCGCGTCCAGCTCGTCGCCGCGCGAGTAGGCTTTGAAGTAGGCCGTGCGGAGCGCCCCGCACTGACGCTCGTTGACGAAGGGGCCTTCGTAGTGGACGCCGACGGCGCGCGCGGCTGGTTCGGACTCGCCCTGCGCGCGCATCAGTTCTTCGATAGCGGCGACGGCGCGTTTGTAGTCTTCGTCGGGCGCGGGGACGAGCGTCGGGAGCCACGCGGTGACGCCCTCGCGCGCGAGGAAGAGCCCGACGCGTTGCAGGTCTGCGGCGTCGGCCTCCAAAGTGTCCACGCCGACGGCTCCGTGTATGTGCACGTCGATGAAGCCCGGGTAGAGCGTCAGCCCTTCCAGGTCGAGGACGCGCGCGTCGGCCGTCTCTCCCCCGCCCTCGTACACGCGCGAGACGCGCCCGCCCTCAACGAGCACGCGCGCGCCCTCGGCCACGCGCTCGGGCAGCACGACGCGCGCCGGCTTGAGCAGAAGTCTCTCCGTCATGCCGCGCATTTAAGCACAGTTGAGGACGGCGGAAGAAAGAATTAACCACAGAGACACGGAGGCACAGCTAATTGAATTTAGCTGTGCCTCCGTGTCTCTGTGGTTAAAGTCTTAGAAGTAGAACTTCGCGCCGAACTGCATGATGCGCGGGTCGCGGAAGCTCGTCACCTGCCCGAAGGTGGTGTTGGTGAGCGCGCGGCCCGTGCTGAGGTTCCTGAAGTTCGTGTGGTTGAAAACGTTGAAGGCCTCGGCGCGGAGTTGCACCTTGATGTTCTCGCTGAAGCGGATGTTCTTCGTCAGCGTGAAGTCGACCTTCTTCGTCGGCGGGCCGTCCACGACGCCGCGCGGGGCGTTGCCGGCGACGTTCGCGACGCCGGTGGCGCCGGCCGCCGTCTGCGGCGTGAAGCAGGTGGTGTTGAACCACTGATCCACCGAGCGCGCCGCGCCCTCGTTCGGGTTGCAGAGCAGGCTCGGGCGCCCGCCCGCGACGGCCGCCGGGATGTAGCCGATGCCCGCCGGGTCGTAGGTCTGGTAGGCGACCGTGAACGGCAGACCCGTCTGGTAGGTGGCGATGCCCGACATCTGCCAACCGCCCAAGACCTTCCCGACGAAGTTCTGCTGCTTCGAGAAGAAGGGCAGCTCGTAGACGAAGTTGAAGTTGAGAACGTGCCGGCGGTCGAGCACCGCGCGGCCGTACTCGGCCCGGATGTTGTTAATGTCCTGCGGCGCCGCGCTGACCGACGAGGTCTGGTTGTCGGTCAGGTTCTTCGACCACGTGTAGGCCAGGTTGAACTGCGACGCGCCCGTCAACCGGCGCTGCGCGAAGAGCTGCATGCCGTGGTAGTTCGAGTTGTAGCGCGACTCAAGGATGTTGACCGAGCGGTAGCCGCGGAAGGGGCGCACCTGGTCGAGGATGGCGGGCGTGGCCGTGTAGGCCGTGCCCGGCGTCAGGCAGAGCGTGGTCGCCGCGCCGGGCGTCTGGAGCGTGCCGGCGCCGGTGGCGCACTGGATTTGCGTCGCGCGGCCCGGCGGCAGGTCGTTGTACTCGGTGAAGCCGATCAGGTGCGTGCCCTTCGAGCCGTAGTAGCCGATGGTGACGACCGTCTTCGAGCCGAGCTGGCGCTGGAGGTCGAGCGACCAGTGCTGCATGTAGGGCGTCGGGAAGTCTGCCTCGATGCTGCGCGAGATGGACTGCGGCGTCAGGGAGGCGGCGACCGTCGGCGTCTGCCCCGCCGGGATGGGGCTGTCGAGCGTGGTGTTGTTAATGGTGATCGTCTCCTGGTAGGGCGGGTTGACCGTCATCAGCTCGATGGTGCTGACCGGAATCTGCTCGTGGTAGATGCCGTAGCCCAGGCGAACCGAGGTCGTGCCCTTCCCGAACGGGTCCCAGGCGAGGCCGACGCGCGGCGCGTAGTCGTGCTTCGAGACCTGGTAGACGTACTTGCCCCAGGGCGAGGCGATGGGCGTGCAGTTGAAGACGGCGGGGCCGGTGCTGTAGTTCTGCGCGTTGACGACGAGGCCGTTGCAGAAGTTGCCCGTGCCGGCGACGCGGTTGCCCGCGCCCGTCACCTGCGGCGCCTGCGCCGGGTTCCAGAGCGAGGGGACGAAGTTCGTCAGGTGCCCGTTGCGATCCCAGGCCGGGCCGAAGTAGGAGTAGCGGACGCCGTAGTAGACCGTCAGGTTGCGGCGCGCCTTCCACTCGTCCTGCGCGAACCACTCCCAGTTCGACTGGCGCAGGTCGGCCGTCAGGTCAAGCTTCGACTGCGTGAAGGTGATGTTGTTACCCTGGAGGAAGTTGGCCCAGTTCTGGTAGAGCTGGTTGATGGCCCTGTTGGCAACGCCCGTCGAGCAGAAGTTGGTCGTCGTACTGCCCGGCACCGGCGCGCAGACGCTCGCCCCCTGGATGGTCGGGATGGTGTTGTTGAAGGCGGAGAACGAGGCCTGGTTCGTGCCCGAGAGCGCGTTCTCGTTCTTGCGGTAGCGCGAGTAGATCAGGCCGTACTTCATCGTGTGCGCGCCCTTGATCCAGGTCATGGCGCCGCTGAGGTTCTTCTTGTAGGAGAAGTTGTCGTAGTTGCTGAAGCCGGTCAGCGAGCTGAAGCCGGCGACGGTGAGGATGGGCACCACGTCGCGCTGAACCGTGTACGGGAGGGGGACCGAGATGGGCGACACCTCCCTCGACAGCAGCCCCGTCGTCGAGGTGAAGATGGCGCCGTAGCCGTAGGCGTAGCGCCCCTCGAAGATGAGGCTGGGCGTGGCCGTCCAGTTGCCCTGGAGCGTGTGCGTGCGCCCCGGCGAGTCGGAGACCATCTGGTTGACGAAGGGCAGGTTCGAGCGCGTGCCGATGGAGCCGTCGGCATCGATGGTCGGGATCGTGTCGCGCTGGTAGCGGTAGAAGCCGCTCAGCGTGTCGGTGAAGTTGTGGTCGAGCTTGATGATCTCCTGGTGGAACTTCGCCTGGTTCAAAGTCGGGTAGTCGAGCTGGAGCGTGGCCGGGTCGGTCGGGTCCGGGACTTTGTTCCAGATCCGGCTGACGTACTGCTGGGCGACGTTGCTGACGGGGACGCGGCTGGAGAGCGGCGTGCCGGCGGGCAGCACGTTCGTGCAGTTGGTCGAGGAGGAGGCGCTCAGGCAGATGGGGATGGGGAAGATGCCCTGCTTGATCGCGGCCGTCGGCGCGGCGCCGCCGCCCGAGGTGTTGCGCGTCGAGATGGTCGGGTAGCGCGTGTCGCGGCGCTGCTCCTCGGAGAAGAAGAAGAAGGTGCGCGGCGCCTTGCGGAAGAGGCCGCCGTCGTTGCCCTCGCCGAAGTTGGGCATGAAGACGGGGCCGCCGACGGTGAAGCCGTAGTTGTTGTAGCGGAACGGGCGGCGCTTGACCTTGTCGGTGTCGGGGTCAACGCCGAGCGTCGTGCGCAGCGCGAGCGTGCGGTTCGTCTGGAAGTCGTTGGCGTTGAAAGCCTCGTTGCGGATGAACTCGAAGGCCGAGCCGTGGAACTGCTCGCCGCCCGAGCGCGTCACGACGTTGACCTGCCCGCCGCCCGAGCGCCCGGACTCGGCCGGGTAGAGGCTGCGCAGGACTTTGAACTCGCCGATGGAGTCGACGTTCGGGTAGGCCTGGATGGTCAGGTTCGAGCCGCGGTCGGTGATGTCGGCGCCGTCCACCGTGAAGGTATTCTGCGTGCTGCGCGCGCCGTTGACCGAGATGAGCGTGCGGTTGACGACCTGCGTCTCGGGGTTGTTCGTGCCGGTGAAGACGAGGTCTTCGAGGTCGTTGGTGACGCCGGGGGCGAGCGTGACGAGCGAGACCCAGTTGCGGTTGTTGATGGAGAGCTCGCGCACCTGGTCGCCGTTGATGGTCGTGGAGACGGTGGGCGTCGTCAGCTCGACGGCGACGGGGTCGGCCTCGACCGTGACGACCTCCTCGATGTTGCCGGCCGTCAGATCCACGTCGACCGTGCGGCGGTCGCCCACGTCGAGCTTGACGCCGGTCTGCGCCGACTTCTTGAAGCCGGCGGCCTCGGTCGTCACGGTGTAGAGGCCGGCGGGCAGCGACGGGGCCGAGAAGCCGCCCTCGTCGTTCGACTGAACCGTGCGCACGACGACGCCCTTGGCCTCGTCGGTGATGGTGATGGTCGCACCCTTGACGACCGCGCCAGTGGTGTCCTTGACCGTGCCGTTGATGCTGCCGGTGGTCTCCTGTGCGAAAGCGGCGCCCGCGCCGGCGCAAACGACGAGCGCCAGAACGAGCAGCCGACAAAGTTGTATCGGGTAGTGTCTCATGGGTGCTTCCTTTTTTTGGAGGGGGCTCCTGACTTCGGCAGTCCCGCGCCTAGCGCGCAAGACCGTCGTGGTGTTTCTGCTGTCTGCTAAAGAGTGCGATTCGCATTGAGCCGGATAAAGACTGAGGCGGTGCCGCTCGGGGTCAACCTTATACACCCCGCCCCGGACGCTTCGCAAGCGGGTCGGGTTTTCAAGGCGCCGCCCCCGCGCCGCGCACGGCCACGCCGGGCCGCGCCTTCGTCAAAGCGCCCGCCTCGACCACGGCCTCGCCGCCGACGATCACGTAGTCGAAGCCGGCGGCGTACCGGTGCGGGCTCTCGAAGGTCGAGGGGTCGCCCACGGCCGCCTCGTCGAAGATGACGAGGTCGGCCGCCATCCCCTCGCGCACGAGGCCGCGGTCGCGGAAGCCGAAGGTCTGCGCGGGCAGGGAGGTCATCTTGCGCACCGCGTCTTCGAGCGTGACGAGGCCGAGCTGGCGGACGTAAGTGCCGAGCACGCGCGCGTTGTTGCCGTAGCCGCGCGGGTGCGGCGCGCCCTCGCCGAAGCGGCGCACGCCCGAGTCGGACGCGACCATCGTGAACGGCTCGCGCAGGATGCGGCGCACGTCCTCCTCGCTCATCGAGTGGTAGACCATCGCCGCCCCGCCCGCCGCGTACATCTCGAGGATCTGTTCGATCTGCGACCCGACGTCCGTCTTGCCCCGCGCGAGCTTCGTGATCTCGGCGATGGACTTGCCGTTGTACTCGGGTCGGGGGCCGTAGCTCGCGACGTTCGCGAAGGAGAAGTCCTTGAAGCCTGACTTCCGGAGCGAGTCCTTCATCTCGCTCACGATGCGCGCGTGCTGCGCGGGGTCGGCGACGCGCTTCTTCCCTTCCTCGCGCCCGCCTTCGAGCGCCCAGTCGGGCAGGCGGGATTCGAGCGAAGTCGAGCTGGCCGTGTAGACGTACTGGTCGACCGTGACCGGAAGGCCGCGCCGGCGCGCCTCGCGCACGAGCCCGAGCGTCGTGTCACTCCGGCCCCACAATTTTTTCGCGCTGATCTTGAAGTGCGAGATTTCGACGGGCAGCCCCGCCTTCTCGCCGATCTCGATGCTCTCGCGGATGGCGTCTTCGACCTTCAGCCCTTCGTTCCGCATGTGCGTCGCGTAGACGCCGCCGTGGCGCGCGGCGACGCGGGCGAGTTCGAGCACCTCGTCCGTCTTCGCGTAGGTGCCGGGGACGTAGATGAGGCCGGTCGAGAGGCCGACGGCGCCGTCGCGCATCGCCTGCTCGACGAGCGCCTTCATCTTCTCTAGCTCCTCGGGCGTGGGCGCGCGGTCTGCGTCGCCGAAGACGGCGTGGCGCACGGTGTTGTGGCCGACGAGCGTCGCGACGTTGACGGCCGTCGGCGTCTCCTTCACGCGGCCGAGGAACTTCCCGACGTTCAAGGCCGACCCGCCGCAGTTGCCCGTCACCACGGTCGTCACGCCCATGCGCACGAAGTTCTCGGCCTCGGGCAGCTCGAAAATGTTCTCGACGTGCGTGTGCACGTCGATGAAGCCGGGCGCGAGCACCTTCCCGCCCGCGTCTATCACCCGCCGCCCTTCGGAGGCCGCGACGCGGCCGACGCGCGCGATGCGCCCGCCCTTGACGCCGACGTCGGCGCGGAACCAGGGGTTGCCCGAGCCGTCCACGACGCGCGCGTTCGTGATGACGAGGTCGAAGGGCTTCTCGTCCGCGCGCGCCTCACGCCGCCAGGAAGCGACCGCGACCGCGCACACCGCGGCCAGCGCGAGCGCGGCGAGCAGCAGGCGTAAGGGGCGAGCGGCGGCGGATAGCACCATACTTCGTCCGGAAGGGGCCGTGCGCCCTCAGTTCGGGCGCGCGGCGCACGCGCCGGGGAGACGCCCCGGGTCGCGTCGAAAGTGTCTCAGGCTGAACCTTATAAATCGGATTAGGTCGGAAGACCCAAATGCTGCGCGAGCTTACGGCCATTTTAATGAAGGCGGGAGCAATAATCAAAGCTAAAAGATTTTATCAGTGGGATAAGAATTACTTTTGGATGGAGGGGCGGGCGAGAATAATTTTTGGACGGACGCACCGCTTTTTGGATTTTTCCTTGACGTGGCGCGGCCGCGGATATAACGTGCCTTCCACTCAAACGGGAAGGTCGCCGTTACCCTTTGACGGCGGCCCGCTAATGCACCTGCCTTAATAGCAGTTCAAACATTTCGGCCTGAAAGCTTTGCCCCAAGCGGCGCCGCGACGGGCGCCGAACCATTCCAGGGGGTTCACCACCGGCGGAGGTTTAAGTAAGACCTTCGCCCCTTCCCTGTTTTACAGCGGAGCTGATAGGAGGGAGAAATGAGAATACGCTCTTTAGGGCGCGCCTGCCTGTCCCTGGCACTGGCGCTCGCGTCCGCCCCGGCGGCCTTCGCGCAGATCACGACCTCGGGCCGCCTGACCGGGGTCGTCACGGACACGCTGGGCGCGGTCATCCCCAAGGCCGAAGTGCTCGCCGTCTCGAACGAGACCAGGCAGGAGCTGAGGGCCACCGCCGGCGACGAGGGCGCCTGGTCGATCCCGTCCGTCCCCAACGGAACCTACACGGTCACGGTCACGGCCCCCAACTTCAAGAAGACGGTCGTGCAGGCGGTGAAGGTCGACGTGGGCCAGCCCACGACGGTCAACGCCGCGTTGGAGCCCGGCGGGGCCAACGAGGAGGTCGTGGTCTCGGCCGGCGGCGAGATGCTCCAGACCGAGAGCTCGAGCGTCTCGACGACCATCACCGGCCGCCAGATCAGCGAGCTGCCCTTCGCCACGCGCGACGCCCTGCAGCTCGTCCTGACCCTGCCGGGCGTGCAGACGCCGGGCGCGCCGCGCACCTCTTCGATCAACGGCCTGCCGAAAGGCTCCGTGAACCTGACGCTCGACGGCGCCAACATCCAGGACAACTTCCTCCGCAGCTCCGACGGCTTCTTCACGCAGATTCAGCCGAAGTCGGACGCCGTGCAGGAGGTGACCGTCTCCACGGCCGTCCCCGGTGCCGAGAGCGCGGGCGAGGGCGCCGTGCAGGTGCGCTTCGTCACCAAGTCGGGCACCAGCGAGTTCCACGGCGGCGGCTTCTGGCAGTACCGCTCGCCGAAGTTCAACTCGAACTACTACTTCAACAACATCGACGGCCTGCCGCGCGACAACCTCCTGCTCCGCCAGTTCGGCGGCAACATCGGCGGCCCCATCCTCATCCCGAAGCTCATCAAGAGCCGCGAGAAGGCTTTCTTCTTCGTCAACTACGAGGAGTTTCAGCTCCCGCAGACCTACCCGACGGGCAACAACTTCGTGCTCACGGCCGACGCGCTCAAGGGCATCTTCACCTACAAGGATTCGGGCGGCACCGTCCGGACGGTGAACCTCTTACAGCTCGCCTCCTCGCGCGGCTACCCCTCGGCCATCGACCCGTCGGTCGCCAAGGGCTTCTCGCTCATCGACGCGGCCGTGCACCAGAGCGGCTCTTTGCGCAGCCGCGTCGCGTCGGCCAACGACTACAACCGGCTCCAGTACAACTTCCAGGACCCGGGCACGAACACCCGCCGCTTCCCCACGGGCCGGCTCGACTGGAACATCACGAAGAACCACCACCTCGAGTTCATCCACAACTACCAACACTACCTCTCGAACCCTGACGGCGTGAACAGCCAGTTCGACGTGGCCGGGCCGGGGACGGGCATCGTCATCGGAACGCCGGGCGTCAGGGGCTCGATCCAGCGCAACTCCTTCTCGTTCGTGCTCGGCCACCGCTGGACGATCAACAGCAGCCTCGTCAACGAGGCGCGCGCGACCTCGTCGGGCAACGGCACGTCGCTCTTCACGCCGGAGTTCTCGCCGGGCCTCTATAGCTTGTGGGGCGGCTACGCCGTGACGGGCGGCACCTACCTCGGCAACCAGCCGCTCGGCACCGGCGCCTTCTACAACCGCCGCTCGACCTCGCGCCGCAACACGCCGACCAAGGGCTTCTCCGACAATCTGACCTACTCGACCGGCGCGCACACGCTCAACTTCGGCGGCTCGTTCCTGCGCATCAACTCCTACACGTCGGCCGCGGGCACGCAGGTCGTCCCGCAGGTGGTCTTCGGCATCGCCACCGGCGACCCCATCAACACCGGCTCGACCAGCATCTTCACCAACACGGGCGCGACCCCGACCTTCCCCGGCGCGAGCACGACGCAGCTCGGCGACGCCCGCTCGCTCTACGCCTACCTGACGGGCCGCGTCAGCTCCATCGCCCGCTCGGCCTCGCTCGACGGCAGCGGCAAGTACGTCTTCGACTCCTTCAACGAGTACAACCACCAGAACGAGTACGCCTTCTACGTGCAGGACTCGTGGAAGGTGCGCCCGAGCCTGACCGTCAACGCCGGCCTGCGTTGGGAGTTCGAGCCGTCGCCGGTCAACGACAACGGCGTCTACACGCGGACGAGCTTCGCGGGTATCTACGGCGTCTCGGGCGAGGGCAACATCTTCAACCCGACCACGCTCTCGGGACAGCCGACGCAGTTCCGGCTCCTCAGTGACGGCGAGAAGGGCTTCAAGACGCGCAAGGGCGACCTCGCGCCTTCGTTCGGCTTCGCCTGGAGCCCGAACTTCAAGTCGGGCCTTCTCCACGCGCTGGCCGGCGACGCGGGCCGGACCGTCATCCGCGGCGGCTACTCCATCGCCTTCACGCGCGAGGGCTTCAACGCCTATACCGCCATTTTCGGCTCGAACGAGGGCGGGACGGTGACGCTCTCGGTGAGCCCCGGGGTCACGCCCTCGCTCTTCTCGGCGGGCGCCGTCAGCTTCAACGGCGGCGCCGGACGGACGTGCACCTCGGGCGCGGCGAACAACAACAGCTGCGTGGGCGGCTTCCCCTTCCTGAACCCGCCGGCCGACACCAGCAAGTACCCGTTCACGCCGGCCGCGGGCTCCGCGGGCGGCGCGAACGATTTCGACGCGAACCTCAAGGCCGGCTACACGCAGTCCTACACCATCGGCCTCCAGCGCGAGCTTAGCAAGAACACCGCCTTCGAAGTCCGCTTCGTCAGGACGCGCGGCACGCACCTGTGGCGGCAGTACGACCTCAACGAGGTCAACATCTTCGAGAACGGGTTCCTGGCGCAGTTCAACGCGGCGGCGAACAACCTCGCCATCAGCCGCGCCAACGGCAAGGGCGACAACTACGGCAACCAGGGCCTCGCCGGCCAGGTCAACGTCCCCCTCATCACGACGGCCATCGGGTCGGCGACCGACTCGACGACGGTGACGCGGCTCGTACAGGGCCAGGCGGGCGCGGTCGCCAACAGCATCGCGTTCACCCTCTCGCGCATGAACAACCTCATCAACGCGGGGCTCATCCCGTTCACCACGCTCCCGACGAGCGCCTGCGACCCCACGCTCTCGGCCGCCAACCAGAACTGCAAGGTCTCGAACTTCTTCATCGTCAACCCGCAGACGACGGGCGGCGCGTTCCTGATGACCGAAGGGACGGACACCTCGTTCAACGCGCTCCAGATCGAGCTCAGGCGGCGGCTGTCGGCGGGGCTGCTCATCCAGGGCAGTTACCAGTTCGGGAAGGCGCTGTCGAACGCGTTCGTCTCCTCCTCGTCGGTCTTCTCGCAGCCGCGGACGCTCCGCAACCCCGCGCTCGACAAGACCTACTCGCCCTGGGACATCCGCCACTCGTTCAAGGTGGACTACATCTACGAGCTGCCCGTCGGCGAGGGCAAGCGGTTCTTCCGAACCGACATCCCCGTCCTGAAGCAGATCGTCAGCCACTGGCAGATCGGCGGCGTGACGCGCATCCAGTCGGGCTCGGCCACGCTCCTGACGAGCGGCACGCGCCAGACCGTCAACCAGTTCGACTCGGGCGTCGTGCTCCACAACATCACGGCCAAGGGGTTCCAAGACCTGGTCAAGATTCGCAAGGACCCGAGCGGCATCGTCTACTGGCTGCCGCAGGCGTTCATCGACAACACCATCGCGGCCTTCGCCAGCCCGACGGGGCAGCCGCTCGACCCGAACGCGCCCTACATCGGGCCGCCGATGACGGCGGGCCAGTTCGGCGACCGCATCATCTTCTTCGGCCCGCCGCAGGCGCGCTTCGACATCAACGTCGTCAAGCGGCTGAACGTCACCGAGCGGGTGAGGCTCGAGGGTCGCGTCTCGTTCCTCAACGCCTTCAACCGCGCGAACTTCTTCCTCGGCGACGCCGAGGCAACGATCCGCAGCATCTCGGCGGCCTCGACGACCTTCGGCCAGACGCGCGCGGCCTACCGCGACATCACCGTCTCCGGCACCAACGACCCGGGCGGCCGCCTCATCGAGTTCCAGTTCCGCCTGAACTTCTGAAGCGGGAGACACGGGGCCGGCCCAACCTTCGGGCCGAAAGGAAGGCGGGGCGTGCGCATGAAGCGCACGCCCCGCCTTCCTTTCGGCCCGCTGCGGCCCACTCCCCGGCCGGCTACTGGCCGACGACGAGGAACACGTCCCAGGCCCAGCGATTCACTTTCACCCCGCGCGCGCCGTCCACCTTCGCACGGTAGCGGAAGCGGTTGCCGTAATCGTCCGACCGCCTCGACTCCTTGTAGTCGAGGCTGATGGACGCGACCCCGTAGGAGCGCAGATCACCCAACTCGCCGGACTCTGAGATGCCATTGTGGTTAGCGTCCCGCCACAGACGGAGGGAGGCGTAGACCCCATCCCTCGCGTCTATGACCCCGTCGCGGTTGCCCCCGTTCGCCGGGTCGTCGTAGCGCGCGAGGGCGTTGAAGCCGTTCGCGGCGACGCCCGGCGGCGGCGAAGGCTGCGGCGTGAAGTTGCCGAACAACTCCGCCCCGCTGTCGACGGTGCCGTTGCCGTTACGGTCCAGGGCCAGCCATGCGTCGTCCGACCCGGCCGCCGTCCAAGACAGGTGCTCGGGCGTGCCGTCGGCGTCGAGGTCGAAGTTAACGCCGCCAGCGGCGTCGGTCAGTGCGAAGCCGTCGCCGGCGGTGTCAACGAGGACTGGCGACTCTCCGTCCCGGTCGCAGCAGCCGTTGTAGTAAATCCCGTTCACCGCCTCACAGTCCTGCCTCGTCCAACTGCACTCGCCGCCCCCCTCTTCTCCGCCCCCGCCCGTGGCGCACGACTGGGCCGGGCAGTCGAGGGTGATGTTGTGGCTGGAGTTGACGCCGCCGGCCCGGCAGATGGTGACATCGTCCCTGCACCCGCCCCTCGTGTGCATGGCCGTCCCGACCTGATACTGTGTGCAACTCGCGCTGACCACCGAGTACCCGGTCGCCAGCGTGTCGTGCAGCGCTTGCTTGCAATCCTGTGTCGAGCCGTCGCTCGTGTTCGCCGGGGGCTGGTTGTTCGTGCACGTGCCCGCCTGCGGGCAGACAAAGTTGCACGACCCCCAGGTCTGATCCGTGCCGCACCCGGCGATCTGGGGGGTGCGCGCAAAGGCTTTTATTAACATCGGGCGCACCGGCCGCGCCGACGGCCACCACCTGCCGAGGGGCGTCTGCTCGTCCCGGTCGAACGCGTAGACCTGCTGCTGGTTGGTCAGGACGAAGACGTGAAGGCGCGTGACGGCAACGTCGCGTACGCCGGTGAGCCTCAACGGCGCGCCGGACTCCGCGTTCACTTGCAGCGCGTACTCGCGCAGCTTGCGCCCCCGCCCGTCGTACTCGTAGACGACGCCGCCGACGGTTGAGCCGTTCATCGCGAGCCAGAGGTGCCCAGTCTGGCGCTCGATGGCCGCGCCGTTAATCACATTAATCCCTCCCACCTGATGCGCCTTCTTAATCTCGAAGAAGCGTTGCGCCAACGCCTGCTGAAGGTCGACCGCCTCGCCCCTGACCTCGACCTCGAACAGCAGCCTCCCGTCCGAGGAGTACTTCTGAATCAGCGGGACGTAGTGGTAGACGTAATAGAAGTCTCCGGCCGCGTCGGTCAGGACTCTGCCCCTGTGCAAAAAGCGGTTCTGCTGCGGGCTGAACCTGTCGCGCACCCTGAGCGCACCGACCCTGTTAAGGAGGCGGCCCGCGGGACTGTAGACGTGAATCAGGCCGCGTTCGTCCGGAGACGCGACCGCGACATCGCCGCTGTTAAGAACCGCGACCGAGGACGGCGGGGGCGTCTTGAACTTACCGACGGTCTTCCCGCCGGAATCGAGGACGGTGACCTCTTCCCCGTCCGCCCGCACGCCGTAGCCTCCCGGGCCGTTGACCGCGGCCGAACGCCCGCGGCCGAGCGGCCGCAGGGAGCCTCCGGCTTCCACGCGGTAGGATTCGACGGCGCCGGTCAACTCGCTCACCAGCCGGAGCGTCCGTTCGTCGTCCGCGACCGAGATGGAGCCTATCGGCTCGGAGGCCTCGACCACGTCGCCATTCGATTGCAGCGTCACCACGTCCGGCGGTCTCGTCGCACCGCTCCGGTAGGTGCCGGACAGCAGCACGCACGCGCCAAACAAAACCATAGAAGTCGTCAGCACTTTGGATCGTGAAGTCATGGATTGCCCCTTTCGTGTTGGCGGAGGAAGGGCCAAGGCGGCCGCGTGAGTGAGTCGTAAAGGGATCGTCCTGACGAATGTCTCGTCAGTGGGGCACGTGCGAGGGCTTATACGGATTGAGCGAGGGTACCGACGAGTCGTGCGATGTTCCAACAGATGCGCGTAGGACTGAGTCTCCTTATACGCTTAACCCTATCCGCTGTCAACGGTCTTGCGCCGGGCGATTTCGCGTCCGCCGTCCCCTCCGCGCGGTCATGCGCGGCCGCGGCGCTACTGCTTTCCGAGGGCGGATTTTATCTTCTCGACGGTCTCCCTGACCTGCGCGGCGTTGGGGGCGGCGGGCACGTCCTTGAGGTACTGTTCGAGGGCGCGGCGGGCGGGTTCGAGTTTCTGCTGCGAGAGGTAGAGCTGGCCGAGGAGGAGCTGCGCGTTGCCGACGCCGGCGCCGCCCAGCTCGTAGGCGCGCAGCAGCTCGCGCTCGGCCTCCGCGGGCCGCTTCAACTGCATGTACGCGCCGCCGAGCAGGAGGTGTGCGTTCGCGGCGCCGGGGTCGAGCTTGACCGCCTGCTCCAGCTCGGCCGCCGCCGCGGCGTATGCGTCCTCGCGGCTCAGGAGCATGCCGAGCTTGTAGTGCGCCTCGACCTGCCCCGCCTGACTCAGGCCCGGCGCGGCGAGCGCGTCGGCCAAGACCTTCTTCGCCTTCGCCGCCTGCCCCGCCCCGGCGAGCGCGTCCGCGTACGCCGGACGCAGACCCTGCAAGTCCGGGCTCTCGCCGTAGAGGCGTCCGAGCACGTCCGCGGCCTCCGCATACTTCCCCTGCCGGCTGAGCACCACGCCGAGGTTCAGGCGCGGGAGGTAGAAGCGCTTGTTTATCTTCGAAGCGCGCGCGAGCGTCTCGGCCGCCTCGCCGAGCCGGTCGAGCTTGAGGTAGAGCACGCCGAGGTCGTTGAGCGCGCGCGCGTACTTCGGGTAGGCGTCGACCGCGCGCTTCAGCTCGCCCAAAGCCTCCTCGGCGCGACCGCCACCCACGGCCTTCATCGCGCGCTCGTAGGCGGCGCGCGCGTCCGCCGGCACGTCGTTGTCGACGCCCGAAGCGTCCACCACCTCGTTCGGCGGAAGCCCCGGCCCCTTGAAGGGGTTGAGGAAGACGGGGACGTAGCTGACCTGACCGCGGAGGAAGCGGAGGCTGGTGCTCGTGGTGTCGAAGGTGCGGCCGTCGCCCTCGATGCGGACTTCGTAGTCGTGGATGCCGTTGAGGTCGCCGGTGAACTGGAACTTGCCCTTCGAGTCGGTGAAGACCGTCTCGATGCGCCCGTCGTCGCGCGTCAGTTGCAGCCGCAGCTCGCGCGCAGGACGGTCGCCGTTCGGCATGAAGATCTGAATCGCCGGCGGCGCCTGCGCGCACGTCACGCCCCGCGCGCAGAGCAGAAATAAGAACGCCGCTGTCAGCTTTAATCTCACGTCCTTAAAATCGGAAAGGAATTAACCACAGAGACACGGAGGCACGGCTTGGGGCTTAGTTTACTCCAAGCTGTGCCTCCGTGTCTCTGTGGTGAAATTTAGTTCCGCTTCAACTCAAGCACCGCTTTAGAAGTTGAACTTCGCCGCGATCTGCACCTTGCGCGAACTGCTGACGACGCCGCCGCCGACCAGCCCGAAGTTAGAGTTCGAGACGACGGCCGTCGGGAAGTCGAAGGACGGCGTGTTCGTCAGGTTCTGCGCCTCGACCCGCAGCTCAAGGTTGCGGCTCTCGTCGAAGCGGATGCGCTTGCCGAGCGTCATGTCGAGTTGGAAGAGGGAGGGGCCGCGGAAGTAGTTGCGGCCGAGGTTGCTCCGCTCGCCCGCGGCCGGCGCGAAGAACATGTTGCGCTGGTCCTGGGTGAAGAAGAAGTTGCGCCCGCCTTCGAGGAAGACGCGCCCCATGTCCGGCGAGCAGCCGTTACAGCTCGCGGGCGACTGCACGACCTGCGAGACGGTCGCGCTCCCCGAGTAGACCGTGAAGGGCCGGCCCGAGTACCGGCGGACGATGCCCGCCAGCTCGAAGCCGCCGATGAGCTGGTTGACGACCGAGTTCGCGTCGCTCGCCCAGCGGCGCCCGCGCCCGAAAGGCAGGTCGAGCGTGAAGTAACCCTGGACGACGTGCCTCCGGTCGAAGTCCGAAGGCGCCCAGTTGGCGTTGCGGTCGCGGACGTCGTAGGGCGTGTTCGAGGCGAGGAACGTGGCCGTCGTCCCCGCCGCGGCGCGGCCCAGGAGCGTCAGCGCCGGGTCGTAGGAGCGCGTGTCCTCGGACTTCGAGAGCGTGTAGCTGGCCTGGAAGGCGAAGCCGCCCGAGTAGCGCCGCGCGAGCTGCACTTCGAGCGCGTTGTAGCGCGAGCGGTCGTTGTTGTCGAGCACGTTGATCGCGCCCGAGAACTGCGGGAACGGCTGGAAGAAGAAGGGGCTGAAGCCGTTGACGACGAAGTTGGGGTTCGTGCTGCCCGTCCGCCCGGCCTGCGCGACGAGGAAGGCCGCCTGCGCGACGCTGCCCGCGTCCACGATGTTGGTCGCGGTGCCCCCGTTGGCGAGCCGGACGGTGCCGCCGATTGACTGCGCGAGCAGGAACTGCGCCCCCGTCTGCCCCGTGCCGAGGACTGAGGAGCCCGCCAGCAGGCGGTTGATGAGGAAGTTCGGGTCGGTCAGGAGCGGGTCGGTCGAGCCCGTGCGGTTCTGGAGTTGCTTGAACGCGGCGAGGAAGCCGTTGTTGTTGATGTCCACCTGGTTCACGTCGTAAGCCCCGAAGAGCTTGCGCCCGAGGCGGCCGATGTAGTTGACCTCGACGACGGACTTCCAGCCGACCTCGCGCTGGACGCTCACGCCGTACTGGTGCGTGCGCGGGTAGGTCAGGGCCGGGTCAACGACGCTGATCGAGCCCACGTCGAAGGCGGGCGGCGTGCGGAACTGGAGCGGCGTCCGGTCGTTGGCCGAGAGTGCGGGCAGTCCGTTGCGCAGGAGCGCGCCCGCCTGCCCGCCGGCGAAGCCGCCCGAGAGCAGCGTGATGCCGCGCGTGAGGCCGGGCGCGTTCTGGAAGATGAAGGACGAGAAGACGAACGTGTTCGTCCTGTCCCACGCCAGCCGGTAGTTGCCGCGCACCGAGGTCTTGCCGCTCTCGAACGGGTCCCAGGCGAAGCCGACCGTGGGGCCGAACTGCTTCCAGGAGTCGTTGTAGAGCTTCCCCTCCTCGAAGCGGACGGTGTTCGAGGGCGTCGCGCCGGCGCGGATGGGCGTGTCGGGGCGCAGGACGAGGCTGTCGGAGCGGGGGCTGAGGCGCACCTCCCAGCGCAGGCCGTAGTCGATGGTCAGGTTCGGGCGCGCCTTCCAGGTGTCCTGCCCGTAGAAGTCGTACTCGGGGTAGCGCGCCGTGTAGAGGAAGCGCGTGCCGGCGGGGGCGAACGTGCTGTCGTCCTGGGCGACGAACGCCTGCGTGACGCGCCCGATGCGGCCGAGGTAGTCGTTGATGTAGCTTTCGAGGTTGCCGCGGTCGGTGAGGTTGATGCCGGCGTTGCCGGTCGTCAGCGCCCGCGTCCCGTAGGAGGTCGGCACGGGGTTGCCGATGGTGGCGCTGGTGCTGAGCGAGATCGAGTCGCGCGTGTTGAGCCCGGCGACCGAGCTGCGGTTGTCGAAGTGATCCTGGAGGCGGATGTTGGTGCCGAACTTGAACGTGTGCGCGTTGCGCTGCCAGGAGAGGTTGTCGACGAACTGCTTGGTGGTGGCGCGGCGCGCGTTGTTGACGCCGGGCGAGGAGTTGAGCGGGTCGGTCGGGATGTTGAGGATGACCGAGGAGTTCTGCGCCCAGTTCTCGTCCGGGTTGTTGAAGCTGAAGGTGAAGCGGTTGAAGCCCGCGACGAACTCGTTGACCACGGTCGGCGCGAGCGTCGCCCGGTAGTTGACGGCGAGGTTGCGCGGCGTGCGGAACGTGTCCACGAAGCAGGGCAGGCCGGGGAAGCGCGCCAGCCCGCCGTTCGCGTTGTCGCAGAGGGTGTTCTGCGAGCCGCGCGAGTAGCGGACGTAGACGGAGTTCCGCTCGTTGAAGTTGTGGTCGATCTTCATCGTCCAGTCGTACTGCCGCTCGGTCTGCGGCGCGACCCAGCTGAAGCCGGCCGTGTTGAGGCCGTCGCCGACCGTGTAGTTGTTCGGCAGCGGGACGAGGTTGATGAGCCGGTTGGTGGTCGGGTCGGCCGTGAGCGGGATGTTCGGGTTGCCCGCGACGTTGAAGGAGGCGATGCAGTTGGTCGTCACCGTCGCCGAGCAGTTGGGGAAGAGCGGGTTGCCGGCGTCGTCGATGACGCGCGCGCTGCCGGTGGCGTTGGCGTTCGCGTTGGCGCGCCCCACCGAGTAGCGGAAGACGCCGTTGCGGGCCGACTGCGTGTAGACCGTGCGGTTGACGAAGAACGCCTGGCTCGTGCGCAGCAGTTGGAGGTTGGTGAAGAAGAAGGTCTTGTTCTTGCCGTTGTAGAGACGGCCCCCGCCCTCGCCGAACTTCGGGAAGTAGACGGGGCCGCCGACGGAGCCGCCGAAGATGTGCTGGACGAACTGCGGCTTGTCGGTCGCGACCCGCTGGCCGTTGACGAGGCGCGTGTTGACCGTGTTCTGGTACTCGTTCGCGTGGAAGCGCGGCGTCTGGTAGAACTCGAAGATGTTGCCGTGGAACTCGTTGGTGCCCGACTTGGTCACGAGGTTGACCTGCGCGCCCGAGGAGCGGCCGTTGTCGGCGGTGAAGTTCGAGGTGACGACCTGGAACTGCGTCAGCGCGTCCGGGTTGGTGCGGATGGGCGTGAAGTTCGACCCGCCGGCCGTCGTGTCATTGGCGTCGATGCCGTCGAGCGTGAAGTTGAAGGCGCGGTCGCGCGCGCCGTGGACGTGGACGCCGCCGCCGGTGTTGGAGCCCTCGACCACGCCCGGCTGGAAGAGGATGAAGGTCAGCGGGTTGCGCCCGCGGTTGCCGACGATGGGCAGCGCCGCGAGCGGGCGCTCCTCGACCGTGTTGCCGAAGTTGCCCGAGGTAGAGGTCTGCACCAGCTCGGCCGAGCCCTGCACCGTCACGCTCTCGTCGATGTTGCCGGCCTCGAGCGCGGCGTTGACGGTCGAGGGCTGGTTGACGTTGACGGGGTTGCCGGTCGAGACGAACTTCTTGAAGCCCTGCTTCTCGACCGTCACGGTGTAGGAGCCGACCTGCACCGAGTCGAAGACGTAGTTGCCCGTCGAGGCGGTCTGGGTGGTGAGGGCGACGTTCGTCCCCTCGTTCGTGAGCGTGACGGTCGCCCCTTCGACGACCGCGCCGCTGGCGTCCTGCACCACGCCGGTGACGCGCGAGGTGGTGCCCTGCGCGCGCGCGGCTGTCGCGCAAGTCAGAAGCAGAGAGGCGATCAGGGCGAGCGCGGAAAGACTCCGTCTGTTCATCTCGTTCTCCGTGGTTTCAGTTTTGGGTGTGTAAGACAAAGTGTCCGCGCGGGCGCCGGCGGACGAAGTACGGCCCGTGTTCGAATCGGCGGCGTATTCTAATGAAGGCACGGGCGATAAGGAAAGCTAAAAGTTTTTATCATTGAGATAAGGGATGTTTTTAGGAGGTCTGGGGGAGACTTCGACCCAGCCGCGCACGCCGTTGACGAACCAGACGCGTGACGCACTTTCAAAATCTCCCTTCGTCAGCACCCGCTCGGAGACTGCGCCGTCGCGCAGGAGCTTTGCGCGGAAGGTGCCCGCGAGCAGGCCGCACGCCCGGGGCGGAGTCCAGCGCTTCCCTTCCAGCTCGACGACGACGTTGCCGTTCGTGAACTCCGTCAGCTCGCCCTCCTCGTTCCAGAGCAGCACGTCGAACACGCCGCGCGCCTCCGCGCGCCTCGACTCGTACGCGCCGCGGTTCGTCGTCTTGTGAAAGAGGAAGCGGTCGGACTTCCTGACCGGAGTCCGCGCGAGCGCGACCCGAAGCGGGCCGCGAGGCAGTTCATCCAGCGGCGCGCTCTCGACCCGCGCGCGCCCGTTCTGCGAGACGAGCAGGCGCACGCGGCGCGTGTCGCCCCCGTGCTCTTCCGCGTGGCGCGCGAGCGCTTCAAGCACTTCGGAGACGTCGACCGGGATACCGAAGTAGTCCGCCGAAGCTTCGAGCCGCGCGAGGTGTTCGCCGAGCAGGCGGTAGCCGGACTCGTCGAGCAGCATCGTTTCGAGCAGCTCGAAGTCGGCCGCGTCCTCGTGCAAAAGCCTCGCCTTCGCGAGCGCCTCCTCGTACTCGCCGCCCGGCGTCGAGTCCCACGTCACGCCGCCGCCGACGCCGTACACGGCCTCTTTCGTCTCCCTGTCAACGACGACCGTCCGGATGGCGACGTTGAAGGCCGCGTCGCCGCCCGGCGCGACGAAGCCGACCGCGCCGCAGTAGACGCCGCGCGGCGCGTCTTCGAGCGCGGCGATGAAGCGCGACGTGCTCACCTTCGGCGCGCCCGTCACGGAGCCGCAGGGGAAGAGCGCCGCGAACAACTCTTCCAGCGTCACGCCCCCGCGCAAGGTCGCCGCGACGGTCGAAGTCATCTGCCAGACCGTCGGGTAGCGCTCGACCCTGAACAGCTCCTCGACCTTGACCGAGCCGGTCTCCGCGACGCGGCCGAGGTCGTTGCGCAGCAGGTCGACGATCATCAGGTTCTCGGCCCGCTCCTTCTCCGACGTGCGCAAAAGCGCGGCCGCCGTCTCGTCCTCCTCGCGCCAGCGCCCGCGCGCGGCCGTCCCCTTCATCGGGCGCGTCTCGACGCGGCGGCCCCTGCGGCGGAAGAACAACTCCGGCGAGGCCGAGAGCACGCGGAAGCGGCCGGCGTTGACGTACGCGCCGAAGCCCGACCTCTGCGCCGCGCGCAGGCGTTCGTAGAGGGCGAAGTCGTCGCCCTCGAAACGCGCCCGGAGTCTGAAAGTGTAGTTGACCTGATAGGTGTCGCCGCGCGCGATGGCCTCCCGCACGGCCTCGACGTTGCGCTCGTACTCCGCGCGGCAGACGGAGGACTTCCACCCGGAGACGCGAAACTCTCCGGCGGCATTCTTAACTTCCGAAGCGCCTTCGAAGAGTCCGAACCAGAGCAGCGGCAGGTCTTTCGAATGTGGCCTCGCCGCGAGGGCCTGGTCGAAGGCGGGCGCGGCCTCGTAGGCGACGAACCCCACGGCGTAGAGACCTTCGGACGCGGCGCGCTCGACGCGCCTCAGCGCCGGGCGTACTTCATCCAGCGTACGGGCGGAGACTACCTCGACGGGATTCGTGAAGAAGGCGCGGCCGCAGTCGTCTGCGAAGTCGAGGACTGCGGCCGGCGTTTCGTTCGGAGGGGGATTCATAAGAAAAGTAGGCAGTAGGCAGTAAGAAGGTTTTGGGTGCTAGGTGCTGGGTGCTGGATAGGACAAGCCGCACTTACCCAACACCTAACACCCAGCACCCAGCACCCTCTTCACCGCCATCTGCCTACTGCCTACTGCCCTTCACAGCGCCTTCACCAGCGCCTTCGCGTCGACGCCTTCGGGCACGCCCTCGACGACGACGACCGCGCCGCCCTGGCGCTCGACGACGACCGCGCCCTCCGCCGTCTTCCAGACCTGACGGTCGGCGGGCGCGACCTCCGAAGGCTCCGCGCCGTAGCGCTTCGACGTGCGCCGCACGTACGCGTCGTAGAACTCGCGCGCGTCCGCCTCGGTGTCCCAGACGGTCTTGAGCACGACGACCACGTCCGTCTTCTTCGGCCCCGTGAAGAGCGCGTAGCGGTCGCCGCCCCAGCCCGCCGCCGCGCGCTTTGACACGTCCACCGACTGGAGGAACTCGTCGAGCAGCATGTAGCAGCCCCACTCGCCCTGCACGTCGTTGTCGGCCATCCGCCAGCCGCGCCCGAGCGCCGCCGACACGTCGCGCACCGACACCTTCTGCGGCAGCTCGTTCGCCGCGTACTTCTCGCCGTGCAGAATCTGCTCGGACGACTTCGGCAGGTTCTTGTAGGCGTTTGATACCGCCTCCCAGCCGCCCTGCTTGTAGACCTGCATGACCCACGTCAGGCCCTGCAGGTACGGGAAGAGCATCTGCTCGCGCAGGACGCGCGGCGCGCTCTCGATCTGCTCGCTGGCCGACGCGCCGCCCGACATCATCGACTTGAAGAAGGCGAGCTGGCGGAGGGGGTCGCGCGCGACGTACTGCATCATCAGGAAGGAGGCGTCGCCCTCGACGAGCGCGTGCGCGGCCATCTCGGCGTCGGAGTCGTGCTTGGGCCAGTCCTCGAAGCGGCGGAGGTTGAAGTGCTGATCCTGGAGGGCGTGCGTCAGCTCGTGCGCCATCACGGGCTTCTGGCCGTCGATGTCGATCCAGTCGGCGAGGTAGAACTCCTGCGTCTTCGGGTCGTAGTAGCCGGCGACCTGCTCGGTGAGCAGCTTGACGACGAAGGGGCGGAGCTGGAAGTCGGCCGGCACGAGCCCGAACTTCCTGAGCGCCGTCTCGCTGGCCGCGGTCTCCTCGGGCGTCGCGCTCTCGTCGAGGTTGCGGAGGATCATCTGCTCGATCTCGGCGCGGGACTGCGCGCCGCTCTTGACGGGGCGGAGCACGGGCAGTTTGCGCAGCTCGCTCGTCTCGCGCAGGACTTCGGCCGTCGCCTCTCGCACGGCGGCCGTCTTCGGGTTGACGGCCGCGGGCTTCGCCTTCTGCGCGTAGACGCCCGCGCCCGAAGTCGCCAGGCAGACGCACGCGGCGGCCAGCGCGGCCCACCTCCCCGCCCTGATTTTCTTTGACATCACGAACCCTTCGCTTTTATAGTCCGCTGAAACCGGAACGACTCTCGCGGCCCTTTTGGAGACGATGCAACCCATCGAAGCCGACGCCCTCTTCGACGACTGGCACGAGACGACCATCCGCGTCCGCTACGCCGAGACGGACAGGATGGGCGTAGTGTACCACGCGAACTACCTCGTCTGGTTCGAGATCGGGCGCACGGAGTTCTGCCGCGCGCGCGGCTTCGCCTACAAGGACATGGAGGAGAACGACCGCGCGTTCCTCGTCGTGGCCGAAAGCTACTGCCGCTACAAGGCGCCCGCGCGCTACGACGACGAGCTGATCGTGCGGACTCACATCACCGAGCTGCGGCGCCGCTCGGTGCGCTTCGGCTACGAGATCATCAACGCCGCGGACGGCCGCATCATCGCCGAGGGCGAGACGGGCCACGTCGTCACCGACGCCAACAACCGAGTCATCTCCCTCCCCGAGAGCTACCGCCTCGCCCTCAGCTCCCCCCCGCTCCCACACTCGCCCGAAGGCGAGTAGACAAGCCGAGGCGGAAGCCCGACCGTGAGGGAGGGCGTACGTCTCCCATCAAGACGCAAGCCGAGCAAGACCGACGCCCTCCCTCACGGTCGGGCTTCCGCCACTGTGCTTACTGCCTACTGCCCTTCACGACTCGTGCGGCAGGTTGATGCGGGAGATTTCGCGGGCGCGGCCCGTCGCGTCGTCGATGTCGAGGAGGGCGGCGCAGATGCGCACGTCGCCTTTGGAGTGCTCGGCGCGCGGGGCGGCGGGGTTGAGGAAGCGCGCGAGCGCGCCGTCGCGCTCCATCCCGATGCAGCCGGAGTAGCTGCCGGTCATCCCGAGGTCTGTGATGAAGGCCGTGCCGCCGGGCAGGACGCGCTCGTCCGCGGTCTGCACGTGCGTGTGCGTGCCGACGACGGCCGAGACGCGGCCGTCGAGGTGCCACCCGAGCGCGACCTTCTCCGAGGTCGCCTCGGCGTGCACGTCCACGAGCCTGACCTTAACCCCTTCGTCCAGACGCGAGAGCAGTTCGTCGGCCGCGGTGAAAGGGCTTCCGTGCGTCGGCGGCATGTAGACGCGCCCCATCAGGTTCATGACGGCGACGCGAGCCCCACGCACCTCGCCCACCCAAAGCCCAGAGCCGGGCGTGCCCTCGGGGTAGTTGGCCGGGCGCAATAGTCTCGGCTGGCGCACGATGTAGCCGGCGGCCTCGCGCTTGTCGAAGATGTGGTTGCCGGAGGTCATCACGTCGATGCCGGCGGCGAAGAGCTGTTCGGCGTCCTGCGGCGTGACGGAGAAACCTCCCGAGACGTTCTCGGCGTTCATCACGGCGAGGTCTACGCGGTGCTGCTCGCGCAAGTCCTGTATGCGCTCCAACACCGCGACCCGCCCGGGCCGCGCCACCACGTCTCCGATGAAAAGGACTCTCATGTGCTTAAAGAAGTAAATGGTGAATAGTAAATCGTAAATGGCGAACCGCTCCGACCATTCACTATTTACTATTCACCATTCACCAAAAGAAGGGCCGGGGGAAGAACCGCGGCGGCCGCTCCGAAGTCGTAATTGAACCTGCGTTAACAGGTGGGTGACCTTGACCTTGCGGTCGAAGCCCTCGCCTCCGGCGCATCCCTACGGTGAGGGATCGCACTGGCGATGGCATCGGTCTCCCTAATTCACGACATAGGCTCAACCATTGTAAATCGGTGGCGGGCCGCGCAGAACCGACTCCCTCAGCCTGCCGAGATACTAGCACAGCCGTTCGCCCGCCGGCAGAAAATGTGCGCGCAAAAGCAGGCCCGACGCGCTTGACAAAAGCGCCCGTGCTCGGACTCCCCTGCCCGTCGTTTCTTAAGAGATGGTGATGCTGCTGGGGGCGGCCTGGTCGGCGGCGTGTCGGGTCTTGAGGACGCGGTCGAGCATCTCGGCGCACTCGGCGCTGCGCGCGGCGAGCTGCTGGTCTGTCTGCTCGTGGAGGCGCTTGAGGCGGTGCAGCTCGTCCGCGATGTGGAGCGCGGCGAGGATGGCGACCTTGAGCGAGTCGACCGTCAGCGTGCCCGAGGAGATTTCGCGCATGCGGCGGTCGACGAACTCCGCCAGGCCGATGACGTACTCGCTGTCGCCGTCGGAGCGGATGTTGTAGGTCTGGTTGTAGATTTCGACCCGGATGGTCGGCGTGCCTTCCGCCGGGTTCTTGATGGCGCTCATGCTTTAAACCCTGGGGCTTCTACCTGCGCGCGACCTCGACGGCCTCGGGGTCGAGCACGGCGATGGCGTCGAGCATCGCCTCGACCTTCATGCGAACCGTGTCGCGCTCCGAGAGCAGACGCTCGACGTGTGCTTCGAGCCTCTCCTTCTCGTCCAGGAGCGCGCCCAGCTCGCGACGCACCGAGGCCAGCTCGCGCTCCAGCCCCTCCTTCTCCTGGCGGAGCGTCTTGGTCAGCTCGATGGTGCGGTAAATTTTGTCTTCGAGGTGAGAGAACTTTTCAAGTCCGGTCAATCCGACCATCATTCACTTCTCCGTGCGGCTGCGGCCTCGTGACTGCCGAGCGATTATGCGCCGGGTCGCGCGAGAGCGCAAGAGTTAACTTTGGGTGTCGGGTGCAGGAGTGAGGGTGTCGGGTGCTGGGTGCTGGGTGCTGGTTAGAAGTAGCTTTTAACCTGCACCCAGCACCCAACACCCGACACCCTTATCCCCTCAACTGCGCGCCGAACTCGCCCTCAAGCGCCGCGACGACGCGCGCGTGCATGGCGTCGACCTCCTCGTCGCGGAGCGTGCGGTCGTCGGCGCGGTACTCGACGCGGAGCGTGAGCGAGCGCTTCCCTTCCGGCATGTTCGCGCCCTCGTACACGTCCACGAGCGCGACGCCGCGGCACTCTTCAATCCCGAGCGAGAGAATCGTGCGGCGCATCTCGCCGAAGGCGACGCGGCGGTCGGCGACGAGCGACACGTCGCGCGAGACGCCCGGGTAGCGCGGCAGGGGCGTGTAGCGCGCGGGGCGCTCGCCCACGGCGAGCAGCTCGGACAGGCTCACCTCGGCGACGTAGACCGGCTGGCGGAACTTGTAGCGCGCGGCCAGCTCTTCGGAGAGCCTGCCCGCGTTGCCGACCTCGCGCCCGCCTACACGGACGCGCGCCGCCTGCCCTTCGCGCAGGTGGCGGACGGACGCCGTCTCGAACTCCAGCGCGCCGACGCGCATCGCGTCCGCCGCGGCTTCGAGCGCGCCCTTCAAGTCGAAGAAGTCGGAAGGGCGCCCCGCGGCCTTGCCGTCTTCCAGGGCCTCGCCGGTGACGAGCAGCGCGAACGATTCGACCTCGACGGGGCGCGACTCGCCTCCGCCGTCCGACCCGGCGCTGGCGGCGAAGACGCGGCCCGTCTCGAAGAGGCGTACGTCGCGCGTGCCGTGGTTGAAGTTGTGGCGCGTGGCTTCGAGCAGGCCGGGCAGGAGCGACGGCCGCATCAGGCGCGCGCCCTCGATGATCGGGTTCGAGAGCGCGACCCAGGCCCCCTCGCCTTCCACCTGCTGAAGGCCGGGCAGAAGCTCGAAGCGGCTCGCGCCCGTCTCGTCCACGCCCGAGGACTCTTCGATGAAGGAGATGCTGACGGCCTCGTTGGAGCCGGCGGCGGTGAGCACCTGGCGGGCCGCGCGGCGGCGGCGGTCGCCGACGAGGTACTCGCCCGTCACGGGCGAAGGCGGCAGCGCCTCTCCGATCTTGTCGTAGCCGTAGACGCGCGCGACCTCTTCGACCAGGTCTTCCTCAATCCGCACGTCCGTGCGCCACGTCGGCACGCCGAAAGTGAGTTCGCCGTCCTCGACCTCGCCCGCGGCCGGCTCGAAGCCGAGCGAGTCGAGTATGCGCCGACTCTCTTCCGCGGAAACTTTGAGGCCCGTCAACTCCTCGACGCGGCGCGGGCGCAGGCGGACGGTCGGCGGCGTGATGCGCTTCGGGTAAACGTCGATGGCGTCCTCGGTCGCGGTGCCGCCGGCCAGCTCGCAGATGAGCGCGACGCAGCGGTCTTGCGCGCGGCGCACGCCCTCGTAGTCCACGCCGCGCTCGAAGCGGTACGAGGCCTCGGTCTGCAAGCCCAGGAGCTTCGAAGTGCGGCGGACGGACTGCGGGTCGAAGTAGGCGCTCTCGATGAGCACGTCCGCGGTCGCGTCGGAAATCTCGGTCTCCTCGCCGCCCATCACGCCCGCGACGGCGACGGCGCGCGCGGCGTCGGCGATGACGAGCATCTGCTCGTCCAGCTCGCGCTCGACGCCGTCGAGCGTCCTTATCTTCTCGCCCGCGCGCGCGCGGCGGACGACGATGCGGAACTCCGAGAGCTTCGCGAGGTCGAAGGCGTGCAAGGGCTGTCCCAGCTCGTGCATCACGAAGTTGGTGACATCGGCGACGTTGTTGATGGGGCGCTGCCCGATGGCCTGCAAGCGCCGGACGAGCCACTCGGGCGAAGGCTGAATCTTCACCCCGCGCACGACGCGCGCGGCGTAGCGCGGGCAGAGATTCGGGTCTTCGATCTCGACCGCCGTGAACTGCTCGGCCCGCCCTTCAACGTTCTTCGCCGTCAGGTCGGGCAGCTTCACCTGCGCGCCCGTGAGCGCCGCGGCCTCGCGCGCGATGCCGAGGTGCGAGAGGCAGTCGGGCCGGTTCGAAGTCAGGTCGAACTCGAGGACGTGGTCGTCGCCCTTCTCGTGGACGGCGTCCACGGCGAGGCCGGCCATCGTCAGCCTTTCGGCCAGCGGGCGCGGCTCTACGGAGACGCCGGTCAAGTCTCGAAGCCAGTTATAGCTGATGTCCATAATCCTTACTTGATGCGGTAGCCGAAGTTATCCTCGTTGTTGAAAATCCAGCCGACGACCGAGCCGATGTGAATCTGCTCCGACACGTACGCGTCGCGCGTGAAGGCCGCCGAGCCGCGCTCGCGGATGCGCTCGGTCGCGTGGCCCATCGTCTCGAAGCGCCTGCGCCAGTGCTCCATGTTCTGCGGGCGCAGGTCGACCCAGCCCTTCGCGGCCCAGGCCTCCACCTGCTCCGGCCCCGCGACCTGCGCGGTCGTCTCGTTCTTCACCTCGGGGATGCGTATGTATGGCCCGCGGATGAGCGAGCGGCCGTCGGGCGTCAGGATGGGGAAGCCGACCGAGACGATGCTGTTGCGCAGGCGCTCGTCCCTTTGCAACAGCGCGTAGGTCTCCTCGGCCAACTGCGCGCCCGGCCGCCTGACAACCTCACTTAGTTTATCGTCGCAGACGAGGCGGAGCAGGTAAGCCTCCCAGAGGAGCTTGCCGAGTTCGGGCGGCCCGAGGTCGCCGAGCGCGACGGACGGAATCTCGCGCTCGCGCTCGAGCTTCTCCAACTCCTGTATCGCGAGGTGGCGCAGGTAGCCCGCGCGGTAGGACGGGTTCATCGAGACGCCGTCGATGGCGCCGATCACGTCGTAGCCCGTGCTGCTGCCCTTCACTTCTAAAACGACCTGCCGCGCGATCTCCTCGGGCGTGATGAACTCCATCTGCCCCATGTAGGTGATGGCCTGAAACTCGCCCTTCGTGAAGAGGCCGTTCTCGCCGGTGTTGACGACGGCCAGCTCCAGGTCGCCTAAAGCTTCGTAAGCGTCTGCCTCCCCTCCGGGGCGCAGGCGCAGACTCCCGCCGAGGTCGAGCGGCTCGGTGCGGCTTGTGTAGAGCTTGAGGTTCTGCCCCGGCACGCCGACCTTCCCCTTGCCCTTCACGCGCAGCCTTCGGAAGCCGATGTCGGAGTAGCCGATCATCGCCGCCGGCTTGAACTCCTTGACCGCCGGCCCGCCGAGCGTGCGCGCCATCAGGTAGAGGAGCCCCGTGTGCGCGAACGCGATGGCCGTCTTCTCCATCAGCGTCGCCGAGGGCGAGTCCTCGGAGTGCGTGTAGGGGATGTTCAGCCCCATGCCGCCCGTGCCCGTCGTCCCGACCTTCAGGTAGAGGCGCGTGTTCACCTGCCGCATCGCGCGGTTGATGAGGAGGACGTGCCGGACGAGCTGCGGGACGGACTGCGAGACGAGCACCGTCTCGAGCGCGCTCCCGGCCGCGCCCAACAGCCCGCCCAACTCTTCCGTGCCGCCGTTCGCCGCGGCTTCGAGTTCGTCGAACTGCCGCTTCGCCAGATCCGACGCGGCGTACACGTCCTGGTAGCTGAAGGCGGTCGCCGTGTTGATGCTGTCGATGACGACGTGCGGCGGGTGGTCGAGGATGAGCCGCACCAGCTCAGACCTCTCGTACGCCCCGTCGAGATTCAGGAAGAGGTCTTCGTAGAGCGCCGCGCGGTACTCGCCGCCGGCCAGAAGCTCGGCGCGGCTGAGCGGGCGCTCGCGCCGCGGCGGGTTCCACTCGGAGCGCACGAAGATGTCGCCGGGCGCCCCGGTGAAGAGCACGTCGGGGAAGTCGCGCCGCAGACGCCCGACCGCCCCGTCCACCTCCTCGGTCGAGAGGCCCGAGATGACGATCTGCCGCGGCTCCAGCTCGCGCGCGATCTCCTGCGCGATCTGCTGGCCGACCATCCCGGCGCCGCCGAGCAGCAGGTATGTTTCGCCCTTGATGCCGCGCATCGGTCGAGTCCTCCGCGTGGTGAGATTCCGAAGCCGCCTTTAGAACTGTTCGAGGAAGCGCAGGTCGTTCTCGAAGAGGAGGCGGATGTCGTCGAGCTCGTACATGAGGCCGCACATGCGGTCGATGCCGAGGCCGAAGGCGAAGCCCGAGAACTCCTCGGGGTCGATGTTCACCGCCTTGAGCACGTTCGGGTGCACCATCCCCGACCCGCCCAGCTCGATCCAGCCAGAGCCTTTGCAGAGCCGGCAGCCAGCCCCCCCGCACTTGAAGCAGGAGTAGTCGGCCTCCATCGAAGGCTCCGTGAACGGGAAGTAGGAGGGCCGAAAGCGCGTCCGCGTGTCGGGGCCGAAGAGGCGGCGGACGAACTCGGAGAGCGTGCCCTTCAGGTGGCCCATGTTGATGCCGCGGTCGACCAGCAGCCCTTCGACCTGGAAGAACATCGGGTTGTGCGTCGCGTCCGGCGTGTCGCGGCGGAAGACGCGCCCCGGCGCGACGACGCGCAGGGGCGGCCGACGCTTCTGCATCGCGTGAATCTGCACGGTCGAGGTCTGGGAGCGAAGGCTCAGGCCGTCGGTCGTGTAGAAGGTGTCCTGCGGCGAGCGCGCGGGGTGCAGCTCGGGGATGTTGAGCGCGGTGAAGTTGTAGAAGTCCGTCTCGACTTCCGGCCCGTCCTCCACGGCGTAGCCCATCGAGACGAAGATGTCCTCGATGCGCTGGCGCAGGAGCGTGATGGGGTGCAGGTGCCCGCGCCGCGGCCTGCGGCCGGGCAGCGTCACGTCCACGCGCTCGCGCTCGACCTTGAGTTGGCCGATACGGTTATCGAGTGCGGCCTGCGCCTCGTCGAGCTTCGTGGCGACTTCGTTGTTGAGCGCCTGGACGCGCTGGCCGAAGGCGGCGCGCTCCTCGGCGGGCACGCGCCCGATCAGCTTCATCAACTGCGCGAGCGCGCTCTTCTTGGCCGTGTGGCGCGTGCGCAGCTCGCCCAGCTCGCGCAGAAGCGTTTCCGCCTCGCCGAGCGAGAGACCTTCCGTGCCCGCGCCGCCTTGAAAGCGAGCGAAGCGTTCGAACTCTCGCTCGAACGCTTCGCGCACGGCTGCGACTTGTGCGTCGTAGTCAACCGCTTCGGAACTCATCGGAGAGTCCTCTCATCAGTCTTCCCTGCCCAGTCCTAGGCCGCAGCCTGCGGCCGGTTCTCGATGGCGGTGCGCGCCTGCCCCGCCAGCTCGGCGAACGCGTCGGGCGAGTTGGCGGCGAGGTCTGCGAGCGCCTTGCGGTCGAGCTCGATGCCGGCCAGCGTCAGGCCGTGCATGAACTGCGAGTAGTTCAGGCCGTTGACGCGCGCGGCGGCGCCGATGCGGACGATCCACAGGCTGCGGAAGTCGCGCTTCTTGAGCTTGCGGCCGGTGTACGCGAACTTCAGGCCGCGCTCGACCGACTCCTTCGCCGAGCGGTACAGCTTCGACTTGGTGCCCCGGTACCCCTTAGCAAGATCGAGTATCTTCTTGCGCTTCTCCGTGCGCTTGTTCCCACGTTTTGCCCTAGGCATGACTAAAACCTCCGTTTAATTAAAGGATGAAGGCGGAAGGATGAAGGATGAACAAGGCGCCGTCGGAGAGTCGTCTTAACTTCATCCTTCCGCCTTCATCCTTCATCCTTTCCCTCAGCTCCGCCCGTAGGGCAGCATGCGCTCGATGCGCACCTCGTCGGCCTCGGAGACGAGCACGTCGATGTCGAGCGAGCGCTTCCGCTTGGCCGTCTTCTTCGTCAGGATGTGGCGCGCGTGCGAGTGGCCGCGCTTGACCTTGCCCGACGCG
>JAFAZX010000019.1 GCA_019239425.1 Acidobacteriota bacterium
GGCCTCAACATGACGCACGCGGTGGCGCAGGCGTGGGAGGCGGGCAAGCTCTTCCACATCGACCTCAACGACCAGGTGCCCGGCCGCTACGACCAGGACTTGAGGTTCGGCAGCGCGAACCCGAAGGCCGCGTTCTGGCTCGTGAAGTTCTTAGAGGACGTGGGGTACGACGGGCCGCGGGCGTTCGACGCGCACGCCTACCGCAGCGAGGACTACGAGGGGGTGAAGGAGTTCGCGCGGGGGTGCATGCGCACCTACCTCATCCTGAAGGAGAAGGGCGAGCGGTGGAACCGCGACCCGGAGGTGAAGTCTTTGCTGGCGGAGATCGCGCGGCCGGACGCGAACGGCGGCGGGGGGTTCGACCGGGGGCGCAACGAGGAGCTGCTGGCGCGGGAGTTCGACCGCGCGGAGCTGGCGTCGAAGGGGTTGAAGTACGAGCGGCTCGACCAGCTCACCATCGACATCCTGCTCGGCGTCAGGTAACGGCCTGGCCGCCGATTTGGTGTGAGCCTTCAACACAGAGACACGGCTTTCAGAATCTCAAATTTGAAATCTCGAATTTCAAATCTGCTGTGCCTCTGTGTCTCTGTGTTGTGCGCGCTCGCCTTTGCGCCAGCGGCGCGTGCGCTCGGGCAGACGCGTTACGTGGAGTTCGAGGCCAAGCCCGGCGCGTTCGTGCTCTTCGACGAAGGCGTCGCCGCGCCCATCCTTCTCGACTCGAAGGACTACCCCGGCGTCATCCGCGCCGCGCGCGACCTGCAGGCGGACATCAAGCGCGTGACGAAGGTCGAGCCGCGCCTGCTCACGGACGAGAGCGCGCGTGAGCCGGACTTGGTCATCGTCGGCACGCTCGGCCAGAGCCGTTTGATAGACGAGCTCGTGCGAACGGGTAAGCTCGACGCGTCCTCCCTGCGCGGGCGCTGGGAGGCGGGAGTCACGCAGGTCTTGGAGCGGCCGTGGCCCGGCGTCCGGCGTGCGCTCGTCATCGCCGGCAGCGACAGGCGCGGGACGATCTACGGACTCTACGAGCTGTCGGAACAGATCGGCGTCTCGCCTTGGTACTGGTGGGCGGACGTGCCCGTCGAATCGCATACGCGGCTCTTCGTCCGCGCGGGCCGCTACGTGCAGGACGAGCCGGCCGTGAAGTACCGCGGCATCTTCATCAACGACGAGGCGCCCGCGCTGACGGGTTGGGTGCGCGAGAAGTTCGGCGGCTACAACCACGAGTTCTACGCGAAGGTCTTCGAGCTGCTCCTGCGCCTGCGCGCGAACTACCTCTGGCCGGCGATGTGGGGCAGCGCCTTCAACGACGACGACCCCTCGAACGCGAAGCTCGCGGACGAGTACGGCGTCGTGATGGGCACCTCGCACCACGAGCCGATGCTGCGCGCGCAGCAGGAGTGGAAGCGCTACGGCCGCGGCCCCTGGGACTACGCGGCCAACGGCGACGTGCTCCGAGCGTTCTGGGCCGAGGGCATCAGGCGGAACCGCAGTTACGAGAGCATCATCACGCTCGGGATGCGCGGCGACGGCGACCTGCCGATGTCGGAATCCGCCAACGTCGCGTTGCTCGAACGGATCGTCTCCGACCAGCGCCGGATTCTCGCCGCGGAGCAGAACCCAGACCTCTCTTCAATCCCCCAACTGTGGGCGCTCTACAAGGAGGTGCAGGAGTATTACGAGCGCGGGATGCGCGTGCCCGACGACGTGACGCTGCTCTGGTGCGACGACAACTGGGGCAACCTCCGCAGACTCCCGACGGCGGAAGAGCAGAAGCGAAGGGGCGGCGCGGGCGTCTACTACCACTTCGACTACGTCGGCGGCCCGCGCTCCTACAAGTGGCTCAACACGATCCCCATCACGAAGGTCTGGGAGCAGATGCACCTCGCCTACCGCCGCGGCGCGAACCGCATCTGGATCGCCAACGTCGGCGACATCAAGCCGCTGGAGTTCCCGGCGGAGTTCTTCCTCACCTACGCGCGGAATCCGGAAGCCTGGCCCGCCGAGCGCCTCGGCGACTACACGCGACTATGGGCCGCGCGCGAGTTCGGCACCGAGCACGCGGCCGAGATAGCCGACATAATCTCGAAGTACACGAAGTACAACGGCCGCCGCAAGCCCGAGCTGTTGGAGCCGAACACCTACAGCCTCTCCAACTACCGCGAGGCGGAGAAGGTCTCGGACGAGTACCGGCTTCTCGCGCGCGAGGCCGAGCGACTTTATGAGCTGATGCCGTTGGAGAGGCGGGACGCGTTCTTCCAACTCGTGCTCTACCCCGTGAAGGCGTGCGCGGTGGTGAACGAGCTGTACGTGACGGTCGGCAGGAACCGCCTCTACGCGGTGCAGGGGCGCGCCTCGACCAACGACTTGGCCGAGCGCGCGCGAGCTGTTCCGCGAGGACGAGCGTCTGGCGCGTTACTACAACGAGACCCTGGCGGGCGGCAAGTGGAGCCACCTGATGGATCAGACGCACATCGGCTACACCTACTGGCAGCAGCCCGTTCGCAACGCCATGCCCGCCGTGCAGGAGATACAGGTGCCCGCGCCCGCGGAGCTGGGCGTGGCGATAGAAGGTTCCGAGGCGAGCTGGCCCGAGAGTCCGCGCGAGGCCGTCCTGCCCGCGCTCAGCCCTTACGAACGGCCGCGCTACTTCGAAATCTTCAGACGCGGCCGTGCGCCGTGCGAGTTCACAATCGAGGCGAGCGAGCCGTGGCTGCACGTGAGCTATAGGAGGGGCACGCTGACGCGGGACGAGAGGGTCTGGGTCAGCGCCGTCTGGAGTCAGGTTCCGAAGGGGGAGAGCCGCGGCACGGTTACGGTCAGGGGGCCGGACGGGCGGAGTGTGTCGGTGGCCGTTCCGGTCTCGAATCCCGCGGGGGTGGAGCGCGAAGAGGTCGAGGGGTTCGTCGAGGCGGACGGCTACGTCTCAATCGAGGCCGAGCACTACGCGCGCGCCTTCGCGCCCGAGGGGACGCGTTGGCAGCTCATCCCGGACTTCGGCCGCACGCTCTCGGGCCTCACGCCGTTCCCTGTGACGATGCCCGAACAGAAGCCTTCGGCCCAGGGCATGAGACTCGAATATCGTGTCTACCTCTTCAGCTCCGGGCCGGTCATGTTGGACGCGTACCTCGCGCCGACTTTGAAGTTCCTGCCCGGCGAGGGGCTGCGCTACGCCGTCTCGTTCGACGACGAAGTTCCTCAAATCGTCAACGTCCACGCCAACGAGACGCAGGCCGTCTGGGAGCGCTCGGTCAAAGACTCTGTGCGCGTCGTCACGTCGAAGCACGCCGTCTCGCGGCCCGGCCCGCACGTGCTCAAGTTCTGGGTCGTAGACCCCGGACTCGTCCTGGAGAAGCTCGTCGTCAACACGGGCGGCGTGCGCAGCAGCTACCTCGGCCCGCCCGAAAGCTTTCGCCGCGCGCCTTGAAAGCCTTGATAAGCTCTACCTTTGGCTGTAAGCTTCGCGCAACAACCGACAGGGAGGGGCAGCCATGAGGTTCAGGTTTAGTCCCGCGCTAAAGGTCTTGGCGGCGCTCGCATTCGCGTGCGGGGGCGCGTCCCTCTGTTCAGGCCAGTCGAGACGTTCCGACTCGACGCAGCGCGAATTGCAGCGCTCGCTGGAGCGCGACCTCCTGATGCGGGACATGGAGGCGATGGCGTCGACCAGCCCCACCCCGCAGCCCCCCCGCCGGCCGTCGTTCGAACAGCTCAGCGAAGACTTCGAGCGCATTCAGCTCATCAACCGCACGCTCGCGCAGGTGGTCGCGTCCGGCAAAGAGCTGGACTTCAAGGCAGTCGGGCAGTCGGTGTCCGAGATCAGGAAACGGGCCGGGCGGCTCAAAGAGAACCTGCTCCTTCCGGAGGGCGCGGAAGACCGCCCCAAGCTTCCGGACGAGATCGGGCCGGAGCAGTTCAAGCCGTCGCTCACCACGCTCAACAAGTTGGTCGTCAGCTTCGCCCACAACCCGGGCTTTCAGAGCGTCAACGTGGTCGACGCGCACTGGTCGACCCGTGCGCGCAGCGACCTCGAGGCCATCATCCAGTTGAGCGGCCAGCTCAAGAAGAGCTGCGAGCAGTTGCAGAAGGTTGCGCAGAAGTCACGCTGACCCGGGTTGAGGTTAAGGGATTTCACCGCAGAGACACAGAGACACAGCTTTAAAGATATAAGTCTTCAAGCTGTGCCTCTGTGTCTCTGCGGTGAAAAACTCTAAATCACGTCCAACTGCTATAAGAACTGACAATCAAATTCATCTCGTCGTTCAAAGACTCGTCCACGCGCCGCCGGCGCTCGTCCGCCTCGAACCACTCAAGCGTCCGACGGATGCCTTCGCGGAAGGGGACGGCCGCGCGGAAGCCGGGGACGAACCTCTTGACCTTCGTGTTGTCGAAGACGGCGCTCCACTTCTTGTCGCCGTGCAGAGTCCCCGACAGGCGCGGCACCACGCGCGTGATGAAGTCCGAAGGGACGTGGACGACGTTCGCCTCGACGCCCAGGGCGTCGGCGATGGTTCGATAAATCTGCCCCCACGTCTGCACCTCGTCCGAGGTGATGTGGAAGGCCTGGCCCAGCGCCTCCGTTTTGCCGAGCAGCCCGAGGAAGCCGCGAGCGAAGTCCTCCGAGTGCGTCAGAGTCCAAAGGGAAGTGCCGTCGCCGTGGACGATGATGGGCAGCCCCTTCCTCATCCTGTCCGCGAGCGTGTAGGTGCCGCCGCCGCCGACGGCGACGGGGAAGTTCGTCTCGTACGTGTGCGACGGCCGGACTATCGTCGCCGGGAAATCTTCGTCGGCGTGGGCACGCAGCAGCCTCTCCTCACACGCAATCTTCCCGCGCGCGTAGTCCCAGAAGGGGTTTTCGAGCGGCGTCTCTTCCGTGATGAGGTAGCGCGCGGGCGGCTTCTGGTAGGCGGCCGCCGAGCTGATGAAGACGTACTGCCCGACCCGACCTTTGAAGAGCGCGAGGTCGCGCTCCACGTCTTCGGGCGCGTAGGCGATCCAGTTGACGACCGCGTCGAACCGTAGGCCGCGCAGCGCCGCGCGCACCTCCTCCGTGTGGTTGATGTCCGCGGTCAACGCGTGCGCGCCCTCGGGCGGCAAGCCCCGCAGCCCCCGGTTGAGCAGGTACAGCTCGAACCCCTCGGCGACCGCGAGACGGCTGACCGCCGCGCTGATGAAGCCCGTCCCGCCGATGAAGAGAACCCTCATGTCCGCTCGGCCTTTCCGCGGCCTAACCGCTGCGCCTGCTTCTGCGCCCTGAGCGCAAGCTCCGTGGCGAGGAAGCAGTGCTCCTGCGTCATCGCCGTCTCGGTGCGGTGGAGGATGTCGTCGACGAGCTGCTCGCCGTAGGGGAGGTGTACGTCTCGACAGTCGACGTGGCGAGTCTCTTTGCCGTCCACGAGGAAGAGGTGGTCGCCGCCGGGGCGTCCCGCGATGTCCACGTTCTTGCGCAGCTCGATGTAGCCGTCGGTGCCGAGGATGGTCAGGCGGCCGTCGCCCCACGTGCTCAGCCCGTCGGGCGTGAACCAGTCCACGCGGACGTAGCCCGTCCCGCCGTCGCCGCGCAGCATCATGTCGCCGAAGTCCTCGAACCCGGGGTGCTGCGGGTGCGCGACGTTCCCCGTCTGCGAGGCGACGACCTCGGCGCGGGTCGAGCCGGTGAAGAAGAGGAACTGGTCGGCCTGGTGCGACCCGATGTCGCAGAGGATGCCGCCGAAGCGTTTGAGTTCGTAGAACCAGGGGTCGCGCCGGCCGTTGTTGACGCGGTGCGGCCCGAGGCCCACGGTCTGGATGACGCGGCCGACGGCGCCGGCCCTGACCAGCTCGCCGGCCCTGACGGTCGCCTCGCTCTCAAAGCGCTCGCTGTACATGATGGAGTAGATGCGGCGCGTCTCCTTCTGCACGCGCCTGACCTCGGCGAGCTGTTCGAGCGTGGTGATGCCCGGCTTGTCCGACATGTAGTCCTTGCCGTGTCGCATCACGCGGACGCCGAGCGGCGCGCGCTCTTCGGGGATGGCCGCGCTCAGGACGAGCCGGGTCGAGTCGTCTTCGAGAATCTCCCGCTCTTCGCGCGCCTGTCGGCACTGCGGGTAGCGCCTGGCGAAGTCGGCGGCGAGGTCGGGCTCTTTGGCGTAGAAGGAGACGAGCTGGCCGCCGCCCCTCGTCACGGCGCCAATCTGCCCGTGGATGTGCCCGTGGTTGATGCCGACGACCGAGAAGCGCAGGCGCGGCGTCTTCGTGGGTTGCGCCCGACGCTCCTGCGCCCTCGCCGCCGCGGGCAGGACTGCGCCGGCCGCGAGCGCCGCGAGCAGGTCTCTACGTGTAAGCATGCCGTGTCTCCTGGGTTGAGACCGGATATTACACCCTCGGAATTTCAAATTTGAAATTCGAAATTTGAAATTCTTAAGAAGTCCGTGGCTCTGTGTTTTAATCTTCGTCCAGTCCTAGCCTTTGGAGGTCGCCTGCCGAGATGTCTGAAGTAGAAGGGAGCGTGTTCGAGTCGGACTCTGCGGACGTGTATCGCGTGGTCTCTGCGAAGCGGGGGCCGGCGGGGCACCTGCCGCTGACCGAAGAGGATTTGATGGAGCGGCCGAGCGGCGACCTCTTCGGCTGGACGCAGGACGTGGGGATGGGCTGGAGCCCTTCGGAGCTGCGCCGCCCCGAAGTCCTCATCCTGAGCACACAGGGCGGGATTCGTCTGCCCGACGGAAGCCCCCTGGCGCTCGGCTATCACACAGGTCATTACGAGGTGGGCCTGTTGATGCAGGCCGCCGCCCTTGAGCTACGCGAGAAGGGCTGCATCCCCTTCGCCGGCTACTGCACAGACCCTTGCGACGGGCGTTCGCAGGGGACGGAAGGGATGCTCGACAGCCTGCCTTACCGCAACGACGCGGCCATAGTCTTACGCCGTCTGATTCGCTCTCTGCCGCGGCGGCAGGCCGTCGTCGGCGTGGCGACGTGCGACAAGGGGCTGCCGGCGATGCTGATGGCGCTCGCCGGCTCGCCCGACCTGCCCGTGGTGCTTGTGCCCGGCGGCGTGACTCTACCCGCGTCGGACGGAGAGGACGCGGGGCGCGCGCAGACCATCGGCGCGCGCTTCGCCAACCGGCAGCTCACGCTCGAAGAGGCCGCGGACATCGGCTGCCGCGCGTGCGCGTCGCCGGGCGGCGGCTGTCAGTTCCTGGGGACGGCCGCCACCTCACAGGTCGTCTCGGAGGCGCTCGGGCTTTCAGTCCCGCACAGCGCGCTCGCGCCCTCGGGGCAGCCGGTGTGGCTCGACGCGGCGCGCAGGTCGGCGCGCGCGGTGCTGCGGCAGAGGGAGCTTGAGATAGGCGTGCGCGACATCCTGACCGACGCGTCCGTGCGCAACGCCCTGGCCGCGCACGCGGCGTTCGGCGGCTCGACCAACCTGCTGCTGCACGTGCCGGCGGTGGCGCACGCGGCGGGGTTGAGGGTGCCGACGGTCGAAGACTGGATGGAGGTCAACCGGCGCGTGCCGCGGCTGGTGGACGCTCTGCCGAACGGGCCGCACCCGACTGTGCGCGTCTTCCTCGCGGGCGGGGTGCCGGAAGTGTTGTCGCACCTGCGCGAGCTTGGGTTGATTGACGGGAGCGTCCTGACGGCCACGGGGAAGACTCTGGATGAGGTTCTCGACGACTGGGCTTCGTCGGAACGCCGCCGAGTCTTCCGCGCGCACCTTGAAGAGGTCGAAGGCATAGACCCGGAAGATGTCATCATGCCGCCCGCGCGCGCCCGCGCCCGCGGCCTGACGAGCACCATCTCTTATATCCGTGGGAACCTCGCGCCGCAGGGCGCCATCGTCAAGAGCACCGCGATTGACCGCGCGTCGGTCGACTCCGAAGGCGTGTATCGTCTGACCGGGCCGGCGCGCGTCTTCACCAGCGAGCGCGCGACCATCGCCGCCATTAAGAGCCGCGGCGAAGACCGCATCAAGGCCGGCGAGGTCATCGTCCTCATCTGCCGCGGCCCGCTCGGCGCGGGGATGGAGGAGGTCTACCAGATAACTTCGGCGCTCAAGTACATGCCTTATGCGAACTCGGTCGCGCTGATTACGGACGCGCGCTTCTCGGGCGTCTCGAGCGGCCCCTGCATCGGGCACGTCGGGCCGGAGGCGCTCGCTGGCGGCCCCGTCGGGAAGTTGGTTGACGGCGACGTGGTTCGCGTCGTCGTTGACACTTTGAAACTCGAAGGCAGCATCGACCTCGTGCGCGAGAGCGCGCCGGGCGTCTACGAACCCGCGGACGAAGAACTCGCGCGCCGCGCGCCGCGCGCGGACTTACGGGCCGACCCCGCGCTGCCCGCCGACACGCGCCTCTGGGCGGCCCTGCAGAACGCGAGCGGCGGCCCCTGGGGCGGCGGCGTCTACGACGTGGAACGCATCGTCCGCGTCATCGAAGCCGGCATGCGGGCGTTAGAGAATGAGGGTGAATGATGACCGTCAAACTTTACCGCGTCGAAGATGGCGCCGTCGTCGAAGACGAGAATGGCGCGTACCTTTGTGAAGACGCGTGGGACGAGCTGCTCAACCGCGACGACCTGTTCCTCTATTTGAGGTCGCTGCTGGAAGAGTCGGAGCTGCCCACGGTCGGGGATGATTTCGCCGAGAGGGTTCTGGCCCCTCTTGTGAGCCAGGAGGTTTGGGCGGCGGGCGTCACCTACTACCGCAGCCGCGAGGCGCGCATCGAGGAGTCGAAGGACGCGGGCGGCGGCGACTTCTACGAACGCGTCTACACGGCCGAGCGGCCGGAGCTATTCTTCAAGGCGACGCCGCACCGCGTCGCGGGGCCCGGGCAGACGGTGCGCGTCCGCCGGGACTCGCGCTGGAACGTGCCCGAGCCGGAACTTGCCCTCGCCGTCACGCGCCACGGCCGCGTCGTCGGCTACACCATCGGCAACGACATGAGCTCGCGCGACATAGAGGGCGAGAACCCGCTCTACCTGCCGCAGGCCAAAGTCTACGACCGCTGCTGCGCGCTCGGCCCGTGCGTGCTCGTCAGCGAAGAGATGCCGCCCGCCTCGACCGAAATCAAGATGGAGATAGTCCGCGAAGGCGCGAACGTCTTCACGGGCGCGACGACGCTCGCACAGCTCAAGCGCGAGCCGGAGTCGCTCGTCGAGTTCCTCTTCCGCGACAACTCCTTCCCCGCCGGATGCTTCCTCCTGACGGGCACGGGCATCGTCCCGCCCGACGACTTCACCCTGCGCGCGGGCGACCGCGTGCGAATCGATATAGAACCAATCGGCACGCTCGTCAACACCGTCGCGTAGTGAGCGCGGCGAAAAAGCTTGAGGCATGATTGTCTTTGAGAGACAATCCCCGCGGCATTTCCCAATACTTCCCCAGGAGGAGAGACATGGCGAAAGGTAACCCCGGCGCGGACAGCTCTTCACCCGTCACCGACCAGCTCATCAGCACCGCCACGCAGCAGTTCGGACAGGCCCCCACGTACTGGGGGCGCTACTTCACCAGCCCGACCACCGGGGGCGAAGTCGAGTACCGGCACGGCACCGAGAGCCCCATCCTTGCGAGTCACAACATCCGCCTGCTCCCCGTCGCGCGGCAGACCACGCACGTCAACGGGAGTGAGTCGCAGGGCGTCTCGGACGCCGAGGCCAACGTCTCAGACTTCCTCGACACGTTCGGCCAGGCTTACCTCGCCGCGCAAGGCGGCCAGTTCCTCCTCTTCCTCGACGTGGAGGGCAACCCCTCCGCCGGGAGTCCTTCGCTGTCGCTCGAATACTATCTGGGTTGGGCGAAGACGCTCGTCAGCTACAGCCAGAGCCAGACCGACAACGCCGTCACCATTCTCCCTTGCGTCTACGGGACTCACTTCGACACACAGACGTGGGAGAACGTCTCGGCCGCGAACGCGCAGGGGGCGACCTGCAACGGGGCCTGGATCGCGCGGTACTACTACAGCGGCTGCGACCAGCCGGACTGGGACGACTCCATCATCATCCCGGCCGTGACCATGCCGTGCGAAGTGCTGCTGTGGCAGTACCAGGAGAACTGCTGCGGCGGGACGATAGACTGTAACCAGACCAACCCGGGCGTCGACACGCAGACGCTGCTCATGAACAAGCTGCTCCTGCCGCCGTCGGGGAGTTAGGTTCGACAGCGATGGAGCTACACGGCAGGAGCATCGTCGGGGGCGCGCCGGTCTTCGAAGACGGCGGCGAGAGCTTCCGCGCCTTCGACCCTTCGGAGGGGCGCGAGTTCGGGCCGGAAGTTTTCGAGGCTTCGCGCGCGACGGTCGCGCGCGCGTTGGAGGAGGCGGCGCACGCCTTCGACGTTTACCGACGGAAGGGCGCGGACGAGGTCGCCCTCTTCCTCGAATCCATCGCGCGGCACGTCGAGGCGCTCGGCGACGAGTTGGTCGAACTCGCGCGGGCGGAGACGGCGCTGCCCGTAGAGAGGCTGAAGGGCGAGCGCGGGCGGACGACCGCGCAGTTGCGGATGTTCGCCGAGGTCGTGCGCGAGGGCTCCTGGGTCGAGGCCGTCATCGACCGCGCGGCGCCCGAGCGCAAGCCGCTGCCGAAGCCAGACCTGCGGCGCATGCTCGTCCCCCTAGGCCCCGTCGCCGTCTTCGGCGCGAGCAACTTCCCGCTCGCCTTCTCGGTCGCGGGCGGCGACACGGCCTCCGCGCTCGCGGCGGGGTGTCCCGTCGTGGTGAAGGGGCACCCGGCCCACCCGGGCACGTCGGAGCTGGTCGCGCGCGCCGTCGTCGCGGCGGCGGAAGAGTCGTTGATGCCCGCGGGCGTCTTCTCGCTCCTGCAGGGGCGGAGTCCGGAGTTGAGCCTGGCCCTCGTCGAACACCCGCGGACGAAGGCCGTCGGGTTCACGGGTTCGCTCCGCGTCGGCCGCGCGCTCTTCGACGCGGCGGCGCAAAGGCCCGAGCCGATTCCGGTCTACGCGGAGATGGGGAGCGTCAACCCGGTCTTCGTCCTGCCCGGTGCCCTGCGTGAACGCGGCGCGGAGTTCGCCGAAGGCTTAAGGCAGTCCGTCACGCTCGGCACGGGTCAGTTCTGCACCAACCCCGGCCTCGTCGTCGCCGTGCGGGGCGAGACGTTCGAGCAGTTCCTCGACAGGACGGACGAGCTGTTCGCCGCGGCGCCGCCGGGCACGATGCTGAACCCGGGCATCCTGCGCGGTTACGGCGAAGGGGTGGAGAGGCTGCGGCGTCTGGCGAAACTAGGCGCGGGCGGCGCCGGGGCCGACGCTTCAAGGACACAGGCCGCGGCCTACGTCTTCTCGACCGACGCCGAGACCTTCCTCGACAACCACGAACTCGGCGAAGAGGTCTTCGGCCCTTCGACTCTCGTCGTCGGCTGTCAGGGCGTCGAAGAGCTGCGGCGCGTGGCCGAGGGCTTGGAGGGCGCGCTGACGGCGACGATTCACGGCACGGCCGAAGACCTGCGTGAGTACGCCTGGCTCGTCCGCGCGTTGGAGCAGAAGGCCGGCCGCCTCGTCTTCAACGGCTTCCCGACGGGCGTCGAAGTCTCGGCCGCGATGCAGCACGGCGGCCCCTACCCGGCGACGACCGACGCGCGCACGACCTCGGTCGGCACGGCCGCCATCAAGCGCTTCGCGCGCCCAGTCTGCTACCAGAACTTCCCTCAGGACGCGCTGCCCCTCGAACTCCGCGACGACAACCCGCGCGGCCTCTGGCGCTTGGTTGATAACCGCTGGACGCGGGATTAACCACAGAGACACAGAGGCACAGCTTGATGAGTTATAGACTTCAAGCTGTGCCTCTGTGTCTCTGTGGTTAAATTCCGTCGGTGAATAGTCACTTGCGGGGAACAGAAACCATGACCGTCCTCGTGCTCGCGTTGCCGGAGGCGTCGCGGCTCTCGACCGTGATGGTGTAGACGCGGCCCGTGCCGAGGTTGGAAGACTCGGCGCGCAGGTTGAGCGTCAGCGGGCCGGTCACCTCCCAGTCGGGCGACTGGTCGCCGCCGCCGGTGCCGCTCACCGGCTCGCTGCTTGTGACGGAGACGATGCGCGTGGCGGGAGACGGATCGGCCGCGTCGGAGACGTTGGCCGTCAGCGTCACCGGAACCATCTGGTGGTTGTGCGGCTTGATGACGTTTGGCGAGGCGGTCAGGCTTCCGAAGGCAGGCGCGGTCGTGTCGCGCACCGTCACCATGAAAGCGCCGGACGCGCTGTTGCCGTCGGCGTCGGTCGCCGCGGCCGTGACGTTCGTCGCGCCGAGCGGGAAGAGGCTGCCCGGCGGCGGGCTGAAGGTCAAAGGCACGTCGCCGTCCACGTCGTCGCGCGCCGACCCCGTGAAGTTGACGAAGGCGCCGTCCGGCCCCGTGGCCTCCGCGTTGAGGTCGGACGGGAGCGACAGCATCGGCGCCCGCCACGGAATCCAGGGGGCGACGTCGACCGACAGGAATGCTTCGGTCTGCGGGAAGACGTGGGCGTCCCAGTCTCCGTTCTGGCCGAGCAGGAACTTTTTCCAGAAGGCGTCTATCGTCGGCTGCTGGCTGCCCGGCACCGCGCAGTGGCCGTGCGCGCCGTCGATGTAGAAGCCGAACCTGTCTCCGATGCCGAAGGTCTTATAGACCTCCTGCGCCGCCCTCGAGGAGACGTAGTTGGCCCGGTTGGACAGCCAGGTGAAGTCCGTATTGCCCGAGACCAGCAAGGCCCTCGGCGCCACCATCGCCAGCAGCTCGTGGTGGTCGTGCGGCAGCTTGAAAGTGTTGGCGTGCCCGAAGTCCGACTTCATGCCCGTGATGAACCATGAGCCGTCCGTGTTACTCGTCTTCTCCACGGTGCCGTCGGGTTCGAGACCTTCCGAGACGCGCCAGGCCGGGGCACCGCCGCCGCCCGACTCCTGCGCGAAGGTGGCCGCGATCCGCTCGTCGAACGCGCCCGCGAAGAGCGCCATCTTGCCGGCGTAGGAGCACCCGTTGACACCGAGGTGTTTGAGGTCGATGGGGAGCGGGTTCACGAGCTGCTTCGAGGCGATCTCCATGCCGTCGATCAGACGGCTCACGCCCCAGGCCCAGGCGCTGTACTGTCCCACCTGAGTCCCGCAAGGGGCGGGCGCGGGCGGACACGGCCCCGCGTTGTACTCCGGGTACATGAGGAAGTACGGGTCGGCGGCGTGCGTGATCTGCTGTCCCGCCGCGTACTGCGTCACGTCGTCGTGGACGTAGTCTATCGTCGCGATGCCCAGCGAGTTCGCGCCCGTGCCCGGGGCGAGCGCCATGCGTATGATCGCCGGCCAACCGGCCGCGGGCGGCGTGCCCGACGGAAGGTTGATGGTCGAGGTGAGCCTGAGCGTTCGGAGGTTGCTGTTCCTGAGGACGTCCACGACGAGGACGCCGCCGTTACTGCCGGGCGTGTAGACCGCGTTGATGGTGAGGTCGGATTTATCCGGCTTCGGGCCGATCTCATACTTCTCGATGGCGGCCTTAATCTCGTTGCGCCGCCGCTCCCAGCTCGCGAAAGAGTTGTCGCGGGGGCTCCCGTCGAAGAACGCGAAAGGGTCTGGCAAAGGTCGAGTGCTCGGGAGCTGGTCGTTGGGCGGGAAGACGGGTTTCGGGAAGCTGGCGCCCGTGTTCTCTTTGTCGTAAACCAGAGGAGGCTCCTGGGCCGACGCCGTGGCGGCGCACAGGGAACACAATAGAAGTATCAAGACCAGAACAGACGGTTTGTTAAGCCTGGAGTCTCTGTTCGACGTACGCATGGCGCTTCTCCTTTTTTCAAGCGGGCAGACGGGTAGCGTGGCTTCCGGTCTTCGGCCGCAGGCGAACCCGGATGCGGATTTAGTTCGAGGCGACAACAATAAATTTAAGCCCGGCCGGTTGAGGAAAACTTGAGGCCGGATTGAGGCACGGGGTTGGGGTGAAAATGTCAGGCGGTCGGGTCGGGACGAAAATCTCGCTCGACGTATTCGAAGTAGTCGAAGTCCGCCGGGCGGGCGGTGCCGGCCGTGTCCTGGCAGCACATGCCGACGAAGGCGCCCGTGAAGTTGGGGCTGCCGGGCGCGGCGGCCTCGTCGGAGAGGATGCTGGCGTCGAACTGCTCTGGGAGCCAGTCCCAGTCCTGACCGTCCAGGCGGTAAGCGAAGCGGAGGCGTTCGTAGTCGACCTCGACGCGAAGCCGGACGGGGACGTTGGCGGGGATGGGGATGGGCGTCGTGAAGGCGTCGGTCTGGAGCTGGTCGGGCAGCGCCGACATGACGCGGACGTGCTTGCCCAGCTCTTCGTCGTCCGAGACGTAGAGGTAGTGAAACTTGGAGCCGTTGTAGTAGCAGATGAGGCCGGCCATCTGCTGATAGTGTTCCGGCTCGAACTCCAAAGAGGTCGCGGCGCTGTAGCAGTGAGACTGCTGGCGGCGCGCGACGAGCGCCTGTCGGAAAGTGCTTCCCGGCGTCTCTCGTCCGTAGAGGCGCAGGTGGCCTGGCCGCGCCGTGAGGCTGAACAACTCTTCGGGGTAGGGCGAGCGCAGCCACTGGAAATCTATCGGAAGCTGTGGCGAGTCGAACTCTTCGCGCGCGGGCGGCGCGGGGAACGGATGAGGCGGCAAGCTCGGCGCTTCCGCTTCGGAGTAAGGAAGCCCCGCGCCGTCCGCCGTCCGCAGCCATCCGTCTTCGCACCACTTCATCTTCTGTATCGCCGTCTCGCGCCCGAGCGTGCAGCGCCCGCGGTTGCGCAGGGGGCGCCCGCAGAGGTGCACCATGTACGTCTCGCCGTCCTGCGTCTCGACGAGGTCGCCGTGGCCGGCGCGTTGCAGCTCGATGTCGGGGCGGTGGCGCGAAGTGAGAATGTGTCTGTCGGGGTGAAGCTCGTAAGGCCCCCACGGGTCGCGCGAGCGCGCGAGGGTGACGGCGTGGCCCCAGCCTGTCCCGCCCTCGGCCGTGAGGAGGTAGTAGAAGTCTTCGCGCTTGTAGAGGTGCGGGCCTTCGGTCAGGCCGAGCGGCGTGCCCTCGAAAATGACCCGACGTGGGCCGACGAGCTTCTCCTCTTCCGCCGAATACTCCTGCATGACTATCCCCGCGAAACGATTGCGCCCGGGCCGGTGATCCCAGAGCATGTTGAGCAGGTACTTGCGGCCGTCCGTGTCGTGAAAGAGCGAAGGGTCGAAGCCGCTGCTGTTGAGATAGACCGGGTCTGACCAGTCACCTTCAACGTTTGGGCTGGTGACGAGGTAGTTGTGCAGGTCGCGCAAACTCGCGCCCGCGGCGCCGCCCGTCGTCGTGCGGCCGTAGCGTTTCACGTCCGTGTAGACGAGGTAGAAGAGGCCGCGGTCGTACGTCAGGCACGGCGCCCAGATGCCGCACGAGTCGGGGTCGCCGAGCATGTCGAGCTGGCTCGCGCGCTTGAGCGGGCGCGTCAGCAGCCGCCAGTGGACGAGGTCGCGCGAGTGGTGTATCTGCACGCCGGGGAACCACTCGAAGGTCGAAGTGGCGACGTAGTAATCACGGCCTACGCGGACGACCGAAGGGTCTGGGTTGAAGCCCGGCAGGATCGGGTTACGGATGTTCGCCTTCGCTTCTGACATTCAGTTTACCCGCACGTTCGGAGGTAAGTTACAAGGTATTAACCACAGAGACACAGAGACACAGCTTGTTGGATTATTAACTTCAAGCTGTGTCTCTGTGTCTCTGTGGTTAAATCCATCCTGCTTTATACGACCGTCTCTCGTGAGCCTTGCAGGTTCACAAGCCCGTCTGAATCATCGACGCCCTCGCCGCGGCGTTCCCGCACGACCGTCCAGAGGACGAGCGCGCCGACGAGGTCGAGCACGCCGAGGCAGACGAAGAAGGGCGTATAGCCGATGGTCGCGACCAGGGAGCCGATGAGCAGGGAGAAGATGAGCAGGCCGGCGTTGCCGAACGTGCCGGCCATCCCGGCGACCGTCGCCACCTCGTTCTTCTTGAAGAGGTCGGACGCCATCGTGATGACCGTCACCGACAGGGTCTGGTGCGCGAAGCCCGCGAGGCTCAGCAGCGCGATGGCCGCGTAGGGGCTCTCGACGAAGCCGACGAACCCGACGCCCAGCATCAGAAAAGCGCCGAGCGTGAACGCAAAGCGGCGCGCGTTGATGAGTCCGACGCCCGCCTTCTGAAGTCGCATGCTGACCAGCCCGCCGAAGAGGCAGCCCAGGTCGGCGGCGAGGAAGGGCAGCCACGCCGTCAGGGCGATCTGCTTCAAGTCCATGTGGCGGACGCTGCTCAAATACAGGGGCAGCCAGAAGGTGAGCGTGCCCCACGTCGGGTCTGCGAGGAAGCGCGGCAGCGCGATGCCCCAGAAGTTGCGCCGCCTCAGGATGTGCGTGACCGAGGGGCGCGTCCCGTCGCCTTGCAGGAAACGCTCCTGCCCCGCGGCGATGTACTCCCGCTCCTCCGCGGAGAGTCCTTTGTGCGTGTCCGGCGACTGGTAGAGCAGGAGCCACAGGGCGACCCAGACGAAGCCCAGCCCGCCCGTGATGACGAACGCCGACTGCCAGTTGTAAGTCAGGACGGCCCAAGCCACGAGCGGCGGCGCGAGCATCGAGCCGAACGAAGCGCCGATGTTGTAGACGCCGCCCGCAAGCCCGCGCTCCTTCGCCGGGAACCACTCGGCCGTTGCCTTCATCCCCGCGGGGTTGGCGGAGCCTTCGGCTAAGCCCAGAAGTCCGCGCAGTCCCGCCAGGGCCTGCCAACTGTGAGCCAGCCCGTGCGACATGCTGATGAGCGACCAGAGGACTGCGAAGATGGCGAAGCCTTTTTTCAGGCCGAGCACGTCGAGCACGTAGCCGCAGATGGGCTGCAACATGATCGCGCCCTGAAAGGCCCCGACGATCCAGGAGTACTCCTGCTGGCTGATGTTGAGGTCTTTGAGCACGGCGGGCGCGGCGACCGCGAGCGTGCTGCGCGTCAGGTAGTTGAGGATGGAGCCGAGCATGACCAGCCCCATCATCCACCAGCGGACTCCTCTGAGCTTCGGCATCCGGCTTTCCTTCGGCGGCTGCGAAAAGGCGGGTGGAACTGCTGGCCTATGACTTTGGTTGAAACCGGGTCAGAACCGCCCGCGGTAGCGGGTGGCCCTTTGTAACACGGAGCATCCGTCCTGCAAAGGGCCACCCGCTACCGCGGGCGGCTCTGACCGTCATGGCTCGCGGGCTACTGCTGCCCGAAGCGCTGTCGGTACTCGGCGGAGAGGATGAAGGCGCGCACCATCTCCGCGCGCTGGGCGCGCTGCTGCGCCGTCTGCGGGAAGCTCACGTCCTCGCCGGGGAGGGTGAACGAGTTGAGCTTGTTGAGCCAGAAGTCGAACCCCGCGTAGTCGAGCGTGGGCTCCGGCGCGTCGTTCGGGTTGCGCCGCAGGTAGCCGACGTACTGCGAGAAGACGAAGCCGGCGTTGAACTGCCGGTTGTAGGCCGAGTTCAGATCGACGACGTTGCGTAGCGTCCTGGCCCGCCCATGGACCGTCTGGTCGAAGCTCTCCCGGGCGATGGTGCGCTCGAAGGGCGCCAGGGGGGCCACGCCCAGGTTGGCCGCGAGCTTGTCGATGAACTCGTCGCTGTTCATGCTCACCGGGAACTGCGCGAGGAACTCCGGGCGCTGCACCCACTGGCGCGCGAACTCCTCCTTGTTCGCTTCGAGCACGGCCTCCCACCCGGGCGAGTTCACCACGACGCCGCGCCCCACCTCGCGCTGGTCGCGCAGGAACTCGCGGTAGCGCGGCATCCCGCGCGGCCGCGCCGCCGAGTCCGGGAACGAAGCCTTGTAGACGCGGAAGACGTAGTAGGCCGTGTTCTGGTACTCGATGGAGAGGAAGAACGCCTGCGAGACGGCCGTCCGCGCGCGGTCGACGCAGCCGGCGTCGGCGCCGCAGTTCGTAATCTGCGAAGTCCAGAAGTTGAGCCCCGTCGCGTCGGCCTGCCGGTTGAGGAAGTCGTGGTAGTGCTGGCCGACGAAAATCGTCGGGTCGTCAATCACGTTCGTCGAAGGCTCGGTCACGTCGTCAGTGATCTGGACGGTGGCGACCGCGGCCGCGCAGGAGAGCGTCGCGCCGCCCGTCGGGTTCTGGAGGACGACGGTGATGTTCTCCTGCCCCTCGGCGAACGAGTCCTCGTTGACGAGCACCTCGAAGGTCTTCGTCGTCTCGCCCGCGGCGAACCGCAGAGTGCCGAGCGCGGTCGTGTAGTCGGAGCGCTCGGAGGCCGCGGCGGCCGTCGGCGGCATCGTCGAGTAGTCAACCGTCACCGCGCCCGAGGTGTCGCCCGTGCGCTGGACGGTGAGCGTGACCGAGGTCACGTCCTCCTGCACGGGCACGGTCGTCTGCGTGAAGTTGAGCGACGAGGGCGGCCCGCCCGTCGTGTCCGAGAGCTTGAAGAGGAAGGCGTCGCCCGCCAGCCCCGTGCCGCCCGCGAACGCGCCCTGCGCGGGGTTGACGGCGGGGAAGTCAACCGAGGAGGTGTTGCCGGCGACGTAGGCGTTGCCGGCGGAGTCCACCGCGAGGCCGCGCGCGATCTCGCCGCTGCCGTTGCCGCTGCCGCCGTAGTAGGTCGAGTAGACGAGCGCCGTGCCCGCCGCGTTGAGCTTGGTGACGAACGGGTCGCCGTTGCCGAAGCGCTGGCACTGGACGGCGTTGGCCGTCGGGAAGTTGTTGAAGCTGCCGGTGCCGCCGGTGACGTAGACGTTGCCCGAAGAGTCGAGCTTGATGTCCTCGCCCACCTCGCCGCCCGTGCCGCCGAGGTAGGTCGAGTAGACGAAGGCGTTGCCCGCCGCGTTGACCTTCGTGATGAAGACCTCTTGCGAGATGCCCTGCGAGTTGTTGTTGATGGGCTGGAAGGCGTTCGCGATGGGGAAGTTGGTCGAGAAGGTGGTGCCGGTGACGTGGGCCTGGCCCGCGGAGTCAACGGCGACCGCCGCCGCGTCGTCCTGCGCCGAGCCGCCGAGGTAGGTCGAGTAGACGATGGCGCTCCCGGCCGCGTTGACCTTCGTCAGGAAGCCGTCGGTCGCGCCCCCGGCGTTGGCCGCCTGGATGGGGTTGACCACGGGGAAGTTGGTCGAGTCCGTGCTGCCCACGACGTAGGCGTTGCCGGCGGAGTCGGCCGCGACGCCCCTGCCGATTTCCGAGGCGACGCCGGTGGTGCCGCCGAGGTAGGTCGAGTAGACGAAGGCCGTGCCCGCCGCATTGATCTTCGTCAGGAAGGCGTCAACCGAGCCGCCCTGCGTCGCCTGGAGGGCGTTGGCGACGGGGAAGTTGGTCGAGTTGGTGTTGCCCGTCACGTAGGCGTTCCCCGAAGAGTCCACCGCGAGGCCCTCGCCGAACTCAAGCCCGCCATCGCCGCCGAGGTAGGTCGAGTAGACGAGGGCCGAGCCGGCGGCGTTGAGCTTCGAGACGAACACGTCCTGCGCGTTGCCGCCGAACGCGCCTTGGATGGCGTTGACGACGGGGAAGCCCGGGCCGGCGAAGCCGGCGACGTAGGCGTTGCCCGAAGAGTCAACCGCGATGGCGCGCGCCTGCTCGGTGGCGGTGCCGCCGAGGTAGGTCGAGTAGACGAGCGCGTTGCCGGCCGGGTTGAGCTTGGCGACGTAGGCGTCCTGCGTGCCCGCGGCGCCGGCGTTCGCGGCCTGGATGGGGTTCGCGGTGGGGAAGTTGGTCGAGAAGGTGAAGCCCGCGAGGTAAGCGCTCCCCGCGGAATCGACGGCGACGCTCCAGGCCTGGTCGGCCCCGCTGCCGCCGAGGTAGGTCGAGTAGACGATGACGGGGTCGATGACGAGCGGGAGCCCCGCGTCGTACTCGCCTAAGCGGAAGCGCACGCGGCCGTCCGCGCCGACCTCATAGCCGCCCGCGACCTCGCGCCGCGCGCCGGCCGCCTCCTGATAGACGACGGGAGCGGGCTGGCGCACGGTCTGGCCGTCGACCTTTAAAAGAAGGTCGCCCGCGTCGCTCACTTCAACCTTGTCCGCGCCTTCAAACTTCAGCGCGACGGCGCGCGGGTCGGCGCCGGGCGCGACGCGGAAGTCGTACTCCAACTGCCGCTGGTTGCCGTAGTAGACGAGGTCGACGCCCTCGTAGACGCCTTCGTAGAGGACGCGACCGTAGGTGGCGACATCGGTGCGCCAGCCTGCGGGGTCTTGACCGAGGAGGTAGTTGGCCTTGCCCTCCAACTCGTTCTCGCCCGCGGCCGCCGCGCCCTCGCGCGCGCCGACGAGCCGCATGCGCAGCACCTTCGATGGCGGATTCTCCTTCCGGCCGGGTGAGTTGGTTGTTAACAGGCGGTCGGCGCGGTCTTCGTCAAGCGTCTCGGAGTCTTTACCCCGCAAGACGAAGACGGCTTCCGACGACTTCAGGAAGAGCGCGTAGCCCGCGCCGCGCGCGAGGAAGTCTACGGAGCCTTCGGTCTGGCCGCGGTTGGCCTCGAAGCCGAGCGGGACGCGGCCGAACGCTTCGCGCGCCGTCTGTTCGGCGCGCGGCGGGCGGGCCGCGGCGGTTGTGCCTTCGGAAGGCGAGGCGGACGGGCGGCGCCTGAACGCCAGGGGCGTGACGAGCAGGCCGAGCACGGTCGCCAGGACGAGTGCCGGCAGGAGCATGCGAACGTCTGGGGCGGAGCGATGTCTCATGGCTTCCTCTTCTTTTCGATTCCGTCTGAGGCCCTGGGCGCACCGCGTCGCGGGCGGGGCGCAAAGGCACGGGTTGGTGCGTAGGCGGCGGGGGTTGAGTAGAGAAACGCCCGCCTGCAAAAAGGGAGCTGACAGGGCGCGGATTATATGCGGGGGCGGGCGGCCGCGTAAATATCTTTCTGCCCGGCGGGCGGACTTTCAGAGCTTGCGGCGGAGCGTGAGCGGGTTGAAGTGCGGGCTGCGCGTCTGGCGCAGGTCGGGCGGGGCCAGCGCCCGCCCGAGCTTCCAGATGAAGTCCATCTCGGCGTTCAGGGCCTCCTGCGCGAGGAAGGACTCGCGGATGAGGAGGACGCTGCCGTAGAAGAGGCCGCAGGCGCCCGCGAGCCCGAGCACGACCGGGAACCACGCGTATGACTGGTGGCCGGCGGCCGCGACGATGCCGATGGCGACGCTGGTGGCGACGAAGACGCCGAGCGAGACGTAGAAGACGCGCATGCACCTCTGGAGCAGGCGCGTGCGGGTGGTGAGCTTGTCGAGCTGGTTGAAGAGGAACAGTCGGCGCTCCTCGAAGAGTTCGACGCCCTCCCCCTCCTGCATCTTCATCGTCTCCTCGAAGCGCTCGATGAGCATGCGCACGCGATCCACGACGCGACCCAGCCGCGTCGAGGTCGAGAGGATCAGCGCGCCGCAGGCCGAGATGAGCACCGCGGGCGTAATCATCGCCGTCAGGACGGCGACCGCTGAAGAGAAAGCCTCCATCAGTCTCTACAAGATATTCCCCTTCGACTTCATTGTGAAGGCATGCGGCGCGCGCGGGCAAACGCCGTTTCGGCTTACGTTCGTCCGTTAGCGCTCATAGAAACGATGACGACGAAAGAAATTTCGGCGGCGCGAGAAAGTATTGGTTCGCGCCGTGTGAAGTTGTGATATGCTCCGCCGCAAACGTGACCACAGTCTTTCGTTTCATACTTATCTTGCGTCGCACTTAAACGCAAAGACACGGCCCCGCCCGTCCGGCGGGGCTCGGAGACTTCTCACCAAAGGAGTAGAACGACAGATGTCTAGTGAAAGAGACGACAGAGACAACCCGGCCGGCGGCGTAGAAGAGAGTCCGCTCGGCGGCGGTGAAGAGAGCCCACTCGGTGGCGGTGAAGAGAGTCCGGCCGGCGGTGCCGAAGAGTCACCCGGCGGCGGCGCCGAAGAGTACCCGGGCGGCGAAGGCGGCGGCACGCACGGCGGCGCGGCCATCGGCCGCACGACGGGGATGGGCGCGGGCGTCACGGAGGGAGGCACGCCGGGGCCTGAAGAGGGCGCGGGCGAAGAAGGCGGCGCCACTGGCGGCGGGTCGGCCGGTGCCGGCGGCGGCCTGACGGGCGGCGGGACTTCGAAGAGTGGCTCGGGGGCCGGCGCCAGCAAGACCGGTCGTGGCGGCGGAGCCAAAGGCGGCGGCGGCGGTGGTGGCGCTGCCAAAGGCGGGGCCGCGAAGAAGGGCGGCGGCGGCGCTGCGAAGGGTGGGACAGTAGCCAGGGGCAGCGCGGCCGCGGGTTCTGAGAAGGGCGGGGCAAAGAAGGGCGCCTCGACGAAAGGCGGCGGCAAAGGTGCTGCGAAGGCCGGCGCGCAGGGCGGCGGCGCGGCGGGCAAGGGCGGCGCCAAGTCCACGGGCAAGGGCGGCGCGAAGAGCACCGGCAAGGGCGGCGGAGGCGGCAAGCCCGGCGCCGGCGCGAAGGGCTCGACCAAAGGCGCGGGCGCGGCCAAGGGCGGCGCGAAGAAGGGCGGCGCGTCTAAAGGCGGCGCGAAGGGCGGAGCCAAAGGTGGAGCCGCTAAGGGTGGCGCTTATAAAGGTGGTGCTGCGAAGAAAGGCGGAGCCGCTAAGAAGGGCGGGGCCGCCAAGAAGGGCGGAGGCAAGGGCTCTCCGGCCGGCGGCGGCACCGCGCGCGGCGGTGGCAAGGGCGGCGCGAAGAAAGGCGGCGGCAAGAAAGGGGGAGGTAAAAGGTAACCCCGAGGGCCTGCTCAACTCCGTCGCCGAGACGGCCGGGCGCGCGGCCGCGCGTGTCGTCAGCGTCTTCGAGAACCTGACCGGCACGTCGCGCAAACGCCCGCGCTAAAAAAAGGCGCCGCCTGTCCATCCGCGCGGCCGCCTGTTAGCATCACAGCCGCGGATGGCAAACAGTAGGCAGATGGCAGTAGGCAGTAGGCAGAAGCTGAGGACGAGAGCTCTCGTGATTCTCGTCCTCGCTTTTGCTTGTGGCTTACTGCCATCTGCCTACTGCCATCTGCCTACTGTCTCCGCACAGGCCGGGCGCAGGCTCCCCGGCGTCGAGACGAAGAAGAAGCAGGAGCCGACGCCCGAGGCGAAGCCCGCCGAGACGCCCAAGCCCCAGACGACGGAGTCGGAAGAAGACCAAGAGGTTGACGACGGCGACAAGGTCACGGTCGAGACGAACCTCGTCACCGTGCCCGTCATCGCGAGCGACAACGGCGGGCGCTACATCCCAGACCTCAAGGCCGAAGAGTTCAACGTCTCCGAGGACAACGTCGAGCAGAAGGTCGCCTTCTTCGCCACCGTCACCGAGCCCTTCAGCGTCGTCCTCTTGATCGACACGAGCGCCAGCGCCTCAATCGAGAAACTCCGGCAGGTGCAGGAGGCGGCCGTCTCCTTCACCGAGCAGTTGCGCGAGGGCGACCGCGTCAAGGTCATCTCCTTCGACGACGAGATACGCGACCTCTCCGACTTCACCTCAGACCGGGCCGCGCTCGCCTCGGCCATCCGCTCGACGCGGCCGGGCAAGGGCACGAAGCTCTACGACGCCTTCGACCGTGCGTACCGCGCGCTCCGCCGCCTCAAAGGGCGTAAGGCCGTCATCATGCTCACCGACGGCGTGGACTACCACAGCGACCGGCGCACCTACGAAGACAACCGCCGCGCGGTCGAAGAGGCGGACGTCATCGTCTACCCCGTCCGCTTCGACACGCGCGCCGAGACCGAGGCGCTCGCGCGCTCTCAGGCCCGCGGCGGCAGCGGCCCCGTCGACCTCGGCGGCGTGCTCGGCCGCATCCCGGGGATGCCCCCGGGTTCGGTCGTCATCGACCCGCGCGGCGGGCGACGCCCAGACGAGGACGAACGCAACCGCGACCCCAGCCGCGGGCCGGACGCGACCGCGCGACGGCCCGGCGACGGCCCCGGCGCTGGCACGACGGGCCAGCCGCGCACGCGCGAAGAGGCGAGCGACGAGTCCATCGCGCGGATGCTCGACATCCTCTACCGCACGGCCGACGACTACCTGGGCGAGATGGCGCGGACGACGGGCGGCCGGCTCGTGCCCGCCGACAACCCACAGCTACTCCGCCGCTCCTTCCAGCAGATAGCCGACGAGCTGCGCACGCAGTACAGCCTCGGCTACTACCCCACCAACAACGCCCGCGACGGCAAGTACCGCAAGATACGCGTCCGCACCGCCCGCAAAGGCGTCGCCCTCCGCACCCGACCCGGCTACAGAGCCCGCAAGTCTTCGTGACCTTCGCGGTCGCCGCAGCTGTAACGAAGGTCGGCCCGAAAGTCACACAGCTATGAGGGGGCGAAGAAAAAGCTTCCAACTTTCGACTGCGGACTTTAAACTTTGAACTCTGCGTATGCGCCTTTGGCTCTCGAAGAACAGCAGCGTGCCCCTGCGCGAACAGCTCGTCCGGCAGATCATGTTCGGCGTGGTGAGCGGCGACCTGAAGCCGGGGCAGCGCCTGCCCTCGACGCGCGAGCTCGCGCGCCGCTTCCGCATCCACTCGAACACGGTGAGCGCGGCCTTCCGCGACCTCGAACACGCCGGCTGGCTTGAGGTGCGGAAAGGGAGCGGCGTCTACGTCCGCCAACTCGGCGACAACCCTTCGGAGTCGCCGCTCGATTCGAGCCTCGAACTCGACCGGCTCATCAACGCCTTCCTCACGCTCGCGCGTGGGCAGGGGCACACGCTCGCCGACGTGCAGGCGCGGCTCCGCCACTGGCTGAGCCTTGAGCCGCCCGACCACTTCCTCGTCGTCGAGCCGGACGAGGGGTTGCGCGAAATCCTCATGGCCGAGATCGCCGACGCGACCTCGTTCCGCGTCGAGGGCTGCGGCTACGAGGAGTGCGCGCTGCCCGAGCGTCTGACGGGCGGGACGGTCGTCGCGCTCTACAGCAAGGCCGAGGAGGTGCGGCGCGTGCTGCCGCCCGAAGTCTCGCCCATCTTCCTGCACACGCGCTCGATCCCCGAGGTGCTCGCGGGCGAGAAGGTGCCGCCGCGCGACGCGCTCGTCTCGGTCGTCTCGCGCTGGCCGATGTTCCTTGAGTGGGCGCGGGTCTTCCTCGTCGCCGCCGGGGTCGAGGCGGACGCGCTCGACCTGCGCGACGCGCGCGAGCCGGGCTGGGAGCGCGGCCTGCGCTCAAGCGCGCACGTCATCACCGACGCGCTCACCGCGCGCCAAATCCCCGAAGGCCTCCGCACCCGCGTCTACCGCGTCGTCGCCGACTCCTCGCTCGAAGAGCTGCGCGCCTTCGTCGAACGCTTCCTGACGGTGAATCAGTAGGCAGCAGGCAGATGGCAGTAGGCAGTTGAAATCGCCATTGTCCAAACGTCCGCATTAATATCTCAACGTCCGACACGCGGGGCGACTGCCTACTGCCATCTGCCTACTGCCTACTGCTTTTCCCCCCGCTGCTCTATCATTGACCCACCCCGGAGGGCTTATGGCCGACGAGCAGACCTCAGACGAGACCTCGCGAGAGTTGCTGGAGCAACTGGCCGCGCGCCTCGAACACCTTGAGCGTTTGGTGCAGTCGCAGACGTCGCGCCTCTACGCCATCGAGCGGCGGATGGGCATCGAGCCGATGCTGCGCCGCCCGCTCTACAGCTCGCTCAAGGACGAGCGCGAGGAGGCGCGCGGCAACTCGCCCGCGCCGCCCCCGCCGCCGCCTCGCCCCGCCGCGCCGCCGCGCGAGCCCGCGCGGACGCCCGGCTCTACGACGCAGGCCGGGCCGCCGCCGGGCGCGGGGCAGACGCAGGCGCGAGCGGAGGCGGGTCGCCGCCCGGACACCGGTAACGGAGCGGGCGTCGGGGGGCGGCCTCGCGTCGAGTCGAAACCCGCGCCGCCTCCCGCGAAGCCGCGCGATATCGAGTCGCTCATCGGCGGGAGCGTCTTCAGCTGGGCGGGCATCATCCTCGTCGCGTTCGCCGCGGCCTTCGCGCTCAAGTACGCCTTCGACCGCGACTGGATCAGCCCGGCCATCCGCGTCACGCTCGGCGCGCTCGCCGGCCTCGGCCTGCTCGGCGTGGCCGAGCACCTGCGCCGCAAGGGGCTGCGGCCGTACGCGTACGTGCTCTCGGGCGGCGGCGTCCTCATCCTTTATCTCTCCGTCTACGCGGCCTACGACTTCTACCAGTTGCTCTCGCAGCCTCTGGCGTTCCTCCTGATGACGACGGTGACGGCCGTCGCCGTCCTCCTCTCGGTGCGTCACAACGCGCTGCCGATAGCGATACTCGGGCTGGTCGGCGGCTTCCTGACGCCCATTCTCCTCTCGACGGGGCAGGACAATCAGGTCGCGCTCTTCACGTACGTCTCGCTGCTCGACGCGGGCGTGCTTGCCGTCGCCTACTTCAAACGCTGGCGCGTGCTCGACTTCCTCTCGTTCGTCGCGACCGCTCTGATGACGCTCGGCTGGGCGTTCAAGTTCTACGACCGCGGCAAGCTCTGGACGACGCTCCTCTTCGTCAGCCTCTTCTTCGTCGTCTACTCTCTGCTCGCGCTCTTCCACAACGTCCTGCCGCGCCGCCGCTCGCGCTGGTTCGACGTGGCGCTGCTCGGCGCGAACGCGACCGCCTACTTCGGCTTCTGCTACGCGATGTGGACGGACGCGTCTTACGCCAACGCGGCGCCCGCGGCGCAGGCCCTGCTCGTCTCGTTCTTCTTCGGCGGACTCTTCTACGCCGCGCGCACGCGCAGCAGCGACGACCGCCTGCTCGCCTACGCGTACGTCGCGGCGGCCGTGACCTTCCTGACGGCGGCCGTGGCGATTCAGCTCGAACTGCAATGGGTGACGATTGTCTGGGCCGTCGAGGGGCTGATGTTGACCTGGGCGGGCCTGCGCGCGGGCGAGCCGGCGGCGCGGCGCGCGGGCTTCGCGGTCTTCGCCGTGGCCTTCGCGCACTGGCTCGGCTTCGACGCGATGCGTTTCGGCTTCGACGCGCAGGCGCTCTCGGCGGGCGGCGACCGCTTCGTGCCTCTGCTGAACGCGCGCGCGCTGTCCTGCCTCGCGCTCGTCTCCGCGCTCGCGGGCGCCGCGTGGCTCTACCGAGGTTGGGTGGTCGCAGGCGATGGTACGGACGAAGAGCGCGGCGAGTTCGACGAGGCGGAGCGCTTGGCGGCCGTCGCGCTCTACACGCTGGCGGCCAACGGGCTGGCGGTGACGCTTCTGACCCTGGACGTGAGCGACTACTTCGGGCGTCAGAAGGTTCTGACCGAGGGGCTCGCGCGCGAGCGCGCGGAGGGCGCGCGGCAGTTCTGTCTGACGGCGCTGTGGTCTGTCTGGGGCGCTGGGCTCTTCGCGTACGGCGCGCGGCGCATGCTGCGCGCGGCGCGTTACGCGGGGCTGGTGCTGCTCGTCGGGGCGACGGTGAAGGCGCTCACGCTCGACCTGCACTACTACAACGCGGTCTGGCACGCGCCGCTCGCCAACCACACCTTCATGGCCTTCGCGCTGCTCGTCGCGGCCTACGCCGCGGTCGCGCACATGCTCGCGCGCGACACGAGCCCTGAGGAGGAGCGCATGTCGGCCCCGGCGATGTTCGTCGCCGCGCACGGCCTCGCGCTCTTAGCGCTGAGCGCGGAGGCGCTCGGCTACTTCGAACGCATGGCGCCGGCCGGGGCGGACGCGGGCGTCGTCGACGAGTGGAAGGCCTTCTCGCTCGCGGTCGTGTGGGCGCTCTACGGCGCGTGCCTGTTCCTGTACGGGTCGCGGCGGCGCGCGCCGCTCTGGCGTTACGGCGGGCTGTTCCTCACGGGGCTCTCGGTCGCCGAAGTCCTGGTCTGGGTCGTGCCCTACTACGCCGCGCCCTGGCACGCGCTGGTCTTCAACCAGACGACCGCGGCCTTCGCGCTGCTGGTCGCGGCGCTGTGGCTCGTCGCGCACGAGTACGCGCGCGCTCTGCCGGAGCACGAAGAGGGTGAACAGGTGCTTCGGTACGTCACGGTCGTCGTCAACGTGCTCGCGCTCGCGGGGCTGAGCCTGGAGGCGGCGGGCTACTTCCGCTCGCGCATGGCGGGCGAGCAGGACGCCGCGCGCCTGCGCGACCTTGAGCTGGCGAAGCAGTTGTCCCTGTCGCTCATCTGGGGCTTGTACGGGGCGGGGCTGCTGTTGGCCGGGCGTCTGCGGCGCGTGCGCCTGCTGCGCCTGATGGCGCTCGGGCTGTTAGGGCTGACGACGCTCAAGGTCTTCTTCCTCGACCTCTCGGCGCTCGACCGCGCGTACCGCATCGTCTCCTTCATCGTGCTCGGCGTGATCCTGCTGGCCGTCTCTTACTTCTACCAGAAGAGCCAGCAGCGCGCGGCCGCCGAGGCGGCCGAAGCGGGGGACGCTGCGCCCGCGCCCGACACGAGCGAGGCGGCCGGTTGAAGGCGGCTGCGCAAGAGGGCTTGAGCGAGAAGGTGCGGCGCGACGGGTTCGCGGTCGTCGAAGGCGTGCTGGACGAGGGCGCGCTCAAGGCTTTCGAAGCTGGCCTCGAACGGGTCGCACACGGCGAAGGCGTTCTGCGGCGCGGCGGCGTCTACGCCATACGCAACCTGCTCGCGGTCTTGCCGGCGGCGCGCGCGTTGGCGAACTCCGCCGCGGTGCGCGCGCTGGTCGAGGCCGTCCTCGGCCCCGGAGCTTTCGTCGTGCGCGGCGTGCTCTTCGACAAGACGCCGGCCGCGCCGTGGAAGGTCGCGTGGCATCAAGACCTGACAATCGCTGTGCGCGGGCGCGTGGGGGCGGAAGGGTTCGGGCCGTGGACGTTGAAGGCCGGAGTCCAGCACGTGCAGCCGCCCGCGCCCTTGCTCGAAGGCGTGCTCGCCGTGCGCCTGCACCTCGACGACTGCGACGAGTCGAACGGCCCGCTCAAGGTGCTGCCCGGCTCACACCTTTCGGGAAGGCTGGGCGCCGACGACATCGCGCGCTGGCGCGCCTCCGTCCCTCCCGTGACCTGCGTCGTCGGGCGCGGCGGCGCCGTGCTGATGAGGCCGCTGCTGCTCCACTCCTCGCCCGCCCCACAACTCCCGCGCCGCCGCAGAGTCATTCATCTCGAATTCGCCAACGCGCAGCTGCCTCACGGACTCGAATGGCTCGCGTGACTGGAAGGAGATTCGTCTTGAGAGGATTGTTATCACTCGCCCTGACGCTCGCCGCCGCGCTCGCGGCCTTCGCGCAGACGCCGCCGGGCGACTTCAAGGAGGTCGAGGTCGTCGGCTGGGACTACTCCGACTTCGACGAGAAGATACGCGAGGCGGTGTCGAAGGCGAACGAGCGCGGCGCGGGCGAGGCCGAGCGGCGCGCGGCGGCCGAGGCGCTCTCTGCGCGCGCAGACTTCTTCTGGAAGGCGGGCGCGCCCTCGCTCTACAAGTACGCGCTCGGCGACTACCGCCAAGTCCTGCGCCTCCGCCCCGACGACGCGGAGGCGCGCGAGCGCCTGGACACCATCGTCAACATCTACGAACAACTGAGCCGCCCCGTCCCCGCGAACGGCGAGGCGAAGCCGGGCGAGCGCGCACCCGTCGAGCTGTTCAAGACGACGCCGAAGCCCCTGTCCTTCGAGCCGGGCAAGCCCTACGCGGAGAACGGCGAGGTCTTCGAACGCGTCGCTTTCGTCTACAAGTTCGAGGCGCTGGCGGGGCAGAGGTTGAGCGTCGAGGTCAAGCCGCAGTACAAGGCGGTCGCGTTCTTCGACCTGCTCGCGCAGGAGGCCGGCGGGACGCGCGCGCTCCTCAAGCGCGCGACGAAAGACGACTACCTGCTGCCGGCGGCGGGGAGCTACCTGATACGCGTCTACGCGAAGGGCGAGGGGCGGGCCGGGTACAGTCTGAGCGCAGAGCTGAGGTGACGCGCCTCACTCCGCGGCGACGGCCTCGGCGCGGGCGTCGTGCGCGCGCTCGACCTCGGCGTTCATGCGGCCGGTCAGCATGCATGCGACCATCTTGTAGTCGCCCGCGAGCGACCAGAGCGGGTGCTTGAAGGTGGCCGGGCGGTTGTGCTCGACGAAGAAGTGTCCGACCCACGCGGCGGCGTAGCCGGGCACGAGCGCGAGGGGCAGCCAGCGCCAGCGCCCCGTCGCCGCCAGCCCGACTAAGAGCGCCGTCCCCGTCAGAGTCCCCGCCAGGTGCAGCGCGCGCGTCCCCGGCCGGCTGTGCTCGCGCACGTAGAAGGGCCAGAACTCCGCGAACGTCTTCATCTCACTCATATGTCTCTCCTTCGGAGAGACAGTAGGCAGTAGGCAGATGGCAGTGGGCAGTTAAGAACACTGCTGTCGAAAATCCGTCTTAATCTTCAACGTCCTTAACGCGGGGCGTACTGCCTACTGCCATCTGCCTACTGCCTACTGCCTGTGAACAGTCGGCCGTAGTCTTCGGCCGAGGCGGGCGGGACGCGCGCGAGTTGCAGGTTCTCTTCGACGTGCGCGCGGCTGCTCATGCCGACGAGCGCCGTGGTGACGCCGGGCGTGGAGCGCGTGAACTGGATGGCCGTCTGCGCGTCGGTCGCGAGCGAGCCGAGCGGCCCGCGGATGCGCTCGGGCAGGCCGCGCGCGACCTGGCCCTGCTTGATGGAGGCGCTGGCGACGACCGTCACGCCGAGCGCCTTCGCCGCTTCGAGCAGGGAGACCTGCGCGCCCTCGTGCGTGTGATTCTCCGCGACGAGCGCCTCGGGCATGGCGAGGTTGAAGGGGAGCTGGACGAAGCGGAAGCCGTGATTGTCGCCGCCGGCCTCGCGCGCCGTCTGCCAGATGCGTTCGAGCGAATGATAGCCTCGCTGACCTTGCTGTGCGCGGAAGCCGTTCCAGGTCGCGACGCCGTAGAAGCGCAGGCGCCCTTCCGCGCGCTCGCGCTCCAACTGCTCGAAGGCGTCGCGGAGGCGCGTGTAGAACTCGTCCTGCGCGACGACCTGAAGCTGCGTCTCGGGGTTGTGGACGTAGTAGACGTCTACCGTCCCGAGGCCCATGTTGCGGAGCGACTGCGCGACCTGGTGCGCGAGGTAGCGAGGAGTCATGCAGTGGCTCCCGGCCGCGATGTCTGAGAGTTGAATGACGCCGGGTTTGACGAAGGTCTCCTCGACGTAGGCGCGCACGCCTGACTGGCCCGCGGGCGGGTGCGTGTCGAAGGGCAAATAGCCGCCCTTCGTGCAGACGACGAGTTCTTCACGTCCGAACCCGGCGGCCTTCAAGTTCCTTAGAGCCTCGCCGACGGAGCGCTCGCTGCGTTGGAAGCGGTAGTTGGCCGCGGTGTCGATGACGTTCACGCCCAGCTCGACGGCGCGCGTGATGGCTTCAGTATAAGCGTTGTCGGTCTCTTCGTCCGGGTCGCCGAGGTACGTGCCGACGCCGACGGAGGAGAGCCAGAGATTCTGCTCGAAGCGGAAGTGCCCTTCGGCCGCGGAGTCGCGGAAGCGTTCGCGGTACGTCGTCGTGCCTTCGGTCGTGGCGTGGCCGGCCAGAGTCATAAGCCTCTTCAAGTCCCCCTCGTCTTGTGCGGTTAAGTTCGCGCGCGAGTTTAGCACAGCTTCAACTCGGGGGAGGCTGTGTGTTAGGGTTGGGGCACACCCATGAGCGACGACAGACAAGAGGGCGGCGGGCGCGCCACGACGCTCGACCTGCCGCCGGAGGAGTTGGAGGAGCTGGGACAGCGTTTCGGCCGGCTCGCGCTCGAACACCTGAGCGCGCCGGAGGCGCTGCCGGTCTTCCCCGAAACTTCGGCGGAGAGGCTGGCGGGGCTCTTCGGCGGAAGGTTGCCGACGGAAGGGGTCGGGCTTGAAGCGTTGACTCAGGCGTGCGCGGAGGTCTTCAGGCAGAGCCGGCAGAACGGGCACCCGCGGATGTTCGGCTACGTCGCCTCGCCCGCGACGCCCGTCGGGGCGTTCGCGTCACTCGCGGCGGCGGCGCTCAACTCGAACGTCACTTCGTGGCGCTCGGCCCCGGGGCCGACGCGGGTGGAGCAGACGGCCGTCCGCTGGCTCGCCGAGTTGATCGGGTTCAGGGGCGAAGGCGTCAACGAGACTTGCGGCGGGCTGTTGACGAGCGGCGGGTCGATGGCGAACCTCAACGCCCTCTTCGTCGCGCACCGGAGTCAGGCGCGCGACGCCTCGCGCAAAGGTTTGTGGGGCGAGGGCGCGCCCGCGACCCTTTACGCCTCAGACCAGATTCATCTTTCAATCCCGAAGGCGGCGGACATCCTCGGCCTCGGGCGCGAGCAGGTGCGCCCGGTGCCTTCGGACGAGAGGTTCCGCGTAGACGTGCGCGCCTTGCGCGAGCGCGTCGAAGCCGACAGGCAGAACGGCCTGCGCCCCTTCTGCGTCGTGGCGAGCGCGGGCACGGTCTCGACCGGCGCGGTCGATCCTTTAAAGGAGGTGGCGACGGTCGCGCGCGAGCACTCGCTCTGGTTCCACGTGGACGGCGCGTACGGCGCGCTCGCCGCGAGCGCGCGCTCGAAGCGAGCGCTCTTCGACGGAATCGAAGAGGCCGACTCGGTCTCGCTAGACCCGCACAAGTGGCTCTACACGCCGCTCGGCTGCGGCTGCCTGCTCTTCCGCGAGCCGGAGCGCGCGCGCGCGGCGTTCGCGGGGACGGAGGAGGGCTACATCAAGGTCTTCGAGCGCGAGGAGGCGGAGGCGTTCGCCTTCTGGGACTACGGCACCGAGCTGTCGCGACCTTTTCGCGCGCTCAAGGTCTGGGCGACGCTTTCGTACTACGGCGCGGAGAGGATAGCGGCGGCCATCGAAGGTGACTGCCGCGTGGCCGAGTACATGGCCGAGCGCGTCGGAGCCTCCGCAGACTTCGAGCTGCTGGCGCCGGTCACGCTCGGCATCTGCTGCTTCCGCTACGTGCCCGAGGCCGCGCGCCGCGAACTCGAAGACGAGGGGCGCAGGGAAGAGACGAACGCGCGGCTCGACAACCTGAACGAGCGCGTCATGCAACGCGTCCAGCGCGGCGGCGAGGCCTACGTCTCGAACGCAGTCCTGCGCGGACGCTTCGCCCTCCGCGCCTCAATCACCAACTACCGCACGACGCGCAAAGACATTGATACAACTCTCGAAGTCATCCGCCGCGAGGGGAAGGGAGAAGTGATGAGTGATGAGTGATGAATGATGAATATGACGACGAAGCCATATTCATCACTCATCACTCATCACTCATCACTAAATTTAAAGTGGAAGTGACAAGGGGTGAGTTCGAGCGGGAGCTGCGCGTCGGCGTCGAGCTGGCGCGGCGCGCGGGCGAGGCGGCGCTCGTCTATTACGGGAAGCCACTGCGCGTCGAGCACAAGGAGGAGTTCGACGAGCCCGTGACGCAGGCTGACCGCGTCGTCAACGAACTGATCGTGCGCGCGCTCCGCGAGCAGTTCCCCGAGGACGGCATCCTCGCCGAAGAGTCCGTGGACACCGGCCGCCGCATCGGGCGCGAGCGCGCGTGGATGATCGACCCCATCGACGGCACGAAGGGCTTCATCGCCGGCACCGGCGACTTCTGCGTGCAGATCGGCCTGGCCGTCGAGGGCCGCGCCGCGCTCGGCATCCTCTACGCGCCCGCGACCGACGTGCTCTACTGGGCCGCGCGCGGGCACGGCGCGTGGGTCGTGCGCCCGACCTCGGAGGCCGACCGGAGTCTGAAGGTCGAGCGGCTGGGCGTCACCAGTGAATCTGAGTTGAGCCGGATGCGCCTGGCCGAGAGCCGCTCGCACCGTGGGCCGCGGATGGAGTCGGTCGTCTCCGCGCTCGGCGTCCGCGCTGAGGTGCGGAGCCACTCGGTCGGCATCAAGGTCGGGCTGCTGGTCGAGAGGCAGGCCGACCTCTACATACACCTCTCGCCGAAGACGAAGCAGTGGGACACGTGCGCGCCCGAGGCCGTGCTGGCCGAGGCGGGCGGGCTGATGACCGACGTGTTCGGCGGCCCGATGCGATACAACACGCCCGACGTGCTCAACCGCAACGGCCTCGTCGCCTCGAACGGCGCCGCGCACGAAAAGGTGATCGCGCGACTCGCGCCCCTGCTCGAAGAGTGGGGGCGCGTGCGCGCCTGAGAAGGTCTCGATAGCTCTTAAATTCAAAACGAAAGCAGAAGGAGAAGAGGAAGGATGAAGCGAACAGGTTCCGCCGTGTGGCAGGGTGGCATCAGGGATGGCAAGGGGACGGTCTCGACCGAGAGCGGCGTGCTCGACGGCGCGCAGTACAGTTTCAGCACGCGCTTCGAGGACGGGAAGGGGACGAACCCCGAAGAGCTGCTCGCGGCCGCGCACGCCGGCTGCTTCTCGATGGCGCTCTCGAAGCAGTTGAACGACGCGGGCTTCACGGCCGACTCCATCAACACGACCGCGGCCGTGCGGCTTGAGAAGACGGACGCCGGGTTCAGCATTACTAAAGTCCACCTCGACGTGACGGCGCGCGTGCCCGGCGCAGACCAGGCCGCCTTCGAGACGGCCGCCAACAACGCCAAGGCCGGCTGCCCCGTCTCGCGCCTCTTCAACGCCGAGATCACGTTGGACGCGAAGCTCGCGGAATAACGCAGGAGAACTTCACCACAGAGACACAGAGGCACAGCTGGTTGAGCTGTTGTCTTCAAAGCTGTGTCTCCGTGTCTCTGTGGTTAATTGCTCAGGCGCGATACGCACGTCGGAGGAATTATGTCTTACTCACGTCAGCGTGTTTCGAGCGGCTCGCCTTACGAGCCAATCATCGGCATCTCGCGGGCGGTGCGGGCGGGGAGTTTCATCTCGGTCGCGGGCACGGCGCCGCTCGACGCCGCGGGGGAGACCTGCGCGCCGGGCGACGCCGCCGCGCAGGCGCGCCGCTGCTTCGAGATCGTCGCGCGAGCCCTCGAACAGTTGGGCGCGAGTCTCTCCGACGTGGTGCGCACGCGCATCCTGCTCACGCGCATCGAGGACTGGGAGCGGGTCGCGCGCGTCCACGGCGAGTTCTTCCGGGACGTGCGCCCCGCCAACACCGTCATGCAGGTCTCGCGCTTCATCGACCCCGACTGGCTCGTCGAGGTCGAAGCCGACGCCGTCGTCAACGGAGATTGATTCATTGGTTCATCGGGTCATTGATTCATCTCCCAATTCAATCAATGACCCGATGAACCAATGAATCAATCCTGAAGGTTTCCAACCGAGCCGCTTGCCGCTATACTGGCCGCCCTGCTCTGAAGCCTTCAAAAATGGTGGCGGCCGTGAACCTCAGAACCAAGCGGATCATCGTCTTCGTCTCGCTGGCGCTCGTGCCGCTGGCGTTCGTCTGTCTGCTTCAGTACCGCGCGGGCGCGGGCGCCGTCGAGTCCGCTTTGCGCGAGCGCGCGGCCGAGCGCGCGGCGCGCATGGCGCGCGACGTGACGCGCGTCCTCTCGATTCAGGAGGGCCGCCTGCTCGAACTGGCGCGCTCCGAAGCCGTGCGCCGCTACGCGCTCGAACACGCCCCGGCCGCGGGGGCGCAGACGTCGAACGGCCCCGCCCCTTCGCCCGCCGCCTCCGTCGAAGAGGCCTTCCGGGCCTACGCCGCGCCCAACCTGAATCACATACAGGCCCTCACCTTCATCGACGGGAACCGGCAGGCCGTCTTCCGCCTGAACAGGTCGCCCGACGGCAAGAGCTTCGTCGCGCAGACGACCGACCTCGTCGTCGGCCACGCGCGCCACGAGGAGGGCGTCTGGGCCGAGCGCAAGCCGGAGGTGCTGCGCTCCCCCCTGAGCGAAGAGTCTTACGGCGCGGCCCTGCGCGTGACGGCGCCGGTCTACGCGCCCGCGGTCGTCGAGGGCGAGGCCGCGCCCGCGGGCGCCGTGGTGGCCGAGGTCAGGCTGGGCGAGGTCATCAGCGAGGCGGGCGAGGCTTTGGACACTTCGGAGGGCTCCGCGCGGCGCCCCGTCGTCGCGCTCGACAACGCGGCCGACAACGTCGTCTACCACACGAACGGCGCCTTCACGCACCAGACCGCCTCGGGCACGATGCCGTACTTCGCGGAGGTCGCGGCGCGGATGAAGGCCGGCGGGTCGGGCTCCGGCCTCTACGACACGGCCGAGCGCGGGACGCAGCTCGCGGCCTTCCAACAGGTGGACGGGCTGAGCCTCTCCGTGGCCGCGTCCGAGGACTACGCCGCGGCTTTGGCGCCGGTGCGGAGCGCGGCGCTCGTGGGCGGGGGCCTGGCGGCGCTCGCGGCGCTCGCGGGGTTCGCGCTGCTCCTGCTTGCCGCGACGCGCGAGACGCGCGGCATCGGGATCGTGGCGCGGAGGGCCTCGGCCGTCGCGGCCGGCGACCTCGAACAGCGCATCGAGATCAGCCACAGCGGCGAGACGCGCGAGCTGGCCGAGAACTTCAACACGATGGCCGACCGCCTGCGCGAGATGATCGCGCGCGAGGCCGAGTCGCGCCAGTTCCAGTCCTTCATGCGCATCTCGGCGATGGTCACGCACGACCTGAAGAACGCCATCGCCGGACTCTCGATGCTCGTCTCGAACATGGAGAAGTATTTCGACCGCGAGGAGTTCCGCGCCGACGCCATCCAGTCCCTGCGCGAGGCGACCGAGAAGCTGAAGCGCACGGCCGCGCGCCTGTCCGAGCCGGCGCTCTCCCTGAGCGGCGAGTACCGCCTGGCCGGGCGCCCGACCGACCTCGTCTCCGTCATCCGCCGCGTGCTCGCCACCAACGCCGAGCCGACGCGCCCGCTCAACGAGGTCGTGGCGCGGCTCCCCGAGACGCTCGTCGTCACGGCCGAGCCGGAGCGGATCGAGAACGTCGTCGAGAACCTCGTCATCAACGCGCTCGAAGCGATGGGCGCGAAGGGCGGGCGCCTGACGGTCGAGGCCGGGAAGGTTGACGACGACCTCCACAACGACTACGTCTTCTTCAGCGTCGCCGACACGGGCGTCGGGATGAGCGCGGAGTTCATCAGGACGAAGCTCTACCGCCCCTTCTCGACGACGAAGAACAAGGGCATCGGCCTCGGGCTCTTCACCTGCAAGGAGGTGGTCGAGTCGCACGGCGGGCGTCTCGAAGTCGAGTCGAGTCCCGGCGCTGGCACGCGCTTCCGCGTCGTGCTACCATCCCGCCTGTTCCAATCTGGCGAGGGGCGCAGGCGGCCGGAGAAGGTGACGGCCTCCATCGAATAACGCGCCGGCCCGACTCGTTAGTTGCCCCATTAAGCTTTTCCAGACAGCCGAGCTTAGGCCGGGAGCCCCCTCGCGCGCCCGGCCGCGGCATTGCCCTATACCCAGAACTCCCCTTGCCATGACCGAACAGGCGCAACAGAAGACGACGGTGCTGGTCGTGGACGACGACCGCCTGCTGCGCAGGCAGCTCCACTGGGCGCTCGTCGAGCGCCACCGCGTGCTCGAAGCCGAGACGCGCGCCGACGCCGTCGAGCTCCTCCAGCGCGAGCGCGTCGACGTGGTCATCTGCGACCTCCACCTGCCGCCCGACCTCGACGGCATCGAAGAAGGACTCGCGGTCGTCGAGGCCGCGCGCGGCGAGCGCCCGTCGGTTCCCGTCGTCGTCATCACCGGGACGGACAACAAGCAGGCCGCGCTCGAAGCCGTGCGCCGCGGCGCGTACGGCTTCTTCGAGAAGCCCTTCGACGAGGAGGAGGTCTCGCACATCGTCACGCAGGCGGCGCGCGTCCGCTGCCTTGAGACGGAAGTGCTGAAGCTCCGCTCGGAGCTGAAGATGCACCGCGGCTTCGGCCGCTTCGTCGGCACGAGCGGCGCCCTGGAGCGCACGCTCAAGCAGGCGCGCGCCGTCGCGGACACCTCGGCCACGGTGCTCATCACCGGCGAGAACGGTACGGGCAAGGAAGTCCTCGCGCGCGCCATCCACGAGGAGAGCGTCCGGCGCGACCGCCCGTTCGTCGCCGTCAGTTGCGCCGCGCTCCCCGAGGCGCTCATCGAATCCGAACTCTTCGGGCACGTCAAAGGCGCCTTCACCGACGCGAAGGCAGACCGGGTGGGACGCTTCGAGCTGGCTAACGGCGGCACGCTCTTCCTCGACGAGATCGGCGAGCTGCAGCAGGCCGTGCAGGTGAAGCTTCTGCGCGTGCTGCAGGAGCGCACGTTCGAGCGGGTGGGGAGCAACCGCCCCGTAGGCGTGGACATCCGCCTCATCGCGGCGACGAACCGCGACCTCGAACGCGAGGTCACCGAAGGGCGCTTCCGCGAAGACCTCTTCTACCGTCTGAACGTCGTGCCGCTCCACATGCCCGCGCTCAAAGAGAGGCGCGAGGACGTGCCGCTGCTCGCGTCGCACTTCGCCACCAAGGCCGCGGAGAAGCACGACCGCCCGCCGGCCGACTTAGACACCGCGCTCCTCGAAGCCTTGCAGGAGTACGACTGGCCGGGCAACGTCCGCGAGCTGGAGAACCTCGTGGAGCGGCTCGTCGTGTTGACGAAGGGGGCGCGGCTCGGCGTCGAGTTCCTGCCCGAGAAGATGCTGCGCTCGGTGCACACGTCCGTCCCCCCGGCCGGCGCGGCCGGCGACGAGACGACGCTCGAAGGCGCGACGCTCGCGCTCCGCCGCCGCATGGTCATCTCGGCGCTCCAGGCCGAAGGGGGCAACCGCGTCGCCGCCGCCCGCCGCCTCGGCATCAGCCGCTCCTACCTCCACCGCCTCATCAGCGAGCTTTCCATCACGGGGGTGTAGTAGGCAGCAGGCAGATGGCAGTAGGCAGTTGTGGTTTGGCCGCCGGGCCGAATAGCCGGATTCAGGTTCACCACAGAGACACGGAGGCACGGCTTGAAGACTTATCGCTCCAAGCCGTGCCTCCGTGTCTCTGTGGTGTAATTACTTCCCGTTAACCGCCCGAACTGCCCACTTCTGTTCTCAGCGGATGTCCACTCGTGTCGACAGGTAAAATTTTTGGCGGAAGGCATTTCTGCGTTTTTATCAGGGAAATGCGGTTTACCGTTTTCGGGCCGGCATTGGCACCGCCTTTGCAACGGACATGCGCGGGTGAGGTAATCAAACCTGGCATCCGCCGGAAGGGTGATGGACGTAGATGAGATTTGAAAACATCGCCGGAGCCATTTTGGTGAGTGACGGGGGAGAAGAAGATGACGAAGCCGAAAGTTCTCATAGTTGACGACGACGTCGCCATCACGCAGCAGCTCTTCTGGACGCTGTGCGACGAGTTCGAGGTGATGACGGCGAACAACCTCTCGTCGGCCATCCGCCGCGCCACCATCTACGAGCCGGACGTCGCCATCCTCGACCTGCACCTGCCGCCGACGCTCGACGCGCCCGACACGGGGCTGCGCATCCTCGACTACGTGAAGGGCCACCTTCCCGCGTCGCAGGTCTTCGTGGCGAGCAGCGACCCCTCGGGCGAGATGCGGCGCGAGTGCGTGCGCCGCGGCGCCGACGGGTTCTTCGACAAGCCGCTCGACGTGGAGCGCCTGGTCGCCACCGTCCGCCGCACGGCCGTCGCACGGAGACTGGCCGCGGCCTGAAGCGGCGGTAGAGAGTTTCACCCCGGCAGGCGGCCGCGGGCCGCCGTTGGTTGAAGCGAGGGCTAACTTCATACGCCCTCCCTCGCTTGGCAATGCTCTTTGAGTATTAAAAGATTCGGCCCTCGCCTACCCCAACAATCGAGCGGCCGTGATGGCGCCCGCACGTTAAGGCATCCCTTCTGCCTTGTGAGGTCGCCAAAGCCCCCGTCCCCAAATAGACTGCCCAGAGTCGCGGGGGCTTTATTTTAACCCGGGAGGCAAAGCTTCCCGTCCCCTCCCTCACTTCGAACAAAGAGGCTCGGCTTGAACCCTTCTCAAGCCGAGCCTCTTTGTTTCTGCGCCCGCCCGTTACTTAAACCCGGCCCCTTCTCACTTCGCGCGGGCCTCCCTGATCTTCTCGACGAAGGCGCGCGCCGCCTTCGTGATCGAGTCGAAGTCGCCCGACTTGGCCCCGCCCGTCAGACTCCCGCCCGCGCCGACAGCCACCGCGCCCGCCCCGATCCACTCCGCGACGTTCGAGAGGTCGACGCCGCCCGTCGGCATCAGAGGCGCCTGCGGCAGAGGCCCTTTAATGGCCTTGATGATCGAAGGGCCGAACGCCTCGCCGGGGAAGAGCTTCACCACGTCCGCGCCCAACTCCATCGCCTCGATCACATCCCTTATCGTCATCGCGCCGGGCATGACCGGGACTTGGTAACGGTTGCACAGGCGCACCGTCTCCGGGTTGAGCGAGGGCGAGACGACGTAAGACGCACCCGAGAGGATCGCGACGCGCGCCGTCTCGGGGTCGAGGACGGTGCCCGCGCCGAGGATCAGCTCGGAGGGTTTGTAAGCCGCGGCCAGCTCCTCGATGACCTTGTGCGCGCGGGGCACGGTGAAGGTCATCTCGACGGCGGGGCAGCCGCCCGCCAGCACCGCGTCGGCGACGCGGCGGGCCTGCTCGCCCGACTCGGCGCGCACGACCGCCACGAGCCCCGCCTCCGTGATGCGGCGGAGTATCTCCAGTTTGGGAATCATCCGTTTGTCACCCTCTCTCAGTCGAAGCTTCAGCGCACGCCGAGCAGGATGTCGATGGTGAGCTGGTCGAGCCGCTCGTACTTCAACCCCTTCGACGCCAGCTCCGCGCGGTCGAACTCCCGCGCCAGCAGCTCCTCGTTGCGCCCCCGGTCGAACCCCCCGCCGCCGTTCGCGTCCAGCCGCGCGATCTCCGCCAGCAAAGACTTCACCTCCGGGTCGCGGTTCCACCGCTCGCCCTTCTCCTTCAGGATGAGGTAGGTGCGCATGCACCCCCGCGCGAACTCCTTCACCCCCTCGTAGTCCTCGCTGCGGTAGGCGTGCGCG
>JAFAZX010000005.1 GCA_019239425.1 Acidobacteriota bacterium
AAAATTTTTACCCCTGACAGTCTGAGCCCCGGCGCCGCCGGGTCTTGATAAGGAGAGAGAGATGATCGGATGTCCTTCCTGCGGTGCCGAGAACGTCGAGGGCACGCGCTTCTGCGTGAAGTGCGGCACGACGCTCCCGGCTTCCCCCCAACCTGAGCAGTGGCGCCAGAGCGGCGACCTCGGGCAGCAGCCGACCGCGCAGCAAGACTACTCTTCGAGCGGGTACTCTTCGCCCGACTACTCGTCGCAGCCGCCGCCCTCCTCGGGCTACCCCTCCTACACGCCGCAGCAGAACTTGTCCTACCAGCCCGGCGCGGGCGGCGACTGGAAGGCGCAGGGCGCTGAGAAGAAGATGGTGGCCGGCATCCTCGGCATCCTCCTCGGCGGCCTCGGCGTGCACAAGTTCTACCTCGGCTACAACACCGAGGGCATCATCATGCTCGCCGTCTGCATCGTCGGCGGCCTCCTGACCTGCGGGCTGGGCTCGGCGGCGGTCGGCGTCATCGGTCTCATCGAGGGGATCATCTACCTCACCAAGTCCGACGAGGAGTTCGTCCGGACGTACATCCAGAACAAGAAGGCCTGGTTCTAAGGGCACCCGCGGGCGGGCGTTGAGAAGAGTTTGGGGCTGAGTCGGGATAGTTTGAAGACCGGCCTGTCGGGCGCCGCGCTCCTGGCGGCGCTGGCGTCGGCGCGCGGGCTCGCTTCGGCGAGCCCGTCGGCCGTTAGCGTCGCCGGGCGCGAGCTGCCCGTCCTCTGCCCCTCGCGCCTGCTCTTCGGCGTCAACTGCCCCGGCTGCGGCATGACGCGCAGCGTCCTGCTCACGCTCGGCGGCGACCTGCGCGGCGCTCTCTCGGTCAACCCAGCCGGCCCCTTCCTCGTCGCCGCGCTGATTCTGCTCGCCCTCCAACTCCTCTTCGCCGCGCGCTCGGACGAAGAGGGCGCTTCCGTGAAGCGAAGGCTCCTGCCGTGGGCCACGGCCTACGGCGCGGTCGTGGTCTCGGTGATGTTGATCCAGTGGGCGGGCGGCCTGGGGCACGCTTGAGAAGAGGCGGGCCGCGACTCACCTCTAAAATCTCTTGCGCCCCGCGGCAGAAGTGCTAAACTCTGCGCACGCCCGCCAGCGCCGGATGGCGGGCGCGACGTTTCTCCCCGTACAACTGTCCCAGTTAGGTTTCACCCGTGGCGCTCGGCCGCGGCCCCTTCTTCTCTCTGCAAGCCCCGCGTCGAGAAGTGAGAAAAGTGCGCGCCGTCCGTAGCGACCCTGCTTTCCCGAACGAGAGGGTCAGAGATGGACACCCCCCAGATTATCGCGGGCCGGTTTCGCGTCGAATGCGAGATCGGCCGGGGCGGCATGGGCACGGTCTACCGTGCCTCACACCTGGGGCTCGAACGCCCCGTCGCCATCAAAATCCTGAAACAGGAGTTCGCCGCGCACCCCGAGATCGCTGACCGCTTCATGCGCGAGGCGCGGACGATGGCGCGGCTCAAGCACCCGCGCGGCGCGATGATCTTCGACGCCGGCCACCTCGCCGACGGCCGCCCCTTCATCGTCATGGAGTACGTCGAGGGCTCGACCCTCGCCGAGACGCTCACGCGCGAGGGGCAGTTCGAGCCCGAGCGGGCGGTGAAGGTCGCCTCCGAGATTTGTGACGTGCTCTCGGAGGCGCACGCGCTCGGCATCGTCCACCGCGACCTCAAGCCCTCGAACATCATCCTCAACGAGCGCGGCGTCTGCGTGCTCGACTTCGGCATCGCGAAGGTCTTGCAGGACTCGACCGAGGTGACGCGCACGCACCCGACGACCGAGTCCGGCCTCGTCATCGGCACGCCGCGCTATATGTCGCCCGAGCAGTGCCTCGGCCACCGCGTCGGCCCCGCGACCGACCTCTACAGCGTCGGCGTCCTGCTCTACGAGATGTTGGCGGGGCGGCCGCCCTTCGTCGACCCGCTCTCCTCGGTCGTGCTCGTCAAGCAGGCGACCGCGCAGCCGCCCGCGCTCCTCTCGCTCAGGCCCGACCTCCCGCGCGCACTCGCGCAGGCAGTCCACACGCTGCTCGCGAAGAACCCCGCGCAGCGCCCCGCGAGCGCGGCCGAGGCGCGCGCTCTGGTCGAGCGGAGCGTCGAACCCCCGCGCCGCATCAACGTCCCCTTCGGCGCGGAGGCCGAGCCCTTCGCCGGCACCATCAGCGCGCTCGACTCGGGGCGCTTCACGTTCACGCGCGTCGTCGCGCTCTTCGCGCTCTTCGCGATGCTGTTCACGGTGGCGGTCGCGTGGACGGCGCGCTCGGCGGGCAAGGGCGCGGAGGCCCTGGTCGCGCGCGACCCTTCGGCCATGACGGCGGCGCTCATGCCGCGCAAGTCGCGCGCGGCGCGGCGGGCGGAGCCGGTTTCGCTAACGCGCGACGCGGCGTGGCGCTTGGCCGCCTCGGTCTCGCGCGGCCGCGTCTCGGACGTGCTGCTCGTCGGCACGGGCGCGGGGCAGGTCGTGGGCGCCCTGACGGCGAACCCTTCGGACGGCATGTCCACGCTCGTCATCATCGAGCGCGGCGCGGCGGGCGGCTACTCCGTGACGAAGAGTATCCCGCTCGACGTGGAAGGCTTCCGCGGCGCTTCGTGGTCGGGCGAGGCGGCCGACCTCGACGGCGACGGCTACGACGAGATCGTCTGCGAAGGCTCGCGCCCCTCGGACGGCGCGCAGGACGGCCGCCGCTTCGTCGTCTACGCGCCACGCGCCCGCGAGACCTACAGCCTCCACCTCGCCCCCGACACGACCGGCGCGCACGCCCTGCGCGCCACCTGGTCGCCCAACACGCAGGGGCGCGAGGCACAGCTCTTCCGCCACGCGCTGCGCCAACGCGCTCTGGTCAACTGAATGGGTGCTGGGTGCTGGGTGCTGGGCGCTGGGTGCTGGGGAAGAGTATGGTTTTACCCAGCACCCAACTTAGCGCCTGAAGATGTCCGGGGCGAACTCGCGGAAGATGTTGCCGACGGCGCCGGAGAGGAAGGTCATGCCGAAGCGGCGGAGGGTCGCGTCGGCGCCGATGCGGTCGTGCTTGGGGGTGCTGCGCTCCCAGACGTTGGCGAGCGCGCTCGACGTGGCCGCGCCGGCGAAGCGCGAGTAGTTCGGCTCGAGGTTCCAGTCGTCGTCGCGCGTGACGAAGAGGCGGCTGACGGCGTGGCCGAGGCGGTTGCCGAAGCCCTTCTTCGGCGAGCGCTCGTAGCGCGGGTCTTGCTTGAAGAGCGCCGGGTAGAAGCCGTTGCCGAAGACTCGATACGTCGTGCCCGTCGCGAAGACGCGCGCCGTGCGCGAGCCCCAATCGGCCAGCTTGTCGTCGGTGTCTTTGTGCGGCGGGTAGTCCTCGCCCAACTGCGTGACGCCCGCGTTGAAGGCGGCGACGGCGTAGGGCGCGGGGCTGAGGAAGGCGCTGCGGAACGCGCGCTTGACCTTCTGCTCGCCCGTGAGCGGCGCGGGCCGGTTCTGCGGCGTCGGCGAAGGCTGCGGGGCCGGCCGCTGCGCCGTCTGAGTCTGCGCGACTTCGGGCGGCTTCGGCGTCACCTCCTGCGCGCTCGCTGAGGCCGCGGCCGACAACAAAAGGGCGGGCACAAGCAGAGCCGTCCGTAGACGCTGACACGGCTTGAACATTCCTCTTCGTTCCTCCGGTTCTTTCCTCTAGCTTTGGGGTTTGGCCGCGGCCATTGTAACATCCCGGCGCGGAGATCATTCCGCCCGTCGCCCTTAAATTTCTCCTTCGCCGCGGGAGTCTCTTTCATGTACTTCAAGCAGTTCTACCTCGGCTGCCTGGCGCACGCCTCCTACCTCGTCGGCTCCGAAGGCGAGGCCGCGGTCGTCGACCCGCAGCGCGACGTTGACCAGTACGTCGCGGAGGCCGCCGCGCAAAACTTGAAGATCAAGTACGTCGTCGAGACGCACCTGCACGCGGACTTCGTCAGCGGGCACAGGGAGCTCGCCGCGCGCACCGGCGCCGAGATCGTCATCGGCGCGCGGGCCGGCGCGCGCTTCCCGCACCGCGCCGTGAAGGACGGCGACGAGCTGCGCGTCGGCAAAGTCGTCGTCAGAGTTTTGGAGACGCCCGGCCACACGCCCGAGTCCATCTCGCTCGTCATCAGCGACACGGAGGTCTCGGACGAGCCGCAGAAGGTCTTGACGGGCGACACGCTCTTCGTCGGCGACGTCGGAAGGCCCGACCTCGCGGGCGCGCGCGGCTTCACGCCGCAGCAGATGGCGGGGATGATGTACGAGAGCCTGCACCAGAAGCTCTTAAAGCTCGACGACGACGTCGAGGTCTGGCCCGCGCACGGGGCGGGTTCGATGTGCGGGCGCAACATCTCGAAGGAGACCTCCTCGACCATCGGCCAGCAGCGCCGCTTCAACTACGCGCTCGCGCCGATGGAGCGCGACGAGTTCGTCCGGCTGTTGACGACCGACCTGCCCGAGGCGCCCGCCTACTTCAACGCCGACTCTCTCATCAACCGCGAGGGCGCGCCGCCGCTCGCGGAGGTGCACCGCCCCGCCGCGCTCCTGCCGCAGCAGGCGGTCGCCTACGCGAACCTCGGCTACGTCGTTCTGGACGTGCGCCCCGCCGCGGAGTTCGGCGCGGGCCACGTCCCCGGCGCGCTCAACGTCGGACTCGGCGGGCAGTTCGCGAGCTGGGCCGGTGCTTTGATTCAACTGGGCACGCCGCTCATCGTCGTCGCGGCCGACGAGGCGCAGGTGGACGAGGCCGTGACGCGGCTCGCGCGCGTGGGCCACGACACCGTGCGCGGCTACCTGCGGGGCGGGATGGACGCCTGGCGCGACGCGGGCTTCGAGGCCTCGACCGTCGAGCAGGTGTCGGTCGCGGACTTGCGCCGCATGCTCGGAGAGGACGCGGAACTCCAACTGCTCGACGTGCGCCGCCCGGCCGAGTTCAACGCCGGCCACGCGCCGCGCGCCTCTAACACGCCTTTGAGCACGCGGCTGCGCGAAGAGGCCGCGCTGCTCGACCCCGAGCGCCCGCTCGCCGTCATCTGCGCGGGCGGCTACCGTTCGAGCGCGGCGACGAGCCTGCTGCGCCCGCTCGGCTTCCGCCGCCTCTACAACGTCGAAGGCGGCACCGGCGCATGGGTCGCCGCCGGCTACCCCGTCGAAAAACCGGCCGTCGCGATTTAAGTAGACAGTAAGAGTTAACCACAGAGACACAGAGACACAGCTTGGACACAGCTAAAGGCAGCAAGCTGTGTTCTTCAGCTGTGTCTCTGCGTCTCTGTGGTTAACTGCGCGTCCGCCGCCGAGGTCATTCGCAAACTGCTAAGCGCCTCTCCCTCGCTCGCCTTTTGCAAGGCCCGGCAGGAAAAAACAGAGCGTAAATGCCACGACTGCGTCCGGCATGGGGCTTGAAGACCTCTTCGGCGGAGGAGGTGTAAAACTCATGTCGAAGGGGCGTGTGGTGCTTGCGGGCGGGAGCGGATTTCTGGGTCGCGCCCTGGCCGAGGCGTTCGCCGCGGCGGGCTACGAGCCGGTCGTGCTGACGCGGAAGGCGAAGAGGACTCGTGGCGGCGTGCGTCAGGTCGAGTGGGACGGGCGAACGGTCGGCGCCTGGGCGTGCGAGCTTGAGGGCGCGGTCGCGGTCGTCAACCTCGCGGGGCGCAGCGTCGATTGCAGGCACACGCCGGAGCACAGGCGCGAGATTATGGAGTCGCGCCTCCACTCGGTCGAAGCCGTCGGCCGAGCCATCCAGTCGTGCGAAGAGCCGCCCGCGGTCTTGGTGCAGGCCGCCTCGCTCGCCGTCTACGGCGACGCGGGCCGACGCCTCTGCTGCGAAGACGCGCCGGCGGGGAAGGGCTTCCCCGTCGAGGTCTGCCTGCGTTGGGAGCAGGCCTTCGACTCTCTGCAGTTGCCGGAGACGAGGAAGGTTCTACTCCGCATCGGCTTCGTGCTCGGCCGCGACGGCGGGGCGCTCCCGCGGCTCGCACGTCTGGCGCGGCTCTACCTCGGCGGCACAGTGGGCGAAGGCCACCAATACATCAGCTGGCTCCATGTGAGAGACTTCTGCCGCCTCGTCCTCTGGTGCGTCGAGAACGGGGGCGCCTCGGGCGTCTACAACGCCACGGGGCCGAGCCCCGTCACCAACGCCGAGTTCATGTGCGAGCTGCGCTGCGCGCTCAAGCGCCCGTGGAGTCCGCGCGTCCCCGCCTGGCTCGTCCGCCTCGGCGCGTTCCTTCTGAGAACCGAACCGGCCCTCGCCCTCGAAGGCCGCCGCTGCATCCCCGACCGCCTCGTCGAAGAGCACTTCAAGTTCATCTACACGAACCTCGAAAGCGCGCTGGCCGACCTGCTCCAACCGCGCGCCGACGAGACGGAGCCGCTGGCAGTCGGGTGGGCGGAAACATCCCCGCAGGGGAGGCAGATAATAGCCGGGGGCAGAGCGAAGGAGCGCGAGCGACTGAGCGCCGCCCCCGGAAGATGATGGCAAAACGTTCCGACCCCGAAGCGGTCGCACATGTGTCACGCGGTGCGACCCCTTCGGGGTCGGAATTATTTTCCACGTATACCGGGGGTGGCGCTCGCCTCTGGCTTCGCTAACCCTCGGCTATTATCTGCCTCCCCTGCGGGGATGACTGATACCGCACAACTTTCTGTTTGACGCCCTCTGCCGTATCCGTTTAGCATCAAAGGCGTCCCCTTTAAATCCGCCGCGCGCATGTGGGGTGCTCGCCATCGAGTTGGTTAACGACGTCATCCACAGCAAGTGGTTCGAGCTGTTCCTGATCGTCGCCGTCGCCACCTTCCACGGCTACGGCGCCGCTTGGCTCGCCGTGCGGATGCTCTTCCGCCCGCACCGGCCCGTCAAGCTCTTCGGCCTCACCGTCTGGCCGCAGGGCATGATCCCGCGCCACCGCGAGCGCCTCGCGCAGACCATCGGCCACGCCGTCGGCAACGAGCTGGTCTCGCAGGAGACGGTCGTCCACGCCCTGTTCGAGACCGGCTTCTTCCGCCGCAAGGTCGAGACCTTCGTCGGCGCCTATACAGAAGAGCTGCTCGACAAGAACTACACGACCTTCCTCGACGCCATCCCGAGGTCGGTGCGCCCGGCCATCCTCGACGCCATCTCCGCGCTCCAGCTCCGCATCGCCGAGCACATCGCCGGCGCGCTCAAGAGCGAGGAGACGGCCGAGGCCCTGACGCGCTTCGTGGATAAAAGGGTTGACGAACTACTTTCCCAAAGACTCTCCGAGGCCGTGAGCCCGGAGGCCTTCGAGCAGGTGCTCGGGTTCGTCGAGAACCGCTTCCGCGGCGTCGTCAACGAGCGCGGCTTCGAGTCGAAGGTGCGCGAGTTCGTCTCCTCGCGCGTGGACGAACTCGCCGGAAGCCGAGCGACGCTCGCCGAGATGTTCACGCCCGACACGGTGGCCGTCATCAAGGAGCGCATCGACAGCCAGGTGCCGCCCATCGTCCAGCACCTCACCGACCTCGCCACCAGCCGCGACACGCGCAAGCAGATCGGCGCGCTCATCAAGCGCGAGGTGGACGACTACTACAAGCAGCTCAGCTTCTTCAAAAAGATCTTCGTCTCGCGCGACCAGATTCACGGCGAGGTGGACGACCTCGTCAACAAGACCCTGCCGCGCCGCGTCGGCGAGTTCCTCTCGGGCCAGGCGTTCGAGCGGCAGGCCGAGGAGTTCATCAACGCCTCCATCGACGGCCTGCTCGCGCGCCCCGTCAACGAGCTGGTCGGCAACGTCTCGCCCGACCGCCTCGAAATGGTCAAAGACCAGATCGCCGAGCGCATCCTCTCGCTCGCGCGCGGCCAGGAGCTTTCGACCTCCGTCTCGGCCTACCTGACGGACGCGCTCGAACGCCTGAAGCCGCACTCCTTACGCGCGCTCCTGGAGCACGCGCGGCCCGACTCGCCCGAGGAGCTGAAGCGGCTGCTCGCGCGCGGCCTCATCGGCGTGCTCGCGCGCGAGGAGACGGCGCGCACCGTCAACGCCATCCTCGCCTCGCAGGTCGAGAAGCTCCTCGTCCGCCCCATCGGCCGCGTCGGCGACCTCGTCCCCGAAGACAAAGTCAGGCGCGCCGCCGAGGCGCTCACCGAACGCATCGACGCGGCCGCGCGCGAGCGCCTGCCCGCCGCCATCGCCGAGTTCGACATCGGCCGCATCGTGCAGGAGAAGGTCTCGGGCTACCCCATCAAGAAGCTCGAAGACCTCGTGCTTTCGGTCGCCAAGCAGCACCTCCGCACCATCGAACTCTTCGGCCTCCTCATCGGCTTCCTCATCGGCGTCGTCCAGGCCGGCTACCTCTACTTCCGCCTGATGTGGCGTTGAAGCCTCCGCAAAAGAAGGTTGCCCGGCGTCGCCTTTAGCGTATAATCCGCGGCGCCGGGGGCACCCCTCCCGCCAACATCTCACGCAGCGGACGGAGACAATCAGATGGGCGCAGACGCACTCTTAAGGCTTGAGCGGACGGTCTTGTTCCAGACGCTACAGGCGAAGGAGAAGGAGGCGGGAGGCGGACACGAAATCTCTGAGCGCGTGAGAGCAGTCGTCGCGCACGTCGCCCCGCTCCTGGAGCGCGTGCCGGACAAGATGCCGGAGTTCACGCTGCATGACCCGAACCACGGCGCGAAGGTCGTCGAGCTGATGGCGCAGTTTCTGCCGGAGGACACGCTGGCGCACCTCAACGTCGTCGAGTTGTCCACCCTCATCTACGCCGCCTACCTCCACGACCTCGGCATGACCAGCTCCACCGACGAGCGCGAAGAAGCCATCCGCGACGACGCGGAGTACGCGCGCCTGCTCGCCGCCGACGAGGTGCGCTCCCAGCGGCTACAGCGTCTCAAGGATGAGGGCGACCACCGCGCCGCGACGGCCGTCGAGGATCAAGTCTACACGGAGTACCTGCGCCGTACCCACGTCCGCCGTTCGGCGCGCCTCATCGAGGAGAACCTGAGCGGCGGCGAAGGGCAGGACGGGGCGCTCGCCATCTCTTGGCAGGGGACGCCCTACTTCAAGTGGGTGCGCGCAGTGTGCGACAGCCACGAGCTGCCCGTCGCCCGCCTGCGCGACACGAAGACCTGGCCGCGCGACGCGCTGGTGCGCAACCTGCGCGTTAACATCCAGTACCTCTCGCTCGTGCTCAGGCTCGCAGACATCCTCGACCTCGACCCGGAGCGCACGCCGAAGGTGCTGCTCGACTTCATCGACCCGAAAGACCCGCGGAGCATCGTCGAGTGGCGCAAGCACCGCTCGGTCATCGGCTGGGAGATTACGCCAGAGCGCATACGCTTCGAGGCCGAGTGCACGCACCCCGTCTATGAGCGCGCGCTGCGCGAGTTCCTAGACTGGATCGAGATCGAGCGGCAGGACAGCGTGCTGCTCGCGTCGAGCTACCGCGACGAACTGTCGCAGGTCTACCGCTTCGACCTCACCGAGCCGGTCGCGAAAGACCGCGTGCGCTCGAACGGCACCTACATCTACTCCGACCTCAAGTTCAACATCGACTACCAGCGGGTACTCAACCTGCTGATGGGCGAGCGGCTCTACGGCAACCCGGTCGTGGCGCTGCGGGAGTTGTTGCAGAATTCGGTTGACGCCGTCCGGCTGCGCGAGGCGCTCGCCCGGCAGGCGGGCGAGCCGTTCGAGCCGCACATCGCGGTACGCCTGAAGGGCGACACGCTCGTCGTCGAGGACAACGGCGTCGGGATGGACGAGCACATCGTCAAGAACTACTTCATGCAGGTGGGCCGCAGCTACTACCGCTCGGCCGAGTTCCGCGCGCGCCAGCTCGACATCGACGCCGTCAGCGAGTTCGGCATCGGCATCCTCTCCGTCTTCATGGTCGCCGACGCCTGCGAGGTCGAGAGCCGCCGCTACCCCGACGACCCCCTCAACCCCCAGCCCCCCGTCCGCGTCGAAATCCCCACCGCCTACGACTACTTCGTCCAACGCCACACCGACCGCACCCCCATCGGCACCACCATCACCCTCTACCTCAAACCCAACCACCCCTTCAAGCCCTGGGAACTATTAAAGACAGTTTCCGACGTTGCACCTTTCATCGAATACTCTATTTTGATAGATACGGCAGTGAGCCAAACCGAATATCACCCGCACAAACCAAGTGAGCATGTGCCATCTGGGGTCAAATGCTTTTTCCAGATTTCCCTTGAAGATTCTGAAGATCCTCGACTGACGGGTGTCCGCGGGAGGCTGCACATCGTGGGCAAGCCACACGCCGCAGGAATCGTCGCCCAACGAGGTTTCCGCATCAGTCCTAGAGCGGGGGGCAGGTGGATAAATTTGGCCCCCCAGTGGTTATCCGCTCAAGAGTTTGTTGATGTACGAGGAGGAACTAGGCTGACGCTGACGCCAGATCGTGGGGCCGTCGTGGAGGACGAGCGCTTGTCCGGGTTGCGTTCGGCCATCGCCGCCAGAGCTGTCGAAGTATTAAGAACCCACTTAGAAGATCGTCGTCTTGCCTTAACATCTGCTGGGTACACGTCCTACGCCGAGGAGCTTTTGACGAGCGGCTCGCTGTTACTCCACTCCCGAATGGATGCAGCGCTGAAGGATGTGCTATTAGACTTACTGCCGTTCCCCTGCATTACGGACGCCGGGGCCTTGGCCCACCGCTTCGGCCGCGAGGTTGCGGCGCCGGTCATCGCCCTGACGGCGAAGGACAGTTGGCCTGTTTCGTGCTCGCCAGCGACGGTGAGGGCGGAACTGAACAGGCTCACACACTCTGCCCCGCCTCTTATCTATCAGGTTAAGCCCAAGCATTTCTATGGCGGTGAAGGCATCAATTGGTTATGGATAGCCCGCACCATTTGGGGAGGGGAGCATTGGAGAGGGGAGCACGAGATTTTAATCTCGTCCATACCCGGGCTGGTCTTTGAAATTCTAAGGCCCTCGGCGTCGGGTGCTAACGCGCTTATGCTTGAGGGCTATATGACCGGGCGGTTTACGCCAAAGGTGACGAGCGCCGTCGGCAACCACAATCCCGTCTTCATCCACTCTATCGACGACCGCATTACCGGTGCGTCCTTCAACGCCCTACACCCGCTCGTATCATTTCTTTATAACGGTAACGCTATGGACATCGACGAAGGCTCCGATGATCTTTTCTACGTTCTCGATAACGCGCTGGACGAGATTTATGATGAGCTGGTTGCCGGCCCCGCTCTTCTTATGAAGACCCCGGACGGCAAGTACGTTGACAGAGAGGTATATCCTAACGTCGTTCTCGTGGGTGTGCTGAAGCGGGAGCCGTTGCTGTTGGATTCGCTCCGCTCTGCCTTCGAGGAGTTCTGGTGGCAGGCGCAGGAGGCCGAGTACATCGCCGCGGATCAACCGTTCCCCGGGCTGACGGCGGAGGATTTGCCGTGGTTCTGGTCGTATGAGGGTTAGGCGTTCGGGCCGCGTTGTTAATTTTGAAAGTCAAGCCTCACGTTGGCCGCGCGCGGTTGCGTAGGGCAACCATTTCATTGGATAAGTATACCTACCCCTGAACCCCCCGTTTGTTTAAGTGTTGACGCGCCCGGCTCTCCCTCCCGGCGGGCGCGAGCTTTAGTAAAGGGAGTAGAGCATTCATGTTCGCACGTGGAATCTTGAAAAGCGTCGGGTTGGCAATCGCGTTGATGTCGGCGGGCGCGGGCTACGCGCAGCAGTCGCAGAACTACATACGGTACGACCGCTTCGAGTCGGAGCGGTCGGACAAGTTGACGGGCGGGCACATCGAGAAGGGCGAGTTCGAGGCGGGGCAGCCCGACATCCAGCTGACGCTCAACGTGCCCTCGTTCCGCCTGACCCTCTGGCAGAACGGGAGGGAGGTCAAGTCCTACTTCATCGGCGTCGGGATGAAGGACTATCCCATCTACATCGGCGAGCGCGAGGCGCACGAGATCATCTGGAACCCGCCTTGGATTCCGCCTGCGAGCGACTGGGTCAAGAGTCACAAGGGCGTGAAGCCCGGCGAGGTCATCGAGGCCAGCGACCCGCGCAACCCGCTCGGCAAGCTCAAGATTCCTCTGGGCGACGGCTACCTCATCCACCAGGCGACGGGGCCGAGCAACCTCGGCAACCTCGTCTCGCACGGCTGCGTCCGCATGCTGCGCTCAGACCTTTACGACCTGGCGGAGAAGATCGTCGCGGCGCGTTCGCTCCCGGTCACGCGCAAGCAGATCGCGAGCGCCAAGGCCGGGACGAAGACGTTGAGTGTCGCGCTCGACGAGCCGCTTGAGTTCGACATCAACTACGACACGCTGGTCGTCGAGGGCGGCGTGCTCTACATCTACCCGGACGTGTACGACCGCCGCACCAACACGGTCGCGCGCCTGCGCGACGAGCTGCGCACGAGCGGCGTTGACCCCTCGTCGCTCGACGACGCGGAACTGGAGAAGCTGCTTGCTGCCGTCACGCGCCGCACCAAGTTCGTCGTCCCAGTCGAAAGCATACGGCAGGGCCGCGCCCTCGCCGACGGCCACTCGGAGCCGCTCATCGGCTCGCCTGCGCGGAAGCGCCCCGCCGTGCGCGGCCGGCGCGCGGCGAACGCTGGGAGGTGAGTCTCAGTCGCCGTACGTGGCGTGGTGCAGGACGTTGCCCGCGACGAGCGCGGCGAGCCACGCGAAGATGAAGACGACGATGTACGGCGCGGACGCTTCGTCTCCGCGCGTGGCCTGCTGGCGCTCGTAAAGTCTGTAGCGCGTGAGCGCGCCCTGCACCGCGCCGAGCGCGAGGAGGAGAAGGCTTACGACGCCCCACGCGTCGCGTGCGGCTTCGCGGCAGTAAGGCCACGCCAGCCACCACGTCGCGGCCAGCGCGACCAGCATGATGACGACGGAGCCCCGGCGCTGCCCGCGCGTCGGGAGGTCTGAGCGGAGCGCGAGGACGAGGACGGAAATCCAGACCGCCGTGCCGTCGACGAGGAAGCCTTCGACGGCGAACGCGAGCGGCCTCCCGTCCTTCAGGAAGAGCGAAAGGGCGGCCCACGCCGGGCCGTCGAGCAGCACGAGGAGCGCGAGCAGGGGCGAGCGCAGCCGCGGCGTGTAGACGTAGGTCGCGGCGAGGTAGACGCCGACCGCCGCCGTGCCCGCGAGGAAGAGCAGAAAGACCGCCGGGTGGCCGTAGGCGTAGAGCAGCGAGAAGGTCGCGGCCGCCGGCAGGAGTCCGAGGTAGATCAGGTGCGCGTAGTCTAACACGCGCGTGAGCGCCTCGTCAGTTCGCCATCTCTTCCCGACCTCAAGCATCCTTTACCCTATTGCAGTTGAGTGTAGCCGCGATAGATTTCACCACAGAGACACAGAGGCACAGCTTGAAGAGGTATGACTCAACGAGCTGTGCCTCTGTGTCTCTGTGGTGAAAATCCTTCTACTCCTCCCGAACGGCTCGACTAAACCAAATCCCTCAGCTTCAAGACGACCTCGTGGGTCGCCGTCCCCGTCTGAACCCTGAGGCGCACGCTCTTGCGCCGCGCGTCCTTCAGGCCGTCGCGCGTGGCGATGAGTTTCAGGCTCTCAACGTCCTTCCCGTCGACGGCGACGACGCGGTCTCCCACCTTGAGTCCGGCCTCGTCCGCGGGGCCGTGCGCGACCACGTCGAAGACCTCGAAGGCGTGCCCATCCGCGCTCCCGCTCAGCCAGAGCCCCGCGCGGTCGTAAGGGTCGGGTCGGTCGTCTTGTGACTCCCTCTCGAAGTACAGGCGGCGGCGCGGGTAGTCGAACGTCACGGCGAAACGTTTGAGCACGGCGGCGCCGACGTTGCCGGCCGTGTCGTTCGCCGTGAACGCGCCCGACCTCTGAAGCGAAAGCCGCGTTAAGGTCTCCCTGAACTCGAAGCCCGCGAACTTCAAGACCGGCAGGCGCACGACCTGCGAACGTATCGGCCCGCCGATGCCCCAGCCGGTCACGGCCTCGAACTTCGGCGCGTAGCGCTCGCGCAGACGGTGCTCTTCGATGAAAGGCCCCTTGAGCGTGAAGGCCGAGCGGTCGCCCGTGTCCAGCCCGAGCCGCGAAGGGACGCCGTCAACTTCGCCGCGGACGATGGGCAGGAACCTCTCCAGCTCGAACTCGACGGGCTTAACCTTGCCCGCGTACGAGAAGCTCGAAGGCTTCGTGAAGGTCAGAAGTCTTTTGCCGTAATCGACGCGCACGACCGCCTGCGAGAAGACCGGCAGGCCGATGAAGCCGTCGAACGTCTCCGACCCGAAGACGTGCCGCGTGTCCGAAAAGTCGAAGGCGTGAAACTCCAGGTCTTTCAGGACGAGCCCGGTTCTCCCGTTCCCGATGCGCATCTCTTTAAAGACCGTCTCCCAAGCCTTCACTACGCCCTCGCCGGCCCCGCGTGCCTCCGCCTCGCTCCCCAGCTTCGCCCCGATACGTTTCGCCGTCTCGACCGAGATGCCGCCGTAGCCGCCCGTGTCGAGGAGGAATCTGAACGGCCCTTTCCCTTCGATCCACACCCCCACGAAGATGCGGTTGTCCACCAGCTCGAACGGCACCGTGAACGACTCCCCGCCCTCGAACGTCAGGTTCGACGCCGCCCCCTGCGCCCGCGCCGCGCCGGCAAGAAACGGCACAAGCAAAAGGGCGGCAACAACCGCCCTCTTTGCAAAACGATTATGCTTCACCGCTCAGCACCTTTTCAGACTGTATTGACCGTCTTGGTCGCGGCCTGCTTATTCATAAGAGTGCGCGCCGAACGCCGCGTCAGCGGCGGAGGCGTGAAGACCGTTACTTATCCTTCAGCTTTTTAAGCGCGACCACGTGCCTTTGCATTCTCTCATCTCCCTTGAGACCCCAAGCTTTGACAGCAAGCGGCCACATCATGCCGATGCGCTCCGCCGGTGACAAGTCGCGGCAATCCACGCCGTTTGAATCAGGCGGCGTGGATTCCTCAACTGGTGTTTTCCTTTTCATTCCGAGTCGGGGCGGCGGCCGACGTTTTCGGCGAGGGCCTTGGCCTCGGGGAAGAGTTCGAGGGCGCGGACGACTTGCGGGTCGCCGTCGAGGAGGTAGCGCGTGGAGGCGTCGCCGCCGTAAGAGGCGTTGACGAGGTTCTCGCGGACGCGCAGGCGCACGTACTCAAGGTCGCGGTCGATCTGCGCTTGAGTGAGACCCGACTCGGGGTCGCGCTTGGCGAAGTCGCGGAACGCCTGCAAGACCTTGTCGTTGACGGGGAAGTCCGTCGGGCGCGCGGTCTTGTTGAACTGCGGCTCGGCGGTGACGCGGTAGCTCTCGAGCCCCGGAATCTGACCGCCCACCAACTGGCGCGCGAATTGGAAAGCCTCCTCGTAGATGCGCGCGCGGACGGGGCTGCCGACCTCCAGGGGCTTGACCTCGCGGTCGGGCGTGATGCCGCCGCCGCCGTAGAAGACTCGGCCGCCGGCCGTCTTGATGGGCGGCCCCGAAGGCTTCGGCGCGGGCGTCGGCTCCGGCGTCGGCGAGACCGTGCCGGCGTTGGGCGCTGCCGGCCCCGAAGGTTTCGCGGGCGTCGTCGGACTCACCGTCTGCGGCGTCGGCTCGGCGTTCGGGTTCTGGTGCGTGTAGTAGTCGTAGATCGAGCCGCCCGCGTACGAGCGCTGAATCAGGCGGCCGTAGGGCGTGTAGTACTTCGCGGTCGTCAAGGTCAGCCCCGCGCCGTAAGGCAGGTTGAAGATGCGCTGGACGAGCCCCTTGCCGAAGGTCGTCTCGCCGACGACGAGGCCGCGGCCGTGATCCTGTATCGCGCCCGCGACGATTTCACTGGCCGAGGCCGAGTTGCCGTTGACGAGGACGACGAGCGGCTGCTCGATGGGGTCGTAGAAGACGTTCTTGTACTCGCGGTTGCTCCCCTCGTCGCGGCTGCGGACGGAGACGACCGCGCGGTTCTTCGGGACGAAGTGGCTGGCGACCTTGATGGCCTGGTCGAGCAGGCCGCCCGGGTTGTTGCGCAGGTCGAGGATGAGCTGCTGCATGCCCTGACCCGAAAGCTCTTCGAGCGCCGCGGCCAGCTCGTCCGAGGTCGTGTGCGTGAAGCCGCCGGTGAGTCCGACGTAGCCGACGCCGGGGCGGATCATGAAGGCGTTGCGGATGGAGGGCTGCGGGACGCTGCCGCGCTTGATGGTGAAGAAGAGCGGGGCCTGTGACCCCGCGCGCTCGATCTTGATGGTGACGGGCTCGCCCTCGGGGCCGCGGACGGCCTTCGAGACGGCGGCGGTCGTCCAGTCGCGCGCGTCCTTGCCGTCCACCTCGACGATGCGGTCGCCGAAGCGCAGGCCGGCCTTCGCCGCGGGCGTGCCCTCAATCGGCGTCTGGACGTAGACGCCGTCGCGGTGGCGCAGGATGGAGACGCCGATCCCCGTGAAGCGCGACTCCTGGTCTTGCAGGAGGCGGCTGTACTCGGCCGGCGAGAAGAAGCTCGAATGCGGGTCGAGCGTCCACAGCATGCCCTGGATGGCGGCCTCGTTCGCCTTCTCGTAGTCCACGCTGTCCACGTAGTTCTCCGAGATGACCGAGACGGCCTCGCGGTAGGCCGACTCGATGCGCTCCGGGCCGCCCTCGGGGCCGCCCGCCTCCTGCGAGAAGGCGCGCCGCCCGTAGATGCCGCCGACCAGCGTCGCCGCCGCGATGATGACCGCCGCCGTGATGCGTCCGAACGTCCTGCTGCTCATGAATTGAACCCCCCGAACTCCGCTTGTCCTCCGCGCGCGTGTCCGCCCGTGCGAGGATTTTAGCACAGTAGAACTGAGGCAGAAGCCCGACCGTAAGGGAGGGCGTACGTCTCGCGTCAAGACGCAGACTGAGGGAGACGTACGCCCTCCCTTACGGTCGGGCTTCTGCCCGAAAGCCCGAGAGAAATTCTAATATCTACTGACTACTGTCCACTGCCTACATCTGTTATATTTTCGGCGGTATTTGCCGGGAAAGTTTTCTAACCGATGTCTTCAGCTTCTCTCTCGATCATCATCCCCGCATACAACGAGTCGGCGCGCATCGGCAAGACCCTGCGCGAGCTCGTGGCCTACCTGGCGGAGCAGGCCGGCGGCGGCGAGGTCATCGTCGTGGACGACGGCTCGAAGGACGACACCGCCCGCGTCGCCGAAGGCGTCTTCGGCGAGCGGCCCTTACGAAACGTCGAGGGGCGCGTCATCCGCGTCGAGCCGAACCGGGGGAAGGGGAACGCCGTCCGCACGGGGCTCCTCGCCGCGCGCCACACCGTCGCCGCCTTCTTCGACGCGGACTTGTCGATGCCCGTGACGGAGACGCCCAAGCTCGTCGAGCCGATCCGTTCGGGGCAGTACGACGTGGTCTTCGGCTCGCGCGCGCTCGACCGCAGGCTCATCGGCACGCACCAGCCCTGGACGCGCGAGCAGTCGGGGCGCGTCTTCAACCTCGTGATGCGGGCGCTGACCGGCCTGCCCTTCAAGGACACGCAGTGCGGCTTCAAAGCCTTCCGCATGGACGTGTGCCGCGCGGTCGTCGAGGGCGCTTTGATCGACCGCTTCGGCTTCGACGTGGAGCTGCTCTTCATCGCGCACCGCGCGGGCCTCTCGATGCTCGAATACCCCGTGCGCTGGAACGACGTGGCCGGCGGCTCCGTCAGCTTCAAGACCGGCCTGCAAGGCTTCGCCGAGCTGAACGAGGTGCGCCGCAACAACGCCCGCGGCCTCTACGACGAGGCCATCGCCCGCGCGCGCGAGGCGGCCGAGAAGGTTAAGAACCGGCGGCGTCTGACCGAAGTCACGGAAGCCGAGACCGATGTCTCGCCCGAACTCGCCGGGCAGAGGATTTAACTTTTACCGATGAGCCGCCGGAGACGTTTTCATTACTCGGCCAGCCTCGCCGTCATCGTCACGGCGCTCGCGGCCTTCTGCGACGGCTACTTCGTCGATAATTTAGTCAGTTTCTTCATCCTCCTCCCCGGCATTGTGGGCGAGCTGCTGCTGGAGTTTCTGCTGATGGTGTCGCTGAAGGACGGCGACCTCTACGCGGTGCCGCGTTGCGTCAGGCCCATCCTCGCCGCCTGTTTCTACTTCGCCTTCTCCCAGCTCCTGCTGCTGGCGTGGAAGAATTCAAGGAGGGCGTGACGCGATGACCGCGAGGCTCAACGTCAACATCGACCACGTGGCGACCGTGAGGCAGGCGCGGCGGGCGCCGGAGCCGAGTTTGGCGGCGGCCGCGCTCCTGTGCGAGGACGCGGGCGCGGACGGCATCACCATCCACCTGCGCGGCGACCGAAGGCACATCCAGGACGAAGACCTCTACACGCTCCGGCGCGTCGTCACGACCTACCTCAACGTCGAGATGGCGGCGACCGACGAGATGGTCGGCATCGCCGTGGACGCGCGCCCCGACGCCGTCTCGCTCGTCCCCGAGACGCCCGGCGAGATCACGACCGAGGGCGGACTCGACACGGTCTCCAACTTCGACACGGTGCGCGGGGCGGTCGACCGCCTGCGCGAGGGCGGCCTCTTCGTCAGCCTCTTCATCGACCCCGACCCGCGCCAGATCGAGGCCGCGCAGCGGGTCGGCGCGCAGCAGGTCGAACTCTGCACAGCCGCTTACGCCGAGTCCACGCTCGGGGCGCGCGCGGTGCATTCCGAAGGGCGCCTGCGCGCCGTCGCGGAGTTGCAGCGCCTGCGCGAGGCGGCCGCGCTCGCCGCGCAGTACGGCCTGCACGTCGCCGCCGGCCACGGCCTCACCTACCGCAACGTGACGGAGGTCGCCGCCATCCCCGAAATCACCGAGTTCAACATTGGCCACAACGTCGTCTCGCGCGCAGTCCTCTACGGCCTCGCCGACGCCGTCCGCGAGATGCGCGCGCGCATTCGAGAGGCGAAATCATAAGAATAGGTGCTGGGTGCTAGGTGCTGGGTAAGACAAGTTGCTTTTACCCAGCACCCAGCACCTGTTTTTCTCTGCCGCGCCGGGCTGTTAAAATCCTTTCGCTCCCCGGCGGTAAATCAGTCAGGAAAAACGGAGAAAGCTCGTGCCCCTTTCGTCGCCTCATCGTGTGAAGCTCGCGCTCGCGCTCCTCGCCGCCTGCCTCCTCTGCGCGGCGACCGCGCGCGCGCAGCAGCAGCAGCCGCAACAGTCACTCAAGCTCGAACGCGTAGAGTTCAAAGGTCTCGAACGCGTCAAGGAGGACGAGGCGCTCGGGAAGAGCGGCCTCACCGTCGGGCAGACCGTCAGCATCGACGACGTGGAGGCCGCCGCCAACCGCCTGCTCGAATCCGGCCTCTTCAACAACCTCAGTTATAAGATTAAGGGCACGACCGACAAGGCCGTCCTCACCTTCGAAGTCATCGAGCGGAAGTGGACGATGCCCGTCGCGTTCGACAACTTCGTCTGGTTCACGGACGACGAGCTGAACGCCGCCGTCCGCCGCAAGCTCCCCGCCTTCGACGGCACCGCGCCCGAGGCCGGCGGCGTCACCGAGCAGATCCGGCAGGCGCTCGCCGACCTGCTCAAGGAGCGCAACATCGAGGGCACCGTCCAGTACGACCTCTCGGAGAACCCCGCCGACAAGAAAATCTCGCACCTCTACAGCGTGAAGGGGCCGGGCCTGCGCGTCTGCAAGATCGCTTACGCGGGCGCGCGCGCCGTGCCCGAGGAGCAGCTGGTGACGAAGTCGGGCGGCATCTTCGACAACGACTACTCGCGCGCCTACACGTCCGGCTTCGTCGAGAGCAACCTGCTGCCGCTCTACCAGGAGCGCGGCTACCTGCGCGCCGCCTTCAGCCCGCCGAAGGCCGTGCCCGAGGCCAGCCCCGAGTGCAAGGGCGTCGCGGTCTCTCTGACCGTGGACGAGGGCTCGATCTACGTCTGGGACAAGGCGACGTGGGACGGGGCTGAAGGCCTGACCGCGCAGGAGCTGGACGCCGCGCTCGGGATGAAGCAACGCGAGATTGCCAACACGGTCAAGATCGCGAAGGGGCTTGGGAACGTGCGCAAGGCTTACGGCCGCAAGGGCTACATCGCCGCGAGCGTCAAGCCCGAGACGGAGTTCGACGACGGCACGCGCAGCGTCACCTTCCACTTCCACGTCACGGAGGGGCCGCAGTACCGCATGGGGGAACTCGTCATCACGGGACTCGGCGAGGCGGAGACGAACAACCTCCGCGGCCGCTGGCGGCTGCTCTCCAAAGAGGTCTACGACGAGGGCTACGTGGACGAGTTCGTCAAGAAGAACGTCGTCGAGTTCCAGAAGGACGCCGCCCGCGCCGGCAACCCCATGCCCGCGCTCAAGGTCGTCTTCCAGGCCAAGCCCGACCGCGAGAAGCACCTCGTCGACGTCACCCTCAACGTCAAGCAGGACACCGCTCCGCCGATGGCAAAACCCCAGTAGGCAGTAGGCAGATGGCGGTAGGCAGTTCGGAGTAAGAAGAAGTCAAAGTAAATCGGGGAGGCGAGCTTCGCGGCTCACCTCCCCAATTTACTTTCGCTACTTTATTTCCTGCTAACTGCCTACCGCCATCTGCCTACTTCTTTTACACCGAGGCGGGCGGCGTCAACGGCTCCCGATCCGGCAACGCGCGCCCGCCCCGGGACTTTCGACCTCGTGAAAGGCCGAAACTCAATCCTTCCGCTTCGGGGGCGTGAAGCCCATGTGCCTGTAGGCCGCGGGCGTGCAGACTCGGCCGCGCGGGGTGCGGTTGAGGAAGCCGATCTGGATGAGGTACGGCTCGATGATCTCTTCAATCGACTCGCGCTCCTCGCTGATCGAGGCCGAGATGGTGCCGACGCCGACGGGGCCGCCGTCGAACTTCTCGATGATGGTCGTCAAGACCTTGCGGTCGATCTCGTCGAGCCCGAACTTGTCGACCTCCATCTCGTCGAGCGCGCGCCTCGCCACCTCGCGCGTCACGCGGCCGTCGTACTCGACCTCGGCGTAGTCCCTCACGCGCCGGAGCAGGCGGTTCGCGATGCGCGGCGTGCCGCGCGCGCGCCGCGCGATTTCAGACGCACCCGACGCCTCCATCTCCACGCCGAGAATCTCGGCCGAGCGGTGGACGATGATTTCGAGGTCTTTCTGCGAGTAGAAGTCGAGGTGGAAGACGATGCCGAAGCGCCCGCGCAGGGGGGCCGTAATCAAACCGGCGCGCGTCGTCGCGCCGACGAGGGTGAACTTCGGCAGGTCTAACTTGATGGAGCGCGCGGCCGTGCCCTGCCCGATCATGATGTCGAGCTGGTAGTCCTCCATCGCCGGGTAGAGCACCTCCTCGATCTGCGGCTTGAGCCGGTGTATCTCGTCGATGAAGAGGACTTCGCCCTCCTGGAGGTTCGTCAGGACGGCCGCGAGGTCGCCGCCGCGCTCGATGGCGGGCGCGCTCACGCTTTTCAGAGGCGCGTCCATCTCGGACGCGATGATCTGCGAGAGCGTCGTCTTCCCAAGACCCGGCGGGCCGAAGAAGAGGACGTGGTCGAGCGCCTCGCGCCGCGCCTTCGCCGCGCGCAAAAATATCTTGAGGTTGGTCGTGATCTTCGGCTGCCCGACGTACTCTTCGAGCGTGCGCGGGCGCAAAGAAGACTCGACCAACTGGTCTTCCTGCGTCGCCGCGCCAGAGACCTCGCGCGGCATCTCGACAACGTTTGTTCGCGCCTCCGGCGCCGCCTGTGACATCCTCTTAAAGCCCCCTTGCCTGTCCCCGCGTCGTCAACGTTTGAGGTGCCCATTATGCCACGCGCGGGCAAATGTTTCAAGCGTGAAACGAAAAAAAAGATAGAAAAGCTTTTACCACAGAGACACAGAGGCACAGCTTTGAAGTCATCAGACCTCAAGCTGTGCCTCTGTGTCTCTGTGGTTAATTATTGCCGGCGACTAGCGGCCCGTGTCGCCCGCGGAGAGTTGGAGGCGCGTGGTGGCGCGGTCGAGGCGGGCGCGGACTTCGGCCATCTCTTCGGGCGAGCCCGAGAAGCCTCCGAGAAGACGTTCGGCCTCTTCGCGCTCGGTGCGTGCGCGGGCGGCGTCCACCTCTTCGGGGAATTCGGCCATGTCCGCGAGGACGGAGACGCGGTCGTTGTTGACCTCGACGAAGCCGCCGGAGACGAGGAGCCGCCTGGTCGTCCCCGCCTGCGCGTAGGAGAGCACACCCGTCCTGAGCGCGGAGATGAGCGGCGTGTGGCCGGGCAGAATGCCCAGCTCGCCTTCGAGGCCGGGCACGGTCACCGAGTCGGCCTGCTCCGACAGCAGTCGCCGCTCCGGCGTGATGACGTCCAGTTGAAGTGCCATAGCTGTGAAAGGATGAAGGCGGAAGGATGAAGGATGAAAGCCCCGCTGTCGGAGATTCGTCCTTACTTCATCCTTCCGCCTTCATCCTTCATCCTTTCCCTTATCCTTCGGCGGCCATCCTCGCGGCCTTCTCGCGGGCCTCTTCGATGGTGCCGACCATGTAGAAGGCCTGCTCGGGGAGGTCGTCGTGCTTGCCGTCGATGATCTCCTGGAAGCCCTTGATGGTGTCGGCGATGGGCACGTACTTGCCCTCGTAGCCCGTGAACTGCTGCGCGACGAAGAAGGGCTGCGAGAAGAAGCGCTGCACCTTGCGCGCGCGGCTCACCACCAGCTTGTCCTCTTCCGAGAGTTCGTCGAGGCCCAGAATCGCGATGATGTCCTGCAGGTCTTTGTAGCGCTGGAGAATCTGCTTGACCGACTGCGCCGTGCGGTAGTGCTCCTCGCCGACGATGCGCGGGTCGAGGATGCGCGACGAAGAGGTGAGCGGGTCGACCGCGGGGTAAATCCCCAACTCGACGATCTGGCGCGAGAGGGCCGTGACGGCGTCGAGGTGCGCGAAGGTCGTGGCCGGCGCGGGGTCTGTGTAGTCGTCCGCGGGGACGTAGACCGCCTGGATCGAGGTGATGGCGCCGGTGCGCGTCGAGGTGATCCGCTCCTGCAACTCGCCCATCTCGGTCGCGAGGTTCGGCTGGTAGCCCACGGCCGAGGGCATGCGCCCCAGGAGCGCCGACACTTCCGAGCCGGCCTGCGTGAAGCGGAAGATGTTGTCCACGAAGAGGAGCACGTCGAGGCCCTGGTCGCGGAAGTACTCGGCCACGGTCAGCCCCGAGAGCGCCACCCGCAGGCGCGCCCCCGGCGGCTCGGTCATCTGCCCGTAGACGAGGGCCACCTTCGACTGGTCGAGCGTGTCCATCCCGACCTTCGTCATGTCGAACTCGCCCGTCTCCTTGAAGTGTTTGTTGAAAGTCTCGCCGAACTGGATGACCTCGGACTCGACGAACTCGCGCAGCAGGTCGTTGCCCTCGCGCGTGCGCTCGCCGACGCCGGCGAAGACGGAGTAGCCCGAGTGCTTCTGCGCGACGTTGTTAATCAGCTCCTGGATGAGCACGGTCTTGCCGACGCCGGCGCCGCCGAACAGTCCGATCTTGCCGCCGCGCAGGAAGGGCTGGATGAGGTCGACGACCTTGATGCCGGTCTCGAACATCTCCATCTCGGTCGCCTGCTCGTCGAGCGTGGGGGCGTGGCGGTGGATGGGGTAGCGCTTCTCGGAGTTGACCGGCCCGAGGTTGTCCACGGGCTGCCCGATGACGTTGAGGACGCGGCCGAGGGTCGCCTCGCCGACGGGGACGGTGATGGGGCCGCCGGTGTCGATGGCGGACATGCCGCGCACCACCCCCTCGGTCGGCTGCATCGAGACGGTGCGGACGCGCCCTTCGCCGAGGTGCTGCTCGACCTCGCAGATGATGTCGATGGGCGAGGGCACGTCGAAGCCTTCGGAGGTGACGCGCAGCGCCGTGTAGATCGGCGGCAGGTAGCCGTCGCCGAACTCCACGTCGAGGACGGGGCCGATGATCTGGACGACCTTGCCCGCGGGGCTTCCGTTGCTGCTTGAGTATGTGGACATACCTTTAGTTAATGCTCCTCTTCGGCAAAGCTATAAGGCGAGAAAATCTCAGTAAATTTAAGCGGAAAGGTTAGCACACGCGCCCCCTTGAGGCAAAGCGGCCGGGTTAACCGATTGACTTTTAGTGGCCCGTTGCGTACAGTTCGACGGATTTACCATTCCCCCGCCCGCACAGTACGGAAGGAAGATGAGAATGAAGAATTTGAAGTTAATCGGCGGCGTGGCCTTCGCGCTGCTTCTGACGGCCGCCTGCTCGACGCCCGCCACCGTTAACGTCAACACGTCCAACGCGAACGCCAAGGCCGCCGCCACGCCGGCCGCCAGCGCGACCCCGGCCGCCTCGCCCGCCGCCGCGAACTCTAACAACACGAACACGTCCTCGTCCGCCCAGGAGGGCGCCGCGCAGGACTTCACCCTCGTCAACCAGACGGGCGTCGAGATCGACAAGGTCTTCATCTCGCCGCACGACAAGGACGACTGGGAGGAGGACATCCTCGGCAAGGACACGCTGCCCACGGGCCAGAGCGTGGACATCAAGTTCCACCGCGCCGAGACGGCCGCCGAGTGGGACCTGCGCATCGAGGACAAGGGCGGCAACGCCATCGAGTGGGAGAACCTGAACCTGCTCAAGATTTCGAAGCTCACGCTCCACTACGACCAGGCGACCAAGAAGGCCACGGCCGACATGGAATAACATTCCGCACGGCCGGAAAGAGAAAGGGTGAGGCGCTTTCGATGCGCCTCACCCTTTCTCTTTTTCGCTCGCACCCTTCAGTCGGCGTCGTCGAAGCGTATCTTCATGCTCCGGAGCGTGCGGCGGTCTTCGTCCGTGAGTTCGAGCCGCGCGGAGTCTTCGCCGCCCTCGTCTGGCTCGGCCTCGTACTCGCGCAGGCCGATCTCCAGCCGAAGCGTCAGCTCCATCTCGTAACCCGCCTCGCGCAGACGCTCGATGGCGGCGGCCACCTCCGCAGAGTTCTCGACCGCGGAGTTGATGGCCGCGCCCAACTCCTGCACGATCTCCTTCGCCTCGTCGTTGATTTCCAAATGCTTCTCGCGTCGAATAATTTTTAGAGGATTACTTCCTGCCGAGATGCTACGCGGCCCTGCCGCACAGGTCAACTGCGCGCCACCGTACCTCCCTCAGCTTGGACGAAATCCAATATCTTGTTGACAAACGGGCCGTCGCGGAATATAAGCCTCCCGCACACTCAAGGCCCGAGGCCCTACGCAACGGCGCACGGCTGCGCGGCCGGTTCTGACTTCACGGCACCTTCAGCCAACGCTACCAATGCCTCGACAAACCTCTACCCGTCCTTCACAAAGGAGTGCCGGCATGCTTAAAGAGAACGGAGCCACAAAAGAGATAGACGGCGTTGTTTTGGAATACCTCAAGGCGGCCACCGCGTCCTCCGACCGCGCACGCACCGTGCTGATCGTAATGGTCACCGCGAGCGTCCTCGTCTTCACCGTAATCTGGAACTCGGGCGGGTGGAAGAAGGACAACGCCGGGTGGTTCGACTCACGCATAGACGCGCGAAAGACGGCCGCGAAACTCTACGACTCCATTCCAGACCTTAAAGACCCGAACCTCTCCGCCGAGCAAAAGAGGGCCATCCCAGACCCTAAAGACCCGAACCTTCCCGCCGAGCAAAAGAGGGCCTTCGCCTACTTGGAGGTGGCGGGCCTCGATTGGAGAGACAAGGGCAACCAAGAGAAACTCCAGAAGGAGGTGGCGGAGATGTTAAAGATTCGGGCCGAGCAGTTCCGAATCATCCGCGTGCCCTTCTTCGGCGTGGTCTTCGACATGAACGACCTCGGGATGTTCGCCGGCATCACCTTCACGGTCGTCCTGCTCTGGCTGACCTTCAGCGTGGCGCGCGAGCGCCGTAACCTCAAGCTCACCTTCGCGGAGGCCGACGAGCGGGAACAGATAAAGCCCTGCTACGACCTGCTGATGATGCACCAGGTGCTGACCGTCCCGCCGACGCGCGGGCACCGCTTCGGGCGTGTCTCGAACTACGTCCCCAAACTGCTCTACTTCATCCCGGTCGCGGTCTACGCGTTGCAGTTAAAGACGGACTGGGACTCGCGGGACATCGGGAACATCCTGAACCCGGATAACATGTGGATTCTCTTGCTCACGGAGTACGTGTTCATAACCCTCATCCTGATTCTTACCGCCCTGTGCTTCAGCCTCTCCCTCAGCACCGACAGGATTTGGCGGGGGGCGTTCAGGAAGGCATACCCCAACGAGGAGGCGCGTGAGGCCGAGGGGCAGGCCGCGGACGATGCGGGGCGCGGCGACGGGGCGGCCCTCGTCGCCGCGAGGGCCGAAGGCTCAGTTACGTCGTGAATCCGGAGGGCCGCGACGAGGGCCGCGCGGCCCTCGTCGCGGCGGCGTGTCTTACGAGCGGCCGTCGAAGTCGACGTTGGCCTCGACCGCCGAGTAGATGCGGAGGTACATCTTCGTCTCCTCGGGGATGAGCGTGCGCCAGGCCGCGCCGCCGCGCGAGAGGTAGCCGGGGAGCTTGCGCGGGTTCGAGTTGTAGCCGGCCGCGAGCAGCTCCGCCTGCGTCGCCACACCCGTCGAGAGCGCCGCCGAGACCTCGTCCTGCTTCTTCAGGTAGTCCCAGGTGTCCTGCATGTAGAGCAGCATCGCCTGCGTCGCGTTCGCGTGGTCGCGCATCCCTTCGACGAAGTCGGCCTTGAGATTCGCGCGCGGGTGCTGCTCGCGCGTCCCAGCGTAGGTCGGCGGGATCATCTGCACCATGCCGCCCGCGCCGGCCGAGCTGACCGAATAGCGGTAGGTGTCGCCCGCGTTCAGGGCGTAGAGCGTCCGTATCTCTTCGAAGAGCGAGGCCGAGTCTTCGGTCATGAAACGCTTGTGGTCGGTGTGCTCGACGTGGCAGAGGCGCTCGGCCACGTCCACGACCGCCGGGTCGATGGGCTCGCCGACGGAGGCGAGTCGGCGCGCGGCCTCGTCCAGGCGCTCGCGGACGTACTCGCCGCCCGCGCTGACGATCTCCTTATTTTCGACCGCGGGGTGCGCGGAGGTGTAGTAGGCGACCTCGTGCAGCTTGCCCTCGCGCTCGACGGGGTAGCGGACGACGAGCGGCTGTAGCTCGTCGCCTTCGGCGTCCGTGACGCGGACGGCCGTGTTGACGTAGTTCGGGCGGACGACTGAGACCTTCAGGACTTTGCCGTCGGATGAGACGGCGTTGAACTCGCCGCCCTTCTGGAGAAACTCCTCCTTCGTGGCGCGCAAGGTCTGCACGTCGCCCTTCGAGTCGGCGACGGCCAGCGTTACGTCGTCGAGCGAATCGTCGGAGACCTTCTTCAACTCGCGCTTGGCCTCGTCGATGCGGCCGCGGAGGCGTTCGGCGGCGGGGCTGGCCTTGGGCCGGCGCAGGTAGTTCGGCTCGACGCGCATGGCCGAAGGCCCGGCGAAGAGGCCGAGGAACGAGGGCAGTCCGGCGTAGGTCGGCCCCAGAAACACGAGTAGCGGGAGAACAGAAAAAAGCGTCTTTCTCATCGGCAGATACTCTCGAATTTTGGAAGGAAGTTTGGTAACGCCGGAGTGCCCGAACCTTGTTCGCCCCCCGCCCCTGCTCGCTCGTTGCGCCCGCGTTGCGCGTTTATTGCAACAGTCCTCAGACGCCTGAGCCGGCCTTCCAGTTGTACCCGCCGCGCCGTTCAAGTTGGCGAAGCGTTAGCGCACACCCGACGTTCAACAGAATGGACAGAAACAGTTCGTTGCCCGCCCGCGAACGGCTGTGCTAGGCTCGGGAAAAACAGTAGGCAGCAGGCAGGTGGCAGTAGGCAGCCGCTCCGCGTGACGGACGTTGAAAGGTTGCCCCCGAGTTTCCGGCGGAAAAGTTTTTACTGCCTACTGCCTACTCGGAGATTTTATGAGCACGAAGACGGACGCGCCCAAGTCCGCCGCGCGAGAGCGGCGAGAGCACTTCGAGACCTCCTCGGGCATCCCGCTCCCGACCGACTTCAACCCCTCGAATACGGAAGCCTTGGACTACGACCGAGACCTCGGCGACCCGGGCGACTTCCCCTACACGCGCGGCGTCCGGCGCAACCTGTACCGCGGCCGCCTGTGGACGATGCGGCAGTACGCGGGCTACGCGACGGCCGAGGAGTCGAACGCGCGCTACAAGTTCCTGCTCTCGCAGGGGACGACCGGACTCTCCGTCGCCTTCGACCTGCCGACGCAGATCGGGCTCGACTCGGACGACCCGCTCGCCGCCGGAGAGGTCGGCAAGGTCGGCGTCGCCATCGACTCGCTCGAAGACATGGAGCGCCTCTTCGAAGGCATCCCGCTCGGCGAAGTCTCGACCTCGATGACCATCAACGCGACGGCCGCGACATTGCTGTGCCTCTACGTCGCCGTCGCGAAGAAGCAGGGCGTCACCCCCGACAAGCTACAGGGGACGATTCAGAACGACATCCTCAAGGAGTACATCGCGCGCGGCACGTACATCTACCCGCCCGCGCCCAGCCTGCGCCTCGTCACGGACACCTTCGCCTACTGCGCCGAAGAGGTGCCGAACTGGAACACGATTTCCATCAGCGGCTACCACATCCGCGAGGCGGGCTCGACGGCCGTGCAGGAGGTGGCGTTTACGCTCGCCGACGCCATCGCCTACGTCGAGGCCGCCCTGGGCGCGGGACTCAAGGTCGACGAGTTCGCCCCGCGCCTCTCCTTCTTCTTCAACGCGCACAACAACCTGCTCGAAGAGGTCGCGAAGTTCCGCGCCGCACGCCGCCTCTGGGCGCGGCTCATGCGCGAGCGCTTCCACGCGCGCGACCCGCGCTCGCAGATGCTGCGGTTCCACACGCAGACCGCGGGCTCGACGCTCACCGCGCAGCAGCCGGAAGTCAACGTGGTGCGGACGACCGTCCAGGCGCTCGCCGCGGTCTTGGGCGGCACGCAGAGTCTCCACACGAACGCGATGGACGAGGCGCTCTCGCTCCCGACGGAGGCGGCGGCGCGTCTGGCCCTGCGCACGCAGCAGGTCGTCGCACACGAGTCGGGCGTGGCCGACACCGTCGACCCGCTCGCGGGCTCCTACGCCGTCGAGCATCTGACGAACGAGGTCGACCGCCTCGCGCTCGACTACATCCAGAAGATCGACGCGATGGGCGGCATGCTCCGAGCCATCGAACTCGGCTACGTCCAGCGCGAGATACAGGAGGCCGCCTACCGCTACCAGCGCGCCGTCGAGTCCGAGGACGCCGTCGTCGTCGGCGTCAACCGCTTCCGCGCCGATACGGAGACGCCCGTCCCCGTGCTCCGCATAGACCCCTCGGTCGAGCGCGCACAGGTCGAACGCGTCCGCGCCTTACGTCAACGCCGCGACGCCGAAAAGACCGAAGTCGCCCTCACCCTCCTCGAAGACGCCGCGCGCTCCGACGACAACCTCCTCCCGCGCATCCTCACCTGCGTCGAAGCCCTCGCCACCGTCGGCGAAATCAGCCACCGCCTCCGCCGCGTCTGGGGCGAGTACCGCGAAGCTGTGACAGTGTAGAATGTGAGTTAAGGAGTCATAACGATGTCACAGACGCTGAAGGCGATTTACCGAGACGGGGCCTTTATCCCACAGACACCTTGTGACTTTCCCGACGGCGTGGAAGTGGAAATCACGATTCGTGCGCCAAACCTCATCCCGCCCAAAGTCACAGACCCCGAGGAGCGGAGGCGCTTGATGGACGAGTTGATACAGAACATGTTGGATAACCCCATCCCGGAAAACGCTCCGCGTCTCACCCGCGAGGAGTTGCATGAACGCCGTTGACACCAACGTTCTGCTCTACGTTCACGACTACCGCGATCCCGCAAAGCAGGCCACGGCGAAGGCCCTCGTCAACTCGCTAACTGATGCGGTCTTGCTGTGGCAGGTAGCCTGTGAGTACGTCGCGGCCAGCCGCAAGTTCGCTCCATTAGGCTACAGCGGCGACAAGGCTTGGCAGGACATTCATAAGCTAAGAGGGCTTTGGGCGACGCAGTTGCCAACTTGGGAAGTGTTGGAACGTGCGGAGGAGTTAATGCGGCGATACAGCCTCTCTTCGTGGGACGCATTGCTCGTCGCCGCCTGCCTTGAGGTCGGCGTAACGCGCCTCTACACGGAAGATTTCGACGACTCCGTGAGGGCCGAGGGCTTAGCGGTCATAAACCCTTTTGCGGCTCCATAGTTTCTGATACCGGAGCCGGGCAGCGCTTTAAGGCCGACATTATTCCCCGCGTCCGGGGCGAGTACCGCGAAGCCGTGACAGTTTAGATTGGAGGTCTTGGCAGCAGGGCTGTCGGTCGTTTACTCTTGCAGGCAGTGACGCACCTTTTAGAAGTTAAGAATCTGCGGACGCAGTTCCGGACGCGCGCGGGCGTGGTGCGCGCGGTGGACGGGGTGAGTTTTTATCTGGGCGAGGGCGAGCTGTTGGGGCTCGTGGGCGAGTCGGGGTGCGGGAAGTCGATCACGGCGCTGTCGGTGATGCGGCTGGTGGGGGCGCCGGGGAAGATTGTCGGGGGCGAGATTCTGTTCGCGGGCGAGAACCTCCTGACGGCCTCGGACGAGCGGATGCGGGAGATTCGCGGCGACGACGTCGCGATGATCTTCCAGGACCCGATGACCTCGCTCAACCCCGTCTACACCGTCGGCGAGCAGATCGCGGAGGCGCTCCGCCTTCACCGAAAACTGAACCGCAAGCAGGCGCGCGAGGCGGCCGTCGAGGCGATGCGCGAGGTCGCCATCCCTGACCCCGGCCGCCGCGCCGACGACTACCCGCACCAGCTCTCGGGCGGGATGCGGCAGCGCGTGATGATCGCGATGGCCCTGGCCTGCGACCCGCGCCTCCTCATCGCGGACGAGCCGACGACCGCGCTCGACGTGACCATCCAGGCGCAGATCCTTGAGCTGATAGACGAGCTGCGCAAGACGCGCAACCTCGCCGTCCTCCTCATCACGCACGACCTCGGCGTCGTCGCCGAAGTCGCAGACCGCGTGGCCGTCATGTACACCGGGCGCATCGTCGAAGAGTCCCCGGTCGGGGAGCTGTTCGCGCGGCCCAAGCACCCTTACACCGAAGGACTGCTCCGCTCCGTGCCGAAGCTGACGGAGGCGGGCGTCAAAAGGGCGGGCCGCCTCTCGACCATCGAGGGCACGGTGCCGAAGCCGACGAACCTGCCCGAGGGCTGTCACTTCGCCCCGCGCTGCCCGCACCGCATGCCGCGCTGCACGGAGGGCGACCTGCCGCTCTACCAGCTCGGAGGCGGCGTCTCGGTGCGCTGCGTGCTCTACGACCTCTCGGCGGCGGTCGCGGCCGACACACAGATCAAGCAGATGGCGGAAGGGGGCGCGCGTGGGAGCGAGGACTAACGAGCGCGGTCAGACAGTCCCGCGGGCCGAAGTCTCGGCCGCGCGCGCGGAGGACTCGCGCGAGGAACTCGTGCGCGTGCGCGGCCTCTTCAAACACTTCCCCGTCGAGGGGGGCGACGACGTGGTGCGCGCCGTGGACGGCGTGACGTTCGACATCTACCGCGGCGAGACCTTGGGGCTGGTGGGCGAGTCGGGCTGCGGCAAGTCGACCGTCGGGCGTTGCCTCCTGCGGCTGATCGAGCCGACGCGCGGCGAGGTCAACTTCGCCGGGCGCGACGTGCTCGCGACTTCGGGCGAAGAGCTGCGCCGCCTGCGCCGCGAGATGCAGATCATCTTCCAAGACCCTTACGCGAGCTTGAACCCGCGCATGAGGGTGCGCGACATCGTCTCGGAGCCGCTGGTCATCCACGGCATCGGCGATAAAGGCGCGAGGCGCGAGCGCGTGGCGGATCTGCTGCGGAAGGTGGGCCTCGACCCGGACTACATGAACCGCTACCCGCACGAGTTCTCCGGCGGGCAACGGCAGCGCATCGGCATCGCCCGCGCCCTGGCTTTGAACCCGAAGCTCGTCGTGGCCGACGAGCCGGTCTCGGCTCTGGACGTGAGCGTGCAGGCGCAGGTCGTCAACCTTCTGGAAGACCTGCAGGGCGAGTTCAACCTCACCTACCTCTTCATCTCGCACGGGCTGGCGGTGGTCGAGCACATCTCCGACCGCGTGGCCGTCATGTACCTCGGGCGCATCGTCGAGGTGGCCTCGGCCGAGGAGCTGTACGCGAACCCGCTCCACCCCTACACGCGCGCGCTGCTCTCGGCCATCCCCGTCCCAGACCCCACGCGCAAGCGCGACCGGATCGTCTTGAAGGGCGACGTGCCCACGCCCATCAACCCGCCCTCAGGCTGCCGCTTCCACACGCGCTGCCCCGAGGCCATCCCCGACTGCGCCCGCATCGACCCAGACCTCCGCGAGGTCTCCCCCAAACACACCGTCGCCTGCATCCGCGTCCCCGGCTGGTTCGAAGCCGAGACGAAAGCGCAGTAACACACAAAACAAAAGGGCAGAGTTCGCGCTCTGCCCACCTCGCCTGCTCTTTAAGCTGGCTTACATTACGTATGTCCGTTTCGGCCTTCGCTGATGTGGCGCTCGACGATGCTGATGAGGGCATCGAGGCGTTCGTCAGTCCGCCGGCCGCGCTCCTCTGAGTCGCGCTGGCGGTCGGCGAGGTTGCGGACCGATTCGGTTAAATCTCTTATCTCGGCCGCCTGGATTTCGGCGACGGCTAACAGATTGGTGATGCTGCCCGCCGTGCGGTCAACCTTCTCGGCTAACGCGTCAACCCTCACGGTCAACGCATCAACCCTCTCGGACAGCCGTCCGACAGTGACGTTTGTTTGTGCCTGCTGTTCGACGATGAATGCCATCGCCCTTTCCATCTCTTCCCAGGTCATATCTGTCCGCCTTTCTGGCTGTATGATGGATGTACTTCAGGCTTTGGCGGCAGCCCGGTTTCGGCGTGGGAGATTATGGCAGAAAGTGTGGGGCGGGGGAATGGGGTGGGGTTGAAACCTTGTCCGTGTGAGGCGCGTATCAGGGCGTGCTAGTATGTGCCGGGCGGCCGCACGTGGCCGCCGCCCCGGCCAGGAGTCTCCCTACAAAACGGAAAGAGTATGAGCGAAACAAACTTTTCGACCCCCGCGCGCGCCGCCGAGGCGGACGGCCCCGTGATGTCCACGCCCGCGACCCTGACTAACATCTTCTTCGAGCCCTCCCGCACCTTCGAGGCGCTGCGCGCGCGCCCGCGCTTCCTCGTCGCGGCGATCATCATCGTCGTCCTCGCGGTGGTGGTGACCTTCCTCATCTTCAACAAGATCGACTACGCCGCCTTCATGCGCGAGCAGATCACAAAGGGGCCGCGCGGCGACCAGATGACGCCGGAACAGATCGACCGCGCCGTCGGCTTCTACACCGGCCCCGTCGGCAAGGTGGTGATCTACTTCTTTCCCATCATCGGGGTGGCCGTCTCCCTCGCCGCCGGGGCGGGGCTCTACCTGCTCGGCGCGATGCTGATGGGCGGGCGGCTGCGTTACAAGCAGGCGCTCTCGGTCTGGACGTATTCGAGCTTCGCGCCCGGCCTCCTGCAGGCGGTCGCGGGCATCATCGTCGCGCTCGTGACCCCGGCGGAGGACATCAACCCCACGCAGCCGGGCGGGCTCGTCCGGGCGAACCTCGGGGTGTTGGTCGGCCCCGGCGGCCCGAAGGCTCTGGGCGCGCTGCTCGGGTCGCTCGACCTCTTCGCCTTCTACGGCCTCTTCCTCGCCGCCCTCGGCCTGCGCAAGGTGGGCAAGATGTCGTCCGGGTCGGCCTGGACTATCGCCGTCGGCCTCTGGCTGGTCGGCGTCATCCTCAAGGTGGGCTGGGCGGCCCTCTTCGGCTGAGTACGTAAGAGCCGTCAACCGTAAACCGCGAACGGTGACAGGAGGGAGCAAGTCCTTCCTGTCACCGTTCACGGTTTGAGGGGTGCTGGGTGCTGGGGAAGAGCCTGTCTTTACCCAGCACCCAGCACCCCTCTTTACTCGTAGCGGAGTGCCTCGATGGGGTCGAGGCGGGCGGCCTTCCAGGCGGGCCAGAGGCCGAAGATGAGGCCGATGCCGACCGAGGCGGCGAAGCCCATGACGGGCGCCCAGAGCGGGACGTAGGAGGGGACGAAGAGGCGTATCAGCAGCGTCGTCACCCAGCCGAGGAGCAGCCCGACCAAACCCCCCGTGCCCGTGAGCGTCGCCGCCTCGATGAGGAACTGCCAGAGGATGTCCTTGCGCCGCGCGCCGATGGCCTTGCGCGTGCCGATCTCGCGCGTCCGCTCGGTCACCGAGACGAGCATGATGTTCATCACGCCGATGCCGCCGACCATCAGGCCGACCGAGGAGATGGCGACCATCGCGACGGCGACGCCCGCCGTGATCGAGCGGAACTGGCTGATGATCGACTCGGCCGTCGAGATGCCGAAGTCGTTCGGCTCCTTGAACGAGACGCCGCGGCGCACGCGCAGCATGTCGGTCACCTGGTCGAGCGCCTCGTCCATGTGGCCGGCCTGCGCGATGGCGAGGATGGTCACCTGCGAGGCGTCGGGCTTGAGCTTGTGCGCCACGTTGTAGGGGATGTAGATGACGTTGTTCTGGTCGTTCGACCCGGAGCCCCCGCCGCCCAACTGCTCGCGCGGCTCGAAGACGCCGATGACGCGGAAGTCGTTGCCGCCGATGGAAATCGTCTGGCCGACCGGCGACTGGTAGGGGAAGAAGTTCTCGGCGACCGACGAGCCGATGGTGCAGACGTCCTGGTTCGTGTCGTTCTCGAACTGCGAGAACCAGCGCCCCTCGCCGATGACCATGACGCCGGCGCGCTCGTAGTCGGGCAGCGTCCCCTGGAGGCGCACCGCCGTCGAGGTCTTGCCGTTGGCCGAGACGTTGAGCTTCGCGCCGAAGAAGTTGTTGGTGATGTCGAGGAAGGGGACGGAGGTCTCGATGGAGGGCAGCGCGCGCAGCGCCATCGCGTCCTCGTAGGTCAAGTCCTTGCGCATCCGCTCCTCGCGCGAACGCCTCCCGACGCGGATGCCCGGGTCGTACTTCGAGATGATGATCGAGCGCGTGCCGAACGACTCGATGGCCTTCTTCACCGCCTCGTCGATGCCGCTGATGATGCTGGCTATCGCCATCACCGTCCAGACGCCGATGACCACGCCCACCACGGTCAGCGACGAGCGCAGCTTGTTGGCGCGCAGCGTGCCGAACGCCATCATCAGGTTCTCGTAGATGTCGCTGCGGATTTTTAGCTTCATTGTTTCATCTGTTCATCTGTCCATTGATTCAATGATTAAATGAATCAATGGACAGATGAATCAATCGGCCCTCAGTGCCTCGATGGGGTCGAGCCGCGCGGCCTTCCACGCGGGCAGGAGGCCGGCGATGACGCCGATGCCGCCCGAGACCGAGACGGCGAGGATGACCGCGCCGACCGAGAGGTAGGTCGGGATGAGCACGGCGGTCACGATGCGCCCCAAGAGCCAGGCGATGAAGGTGCCGGTCGCGCCGCCGATGGCCGAGAGCACGACGGCCTCAACCAGGAACTGCTTCAGGATGTCGTTGCGGCGCGCCCCCAGGGCCTTGCGGATGCCGATCTCCTTCGTCCTCTCAGTCACGCTCACCAGCATGATGTTCATGATGACGATGCCGCCGACGACGAGCGCGATGCCGGGCACGGCAATCGCCACGATGAAGATGGTGCCGAAGAGGCTGTCGCGCAGGTTGGTGATGGCGTCGGGCGTGAAGACGCCGAAGTTGTCCTTCTCGCCCGGCCTCAGGCCGCGGCGGATGCGCATCAACTGCTTGGCCTCGTCCACCGCGTCCTGGAAGTGCTGGTCGTCCTTCGCCGTCCCGACGATGTAGAAGGAGCGCTGGCGGACGAGCGGGCCGAAGTTCTGGCGGAAGGTGCGCAGGGGGAGCGTGACGAAGGTGTCCTGCGGGATGCCGAAGACCGTCCCCTTGGCCGCCGCCACGCCGATGACGCGGTAGGTCAGCCCCGCGATGACGATCTCGCCGCCGACCGCCGAAGAGGAGGGGAAGAGCTTCTCGGCCACGTCCGAGCCGATGTAGGCGACGCGCGCGGCGCTCGCGTCCTCGGCCTCGGAGAAGAAGCGGCCTTCGCCCACGTCCACCTTCTGGATGTCGCCGACGATGGTCATCACGCCGTCCACCGCGACGCCGTCCAGGACCTCGTTGCCGCGCTTGACCTGCGCGGTGTCGGGGCGTGCGCCCGCGCCGAGCTTGTCCGTGAGCGTCAGGCGCGTGCGCAGGAACTCGTAGTCCTCGAAGTCGATGTCCTTGTTGCGGCGCTGCGCGGCGGCGATGGTGTCCTGGTCTTTGAAGTCCTCGAAGCTGAAGCGGCCGATGGTGTAGGACTTGGCGCCGATGTTGGCGATCTTCTCGTCGATGTAGGTGTTGAAGCCCTGGATGAGCGAGACGACGACGACGACGGCCGCCACGCCGATGATCATGCCCAAAAGCGTCAGCGCCGAGCGCAGCTTGTGCGCCATGATGGCCGCCAACGCCAGCTTCAGTGTCTCGATGAATTTCATGGTCGCGTCTATTACGGCCGGGCCGGGGTCTTGGTTGCACACCGCGGCCCGCGCGCTTCTCGCCGGCGATAGCTTTACGTGATTTCGAAGAAAGTTTACGCCCTTAGACGTGAACCGTAAACCGTTCACGTCCGTGAACCGTGAACCGTGAACCGTGACAAGGTGAAAGACGGCCGCGTCCCTTCGCGGGTTACGGTGTGAGGGGTGTTGGGTGCTGGGTTTTGGGTGTTGGGTAAATGTCTGCTCTTCTCCAGCACCCCCCTCACTCGTAGCGGAGTGCCTCGATGGGGTCGAGGCGGGCGGCCTTCCAGGCGGGCCAGAGGCCGAAGACGATGCCGACGCTCGCGGAGATGCCGACGCCGACGAGGATGGCCCACAGGGGCACGAAGGCCGGGAGCGGCGAGTACGCGTTCATGAGGACGCTCGCCAGCTCGCCCACGGCGAGGCCGGCGACGCCGCCGAGGCCCGTGAGGACGACGGCCTCGATGAGGAACTGCCAGAGGATGTTGGCGCGCGTGGCGCCGACCGCCTTGCGGATGCCGATCTCCTTCGTCCGCTCCGTGACCGAGACCAGCATGATGTTCATCACGCCGATGCCGCCGATCATCAGGGCGACGAAAGAGATGGCCGTCAGCACGAGCCACGTCGCGCCCGTCAACTGGTTGTAGAAGTCTAAGAGCGAGTCCTGCGACGAGACGCCGAAGTTGTTCTTCGCGCCCGCGGGCACCTGGCGCCTCCGGCGGAGGACGTCCGTGATCTGATCCATCGCCGGGGGGACGTGCGCGCGCGTGTGGGGCCGCAGGATGATGAAGAAGACGACGAGCGGCGGCTCGATGTCGCGCCAGTACTTGTCGAAGGTCGGGAGCGGGATGAAGACGGAGTTGTCGCGCGACTGGCCGAAGAAGTTCCCCAAAGTCTCCATCACGCCGACGACGCGGAAGGGCGAGCCCTCGATCTTGATCTCTTTCCCTATCGGGTCTTCGTTGGGGAAGAGGGCGCGCACCACGTCCTGCGCCAGGATGGCGACGTTCTCGCGGCCGCGCATGTCGTTCTCGGTGACGAAGCGGCCGCGCTCGACGTACTGCGAGAGCGTGTACTCGTACTCGGGCGTGACGCCGAACAGGATCGGGGTGTCGGTCTCCTTGTCGGCGTAGCGCAGCCCGGCGGCGATCTTGCGGCGGATGGGCGCGACCGAGTCGATGTTCTCGGCGGCCTCGGTGCGGATGGCCTCGGCGTCCTCGACGGTGATGTCCTTGCGGTGCAGCTCCTCGTTGTTCGGCGGCCGCCCGAAGCTCGGGTCGAACTTCGAGACGAAGATGGTGTTCGAGCCGAGCGACTCGATCTGCTCCGCGAAGGCTTTGTTGAGGCCCTGGATAATCGAGACCATGAACGTCAGCGTCACCACGCCGATGCCGACGCCCAGAATGGTCAGCGCCGAGCGCAGCTTGTTCGCCCTCACGGTCGAGACGGCCATCGCCGCGGACTCTTTGATGTCGTCGAAAGACATAAATGGGTTCTGGGTGCTAGGTGCTGGGTTCTGGGTTTTAGGTCTTACCAGCACCTAGCACCCAGAACCCAGCACCCTTTCTTACTCCGCGCGCAGCGCCTCTATCGGGTCTAAGCGCGCCGCCTTCCACGCGGGCCACAACCCGCTGGCGATGCCGACCGCGGAGGAGACCGAGACGCCGAGGACGGCCGAGGCGACGCTGAAGAGCAGGGGGAAGCCCATCGCCTTGGCGAGCCCGAAGGCGAGGATGAAGCCCGCGGCCACGCCCATCATGCCGCCGATGGAGGTGATGACGACCGACTCAATGAGGAACTGCAGCAGCACGTCGCGGCGCGAGGCGCCGACCGCCTTGCGCACGCCGATCTCGCGCGTCCGCTCGGTCACCGAGACGAGCATGATGTTCATCACGACGATGCCGCCGACGACGAGCGAGACGGCGGCGACGCCGACGGTGACGAGGTAGATGTTGGCCGTCGCGCTCTTGTAGAGGTCGATGAAGACGTCCTGCGTTTCGAGCGCGAAGCCGTCCTCCTCGTCGTGGAAAGTCTTGCCGCGGCGGTTGCGCATGATGTTGCGCACCTGGTCTTCGGCCGTGACGAGCTGCGGCTGCTCGGGAACCTGGACGAAGACGATGAGCGAGACGCGCGCGCCGAAAGCCTTCTTGAAGGTCGGGTAGGGAATCTGCACGAAGTTGTCGCGCGAGAAGCCGAAGATTTTACCCAGCCGCTCCGTGACGCCGATGATCTCGTAGGCGCGCCCCTCGACGCGCACCTGACGGCCGATGACCTGATCGGGCGGCGCGCCGTCGAAGAGGTTGTCGACCACGTCGGGGCCGACGACGGCCACGTCCCGGCCGGAGGCCTCTTCCGTATCAGTCCACGCGCGCCCGGCGACGACGTCCGTGTCCTCGATGAGGAACATCGAGAGCGTGAGGCCGCGCACGCGCACGGACTCCGAAGACTTGTCGCCGGCCTTGACGGTGGCCTGCGCGTTGGCGGCGACGCCCGTGCGCCAGCAGGCGTTGCAGAGGCGCGTGACGGCGTCGGCGTCCGTCTCGGTCACGTCCTTGCGGCGGTTGAACTTGATGAAGTCCTCGCGCGAGGTGATGACCTGCGGGCGCTTCGAGACGGTGAAGACGGTCGAGCCTTGCGAGGAGAAGGTGGAGGCGACCGTCTGGTCTAAGCCCTTGATGATGGTGACGACGGCGATGACGGCCGCGACGCCGACCACGACCCCGATGAGCGTCAGGGCCGTCCGCAGCTTGTTCGCGCGCAAGCTCCCGAGCGCGATGCGCAGGGACTCCCACGTCTTGTGGAAGGCCGGCGGGAGCCGCGTGCGCCGCGCTCGGGGCGGCGCGGGGGGCAGTGGCTCGAAGCCGCCGGGCGCGTCGCCCCTGCGTTCTTCGACCGGCTCTGTCAGCAATGCGCTCATCCGTCAACGGATGCGAGGAGGGGGAAAGTCAAAGGGAGGGTGAGAGCCACGCCGACTCTCATCCTCCCCCCGTTGTGCCATCGGCTTTTCGCCTTCTACTTGATGCGCTCGTCCGACTCGATGTTGCCGTCCCGGATCGAGATGACGCGGTGCGCGCGCGCGGCGATGTCGTGCTCGTGCGTGACGACGATGATCGTGTTCCCCTCCGAGTGGAGTTTCTCGAAGAGGTTCATGATCTCGATGCTCGTCTTCGAGTCGAGCGCGCCGGTCGGCTCGTCGGCCAGGAGGATCGAGGGGTTGTTGACTAAAGCCCGCGCGATGGCGACCCTCTGGCGCTGGCCGCCCGAGAGCTCGTTCGGGCGGTGCGTCATGCGGTCGCCCAGCTCGACCGCGCGGAGGGAGCGCTGGGCGCGCTCGTGCCGGTCGGCGGCCGAGACGCCCGCGTAGATGAGCGGCAGCTCGACGTTGTGCAGCGCCGTGGCGCGCGCCAGGAGGTTGAAGGTCTGGAAGACGAACCCGATCTCCTGGTTGCGGATGCGCGCCAGCTCGTCGTCCTCCATCTCGGAGACGAGCTTCGAGTTGATCCAGTAGCGCCCCTGGGACGGCGTGTCGAGGCAGCCGATGAGGTTCATCAGCGTCGACTTGCCGGAGCCCGAGGGGCCGATGATGGCGAGGTACTCGCCGCGCTGCACGTCGAACGAGACGCCGCGCAGCGCGTGGAGCTTCTCGGTGCCCATCTCGTAGGTGCGCCAGATGTCGCGCATCGAGATGAGCGCGGCCGGCACGCCGTCGTGCGCGAGCAGGTCGCCGCGTTCGAGCGCTTCGGCGTCGAGGCCGTTCCCGTTGACGATGCTCGTCTCTTCGGTCACGCCGTTCGCCTCTTCGGTGGTGGGGCTCTCCATCTCTAAAAGTGCCTCGCTCATTTCTTCTCACCTGCCTTGTCGCCGGGCTTGTTCTGCTGACGCTGCACGGTGTCCCCCTCCTTCAGCGTCCGCAGCACGCGGCTCGGGCCGGTGATGACTTCCATGTCCTTGTTGAGCCCGCTCACGACCTCGATGTCCGACTCGCCCGTGATGCCGGTCTCGACGGGGACGAACTTGACCTTCTTGCCTTCGAGGACGTAGACGCCCTTGATGTCCTTCGGCTTCTCGGTCGGGGCCGGGGCCGGCTGGCCGGCGTCCTTACCCGAAGGCGGGGTCGGCGTCGGCGTCGGCGACTTCTCGACGATGGCCTGGAGCGGGACGGCGATGACGTTCTGCTTCGTGTTGGTCGTGATGGTGGCCGTCGCCGTCATGCCGGGGCGGAGCGATTCGCGCACGTCGTTCGGCACGGTCGAAAGGTCGAGCTGGACGATGACCTTGAACTCCTTCGCCTCCTGAACGTTGACGCGGGTGCCGAGGCCCGACCCCGTCGTGTCCGAGCGCGAGACGGCGAGCGGGTTCTTCTGGACGACCTTGCCCGCCAGCTCGCGCTCGCCCATCGCGTCCACCTTGATCTTGACCGGCTGCTGCTCCTGAATCTGCGCGATCTCGGTCTCGTCCACGTTGACCTCGACGTTGATGGTTGACATGTCGGCGATGGTCATCAGCGCGGTGGTCGAGAGGCCCGCGACGGCGAACTGGCCGACGCGCGCCGGGATGTCCACGACGACGCCCGTCAAAGGCGAGACCGTGACGGCCTTGCTGCGCTGCGAGGACTGGCCGCGCAAGAGCGCCTGCTGCGCGCCCGCGCGCGCCTCGCTGGTTCTGACGCCCACCTCCGCGCTCTTGACGCGGGTCTGCGCCTCGGTGACGGCGACGCGCGCCTGGTTAACGCGCGCCTTCGACTCCTCGACCGCGATCTTAGCCGATTCGAGCTGCGCCTGCGAAGTCTTCAGGGCGACCTGCGCGGTCTTGAGCCTGTCCTGCGCGGCGTCGAACTCGGAGCGCGAGGCCACGCCCGACTCGATGAGTTCGGTGGTGCGCTTCAGCTCGCGGCGCGCGGTCTCCAGGTTGACCTGCTCGCGGTCGACGGCGGTCTGCGCGGTGTTGACGGCCTGGCGCGCCTGCGCGAGCGAAGCCTCGGCGGCCGTCTGCTGCTGCTGCGACTGCTGGACGCTGGCCTCGGCCGAGGCGACGCTGGCGCGCGAGTTCTGCACGTCGGAGATGGCGGCCTGCACGCTGGCGGCCTGCGCCTCGGCGGAGGATTCGAGCTGCGTCGGGTCGACGCGGACGAGGGGCTGGCCCGTGGTGACGTGGTCGCCGGGGTTGACGCTGATGTCGACGATGCGCCCCTGCACCTCGCTCGTCAGGTTGACGAAGCGGATGGGGCGCACCTCGCCGGAGGCCGTGACGGTGGATTTGAGTTCCGGCCGCACCTCGACCTTGACGGTCGTGACCTCAGCCTCGTCCTTGCCGCGGGCGAAGATGCTGATGACGACGACGAGGCCGAGCAGGGCGACGGCCGAGACCGCGATGATGATTTTCTTCTTCCGGTTCAGAGCCATTTGGGGTTTATTCCTCTTCTCGAAAAAGACTGGGGTTAAATTTTTTGTCGGGACGTGGGCTGGCTCCGCAACGCGGACGCGGCCGGCGCTAAATCGAACAACTACTGCACCTTCCCGCCGCCGGCAAATCTTCTACGTGCAAAAAGGTGGAACAGTTTCAGGAAAACGGTCAATGGTGAATGGTAAATAGTGAATAGAGGCCGGGTAGTGTATGTGACGGGTGTTGTCGCGTCGGGAGCTGTGGTGAACGTCCATTTACCATTCACCATTTACTATTCACCGCTTTTGATGCTGTTGGCGCGTCTCGCGTTTCGCGGTACAATGCCGGTGCGGCGCCAGAGGTTTTTCGCGGCCGGGCGCCGGGACAGCTTAGGGGGCATCTCAGGGGCGCGCCAGCCCGCACCGCCATCCAAAATCCGAAGGACGCGGCCATGATCACCTGCGAAAGGTGCCAGACGGAGAATATTGAGGGCTCGCAGTACTGCGACGAGTGCGGGGCGGCCTTGCAGCCCGGCCCCGCCGGCGGCCACCGCGCGCACACGAGCGAGCACGCCGGCCCCAGCACCGAGGCCGTCGCCTCCGACACCGGGCGCCGCGCCGCTGCCCCCGAGCTGCGCGCCGTCCCGAAGTCACTCTCGTCGCCGAGCCCCTCGGTCACGGGCGTGGCCGGACGGCCCAAGGTTCATGAAGAGGCCCCGACCGGCCGCCGCGAGAGTACCGCGGCGCCGCACGCCAAGCTGGTCATACACCGCGGGCGCTCGGTCGGTAAAGAGTTCCCGATGTGCGAGGACGAGTCGCACATCGGACGCTGGGACGCGGACGGCGGCATCTTCCCCGACGTTGACCTGGACTCCGACGACCCCGAGGCGAAGGTCTCGCGCCGCCACGCGAGGATTACGCGGCGCAGCGGGATGTACTACATCGAAGACCTCGGCTCGACCAACGGCACCTTCGTCAACCGCGGGCGCAGACTCCTGCCGGGCGACCGTCAACCTTTGCGCGACGGCGACGAGGTCATCGTCGGGAAGACGTTTCTGAAGTTCCACGTGCTCGGTTCGTCGTAGGCTTTATAGAGAGTGATGTCGTCGTCCTGTTTCGATTGCGGCACGCCTGTGGCCCCGGAAGACCGCTTCTGCGGCAACTGCGGCTTGGCCTTGCAGCCCGCCCCGCGCCCCGGCGCGGAGGGCGGGGCCGCGTCCTCTTCTCAAGAACTGCCCAAGCCCGAGGCGGACGCCGCGGGGCAGTCGGCCGCCGACGAGCTACAGCCGACCATCATCGAGCCGTCTTCGTACCGCGGTCAGGCCGCCGCGGCGGTCGCGCCCGCCGCCGAACCTTCCGAAGCGCCTTCCGAGACACCCTCCGAATCGAAGGGCCTCTCGACCGCGGGCTCTTCCGAACTGGCCTCTTCCGTCGAGGAGGACGCGGAGCCGACGGCCGACGCCTCGGAAGAACAGCCGGCGGGCGCGCACTCTTCCGCCGAAGAGTCCGCGTCCGAGTGGGAGCCTAAGCCGCAGAACACGGGCGGCGCGGCTTCCGGTGCGCCGCCTAAAGACCACCGCACGGGCGACCTGCCCTCGCGCCCGATGGCGTTTACGGGGCGCACGGGCGGCGCCTCCTCTTCGGGGCGACGCGCGGCGAGCCAGCTGGAGCCGGGCACGGTTCTCTACAGCCGTTACGAGATCGTCAAGCGCATCGGCGGCGGCGGCATGGGCGCCGTCTACTACGCGAAGGACAGGAACCTCGGCGACGCCCCGCGCGCCGTCAAGGAGATGATCCAGACGCACCTCGACGAGTCGCAGCAGGAGAAGGCCGTCGCCGACTTCCGCCGCGAGTCGATGCTCCTCGCCGCGCTCGAACACCCTTCCATCCCGACCATCTACGACTACTTCTATGACGACGCGGCCTCGCGCTTCTACCTCGTCATGAAGTACATCTCGGGCGGCGACTGTCTCGCGCGTCTCAGGAACGCGCCGATGAACCGCCTCGACGAGCTGACCGTGGCCGAGTGGGGCGCGCAGACGGCCGACGTGCTCGAATACCTGCACAACCAAAGGCCGCCCATCATCTACCGCGACCTCAAGCCCGCGAACCTGATGATTGACGGAAACAGTGGCCGCGTGATGCTCATCGACTTCGGCATCGCGCGCTGGGTCGCGCCGCAGGAGAAGGGCGTGACCGCCGTCGGCACGATGGGCTACGCGCCGCCGGAGCTCTTCAGCGGCAAGGCCGAAGCGAGGACGGACATCTACGGCTTGGGCGCGACGATGTTCCACCTGCTGACCGGCTCCGACCCGCAGGACAATCCTCTGCTCATCTTCGACTTTTCGAAGAACCCGACGCCGCGCCAGATCAACCCGGCCATCTCGAACGAGATGGAGTGGATTCTGATGAAGGCCGTCGAGTACGAACCCGAACGCCGCTTCAGCACGGCCGGCGAGATGCGCGACACGCTCCACCGCCACGTCGAGCAGTTGCGCGCGGGCGCCGTCACCTACGGCGTCGTGCGCGGCGCGCAGGAGCAGACGGCGCGGACGATGGCCGTCGAGCGCGTCTTCTGCGGCTTCTGCGGCAAGTCCATCTCTTCCGAAGACGTCTTCTGCCCGCACTGCGGCGCGCGCCAGCCCATCGCGGCGGCGAGCGCGGCCTTGCGCACGGCGCGCGCGACCGCGAGGCTCGTCGTGACAGGGACGACCGAACTCGACGCGACGTTCCTCCTGAACAAGGAGACGAACCTCGTCGGGCGCACAGACCCGCAGTCGAACATCTTCCCGGACATAGACCTCTCGCGCTTCGACCCCGAGACGAAAATCTCGCGCCGCCACGCGCGCGTCTGGCGCGAGGGGGACACGTTCCTCGTCGAAGACCTCGGCTCGGTGAACGGCACGGTCGTCAACGAGGCCGTCCGCCTCGGCCCCCGCCAGCCGCGCCCGCTCGCCAACGGCGACCGCCTGCGCCTCGGCGAGACGACGCTCCACTTTTTGATTGGGTAGCTGTCAGCATTCGGCCTTCAGCTATCAGCCAATCCTGTCTGGCCGGCCCGCGTTCGACTAGCGGCCCGGCCAGTAAAGTTAAAAAGCCGAAAGCCGAGAGCTGAAAGCCGAACGCTTCATATGTCTGTCCAACTAGAACGAGAAGGAAGGGCGGTGCGGGCCGGGTCGCGCGGGGTGCCGCGCGGGCCGGTGAACTTCGAGCGCCTGCGCGCGCCGTTCTCGCTGCGGTGCGGCGCGCTGCTCATCGACTACATCATCGTCGTCGGCGTGCTGGCGCTGGCGACGCTGCTGGCGCGCGTCACGGGCGACGGCGGGCGGCGGGCCGGCAGCTTCATCCTGTTCGTGGGTTACATCACGACGGCCGGCGTCGCCTTCGTCAACTTCGTGCTGCTCGCCAACCTGAGCGGGCGCACTCTGGGGAAGTGGATCGCGGGCCTGCGCATCGAGCGCAGGGACGGCGAGCCCCTGAGCGTCGGGCGCGCGCTGCTGCGCCACCTCGTCGGCTACCCCGTGACGCTCCTGACGTTCGGCCTCGGCTTCCTCTTCGCGGCCTTCGACACGCAGGGCCGCGCGCTGCACGACTGGCTCGCCGGCACCGTCGTCGTCCGCAGCCGCGCGTCCCGCTCGACGAACTTGCGCTGAGCGGTCGGCGCACTTCTCTCCGTAAAGACTCTCCGACGAAGGATGCAGACCACCTGCCCGAGCTGTGGTGCGGAGACCTTTCCCGGCGCGCGCTTCTGCCGGCGCTGCGGCGCGCCCCTGGGTCTTCATGGCGGTGAGACCGGCGACGTTTCGCCGCACGCCGCCACCGTCCCGCTCGTGCCGGACGAGACGCCGCGCACGACCGACGGCCTCGCGCCCGACGAAGAGCGCGTGGCGCCGCAGACCTCGCGCGTCAGCCTCGCGGAGATGGAGCGCATCCTGCGCGGGCTGGAGGACGGCAGTCAGCAGTTCTCTCATCCGGCAGACCCGGAAGTCCCGCTCGTCCGGAATGGCTCGGCCGTCACGCGCCCAGACCTCCCCGGCTACGGAGACGAAGAGCTGACCATCTCCGTCCCGCGCCCCGAAGCGTCGGGCGGGGCCGCTGACTTCGACGCGACCGGCGACTTCAAAGACTTCGACGCCACGCGGCCCGTCGACCCCGAAGCCACGATGCCCGCCGCCGCCGGCTCCTGGCCTGACGATAAAAAGCCCGAGCCCGAGACGCAACAACCCGGCACAGACGCCGGCGCACAGACGGACGCATCCGCCGTCGCGCCTCCGCCGCCGCCGAGACCGAGGACGACTCCCCCGCCCGCGCGGCGCGTGTGGCCGTGGGTCGTCGCCGCCTGCGCCTTCGTCTTGGCCCTCGCGGCGGGCGGCGCGTGGCTCGGTTACAGACTGCTGCGCCGCCCGGCTCTGACCGACCTGCCGACGCAGGGGCCGACCGCGCCCGTCACGCCCGACGCGCAGCAGCAGTTCGACCTCAAGCTCGAAGAGGCCGAAGGGCTGCTCGCCGCGGGCGACATGGAGGGCGCGCTCAACCGTCTGCGCGAGGCGAACGCGCTCGACCCTTCGAACACGCGCGCGCACCGCCGTCTCGGCGAGCTGCTTCTTTCGGCCGGCGCGCGCCGCGAGGCCATCGAAGAGTTCCGCGCGCTCACGCGCAACGCGCCCTACGACTTCGCGGCCTGGCGCCTGCTCGCCTCGGCGCAGTTCGCCGAAGGTCTCTATCCGGACGCCGTCGAGAGCTACCGACGCGTCCTCAACCTCAATGCGCCCGGCGCGCGCCCCGACCCGAACGACCTGTTGGGCCTGGCCGACTCTCTGCGCCTCGCCGGCCGCGCCGAAGAGGCCCGCGCCGCCTACGAGCAGCTCACGGCCTACGCGCCGCCCGAATTCGCGGAGGTCGCGCGCCAGCACCTCTCGGAACTCGCGCCCGCGCAGACGACGCCGACGCCCGCGCACACGCCGCGCCCGGGCGAGCCTTCGCCCACGCCGACCGTCGAGACCGTCTCCGTCAACGTGCCGCCCGCGCCGACGCCGCCGCCTCCTCCTCCTCCGCAGGCCACGCCGACGCCCGCGCGCCCGGCCCCGGCCTCGCCCGCCGAGCGCTACAGCCGCGGCGTCCAGCTCTGGTCTTCGAACCGCGGCGCCGCGCTCGAAGAGTTCCGCGCGGCCGCGGCCGGCGGCAACGTGGACGCGCACTACTACCTCGGCCTCTCCTACGTCGAGGGGCGCAAGCCCGGCACGCTCCAGCGCGCCGAAGTCGTCGCCGCGCTCCAGCACTTCCAGCTCGCGCAGCGCGGCCAGCACGCCGCGGCCGCGCGCGGCTACGCGCAACAGTTAGAGAAAGAGTTTGACCGGCTGAGAAGGCAGTGATAAGTAAGAGGGTGATAAGTGATGAGTGATAAGTGATAAGTGGAAGACAGAAGCCCTTGCTTTTTCTTATCACTTATCACTCATCACTTATCACGAGACCGAGCTATGCCTGAACTATTAGTCAACTACCCCGACCGCGCGGCGGAGCGTCTGCCGCTGGGGCGTTTGAGGATCACCATCGGGCGCTCGGCGCGCAACGACGTGTGCGTGCCCGACCCGTTCGCCTCGCGCGTCCACGCCGAGGTCAGGCGCGAGGGCGACCAGTACCTCCTGCAAGACCTCGGCTCGGCCAACGGCACCTACTACAACGGCGAGCGGCTCGAACAGCCGGTCACGCTCACGCACGGCGCGCGCATCCAGATCGGCGAGACCGAGATCGTCTTCAAAGACCCCACGACCGCGCCGCAGCAGCTCCCGGCGACGACGACCGTCGACGAGGAGGCGCCGCTCCCGGAGGCGACCATCGCCTTCGACTCGGCGCAGCACACCACCTCGGGGCTGCTCGAAGCCATCGAGGGCGCTCGCACGCAAAGCTCCGGCCGCTTCGACGTGGCGACCATCATGCCGCACCGCTCGGGCTCGGGCGCGACCATGAAGGCCCCGGCCGCGGGCGATCACGGCGACCTGCTCGCGCTCATCTCGAAGGTCGGCGTGACGCTGCTCGCCTCGGCCACGCTCGACGAGACCTTGCGGCAGGTCGCGCTCCTCGTCTTCGACGCGGTGCCCGCCGAGCGCTGCCTCATCATGCTGCGCGAGCCGCCCGACGGCGGCGAGCTGAAGATACGCACCGCGGAGATGCGCGACCGCCGCCCCGAAGTCGGCGAGGTGCGCGTCAGCCGCACCATCGTTGAGGAGGTGGTCAACCAGGGCCGCTCGGTTCTGACCTCCGACGCGCAGCACGACCCGCGCTTCAAGTCGTCCACCGTCACCTTCCAGGGCATCCGCTCCGTGCTGGCCGTGCCGCTCGGCGTCGGCGAAAGCATCTTCGGCATGATCTACGCCGACTCGCCGCTCGCCACCTCGCGCTTCACCGAAGACCACCTCAAGGTCTTGACGACGCTCGGCTCGGTCGCCGCCATCCGCGTCGAGAACGCGCGCCTGCTCGAAGAGCATCTCGAGCAGCAGACGTACGAGCGCGAGCTGCAACTGGCGCGCGAGATACAGCAGCGCTTCCAGCCCTCGGCCCCGCCCGCCGTCGCGGGCTACGAGTTGCAGGGCATCAGCTTCCCCTCGTACCAGATCGGCGGCGACTACTACGACTTCATCCAGTGCGCCGACGGCCGGCTCGTCGTCGCGCTCGGCGACGTGTCGGGCAAGGGGACTTCGGCCGCGCTCCTGATGTCCTCCCTGCACGCGGCGGTGCACGCGCAGGTCGCCTCGTGCCGGGCCATCAGGGAGCTGGTCAGCGCGGTCAACCGCTACCTCGCCGACAACACGCCGGCCAACCGCTTCGTCACTCTCTTCTACGCGGAGCTCGACCCCTTGACCGGCTCGCTCTCCTTCATCAACGCGGGCCACAACCCGCCCATCATCGCGCACGAAGGCGGCACGCTCGAACAGCTCGGCGCGGGCGGACTCCCCTTAGGCATCGTCCCCGACTTCGACTACCGCGAGGGGCGCACGCAGCTCCGGGCGGGCGACGTGCTCGTCGCCTACTCCGACGGCGTCACCGAGCAGACCAACCCCCAGGGCGAGGAGTTCGGCACCGTCCGCCTGCGGGAGGTGGTCGCGCGCAACCTCACACGCTCGGCCGCGGGCATCCGCGACAAGATCGAGGCCGCGCTCTCAACCTTCGCGCAGGGCACGCCCGCCGGTGACGACATCACCCTCCTCATCGTCAAGCGCGAGGCCGAAGCGAAGTAGGCAGTAGGGAAAGTAAGGGCGGCGCGATTCTCATCATCAACTGATGAAGACCGCGCCGCCTGTTTCTCTACTGCCTACTGATACCGACTTGCGAGATGGAATAAGGCCCCTCCTCGCCGGGAGCGCGGGCATCCCTGCCCGCCAGCGTGCTAAAGCACGCTGACCGTCTTTCTCTTCACCTCAACCTTGAGACATCAAGCCTCTCAGCTTTCGCGCTGCGCGCTCAGGCGGGCTGTAGGGTGCCCGCGCTCCCAGCATGAGCAGCCTTATTTCGATTTGCAAGCTGGTATGACTACTGTCTACTGGCTACTGCTTTCATGTCAGCCCGCGGACGCTGCGCGCGATGCGTTCGGCCGTCTTCTCGCCGACGCCGTCGAGGAGGTCGAGGCCGCCGCCTTCGACGAACTGCCGCAGGTCTTCGAGCGAAGAGATTTTGAACTGCTGGTAGAGCGCGGCCGCGGTCTTCGGGCCGACGCCCTCGACTTCGAGCAGGTCGAGCACGGTCTCGGGCGTCTCCTGCTTCAACTTCTCCCACGCGTCGAAGGTGCCGCGCTCCAGCAGCTCGACGATCTTGCCGCTGATGGCTTTGCCCACGCCCGGCAGCGTCTGCAAGCCCTTCACGCCCTCCTCGCGCGCGATCTGCTCGACCGAACTCGGCCACGTCTCCAGCGTCTCGGCCGCGTTCCGGTACGAGCGCACGCGGAACTTGTCGTCGCCGCGAATCTCCATCAGCAGCGCCAGCCGCTCGAACCTGCGCGCAAGCTCCTCGTTGGTCATCGCCTCAAGCCCCCTGCTCGGGCGAATCTTACCACCAACCCCTCAACGCGTTTTAGAGAGCAGCCGGTCGCGGCGGCGGCGCGCGAAGTCGAAGAGCGCCGGCTGCTGCGTGCGCGTCGTCTGGCCGGAGACCTTGACCTTGAGGCCGCGCGCGCCTTCGTCGAGGAGGACGACGCGCGATTGTCCGTCTTCGCCGAGCCCGAGCGCGGCCGGCCCGCCCGCCTTCATCAGCGCGAGCCTCTGCTCGACCTCCGCGTGGAGCGCGGGCACACGCTCGACGCCGTAGGCGAGCCACTCGGCGACGGTGATGCGCGCGTCCTTCGGCCTGAAGTCGGCGCGCGCCCCTTCGAGCCCGTCGTGCGTGAGCGCGTAGGTCAGAAGCCCCTGCTCGACGAGCGCGCTCTCCAGCGCGACGTCGTCGGCCTGCGTCGAGGTCAGGATGCGCATCCCCTTGTCGTAGGAGAGCTGACCCAGGCCCCGGCTCCCCATCGGCCCCGGCTTGAAGCCCTCGCCCTGCACGCTCGCCGCCGAGTGGCACGCGTCCACGACCAGCACCAGCTCGCCCGCGTCCACGTCCCGCAGCCAAGCGCCCAGCTCGTCCGACGAGATCGCCCGTGCGAGGGCGTCGCGCAAGCTCCCGGTCTTCCCCGTGTCCGACGCGAAGAGGAAGAAGCGGCCGCGCTCGTCGGCGTAGCCGTGGCTTGAGAAGGAGACGATGACGAGGTCTTCGGGCGTCGCGCGTTTAAGTTGAGAGGCGTTGGGAATCTCCCGCAAGACCTCTTCGTCGACCTTCCGACCCGCGAGCAGGTCGAGCACGGCCCTGAAGTTCCGCTTGGTCGCCGCCGTCTCTTTCAGGACGCGCGGGCTACTTTTACGCCCGCCCTCGGAGGCGTAGTCGGAGATGAGCGGGACGGTCACGACCTCTTCGTACTCGCCGCCCTCGCGCACGCGCGCGGCGACCGCCTGCTGCAAGCGGCGCGCGTCGTTGGCGGCGAAGCGCAAATCCCACTCCTCGTTCTCGTACGCGTTGACGCCGACCGAGACGACGTACACGCGCCCCTTCGCCGCCGCCAACGGCACGGGAGGCTCGAAGCTCCTGCGCGCGGTCTCGCTCTTCACGCGGTCTTCGTTGAAGGCGTAGGCCGAGAACTCGACGCGCCGACTTTCCGCGTCGCGGGGCCGCGGCAGCCGCACCTCGAAAGCGAAGGAGGCCCGCCCGCCCTTCGGCACCACCTCGCCGTCCGCCGCGGGCGCGTAGGCGACGAGCTGGCCGTCGCGGAAGAGGCGGAGGTCGTGCGCGCCCGAGCCTTCGGCGGACGTTTCGACCTCGACCGTGACGAGCGCGGACTCGGGCCGCTCCTTGATCTGCTCGGCCGAGAGGATGGTCACGACCGGCTGCGCGCGGTTGACCTCGGCGAGCGCGCGGACGGCCGCGAACTTCTCGCCCGCGAGGATGCGCGCGAGCAGGCGCGGCTCGTAGTAGTCGCGCATGAAGATTTCGAGCGGCAGGGGCTTCAAGGGGTCTTCGGGCGCGAGCCAGTGGACGCCCCGTATCTCGTCGAGGTCGCTCGTGTCGAAGCGGCCGTCCGGCGCGACCGCGACCCAGTTGCCGTCCTCGAACGTCACGAAGCGGCACAGCTCTGCGCCGCTGCTCACGTCGAAGACGCGCGTGAAGCCGTCGGCGCAGGTCGTGAGGAGGAAACGGCTGTCGGGCGAGAACTCGACCGCGCTCACCGAGTCGCGCTGTCCGGCGAGGCGGCGCAACTGCCTGCCGTTCGAGGCGTCCCAGAGGACGGTCGTCCCGTCGTCGGCGCCGGTGGCGAGCGTGCGGCCGTCCGGAGACCACGCGAGCGCGTAGGCGCGGAAGCCGGGCGCGGCGAGCCTGTAGAGCGAGCGCTTCTGGTCTGCGTCCCAGACCTTGATGCTCGTCTGCGTGAGGTTGCCGCCCGCGTTCGAGGTCGCGACGAGCGCCTTGCGGCCGTCGGGCGAGAGCGCGACGTACGAAGGGTCGCCATACGCTTCGTCCGAGTCGATCTGGAAACGCTTGTTCTTGACCTTCGGGTCGGCGCTCCAGACGGTGAGCCACTTCGTGCCCTTCGGCTCGCCTTCGAACGCTTCGGTCTCCCACGCGGCGGCGCGCGTGTCCGGGGTCATGAAGTAGCTGTGAGGGGCGTTGCTGCTCTCGTCGTTGTATGGCATCGTCTGCGTGCCGTTCGGCATGCGGCGCTCTGCCCAGTCCTTCGTGTTGAGGACGACGCGCTCCATCCCGTCGCCCTGCACGCCGTCCTTGAAGAAGGTGACGGTCTCCTCGGGCGTGAACCCGACGAAGTCCCAGCGAAAATCTTTCGCCGTCTCTTTGGCCTCGGGCTCGACGTGGGCGAGTCTCGCGCCGGTCTTCGCGTCCCAGACCGCGCCCGAGCGCCCCGTGGCCGTGACGACGTAGCGGCCGTCCGGAGACACGTCGAGCCAATCAAGTTCTTGCCCGCCGCCCGCGTCCCAACTGACCTGTCTGCCGCCCGACATCTCTTGCGCGCGCACGGTGCCTTCGGCGTGGGTAACGCTCAACAGTCCGCCGGCGGCGTCGAAGTGGAACTGCTCGCCCCTGCCCCGCGCGCCGGTCAGCTCGCGCAGCAACGCGCCGCTCTGCGCGTCCCACAGTCGTATCGAGTGGTCGGCTTCGCCGACGCGGTTGACGGTGAGGAGCACGCGGTCGTCCGGCGAGAGCGCGAGCGCGAGCAGCCCGTCGTCAGACTTGTCCTCGCCTTGAGCTTCTGTGAAGCGGACGCGGCGCGTCTCCCTGCGCGTCGTCTTGTCGGCGAGTGTGACCTCGCCGTTCGCGGCCACGGCCGAAAGCCTGCCGTTCGCGAACGCCGCGCGCGGCACGGGCATCGTGTATCCGTCGCGCCCCTTTCGGAAACGCACGCGCGTAAGCAGCCGGCCCGTGGCCGTGTCCCAGGTGAGCTTGTCGGTCGAGCCGCGGACGACGACCTGCTTGCCGTCGGGCGAGAAGAGGACGGGCGGGGCGTCGCCCTCGACGTCGTAGGTCGCGTTGGCGTCGTTCGAGCGTTTCCAGACGAGCCGGCCGGTCGCGAGGTTCCAGAGGCGCAGGTTCGGGCCGACGGCCGTGGCGAAGAGTCGCGTGTCGGGCGAGAACGCGCCCCAGAGCCAGCCGTCTATGTCCTGCGCGCCCGGCGCGCCCACGTTGCCCGAGAGCCGGCGCACCTCGCGCCCAGTCGCCACGTCCCAGAGCACGACGTCGCCGCCGGCCGTGCCCGTCGCGACGAGGCGGCTGTCGGACGAGAAGGTCGCGAACCCGAACTGGAAGTTGCCGAGGCCGAGCTGCACGACGAGCCGCATCGCGCCCGACCTCGACGGCCTGTCTTCGGCTTCGGGCTCTTTCTTAACCTGCGCGGGGGCCGAAGGCTTGAGCTTGAGCCCGCGCTGCCCCTGCGCGGGACAGTTGGTGACAAGTAGGGTGAGCAGAAACGCGGACAGGGGGAGTCGGGATTTACGCATTGGGGCTCCGGGGTAGGGGATAAAGGATGAAGGCGGAAGGATGAAGGATGAAGGGGGTGCAGACCGCATCAACTTTCATCCTTCATCCTTCCGCCTTCATCCTTTCACTCAAGCTTTCTCAAGGCCGGCGTACTTCTCGACGAGCTTCTTCTGGCCGAAGCCGGGGAAGCTCACCAAGAGCTTGGCGGCGTCGCCGACGCCTTCGCGGCGCAGCACGAGGCCGCGGCCGTATTTGGGGTGCTTGACGTGCGTGCCGGGGGCGAAGCCCGCGGCCGAGGAGGAGGATGATGAAGAGGAGGTGGTAGAGCGTCCGCCGCCCGCGGGCCGCGGCTGCGGTGGGGCGGGCGGCTGTTGCTGCCGCTTGGCCGCCTCGGCGTTGCGGCTTATGTGGTCGCCGCGCTGGCGGAAGAACTCCGCGATGGAGTCGGCGCTGTTGTAGGTCTTCCCTTCGAAGGGGCGCGCCGGCCGCGCCGTCTCGCCGCGCAGCACGCGCGCCGTGTGGCGCGACTCCAGGGCCGAAGAGCTGCGCGCGAACGAGAGCCACGAGCCGCCGCGCGAGAGGTCTTCGATGGCGTCGAGCGGCAGCTCGTTCAAAAACTGCGAAGGCTCCGACGCCATCTCCTCGCCGTAGACGCGCCGCCGCATCGCGTGCGAAACGTAGAGCTGGCGCTCGGCGCGCGTAATGGCGACGTAGCAGAGCCTTCGCTCCTCCTCCAGCTCCGCCGGGTCGGCCGTCGCGCGCGAATGGGGAAAGAGTCCGTCCTCCATTCCGACGATGAAGACTACGGGGAACTCGAGCCCCTTCGCCGAGTGCATCGTCATCAGCGTCACCGGCGCGTCCGTCTTATATTGATCCGTGTCCGCGACGAGCGCCGCGGCGTCGATGAAGTCGCGCAGGCCGCCGCCCTCGTCCTTGTCGTAATCGACGGCGGCGTTGACGAGTTCCTGCAAGTTCTCAAGCCGGCCCTCGGCCTCTTCGGAGTTCTCCGCCTTGAGCGCGTCGGCGTAGCCCGTGTCGAGGATGGCCGCCTTGACGACCTCGGAGGCCGGCTCCTTCTGCGCGCGCGCGACCAGCCCCTCGATGATGGTCTGGAATTTCTTCAGCGCCGCGACGGCGCGCGGGCTGAAGCCCTCGGGCTGTTCGCCGATGATGGCAATCGTCTCCCACAACGAAACGTTGTAGTCCTTCGCGCGCCGGTCTAACTCGTCGAGCGTCTGCTTGCCGAGGCCCCGCGTCGGCGTGTTGATGACGCGCAGCAGCGCGACCGAGTCGTGCGGGTTTAAGGCGAGCTTCAGGTACGAGACGACGTCGCGCACCTCCGCGCGCTCGTAGAAGGAGAAGCCGCCGACGATGTTGTAGCCTAGCCCCGCCCTTCTCAAGGCCTCTTCGAACACGCGCGACTGCGCGTTCGTCCGGTAGAGCACGGCGGCGCGCGACTTCGAGTCCATGCGCCGGTGCTCCTCGATCTTGGCGGCGACGAAACGCGCCTCGCCCTCCGCGTCCATCGCCTGGTAGTAACGAATCGGCGCGCCGGCCGGGTTGGCCGTCCAGAGCGTCTTCTCCTTCCGCTCGGTGTTGTGCTTGATGACGGCGTCGGCCGCGTCGAGGATCGTCTGCGTCGAGCGGTAGTTCTGCTCCAGCTTAATCGCCCGCGCCTCCGGGTAGTGCTGCTCGAAGTTCAGGATGTTCGAGATGTCCGCGCCCCGCCATTTGTAAATACTCTGGCTCTCGTCACCCACCACGCAGATGTTCTGCTGCTTCTGGGTGAGGTAGTTGATGAGGGCGAATTGCAGGGCGTTGGTGTCCTGGTATTCGTCGACGAGGATGTAGCGGAAGCGGTCGTTGTAGTGCGCGCGCACGTCCTCGCGTTTGCGCAGCAGGCGGACGGTGAGGATGAGGAGGTCATCGAAGTCGACGGCGTTGTTGTTGACGAGGCGCTCTTCGTAGAGCTTGAAGACGCGGGCGATGGCGGCGCGCTTCTCGTCGGTGTACTCGGCGCGGGCGGCGTAGGTGTCGGAGTCGAGCCCCTGGTTCTTGGCGTGGCTGATGGCCGACTGCGTCTGGCGCGGGGCGAGCCGCTGGTCGTCGTAGCCGAGGTCTTTGATGCAGGCCTTGACGACGCGCTGCGAGTCGTCCTGGTCGTAGATGGTGAAGGAGCGCGTGTAGCCCTCCTCCAACTTCTCGATGTCGCGGCGGAGCATCCGTACGCACAGGGAGTGGAAGGTCGAGACGAGCGGCGCGCTCCCCAACATCTGCCCTTCGAGCAGGCGCGTGACGCGTTCGCGCATCTCCTGCGCGGCCTTGTTGGTGAAGGTGACGGCGAGGATGTTGTGCGGCGGGACGTGCTTCTCCGAAATCAGGTAAGCGATCCTGACCGTGATGACGCGCGTCTTCCCGGAACCCGCGCCCGCCAGGATGAGCAGAGGCCCCTCGGTCGTGACGACGGCCTCGCGCTGCCGCTCGTTGAGTGTTGAGAGTAAATCCATAAGAGTTGTGGGCCGCGTGCCGGTGCGGTTGACAGATAAATAGCACACGAATAAACTTCGCGCACCTTTCAGGCACCGGCGGCCCGCGCCCGACGCATTTCAGGTCGCCGACGACGTAAATCTCAACAGGCAAGTCGTCCGCCACCGCCTCGCCTTCTCCTTCAAACTCGTGCGCGCGCGCGGGCGCCGGCACGTTTACTCAGAAACACGGAGAGTCCCCCATGAAAAGTTTCGTCATACGTTTGTCAGTCGCCGCCGCGCTCCTCTGCCTGGCGGCGTTTCACTCACCCGCGCCGGCGCGCGCGCAGACGACGGGCGGCACCGTCTACGCTTGCTACAACAACACCAACGGCCAGCTCCGGCGCGTGAACGGCCCCGGCGAGTGCCGCACGCAGGAGACGCTGCTCACATGGAACACGCAGGGGCAGAAGGGCGACAAGGGAGACAAGGGCGACCCCGGCCCCGCCGGCCCTCAAGGCCCTCAAGGCCCGCAGGGGCCGCAGGGCGCGACAGGCCCGACCGGCCCGCAAGGCCCGAAGGGCGATAAGGGTGATAAGGGTGATACTGGCGCGACCGGCGCACAAGGCCCTCAAGGTGAGACCGGCCCACAAGGCCCGCAAGGCGCGCCTGGCCCGCAAGGCCCCGCCGGCCCTCAAGGGCCGAAGGGCGACACGGGAGCGCAAGGCGCGCAGGGTGAGACCGGCCCACAAGGCCCGGCCGGCCCTCAAGGTGCGACGGGCGCAACCGGCCCACAGGGGCCGAAGGGTGACAAGGGCGATAAAGGCGACACCGGTGCGACCGGGCCGCAGGGGCCGGCCGGCCCGCAAGGCCCGAAGGGCGATCAAGGTGATAAGGGCGACAAGGGCGACACAGGGGCGACCGGCGCACAAGGCCCTCAAGGCATGACCGGCCCGCAAGGGCCGCAAGGTGAGACCGGCCCCGCCGGCCCGCAAGGTGCTCAAGGCCCGGCCGGGCCGCAAGGGCCGAAGGGTGACACGGGAGCACAAGGCCCTCAGGGCGAGACCGGCCCGCAGGGTCAGGCTGGCCCGCAAGGCCCACAGGGGCCGCAGGGCGAGAAGGGCGACACAGGCGCGACCGGCCCCCAGGGGCCGCAGGGCCAGGTCGGCCCCGCTGGGCCGCAAGGCCCCCAAGGGGAGACAGGCCCGCAAGGCCCTCAGGGTGCGACCGGGCCTCAAGGGCCGAAGGGCGATAAGGGCGACACGGGTGCAACAGGCGCGACGGGGCCTCAAGGGCCTCAAGGGCCGCAAGGCCCTCAGGGTGCAATAGGCCCGCAGGGGCCGCAGGGGCCACAGGGTGCGACCGGGCCGCAGGGCCCGCAGGGCGCGACGGGGCCGCAGGGTGCCGCGGGGGCCAACGGCCAGTCGGTCACGGGCATGTCTGTGCCTCCCGGTGCGAACTGCCCTAACGGCGGTGTGATGTACACCTCCGCCAGCGGCAACCACTTCGTCTGCAACGGCGCGCCGGGCGCGCAGGGGCCACAAGGGCCACAAGGGCCGCAGGGGCCGCAGGGGCCGCAGGGGCCGACCGTCGCGACCTTCCCCATCGGCCGCGCGCCGGAGGGTAACTTCCCGGCCGTCACCTTCAACGACGACTCTTCGTCCTTTGTCTGTAACGGGCAGTATCTCGGCCAGGCGACTATCGACCCGGGCTGGTTCGGCGGCTCGATAGACTACCGCGTCGTCGTCTTCGCCGCGCGCACCTCGGGCGTCATCGGACAGAATCTCTACTTCGACTTCTGCGCCGGCACGAGCCTCGGCGACGGCGGGGGCACGAACCTCTTCACCAACGTCGTCTTCAACAACCCGCACCTCTCAGACAGCGGCTGGCAGACCTACTCGGGCAACGCGCCCGTCCGCTTCAACCTGCGCGCGCGCAAGAACAGCCCCGCGTCCGGCACCTTCGGCCACGCATACGTCCTCGTCCGCCCGCACCAGTAAGCGCGGGGACTTTAACCACCGACACACGGAGACGCGGCCTGAAGTCTTTATTGCTTCAAGCCGCGTCTCCGTGTGTCGGTGGTTAATTCCTAACTGACAGGACGTTCACTTGATCAATTTCTGAATAGCTTTGAACTGCTCGTGGCGGGCGTCGCGCATGAGTTCGAAGAGGGCGAGTTCGGTGGAGGAGGGGAGCGCGCCGGAGCGCAGCATCTTGTCGAGGCCGGCCTGCCGGTTCTCGGCCGTGCGCGAGGAGACGCAGTCCGTCAGGAGGTGCACCTGGTAGCCGCGCGCGAGCAGGTCGTGCGCGGTCTGGTTGACGCAGACGTGCGCCTCCAGCCCGCAGAGGAGGACTTGGCGCGCGCCCGCCGCTTCGAGCCGCGCGACGAAGGCCTGCGCGCCGCAGGAACTGAAGGCGGTCTTCTCGATTGGCTCGAAGCCTTCGGCGAAGGCGTCTGCGACCTCCGCGGCCGTGCGGCCGAGGCCCTTCGGGTACTGCTCCGTGACGACGACCGAGAGCCCGAGCAGTCGCGCCGCGCGCACGACCAGCCCGCAGCGCGCCGCCAGCACCGCGAAGTCCGGGATGTGCGGCCGGAAAGCCTCCTGCACGTCGACGACGGCCAAAGCCGCCCGCCCCGCCTCCAGCGTGTTCTCGTGTCGCATTGATTGAAAGGGTGCCGGGTGCTGGGTAAAGACAAGTTGTTTTTAACCCAGCACCCAGCACCTAGAACCCAGCACCCACTTTCCGCTCATACTTCCGCGCTCACATTCAGAGCTTGCCGGCGGCGCGCTTGGCCTCTTCGACGAGGCGCTTGAGGCGTGCGATCTTCTGTTCGTTCGTCTCGCCGGGCTGCGCGAGGAACTCCGGCCCGTACTTGAAGCCGCCGCCGCCCTTCTTCTTCGGCTTGGCTTCGGCGGCCGGGGCCGCGGCCTTCGGGCGCTCGTCCCTGGGCGCGCCGGGCGTCAGCTCGGTCGAAGCTTCAGTCGCGAGGTCGGAGACGGTCTCGGCGCCGGCGGCGGGCGAGGCGGTGGCGGCCGTGGGACTCAAAGGCGCGGCCGAAGCGTGGCCCGTGGCGGCCTGCGCCTCGGCGGCCGGCCTGTGCGCGTCGGCCGCAGTTGAAGAGTCAGTCGCGGCAGTAGTTGCCTTCGGAGGCGCGGAGGTCTTCGCGACCTGCTTCGGCTTCGGCTCGCCGCGCCAGGAGGGCGTCGGGTATTCGTAGGCGGGGAGCGTGCCGCCGGCCGCGCTCAGGATGGCGGCGAGGTCGCGCTCGACGTAGCGCGTCTGCTTCGAGGTGTCGCGGACGTGGCCCATCGGCGGCCCCATGTAGAGCGCGCCGCAGGCCTGGCAGCGGTAGAGCGTGTCGTCGCCGCGCAGGAAGGCGCGCGAAGGGTGCTGCGTGTTGAGCTGCTTGAGGTGGCCGTTGCAGAGCTTGCCCTTCTCGTTCTTCTCGTTGCAGACGGTCTGCCCCGGCACGAGACGTTTGGGGACGCCGTGCTCCGACTTCTGCTGCTCGGTCGGCGCCTGCTTGGCGGTTCGGTTGGCTTCGCTCGACATAAGGTTTAAGGGTCGGCTTCCTTCTCTCGCTTCGGTGTCAGAAAGGCGTGGGACTTAGGCGCTTGACGCGCCCCGGCTTTGCACGAATCTTACGCGCGCCCGGGGGGAAAATCAAAGGAAGTAAGCGATGAACGATGAGTGATGAATGATGAATATCACGGGGGCGAGACATTCAGCATTCCGCATTCATCATTCATCATTTATCCTTGCTCGCATGCTGAAGAGTCTGTTGGCGCGTGCGTGGCGTGGGGCGCCGCGGTTCGTGAGGAGGGGCGGGGTGTGGCTGACGCAGCCGCGGTTCGCGGTGACGGCCGGGGCGGTGGTCTCGGACGAGCGCGGGCGCGTGCTGCTGCTGAAGCACGTGTTAAGGAAGGGGAGCGGGTGGGGCGTGCCCGGCGGCTTCCTCAAAGCGTCCGAGCAGCCGGAGGCGGCCGTCCGCCGCGAGCTGCGCGAGGAGACGGGGCTCGAACTCGACGGCGTCGAGCTGGCCTTCGTCCGCGCGCTCAAAGACGTCCGGCAGGTCGAGGTCATCTTCCGCGGCCGGATGCGCGCCGCCGCGCTCGGAGGTTTACAGAAGGGATTCGAGATCGACCGTGCCGAGTGGTTCGCGCGCGACGCGCTGCCCGAAGGCCTCTCCGCAGACCAGCGCCGCCTCATCGAACGCGCGCTGGCTGTAAACGCGCGCGAGTAGTGGTATGCTTGCGGAAAAGTAGGCAGTAGGCGGATGGCAGTAGGCAGTTGAAAGACGGGGGCTGTGCCTTCGAATGAGCTTTCAACGTCCGGAACGCGGAGCGTACTGCCCACTGCCATCCGCCTACTGCCTACTTCCTTTTCAGGAGAACGATGCCGATGACGATGCCGCGACTGATACCGGAGCAGGACGAGGTGCTGGAGATGCTCAAGAGGACGGGGGCCTACCGCGAGGGGCACTTCGTCTACCCGTCGGGGCAGCACACGCCGCACTACTTCCAGATGCCGCTCGCCTTCCGCTACTACGACACGGCGCGCGTGCTGGCCGTCGCCCTCTCGCGCAAGCTGAGGTTGGAGAAGGACGTGTCGAGCGCCCTGCCGAAGGTCTCCATCATCAGCCCCAGCCCGGGCGGCATCCCCGTCGCCTTCGCCGTCCGCGAGGCCCTGAGCGCCGAGCAGATTTACTGGGCCGAGCGCGAGGACGGCAAGCGCATGTTCCGCCAGTACGTCCAGACGGGCGACGTGCACCCCTGCGTCATCGTGGACGACATCTCGCGGACGGGCGCGGCCTTGCAGGAGACGGTCGAGATCGTCCAGCAGCTCGGCGCGCGCGTCATCGGCGCGGCCTGCATCGTCCGCTTCCGCAGCGGCCCCTCCCGCCTCGAAGTCCCCGGCTCCGACTCCGTCCCCATCCTCTCGCTCGTGGACTTCGACGCCAAGTGGTACGACAGCGGCGATGCCTGCGCCGAGTGTAAACAGGACACGCCCGAAGAGCACGTGCGCTTCTAGAAAAGGTGCTGGGTGTTGGGTGCTGGGTGCTGGGTGAAAAACTTAGTTCTAACCAGCACCCAGCACCTAGCACCCAACACCCTTCAGCGCCCTTTGCGTGCGGGCTTCTGGCGGGCCTTGAACTCGGCCTCGCCGTCGGATTCGCCCTGCTTGACGTCGGTCGGGATGGCGGCGGGGACTGAGGGGCTGTTGTCGCGGATGGACTCGCCGCGCGTGCCCGTGTGTTGGAAAGAGTCGTCGCCGAAGAACTTGCTCGCGGCCTTGCGCCGGCCGCGCGCGGCGGGCGTCGCCGCTTGCGCCTCGTCCATCTTCGAGGGCTGGCTGCGCTCGTCGCCCATCTGCTGCCCGCGCCGCTTCTCGGGCACGCCCGCCTTGACCTGCGTCTTCCTGCTCGTCGCCATCCCTTAAGTCCCCCCTCGTCGAAATGAGAAGCCCGGCCTAACGCCCGCGGGCGCGGACGGGCTCGGGCTCCGGCTGCGTCTGCTGCTGAGACTGCGCGCGCGACTCCTCCGCCTGCGGGTCTGCGGGCGGCGGCGGCTGCGACACCAGTTTTTCGAGCGTCTGTTCGAGCGCCTCGCCGATGCGCGAGACGTAGACTATCTCCAGCTCCTTGCGCACGTCCTCGGGGATGTCCTCGGTGTCCGGCTCGTTGCGCGCGGGCAGCACGACGCGGCGCAGGCCGGCGCGGTGCGCGGCCATGACCTTCTCCTTGACGCCGCCGACGGGGAAGACCAGGCCGGAGAGAGTTATCTCGCCCGTCATCGCCGTGTCGCTGCGCACGCGGCGGCCGGTCATCAGGGACGCGAGCGCCGAGGTGATGGCGACGCCGGCCGAGGGGCCGTCCTTCGGGATGGCGCCCGCGGGGACGTGGACGTGGACGCCGTAGTTCTTGAACATCTGCGGCTCGATGGTGAACTCGGAGGCGTGCGCCCAGAGGTACGAGCGTGCCGCGCGCGCCGACTCCTGCATCACCTCGCCGAGCTGCCCCGTCAACTGGAGGCCGGAGCTGCCGGGCAAGAGCGTCGCCTCGATGAAGAGGAGTTGCCCGCCCGTCTCCGTCCAGGCCATCCCCGTCGCCACGCCGGTCGGAATCTCCTTGCGCGCCTCCTCGGGGTAGAAGCGCGGCGCGCCGAGCATCTCCTTCAGGTCTTCGGGGCGGACGACGATCTTCTCGGTCTGCCCCTCGGCGATGCGCAGGGCGGCCTTGCGCGCGACGCGGCCGACCGTCCTCTCCAACTGGCGCACGCCCGCCTCGCGGGTGTAGCGCGCGGCGATGAGCGCGAGCGCCTCGTCCGTGATTTCGAGCTGACCCTCTGTCAGCCCGTTCTCGCTCGTCTGGCGCGGGATGAGGTACTGCCGCGCGATGTGCAGCTTCTCCTGGTCGCTGTAGCCCGAGAGCGCGATGATCTCCATGCGGTCGCGCAGAGGCCCCGGGATCGGCGCGAGCTGGTTCGCCGTCGCGATGAAGAAGACCTTCGACAGGTCGAACGGCAGGTCGAGGTAGTGGTCGCGGAACGTGTGGTTCTGCTGCGGGTCGAGAATCTCGAGGAGCGCCGAGGCCGGGTCGCCCCGGAAGTCGTTCCCGAGCTTGTCGATCTCGTCGAGCATCATCACGGGGTTGTTGACGCCCGCGCGCCTGAGGGCCTGGATGATGCGCCCCGGCATCGCGCCGATGTAGGTGCGGCGGTGGCCGCGCAGCTCCGCCTCGTCGCGGACGCCGCCGAGCGAGAGGCGCTCGAACTGGCGGCCGAGCGAGCGCGAGATGGACTTGCCGAGTGAAGTCTTGCCGACGCCCGGCGGGCCGACGAAGCAGAGGATCGGGCTCTTCGAGTCGCGGCGGAGTTTGACGACCGCGAGGAATTCGAGGATGCGCTCCTTGATGTCTTCGAGTCCGTAGTGGTCTTCGTCGAGGACGCGCCGCGCCTCCGAGAGGTCGAGCTTGTCCTCGGAAGACTTGCTCCACGGCAGCTCGATCACGAACTCGAGCCACGTGCGGATGACGTGGTAGTCGGGCGCGGCCTGCGGCAGGCGTTCCAGGCGGCGCAGCTCGCGGTCGGCCTCCTTGCGCACGTCTTCGGGCAGGTCGGTGGCCTCGAGCCGCTCGCGGAGCATCTCGGCCTCGGCGCGCTCGCCGCCCTCCTCGTCCTCGCCCAGCTCCTTCTGGATGGCCTTCATCTGCTGGCGCAGGAAGTAGTCGCGCTGCGCCTTCGACATCTCGCCCTGCGCCTCGGCGGCGATCTTCGTGCGCAGCTCCATGATGTCGATCTCGTGCGCGAGCCGGCCGTAGGCGATCTGCAGGAGGTCGTCCACGGTGTCGGCTTCGAGCATCTGCTGCTCCTGCTCGACGCCGAGGTTGAGGATGGAGCCGAGGAAGTAGGAGAGCTGGACGGGGTCGTTGGCCGAGAGCACGGCGTTGCGCACCTCGGGCGGAATCTCGGGCAGCATCGCGAGGGCGCGCTGCACGAGCGACTGCACGTTGCGCGTCAGGGCCTCGACGGCGTCCGCGTCGCGCACCGCCGGGGCCGGGATGATGCGGACGCGCGCGCGCAGGTGCGGGTCGGTCTGCGTCCACTTGACGACGCGCAGGCGCTCGGTGCCGTGGACGATGAGCTGCAGCCCTTCGGGCGTGCGCATCATGCGCTTGACCATGACGAGCGTGCCCACTTCGTAGAGGTCTGCGGGGGGCGTGGCCTCCGCCTCGACCGCGCCGCGCCCGTTGCGGACGGTGACGCAGGCGAGCAGCTTCTCCTCGGTCGCGAGCGCGGCCTCGACCGCGGCGACCGAGCGCGGGCGGCCCGCGGCCAGGGGGATGACGGTGCCGGGGAACATCGTCGTCTGCTGCAGGGGGAGCACCGCGATCTCGAAGACCCGCGCGGCCGCGCCTTCGCCCTCGTTCGTGCCGGAGGGCGCGACGTACGCGCCGCCCGTGCCCGCCTCCTTCGACTCGTTCAGAGCCTGCTGCGGCGTGGTCTGCGGCGCGGCCGGGTTGTTGCCGGTCGCCGCCTGCTCCTGTTCGCCTCTCGGGGTCTTGTCAGCCATAAGGGATGTTTGTCCTCTTCAAGTATGAAAGGGAGAGTGCGCGCGTCTCACTTTTCAGTCGCACACCTCGGGGCTGCGGATGTGGAGGATGAGGAGGCCGTCGCGGTAGCGGCGCTCGATGGCCGCGCCCTCGACGGGGCAGGGGAAGCGGATGGTCTTCTCGAAGCGGCTGTAGGTTATCTCGAGCTGGTGGTACGAGACCGACTCGGTCAGAATCTCGTCGCGCCGCGTGCCGGAGATGCGCAGGGTGTCGCCCGAGATTTCGACCTGCAGCTCGTCGGGCGCGACGCCCGCCAGCTCGACCTTGACGACCCACCCGCCGCCCGTCTTGTACACGTCGGCCGCCGGGTACCAGAAGTTCTCCGAACACCGGAGGCCGCTCGCCTTCGGCATCATCCGCAGGTAACGCTCGATTGACTTTGCCATTGATTAGTAAATGGTGAATGGTAAATGGTAAATGGTGTTTGAGTGCTTACCTTGACCGCGCACGTGCCGCAGGTCGCAAGCACTATTCACTATTTACCATTCACCATTCACGAAAAAATTCTGTTCCAGAACGAGGAGCCGCTCGAAATCTCTTCGAGGGCTTCGCCGAGTTCGCGGTCGGCCTCAGTTTCGAGCGCGATGTCGGCCATCGAGATGATGCCGCGCAGATTCCCCTCGCGGTCGACGACGGGGAGGCGGCGCACCTGCTTGTCGCCCATCTTGCGAATCGCCTCGATCACGCGGTCGTTGGGGCGGACGGTGTAGAGCTCTTTCGTCATGACGCTCTCGGCCGTCACCGCGCGCGCCTCCTGCCCTTCGGCGAGGGCGCGGATGACGATGTCGCGGTCGGTGATGAGTCCGACCAGCCGGCCGTTGGCCTGCGTGCGCGCGGGGACGCGCTGGACTTCGGTGACGGCGTCGGAGTCGGTCTCGCCCGGCTCGACGACGGGGATGACGCCCGTGTCCTCGTCGCGCATCATGCGCGCGACCTCTTCGAGCGTGGTCGTGCGCTCGGCGACGGTCACGTCCCGCGTCATGATGTCGCGGCAGCGCAGGTGCGAGCGCGTCGCGCCGCGCCGCCGCCCGCGCTCGTACTCCTCGCGCGGCGGGGGCGGAGGGGGCGGCGTGCGCCCGTACTCGCGCGGGTCGCGTCCCGCATCGCGCGGCCCCGCGTAGTATTCGTCGCGGTAGGAGTCGCCGCGGCCGTACGCGCGCTCGTCGTAGTCTCCGCGCGCGCCCCAGGGACGCCCGCCGCGCGGCGCGTCACGCTCGTCGTACTCGTAGCGGCCACGCGGCGGCGGCGGGCCGCCCCACTCGCGCCGCGGGCGCGGCTCGCCCTCGTAAAAATCGTCGTCCCAGTCTCCGCGATGTCTCGACATCGAAAGCCTCCAAGCCCGAGACCGCACACGTCTGCGCGGGCCGGGGTCACGTCTGATTTACGTCGAGGGGAACTTGGGGCCGATTATACTCGCTTCGTTCGAGATTGCCAGCGAGAGCAAGGATGAAGGATGAAGGATGAAGGATGAAGGATGAAGGAAAAACAGTTCGCCTTCCTTTCATCCTTCATCCTTCATCCTTCATCCTTATTCCCTCGTCTCGACCTCCGCGACTAAGGTCACTTGCGCGCGGATTTCGAGGGAGCCGGGTTCGACGGGCGTGGCCGTCTGCGCGGCGCCGGCCGCGCGGCCGAACTCGGCCTTGTAGACGGGGACGGGCAGGGGGACGGCGCCGGCCTCTTGCACCTCGACGATGCGGAGCACGCGGCCGCCGAGCGTCTGCGCGACGGCGCGCGCCTTGGCCTGCGCCTCGCGCGTGGCCTCGGCCAGGGCGCGCTGGCGCGGCTGCGCGTCTTCGCGCAGAAGGAACGCGAGGCCCTCGACGCTGTTGGCCCCGGCGCGCGAGCCCGCGTCGATGACCGCGCCGGTCTGGCGTACGTCTCCGACCGTCACGTTGACGGAGTTGCGTGCGATGTAGCTCGTAATCGTGGGCGGCGCGCCCTCCTTGTAAGCGTACTGCGGTTGCAGGCTGTAGCCGCTCGTCTTGACCTCGCGGACGCCCGGCGCGGCGCGGACGGCGCGCAGCACGGCGTCCGTGCGCGAGGCGTTCTCGGCCTGCGCTTCCGAGGCGCTCGCGTTCTGCGTGACGACCGAGAGCGTGACGGAGACCGTGTCGGGCTGCGCCTCGACGAACGCCTCGCCGGTGACGAGGACGCGCACGATCCCGGCGCGCGTCGTCGGCGGTGGCGGCCCGACTTGCGGCGGCGGGCCGGCTTGCGGGTCTGGGGCTTGCGTGGTGTTGTTGTTTCGCGAGCCGCCGCGCGGGCGCATCGTGCGCGCCTGGAAGGGGACGCCCTCCATGTGTATCGACATCACGTCGTCGCGGACGCGCCCGGTCGCCTCGACCGCGGCGCCCTCGCGGAACCAGGACTGGCGCCGGAATTGGTTGGCGTTCGTCAGAAGGTACTTGCCGTAGTCAGCGACGACGAGCCACCCGCCCGCTTCGGTCGTCGGCGTGAGCCTTCCGACGACGGTCAACTCCTTCGCCGCCTGCTGCCGCGCCGGGGCGACCTGCGCCGCGCACAGCAGCGCGAGCACCGTTAATAAGACTCTGCGCATGTCTGTCGTGCTCCTTTCTGTGCAGAAAGGATAACAGAACCGCCCGCGGTTGGTGGGGGCGTGGGCGTTTTGTTAGGATGCGGGAAAGTTATGCAGCCGCCGGGAAGAAGATTCGCGAACTCGAAAATCCCTCAGCGCGAGGGCAAGCTCGTCACGGTCGGGCGGGTCGAGGACGTGCCCGAGGGGCGCGGCGCGACGGTCGAGCTGCACAACGGGAAGGAGCTGGCGCTCTACCATGTCGAGGGCCGCTTCCACGCCATCGAGAACTTCTGCCCGCACAAGGGCGCGCCGCTCGCCGACGGCAACCTCACGGGCCATACGGTCGAATGCGACTGGCACGGCTGGCGCTTCGACGTGCGCTCCGGCGCTTGCCTCAACCGCCCCTCCGAACCCGTCGAGACCTACGAGGTCGTGATTGAAGACGGGTGGATAAAGATAAGAGTTTAGTGAATGGTAAATGGTAAATCGTGAATAGTAAGAACCTCCTTCTTACTATTCACGATTTACCATTTACCATTCACTGGCCGTCGTTGCCGATGGCTTCGACGGGGCAGGCCATGAGGGCCTCTTCGCAGAGGGAGCGCTCCTGGTCGGACTGCGGCTGTTTGAAGACGAAGGAGTAGCCGCCGCGGTCGGCGCGCGTGAAGTTGTCGGGTGAGGTGTCGCGGCACACGTCGCAGTCGATGCAGTTCGTGTCCACGTAATAAGTGCCCGGCACGTTCTCGGGCACGCGGTCGTTGTGGTCTGCCATAGTTTGGTGAATAGTGAATGGTGAATAGTAAATGGACTCAAGCAGACACCATTTACTATTCACCATTTACCATTTACTTGATAGCAAGCATCCGGTCGAGGGCGACGCGCGCCCATCCGGCGGTCTCCTCGTCCACGGTGATCTGGTTGACGACCCGGCCCGCGACCAGCGAGTCGAGCGCCCAAGCGAGGTTCTGCGGCGCGATGCGGTACATCGTGGCGCACATGCAGAGGTCGGGCGCGAGCAGGCGGATCTCCTTGTCCGGGTGCTGCTTCGCGAGGCGCTGGACGAGGTTGACCTCGGTGCCGACGGCCCAGGCCGAGCCGGCGGGTGCCTCCTCGATGACCTTGATGATGTACTCGGTCGAGCCGTTGAGGTCACTCTTCTCGACGACCTCGCGCTCGCACTCGGGGTGAACGAGCACCTTGATGCCCGGCACCTCCTTGCGAATCGTGTCCACGTGCCACGGGCGGAAGCGGCCGTGCACAGAGCAGTGGCCCTTCCAGAGGATGAGCCGCGCCTTGCGCAACTGCTCGGGGCTGTTGCCGCCCAGCTCCTTGTTCGGATCCCACAAGGCCATCTCGTCGAGCGGGATGCCGAACTTGACGCCGGTGTTGCGACCCAAGTGCTGGTCTGGGAAGAAGAAGAGCTTGTCGGCCTCCTTCAGATACTTGTCGAAGAGCGGGACGGCGTTCGAGGAGGTGCAGACGACGCCCTCGTGCTCGCCGCAGAAGGCCTTGATGGCCGCCGTAGAGTTCATGTAGGTGACGGGCGCGACCTTGAACTCGTCGAGAATCCCAACCGACCGCAACTGCTCCCAGGCGTCCTCGACCTGTTCGGCCGTCGCCATGTCGGCCATCGAGCAGCCCGCGCCGAGGTCGGGCAGAATCACCTTCTGGTCGCCGGGCTTGAGGATGTCGGCCGACTCGGCCATGAAGTGGACGCCGCAGAAGACGACGTAGTCGGCCTCGGGGCGCTCGGCCGCGAGCTTGGCGAGCTTGAAGGAGTCGCCGGTGTAGTCGGCGTGGCAGACGACATCGTCGCGCTGGTAGTGGTGGCCGAGGATGACGAGGCGCGTGCCCAGAGTCTTCCGCGCCGCCTCGATGCGCTCGGACAGCTCGGCCTCCGACAGCCCGAAGTAGTCTTCGAGCGCGGGCGCCCCGACTTCCAGAGTCTCAGCCACAGTGGTCATCTTCCTTGAACCCTCTCCGTCACGGCGGGCGACCTGAACGCCGCCCGCGCGAAACGCGAAATATAAGCCTTCAAAGCGACCACCCGCAAGCGCTCCTGCGGGACGAAAATTAGATGCGGACAGTACCGCGATAGTTCGTACTTGCGGACGGGGAGTTTAACCACAGAGACACAGAGGCACGGCTTGGGGCTTAATTGCTTCAGGCCGTGCCTCTGTGTCTCTGTGGTTAAACTGTCCTTACGGGTGGGTCATCTCTTCGGGCTTGACGTACTCGTCGAACTGCTCGCCCGTCAACAATCCCAACTCCGCCGCCGACTCGCGCAGGGTGATGCCCTTCTTGTGCGCGTTCTTGGCGATCCTGGCGGCGTTGTCGTAGCCGATGTGGGGGTTCAAGGCCGTGACCAGCATCAGCGACTTGCGCAGATTCTCCTCGATGCGCGCGCGGTTCAGCTCCAGCCCCTCGACGCAGAACTCGACGAAGCCGCGGCACGCGTCCTTCAGAAGCCTTATCGAGTGGAGCAGGTTGTGAATCATGACGGGGTTGAAGACGTTCAGCTCGAAGTTGCCCTGCGACCCCGCAAACCCGATGGCCGCGTCGTTGCCCATCACCTGCACGGCGACCATCGTCAGAGCCTCCGACTGCGTCGGGTTCACCTTCCCCGGCATGATGGAGGAGCCGGGCTCGTTCTCCGGCAGGACGAGCTCGCCGATGCCAGCCCGCGGCCCCGACCCGAGCCAGCGCACGTCGTTCGCGATCTTCATCAGCGAAGCCGCCAGGGTCTTCAGCGCGCCGCTCGCGAACACCATCTCGTCGTGCGCCGAGAGGGCCGCGAACTTGTTCGGGTGCGACTTGAACGGCAGCCCCGTCAGCTCCGCGATCTTCCCCGCCGCGCGTTCGGCGAACTCGGGGTGCGAGTTCAAACCAGTCCCCACGGCCGTCCCGCCGATGGCTAAATCGAGGAGGCCGGGCATCACGGCTTCCAGCCGTTCAACATCCCTTTCGAGCAGAGAGGCCCAGCCGCCGAACTCCTGCCCCACGGTCAAAGGCGTCGCGTCCTGCAAGTGCGTGCGGCCGATCTTGACCACGTCGGCGAACTCCTGCGCCTTCGCGTCGATGGCGTCTCGCAGACGCCGCACCTCGGGGATGAGCTTCCGCATCTGCTCGGCCGCGGCGATGTGCATCGCCGTGGGGAAGGTGTCGTTCGAGGACTGCGACATGTTGACGTGGTCGTTCGGGTGGACGGGCTGCTTACTGCCCATCTCGCCCCCGGCGATCTCAATCGCGCGGTTCGAGATGACCTCGTTCGCGTTCATGTTCGTCTGCGTGCCCGACCCCGTCTGCCACACGCGCAGGGGGAAGTGCTCGTCGAGCTTCCCCTCGATCACCTCGTCCGCCGCCCGCTCAATCAGCCTCGCCTTGTCCGAGGGCAGCTTCCCCAACTCCTCGTTCACCAGCGCCGCGGCCTTCTTCAGAATCCCGAGTGCCCGCACCATCTCCCGCGGCATCACGTCGAACCCGATGTTGAAGTGGTGCAGGGAGCGCTCCGTCTGCGCCCCCCAATACCTGTCCGCGCGCACCTCGATCTCGCCCATCGAGTCCGACTCGACCCGCGTCTTCAAACCCCTCTGCTCCGCCGCTTCCTTCGTCATATAAGAGGGTTTCATCCTTCAAGAAAATAAGAGAGCTTTGCTGCCCCGATTCTACACCCGCGGCCGGCCCGAGGCACACGAAAGGGGCGCTACCGACGCGCCCCTTTCAAGTCGCTTTAAGATGAGCCGGCGCGCGATTCTTACTGCGCCTTCGCCACCGCCTTTGCCGGCGCGGGTTTCGGCCTCTCCTCGGTCGCGTTGAGCCAGCTTTCGCAGGCGGAGAGCTTGGCCGTGAGCTGCGCGGCGGGGTCTTCGAGCGTGTTCGCCACGAGCAGGGCGACGTCGAGGTCTATCTTCCCGACCGCCGAGAACGCCTGACCCAACTCCGGCCCGCCGGACGGCGAGCTGGCCGCGGCGCCGGCCCCCTCGGGCTTCGTCGCCGCGCCGCCCGGAGCGTTCACGCACGCCGCCCCGTCGCGGAGCCACTCCACCGCTTCGGCGGCGGAGACGGGGGCGGAGGCCGAGGCGAGGGAGAGCATCGACTTCGCCTTTAGAGGGGTGCAGCCGGCCTTCCTGATGGCGGCGCGGGAGGCCGCCAGAATCTGCGCCGCCGACGGGTCGTTGCCCCGCTTCACCGCCGCCGCGGCCACCTGCGTGAACATGGAGACCGTCGTGTCCGGGCTCTCCGTGTTCTGCGCCTTGTTGAATGCCTCGGCCAACTCGCCCCGCGACAGGTGATGTTTGAACTCGGCCGCGTCGATCATCCTGACGAGGTCTCTTCTGACGAGCGCGTTCTCCGGCTCGTCCAGAAGCTGCTTCGCCCCGTTGAAGTCGTTGACGGCGAGGGCGCTGACGACCTCCGCGCCGGGGCCGCTCGGCAGGCCTCTGAAGTCGTTGGGGCCGCCGGCCGCGCCGCCGGCCACGCGTCGCAGCATGGCCTGGGCGACCTGCTCGTACTCGGGCGACGCCCCGGCGGAAACCTGCGCGGTCAAGCCCTGCACCTCCACCGCGCGGTCGGGCGCGTAGCGGTTCGAGAGCGCGCCGACGAGTTCGGCCATCTGCACCTGGAAGAAGGAGGGCGTGGGCCTCGCCGCGGCGGCGGCGCCGTTCTGCGGCGCGCGTCTCTCCTGCAAAGACTGTGTCAGCGCGGCGTAAGAGGAGGTGAAGTAGCGGCGGCGCAGCGACTCGTTCGCCGGTGCCGGCACCGTCCCGCCGACGGCGGCGCTCGCGGGGAAGACGTAGTAGTTCATCGCGTAGAGGGTGGACAGGGCGGCGTCCGGGGGCTGCAGGGCGAGTGCGCCGAGGAGGCGCTCGGCGACGCCGTCGGCGAGCGTGGCGTCCTTGTCCCGCAGCTTCGACAAGACCGGCAGGCCCTCGGGCGACGGCTTCGCGGTGAGGCTCTCCGTCAATAGCTCGGCGGCGGCGGCTGGCTGGGACTCCAGCAGCTCGGACGCGAGGCGGTTGAGGCGCTTACTGCCGAGGCCGCCCTCTTTGGCCTCCGCCTGTGACGCCTCCAGAAGTCTGCGGGCCGAGCCGGCGTCCCTCGGGAAGAGGTTCGTGAGCACGACGGCGCGCGCGTCCTCCTTGCTGAAACCTTTCTCGTCCTGCCTGTCGATCCACGCCCACAGCTCCGAGAACATCAGCCCGGCCCGCTCGCGATCCTGGGGCCAGAGTAGATTCGCCGCCCGCGCCCGCAACTTCACGTAGGAGGACTTGTCGGTCAGCCGCGCCGTGTCGTTAATCACGCCCTCCAGCTCCCGCGCGGCCCTCTGCCGCTGCAACGCGCCCGGGGCGAGAGACTCCTGGCCGAAGGCCGCCGGCGTCATGAGGCAGAGCGCGAACAACACAAGTCCCGTCAGGCGGGTGCGCATAATGTCAGTCTCCTTTTAGAAGGTGCCGTAAGGTGTCGCCGTCTGAAGTGGGCCGGCCGCCCGTCGCCCGGAAGGCCGGCCCGCGAGGCACGCGGTGCCCACGTTTAAATCTTGCGCAGGCGCGACTCCTCGCCGCCCCTCCTCCTCTTCGAGACCGCGAGTTCGATCAAGGCAATCGAGCCGAGGAGGAGGGTGGCGAACACCTTGGTCTCCAACGGCCTGACGGAGGCGACGATGAGGAGCCAGTAGAAGACGAAGGCCGCCAGGAAGAGCCAGTTGAGCCGCCTGTGCTTCGCCTCCTTGAGCAGGAAGAAGGCCGTCATCGTCATCAGAAAGTAGAGTGAGAGGGACAGGAAGTCGCCCGCCGCTATCCCACTCCCCGCGAACAAGTCTTGCATAGAGACCTCCTCAAATATTCGAAGGACGCTCGCCCGTCTTAAGTCCGGCGGCGACCCTCACCGGGTCGCGCGAGAGCCGCCGCCGGGGTTTCCCCGTCGAGCGCCCGCCGGCTACGTGCGTGCGTAGCCCGGCGGGCGTCGTTACTGCTGGCTCTCTACGATGCCGATCTCCGTGTTGCCGTAGCCGCACGCCTTGAGCGCGTCGGCGCAGTGCCTGGCGACGAGCGCGCCCGCCACCGGGTGGAAGGCCAGCGCCAGCAGACAGCCGACCCCGACCGTGACGCCGCAGACCTCGATGATGAGCGCGGCGCCGAGCCCGTATTCGACGAGGGAGGCGACGCACGAGGTTGCCGACCAACCGCAGCTATCCGTGAAGGCCAGGAGCGGGGAGATGCCGCGCAGCGTCGTCTTGCTGCTGAAGAACTGAACCTGCTTCAGCAGGCGCGACATGCCTTCGTTGGCGCGGAGGTCGCTGACCAGCCCCTGAAACTCCTTGTCGACCTCGGGGGCGGCCTGTTGCGCGGCGGAGGGGCCGTTGCTGGTGAAGTCTACTTTGTGCTTCCGGTACTGAATCGAGAGGCGGATGGAAGGGGTGTGGTCGGCGACGGGGGCGGCCGTCAGGCCCGCGCGGAAGGAGAGGCTCTCGCTATCCTTGTCGGCCTTGAAGGTGGACAGCAACTGATTGTCAGGAAGGCGGCGGAACTCGGCGACGCCCACCTTGTCGGCGCCCTTCTGGATCTCGATCTTAATCAGCTTTGAGGAGATGCTGAGGAAGCGGCCCTTGGTGCCGTCGGCGCGCAGGGCGAAGGGGACGCCGTCGCGGTCGCGACCGTAGGAGGCTGATTCGCCCTGCGCCGCGGACTCGCTCTTCGCGGGCCGGCCCGCGCGCTTCGCGGCGCCGCGGCCCGCGGCGTGTGCCGTTTGAGTCGGAGGCACACTGAGGTTCAAGACCGACGTGAGAAGCAGTAGTACTAACCACCCCTTGTAATTGTTGAGGCTCTTCATTCGGGGTTCTCCTTCCGAGGGTTAGGGTTGGTGCCTGCGGGACTCGGAACGCAGTCCTTCGGCGCGGCGCGGCCTGGGGGGGCTGCGCGTCATGAGACAACCATACGCCCTGCCGACACGTGACGTGTGTGCAGAAGATATGCCGGTACCACGTGAGTATGTGTGGTCAACCCGAGCGCGCGACGTGATGGAGTCCTCCTATTCGGGGACGCGCCATCATCGTTTCCTTATGAAGATACCCGCTTGAGTGAAGACTAAGTGTAGATGACTTGCGATGTAATGAGAGAGCGTCGCGAGGCCATCGACGTGGGACTTCGTCAACATACGCGCAATCGGCAGGCGTGTCAATAGCTTTTATTTCAACCCCCGACCAGGAGGTGAAGGGAAAGTAAAGGGCTAAGAAGTACTTGCTTCAAACGTAGCACTTCGAGCGCGGCGCTTCGACAGTCGCCGCGTCGCGCGCTGCAATCGGGGCGGGCGGCTAACGGGCCGCCGGAGACTTCCGGTCGATGAAGTCGGAGAGGAGCTTGGCGTAGTTGGCGGCGTTGAGTTGTTGGAGGCGTGCGAGGTGTGAGAGGGCCGCGTCGCGTTCTCCTAAGGACGCGCGGGCGAGGCCGGCGAAGTAGTGCGCGGCCGGGGAGTCGGGGGCGAGCTTGAGGGCCTGGTCGGCCGCCGCCGCGGCCTCTTCAAACTTGTTCATTCCGTAGAAGGCTTCGGCGAGGCCCTCGTGGGCGTACGGGTTGGCGGGTTCGCGCCCGACGGCGCGGCGGAGGTGTTGGGCCGCCTCCTCGAAGCGGCGCGCGGTGTTGCAGACGAGGCCGAGGCGCAGCAGCGCGGGCACGTAGCCGGGGTCGATCTGGAGCATGCCGCGGTAGGACTCTTCGGCCTCCTGCAGGCGGCCGGCCGTGTAGTGCTCGTCGCCCGCGGTGTAGTAGGCGCGCACGGCCGCCTGCAGGGCCGCGTCGGCCTCGCGCTCGCGGCCGAGCTTGAGCTGCGCGAGCGCGAGGTTGAAGTAGGCCTGCCCGTACTTGGCGTCGAGCTGGGCGGCTTGGCGGAAGGCGGCGGCCGCCTCCTCGAAGCGCGCGGCGGCGAAGTGCGCGCTCCCCAAATTGTTGTGCGCGGCGGCGAGCGAAGGGTAGGCGCGGATGGCCTCGTTGTACTCCTTGACGGCCTGCTCGACGCGGCCCTTGGCGAAGTGTTCGAGGCCGCGCTGGTTGTGCGCGAGGGCGCTGCGCTCTTCGGGCGAGACGGCGCGCACGACGCCCGCCTTGCCCGTGACCTTGTTGGCGTCCGAAGGGAACTTCGTGTCGGACTTGCCCTCCTCGAAGCGGCGGCGCTGCGCCTCGGCGACCGCGCGCATGGACATCTCCATGCGCTGCTGCATGAGCGAGCGGTAGGCCGCCGAAGGGTCGAGCTGCGCGCGGGACTGCGCGCGCGCAGGCGGCGCGGCCAGGAGCGTCAGGGCGACGAGCGTGAGCAGAAGGTACGGCGCGCGGCTCTCGGAGTTCATGGGTTCGGCTCCTTGTCTAAGGCTGGACTTCAAGACTCCGTCTCGACGGGGGCGCCTGAGTCCTGCCAGGCTTTCCAGCCGCCGGCCAGAGAGTGGACGTTGGTGTAGCCCATGCGTTGCAGGTTGTCACAGGCTAACGCCGAGCGGTAGCCGCCGCCGCAGTAGAGGATGAGTTCCGCGTCGTGGTCTGGGACGGCCGTCTCGATGTCGCGCTCGATGACGCCGCGGCCGATGTGCTCCGCGCCCGCGGCGTGGCCGCGCTGCCACTCGTTGTCCTCGCGCACGTCGATGAGGCGCGCGCCGTTCCGGACTCGTTCGAGGGCCTGCTCGACGGCGACCTCGCGGACGCGCGACCTGGCGTCGTCCACCAGCTTCAGGAATCCTTCGGTGTGCTTCATCTGCGGGGCTGCGGCCTCCTAAGGGTTTGACTTTCGTTTCGGCGGTTTGCTACATCATAGCGCTTCCCCGGTCTACTGTGGAGTCTCTGATGCGTAGAAGGTTGGCACCAACTCTGTTCGCGCTCGCGTGCGTGCTCGCGCTCGCCGGCTGCCACTGGTCTTACACGAGTTCGAACTCCGGCGGCGGCATCGGGGCCGGCGCGGGCGGCGTCCGGATAGGAAGTGCGCCCGAGAGCGCGGACGCACTCGTCAAGTCGCTCAACGCTTTCACGGACGAGCTGCTGGCGAAGGTCGAGCGGGCCGGAGACACGAAGGCGGGCGTGGCCGAGGCGCAGGCGCTCCTCGACGCGCGCAGGGGGGAGCTGGCCGCGGGCGTCGCGGCACTCAAGCAGGACGCGGCGGCGAAGAAGAGCCTGCTCGAAGCCGAGGTGGACAACACCGACCGCGTCCACCGCCTCCAGCTCAAGTACGCGGACGCGTCGGCGCGCGACGCCGGGCTGAGGGCGGGGCTCGAACGCCTCATCAACGACTACGACGCCCTCTTCCGCTGAACCGCCGCCCCTTTTGGAGTAAAAGGGCGCGGGCGTCTATAATGCCGTAAAAGTGATAAGTGATGAGTGATAAGTGATAAGAATGAGCGAGGGGGCACTTTGCCTTCTCTTATCACTTATCACTCAACACTTATCACCGCCCTTTCAAGGAGAACCAACTTGTCTACGGAACAGTTCGATGTGACGGTGATCGGGTCGGGGCCGGGCGGGTACGTGGCCGCGATCCGCGGGGCGCAGCTGGGGCTGAAGGTGGCGCTCGTCGAGAAGGACAAGCGGCTCGGCGGGACGTGTACGCTGCGCGGCTGCATCCCGACCAAGCAGCTTCTGATGTCGGCGCACTACTACGAGAAGGCGCACAAAGACCTCGCCGACTTCGGCATCCAGGTCTCCGAGGTGCGGCTCGCCTTCGAGGACGTGCAGAAGCGCAAGGCGAAGGTCGTGACCAAGAACTCGAAGGGCATCGAGTTCCTGATGAAGAAGAACCAGATCACGGTCTTCAAGGGCACGGGCAAGCTCGCGCTCCCCAACAAGGTCACGGTCACGGGCGAGGACGGCCAGGCGCAGACCATCAACACGAAGAACATCATCATCGCCACGGGTTCGGTCGTCCGCCCCATCCCCGGCTTCGAGACCGACGGCGAGCGCGTCGTCAACTCCGACCACATCCTCGAACTGGAGAAGGTGCCCAAGTCGCTCATCGTCATGGGCTCCGGCGCCGTCGGCACCGAGTTCGCCTCGGTCTACTCGCGCTTCGGCACCGAGACGACGCTCGTCGAGCTGATGCCGCGCATCATGCCGCTCGAAGACGAGGAGATTTCGAAGACGCTCGAGCAGTCCCTCCGCAAGCGCGGCATCAAGTGCATGCCGGGCACGAAGCTTGAGAAGGTCGAGAGAACGGACGCGGGCGTCCGCGTCTCGGGCAAGGACGCGAAGGGCGGCGACGTGACGCTCGAAGCGGAGATGCTCCTGGTCGCCGTCGGGCGCATGCCCTACCTGGAAGGCTTGGGGCTTGAGGGCACCAAAATCAAAGTCGAGCGCGGGACGATTCAGGTGGACGAGTTCTGCCGCACGGGTGAGCCGGGAGTATACGCCATCGGCGACGTGATCCCGACGCCGTGGCTCGCGCACCTCGCTTCGAAGGAGGGCATCCTCGCCGTCGAGCAGATCGCCGGCCACAAGGCGCAGCCCATCAACCTGCGCCACGTCCCTTCGTGCACCTACTGCGACCCGGAGGTGGCGTCCGTGGGCCTGACCGAGGCGAAGGCGAGGGAGCTGGGCTACGACGTGAAGACGGCGAAGTTCCCCTTCTCGGCGTCGGGCAAGGCCAGGATACTCGGCGAGGAGGAGGGCTTCGTGAAGGTCGTCAGCGAGACGAAGTACGACGAGCTGCTGGGCGTCCACATCGTCGGCCCGCACGCGACCGAGATCATCCACGAGGCCATCGTCGCGCTCCACCTCGAATCGACGGCCGACGAGCTGGGCCGCGTCATCCACGCGCACCCGACCGTCTCCGAGGCCGTCATGGAGGCCGCCGAGGGCATCCACGGCCTGACGATTCACTTCTAGTTCATCTTGAGAGTAATGCGTGAGCAATTAACCACGGAGACACAGAGGCACAGCTTAAAAACAATAGCTCAAGAAGCTGTGTCTCTGTGTCTCCGTGGTTAATTGCTCTTCGCTTGACCCTCAACTCTGAGTTAACTATGACGGCTAAAACCACGACCCGCGCCGGCAAGGGCGCGAAGGGCAAGGCGAAAGAGGCGCGGGGCGCGAACGGCCACACGGCCGCGGCCGAACCCTTCGTCTTCCTCCCGCCGCCGCGCGCGGAGGCTTTGTCGGTCGCAGACCCCTTGGACGAGCAGGGCGAGGTCGTCTGCACCGGCGAGACGGGCCTGACGAACGAACAGTTGCTCGAACTCTACCGCTGGCTTCAGCTCACGCGGCTGGCCGAGGAACGTTTAGTCAACCTCTACCGGCAGACGAAGGTCGTCGGCGGCGTCTTCCGCTCGCTGGGGCAGGAGGCGACCGCCGTGGGCACGGCCTACGCCCTCCGGCCGCAGGACTTCATCGCGCCTCTGATTCGAGACCTCGGCGCCGTGCTGGTCAAAGGCATCCGGCCGCGCGAAATCTTCGCGCAGTACATGGCGAAGGCCTGGGGGCCTTCGGAGGGGCGCGACCTCAACATACACTTCGGCGACATCGGGAAGGGCTTCATCGGCCCCATCTCGCACCTCGGCGACATGATCCCCGTCATGACCGGCATCGTGCTCGGCGCGCGGATGCAGCAGAAGGACACGGTCGCCGTCGCGTACATCGGCGACGGCGGCATGAGCACCGGCGCCTTCCACGAGGGCCTGAACTTCGCCGCCGTCCAACGCCTGCCGCTCATCATCGTCGCCGAGCACAACTGGTACGCCTACTCGACGCCGACCTCGAAACAGACGGCCGTCGCCAACCTCGCCGACAAGGCCGCGGGCTACGGCATCCCCGGCTACGTCGTGGACGGCAACGACGTGGTGGCGTGCTACGAGGTCATGAAGCGCGCGGCCGACTTCGCGCGCGCGGGCGGAGGCGCCGTCCTGATTGAGGCCAAGACCTACCGGCGCAAAGGGCACGCGGAGCACGACGACCAGCGCTACATCCCCGCGGGCGAGCTGGAGCACTGGGAGAAGCGCGACCCCGTAGACCGCTTCCAGCGCCATCTGATTTACAAAGGCGTGGCGACGCAGGAAAAACTGGACGAGGTAGTCGCGGACGTGCGGCGCGAGATCGAAGAGGACTCGGCCTGGGCCGAATCGTCGCCCCTGCCCGACCCCGAGAAGGCCGCCTACAACGTCTTCGACAACTCAATCGTCCCCCCGGCCTTCCGCCCGAAGGTCTTGGAAAACTAGAAGCAGATGTCAACGGCAACCAGGAAAGAGCACAAGTCGAACCGGCCGGAGCGCGGCGGGGTGGTGACGTTCGTCGAAGCCATCCGGCAGGGCCTCTGGGAGGAGATGGAGCGCGACCCCACGGTCTTCCTCATCGGCGAGGACGTGGGCGCGTACGGCGGCGCGTTCAAGGTGACGGACGGCCTGCTCGACGAGTTCGGCGAGGGGCGCGTCATCGACACGCCCATCTCGGAGGCGGCGATTGTCGGCGCGGCGTGCGGCGCCGCCCTGATGGGGATGCGGCCCGTGGCCGAGTTCCAGTTCATAGACTTCATCTCGCCCGCCTTCGACATGCTGACGAACTACGCCGCCAAGTGCCGCTACCGCTGGGGCGCGGGGCTGGCGACCGTCTTCCGCGGCCCCTGCGGCGCGGGCGTCCACTCGGGGCCGTTCCACAGCCTGAACGCCGAGTCTTTCTTCCTCAACACGGCGGGGCTGAAGATGGTCGAGCCTTCGACCGCGTACGACGCGAAGGGTTTGATCAAGGCCGCCATCCGCGACCCCGACCCCGTCCTCTTCTTCGAGCACAAGAAGCTCTACCGCCTGCCGCGCCTGCGCGAAGAGATTCCGGCCGAGGACTACACGGTCGAGATCGGCAAGGCGCGCGTGCGGCGCGAGGGGCGCGACCTCTCCATCATCACCTTCGGCGCGCAGACGCTCACGGCGCTCGACGCGGCCGAGCAGTTGGAGAAGGAGGGCCTGGACGTCGAGGTCTTAGACCTGCGCACGCTGGCGCCGATGGACAGGGGGGCGATACTCCAGACGGTGAGGAAGACGAGCAAGGTCTTGATCCTCCACGAGTCTTCGCGCACGGGCGGCATCGGCGGCGAGATCGCGGCGGGCATCTGCGAGGAGGCGTTCGAGTGGCTCGACGCGCCGGTCGTGCGCGTGGCGGCGACCGACACGCCCGTCCCCTACTCGCCGCCGCTCGAAGAGTACCACCTGCCGCAGGTCAGGGACGTGCTGGAGGCCGCGCGCAAGCTGGCGGCTTATTGAAAATGAATGTAGGGGCATGCCCCTACAAAGTTGAAGACGGAGGAGTCGGGTTATGCCGAAGTATCTTATCGAGCGTGAAATCCCCGGCGCGGGCGACCTGAAGCCGGAGGAGTTGCAGGCCGTCTCGCAGAAGTCCTGCGGCGTGTTGAAGGAGATGGGGCCGCAGATTCAGTGGGTCGAGAGCTACGTGACGGGCGACAAGGTCTACTGCGTCTACATCGCCCCGGACGAGGCGGCCGTGCGCGAGCACGCCGAGCGCGGCGGCTTCCCCGCCAACCGCGTCTCGGAGGTCAAGCGCATGATCGACCCGACGACGGCAGAATAAAACCGTGAACGGTGAATCGTGAACCGTGACAAGTAAGAACACCATCTCTCTTGTCACGGTTTACGGTTCACGGTTCACGCGAACGGAGTGAGCATATGGCAACGGAAGTGGTGATGCCGCAGATGGGTGAGTCCATCGCGGAGGGGACGATTACGCGCTGGCTGAAGAAGGTCGGCGAGCAGGTCGAGCGCGACGAGCCGCTCTTCGAGATTTCGACCGACAAGGTCGACGCGGAGATTCCTTCCCCCGCGGCCGGGACGCTGACCGAAGTGCTCTTCAAAGAGGGCGACACGGTCGAGGTCAACAAGGTCGTCGCCTACATCGGCGCGGCCGGCGAGGCCGGCGAGGCCCCGGCCGCGGCGCCGCAGGCCGAGCCGCCGAAGCAGGAGGCCGCCGCCGCCTCGGCCGCGCCCGCGAGCCAGGCCGCCGTGTCGGCCCCGGCCCCGCCGCAGCCGCCGCCCGCCCCTTCGACTCCGCAACCGCCCGCGCCGCAGCAGCGCGCCGAAACGCCGCCGCAGCCCGCGCCGCCCGCACCGCCTTCGGGCGGCGTCTCTCCCGCGCAGGAGTCAGAGCGCCCGAGCGCCGAGCACACGGCCGAAGAACTCCGCCGCACGCGCTCCTCCCCGCTCGTGCGCAAGATCGCCGCCGAGCACAACATCGACATCTCAAGGCTCGAAGGCACGGGCGCGAGCGGCAGGGTGACGAAGAACGACATCCTCAGCTACATCGAGTCGGGCGCGGCGCTTTCGCCCGCGCAGGCCGCGGCGCAGCCGCAGGCCGAGGCCGCGCCCGCGACGGCGCGCGCCCCGCAGCCGCCGCCGCCGCCCGCGCCCGCCCGGCCCGGCGAGGGCGACCGCGTCGAGCCGATGTCCGTCATGCGCAAGAAGATTGCCGAGCACATGACGATGTCGCAGCGCACGAGCGCGCACGTCGCCACCGTCTACGAGATCGACATGACGCGCGTGCACCGCCTGCGCGAGCAGAAGAAGGCCGAGTTCCAGCAGAAGGTCGGGACGAAGCTCTCCTACATGCCCTTCATCTTCCAGGCCATCACGCAGGCCATACGGAAGTTTCCCATCTTCAACTCGCAGGTCGCGGGCGACCAGATCATCTACAAGCGCGACATCAACCTCGGCATGGCCGTCGCGCTCGACTGGGGCCTCATCGTCCCCGTCATCAAGCGCGCCGACGACCTCTCCATCGCGGGGCTCGCGAAGGCCGCCAACGACCTCGCCGACCGCGCGCGCGCCAAGCAGTTGAAGCCCGACGAGGTGGCCGGCGGCACCTTCACCGTCACCAACCCGGGCGTCTTCGGCGGCCTCTTCGGCACGCCGATCATCAACCAGCCGCAGGTCGCCATCCTCGGCGTCGGCACCATCGAGAAGCGCGCCAAGGTCATCACGACCGACGAGGGCGACGACGTGATCGCCGTCAGGCACATGGCCTACTTCGCCCTCTCCTTCGACCACCGCATCATCGACGGCGCCGACGCCGAACGCTTCCTCTCCTACGTCAAAGAGATTCTCGAAGCCGGCCAGTTCACCGTCTGACCAACATTAGGGAGGCGGCCCATGCTGCCTCCCTAATGTCCCGCGCGTCGAAATAATGACCTGACATGATTGCCCGAGCAGGTCGGGTGTCAGGCCGTGTCTGCATTACTCTCCACTGTCGCGCCTTCGTCTGGCTGTGCCTCTGGGGATTCGAGGATGCGGATGAACTCAGACGCGGCGAAGATGCGATTTCGCGAGCGCCCCGTCACTTCACGCAGCACCTCAGCCCGCACCAGTTTCTCCACGTTCATGCTGGCGGCGCGGAAAGTTACGCCCAGCAGCTTCGCAGCCCGCGGCAGCGTGATAACGGGATACTCAATCAGCTTGTCCAATAAGTTCAGCAGCGCGCCCGAGGATTTGCCGGTCTGGAACTGGCGCCGGTAAGTTTGCCACAGGTCTAGAAGCCTGTTCGCACGCTCGACGGCGTCCTGCGCCTGCACCGCCACGCCGCGCAGGAAGAACGTAACCCAGTCGACCCAAGCCCCTCGTTGGCTGACGGCCAACAGCAGTCGGTAGTAATCCTCACGGTAACGCTCGAAGAACGCGCTCAGGTACAGGAGCGGTTGCGGCAGCAGGCCCTCCCGTACCATCAAAAGCGTTAACAGCAAGCGGCCGATGCGCCCGTTGCCGTCGAGAAAAGGATGAATCGCCTCGAACTGGTAGTGCACAAGAGCCAACTGCACGAGCGGCGGCAGCCGCGCCTCCGCGTACAAGTATTTCTCAAAAGCGTCGAGCGCCTCGTTCATCTCGGGCACGGGCGGCGGGACGTAAGTCGCTTCCATCAACGTACAGCCGGGCGGGCCAATCCAGTTTTGTGAGCGGCGGAACTCTCCCGGCGTCAGGTGTTCGCCGCGCGCACCCGTCATCAGCCGTTCGTGCAGCTCGCGTATCAGGCGCAGGCTGAGCGGGAACTCCTGTAAGCGTTGCAGGCCGTACTCCAGAGCGACCACGTAGTTCGAGACTTCGCGTACGTCGCTCGTCTCGCCCGAACTTTCGCCGGCGGCCTCGAAGAAGAAGAGGTCTGAGAGCGATGCCTGGGTTCCCTCAATGCGGCTCGACAAGACGGCCTCACGACGTACGAACGGGTTGATCAGTAGGTGTGGATTAGGCAGCGTCCGCGCCGTACCCGCTAACTCGCTTAAGGCTCTGTCTGCCGCAGAGAGCCGGCGGGCCAACTCACATGAAGCCTCTAAAGAGGGCGGCAGAGGGTTCGGGGTGAATGCGACGTAGCCCTTCTGGTTCGGAGCAGTCTGCCCGGGCTTTCAGCCATGAAGTCTGCTTCGCGCATTGTGTTATCTGAGTAGACCTCTTGCTAAAGTCAGATTCGTTGAAAATACCGGCCGTTAAATTACCGACTTTTGCTTTCGGTCAAAGTGACTCCCGCAGAAGGTCTGGTATCATTGCGGTCGGCGTAAGTATACTTTAGCGACGGAAAGTATACTTACGGATTGGCCAGTAAGTCGAGCATGGCGGTCGGAAAGGGAATCACTTGTGGCGTGGGGTGCGGCGTGGTATAAGCCGCGGGACTTTGAGGGAGGGAGAGGCGGAGATGCGACGGACGGAGAGGAGGTTCGCGGCCCTGGCCCTGCCGCTGTTGTGCGGGGCCGTGTGGCTCGGGGGCGCGGGGCGTTTGGAAGGGAGTTCGGCCGTGAGCGCAGCGCAGCAGGGCGAGAGCGTGACGCCGGGTTCGTGGGGCGGCGAGCGCATCCGGATGGAGGTCGGGGAGAAGGGCGCCGCCATCGAGACCGACTGCGCCCACGGGACGATAGACCACCAGATTACGACCGAGGCCGGCGGGCGGTTTACGGCGAAGGGGCGCTACGTGAGGGAGCGCGGCGGCCCCGAGCGCGAGGAGGAGCGCGAGCGCGAAGGCGAACAGGAGGGGAGGGGCGCGCCCGCCGTCTACACCGGCCGCACCGACGGCAAGACGATGACGCTCACCGTCCGCCTCGCGCGGACTAACGAGGAGGTCGGCTCCTTCACGCTGACCTTCGGCAAGAGGGTTCGACTGACGAAGTGCATGTGAGTCGGCGGACTCGAAGAGAACTTTAAAAGGGAAGAGGCCCGGCGGTAGTTGAACCGCCGGGCCTCTTCGTCGTTGCATCAAGTCAGGTGTGACACTGACTTGATAGCGGCCTACTTCTTCTGGCTGTGCGGGACGCTGACGGTCGTCGACTTGGAGGTCGAGTTGCCGCTGCCGTCCGTGCACGTGACCGTGATGGTGTAGACGCGGCCCGAGCCGCCGCCCGCGCGCTCCGAGCGGAGTTGGACGAGCGTCGGGCTCAGGATGACCCAGTCGGGCGCCGTGTCGCCGTCGCCCATGCCGTTAACCGGCTCGTTCGAAGTGACGCTCACCGAGCAGGAGGACGGGCAGCTATCCGAAGTGCTGTAGCTGAGCGTGACGTTCTCCATCTGGTGGTTCGGCGGCCACAGCGAGTTCGGCGTGGCCGTCACGCTGCCGAGCGTCGGCGCGGTCACGTCGTTGACCTTGACGGTCTGCGTGGCGGTCGCCGTGTTGCCCGAGGCGTCGGTGACCGTCCAGGTGATGGTGGTCGTGCCCACGGGGTAGGTCGCCGTGAGCGGCTGGCTGTCGCCGCGCGTGCCGGCGACCGAGAACGCGCAGTTGTCGTTTGCCGACGGCGTGCCCGGGTTGACGTTCGCGAAGCAGGAGCCGGCCGGCGCGCTGACGACGACGTTCGGCGGGGCCGTGATCGTCGGCGGCGTGTTGTCTATGACCGTCACGTTCTGCGTCGCGGTCGCCGTGCGGCCCGAGGCGTCCGTCACCTTGTACGTGACGACGGTCGTGCCGACGGGGAAGAGGTTGCCCGCGGGCACGCCCGTCCTCGTCACGCTGAAGGCGCAGTTGTCGCTGGCCGTCGGCGAGCCGAGGTCTGTGTCGGAGATGACCGTGCCGCACGAGGTCGCGCCCGGCCCGGTGTTACGCGAGACGGCGGGCGGCGCGGCGATGGTCGGGTCTTCGGCGTCTACGACCGTGACGTTGAAGGTGGTCGTCGTCGTCGAGTTGTCGGCGCGCCTGCCCGTTACGGTGACGGGCGTCGTGCCGACGGGGAAGAACGAGCCGGACGGGTGGTTGGTCGTCACCACGCCGCACGAACCCGAGAAGGTCGGCGTCGGGTAGGTGACGTTCGCGCCGCAGGAGTTCGGGTCGTTGTTGACCGTGACGTCGGCCGGCTGGTTGAGCGTGCAGGCCTGCACGACGCAGGACGGCGCAGAGCTGCTGATGTTCAGCGTCCAGCCGCCGTTGATGTTGCCCACGTCGCCGCTCACGTCGTCGGTGACGAAGAGTCGCCATTGGCCGTTGACGTTCGTGCCCGAAAGGCCGTTGAAGACCGAGAGCAACTGCGGGTCTGGATACGGCCCGGCCGGCGCGGGGGCGGCGAAGGTGTCGCCCGTGCCGAAGTTGGTCGGCCTGTAGGTGCCCGAAGGGTTCGCGCCCGAATCCGACAGCGAGTTGGCCGCCGCGTCGTCGAACGTCAGGTTGGTGTTGACGAAGTCGTTGGTGCCGCTCGTGTCGGACATCAGCAGGAGCTTCTGCCCGCCGGGGCCGACCAGCAGCACGTCGATGTCGTCGGGGAAGGTGTGGTTCAACTGCTTGAGCTGCACCGTCACCTTCGAGACCGCGCCCGACACGCCGCTCACGTTGATGACGGACGGGTAGGGGTTGGCCGACCCCGAAGTGGTCGTCGGCGCGCCTGCGGGGATGAGAATGGGCGCGGCGTTCGAGAACGAAGAGGTCGTCGTCGTCAGGGTGCCGAGCCTGATCGTGTAGGTCACGTTGCCCAAATCGGTCGCGCCGTCCTGCAGGTGGAGCGTGGCCGTGATGAAGTCGCCGCAGTTGCCCTGCGCGACGAAGGTGAAGGGCCTGGCGACCGCGACGCCGTCGGGCTGGACGACGCCGAAGGTCTGCGGCCCCGAAGGCGCCGCCACGCCGCCCGTCGGCAGCAGCGTCGCCACGAGGTTCGTGGTCGGGCCGTCGCCGATGTTGCGGATGGGGAAGTTCATCGTCACCGTCTCGTCGGGGTCGGGCGCGTTGTTGGCCGGCGCGGCGCTCTCGGCGAGCAGCACCGCCGGCGGCGCGGCCTCCATCAGCGGCGGGCCGAACGAGCCGCAGCAGACGAACTTCTGCCGCTTGATCTCCAACTGCACGCAGCCGACGGTGCCCGTGTCGAGCGCGGCCGTGTCGGCGATGCGGAGCTTCCACGTGCCGTTCGAGGGCTTGCCGTTGAACGCCGCGAGCGGCGAGTCGGGCTTGAACGAACCCGAGAACGGCGAGACGCCGCCCGAGATGCTGCCGGCCGCCGAGTCGTCGAAGACGGTCGGCGTGCCCGAGCAGTCGTTCGCGCCCGTGCCGTAGTTGTCGCCGCTGCTGCCGCGGTTGTTCGAGAGCGGGACGACGGTGCCGTCCGGGTGGACGAGGCTGATGACGAGGTCGCCGTCAAACGTGTGGTTCAGGCGCACCTTGACGTTGACGTCCGTGACCGAGCCGGTGTTGACGACGTTGATGGGGATGTCCACGCTCGAAGAGTCGGGGATGGCGACGGTGATGTTGCCGGTGCCGTAGGTGTTCGTCGCGCTCGCGCCGAGCGCGCCGGCGGTGAGCGTGAAGTTGACGGTGCCGAGGTTCGTCGCGCCGTCCTGAAGTTGGAGCGTCGCCGTGACCACGCCGCCGCAGGCGACGGACGGGTCGACGGTGAAGGTGAACGGCTGGTTGACCGTGGGGCCGCCCGCGACGAGCACGCCGTAATTCTGCGGGCCGGAGGGAGAGGTGACGCCGCCGGTCGGCTGGAGCGTGGCGACGAGGTTCGAGGTGTTGCCCGTGCCCGTGTTCTTGAGGCCGAAGTTCAACGTCACGGTCTCGCCGGGGCTCAGGGCGTTGTCGGCCGGCGCGCAGCTCTCGCCCGTGATGGCCGTGCCGGCCGTCTGGACGCTCGGGATGCCCGAGAGGCAGAGGTTGACGTTCGAGGTGTTGCCGTTCGTCACGCTGACGTTCGCGGGCGTGAGCGAGCCGAAGCCCGCGGCGCTGGCCGAGACGGTGTAGGAGCCGGGCGCGACGTTGACCGAGAAGTTGCCCGAGGCGTCGGTCACGCGCGAGTGGCCGTCGGAGACCTGCACGAGCGCTCCCGCCACGGGCAGGCCCGTCGCGCAGTTCGTGATCTGGCCGGTGATGGTGCCCTGCGCGGGCGCCGTGCAGGTCGGGAACTTGAAGCTGCCGATGCGCGTCACCCAGCCGGCGGCCGAAGAGGCCTGGCTCGCGGCCGTGTAGTACTCGGTCGTGAACCAGAAGGTGCAGTCGTCCGTCGGGTCGACGTTCATCGAGCTGTAGTCGCCCCAGCGGCCCGACGAGTGGGTCTGGACGCCGGTGCCCGCGACGAGCGTGGTCTCGCCCAGCGTCAGCTGGTTCGCGGGGTCGCCCGCGAGGCGGCCGTTGTAGCGGATGGAGGGCTGGACGGTCGTGCTCGAAACGCTGTAGCCGACGGCGAGGTTGCCCTGGTTGTCCATCGCGGCCGAGGGCATCCAGCGGTTGTTGGTGTCGGGCGCGAAGGTCGCCTGCTCGGGGACGGTGAAGTTGCCGCCCGGAAGCTGACGCCGCAGCTCGTAGTAGCGCACGGCGCCCTGGTGGCCGGCGGCCGTCGTCGGCGTCGCGCCGACGTTGACCGCGTGCGAGATGACGAGCGACTCGTAGCCGCCGAAGTTGCGGTACTGCATCCGGTTCATGAGGCGGTCTTGAATCGCGTCGAGCGCGATACCCGGCGCGGGCTGCTCGATGATGTTGCGGCCCGAGGGCGCGCGCGGGTCGAAGGCCGCGACGGCCAGCGGGCTATCGGCGCGCTGCGTGAAGGTCGAGGAGGCCGGGGTCGTGAAGTTCGGCTTGAACTCCCAGATGACCATCGCGTCCGCGGGGTCGCCGAACTCGTTCGCGGTGAACTGCGCGAAGTAGCCGGGCGCGCCCGCGGGCGGGGCGACGAGGCCGTCGGCGTCGGCCGGCAACATGCCGCCGTCGTTCGCGGCGAGGTCGAAGTAGACGAAGTTGGCGGCGGGGTCGCCGACGAGCATCTTCTGGCGGTTGAAGGCGAAGACGCCAGCGCCCAGGAAGGCCGTGCCCGCCTGGTTGAACTGGTTGTCCGTCATGTAGTAGGCGTCCGGGTAGATGCCGAAGTGCGGGTAGTCGTTGAACTTGTTGTTCGGCATCGCGAAGTCGTAGACGTAGTACTGCCCGGCGGGGTTCCCCGTCTTCGACACGGCGATGCACTGGTGCGTGTTCGGGTTGGCGGTCGTGGAGAACTGGCTGATCATCCAGCGGTCGGCCAGCTCGTCGTAGAGGACGATGGGGTCGCCGTCGTTGGTCGTGCGGCAGACGTTGCCCGCGGGCAGCGCCGTGAAGAGCGTGCTGATGAGGAAGGGGTTGCCGACCGGCGTCCCGTTCTTCTGGAAGATGCGGGCCAGCGTGTTGACCGTCTGCACGTAGTGGTTGGGGCCGACGTCGCCGTTGGTGTCGGGCGGGAGCACGCGGCCGAGGCCGCCGAAGGCGGCGTTCGCGTTGTCGGCGTTGCTGATGCCGTCGAAGCTGTTGATGGCGGCCGGCGCGAGCGCCGTCGGGGCGGACGGCGCGGAGAGTTGGAGCGCGCCGTCGCGGTCGCCGGGGATGCCCGCGACCGGCTCGCGCAGCACCTCGTTGTCGCGGACGACGATCTTGCCGGGGTCGACCACGTCGGTGCCCGGCCCCTTGTCGGGTTCGAGCTCGGCGACGGGGCGCGTCACGGCGAAGGCGACGGCCTCGCCGGAGACGGGAACCAGCGGCTCCTCCTGTCGCAGGGGTGAGCTTCTGCGCGCGGCCCTGTGCTGTGACTTGGCCGCGCGGGACTTGTCGGACTTGTTCTTCGCGGGGGCGCCGCGATCTTCTTCGGCGCGGATGGGGCCGCGCCGCCCGCCGCGCTGGGCCGAGACGCCAGGAAGAATGGCGAGGGCGGCCAGAGCGAGGCAGGTCAGCAAGAACCAGATGTGCCTTCTCTTCATATCGGGTCTCTCCTCTGAATAAAGGGGCGAAACAGCGCGGCCGCTTTGGGGCGGGCCGCGCTACCTACTCAGGGCAAAAATCAACTATCGACGGCCGTACTTCGACCGCAGACAGCTCTCCCGGGAGGACGGATGGGGCAAGGGGACAGAACGCCAGGCGTATCCTCTCCGAACTGTTATTGCTTAATGCGTTGAGGTGGGCGCCGTACGGCCCGAGATTGCTTACGGCCGGGACAAGAGTCTGGGCGTAGACTTGCGGTAGGTGAATCCACCGTCAAGCCAAACAGTCCATCCAAATGGAGCGGGCCGGACTATATGCCTCTTCGGGCGATTCAGTCAATGCCTAATTTGTCCGAAACAGTAGGCAGCAGGCAGTAGGCAGATGGCAGTACGCTCCGCGTTAAGCGTGTTACAGGATTAACTCAGAGGTTCAGGCAGCAGGGCTCTTAACTGCCATCTGCCTACTGCTCCCCTCCCATTCAATAAATGTTATTGAATAAGAAAGTGGCATCCATAAACGTCAAGTTCGGGCGGGGCTCGAACGCAGGGGCGAAGTCTTAACCTCACGAACATTCGAGACTTAGGCGAGAGTGCCGAGAGGCGGCATGGGCGTTGCCCAAGTCTTCGCGCGGCCGAACTCTCCCCAGAGGGTGATGCGTGGCGAGACGGCGCGTGGAAAGGGCCGCGCGCGCCTCCGTCGCACACAACGCGTAAGGAGTCGATATGGCAAGGATAAAATTCAAAGTCGTGTTCCTGGCCGCGCTGCTCGTCGTCGCCTTCAGCGCGACCGCGTTCGCGCAGCTCGAGACCGGGCAGATCACGGGGCGCATCACAGACCCGAACGGCGCGGTCGTGCCCGGCGCCGCCGTCGCCGTCAAGTCGGTCGAGACCGGCGCCGAGCGCACGGCGACCGCCGACGAGGAGGGCGTCTACTCCGTCACGAACCTGCTGCCCGGCCTCTACGACGTGAGCGTGACGGCGCAGAACTTCGCCAAGTCAACGCAGCGCGTGCAGGTCACCGTCGGCGCGCGGGCCTCGCTCGACACGCAGCTCTCCGTGACCGCGATCCAGGGCGAGACCGTGGACGTGGTCGCCGGCTCGGGCGTCGAGGTCAACACGCAGACCCAGGAGCTCTCGACCGTCGTCTCGGGCGAGCAGATTCGCGAGCTGCCGACCATCACGCGCAACCCCTACAACCTCGTCCAGCTCTCGGGCAACGCGCAGACCGACGACCCCTCGACCTCGCAGAACGACACGGCGGGGACTTCGACCTACCGCGGCGCGGGCGCGTCGCTCAACGGGCAGCGCGCCGCTTCGACCAACATCCTGCTCGACGGCGCCGACAACAACAACTCCTACACGGCGACCGTCGGCCAGCTCATCCCGCTCGACTCGGTGCAGGAGTTCCGCGTCGTCACTTCGAACTTCTCGGCCGAGTACGGCCGCGCCTCGGGCGGCGTCGTCAACGTCGCGACGCGCGCCGGCAGTAACGACTTCCACGGGACGGCCTACGCCTTCAACCGCATCTCGAAGCTCGCGTCGAACGGCTTCGACAACAACGCCAAGGGGCTCGAGCGCGGCGTCTTCGCGCGCAACCAGTTCGGCTACTCGGCCGGCGGGCGCATCCTGCGCGACAAGCTCTTCTTCTTCAACTCGACCGAGTGGATTCGCGTGCGCTCGAACGGCCCCGTCACGGTCTACGTGCCGACCTCGGAGCTGATCGCGGCGTCGGCGGCGAACACGCGCGCCTTCTTCGCCAACTACCCGCTCGCGGCCACGCCGACGGGCCGCGTGAGCACGCTCGGCGACCTCGGCATCACCGTCCCCGGCCTCGCCTCCTCGACCCCCGCCTACCGCGAGGTCGCCTACACCCTCCCGACCGACCTCGGCGGCGGCTTCCCGCAGAACGACCTCCAGACCGTGTCGCGCATCGACTGGAACCTGTCCGACAAGACGCAGGTCTACGGCCGCTACGCGTTGCAGAACACGGATCTCTTCGAGGGCACGAACGCCAACAGCCCGTACCAGGGCTTCAACACGGGGACGTTCGCCTTCAACCAGAACGCGATGCTCTCGGCGACGCACACCTTCTCGCAGAACCTCGTCTCGCAGTCGAAGCTCGCCTTCGCGCGCGTCAACACGGGGTCGCCCCTGGGCGAGCAGCCCGTGGGGCCGACGCTCTACCTGGCGGCCACGCGGCAGAACGTTAACGGCGTGCTGGTCGGCCTGCCCGGCTACCTGCCGTTCAACCCCGGCAGCGCCATCCCCGCGCAGGGGCCGACCAACACCTGGCAGTTCTACCAGGACTTGAACTACCAGAGGGGCAACCACCAGTTCCGCTTCGGCGGCTCCCTCTTCTACATCCAGCAGAACCGGAGCTTCGGCGCCTTCCAGAACTCGGTGCAGACGCTCGGCACCAACCTCGCGACGGGGACGGCCAACCTCGTCGCCGGCCAGCTCTTCAACTTCCGCGTGGCCGTCGACCCGCAGGGGCACTTCCCCGGCCAGACCGCCACGACGCCGCTCGCCGAGCCGAGCTTCATCCGCTACAACCGCTACAACGAGTGGGCGGCCTACTTCAACGACGCCTGGCGCGCCCGCCCGGGCCTGACGCTTAACCTCGGCCTGCGCTACGAGTACTTCGGCGTGCAGCACAACAAGTTCCCCGAGCTCGACTCGAACTTCTACTTCGGCTCGGGCAGCACGCTGCAAGAGCGCATCCGCAACGGCAGCGTGCAGGTCGCCGGCAACAGCCCCGTGGGCGGCCTGTGGGCGCCCGACAAGAACAACTTCGCGCCGCGCGTCGGGTTCGCCTGGGACGTGACGGGCGACGGCCGCACCTCCTTGCGCGGCGGCTACGGCGTCTCCTACGAGCGCAACTTCGGCAACGTCACCTTCAACGTCATCCAGAACCCGCCGAGCCAGGCCGTCATCTCGATCACGGCCGGCACGACGCCGGGGTTCGCGTCCATCCCGCTCTCGCTCAACAACCTCGGCCCCGTCGCGGGCAGCGGCCAGACCATCCGCCTCCCCGAGACCTCCCTGCGCCACGTCCGCGAGGACATTCGCAACGCCTACGCGCACTTCTGGAGCGCCGCCTTCGAGCGCGAGATGGGGCGCGGCACCGTGGCCTCGGTCGAGTACTCGGGCTCGGCCGGCCGTTCGCTCTACTCGCTTGAGAACATCAACCGTCAGGGTTACGGCCCGGTCTACCTGGGCGGCAACGCGACGACGCCGACCGGCGGCAGCTCCTCGCGGCTGAACGGGCAGTACGGCGACATCAACTCGCGCGGCAACAACGGCTACTCGAACTACAACGCGCTCATCGTCGGGATGGAGAGCAACAACTTCCGCAACAAGGGCCTTCAGTTCACGGCCCGCTACACCTTCTCGTCGGCCAAGGACAACTTGAGTTCGACCTTCTCCGACGCCAACTACAACTACAACCTCGGGCTGCTCGACCCGTTCGACCCGAAGCTCGACTACGGCTACGCGGACTTCGACGCGCGCCACCGTTTCACAAGCAGCTTCGCGTACGAGGTGCCCTACTTCGGCGGGGGCAACGGCGTGGCGCGGCAACTGCTCGGCGGCTGGACGCTGACCGGCATCTTCAACGCGCGGACGGGAAACCCGTTCACGGTCTGGGACTGCACGACCGGCGTGCTCAACACGTGCACCCGCTTTATCCCCGGCGGCGCGCTGAGCCTGAGCGGCGACGGCAACCCGCCGACCTCGCGCGACGCGAGCGGCCGTCCCGTCGCGAACTCGTTCGACCTCATCCCGCTGCCGACCTCGGTGCTCTTCACGAACCCGATTGCCCACAACGGAGCGGTCGGGCCGTTCCCGGCCGAGATGACGCGGCGCAACGCGTTCCGCGGCCCCGGCTACTGGAACATGGACGCGGGCCTCTACAAGCGGATCAGGTTCAACGAGAAGTACAGCCTGCAACTCCGCTTCGAAGCCTTCAACGTCTTCAACCACGCGAACCTCTTCGTGGACGTGAACAACCTGGACGCCAGCGGCACGAACGCCGTCACGGCGCTGCGCGGGGTCTTCCCCTCCGGCAACCTCGAGCGGCGCAACGTGCAGCTCGCGGCCAAGTTCGTCTTCTGACCTTCGTTCACCCGAAGGTCTTTTCCAAGGGGAGCCCCACGCGGGTGGCTCCCCTCCTTTTTATTTTTAGCCGTCGGCTTTTAGCTGTGAGGGGAAGCGATGCGGAGCAGGACTTTCACCCGCCTTGGTCTCGCGGTGTTGGCGTTGAGCCTCTGCGCGGCCGCGCAGGCGCAGGACAACGGGAGCCTGCCGGACGCGGGCGACACGCTGGGCACGGGCGGGCGCCACATGATAGAGGGGCGCGTCTACCTGCCTTCGGGGCGCAAGCTCGACCGGCGTTTGCGCGTGCGCCTCTCGGGCGTGCGCGGCGGCGAGAACTCGACGCTCACGGACGACAACGGTGCCTTCGCCTTCCGCCGCCTGTCGGCCGGCACATACACCGTGACGGTCGAGGGCGGCAACGAGTTCGAGACGGCGTCGGAGAACGTCGACGTCTTCGACGGCCCGCGCCGCACGGATCAGCCGGGCCAGGTCTACAGCGTGCAGCTTCGTCTGGAAGAGAAGCGCGCCGCGGCCGAACCGAAGCGCGCGGGCGTCGTCAGCGCCGCGCCGGACGCCCTGGCGGCCGAGGTGCGCGCGCACAACGAGAAGGCGCTCGAAGCGTCGGCGGCCGGCGACCACAAGCGCGCGCTGAAGGAGTTGGAGGCCGCCGTCAAGCTCGCGCCCGACCAGCCCGTGCTGCGCATCAACTACGGCATCCTGCTCATCCGCCAGAAGAAGTACAAAGAGGCCGAAGAGCAGCTCGCGCGAGCCGTCGCCCTCGACGACAAGAACGCCGCGGCGCGCGTCCACCACGGCCACGCGCTCATCCGCCTGAACCGCGGCGCCGAGGCCGAGACAGAACTGCTCGCGGCCGTCAAACTCGGCGGCACCTCGGTCGCGCTCGCGCACCGCTACCTCGGCGCGCTCTACGTCGAGCGCGGCGACGACGCGCGCGCCGCCGCCGCGCTCGAACAGTACCTGCGCCTCGCGCCCGACGCCGCCGACGCCGCACAGGTTCGCGGTGTGCTCTCCGGCCTCAAGCCGCAGAAAAAGAATTAACCACAGAGACACAGAGACACAGCTAAGACAATTTGAAATTTCAAATGCTTAAAGCTGTGTCTCTGTGTCTCTGTGGTTAATTCTTTCCTTCGACGAGACGCTTGTATTCGGCGTCGCCGCGCAGAGATTCGAGGGCGGGCTCTTTCTCGACCGCGGCCGCGTCTTTGAAGCCGAGCTCGAAGGCTTTGCGGAGCGCGGCGAGCGCGCTCTTCCTGTCGGAGTTCTGTGCGTGCGCGACGGCCAGCTCGTAGAAGAGTTGAGGACTCTTCGAGGCAATCTCGGAGGCGACTTCGAGCGCGGCGACGACCTCTGCGGGGCGCGCGCGGCGCTGGCGTAACTCGCCGGCCGTCTCGTAGAAGTGGGCCGAGACCTGGTTGAGTGTTCGGCGGGCCACGCGCCGCTCGCCGGAGTCCGCTTCGGCCTGCGCCTTCGCGCGCAGGCTCTCGACGCGGTAGCGGAAGTCTGAGGCGGCCTGCACGCGCGACTCGAACTCGCCGCGCCGCTTCTCGACCAGTTCGAAGAGTTCAGAGACGAGCTGCTGCTGACGGCTCAACTGCTCGGCCTCGTCCTTGAGCGCGGCCTTCACCTCTTTCGACGCGCCGAGCGCCGCGAACTTGCCTTCCGCCTCCGACACGTCGCGTAAGCCCCGGAAGTCGGCGGCCAGAGACTCGTAGGCTCTATAAGCCGCGTAAGGATTCGAAGCCTCTTCGAGCCGCCGCGCCTCCGCGAGCCTGCGCGCCCACGCGCCGGACATGAAGGCCTCGTCCTTCTGCCGCAGGCCGGACTTCAAAGCCTGCAGCTCCAACCACTCGACGGCCGCGGCGGCGACCGGCGGCGTCGGCCACGCGTGCCCGCCTTCGAAGCTCTCGAAGCGGTGCGTCGCGCCGAGCCGCGCGAACGTCGCGTCGAGCGTCTTCATCTCCGGAAAGTTGAAGTCGTCCACGCCGGCCGCGCCGAAGAGTGCGAAGGTGACGGGCGCGGCCGGCTGTACGTTCGGCGGGTAGCCCGCGCCCGCGGCGATGACGCCCGCGAGGCAGTGTCGGCAGAGCTGGTCGACCAGAATAGACTGCCGCGCCCCGCCCGAGAAGCCCGCCGCGTAGATTCTCCGCCCGTCCACGGCGAGCCGCGCCTGCGTGTCCGTGAACATCGACTGGGCCGCGTCGACCGAGTCGCGCACCGAGCCGTTGCGCGAGTTGTTCGAGCCGACGACGACCCACCCGAAGCGCTCGGCCGCCTCGCTGTAGAGCTTCACGGGGACGGCGCCGCGCGCGAGCGGGTCGAAGCAGTAGAGCGTCGGCCAGCGCCGCTCGGGCGTGTAGTTCGAAGGGAGGTAGAGTGCGTACGTCTGCGCGGGGTCTTTGAGCGTCGCGACACGCTCGACGACCTGCCCGCGCGGGAGTTCTTCCGCCCGCGCGACGCAACAGAAGAGGCAGCACGCGACGAGCGCCAGGCTAAGCTTGACTATGTAATTTTGCACGCCTATGTCACTCGGAGTTTTTAACCACAGAGACACAGAGGCACAGCTTTGAAGACATAAGTCATCAGGCTGTGCCTCTGTGTCTCTCTGGTTAATTCCTTCTCGCGTCTCCACTCAAGTTTCGTTCAGCCGGCGCGGCTGGCGAATCCACGGACGGCCTTGAGAAGCTCGATGCCGACCTCCCACGTCAACCCGCCCTCGCCGAGCGTGACGTGCGGCAGCGAGGCCAGCCCCGCGGGCAGTTCCGCCGGCCCTTCGAGCAGCAGAAGGACGCGACGCTCGTAGAGCACGGAGGCGGCGCCGATCTCGACGAGCGCGCGCTGCGAGACGGCGGGCGCGCCCGACTCTGCGGGGCGGCAGTCCTCCGCCGAGAGGAGCACGAGCGCGGCGTCGCAGCGCCGCATCACCTCCGCGGCCTCGTCCGCGACGAGCACCGCCGCGCCCTCGCGCGGGGCGCGCTCCGAGGCGTGGCTCTTGATGCCGGCCAGCTCGAAGACCGTCTGAATCTGCGCGACGAGGTGCGCGGGCTGGCCGCCGTACGAGACGAAGAGACAGGTCTGCGAAGGGGAGTCGCCGAACTCTTCTTCGTCGCCCGCGCGTTCGTCCGACTCCGCGCGCGCGCGCGTCACGTCGCGCGCGGGGCCGCGGCCCGCGACGTACTCGTCCAGCCCTTCGCGCTCGACGCGCATGCGCGCGGGCTGGCCGCGCTTGCCGATGGTCAGCGTGCCCAGCTCCGCCGCCTGGCAGAGGTGGAAGAAGCAGACGACGCCCTCCTCCGCCCCCTTCGGCCCGGCCGCTTCGAGCAGCGGCCCGAACTCTTCCTGCAGGTACGCGGCCACGTCCGCGTACGTGACGAGGTCGAGTCCCTGTCTTTGAATCCACGCGAGCGCCGCGCGGTAGAGCGGGTTCGATTCGAGCAGCGTGCGGTAGGCGCGCGTCTCGGGTTCGAGCGTGCGCGCGAACTCGCGCCCGCGCCGCGTCAGGAACAGTCGCCCGCCGCGCCGCGCGACGACGCCCCACGCTTCGTAGGCCGCGACCTTGCGCGGCTCGAAGACGCGGCGCTTGGCGTCGGCGAGCGCCTCGACGACCGAGACGCCGGTCGGCTTCCTCTTCAAGTACTGCACGGCTTCGCGCAGGTCGCCGGGCGTCGCCAGCACGGGCAGCGCCGCGGAGTGCGTCTCCTCCTCCGGCGGCGTGAGCAGGCGCAAGGCTGTCGTCTGGTACTCGCTCGGCCCGCGCCGCGAGACGGCGCGAGACAGTTCCCTCTGGATCGGTGTCGCTGACAGGCTCGTCATGTATGCCCCTTCGCGGCCGACTACCGGTGTGTGAAGATTCGAAGCCGGCCGCCCCTTTACTCGTTACGTCAGGCTTGACCACTTTGATGCGAGTTATTGAGGCGCGGAAAAATTTGTGATGAACGGGACGGCCCGCGTGATGAAGTGGATTCAGCGCAGCACGTCGGCTGCCAACGCATGACGCGCTGGAAAAAATCCAAAGGCTTATAGCGAAATGCGTTCAGGTGAGGACAGCCGTGTGGCGATAACGGTCAGAACCACCCGCGGTAGCGGGTGGCCCTTTGCAGGACGGATGCTCCATATCTCAAAGGGCCACCCGCTACCGCGGGTGGTACTGACCGCTATGGCGCTTCTCGTTGCTTTAACCGAACGGCGGTCGTTTAGTGTTTACCTTTACCCTTACCGCCGCCTCCGCCGTCACCCCGGCCGCGGCCTCCGCCACCATCACCACCGCCGCCCGCGGGCGGGCCTTGCTGCTGCTTACGCGCTTGGCCCGGCGGGGCCTGCATGACGGGGCGCGGTTGCGGCTGCGGGCGCTCGGCGCGTCGCTGCTGTTGCTGTGCCTGACGCGCGCGCATTGCCTCCATCTGCTGCTGCGCCCTCTGTTGCTGCGCCTGCTGCGCGGCCTGACGTTGAGCCTGTCGCTGTCCCTCGGCCTGACGCCGCATCTCGAAGCGCTGTTGCTGCTCGGCGGCGCGTTGCTGCTGCGCCGCAACACGCTGTTGCTCGCGGGCCGCCTGCGCTTGTTGTCTCGCCTGCGCCTCGCGCTCGCCGCGCGCGGCCGCTTCGGCGCGGCCCGCCGCGACTCTCTCGCCCTGCGCGTTCTCGGGGCTCGGAGGACGCTGCCCGAAGTCGCGGCCTCGTGCGGCGCGCTGCTCCGCCTTCTCCTCATGCCTGTTCGCGCGCGCGGGCGCCGCGACCTGTGCGGGCTGCTGGCGCTCGTCGAACTTCAGCTTCTCGCGCTTCACCTTGTCGGGCACCGCCTCGACGCGGAAGCGGCGCGCGAAGTCCTCGCGGAACTTCGGCGTCGGCGGCGGGGCGCTCGCGTAGACCTGCGTCGAGTCGAGCTTCTTCGCGAGGCCCGGCGGCAGCACGAAGCCGCGCCGCTCGGCGGCGTGCGTGAGCGAAGCCTGCCGCAGCAGTGCGTTCGAGAAAGGCTCGAGCACCGGCCGCGTCCCTTCGAAAGCCCTCGGGTCGAAACGCGCGATTGAGCGCCGGTCGACGGGCCGCCCGAAGTCGTCAACCGACACGACCGTCACCCCGTTCGGCACGCTCATGTTGGCGACGCGGTCGGGCACGCCGTAGCTGCCGTCGTAGTAGTGCGGCTGCCAGTTCGCGTCGTAGTAGGCCGGCGCGTACTGCTCGCCCGGCGCGAGCGGCACCCAGCCGATCTCGTTCGCCCCCGTCGAAGGCAGGAAGGCCACGAGTGCCGGCGCGTACGCGGGCTGCGTGTTCACGGAGTCCGGCACCCAGTACCAGCGGTCGGCCGCGCTCACCCAGCGGCCGTAGTGATAGGGCGCGTAGCCCCACGGCTCGTTCGAGACCCACGTCAGCCCGTACGGGTCGTCCATCATCCAGTAGCCGTCGCGGTACGGCGCCCAGCCTTGATCCACCCGCGGACTCCACGCGTAGCCGTAGCCGTTCAGGTTCTGCCAGTCGCCGTAAGCGTCGAGGTCGTATGCGCCCGGCACCGTCGCCGGCACGTACTGGTAGCTCGCGTAGCGTCTGGAAGGGTCGTAGTAGTAAGGGTCGTTCAGGTACGCGTTGTAGTCCGCGTAACGCCCGTCGTAAGAGTTCGGATAGCGGTAGCCGTAGTAATCATTCACGAGGCCGCCCGCGTAGCCGGGACTCAGGCGCGAGAGCGCGACCTGCGCCGCCGTCTGGCCGAGCAGAGTCAACATCTCGCCCTTACTGATCTGACCGCTGCCCGCGAGGCCGACGACTTGCGCCAGGCCGCTCAGCACGGAGACGAAGGCCGAGCCGTCGTCGTTGTAGCCGACTTGATAGAGGCCGGGCTGTTGGAAGTCGACGGCTCCGTAGGGCGTCGCGACCTCGAACATCTCGTCGGGCGCGAGCGCGCCGATGTCGAAGATGGCCGAGCCTTCGCGCAGCGCGAGCTGCGTGCGCCGGTCGGAGAGCGCGACCACGTCGAGCGCGGAGTCCGGGTCGATGGTGGCGAAGTTGCGCCCCGTGAACGCGAGCGAGGCGCGCGAGTCGTCGCGCGCGTAGAGCCGGTCGCCGACGGTGACGGGAGTGTTCGGCGTCAGCTCCGCCCATTGCTCTTCGTCACGCGTGCCGCCGTTGAGGTCGCGGCCGAGGCCCACCTGTCCGTCCACGCGCTCGACGCGCGCGGCGCGCGGCACCGAGAACGCCTCGGCCTTCGGCTCGTGCCGCATCCAGAGCGCGGCGGCGCCCGCGCCGAGCGCCGCGAAGGCCAGAAAGATTAACGTCAGGTGAGGCCACACCCTGATACCGTTATGACGAGCGTTCACGTTCATTACATCTCCGTTGCGGTAAAAGTTATTCCCTTCGTACTTTCGCAAAGGCCGTGCCGCCGCGCCCTCTTCGGGGCCGGTTCCCCTTAAGATTACAGGCAGGTGAGTTAGACAAGACGTCTGTTTTGACCTCTCGCCCGGCCGCTGTCATGAAACGGTTCTGCCGGCACGATATCGTGTCCGGGTGCCGCGTATGGGCCGCGCGCGCGTGCCCGGATGTTATGTGCGTGTTGCGTCGGGGGGCCGTGCCCTTCGGCCGCCTGATTGTTGCGGAGACGTAGCGATTGAATAATAAATCGCTCGGGCGCAACCAATTTCGGCCCCGGTTTAGTCAAACTGCTTGACTTGCTTTCCGCAGTCGCACAGAATCCGAAACCAAACGGTCAACATGCGGAGAGAACAACCTCGCAAGCGGATATTTTCGGAGGGGCTTTACGCGGGGCGCGCGAAGTTTCCCGACTGACTTTCGCACGAACGGAGAAGGACAAACATGAGCAACGTTTCGAAGAGCGTAAGATTGATCGCGCTGACTTTCGCGCTGGCGCTGGCGGCCGCGCCGGCACTGCTGGCGCAGGACGCAGGTAACAGTGGCGGCGGCAACACGCGCACCGTCGCCTCCGGCCAGAAGATGAAGATCAAGGGCGTCGTGACCCGCCGCGACCCGGACTCTTTCGTCATGCAGGATGCCAACGGCGTGCAGACGACCGTCACGCTGACGAACGCGACGAGCATCAAGACCGACGGCGGCTTCCTGCGCGGCGGCACCAACTACGGCGTGACCGCGATCCTGCGCGGCCTCAACCTCGAAGTCGAAGGCACCGGCGACGGCACGAACCTCGTCGCCAGCAAGATTCGCTTCAAGGAGGGCGACCTCCGCACGGCCCGCACGGTCGAGGCCAACGTGACGCCGGTCGAGAACCGCGTCGGCGCGGCCGAGGGCCGGATCGGGCAGGTCGAGCAGAACGCGCAGCGCCTCTCGGGGCAGTTGGACGAGTTGGCGGCCGTTTCGAACGCCGCGCGCGGCGGCGCCAAGGCCGCGCAGGAGACGGCGGACGCGGCCGTCGCCGGCGTGAACGCCACGAACGAGCGCATCTCGGCGCTCGACGACTACCAGGTGCAGAACAACACGAGCATCCAGTTCCGGGTGGGGAGCGCCGTCCTCTCGCCCGACAGCAAGTCGAAGCTCGACCAGATCGCGCAGCAGGCTTTGCAGGCGAAGGGCTACGTGCTTGAGGTCTCGGGCTTCGCCAGCTCGGACGGCTCGACGGAGGCCAACCGCCGCCTGAGCCAGCGCCGCGCCGACACGGTCATCCGCTACCTCGTCGAGAACCACAACATCCCGCTGCGCCGCATCGTCACGCCGTACGGCTACGGCGAGGCGCAGCCCGTCGCCGACAACGCGACGCGCGAGGGGCGCGAGCAGAACCGCCGCGTCGAGGTCAAGGTGCTCGTCAACCGCGGCCTCATCCAGGGCGCGCCGACCATGACCAAGCCCAGCTCGGACAACCCCGGCGGCGGCAACTAGTCCGGAAGGACGAAGTAGACAGTAGACAGTAGTCAGTAGACAGTAGGAAGAGAGTTCTACTGACTACTGACTACTGTCTACTGTCTACTTTTTTTATGGAGGGGTCACACAGTGATTCGCTTACCCGACGCGGCGAGAAGGTTTCTGCTGGGGTTGACGCTCGGTGCGGTCGCGCTCACGTTCATCGCGGCGGCGGGCGCGCAGAGCCGCCAGACGAACACGAACGCGAGGCCGCGGCCGACGCCCGTCGTCGTCCCGCGCCTCCCGCAGCGCGCGACGCCGACCCCGACGCCGGCCATCATCAACGTGCCCGTCACGCCCGACGACACGCCCCCGCCCCCGCCGCCCACGCCGACCCCAAAGCCCAAACCGACGCCGACGCCCAAGCCCGTCGAGGACACGCTCGACGAGTCGGACGTGGTGAAGGTCACTTCGAACCTCGTGGTCGTGCCCGTCGCCGTCACCGACGCGGGGGGCAACGCCGTGCAGGGTTTGAAGAGGGAGGATTTTCTGCTTGAGGAGGAGGGGCGCGCGCAGGAGCTTCAGAGCGTCGGCACCGCCGAGGAGGTGCCGCTCGACATCGTCATCCTCTTCGACATCTCTTCGAGCGTGACGGCCAAAGACTTCTTCACGCGCCAGCAGGAGGCGGCGGCGCGCTTCCTGCGCCTGGTGATGAAGCCCGTAGACCGCGCGGCCGTCGTCACCATCGCCGACAAGCCCGCGCTCGCCCAGCCGCTCGCGCCGGCCGAGGCGACGGCCGCGGCAATCCTCAAAATACCGCCCGCGGCGAAAGCCGTGCCGACGGCCTTCTACGACACCGTGACCTTCGCCGCGAAGTACCTCGCCGACAACGCGCCGGGCAACCACCGCCGCGTCATCCTCGCCGTCACCGACGGCGACGACAACTTCTCGACGGCCGTCCGCGAGCAGACCGTCGCCGAGTACGAGGCGCTGAAGAAGGCCGAGGCGCAGGACGCGACGCTCCCCGTCGGCGAGCGCGCCGCCGCGCGCCGCGACCTCCAGTCGCGCCACGCGCGCGCCATCCAGGGCGTGCAGCGCGCCGTGCAGGGCGCCGACTCGGTCTTCTACTCGATCAACCCGGGCGGCCCTTCCGTCCGCCTCAACGAGATCAGCATGCGCGCACAGACCGGCATGCAGACGGTCGCCGACGCCACCGGCGGCACCGCCTACGTCCCCGCGCGCAACGAAGACCTCGACGCCATCTTCCGCCAGATCGCCGCCGAGCTGCGCGCGCAGTACCTGCTCCAGTACCTCTCGAACAACCAGGCGACGGCCGGCAAGTTCCTCCGCATCAAGGTCACGACCCCACCGCGCCCCGACACGCGCATCCGCGCACGGCAGGGGTACTTTAAGAAGGGATAGGGAAGGCAAAAGGCAAGAGGCAAGAGGCAAAAGTGGAAGACGAAAGCCGCGCCGTGCGGGCCGCCGTCTTCATTTTTGCTTCTTGCCTTTTGCCTCTTGCCTTCTCGACTACTGCATTTCGAGCAGCACGTCCGTCAACTTATTCGCGACGTCGAGGAGGATGCGGCCGGCCTGGTCGAAGCGGTTGGCGCCGGCCGCCTGCGCGGCCTGTTCGGCGCTGGCCGAGACGCCTTGCAGCGTCTGGTACGGCGTCCGCAGCCCCTCCTCGAAGCGGAAGTGCCCCTCCAACTGGTCGAGGCGGTCGCGCATGTCGCCGATGCTGCGGATGAGCCCGGCCTTCGTCTGGTTCGCCGCGTCGGCCGCGCCCGACTGCGCGCCCGTCAGCTCCAAGTCCTTCGAGAGCCTCCCGTAGAGGTAGAGGAAGCGCGTCAGGTCTTTCGAGAGCCCCGCGAGTTCGAGCCGCTGCGTGTTGAAGCGCGTCTGGTCGAGGTGCGAGCCGGCCGCCGCCGGCTTCCTCTTCTGCGAAGAGGCCGGGGCGGTGCGGCGCGTACGCGTCTGCGCGGGCGCGGGCGCGGCGGCCGAACAAGTGATGAGCAGGCACACGGCCGCTTTGGCGATGAGCGGTTTCACGTTTCCTTCCTCCAGAAGTTTTCGGATTTGGCCTCTGCTACAATGTGGCCGAAGGGGAAGAGTAACAGTTCTGCGCACTGCGATGCACGCGAGACGACTGAGAGTTCGCCGCCTGGGCCGCACGGAGTACGGCGAGGCGTACCGCGTCCAGAAGGAGACCGAAGCGTCGGTGCGCGACCGCCGCGAGCCCGACACGCTGCTCCTCGTCGAGCACCCGCACGTCCTCACGGTCGGCCGCCGCGCCACGCCCTCCTTGATCCTCGCCACGCCCGAAGCGCTCGCCGCGCGCGGCGTCGAAGTCTTCGAGACGAACCGCGGCGGCAAGATGACCTACCACGGCCTCGGCCAACTGGTCGGCTATCCAATCATAAATCTGAGCCCCGACCGCGAGGACGTGCACAAGTACGTCCGCGACCTGGAAGAGGTCTTGATCCGCGCGATGTCGGATTATGACATTGAAGCGTTCCGCATCGAGGGGCTGACGGGCGTCCACACCGCGCGCGGCAAGGTCGCCGCCATCGGCGTCCACATCGCGCGCTGGGTCACGACGCACGGCTTCGCCCTGAACGTCAACACAGACCTCTCCTACTTCAACCTCATCGTCGCCTGCGAGGGCGAGCCGGTGACTTCGATGAGAGAACTGCTCGGCCGCGAGGTTCCTTTGAGCGAAGTGGAAGACCGCGTCGTCGCCCGCTTCGCCGAGGTGTTCGAGTCCACGCCCGAAGAAGAAAGAACGTTGACAAGCTCCGCATGCTGACACTCGACTTCATCCGACAGGCCGCCGCGCGCGTGCGGCCGTTCGTGCACCGCACGCCCGTCACGACCTCGCGCACGTTCGACGAGGCCGCCGGCCGCCGCGTCTTCTTCAAGTGCGAGAACTTCCAGCGCGCCGGCTCCTTCAAGATGCGCGGCGCGACGAACAGGATTCAAGCCCTCTCGAACGAGGAGCGCGCGCGCGGCGTCGTCGCCTTCTCTTCGGGGAACCACGCGCAGGCCGTGGCGCTCGCCTCGCGCGACGCGGGGGTGCGCGCCGTTATCGCGATGCCGACCGACGCGCCGCGCGCCAAGCTCGAAGCGACCAGGGGCTACGGCGCCGAGGTCGTCACCTACGACCGCCAGCGCGAAGACCGCGAGGAGGTCGCGCAGAGGATTTCGGAGAGGGAAGGCTCGGTGGTCGTCCCGCCTTACGACGACTACCACATCGCGGCGGGGCAGGGCACCTGCGCGCTTGAGCTGTTCGAAGACGTGCCCGACCTCGAAGCCCTGCTCACGCCCTGCGGCGGCGGCGGCCTCTTCGCCGGCGCGTCCACCGTGGCGAAGGCCCTCAACCCCAAAGTGCGCTGCTTCCCCGTAGAGTCGGAACTCTCCGACGACACGCGACAGTCTTTCGTGAAAGGCGAGCGGATAAAAATTCCGCCGCCGCCCACCATCGCCGACGGCATGCGCACGCAGACGCCCGGCGCGCTCACGTTCCCCGTGCTGCAACGCAACGCCGAGGACGTGCTCACCGTCTCCGAGGACGAGATCGTCGAGGCGATGCGCTTCCTGCTCTTCCGCCTCAAGATTCTGGTCGAGCCGACGGGCGCGGTCGCCGCGGCCGCCGCGCTCTTCCGCAAGCTTCCGGCGGACGTGGGGAGCGTCGGCGTCGTCATCTCGGGCGGCAACGTAGACCCGGAAACGCTCGCGCGCCTCATCCACCCGACGCTGGCTTAAACTCCCGCCGCCTACTCCGGCATCTCGAACGTCGAGTCGGGCGTCGGGTCGTTCGGCGCGAACTCCGTGAACGTCAGCCTGATGGTCTCGTCGCCGTGCACGTAGAGGAGCGTGTGCGGGAACTTGACGCCGTCAACCGCCTTGTAGTCCTGCGGGTAGCACTCCAGTTTCCCGCCGCCTTCCCCCGCCTCGGGCTCGTAGTCCGCGCGCACGAGCAGCCCCGTCTCCGTGTCGAAGTAGAGCGTCTCGTCCTGACCGCGGCGGTTGACGCCGGTCACGACGTAGGCGTCGTAGTCCTTATCGAAGGCGTGCGCGAACTCGCCCTCGGCGGCGCTCGGGACGTGCGCGGCCTCCCGCCCGACGAGCTTGAGCGAGGTGAACTCCCCGGCGAGCGCGACGAGCCCCGTGGCCGTCGTCTGCGAGAAGTGTTTCATCTGGGCGAGGTCGGCGCCCTCCAGCTCGCGCGAGGAGTTCTGCTTGATGGGGACGGTCGAGCCGGCCGTCAGGATCGTGCGCTCGACGTACTCCCAGCCGCGTGTGCCGTCGTAGCCGCGCCGCGCGGTCGTGTGGACGGACGGCGGCGCGGGCGCCAGCAGGTCGCGCACCGTGAACTCCTGCATGCGCTGCTCGGAGTCGCCGAGCCCGATCTCCCACTCGATCTTGTCCGGCTCCTTGACGTGCATGACGAAGGTCACGCTGCCGCCCAGCGGGGCCGTCGCGCGCCCCACCTCGCCGCCCTTGTAAAAGATGCTGCCCGCGGCGCGGAGGGAGTGAACCTTGGAGAGGCGCGCGCGGCCGCCGCTCGCCGCGACGTTCTGCTCGAAGACCTCGGCGGCCGTCGGCGCGTCGCGGTAGATGCTCCAGAACCACTGCGGCTTCGCGGGCCGGTGCGCGAGGTAGAGCAGGCCGAGCGCCGTCAGCGCGAGCGCGAAGGCGGCGCAGGCCGCCACGACGAGGCGCGCGGCGCGCACCGAGCGCCCGTCCGCGGCCCCGTCGGACGTCTGGCCGAAATAGCCGCCGTCGCCGCCCTCCGCGCCGAGCCCCACGAGCGAAGTCCCGCAGCGCTTGCAGTCGCCGACGTTCCAATCGACCAGCCCGCAGGCCGGACACTTCACGCTAATCATTTTGGTAAGGCTCCTTCGGTGGTGTGAGTTCGGGTCGTGTGGACTTGGGGAGCAGGCGGGAAGCGCGTCCGCCCGCCGTGCTCGTGAGTGGCGGCGCGCGGCGCGCCCCTCCTTCAAATCTACTATCCGGCGCGCGCGGCGCGCAACAAATTTTTCGGCCGCCGGGGAGAGGCGCCCCGCAGGACAAAGCCCGGGGCGGGTGTTAAAATCGGCCCGGTTGCATAGCCGAATATTCAAATTGCATAGTCGAACAGTCGAACAAGGAGAAAGAGTTTGAGCCGCGAGCTGCGCGTCCTTAACAACCCCCCGACGACACGTCCGCCGCGCGGGCCGAAGCCCGAGTGGCTGAAGATACGCCTCGGCGACCCTTCGAACCAGAACTACGTCCTGAAGCTGATCGAGAATCTGAACCTCCACACGGTCTGCCAGGAGGCGCGCTGCCCGAACATCTTCGAGTGCTGGACGGACAGGACGGCGACCTTCATGATCGGCGGCGACATCTGCACGCGCCACTGCGGCTTCTGCGCCGTCTCGAAGGGGCAGGCCACGCCGCTCGACCCCGAGGAGCCGCGCCACGTCGCCGAGGCGGTGAAGACCCTCGACCTCGCGCACGCCGTCATCACCTCGGTCAACCGCGACGACCTGCGGGACGGCGGCGCCGCGCACTGGGCCGAGACCGTCCGCCAGGTGCGCCGGCTCAACCCCGGCTGCCGCGTCGAGGTCTTAATCCCCGACTTCAACGGCGACGAGGAGGCTCTGAACGCCGTGCTCGACGCCTACCCGGACGTGCTCAACCACAACACCGAGACCATCGCGCGCCTCTACAAGCGCGTGCGTCCGGACGCCAACTACCGGCAGACCCTGACGCTGCTCGAACGCGCGGCGGCGCGGCGCGACCGCGAGCGGCGCGGGATGCTGACGAAGAGCGGCATCATGGTCGGCCTCGGCGAGACGTTCGAAGAGGTGGTCGAGCTGATGAAAGATTTGCGCTCGGTCTCGTGCGACATCATGACCATCGGGCAGTACCTCCAGCCGCACGCGCGCCGCCTCCCCGTCGAGCGCTACGTCACGCCCGAGGAGTTCGCCCGCTGGCGCGAGGTCGGCCTCGAACTCGGCTTCAAGCACGTCGAGTCGAGCCCCCTGACGCGCTCCTCCTACCACGCGCGCCAGCAGACCGACGGGGCCGGAGAGTAGGCAGTAGGCAGGAGGCAGATGGCAGTAGGCAGTTGAAGACACTGCTGTCGAAACTTTGATTTAATCTCTCAACACGCGTAACGCGGAGCGAACTGCCTACTGCCATCTGCCTCCTGCCTACCGATTCAAAATGAAAGCAGTCGTCTTCCACGAGCACGGGGGGCCGGAAGTCCTCCTTTACGAAGAGCGCCCGGAGCCGCGGATTCGCGCCGACGAGGTGCTGGTCGAGGTGCGCGCCTGCGCGCTAAATCATCTGGACGTGTGGGCGCGCGGGGGCTTGCGCGGCATTGAAATCCCTCTGCCGCACATCCTCGGCAACGACGTGGCGGGCGTCGTGCGCGAGGCCGGCGAGCTGGTCGGTTGGGTGAAGCCGGGCGACGAGGTCTTGCTTCAGCCGGGGGTGAGCTGCGGCCACTGCCGCGACTGCCTGGGCGGCGCGGACAACATGTGCCCGCACTACGACATCATCGGCTACCGGCGCGACGGCGGCTACGCCGAGCTGGTCGCCGCGCCCGGCGTGAACGTCGTCCCGAAGCCTCAAGGTTTGAGCTGGGCGGAGGCCGCGGCGCTCCCGCTCGTGCTCGTCACGGCCTGGCACATGCTCGTCACGCGGGCGCGCGTCGAGCCGGGCGAGGACGTGCTCGTCCACGCGGCCGGGAGCGGCGTCGGGTCAATCGCCGTCCAGGTCGCGAAGCTCCGCGGCGCGCGCGTCATCGCCACCGCCGGGTCGGAGGAGAAGCGCGAGCGTGCGCGCGAGCTGGGCGCGGACGAGGTCGTGGACTACACGCGCGCGGACTGGCCGAAGGAGGTCAAACGGCTGACGGGCCGGCAGGGCGTGGACGTGGTCTTCGAGCACACGGGCGCGGAGACCTGGCCGGGCTCGGTCTCGTCTTTGAAGAAGGACGGGCGGCTCGTGACGTGCGGCGCGACGAGCGGTTACGACGCGCGCACGGACTTGCGCCAGGTCTTCTACCGGCACCTCAACCTGCTCGGGTCGTTCATGGGCTCGAAGGCCGAGCTGCTCGACGCCTTGAAGTTCGTCGAGCGCGGGCAGATTCGCCCCGTCATCGACCGCACCCTCCCCCTCGCCGAAGCCCGCCGCGCCCACGAGCTGATGCAAGACCGCGCGCAGTTCGGGAAGTTAGTGTTAGAAGTGCAATAGCGTTGTGACTCGTAAACCGTGAACCGTAAACCGTGACAAGAAAAAGCCAGTTCTTATCTTGTCACGGTTTACGGTTCACGGTTTACGGTCTTTCAGAGTAAAATACGCGCGCGATGAAACTCCTGAATCAGATCGACTCGCCCGCGGACTTGCGCCGTCTGCGCCCCGAACAGTTGCAGCCGGTCGCCGACGAAGTGCGCCAGTACATCCTTGAGACGATGTCGCGCGTGGGCGGCCACACGGGCGCTTCCCTCGGCGCGGTCGAGCTGGCCGTCGCCCTGCATTACGCCTTCGACACGCCGCGCGACCGCCTCGTCTGGGACGTGGGGCACCAGGCGTACGCGCACAAGATTCTCACGGGCCGGCGCGAGCTTCTGCCGACCGTCAAGCAGTACGGCGGCATCTCCGGCTTCCTGCGCCGCGACGAGTCGGAGTACGACACCTTCGGGGCGGGCCACGCCTCGACCTCGCTCTCGGCCGCGCTGGGGATGGCGGTGGCGCGCGACCAGCGCGGCGAAGACCACCACGTCGTCGCCGTCATCGGCGACTCGTCGCTCGCGGGCGGCATGGCGATGGAGGCGGTCAACCAGTCGGGACACTTGAAGACACGCCTCATCGTCATCCTCAACGACAACGAGATGTCGATTGCGCCCGCGGTCGGCGCGCTGACCGGCTACCTCAACCGCATCCGCGAGGCGCAGGGCTACCACCGCATGAAGGACGAGGTGGGCGACCTTCTGCACGACATCCCTTCGTTCGGCGAGCGGCTCTACAACGCGGCGAAGACCGTCAAGGACGCCATCGCCGCGGCCGTTCTGCCCGGCGCGCTCGTCAACGAGCTGGGCTTCAAGTACATCGGCTACGTGGACGGCCACAACCCGCGCGCCCTGGTGCGCGCGCTCGAAGAGGCGAAGCAGGTCGAGGGCTCGCCCGTCATCGTCCACGCGCTCACGCAGAAGGGGAAGGGCTACCCGGCGCGCGAGAAGAACTACTACGCGTGGCACGCGACGGGGCCGTTCGATTTGAAGACCGGCGCGGCCGTCAAATCCTCCGGCCCGTCGGCGCCGGCCTACACGGCCGTCTTCGGGCAGACGATGTGCGAGCTGATGGCGAAGGATAAGAGGGTCGTCGCGCTCACGGCCGCGATGCCCGACGGGACGGGGATCGACAAAGTCCTCGAACAGTTCCCCGAGCGCGCCTACGACGTCGGCATCGCCGAGCAGCACTGCGTCACCTTCGCCGCCGGCCTCTCCACCGAGGGGTTGAAGCCCGTCTGCGCCATCTACTCGACCTTCCTGCAACGCGCCTTCGACCAGATCGTCCACGACGTCTGTTTGCAGAACCTCAACGTCAAGTTCTGCATGGATCGCGCCGGCATCGTCGGCGGCGACGGGCCGACGCACCACGGCCTCTTAGACATCGCCTACCTGCGCGGCGTGCCGAACATGATCCTGATGGCGCCGAAGGACGAGGGCGAGATGCGCGACATGCTCTACACGATGCTGGAGCACGAGGGGCCGGCCGCGATGCGCTACCCGCGCGGCAACGGCGCCGGCGTGGACATCAAGCGCGAGCCGCGCCTGCTCGAAGTCGGCAAGGCGGAGATTCTGCGCGACGGCGGCGAGGTGGCGATTGTCGCCTACGGCTCGATGGTGCGCCCGGCGGCCGCGGCCGCCGAGCACCTGGCTAAGGAGGGGATCGAGACGACCGTCGTCAACGCGCGCTTCGTCAAGCCCCTGGACGCGGGACTCCTCCTCGCGCTCGCGCGCACGAAGCGGCTCGTCGTCACCGTCGAGGAGGCGTACCTCGCGGGCGGCTTCGGCTCGGCCGTCGCGGAGCTTTTGGAAGAGAACGGGCTTTTGGACGCCGTCCGCCTCGTCCGCATGGGCGTCCCCGACCGCATCGTCACGCACGGCGACCCCAAGCTCCTGCTCGCCAAGTACGGCCTCGACGCCGACGGCATCTACACGCGCACGCGCGAAGCCTGGGAAATCCTCGAAGAGCGCCGCGCCGGCCGCGCCAAGGCGGAAGCCCGGCCGTAGAGAAGGCAAGAGGCAAAAGGCAAAAGGCAAAAGTGAAGACGGCGGCCCGTGTGGTGTGGCTCCGTCTTTCATTTTTGCCTTTTGTCTTTTGCCTTTTGCCTTTATTTCTTGCTCTGCTGCTGCTCCTGGTTGTACTTCCTGACCAGCTCCTGATACTTCTGCGCGATGAGGAGGGTGCGGGAGATGTCCTCGTCTTCGAGGTGCGGGTAGCGCTGGTAGGTTTTGGCGACGGCGGCGTTGAGGATGCCCTCGGCGTCTTTGTAGCGCTTGGCCTCGACGGCTTGGGCCATGTCGTGGATGGCCTGGGCGAGCTGGGCGATGGTGAAGTTCTTGCCGACCTCGGGGTCGCGCAGCAGGTCGCCGCCGCCGGCTGAGAGCGTCGCCGCCTCGTCCTTCACGACGCGCCGCTTCGTCCCGACCTCCGTGTAACCGAACTTGACCCTGACGGTCGGCGGCGCGGCCGCGTCCAGCGCCTGCGGCCGGACGCGGAACCGGATCAGGACGACCTGCGTCAGCCCCTGGTTCATGTTGTCGAGCTTGAATGTCAGGCCGCCGGACAGGGGCTGCGGGTCGTAGCCGTAGACCTGCGCCACCTCCACCCCGGGGCCGGGCGTGACGGTGAGGTTCGGCTCGGTGGCGACGGGCGCGACGAGGCTCTGCACTTCTTTGAGGAAGACCTTGTCGATGTCCTGCGCGTCGGCGACGAAGTGGAAGAGGCCGCGGCCGCTCTTGGCGAGCTGGCGCAGGAGGTCTTTGTTGAGGTCGAGTCCGACGCCGATGGTCGAGAGGTCTACGCCGCGGTCGTTGAAGGAGAGCGAGTCGCGCGCGATTCTTTCCGGGTCGGTCACGCCCTGGTTGGCGATGCCGTCGGTGAGGAGCACGACGCGGTTCGCCCCCTCGCGGTTGAAGTGCCTGAGCGCCTCCTGGTATCCGAGCATGAGGCCGGCGTGCATGTTGGTCGAGCTGCCGGGCTCGATCTGGCTGATGAGGCGGCGCACCTCCTCGCGGTCGCCCAGAGGGCGCGCGGGCCTGAGCACTTCGGCCTCCGAGTCGAAGACGACGACGGAGAGCGTGTCGGTCTCGCGGAGCTGGTTGACGAGCGTGAGCAGCGCCTCCTTGACCCGCGTGAGCTTGTTCGCGTCGGCCATCGAGCCGCTCTTGTCGATGACGAGCGCGAGGTTGACGGGCGGCAGTTGCTGTCGGTCGGAGACGAGCGCGGTGCTGAAGCCGATTTGCAAAACGGCCTCGGGGTCTGCCGCGTTGACGCGGTCGTTGCCCCAGCGCACGTCCATGAGTACGGCCTCGCCCGCCTTGGGGCGGCCGATCTGGTGGCGGTGGTAGTTGACGAACTCCTCGACGGCGACCGAGTTGGAGGCGGGGATGAGCCCCATCTCGGACAGGTAGCGCGTGCGCGCCGCGGCCGCGGTCGAGGCGCCCTCCTGCTGCGCGCGCGCGGGCAGGGCGCAGAGGGCGAGAAGGAAGAGGCAAAGGCAAAGGGAGATGCTCAAAGCCGGGCGCGCGGCTTCGCGGGTTGCTGTAGGCATACGTCCTCCGAGGGGTTGGGCCGGTTCCATCATCCGGGGAGACAGAGTCCGATGGCTCGTCACCTGCGAGGGAAATATTCGTCGTGCCGTTCGGCTTCAGAGATGAGACTTCGGCGCGGAGGGATGCCAGTTAAAATTTAGTCGTCCAGGCGTCTTCGCGGAAGACCTTCGACGAGGTGGTCGCCGGCCAGCCAGAGGCTCCACGAGTGGTGGTAGAAGGCGACGGGGAAGAGGAGCGCGACGGCGAAGAGGAGCGAGAGCAGCGTCGCGGCGCGGCCTGGGAGGAGCAGCAGGCAGAGCCCCGCCGCGGCCAACACCGCCGCCTCGGTCGTGACCACGTTGAGCATGATGGCGCCGACGAAGAAGCCCGCCTCGCGCTGGAAGACCGTGCCGCACGCGGGGCAGAACGGGCGGACGCGGAAGGGCGACTGGAAGACGGAGGCACGGCCGCACGCGGGGCAGCGGAGCCGCGCGGCGCGCGCGAGCGTCTTGAAGACGGGGCGGCCCTCTCTCGTCAAGCTCCCCCTTACTGCTCCTCGGCCGCCTCGCGCACCTGGCCCTCAAGCCCTCTGAGGTAGCGCCGCCGGTAGCCGTCGATGAGGTTCCGGACGTGCGTCTCCAACTCGCCCTCGTTGACGCCCGAGGCGTAGAGCGCCGACTTCTGGAGGTCGATGAGCGCCATCAGCATCGCCTTCACCTCGATCAGCTCGTTCGCGATGATGGTGAAAGCCTCGGACGTTGACCTGCTGCTGTCGAGCAGCGAGTGCATCCCCTCGGAGATGTCCGGCCCCGCGTCATGTTCCGCCACGTCTTCAACCCCCTTGCCTTCGTCGTGTAAAATTGCCGCCCCGCCAGCGGAACTTAGCAGATGCACGAAGACCTTTCAAAGTACCACTCGCCGATTACCGAACTCTTCCCCGCGCCCGTCGCGTCCGCGGAGTGGGAGCGGTTCAGGTTGACGGACGAACAGGTCGCCTTCTACGAGGAGCACGGATACCTTTCCGGCGTGAGGGTGTTCGACGACGCGCAGGTCGGGCGGCTGCGCGCGGAGCTGTCGGGGCTGATGAACCCCGAGCACCCCGCGCGCGGACTCTGGTACGAGTTCCACTCGAACGAGTCTGCCGACCCGGCGCGCGTCCTCTTCCACGCGCTCGGGGCGTGGCGGATCGCGGAGGGCTTTCACGACCTCCTGTGGAACCCGCGCTTCACCGTCCCCGCGGCGCAGCTCCTCGGCGGCGCGGTGCGCTTCTGGCACGACCAGTTATTCTGCAAGCCCGCGCGCCACGGCGGGGTCGTCGCCTGGCACCAGGACTACTCCTACTGGACGCGCACGACGCCGCTCGCGCACCTCACCTGCTGGGCGGGGCTCGATGACTCGACGCGCGAGAACGGCTGCGTCCAATACGTCCCGGGCAGCCACCGCTGGCCCGACCTGCCGCGGACGGGACTTGCGGGCGACATGGACGCGATACGGTCTGTGCTGACGGACGGGCAGCGGAGCCTCTTCAAACCTGTGGCGATTGAATTGAAGGCGGGCGAGGCTTCCTTCCACCACCCGCGCATGATTCACGGCTCCTACGCCAACTCGACCGACAGCCCGCGCCGCGCGACGGTCGTCAACGTCTTCCGCGACGGCGTCCGCTCCAACTCCGATGCGCCCCCGCTCGCAGGCGTCCCCGCCATCCCGAAGGGCGAGCCGATGGGCGGCCGCTTCTTCCCACTGCTCTCGGGAGGTCTAAAGTAAAAGGCCAATCGTGAGCAGCCCCGCGCCCTCGAAATGACGAAACAGGTCAGAACCGCCCGCGGTAGCGGGTGGCCCTTTGCTAAACAGATGCGCCGAATCACAAAGGCCCACCCGCTACCGCGGGCGGTTCTGACTGCTACAGCCTCGTATCCTCGCTCGGAGGCAGAAGTTTGAACCTCCGAAGCCCGTTTTTCCCCCTCAAAGGCTCAACGTTCGAGAAAAAAGCCTCGTCGTTCGGGCAAAAAGGCCCAACGTTCGAGTAAAAAGGCCCAACCTTCCGCCTCCGCCTGCCCGACTTTGTTTCCGTCTTGAATCAACTTAAGCCCGCGCCCTCAAGCGGCTCAAGTTTTCCTCAAGCGGCCTTAAGTTGTTGAAAATTAAGCCGCCTGAAAATTCCTTCCCCGAGCCGAAAAATTTTCTCCGCGCTCAAGTTTCGCTCAATCGGTCTTGACTATCTTCTCCATGCTGACGACGACAAGGTCGAGTCAGCCGAACCGATTCCCAAACTTCGAGACCCGACTCCAAGGAGAAAATTTGAAAGCGATGCACAGAAAAATCTCTGCCGCGTTCTCAGTCCTCGCCCTGCTCGTCATCGTCGCCGCCGCCAACGTCTCGGCCGCCACGCTCGGGCCGTCGCTCAAGGCGAAGCTCAACGGCCTCGCCTCCGACGCGAAGGTCGGCACCGTCATCGTCAGCTTCAACACGACGAAGGGCCTCCAGCCCGTCAACCTCGACGCGCTGCGCGGCGTCGGCATCTTGAAGGGCATCACGCTCAACCGGCTCGGCATGGTCGCCTGCGTCGCCACGGCCGGGCAGGTGCGCGCCCTGGCCTCGAATCCTTCGGTGCGCTCCGTCTGGTTCAACGACCAGCTCCACTACTTCGACAAGGAGGCGCGGACGCTGACGGGCGTCGAGCGCCTGCGCACCGACCGCGGCTTCACGACGCAGAACGGCGGCCTGCCCGTCTCGGGCAAGGGCGACTTCTCGGTCGTCATCAACGACTCCGGCATCGACGCCACGCACCCCGACCTCCAGTTGGGCAAGAACGTCGTCCAGAACGTCTTCATCGCCACCGGCACCGACACGCTCTCCGGCTTCACGACGCTCCAGGCTTTGGAGAACCAGCCGAACACCGACCTCAACGTCGGCCACGGCACGCACTGCGCGGGCATCGTCGGCGGGACGGGGCAGCAGTCGGGCGGGCTCTACGCGGGCGTCGCGCCGGGCGCGAAGATCATCGGCACGGGCTCGGGCGCGGTGCTCTTCGTCCTGAACGCGCTGGGCGGCTTCGAGTGGTCTCTGTCGAACCAGGCGCTCTACGGCATCCGCGTCATCTCGAACTCGTACGGCGGCACGGGCGCCTTCGACCCCAACGACCCCGTCACCATCGCCTCGAAGGTCGCGCACGACAACAACATCATCGTCGTCTTCGCCGCCGGCAACTCCGGCCCCGGCCGCGACACGCACAACCCTTACGGCAAGGCGCCGTGGGTCATCTCGGTCGCGGCGGGCACGAAGGAGGGCGGGCTCGCCAGCTTCTCCTCGCGCGGCATCCCGAAGGAGGAGCGGCTCGCCGACAACGACCCCCTCAACGACTACGACGCGCCGACCATCACCGCGCCCGGCACGGGCCGCGAGTTCGCGTCGAACGCCTCGAAGTTCTCCGCCGCCTACGTCTCGACCCGCTCGAAGTCGAACGTCTTCGCCAACGGCCTGACGGACGACGCGGAGCTTTCGCCGAGCTACCTGCCCTACTACACGCAGATTTCCGGCACCTCGATGGCGACGCCGTACATCGCGGGCGTGGTCGCGCTGATGCTCGACGCCGACCCGACGCTCACGCCCGACGAGATCAAGCAGATTCTGATTGACACCGCGTCGCGCATGCCCGGCCGTGAGGAATGGGAGGTCGGCGCCGGCTACGTCAACGCCTACGCCGCCGTGGACAAGGTCTTCAACCCCTCGAAGAGGTACGGCGCGAACAACAACTTCTCTTACAACTTCAACGCGAAGTACACGGTCGGCGGCCCCGCGCCCGAGCAGGTGCACATCGACTACAGCCCGGCGGCGCTGCCCGGCGCGGACTCGACGAACGCGCACAGCTTCAACGTCGAACCCGGCATGAGCGTGCTCGACGTGTTCGCCACCTTCGACACGGCGCTGGAGGACGGCGAGGGCAACACCATCGGCCTGCTCGTGTTTGACCCGAACGGCACGTCCTACTCCTCCGGCATCGCGCTGCCCGTCCTCGACGCGCCGAGCCGCGAGGTCGTCGTCAAGAACCCGGTTGCGGGCCAGTGGCACGTCGAAGTCCGCGGCGTGCGCGGCCTCGCGGCGGCCCCGCAGGTCTCCCTGCCCACCTCGGGCGCGGCGGCTCCCGGCCCCGTTGACATCAAGATCACGCAGCAGCAGTTCACGCTCGCGCCCATCGGCGACATCCAGGGCCACCCCGCGCAGGCGCAGATCGAGACCGTGCTGAAGAACCGCCAGATGGACACCTTCGCCGACGGCACGTTCCGCCCCGACGCGCCCGTGACGCGCGACGACTTCGCGCGGCTCCTCTACCTGAACACGCCGCTCCGGCAATCGCCCTCGGCGACGCAGAAGTACGGGGACGTGACGCCCGACCTCGCGCCCATCGCCGAGGCGGTGACGGCCAACGGCTCGACGCTGCGCGACTGGGACTTCGGGCCGGCCGGCATGGTCGCGGCCAGCGGCTCGGCCTTCAACCCGACGGCGAACGTCACGCGCCTTGAGACGGCGGTCGCGCTCGTCCGCGCCCTCGGCTTCGACGCCGAGGCGAAGGCGAAGGCCGGCTCGGTCGTCACGGCGAACTACAACGGGCAGGCGATTGCGCTCGCCGACAACGCGGAGATTCCCTCGGCGCTGCGCGGCTACGTGCAGCTCGCCCTGGACAAGGGGCTGCTGCAAGCCTTCTACAGCCTTGAACAGGGGCCGTTCGACTTCCAGCCGACCATGAAGGCCCGCGTCAAGGCCAACGACGCGACCACGCGCGCCTTCACGGCCTACGCGCTCGACAACTTCCGCCAGCACTTTGTGGCGGGCAACTGACCTGACGCATCTCGCCGCGCCGACCGAAGTCGGGACGGGAGGCGCGGCGAGTGGAGCGGCCCGGGGGTCGCCCGCTTGGCAGAGACGGGCGACCCCCGGGCCGCAACCCGACGAAGTTCTTCTGACCTGATTTCATAAGAGGAAAAGACCATGACGACGACGTTGAGAGCTTCATTACTGTTGGCGTTAGTGCTCGCCCTCGGCTTCGCGACTCTGCCCGACCGGACGGGCGCGGGCGGGGCGTCGGCGGCGGCGAACGTCAAGATTGACTCGCAGCTCACGCGCTTCTTCGCCACGCACGCGGCCGGCGCGACCGTGCCCGTCATCATCACCTACAGGCAGAAGCCCGGCGCGTCCGAGTTCTCGCGCCTCCAGCTCGCCGGCATCAACAAGGGCTTCGCCACGCGCGAGTTGCCGATGGTCATCGCCGACATGAGCGCCGTCCAACTCGCGGCCGTCAGCCGCCAGCCAGGCGTCGCCTCGGTCTACGCGAACCACTTGATGAAGACCTTCACCAACGTCAGCCGCCCGTTCATCGGCGTCCCGCAGATGCAGGCCGACACGCAGGTCACGAAGAACAACAAGAGCAACCCGGGCCTGCCCATCACGGGCAAGGGCGTCGGCATCGGCTACATCGACACCGGCATCGACGGGACGCACAAGGATTTGACCTACGGCAAGAAGACCGTCCAGAACGTCATCCAGCCGCTCTCCGAGACGACCGTGGGCGACGGCGGGCTCGCCGTCGGCGTCGGCGTCTCCATCGCCGACCTCGTCGCGGGCACCGGCTTCCTCCCGCCGGTCTACGTCGAGAACCAGCAGATGTCGGACATCGAGTCCGGCCACGGCACCTTCGGCGCGGCCGTCGCCGCCGGCACCGGCGAGCAGTCGGGCGGCTTCTACGGCGGCGTCGCGAAGGGCGCGCACCTCGTCGGCGTCAACTCCGGCAACGAGCTGGGTCTGCCCGGCGTCGCCATCATCGGCGCCTACGACTACCTGCTCGCCAACCAGTACACCTACAACATCAGGGTCATCAACAATTCGTGGGGCGACACCTTGAGCGCCGACGGGCTCGACCCGAACAACCCCATCAACGTCGCGACGCGCGCCGCGCACGACCGCAACATCACGGTCGTCTTCGCCGCCGGCAACTCAGGCGACACGCCGACTTCAATCAACCCTTATTCGACGATGCCCTGGACAATCTCGGTCGCCGCGGGCGAGAAGCAGGGGCTCGGGAGCCCCGCCTCCTTCAGCTCGCGCGGCGTGGACAACGGCACCGGCTCGGACGTGGCCGGCATGCCCGCCGACCCGACGCTCGCGCCCAACCTGCGCCCCGACATCACCGCGGCCGGCGTGGACATCAAGAGCGCGCGGCTGCGCGGCGCGGGCCTGACGAACACTCTGGGGACGGTGCCGGTCGTCGGGAACGATTTGACGACCATCCCGCCGGCTTATCTTCCGTACTACACGACCTCGCAGGGGACTTCCTTCTCGTGCCCGCACATCACGGGCGTGGTCGCTTTGATGATCGAGGCGAACCCGCTGCTCACGCCGGACGACGTGGTGACGATCCTGCGCCAGACGGCGAACCCGATGCCCTTCGAGGAGCGCGTTGTCGGCGCGGGCTACGTGGACGCACACAACGCCGTGCGCGCGGCGATGGGCCTGACCGCCGTCGCGCACCCCTTCAACCTGATACCCGGCGGCGGCGCGCCCGAGATTCAAGACCCTTCGGACGACGAGTTCGGCACGGCCGCGCAGGACATACGCTCGGTGGATTTCGCCTACGACGCGCAGCATAACCAGATCGTCTACACGCTGACGCTCGGGGACGCCTCGGCGCGGACGCAGAACAACGCCTGGACGATCAGCTCGGTCTTCAACGGCGTGACGGTCTACGTCGCGGCGCAGGTCTCGGAGACGGGCGACCTCGCCTACGAGTACGGGCATTACGAGCAGCTGCCGAACGGGACGAACAACCAGGTCGGCGACGGCGCGCCCGACTCGGCGGAGGTCTCCGGCAACCAGATCGTCTTCCGCGTCGCGGTGGACAAGGTCAACGCCATCGCGGGCGGGAACGTCGTCGGCACGACCTCGACGGGGACTTCCGCCAACGCGCAGATACTGATCGGCACGTCGGCCACGGGCGGGCTGCTCTTAAGCTCCGACACGGCCACGGGCTCCGACTTCGTCGTGCAATAGACGCGGCTTGCCGCGGGGCGCCGGCGCGGAGGGCAAGCCGTGCCGTGTCAGCCTCGCGGTTCGGCGCAGTTCGGGTGAGGCCCTTTCGGGGGAACGGGGCCTCGCCCGAGCCGCCAACGGTAAAGAATTGAAAAGCAGGACGGGAGACTGAGTGACGGGGAGACGGGGAGAAAGAAGCAATCGTAATCATACGTCTCCCCGTCTCCCCCTTCACCTTGTCTCCCCGTCGCGAAAGGGAGATGTGGGTATGAAGCGGCGGAAGTTTCTCAACGTCATCATCGCGGTCGCGCTCGGCGTCCTGTTCACGTTGAGCGCGCAGGCGGCGCCGAAGCTCGACCCGCAGTTGAAGTCGAAGCTTTTGACCGCGAAGCCGACCGACCTCTTCGGCGTCATCCTGACTTTCAAGGGCGAGCGCGTCGGCGAGGCGCAGGTGGCGCAGGTGCTCGGGCTCGGCATCCGCGGCGGCTACCGCATGAACCGCCTGCCGGTCGTCGCCGTCAACGCGACGCCCGCGCAGATTCGGCAGATGGCCGGTTGGGACTCGCTGCGCTCCGTATACCTCAACGCGCCCGTGCAGCTCTACGACCACCAGAGCAACCCGCTCATCGGCACCGACCGCCTGCGCAACGACATCGACATCACGCGCGCCAACGGCGGCCTCCCCGTCTCCGGGCGCGGCATCACCATCGCCATCAACGACTCGGGCGTGGACGGGACGCACCAGGACTTGACCTACAACGTCACGAACCCGGCCGCCGGCAAGACCATCCAGAACGTCATCATGAACATGAACGACAAGGACGGCCTTGTCGTGAGGAGCAACACGCTCGGCAACGTCTTCGAGGGCATCATCCCGCCCTCCTACCTTGAGAACCAGCCGAACTCCGACACGAACGGCGGGCACGGGACGCACGTCGCCTCCATCGCGGCCGGCACGGGGCTGGCCTCGGGCGGGCTCTACGCGGGCGTCGCGCCCGGCGCCTCCATCCTCGGCATCGGCTCGGGCGGCGGCCTCTTCGTGCTCGGCCAGGTCGCGGCCTTCGACTACATTCTGACGAACCAGACGACCTACAACATCCGCGTCGTCAACAACTCGTGGGGGAACTCGGCCGCCGACTACGACCCCGACCATCCCGTGAACGTCGCGTCGAAGGCGCTGCACGACAACAACATCGTCGTCGTCTTTGCCAACGGCAACGACGGCCCGGCGCCGAACACGCAAAACCGCTGGACGCCCTGGCCGTGGGTCATCACCGCGGGCGCTTCGACCAAGGACGGCCGCCTCGCCGGCTTCTCCTCGCGCGGCGTCTTCATGGACGAGAACGTCCACCCGACGATTCTGACGCCGGGCACGGGCGGCGGCGCGGGCAACACGGCCGCCATCATCGCCGCGCGCTCGAAGACCAACATCGCCGAGAACGGCCTGACGGACGACACGGAAATCCCTGCCAACTACCTGCCGAACTACACGCAGATTTCCGGCACGTCGATGGCCGCGCCGCACCTCTCGGGCGTCGTCGCCGACATCCTCGAAGCGAACAAAAATCTCACGCCCGACGAGGTGCGCGACGTGCTCGTGCGCACGGCCACGCCGCTCGCCACCTACGACGAGTTCGAGGCGGGCGCGGGATTGGCGAACGTCCACGCGGCCGTTGACCTCGCGCTGAACCCTTCGAAGCCCTACGGCAACTTCGGCTTCACGGGCAAGGGGCTCGCGCTCGCGCGCCAGGACGCGCCGCTCCAGCAGGGCAGCGTCGCGCCGAACTCCACGAACACTTTCACGATCAACGTCCCGGCCAACGCGCGCTTCACCTTCGTCGAGCTGGACTGGGGCGCCGCGGCCGGCGAGGACGAGGTCGTCGTCGATAACACGCGCATCGTCCTCAACGACCTGAGCCTGACGGTGAAGAAGGACGGGCAGACGGTTGCGAGTTCGGACGCCATCAACCTCGGCGGCCTCTTCGGCGCGCGCGAGGGCGTGAAGCTCGAATTCCCCGAGCCCGGCGAATACACCGTCGAAGTCTCCGCGGGCCTCGTCGGCTTCGGCCAAGCCACCGACCAGCCCTACAACGTTTTGACGCGCCACTACCTCTACAACCCTTCGGAGGCCGCCGACGTTTCCACGCTCGATTCCGCGACGCGGCTGGGCGCGCTGCGACTCGTCTACGACCGCGTGATGGCGGCCGACGGCGGGCTCTTCCGCCCCGACGACGTGCTTACCAGAAGTGAGCTTGCGCGCGCGCTGATGTTGGGGGCGCGTGTGCCGCAGTACATCCCGAACAGGCCGAGCTTCACAGACGTGGCGGCGGGGACGCCCGAGGCGCTCTTCGCCGAGTCGCTCCGCAGGGAGGGCGTGTTGGGCGTGTCGGGGACGACCTTCGGCGGGCCGGCGCAGGTCAACCGGCTTGAGGAGGCGACCGCGCTGGTGCGCGCGCTCCGGCTCGACAAGGAGGCGAAGGCGCTCGCGGGCACGACCGTGACGACGGGCGGCAAGCCGCTCAGCGACAACGCAGACATCCCTTCGGCGCTGCGCGGCTACGTGCAGCTCGCGTTAGACCGCGGCCTGCTGCAAGCCTACCCGGCCGAGATTAGACAGGTCGGCCCGGGTCAGTTCGTCGCCGTCCCCGGCCCGCGCTTCGAGCCCGCGCGCGCCGTCAAGCGCGTCGAGTTCGTCCCCGCGATGGTCAGGCTCATCGTCACGATGTTCGGCGAGTAGGCGGAAGCCCGACCGTGAGGGAGGGCGTCTCAACTTACGCATCACGCTACGGCGGAAGCTACACGCCCTCCCTCACGGTCGGGCTTCCGCCAGAGTAATGAGGAGAATCAAGACTCATGCCCGCCTTTCAGAGAAGCGCTTTCGTCATCACGCGCGGCCGAATCATTGCCGCACTGCTCGCCCTTGCCTTCGTGCTGGCCGCCTTCGCCGGCCCTTCCTTCCGCACGGCCTCGGCCGGCGCGGGCAGCCCGGTCACGGTCATCGTTGAGCTGAAGGGCGAGCCCGCGGCTGTCTACTCGGCGCGCGCGCGCAAGGCAGGCCGCGCCGTCTCGACCGACGAGCTGCAAGCTTACCGCGCGCAGCTCGCGGCGCAGCAGGACAAGTTCCTCGCCGCGCTCGCGTCGCGCGGCGTCACGGCCGCAGTCGCCTCGCGCGGCGTGAAGAACTACGACGGGAGCCTCGCGGCCGACGTGCCCTTGCGCTACACGCTCGTCTACGACGGCCTCGCGCTCAAGGTGCCCGGGGCGGCCGTGCCCGCGCTCAAAGCGATGCCGGAGGTGAAGGGCGTGCGCGCCGACACGCTGCTCTACCCGCAGCTCGACCACAGCGTGAAGTACATCGAGGCGCCGAGGGTCTACGGCGCGGTCGAGGAGCTGACGCAGTTCGACGACCTGCGCGAGGGCTACGAGGGGCAGGGCATGTACCTCGCGGTCATCGACACGGGGATTGACTGGACGCACCCGATGTTCGGCGGCGACCCGACCCCGCCGCGCCTCGCGGTCGCGCCCGTCTCCGCCTCCGTCCCGACGAACAAGAAGGTCGTCTACTACCTGCCGCTCGCCGACGTGGCCGCCGAGGACGGCTTCGGCCACGGGACGCACGTCGCCTCGACGGCCGCCGGTTATCTCGCGCAGCACCCCGGCCCGGACGGTCTGCCGAACACGGCCGACGACATCAGGCTGCACGGCGTCGCGCCGCAGGCGAAGCTGATGTCTTACAAGGTGTGCAGCGACGTGAAGTCCACGGTCAGCCAGGTGCAGCCCATCGGCGGCTGCGAGACTTCGAACACGATCATGGCGCTCGAAGACGCGATGTCGCCCTTTACCCTGACGGGCCAGCCGAAGCCGGTCGCGCACGTCATCAACTTGAGCCTCGGGGGCGCGGGCGGGCCGGACGACCCGACCGCGGTCGCGTGCAGCAACGCGGCGCTCGCGGGCGCGTCGGTCGTCGCCGCCTCGGGTAACGAAGGCCCCGGCGACGGGACGACGGGCAGCCCCGCCGCCGGCCGCCACGTCATCTCGGTCGGCGCGACCTCCCACCCCGGCAACGCCGCGTCGGCGTTCAAGGTGGACGTTGACGGCGGGCTGCAAGACATCCACGCCGAGCAACTCCACGGGAGCGCGGCCGTCCCCGCGGGGCTCCGGAACAACTACGTCTACTGCGGCGTGGGCGACACGCCCGACCAGTTCCCGTCTTCAGTCGCGGGCAAGATTGCGCTCATCGCACGCGGCTCGACCGTTGACGGCGGCGCCGCGGGCACGGGCCTCTTCGCCAACAAGGCGTTGCAGGCCGCGGCCGCGGGCGCCATCGGCGCCATCATCTTCAACAACGCGGACGGCGAAATCGAAGGCGTTACGGCCTATCACACGACCATCCCCGTGCTCGGCATCTCGAAGGCGAACGGCGAATACTTGAAGTCTCTCATCGGCACGGACGCGGCGGGCGCGGTCTCGCCGCAGCAGGTGAAGGTGCTCGCGACGCCGGGCGCGTTCAGCCCGGACATGGCGGGCTTCAGCTCGCGCGGCCCCGTGCGCGGCTTCGGGCAGGTGAAGCCGGACGTGTCGGCGCCGGGCGTCGCCGTGCTCGCGGCCGTGCCGCCGGGCAGCCTGCTCGGCGCCCTCGGCGCGCTGGAAGGGACGCCGAACTACGCGCACGTGGACGGCACCTCGATGGCCTCGCCGCACACGGCGGGCGCGGCCGTGCTCGTCCGCCAGGCGCACCTCGACTGGACGCCCGACATGGTGCGCACGGCCCTCATCAACACTGCGACCAACCTGCGCTCGGCGGACGGGACGCCGAAGCCAGACGGCCCCACCGCCGCCGACTCGATCATCGCCGAGGGCGGCGGGCTGATTAACGTCTACGAGGCCGTCAACGCCAAGGCTTTGATGGGCGTGAAGGGCGACGGCATCGAGGAGCCCGGCATCCTCGGCAGCCACTCGTTCGGCGAGGTGCCCGTCGTCAACAGCCGCGTGGCGCACACGGCGACCGTCAACGTCACCATCCGCGACGTGTCGGGGGAGGGCGGGACTTACTTCCTCGGCGTCCTCAACAACCGCGACCTGCAACTCGCGGGCATCGGCGTCTCGCTCTCGCGGCCGAGCGTGACGGTGCCGGGGCACGGCGAGGCGACCTTCCAGGTGGACGCCACGCTCGACGGCGACATTTTGCGCGACGTGATGGCGGCCAAGACCAACGGCTCGCAGGTACTCTTCGAGCGCTTGCAGCTCCAGTGGTTCGTCACCGCGACCCGCTCGGACGGCGACCAGTCTCTGCGCATGCCCTTCTACTTCCGCCCGGGCACTTCGCTCCCCGCCAACCCGACCGTGGACACTTTGACGCAGACCGGCACGGTGCCCGTGGGCGACTACGGCAGCCAGCTCGCCGGCGGCGTGACCTACGTTGACGTGCCCTTCGAAGTTGACGCCTCGACCTACCAGATCGAAGCGACGACCGAGTGGTTCCTGCTGCCGACGAACGACAACCCGGACGTTGACTACGAGCTGCTCGATCCGGACGGCAACGTCATCGCCAGCTCGGGCGCGGCCGGCGGGCCGGAGTACGTGAACGTCCGCGTTAACCGCGCCGGCACCTACACGCACCGCGTCGTCGGCTTCACCAACGCCGCGACGCAGTTCACCATCACGACGAAGCTGACGAAGGGCGCGGCGCCGCCTTCGCTTCAGACCATAAGCGGCGAGTTCACGGACGCACAGAATCGACAGGTGGACTTCGACGGCGCCTTCACGCTCGCGTGGCAGCCCGCGGGGGGCGAGCGCAGCTTCGAGGTCGAACGCTCGGCCGACGGCGGCCAGACGTGGGAGGTGGTCGCACAGCCCGCCGCGGGCACATCGAGCGTCGCGCTCACTGACCAGCCCGACGGCGAGCTGCGCTTCCGCGTGCGGGGATTGCACGACGGGCAGATTGGCTTCTACGTCACGCCCGCGAGCGCGGCGCAGACGGTGCTCGTTGACCGGCGCACGCTCGTGGACATCACGAACGCCGTGCAGACGGCGATGTCGAACGTGACGTTCGCCAACGGGGTCTTCCAGCTCGATCTGAATTTGACGAACGCGACGGCGAACACCTACCTGCCGCGCGTCGAGCTGCGGGTCGTCGGCGTCAGCTCGGGCTCGGGCGCGGTGCGCGTGTCGAACGCGGACGACGGCGGCGCGGGCACGGCCCAGTCGCCCGCACTCTTCGACTACTCGACGAGCCTCGGCTCAGACCAGACGTTCAGCGGCGCCGAGACGACCGCGGCGCGCACGCTCCGCTTCACAGACCCGCGCGGGGAACTCTTCACCTACGACATACGGGTGACGGCCTACCAGCGCGCCTCGGGCGCGGGCGGCGGCGCTCCGGCGGGAGGTACGTCGGGCGGCACGTCCGGCGGCACGTCGCAGTCCGGCCCGGCCCCGACCTCTCTGCTGAGGGTTGCGGCCAACCCGCTGACGAAGAGCGTGAGCGTCAAACTCGTGGGCGCGCTGAAGTAGGAGGAGTCATGTCGAGAAGACTCTGCTTGACGTTGACGCTGGCGTTCGTCGCCTCGCTCGCGGGCTTTGCGGGCGGGGCGGCGGGCGCATCACCCGAGCCGCAGGCGACGCCGACGCCCGCGCCGGACGCGATTACTTTCCACAACAACACGATGGCCGACTTCTCCGCGACGAGCGGCGAGCCCATCGTCAAGGTTGACCCGCGGGATCGCATCTTCGCCACCTCGCCCTTCGGCGTGAGCACGACCTTGAGCCTGCTCTGGCGCTCGGACGACGGCGGGCGCAGCTATCGTTCGATGGGGACGCCCGTCACGCGCGACGCCGTCAACGGCCCCGGCGGCGGCGACACCGACGTGGACTTCGACGCGAAGGGGCGCGTCTACTACGTTGACCTCTCCGCGGCCTGCGTCACCGCGGCCGTCTCGGAGGACGGCGGGCAGACCTTCGCGCCCGAGCGCACCAACTACGTGACCTGCGTGAGCGACGAGACCGACGGCGCGGCCGTGGACGACCGCCAGTGGGTCGCGGGCTTCGGCGACGGCCGCGGGTTCGTCACCTGGCGCAACTTCGAGGGCGGCGGCTTCTACATGTTCCGCACGCGCGACGGCGGGCTGACGTGGGACAAGGGGCGGCAACTCGGCTCGGTCAGTCAGTCGGGGCCGCTCAAGGCCGACAAGACGAAGCGGCGCGTGAAGGTGAACGGGGTCGAGCGCGACGCGATCCTCCTCTACCAGATTTACTATTCGGGCAGCAGCATCCGCATGTTCCGCGTCACAGACCTCGACGACGGGTCGGAGCCGATAGTCGAAGACAAGCTCATCTACAATTCGACTTCGGGCTCGGTCAACAACGTCTTCCCCGTCATCTCCGTTGACCGCGCGGGGAACCTCTACGCCGTCTGGTCGCAGTCGGCGTCCGCCATCTACATGGTCACCTCGACCGACCGCGGCGACACCTGGTCACAGCCGAAACGCGTGAGCCCGCCGACGATGACGGGCTCGATCATCATGCCGTGGGTCGTCGCAGGCGACCCGGGCCGCGCGGCCGTCGCATGGTACCGCGGCTCGATGCCGGGCAACCCGAACTCGCTCGCCAACGAGTGGACGATTCACATGGCGCAGACGTTGAACGCGCTCGACCCGTCCCCGGCGTTCCAGACCGTGCAGGTGAGTCAGAACGTCATCCACCGCGGCGAGATCTGTCTCGAAGGCACGCTCTGCGACGCGGAGGGGCGCGACCGCAGCTTCCTCGAATACCCTTCGATAGACATGGACTCGAAGGGCGCGGCCGTCATCGTCTACAACGACAACACGAACCAGTCCGAGGGGCCTTACGTCATGCTTGCGAAGCAGGCGACGGGGCCGAGCCTGCTCGCCTCGGTCGGCCGTCTGGGCACGGAGCCGGGCGCCGTCACGCTGTCGGCGCCTTCGCCGGGCACTCTGGTGAACGGCGATCTGCTGACGCTCGAAGGCACACACACCCTGCCGCCGAAGAACTTTGACCGCGACGAGGCGAACGACGCGTTCTACCAGTCGGCGGGCGCGGGCCTGCCCGGCGCAGACCTCCGCTCGGTCGCTTTGCGCGAGCAGGGCGACTCGCTCGTCGTCGAGATGCAGGTGGCAGACCTCTCTTCGTCGGCAATCACGTCGGCGGCGAGCGCTTCGCAAGGGACGGGGCTCCTCTACCTGACGCAGTGGGACTACGCCGACACGATCTACTGGCTCGCGGCCGAGATGAACGGCGCCCAGACGAGCTTCTACACCGGCACGCTCGGCATGATCCGCTCGGCCACCTCGAAGAAGTTCATCACATACAACCCCGACCTCTCGAAGTCGCAGTCGTTGAAGGGGCAGGTGCAGGGGAACACGATCAGCATCACCGTGCCGAAGGTTCTGGTGGGCAGCCCTGTCAACGGCGCTCCGTTCCACACGGTGACGGGCTACGCCCTGTCGGAGCGCGCGCCCTTGCTTCCAATCGGCGCAGACCTGCCGAACGCGCCCGCGCCGGCGCCGAAGACGACGAGCCTCCTGGGCGACCCGACCTCTCTGCCCGCGCTGCTCGACGCCTCGGGCGCGGCCACGTACACGGCGGGCGACGGCGGGCCTCTGTCGGACGGCGTGGTCGAGGTCTCCTTCGACGACCCCGGGTTCGCGAGCCCGCGCGCCGCCGCCTTCTCTTCCGACCCGACTTCGAGCCGCTGGCAGTTGCAACTCTCGGCGGGCGATCTCGCGCCGGGCCCGCACACGGCCTACGTGCGCCAGCGCATCGGCGGCCGCGCGGCTTCCGTCCCCGTGTCGGTCGCGTTCACGGTGTCGGACAAGGTGGAGCGCGACGTGACTTCGCTCGTCACGCTCGACGCGCGCAACACCTCCGTGCTCGCGGGCTCGGTCTCGTACGACCTTTTGTTGAGGAACGCTTCGGCGCAGACGGTCTACACACCGCTCGCGGCGCGCGTCTCCAAACTCACGTCCGCGTCGAACGGCGTGACGGTCGCCAACGCGGACAACGGGCAGGCGGGCGCGGGCGCCTCGTTCGACTACGGCGGCGCGGTCGGCGGCGACGCCACGCTCGCGCCGAACGAGACGACGGCCGCGCGGCGTCTGCGCTTCAACAACCCTTCGAACGAGCCGTTCACGGTCGAGTTTCAAATCGTCGGCCAACTGCCGCGGGGTTCGAGCGCGGGCGGGGCGACGACTTCGGGCACGTCAACTTCGGGCGGTTCAAATTCGGCGGGCACGGGCTCGACTTCAACGTCCGCAAACGGGCTGGTCACATCCGTCCTGCGCGTCACCTACAACCCTCTGTTGGGCACAACGACGGTCGAGCGTTTGAAGTGAGGTGGAGTTGATGAGCTTCGGGACGATGGCGGGCGACGGGCGCGCGACTTGATGACTCTCGCGTGAGGTTCGAGCTACGGTGGGGCTCGCCTCTGTCTCTCCCCGCCCTGCCGGGGGGCGCTTGCGGCGCAGGCGCCCCGATTATTTTTGAGGCTGGTCGGGAGGCGGCTGGCAGAGCGCGACGCGGGCGCGGCGGATGCGGACGGGGTTCTTCGGCTTCTCGCCGTCGAGTTCTCCGGCGGCGATCTTGTCCACGACCTCCATCCCCGTGCGCACGCGGCCGAAGGCGGCGAAGGTGCCGTCGAGGTGCGGGGCGTCGTTCAGCAGGATGAAGAAGTGCGTGGTGGCGGCGTTCGCCTCCGTCGGCCGCGCGAGCGAGACGACGCCGCGGAGGTGCTTGACCGGGTTCGGCTCGTCGGGCACCTTGCGCGAGGCGCGGCGGATGAGTTCCGGCGTCAGCGTCTCGCGCGTCGCCACGTTCCCGCCCTGCACGACGAAGTCCTTCACGACGCGGCTGAAGGTCGTCGTGTCGAACGCGCCGATGGAGACGAGGTTGAGGAAGTTGCGCGCCGACTCGGGCGCCGCCTCCGACAGAACCTCGATGACGATGTCGCCCGCCTCCGTCTCAAGCGTCACGCAGCGCCCCGCCATCTGCTGCGGCGTCATCTTGTCGAAAGGCTCGGGCGCCTCCGTCTCGCCCGCCGGCCGCGCGTTCTTCTTCGCCGCCGGCGGCTCCTGCTTCGGCTCCGGCGTCTGCTGCGGCTGCTGCGCGAACGCCTCACCGGCGAGACACGGCAGGAGGCACAAGAGGCCGCTTGCAATCAACGCTCTCAGTCTCATCGCTCTAAAGACAATTGGAAAAGTAGGCAGTAGGCAGATGGCAGTAGGCAGTTGAAGAACTATTGTCTCAACTGCCTACTGCCATCTGCTCACGCGCCGGACTTGAGCGACTCGTCGCGCTTGGCCTTGAACTCGGTGCCGGGCTTCCACTCGGGGTACTTGTCGCCCTGCAACACGCGGTAGCCGACGGCGAGGAGGAGCTGCGCGTCCTCGACGGCGCCGGACAAGTCCCAGTCGGGCTTCACCTCGTCGGAGGGCTTGTGGTAGTCGTGCGCGGTGTAGTCGTCGCGCTTCTGCTTGGCGAAGCTCGGGTCTTTGCCGACGTAGCTCGTGCCCGACTCCGGGTCGAGCGCCGGCACGCCCTGCTTGGCGAACTCGAAGTGGTCGGAGCGGTAGAAGCTCCCCTTCTCGGGCTCGGGGTCGGGCGAGATGGTGCGGCCGCCCTGCGCCTGTGCCACCTCGCGCGCCACGTCGTCGAGCGTCGAGTTGCCGAGCCCGATGAGCGTGATGTCGGAGGTGTGCCCCCACTGGTTGATGCCGTCGATGTTGATGTTGGCGAGCGTCTTGTTGAGCGGGTAGAGCGGGTGCTCGGCGTAGTACTTCGCGCCGAGCAAGCCCTTCTCCTCGCCCGTGACGGCGATGAAGATGACGGAGCGCTTCGGCGGCGTTGCAAGCTTCGTGAAGCCCTCGGCGATCTCCAGCACCGTGGCGACGCCCGAGGCGTTGTCAATCGCGCCGTTGTAGATGCCGTCGCCCTGCGCCTTGTCGTCCTTGCCCAGGTGATCCCAGTGCGCGGAGTAGATGACGTACTCGTTCTTCAGGGTCGGGTCTGAGCCTTCGAGCTTCGCCAGGACGTTCTGCGAGTCGATGGTGCGCAGCGTGTTCTTGATGTGGAAGGTCGCCTTCGCGTTCAAGGCGACGGGCTTGAAATCCTTCGTCGTCGCGGCCTTGTGCAGGGCGTCGAAGTCCTGGCCCGCGGCGGCGAACAGCTCCTTCGCCTTGTCCAGAGTGATCCACGACTCGACGCCGACGCGCCCCGCGTTCTTGTCGGGCGAGACGATGTCGAAGTTCTCGCGCCCCCAACTGCCGGAGACAACTTCAAAAGGATAACCGGCGGGGCCTTCCTCGTGGACGATGACGCAGGCGGCCGCGCCCTTGCGCGAAGCCTCCTCGTACTTGTACGTCCAGCGGCCGTAGTAGGTCATCGCCTTGCCCTTGAAGACGTTCGGGTCAAGCTCGTTCGGGTTCGAAGGCGAGGGGACGGCCGGGTCGTTGACGAGCATGACGACGGTCTTGCCCTTCACGTCCACGCCCTTGTAGTCGTCCCAGCCGTACTCGGGCGCCTCGACGCCGTAGCCGACGAAGACCACGTCCGAGTTATCGACGTTCACCTGCGGCTCGTAGCGACGCGAGACGGCGACGTAATCCTTGAGGTTCTCAAGCTTCAACTCCTTGCCGCCGGCCTTGAAACTGGCCTCGGGCTCGGCGCGGAAGCCCGCGAGCGGCACCTTCTGCACGAACGTGCCGTCGGGGTTGCCGGGCTTGAGGCCGAGCTTCTGGAACTGCTCGGTGATGTACTTGACCGACAGTTCCTCGCCCTTCGTGCCGGGGCCGCGCCCCTCGTAGGCGTCGGACGAAAGCTCTTTGATGTGGCGCAGGAGGTCGTCCGAGTTGATCGAGTCGAGCGCGGGCTTGAGTTCCGGCGGGAGCGCCGCGGCCGTGGCGGCGGCGGGCGTCGGGGTGGTCGCGGCCGCGTTGTTGTTGGACGGCGCGGTGGTCGTGCACGCGCCCGCGCACGTGGCAAGGGCGGCGAGCGCGAAGGCGGCTAAGAAACGTCTGTTCATCGTCCGTGTGGCCTCGCTTTAGGAAGAGAAGTGTGTGCTGCCGAACGTTACGCCGCGCCCCGCTTTGAAGTCAAACGCGCGGGCGAAGAGAGGCGGGCCGCCGCGCTGGACTTAATCCAACGCGCCGGCCGCCCCACCCGTTACAACCGGCCGCGCGTGAGTTACAATCTCGCCCGTTGACTCCCCGGCACCGCCGTTGGCCCGCTCCGTTTAAGAAGGAAATGAAGTCCCCTAAACTTCTCCGACGCCTCACGACGCACGCCTGCGTTGCACTGTTCCTGCTGAGCTTCGCGGCCGAAGGTTTCGCGCAGCGCCGCCGCGCGACGAACGCGCCGCGCACGGAGACGCAGGCGCCCGCGCGCCCGAGCCCCGCGCCCGCGGCGCCGCCGCCGTCTCGCGCACAGCAGTCGCAGCCGCGCCGCGCCGAGCCCGACCTCTCGGTCGAGGAGATGCTGGCCGAAGACAGCTACACGGCCTACGTGGAGCTACGCAGGGTCGGCATGCTCGCGCGCGCGGAGGAGGTGAAGTCGGCCGTCGCCGCACTCCGCCTGCTCGGCGGCGACGAGGCGAAGCCCGTCACAGACCTCTACGCCTTCGTCTCGGACAATGCGGAGGCGCTCGGCGAGTCGCGCGTGGTCGTCTGCTTCCTGCCCGCGCGCGCGGAGGTGCCGCAGGCGCTGTTGGCCGTCGAGCTGGAATCTTCGGAGGCCGCGGCCGCCTTCGAGCCGAAGCTGCGCCGGATGCTCGGCGAGCGCGTGCCGCAGGTCAAGAAGGCCATCGGCGCCGCCATGCCCGAGCCCGTCGTCGTCCCGAAGCCCGACGCGCGCGGCGCCGCGGCGAAGCCCCCGGCCCCCGACTTCGCTCTGAAGCGCGTCGGGCGCTGGCTGCTCGCGTCCGACACGGCCTTCACACTCAAGCGGCTGCGCGGCGACGAGGACAGGCCGCGGCTCGCCGACAGCCCGCGCTTCCAGTCCGTGCGCTCGCGCTTCGCCTCCGACTCGCTCTTCGTCTACGTGGACACGAACGTCGCGCAGCAGGGCTGGGCCTTACAGGTGCAGAGGGCGTCCGAGCGCCAGCAGACGCAGGAGGTGACGACCGTCGCCACCACCGAGCCGCCTCCGCCCACCATCGTCGGCGCCGTGCCGGCCACGACCGAGACGGCGCCGGTCAACCCCGAGGCGCCGCCCGAGGAGACGGCGACCGCCCCCGAGATGAGCGCGGAGGAGCGCGCGGCCATCGACGTGGAGGAGCGGACGGTTGTCACGGCCGACGAGGCGGCCGAGAGGGAGAAGGCTCCGCCGCCGTCGGAGGAGGAGGTGGCCGTGCGGGGCATGGAGGGCGTGCTCCGCGGCCTCTGGAGCGGCGTGCCGCGCATCCCGGGCGCGGTCGCGCTCGGCGCAAGGCTCGACGCCGGCTCGCTGGCCGTCCGCCTCGCCGTCGAGAACACGCCCGACGGCACCGTGGCCCTCATCCCCTTCCTGCCGAACATCGTCTCGGGGCCGCCCGTCACGGGCGAGACGGCCGCGGTCGCGCCGGCCGACGCCGAGCTGTTCGTCGCCGGCTCGCTCGACTGGACGCAGGTCTACACGCAGACGCTCGGCGCGGCCGCCGTCAACCCGGCGGCGCTGGCCGCCTCCTTCGGCGGCGGCGACGAAGGCGACGCGAAGGCCGAGCACCAGCCGACCGTGGACGAGACCGTCGCCGCGGTCGAGAAGCTCTTCGGCTTCAAGTTCAAGGACGACCTGCTGCCCGCGCTCGGCAACGAGGTGGCCGTCAGCCTGCCGCTCACCACGGGCGACTTCGGCTTCGGGCGCACGCGCCCGCCCGAGGAGAAGAAGGAGGAGCGCGAGGCCGAGCCCGGCTTCCTCTACCTCGCCGCGCTCCACAACCCCGACCGCGTGCGCGAGATTCTGCCGCGCGTCCTCGTCGCCTTCGGCATCTCCCCGCCCGGCACCCCGCCGCGCTCGGAGAAGCGCAAGGGCTTCGAAATCCAAACGCTCGGCGCGGGCGAAGGGCTCTCCTACACGTTCATCAACAACTTCCTCGTCGCCGGCGAGCTGAAGGCCGTGCGCCACTGCGTGGACTCGTTCGACGCGCGGCAGACGCTCGCCGCGACGAACGCCTACCGCGACGCCGTCGCCTGGCAGGCCAAGCAGAAGCTCCTCCACCTCTACCTCTCCGACTCGCTCCTCAGGGACGTGTCCGAGGAGACGAAGCGGCGCTCGGGCGGGAGCACCGACCCGGCGGTGCGCGCCCTGCTCGCGCAACTGGAGACGGCCGAGACGGCGCCCGCCTCCTACGAGGCGACCAACGAGGGCGATGTCGTGATGCACGAGGCGCGCTTCCCCGTCTCGCTCGTGCGCACCTACGCGCTCACGGCCGCGGTCGCGGTCAAGGACTCGGCCGTCATCACGAACGAGGCGATGGCGGTCTACGCGCTCCAGCGCGTCATGCACGCGGAGCAGGAGTACAAGGACGGCAAGAAGAAGGGGCGCTTCGGCACGCTCGACGAGCTGGTCGCGGAGGGGATGCTGGAGAAGACCTTCTTCGAGAACATGGAGTACAAACTCGAAGTGAAGCTCGCCGGCGACGAGCTGGAAGTCTCGGCCACGCCCAAGTCCTACGGCAAGACCGGCCGCCGCTCCTTCTACCTGGATCAGAAGTCCCAGGTGCACGCCGCCGACCGCGGCGGCGAACCCGCCACGCCCGACGACCCCGTCGTGGAACCGTAGACAGATGAAAAGTCTTCAAGAACTCTACGCGCCGAATAACGCGTGCTTCGGGTGCGGGCCGGCGAACGAGAAGGGGCTGCACGTGCGCAGCTTCCCCGCGGGCGAAGAGGTCGTCTGCGAGTGGCGCCCCGAGCCGCAGTACGAGGCGTTCCCCGGCGTGCTCAGCGGCGGCATCATCGGCACGCTGCTCGACTGCCACTCGAACTGGACGGCCAGCTACCACCTCATGCGGCGCGCCGGGGCCGAGCGCCCGCCCTGCACCGTCACCGCCGACTATTCGATCAAGCTGCTGCGCCCCACCCCGACCGACGACCTGATTCAACTGACCGCCCGCGTCGTCGAATCGACCGACGAGCGCGCCGCCGTCGAGGCCGAACTCAAAGCCGGGGGGAAGACCTGCGCCACCTGCCGCGGCACCTTCGTCGCCGTCCGCCCCGGCCACCCCGCCTACCACCGCTGGTGAGCCGGCCGCGGGCCTTTAAGTTTTAAGGAGTGACGTTATGCCTTCCGACCCTCGCGCCGCCTTCCGACCCCTCGCGCTGCTCTGCTGGTCGCTGGCGGCCGCGCTTCAGTGCGCCGCGCAGGCGCCGCCGCCCGCCGCCGCACAGCCCAAGTCGCTCGAACAGCTCCGCGAAGAGTACGCCGTGCGCTTCTTCGAGCCCGAGGCGCACATGGCGCTCGCACGATACTTCCGCGACGCGGGCCGGCCGCTGATGGCCTTCAACCTCCTTGAGGCCGCGCGCCGCGGCCGCTTCGAGAAGGAGGTGTTCGACAAGGCGTTCAAGACCTACTTCCTCGGCGAGAAGCCCTTCGACAACAGCGCGGAGGCCGAGAAGAGACTGCTCGCGCAGCTCGCGCAAGCACCCGACTCGCCCGAACTGCTCTTCGGCCTCGCCGACATCTACATCTCACGCGAAGAGTACGCGCAGGCGAGGACGTACCTCGACAAACTCATCGCGCGCGAGCCGGACGACTTCCAGAACGTGCGTGCGCTCGCGCAGGTCTACGAGCGCGAGGGCAAGGAGGCGGAGGCCGCGCGCGTCGTGCGCGAGTGGGCGAGCGCGCACCCCGGCACGGCCGACAGCTACCGCGCACGCATCGCGGACTTAAGCGAGAAGGAGCCGGACAAGGCGAAGGCGCTGCTCACGGAGGCGGCGGCCAAGTTCCCCTCGGACGGCTCCTTCCCCTTCTACCTCGCCGGCATCTACCTCCACGAGGGGAACCTGAAGGAGGCCGAGCGCCTCTACCTCAAGGCGGCCGAGCTGGCGCCCGACTCGTCCGAGGTGCAGGCGTGGGTCGGCCGCTTCTTCTTCAAGGCCAAGCCCGACGACCGGCGCGCGCTCGAATACTACCTGCGCGCGTACCTGCTCGACCCGGACGCCTACGAGACCGAGTACGTCGAGTCGCGCATCCCCCAGCTTGCCGGCCGCCTGGCCGACGCACACCTGCGCGAGCTGCTCAAGGGCGGAGCGCCCCTGACCTCCGTCGTCGAAGACCCCGACCCTTACGTGGTCTTGGCCGCGCTGGAGGAGATGGAGAAGGCTTGGGGGCCAGCCTACACGCAGACCCTCGTCAAACTCATGGCGCACGACGACGGCGGCGTGCGCTGGAAGGCGACCGAGATACTCCAGGCGAAGGCCGACGCCTCTTTCGACCCGACGCTTAAGGAATTGCTACGGGACAAAGACCTGCGCCGCCGCGGCCTCGCCGCCTACATCGCCGTCCATCGCTGGAAGGCCGCGAGCTTCGAACAGATGCGGCAGATGCTCCGCGAGGAGGCGCAGCTCCTGCGCTTCGACGCCGTCTCCGCCCTCTTCATCGACGGCGGCCCGGAAGGGCGCCGCATCGCCTTCGAGCACGCCGCGCGCGAGCCGCACCCCTGGCTCAAAAAGCTGATCGAGAAGGCGAAGGAGCAGCCGCCGCCCGAATGACAGGCTCGGCGGCAAGGCGGACGCCGTCCCGCCGCTTCGGCCGCGAAATTCCTCACCCTCAATTCTAATCATTTCCTCATTTACCGCTCCCGCCTGCCCTTCGTAGATGTCATCTACGAAGATTTTCGTTGACAGTACGAATCTCTTCGTAGTAGTCTGCCCGACGACTTGAGTCTGCGGTGAGGTATTGCGCAATGCCTGAAACGGAACTTCCGCGCCCGACGGACGCGGAGCTGGAAATCCTCAAGGTGCTCTGGCGGCGCGGCCCCAGCACCGTGCGGGAAGTCTTCGAAACATTCGGCGAGAGCAAAACGACGGGTTACACGACCGTCCTCAAGCTGATGCAGATCATGGCGGAGAAGGGCTTGGTCGTGAGGGACGAGAGCGAGCGCGCGCACCGGTACGAGCCGGCCGCGCCGGAGGACGAGACGCAGCGGCGGCTCGTCGGCGACCTTTTGCGGAAGGCGTTCGACGGGTCGGCGAAGAAGCTCGTCATGCAGGCGCTCTCGACCGAGCGCGCCTCGGCCGAGGAGCTATCGGAGATCAGGCGGATGCTCGACGAACTGGAAGGGAAGGGGCGCCCGTGATTGACACGACGCTGATGCTCAAGCCTCTGCTCGACGTCGTCGGGTGGGCGCTCGTCCACTCTTTGTGGCAGGGGGCGCTGGTGGCCGCCCTGTACGCGTGCTTCGCGGCGCTCGTGCCGCGGCGCGCGGCCGCACTTCGCTACGCGGGCGGGGTGGCGGCGTTGCTCCTGCTGCTCCTGCTGCCGGTGCTGACGGCGAGCTTTTCGCCGCGCGCGCCGAGCGGCATGCTCGCGCGCGAGTCCGCCCTGCCGGAGGGGGCGTGGGCGGACACCGGGCGCGCGTCCGGGCGTGCGCCGCGGGACGGCAAGGAGTCCGCGGCGCACGCTCCGGACGGCCCGGCGGCGTCCGCGGTTCCGGCCGCGGCGTCCTGGCGGGGCCGGTTCGAGGAGCGTCTGGCGGTGCTGCTGCCCTGGCTCGTCTGCGCCTGGCTGTCGGGCGTGCTTCTGCTCGCGTCTCGCATGGTCGGCGCGTGGCTGCTGGTGCTCAGGCTTAAGAAGAGCGCGGCGGCCGTGCCCCTTTGTTTCGAAGAACTTCTCGCGCGCGTGTCGGGGCGACTGCGCGTAACGCGCGCGGTGCGTCTGTGCCGCTCGGCGCTCGTCGAAGTGCCGACGGTCGTCGGACACCTGAGGCCGGTCATACTCATCCCGGCCGGCGCCCTCCTGGGGCTCACGACGCAGCAGTTGGAGGCCGTGCTCGCGCACGAGCTGGCGCACGTCCGCCGCTACGACTACGCGGTGAACCTGCTCCAGACGGCGGTCGAGACGCTCCTCTTCTACCACCCGGCGGCGTGGTGGCTCTCGGGGCGCGTCCGCGCCGAAAGGGAGCACGCCTGCGACGACGCGGCGGTGGAGGCGACGGGCGACGCGCTCTCTTACGCGCGCGCGCTCGCCGCGCTCGAACAGCTGCGCGGTGCAAATGCTCCCCCGGCGGCGCTGGCCTTAGCAGCCAACGGAGGTTCACTCATGCAGCGCATACAGAGACTCGTCAACCACGACGCACGCACGCATTCGCGCCGCCCCTTCGCGGCCTTAGGCATAGTCTTCGCACTTCTTTTCGGGGCGCTCGCGGCGCAGCGCACGCTCACGTCCGCCGAGGCAAAGCCTTCCGGCCACGCGACTGCCGCCGCCCCGCCGCGGCGCGAGGTCGCGGTGACGTTCGTTAACTTCCCCGGACACGTCTACGACGCGCGCATCCTCTCGAACATGATGCGCAGGCTCCTCGGCTCGCTCAAGGCGAACGACGTGCGCGCGGTCGGCTTCGTCAACGAGGCGACGCTCTACCGCGAGGGCGGCGCCGAGCAGGAGGCGCGCGTCGCGGCCTTGCGCGACTGGCTCGCCGCGGGCCACGAGCTGGGCAACGAGACCGCGCACCACACGAGGCTTTATGACACCTCGGTCGAGGATTTCGAGGCCGACGTGGTGGGCGGCGACCGTCTGCTCTCGAAGCTGGCCGCGGAGCGCGGAGGCCGTGTCCGCTACTTCAGCTACCCGTACCTGAACACGGGCGCGACGCCCGAGGCGAAGGCGGCGGTCGAGAAGTTCCTGAGCGAGCGCGGCTACCGCATCCACCCCGTCACCGTGGACAGCATGGACTGGCTCTTCAACCGCGCGTACGCCGACGCGCTCACGCGCGACGACGAGGCGGCGGCCGCCTCCCTGCGCGCCGAGTACGTCGCGTACATGGAGCGCATGTTCGAGTTCTACGAGAATTACTCGCGCGAGGTCGTCGGGCGCGAGATACCGCAGGTCTTGATGCTCACGGCGGGCGTCCTCAACGCGCACTGCTTCGAAGACCTCGCGGCGATGTTGAAGCGGCGCGGCTACTCGTTCGTCACGCTCGACGAGGCGACGCGCGACGAAGCCTACCAGCTCCCGGACACGTACACGGGCTCGAACGGCGACTCCTGGCTGGCGCGGTGGGCCGTGTCGAAGGGGATGGAGAACAGGGATGTGGAGGAGGACTACCTGCCCGACTCGATGAAGCGCTACATGGCCGAGCACAAGCACGAGTGGCTCGGGAAGGCGAAGGCGAAGAAGTGAGCCGTGCCCGACCCGCCGCGTCGAAGAGGAGGATTCGGCATGATTAACGTGCGGAGCGTGGCTTGGTGTGCCCTGCTCGTCTGGCTCTGCTGCGTCGGCGCCGGCGCGAAGCCGGTACATCATTACGTCTACTTCGGCCAGGACAGGGAGAAGATCAGGGAGGCGTCGTTCCTCGGGACGAAGGCGATGGAGGGTGCGCAGGTCACGTACTCATGGCGTCAGCTTGAGCCGGAGGAGGACAAGTACGACTTCAGCCCCGTCCGCGAAGACCTGGCCTTCCTGACCTCGAAGGGGAAGCGGCTCTTCATCCAGATTCAGGACGTGACCTTCAGCCCGAAGCGGATAAACGTGCCCCGCTACCTGCTGGACGACCCGCGGTACAACGGCGGGGCCAACCAGCAATTTGACGTTAAAGCCGAAGACAAGGAGGAGGCGCACGCCGTCGGCACGGGCTGGGTGGCGCGCCGCTGGGACCCGGCGGTGCAGGAGCGGTTCCACAAGCTGCTCGACGCCCTGGGGAGGGAGTTCGACGGCCGCGTGCAAGGCGTCAACCTGGCCGAGACCTCGATAGGGTTCGGCGAGAGCGGGCGGCTGTTCCCGAAGGGATACTCTTTCGAGACCTACCGCGACGGCATCATCACGAACATGAGGGCGCTGCGGCGCGCGTTCCCTCAATCGGTCGTGATGCAGTACGCCAACTACATGCCCGGCGAATGGCTGCCGGCGAATGACAGGGGTTACCTGCGCGCGGTCTACAAGGCCGCGAAGGAGCTGAAGGTCGGCGTGGGCGGCCCCGACCTCCTGCCGCACCGCCGCGGGCAGCTCAATCACTCCTACCCTCTGATCCGGGAGGCGGCGGGAGCCGTCCCCACAGGGATCGCGGTGCAGGACGGGAACTACGAGGACGTGAATCCACAGACCGGAAAACGCGTCACCGTCCCCGAGCTGCTCGAGTTCGCGACGAACTACCTCAAAGTGGACTACGTCTTCTGGTGCACGCAGGAGCCGTACTACTCGCAGGAGGTGATACCGTTTTTTAAGCAGGCCAGGTGAAGAGGCGGAGGCCCGGCCGTGAGGGAGGGCTTCAGTCAAAGATGGAAGGGGGGGCGATGAAGGACGGCGTGTCTTTCGTCACCCCTCCTTCGTTTGGAAGGGATGAGCCCTCCCGCGAGGCCGGGCCGCCTCCCTGGCGCTCGATGATCTCGATGCGGAGTTCTTCGTCGGGGATGTTGACGACGGCCTTGCCGCCGTGTTGCAGGCGGCCGAAGAGAATCTCTTCGGCGAGCGGCGCCTTGATCTTCTCCTGGATGAGCCGCGCCATCGGGCGCGCGCCCATCTGCTTGTCGTAGCCGTGCTCGGCGAGCCAGCGCCGGGCGTGTTCGGTGAGCTTCAGCTCGACGTTCTTCTCGACCAGCTGCGCGCGCACCTCGTTGATGAACTTGTCCACGACGCGCTCGATGGTCTCGAACGTGAGCGGCGCGAAGGCGATCCAGGCGTCGAGCCGGTTGCGGAACTCGGGGCTGAAGGTGCGCTCGATGGCGCCGCGCCCCTGGCCCTGCGAGAGCCCGTCCTGCCCCTTCTGGAACCCGATCCGTGCGTCCGACATCTCGCGCGCGCCGGCGTTCGTGGTCATGATGAGGATGACGTTGTGGAAGTCCGCGCGCTTGCCGTTGTTGTCGGTGAGCGTCGCGTGATCCATCACCTGCAAGAGGATGTTGAAGAGGTTCGGGTGCGCCTTCTCGATCTCGTCGAGGACGACGACGGCGTAGGGCGTCTTGTTGACGGCGTCGGTGAGCAGGCCGCCCTGGTCGAAGCCGACGTAGCCGGGCGGCGCGCCGATGAGGCGCGAGACCGTGTGCGGCTCGGCGTACTCCGACATGTCGAAGCGGATGAACTCGACGCCGAGCGCGAGCGCCAGCTGCTTCGCCAGCTCGGTCTTTCCGACGCCGGTCGGGCCGGAGAAGAGGAACGAGCCGATGGGCTTGTCGGGGTGACCGAGCCCCGAGCGCGAGAGCTTGATCGCGTTGACCATCTGCGCGATGGCGTGGTCTTGGCCGTAGATGACGCCCTTGAGTGCCGCCGCCAGGTGTTGCAGCCGGTCTTTCTCGGTGCCCTTGATGGTGCGCGGCGGAATCTTCGCGATGCGCGCGACGACCGCCTCGATTTCGTGGACGCCGATCTCGGCCGGCCTCTCCTCCGCGGGCATCAGCTTGACCATCGCGCCGACCTCGTCCACCACGTCGATGGCCTTGTCGGGGAGGAAGCGGTCGTGGATGTGCTTGGCCGCGAGTTCCGCGGCGGCGCGCAGCGCTGCGCTTGAGTACGTGACGCCGTGCGCCTCCTCGTAGAGCTTCTTCAACCCTTCGAGAATCTTGACGGTGTCTTCGAGCGTCGGCTCCGAGACCTCGATCTTCTGGAAGCGGCGGGCGAGCGCGCGGTCGCGTTCGAAGGCGGCCTTGTATTCGGGGTAGGTGGTCGAGCCGATGCAGCGCATCTCGCCGGAGGCGAGCACCGGCTTGATGATGTTCGAGGCGTCCATCGTGCCGCCCGAGACGGCGCCCGCGCCGACGATGGTGTGTATCTCGTCGATGAAGAGGATGACGTTCTCCTTCTTCTTGAGCGCGCCGATGACAGCCTTCAACCTTTGCTCGAACTCGCCGCGGTACTTCGTGCCGGCGAGCAGCGCGCCCATGTCGAGCGAGAAGACCTCGGCGCCTTTGAGCGCGTCGGGCACTTCGCCCTTTTGAATCTTGAGCGCGAGCCCTTCGGCGATGGCGGTCTTGCCGACGCCGGGGTCGCCGACGTAGATCGGGTTGTTCTTGCGGCGGCGGCAGAGGACTTGAATCGTGCGCGCGACCTCGGCCTCGCGCCCGATGAGCGGGTCGATCTTCCCCTCGGCGGCGCGCGCGACGAGGTCGGTGGCGAAGGCTTTCAGGGGGTCGCGCGCCGCCTGCTCCGACTCGTAGTCTTCGCCCTCGGCCTCCTCGGCGAAGTCGCCGCCGGCCGGCCCGCCCTCGACCTTCGAGATGCCGTGCGCGAGGTAGTTGAGGATGTCGAGGCGCGTGATGCCCTGCTTCCTGAGCATGTAGACGGCGTGCGAGTTGGGCGACTGGAAGAGCGCGGCCAAGACGTTCCCGCCGTCCACCTCCTTCTGCCCCGAGCCCTCGGCCTGCAAGACCGCGTACTCGACGACGCGCTGGAAGGCGGCCGTGTACTCGGGGAGCGTGTCGGAGGAGGCGGGGACGCTCTCCATCTTCTCTTCGAAGAAAGTCTCCAGCTCCTTCGTCAAGGCGTTCGCGTCGCCGCCGCAGTGGCGGACGACCTTGGCCGCGGTGCGCTCGTGCAGCAGCGCGTAGAGGAGGTGTTCGAGCGTCACGTACTCGTGGCGCCGCTTGATCGCCTCCATCGCGGCGAAGTTCAGGGTTTCTTGCAGTTCTTTGGTTATCATTCGGGCGGCTTTCAGTTCCGAAACCCGTTTAGATGCGGTCAGTCGTCCTGGGGTTCTTCCTCGGCGGTGCAGAGCAGCGGGAACTCCCGCTCGCGCGCCATCTGCGTGACCTTCTCGATCTTCATCTCGGCGATCTCGAAGGTGTAGACGCCGGCGACGCCGACGCCCTGCGTGTGCACGGCCCACATGATTTGGAAGGCGTCCGCCTCGGACTTGCCGAAGACTTGCACGAGGACTTCGACGACGAACTCCATCGTCGTGAAGTCGTCATTGTGCAGCAGGACGCGGAAGAGCGGGGGCTTCTTCAGCCGCTCCCGGCTCTGTGTGGCGACCTCCTCCTCGAACCCGTACTCGCGCTCCGGCATGGGGGGATTTTAAGACGTGAACCGTGAACCGTAAACCGTAAACCGTGACAAGAGAAGAACGGGTTTTATCTTGTCACGGTTTACGGTTCACGGTTCACGCTCTTGTCACGGTTTACGGTTCACGGTTCACGTCTTTATCATGGGGCGCATGGCCGAGAGCCGTTTCCCAGACCCGCGCGAGGCGACGCCCGACGGGGTCGTCGCCGTCGGCGGCCGCCCCGAGCCGGCGCTGCTCGAAGAAGCCTACGCGCGCGGCATCTTCCCCTGGCCGGTGGACGGCTACCCCCTGCTCTGGTTCAGCCCGCCGGAGCGCGGGATTCTCTTCTTCGAAGAGCTGCACGTCCCGCGCAGCCTCGCGCGCGAGCGGCGCCGCACGCGCCTGACGTTCACGTTTGACCGCGCCTTCGAGCGCGTCATCCGCGCCTGCGCCGAGGTCTCCCGCGCGCACGAGAAGGGCACCTGGATTAAGTCCTGGATGATCCGCGGCTACTGCGAGTTCCACCGGCTGGGTCGCGCGCACAGCGTCGAGGCGTGGGAGGACGGCGAGCTGGTCGGCGGGCTCTACGGCGTGGACGCGGGCGGCGCGTTCGCCGGCGAGAGCATGTTCCACCTCCGCCCCAACGCTTCGAAGCTCGCGCTGCTCTTTCTGACCGAGCACCTGCGCGCGCGCGGCCTCGGCTGGCTCGACATACAGGTCATGACCCCGCACATGGAGGCGCTCGGCGCGCGCCTCGTCCCGCGCGAAGAGTTCCTCCGGCTGCTCGCGGAGACGCAGAGGCGCGGCCTCAAACTTTTTTGAGGCCGCGCCTGCTTCGTCTACGCGCCGGGCCTAGCGGGCGCGGTGGCGGCGCCGGTACTGCCGCTTCTTGTGGTAGTGGTAGGCGGTGCCGCCCGCGGCCCCCGCGCCCGCGCCGATGAGCGCGCCCTTCTTGCCGTTAATCAAAGCACCCGCGCCCGCGCCTACGGCAGTGCCGATGCCGATGCGCTTGGCGGCCTTCCTCTTGCCCGCCTGCGGGTTGTGCCGACGACGCCTCTGCGCCGAAGCCGGGCCGGCCAGAGCCCCCACCAGGAGGCACGCGACCAGCACGAGCGAGACCATCCTGAACACTTTCGATAAACGAATCATTCTCACCCCTCCCCTCCATTCGATTTGAAGCCGGCGAACGGCTGGGCCGTCGCGGCCGCTTAACTATGCGCCTTCTCTCCGGCCGCGTCCAGCGTCTTCAGAGTCTTGGGCGGCGTCGTCCACGCTCAACGCGCGGAGGAGTCGCGCGGTCGAGGCGGCGCGCTCGGCCCACCACCCGGCGACCGCGCCGTGCGCGGCGCGTCGTTGTCGATGGAGCGCGTGCCAGGCGTCGGCCTCGCGCGCGAGCCAGGAGAGCGTGCCCGCCGCATCCTGACCCATGAGCGAGCGCAGCGCGAAGAGGCGCTCCCCGGCGCGGACGCCCGTGCCTATCTCACGCGCGGCGCGCGCGAGGTCGTCGCGCACGAGGACGAGGCCGGAGCGCGCGGGCGCGAGCAGAGACTTCAAGAACTCCTCCGGCGCCGCCTCGCGCGGGTCTGCCACGGCGGGCGCCTCGCGCAGGTGCAGCGGCAGCGTCTCGGGCGCGCCGAGCGTCTCCGCCTCCGCGTCGAGCGCCGCCCGCAGCATCTCGGCCCAGCGCCGGTAGAAGTGCGGCGCGACCCTCTCGACCTTATCCAGATAGACGGGGAGCCAGCTCAAAAGGTGCTCCCACAGCAGCGCCCTCCGCGCGCGCCGCAGAGACTCGCGCCGCCCTCCGGGCGACGCGCCTTCGGCCTCCGCGAGCCCCGCGTACGCCCCGAGCAGGAGCGCCAAATGATCCGGCTCCGCCGGCACGTCCCGGCCGAGCGCGGCCAAAAACCCCGCCACGCGGTCGCGCGCCTCGCCGCCCAGCATCCCCTCCGCGCCGACGTAGACGGACGCGTACGGGTAGAGCTGAAACACGAACAAGTCCGTGTACGCGCTCGCCTCCGGCAATTCGCCAAGCCCCAGAGCCTCCGCCACGCGCGCCACGCCCGGCCGGTCAGGCGGCTCAACCAACACTGCGAGTGCGCGGAAGAGTTCCATCTCAGGAGTGATGAGTGATGAGTGATGAATGATGAATAAAAGCAGGCCGCTTCTTATTCATCATTCATCACTCATCACTTCGGGCAGTTTGTAGAACTCGCGCGCGGGCTTTAAAGGTCTGAGGAGCCAGTAGGGGCGGCGCGTGCCATCGGGCGAGTGCGCGTCCGCCGGGCGCGTGAACTGGAGCCAGGCGCGGTAGACGGCGCGCGACTTCTCCGTGTCCACGTGGATGTCGCCGGGGCGGTCTGACGGCTCGGCCTTGCGGACGCGGACGGCCTGGTGCCAGCAGTGCATGCCGGAGACGGGGTCGGGGTGGACTGGGAAGGTGAGGTTCTGGTGGACGCCCACGTCGGCCCACCAGATGCGCGTCGTGTCGGGGTCGGGGGAAGTGTAGCCGTGCGCGGCGCGTTCGCGTTTCAATTCCCACTCGGCTCCTTTGTGGTCGAGCGCGACGGTCTGCATCAACTGGCGCTGCCCCTCGCCCTCGTGCGCGAGCTTCCAGCGCCCCATGTGGTGGCTGCACGCGACCACGTCCGGGCGGATGCCTTCGGTGACCCAGGCGCGGACGACGAAGTAGCCGGTCTCGGTCTCGACGCGCACGGCGTCGCCGGTCTTCACTCCAAGCTGCGCGGCGTGGCGCGGGTGAATCCAGAGCGGGTTGGTGTGCGCAATCTCGTCGAGCCACTTGGCGTTCGCCGAGCGCGTGTGAATCTGCACGGGCAGGCGGAAGGTCGAGATGAGCACCGTCTGGTCGGGGTTGAGGTTGTCCGGGTGGATGTGGCTCTTGATGTAGGCGGGCACGGCGTACTCGTGCCAGCCCCAGTCGGCCAGCGTCTTCGAGTAGAACTCCAGACGCCCCGAGGGCGTCGGGAAGCCGCGCAGGATTTTCCCGTCCACGTTGACCCCGACGAAGCGTCGCCCCTCGGCGTCGGCGTCCGGCGCCGGAATCGGCACGACGTTGGGCGACGCGGGCTTCGGCGTCCGCGTGTAGACGCGCCCGAAGCGGTCGGTGCGCGAGTCTTCGAGTTCTTCCTCGCCCACCTCCTGCTCGTAGAGCGCGCCCGTCTTGCTTCCTATCTCGAACGCGCCGTAGCGACGCATGAACTGAAGCGGTGTTAACCCTTCGGCCGCCGCGCGCTCCGGCAGGCCGGGGACTGAGTTCTGGAAGATGTAGCCGTAGTACTCGTCAACGCCCAGGCGCTCGCCCGGCCGTTCCTGCGACTCGGCGAACTTGCGAATCCCTAAAGAGCCGTCGGGGTCGATGCGCCACGTCAGCTCAAGCCAGAACTCGTTCTCCTCCCAGACCTCGCCGGGGTTGACCTCGCGCGTGTCTTTGATTTCATCTCCAAGACGCTCGCGCGCGGCGCGCAGGACGGGCTGGCGGAAGCCGAGCCACTGCGCGTCGTGCGTCTCGTAGGAGTGTATGTCGTGGCGCTCGGAGCCGTGCCCCATCGGCAGGACGTAGTCCGCGAAGTAGGCCGTCTCGTTCCACGTCGGCGTCAGCGCGACGTAACAGCCGATCAAGTTCTCATCCTGCAAGACCTCGATCCAGGAGAAGCCGTCGGGGTTCGTCCAGACCGGGTTGTAGACGCGCGTGAAGTACGTATCGACTTTGCCGCGCCCGTCCTTCAAAAAGTGCGGGAGCAGAAACGACAGCTCGTTCATCGCGAGCGGGTACTCGCGCGGCCACGTCAGCTCGTTCCAGCGCGGCGGGTGCGGCGGCAGGTAGATGGGTTTGGGGACGAACTTGTTCCACGCGTTCGGGAAGACGCCGCCCTCGGTCGCCACCGCGCCGAGCAGTGCGTTGACGAGAAAGAGCGTGCGCGCCACCTGCCAGCCGCCGCTGTTGCCCGACGCGGCCGAGCGCCAGTTGTGGCTTGAGAAGCGCGAGCCCGCGGTCGAGACGATCCGCGCGACCTCTTCGAGCTGGCGCGCGTCAACGCCCGACTCGCGCGCCGCGTGCTCGAAGGTGAACTCGGCGTAGAGACTTTTCAAAATCTCCTCGAACCCGTCGAAGCTCGTCTCAAGCTCCGGGTGCTCGACCGCCATGTACTCCTCCCAGTTCCACCAGCGGCGGACGAACTCGCGGTCGTAGAGATTATTTTGCACGAGGTAATTCGCCACCGCGAGCATGATCGCCGCTTCGGAGCCGGGGTACGGCGAGACCCACACGTCGGCGTGCGTCGCCGTGTGCGAGAGGCGCGTGTCGAAGACGACGAGCTTCGCGCCGCGCTGCTTCGCCTCCATCACGCGTTGCGCGTGCGGGTTGAAGTAGTGGCCCGCTTCGAGGTGCGAGCTGATGAGCAGAATCACGTCCGCGTTCGCGTGATCCGGCGAAGGGCGGTCGAGCCCCATCCAGAACTGGTAGCCCGCGCGCGCCGACGAAGAGCAGATGTTCGTGTGCGAGTTGTGCCCGTCCACGCCCCACGCGGCGAGTATCCTTTCGGTGAAACCGTCCTCGCCCGGCCGCCCGACGTGGTACATCACCTCGTTGTGCCGGTTCTCCTGAATCGCTTTCCGGATGCGGCCCGCGAGGTCTTCGAGAACTTCTTCCCAACCGACCTGCACCCACTTGCCCTCGCCGCGCCTGCCCGCGCGCTTGAGCGGGTAGAGGATGCGGTCGGGGTCTGTGACTTGATTGAGCGTCGCCGGCCCCTTCGCGCAGTTGCGCCCGCGCGAGCCGGGGTGCTCCGGGTTCCCCTCGAACTTCCGCACGCCGAACGTCTCTCTATCGACGTAGGCCAGCAGCCCGCACGCCGACTCGCAGTTGAAGCAGGTCGTCGGCACGAGCATGTAGCGCCGCTCCGAGCGCTCCGGCCACGCCTTCGACTCCAACTCCACCCAATCGTCCCAGCGCTCCTTCGGCGGGAACGCCGCCAGATGCACGCGGCTCGGCCCCGGGTAGAAAGTCTCCCCCCGCGCCTCCGTCTCCTTGCGCGCCGCGCTCACGCGCTCGTTCAGTTCTTTGAGGTTCATGTCCCTAGTTGTTGCTAACCGGCTCGGTGCGCACTCAGGCCAGGGCGTCGAATCCGAGCGCAAATTCGATTGCTGCGCGTACTTCGCGCATCCGCTCTAAAGACAGGTGCGTAACGTGTGTGCCGAGACCCGCCTTCTGGATCGTCTGGATGTTATCCACATTAACGACGCAGTCGGCGTGAACGCCATCTTCGGCCGGGCTGAGGAGGACTTCCGAGGGGATGCCGCGGATCGTGCTCGTCAGCGGGGCGACGGTGATGCCGTTCAGGAAGGGGATGACGGAGTTGCGCGTGAGAATGAGCACAGGGCGGCGCTTGTCGAGCGCGCGGAAGGTATGCCAGTAGACGTCGCTCTGGTTCATGGCTCACCCCAAACCTGTTCTGCCTCCCACTCGCCGACCTCTTCGGCCGTCTGCGGGCGCTCTTCGTAGCCGCGCGCGTGCCTGCGTTCGAGAGCGATAATCTCCCGCTGCCGCAGCGCCCTCTCTAGGGCGGTGCGGACGAAAGCCTCGCGCGTCATCTCAAGCGCCTCCGTCGCCCGCTCGACCTCCTCCAACACCGAGTCTTCTACCTCGACCTGAATAGTTTTCATCTTTCAACTCAAGCTCCGTGTGTGCCCGTAGTTTAGCACGCCGCCGGCCGCCCATTTCCCGCCGGTCATTTTCGAATTTCGAGAGAGCTTAAAAGGTCGTCGTAGAGGTTCAGGCCGGGGCTGAACTGTTCGGGGGAGAGTCGTTCGAGCTTGAGCCGGACGCGCTCGACGTAGGCGGCGTAGCGGCGCGCTTCGCGGCGGTCGCCGGGGCGGTTGAGGAGCGAGTAGCCCTCGTGGCTCGGCGTGTCGCGGGTCGCGGCGAGTGACTGTGAGCCGACGGGCAGGTCGGCGGTGACGTAGAAGCGCCCGTCGTCCGTGAGCCCGCGGAAGGAGTATGAGACGTGCTGGCTGTTGAGCAGCTCGTCGTCCTGCTGCGCCTGCGTGAGGAAGGCGACGCCGGCGCCACCGCTGAAGCGGAGGTATTTGACGCGCGCGTGGAAGACCTCGGTGCCGTCGGCGAAGGGGAGCGCGGGGACGTTGCCCTTGAGCGCTACGGGGCGGCGGCGGATGAGGCCGCGCAGCTCTTCGAGCGTGCGCCGCGCGTCCCTGACGTAGGCCGGCGAGACGGAGAACGCCTTCAGGTATGCGGCGACCGGGCAGACGCGGATGACCGGCTCGTTGAAGGAGTCGGCGGGCGCGCCTTTGAGCTCGACGAGGGTGAAGGCGACGTGCTCGGGGTAGACGCCGTCGGGCTTCTCGTCCGCGCCCTCCAGCGGCGCGGCGGGCGCGGTCTCGGCCTTGACCTCGCGCGCGAGCGCTTCGTCGAAGGTGAGGCTCACCCCGTCGTGCGCGGCCGTCCTCTTCGCGGGGGCGGCGTGTTGCGGGCAGGCGACGGCGAGGATGAAGAGCAGCGCTGTCATCCTCGCCGCGCGCGCCCGCCGCGGCGCCGGTGTGCGGGCTCTCAACGCGGCTCCCTCTTGCCGGAGGCGAGCAGCTCGACCGACTTCGCGATGCGGCGCCGGCGCGTCTCGGGCTTCTTGGCCGCTTCGATGTGCTCGACGTGTTCGCGCTGGTGCGTGTAACTGAGGTTGTCCCAGGTGGCGCGCGCCTCGTCGTCGGCGTCGAGTGCTTGTGTGAAGTCTTCGGGCGGTTCGACGACGCGGGGCTCGTCGTCGCGTTCGAGGAGGACGGTGACGAGTTCGCCGCCGCGGACGCCCGCCACCTCGCGGAGGTGCCGGTTGACGACCATGAAGTGCTGGTCGCCGCCCATCCGGAAGACCGAGCTGCGGAAGGGCGCGGCGTTGAGCAGGCCGCGCACGGGGACGCGGCCACGCGCGCCGAACGCCTGCTCCACGTCGAAGGGGACGGTGATTGAGCAGACCTCGCTCCCCTCTTTGCGCTGAACCAGCACGCTGAAGCGCTGCGCGACCGGCCTCGCCGTCGCCTCCGGCGCGGCAGTTTGAGTCGCCGCCTTCGTTGACTTCTTCGCCGCCGCTTTCTTCGTTGACTTCTTCGCCGCTGCTTTCTTAACAGACCTCTTCGCCGCTTTCTTCGCGGACGGCTTCTTCGCCGCCGCCTTCTTCGTTGACTTCTTCGCCGCTGCTTTCTTGGCGGACTTCTTTGAGGACTTCTTCGCCGACGCTTTCCTGGTCGTCATATTGCTTCTCTCCTTTCAAGAGGAAAAGGTTTTCGACTCCCCCTTGCAGTTGCGACCGGCGCTGACCCGGTCGCCGCCGCGCCCGACTCACGCGAGCGGCACGGCCTGACCCGACTGGACGTAGGCGTGCTCGTGCAGCGCCAGCCCGACGAGCGCGGGCGGGACGGCCGCCACCCCGAGCCACGGCGCGCAGACCGCGAGCAGCACGAGCACGACGCCCGCCCAGAAGAAGGCGGCGAAACGCCCGCCGGTCATCTCCCACACGGCGAGGCGGGCGTGCGCCGTCGGGTGCGTCAAGGTCACTTCGCCCCAGACCATGAGCAGGTGGATAAGGCTCGTCGCGCCGAGCAGCCACGCGAGCGGCGCGACCGCCTGCGGCTCAAGCCACACGGCGAAAGGCATGAGCGCCGCCGACCCGAGCAGCAGAGATTGCACGAGCAGGTGCGGCGGCAGCAGAGGGTTCTGCCAGAGGTCGCGCGCCTTCGCCTGCGCGAAGAGGTAGGCCGTGTAGACCGCCGTCAAGACGCCGAGCGGCAGCCCCGCCGCGGTGAGCCACAACTGCTCCCGCTCCCTCCCGAGCCAGCTCGCGACGAAATGCAGCGCGAGGACGAGCGAATAGCCCGCGATGACGAACGCGCCCTTGACCAGCCAACTCCGCCACTGCGGCCGCGTGAAGATCAGGTAGAAACGTTCGGGATGCTCCAAGTCCCAGATGAGCAGCGCGCCCGTTATCGCCAGGAACGCGCCGGACAGCACGGGCGCGACCCACAGCCACAAAGGCGAAGCGGGGAAGCCGATGAAGGGCGACGCGTTTATCACGTCCCCGAAGCTGCGGTAGTTCAGGAAGCCGAGCAGGACGAACAGCGCCGCGACGAGGTACGCGCCCGCGGCGATGCCCTTCGTCCAGGTGTAGAGGCTGACGCGCCAGTCCCAGGGGAGCGAGTGCGGCACGTCGTAGGCGAGGATGGCCGCGGCCGAGCTGTTGTTGAAAGTCGGGTTGCCGGAGTTGACCGTGTCGGCGCCCGTCTTCTGCTCGCTCCACATGAAGAGGTCGCCGTCCGGCCTTCTGGCCGCGAGCGGGTCGAGCGTCGCCTGGTGCGCGCCCTTGTAGAAGACTTTGGGGAGCGTCTCCTTCTCCGGCCGGCGCACCTCCACGGGCTCACGCCCGACGTAGTGTGCGATGCGCGAGTCGGGGTCGTTCAGGTCGCCGACGATGATGGCCTCGACCGGGCAGACGACGACGCAGGCCGGTTCCAGACCCGAGTCGATGCGGTGCGCGCAGAAGTTGCACTTCTCGGCCGAGTGGTCTTCCGGGTTGATGAAGATGGCGTCGTAGGGGCAGGCGGCCATGCACGCCTTGCAGCCGATGCAGACGCGCTTGTCGAAATCGACGATGCCGTCCGGGCGCTGGAACATGGCCGAGGTCGGGCACGCCGCGACGCACGGCGCGTGCGCGCACTGGTTGCAGCGCGTCACCTGGTGCGCGCGCCGCGCCTGCGGCCAGGTGCCTACGTCCACGTGCTTGACGTAGGTGCGCGTCACGCCCAGCGGGACGAGGTTCTCGGACTTGCACGCGGTCGTGCAGGCGTGGCAGCCGATGCAGCGCGTCTGGTCGAGTACCTTGCCCCACTTCGCACGAGGCTGCGCTTCACTCTGCATCGGCCCTCCCCCGCCCGGCGGTTCTTTTTTGACGTTCTGTTGAAGTATGCTTTTGCGGCCCGGCCGCCAACGCTTCTACACTTTAAGGCAAGCCAAAGTCAATGTGAGTAGATAGTAGCAGTAGTCAGTAGCCAGTAGAAGAACCTTCGGCGCTCGAACCATACGGCCATCATCTACACGTCCGCGACGCGGAGCGCTACTGACTACTGCTCTTCAAATGATTCGTCTCTTCAAAAAGCGCGTCGAGTGGAGGCCGCCGCTGGGGCTGTTCGAGCCGGCGGCGCGGGACGCGTTCCGCGTGCTGGGGCTGGGGGCGGGGGCGGCGCAGGGCGAGGTCTTCGACGCGGCGTCGTCTCTGCGCCTCGCGCTGAAGGTCGGCGTGCGGAAGACGTTCGAAGGGGACGCGGCGTGGCTCGGCGAGGTCGCGCGCAAGGAGTCGGACGTGCGCGACGCGGTCGGCCGCCTCTCCGAGCCCGTGCAGCGCGCGCGCGAACGCCTCTTCTGGTTCCAACTCCCCCCGGCCTCCACGCCCGTCTCGACGGTCGCGGAGCTCACGGCCGCCGTCGAAGAGCTGCTCAAGCGAGTCCCCGTCCAACCCTCCGACTCTGACAAGGCGGGCGGCTGGCGGCTCGCGGACGAAGAGGCGGCGGCGCTGCACGACGCGGCGCTGCTCGCGCTGGCCGGCGTGGTGCGGCTCGACCCGACGCTGCGCGAGGCGGGGGCCTGGGCGCGCGCGCTCGGACTTTGGCGGCGCCTGTTCGGGTGCGAGGAGTTCTGGTCGCGGCTCGTGTCTTTAGATTTAAAGGGCGACTACGAGCAGCCGGTCGCGTTCGGCGAGGTGGCGGAGCTGCGGCGGGCCGCGCCGCGCGCCGTCTACGCGCACGTGGCCGGGCGGGCGCGCGATTCGGTCGTGCGCGGCGAGCTGCGCGAGGCCGTGCGCGCCTTTGAAATCCTGCGCGGGGCCGGGATGTCCGCGACGCTGCTGCGCGAGTACGAGGAGGAGACGGTCGGCACGGCCGAGGACAAGCTCACCGAAGAGCTGGACACGGCCTTCACCTGGGTCGGCGGGGCGGGCTTCGAACACAAGCCGGCCGCCGAGCGGCGCAACTACTGCAACGGCGCGTGGCGCCGTTTCGAGCTGGTGCGGCCGCGCCTCGCAGACTTCGCGCGGCTGGCAGGCGTCGAGTCCTTCTACGCGCGGCGCGTCTTCGAACACGCGGCGGCGAAGCTCTTAAAGCTGGCCGCCTCGTTCCAGGAGGCGCAGCGGCCCGACGAGGCGCTCTTCGTCTGTTACACGGCGCGCCTCTTCGCGCCGCCCGAGTCGGAGGAGCTGCCGGCCATCCTTGAGAAGCTGCGCACGCTCGGCGTCAACGAAGACGCGGGCGACAGGAGCCCGAACGGGTTCGGCGGGATGGTCATGAGTGCGCTGACGCGGGAGCGCACGCCGCCGAAACTTTTTAAGGACGACCCGAAGGGCGGGAAGACGCTCGACAGCTTCACGCGAAAGAGCGACGCGCCCGGGTGCCTGACGAGCGCGGCCTTCTGGCTCCTGATGGTCGGGGTCGGGGTCGGGCTGCGGGCCTGCGCCGGCGACAGGCCGCGCGCGCCCTACTACATGCCCGTCAACTCTCTCCCGACGATCAACGTCAGGCCGACCGTGAATCTCAACCTGAACCTGAACTACAACATCCCTCTGCCGCTCAACCTGAGCCCATACACGGAGCCCACGCCGCGCGGCAAGCGGAAGCGCCGGGCGACGCGCAACGACAACGTTCCGCCGGCCGCGGCCGAGCGCGCGTCGCCCGAGCGGGAATGAAGGGTCTTCACGCCGGGCGCCGATTCTTGTATGTTGAGGACGATGACGGACGAACTACCAAAGACTCTGGACGTGGCGCTCTCCGCCCTGGCCGAGCTGGCGGTCGAGTGGTGGCGGCTCGAACGCTGGGCGGGCGCGGCGGAGGAGTCCTCGCCGCAGGCGCGCCACGCCGCGCGCCGCCTCGGCCGCTTCCTCTCCGAACACGGCCTCGAAGTCCTCGACGTGACGGGCCGCCCCTACGAGCCCGGCCTCGCCGTCGAAGTCCTCGACGCCTTCGAAGACCGTTTGTTACCCGTCGGTTCGCAAGTGGTTGACGAGACGGTCGCGCCCGTCGTCCTCTACCGCGGCGCCGTCGTCCGCCACGGGCAGGTCGTAGTCAGAAGAAATTCATGAGCAACTACATCGATTTTGGGATCGACCTCGGCACCACCAACTCGTGCATCGCGCGGGCGGCGGGCGGCGAGGTGACGGTCATACAGAACAACGACCAGATGAACGTGACGCCTTCGGTCGTCCGCGTGCTGAAGTCGGGGAGCCTGCTCGTGGGCCGGCGCGCGTACAACGCGCTCGCGGAAGACCCGGACAACGTGGCGCAGGAGGTCAAGCGTTTGATGGGGCAGCGCTACGCGAAGACCTTCCCCGCGTCGGGCCGTGTGATGTCGCCGGAGGAGATTTCGGCAGAGGTCTTGAAGTCTCTGCTCGCGGACGCGCGCCGTCGGACGGGCGAGGAGGTGCGCGCGGCCGTCGTCACGGTGCCCGCGGCCTTCACCGCCTTGCAGTGCGAGGCGACGGCGCGCGCGGCGCAGCTCGCCGGGCTCGAAGAGTACCCTCTGCTGCAAGAGCCCATCGCGGCGGCCGTCGCCTACGGCGCGGCGCCCGGCGTGCGCGACCAGCGCTGGCTCGTCTTCGACCTCGGCGGGGGCACGCTCGACGTGGCCGTCATCTCGACGCGCGACGGGCGCCTCAACGTCCTCGAACACCGCGGCGATAACCACCTCGGCGGGAAAGATATCGACCGCGCGCTCGTCGAGAACGTGCTCGTGCCTTTCCTCGCGCAGCAGTTCGCGCTGCCGCGGGCGGAGCAGGAGCCGGCGAAACTCGCGCGGCTGCTGCGCAAGCTGACGCTGCTCGCCGAGTACGCGAAGATTGAGTTGACGACCGCGGACGAGACCGTCGTCAGCCTCCTCGACCTCGGCGAAGACCGCGAGGGCCGGCTCATCGAGGCGGAGCTGCCCCTGACGCGGGCGCGACTCGAAGGCGAGACGGAGCCGCTCCTCGCGCGCTGCCTGCGCCTCGCCGACGGGGCGCTCGCGGGCGCGCGCGTGCACGGGCTCGATTTAGACCGCGTGCTGCTCGTCGGCGGGCCGACGCAGATGCCGCGCGTGCGCGAGGCGCTGGCCGCGCACCTCGGAGCGCCCGTCGATTCCACGCTCGACCCGATGACCGTCGTCGCGCGCGGCGCGGCCGTCTACGCCTCGACCGTCGAGCGCAGCGCGGCGTCGTCCGTGAATGTTAAAGAAGAGCCGAAGAATGCGGGGCTGACGGTTCGACTCGCCTACGACCCCCTGACCGCGGAGCCCCGGAGCCGCGTCGCGGACAAGCTCGCGGGGAAGGGGAGTGACGCCGGGCTCGAAGTGAAGCTTGACGAGGAGGGCGGGCTCTGGACGAGCGGCTGGGTGCCCGCGCGCGAGGGCTTCTTCGAGACGGCGCTGGTGTTGCAGGAGGGAAGGCTCAACCGCTTCACGCTGAGCGTGAGGGATGCGAAGGGGCGCGCGCTCGAAGTCTCGCCGGACGAGTTTCAGATCAGGCACGGGCTCGCGCTCGACGCGCCGCCGCTGCCGCACACCCTCTCGGTCGAGGTCGCGCACGCGGACGGCCGTGAGGAGTTGAGTCCCGTCTTCCCGCGCCGGACGCTGCTCCCCGCCGAGCGCACCGTCACCTACCGCGCCGCCCACACGCTGCGGCCGAGCGAGCCCGACACCTCGCTCGCGGTCAAGCTCTGGGAGGGCGAAGCGCTGAACGACCCGCAGGCCAACAACTGGGTCGGCAACTTCCACGTCCGCAGCGAGGCCGTCCGCCGCCCCGTCCCCGAAGGCGCCGAGGTGCAGCTCCACATCAAGATCGACGCCTCGCGCCTCATCACGGTGGACGTCTTCATCCCGTATCTGAACGAGCACTTCACCGACCGCGTCTTCATCCCGAAGGAGGAGGAGCCCGACTACCTCGAACTGCTGAAGGGCGCGCACCTCGAAATCGAGAACTGCCTCGCGCGGCTCGAACGCGTCGAGGAGCAGTTGATGCTCTCGGGCGCGTCCGCCGAAGACTTCGACTTTCCGGAGGTCGTCTACGACGACGGCTTCGCGCTTGAGCTAAAGGACGACGCCGACGGGGGCGCGCCCGCCGCAGACCCGCGGCGCGCGGAGGTCGAGCGGCTGCGGCGCGAGCTTGAGGACTTCGACATCGAGCTGGGCGCGCACCAGGCGGCCGGCGACGCGGAAGACCAGGATCGCGCGGCGCGCGTCGTCGAGCGCCTGCGCGAGGCCCGCGCGCGCATCGCCGAGCTTGAGCGGCGCGCGGGCCTCGCGCCCGCCGGCCCGGGCGTGAGCGACGCGAACACGCTCGCCGCCTCGGCCGCCGAGACCGTGAGCGAGCACGGCACGGACGCGCAGCGCGAGCGGCTGGCGGCGCTCCGGCGCGAGCTGTCGGAGGCGTCGGCGCGCGGCGACGTGCGCGGCGTGAAGAGGGCGGCCGCGGCCCTGCGCGCGCTGCGCACGCAGGTGCTCCACGCGCAGGAATGGTTCTGGGATGATTGGTATCACTACCTCGCGCGACCGGGCCGCCAGTTCGTCAACCAGGAGGAGGCCGCGCGCTGGGTCGCGCAGGGGCAGGAGGCTTTGCAGTCCGGCGACCGCAAGCAGCTCGAACGCGCCGTGAGCTGGCTCTGGTCGCTGCTCCCGCCCGACGAGCAGGCGGCGCGGAAGGAGCGCGCGGTGAAGCCGGGGCTGAAGCAGTAGGCAGTAGGCAGACGGCAGTAGGCAGTTCAGAGCCCCGGAGGGGCGAGATGTTTATAGCTCAGGTCGATTATTAGTCCTCCAGGCTCCGTTAGGAGCGGCATGTCACATGTCGCCCCTGACGGGGCTCTGAACTGCCTACTGGCTACTGTCTACTCGCCTTTGGTAGTATCACTCCAATTTCTCCCGCATCAATTCGAAGGAGGACGGGCGCAGGGTCGCGCTGCGCGTTAGAAGGGATGCCTGTTAAAGGGATGACACGGACGTTCGTGGCGTTGATCGCGCTGCTGCTTGTGTTGGTGCCCGCGGTGGCCGCGCAGGACAAGACGAAGAAGAAGGGGCTGCCGAAGGGCACGCCCGTGCTCTGGCGCGCGCGCGACGTGGCCCGGCTCGACCTCGCGGCGGGGCCGGGCGGCGCGGCGATGCGCCCGGCCCTGCGCCGCCTGACCTTCGTCAAGGAGGAGAAGGGGGGCTGGTCGAAGAAGTACCGCGTGCGCGACGCGCGGGGGCGCGAGTGGGTGGCGAAGGTCGGCGAGGAGGCGCAGCCGGAGACCGCCGCCTCGCGCCTCATCTGGGCCGCGGGCTACGAGACGGAGATCACCTACCTCGTCCCGCGCGTGAACATCCCCGGCAAGGGGTGGCTCACCAACGTCCGCTTCGAGGCGCGCCCCGACAACGTCAAGCGGCACGGCGAGTGGAGCTGGGCGCGGAACCCCTTCTCGGGCACGCGCGAACTGGACGGCTTGAAAGTCCTGATGGTGCTCATCAACAACTGGGACTTGAAGGACGTGAACAACGTCATCCTGCACACGAAGGGCTCGGGCGAGCTGCGCTACGCCATCAGCGACCTCGGCGCGACCTTCGGCAAGACGGGCGGCCTCGGCCCGCTCTGGCGCATCACGCGCAGCCGCAATAAGCCCGAGGACTACGCCGACTCGAAGTTCATCGACAAGGTCAAGGACGGCTACGTGGACTTCCACTTCACAGGCGTCAACAAGGGGGAGGTCGAGAAGATCAAGGTCGAGCACGCGCGCTGGATCGGCCAACGCCTCTCCGCGCTGACCGACGGCCAGCTCGCCGCCCTCTTCCGCGCCGCCAACTACACGCCCGCCGAGACCCGCCTCCTCGCCCGCGCCGTCCGCGGGCGCATCGAGGAGCTGTCGAGCCTGCCGCAGTAAAGCAGAGGGCAGTAGGCAGCTAAGACACGAAGGCGGCCGAGTCCTCTTTGACCGGCCGCCTTTGTTTATATGACTACTTCGATACGGCTCCGAACTGTCTGCTGCCATCTGCCTGCTGCCTACTGATTCACAGCTTGAGATACAGCGAGCTGCTGCCGTAGTCGATGACGGCGGAGTGCGCTTCGAGCACGTCGGCGCCGAGCACGGCGTCGATGGGGCCGGAGCCGCGGAGCGCCGCCGCCTGGTTGACGTGCGTCAAGTCCATCGCGAGCAGCGCGCCCACCTTCGGCGTCAACCCGCCCAGGCGGAAACTCGCCTCCCCGATCCGGTACACGTCCAGCCGCGCGGCGCCCGCCCCGCCGCCCTGCATCTCGAGCTTCGTCAGCGCGAGCCCCATCTCCCGCGCGATGTCGAGGCTGAAGACGCTGCCCCCCGCGCCCGTGTCCACCAGCACCGACAGGGGGCGCCCGTCGAGCGTCCCGTCCGTGTGGAAGTGGCCGATGCCGCTCCTCGTCAGGGGCACGCGCGTGTAACCGCTCCGCTCTAAGAATTCGACCAGCGTCATCTTCAGATCGAGCAAGTGTTCTCCTGATTGCTCATCTCCTCACGCCACCGGGTGATGATTAGAGAATCTTCAACGCTCTCCACGGCCGGCCCGGCCGTCGAGGGTGAGCAGTAAGCCGCCCGGGAATAGTAACCCGAAAATGAGCTTGTTGTACCGCGTCGGCCGGAGGGGAGGCAGATGTCGAAGTCGTCGCTGCGGTTTTTAGAATTTCAAACATGTATTCCTCGGCGCCTCCGCGTCCTCTGCGTCGGCTCTCGTGTTACTGGCACTCAAGTTCGCAGTAACCTTCGACTCCGCGGGAGTAGTGGCCCGCGCCAGGGCTGTGCTAAATTTCGTCCGCGAACCTGCCCACTCTTCCATGCCGGAACTGTTTTGTAGGAGGGAACTCATGAACGGTCTCTTCACACGCGCGTGCGCCGCGGCGCTTGCACTCTCGGCCGCAGCCTTCGCCCAGGCGCAGAGCCCGGCCGCGCGCTTCGGCGTCCAGGAGCTGCTCAAGATTCAGCGCGTCGCCGACCCGCAGCTCTCGCCCGACGGCCGCTGGGTCGCGTACCAGATCACCGTCCCGGACGTGGCCGCCAACCGCAACCGCACGCAGCTCTTCGTCGTCGCCGCCGCGGGCGGAGAGCCCCGGCAGTTGACGACGGGCGCGGCCTCTTCGTCCTCGCCGCGCTGGTCGCCCGACGGCCGCCGCCTCGCCTACACGTCGGCCAATCAGGTCTGGACGATGAGCCCCGACGGCTCCGACCCGAAACAGTTGACGAACATCTCGACCGGAGCCAGCGACCCCGTCTGGTCGCCCGACGGCAAGTGGATCGCCTTCGCGTCCGACGTTTATCCCGACTGCGCCGACGACGCCTGCAACCAGCGGCGCGACGAGGAGGCCGAGAAGAACCCCGTCAAGCCGCACGTCACCACGCGCCTCTTCGTGCGCCACTGGACGGACTGGAAGGGCGCCAAGCGCACGCACGTCTTCGTCGCCCCTTCGGAGGGCGGCGCCGCGCGCGACCTGACGCCCGGCGACTGGGACGCGCCGCCCTTCTCCCTCGGCGACCCTTTGGACTACGCCTTCTCGCCCGACTCGAAGGAGCTGGCCTACGCGCGCAACACAGAACGGCTCGAAGCGGCCTCGACCAACGCGGACATCTTCGTGGTCGCGGTCGCGGGCGGCGAGCCGCGGCGCATCACGGCCGACAACAGGGGCGCGGACAGGACGCCGCGCTACTCCCCGGACGGCCGCTACATCGCCTACCGCTCGCAATCCACGCCCGCGTTCGAGAGCGACCGCTGGCGCCTGATGCTCTACGACCGGCAGACCGGACAGACGCGCGAGCTGCTGCCGAAGTACGACGCGTACGTGGACGACTTCACCTTCGCGCCCGACGGCAAATCCGTCTACTTCTCCTCGGGCGAGCGCGGCGAACAGCCCCTCTTCAACGCGTCCCTGGCCGGCGGCCCGGCGCGCAAGCTCCTGGGCGGCTTCAACGGCGACGTGCAGGTCTCGGCCGACTCGCGCTTTCTCGTCTTCACGCGCTCGACCGCCAACGGCCCGACCGAGATTTACACGGCGCGCATGGACGGCGTCGTGCCTTTGAACGGCTCGGCCAACCAGGCCGCGCCTTTGACGCACCACAACGACACTTTCATGAAGCAGTTCTCACTCCGCCCCGCCGAGGAGCTGACGTGGGCGGGCGCGGGCGGGACGAAGGTCTCGGGCTGGCTGGTCAAGCCGCCCGACTTCGACCCGAACAGGAAGTACCCGCTCGTCGTGCTCATCCACGGCGGGCCGCAGGGCGCCTGGAACGACAGTTGGGGCTACCGCTGGAACCCGCAGGTCTACGCGGCGGACGGGTACGTCGTCTTCCTGCCGAACCCGCGCGGCTCGACCGGCTACGGTCAGCAGTTCACCAACGAAATCTCCGGCGACTGGGGCGGCAGGGCTTACGAGGACATCATGAACGGCGTGGCGTCGGTCGCCGCGATGCCCTTCGTCGATAAGAACAACGTGGCCGCGGCCGGCGCCTCTTACGGCGGCTACATGGTCGAGTGGATTCTCGGGCACAACGACGACCCGCGCGTGAAGTTCAAGACGCTCGTCGCGCACGCCGGCACCTTCAATCTGGAGAGCATGTACGGCGCGGCCGAGGAGCTGTGGTTCCCCGAGTGGGAGTTCAAAGGGACGCCCTGGGACGCGCCCGAGCTTTACGCGAAGTGGTCGCCGCACCGCTTCGCCAAGAACTTCAAGACGCCGACGCTCGTCACGCACGGCGAGCTGGACTTCCGCGTCCCCGTCGATCAGGGGCTCCAGCTCTTCACGTACTTGCAGCGGCAGGGCGTCGAGTCGAAGCTCGTCATCTTCCCGGACGAGGGGCACTGGATTCTCAAGCCCGGCAACTCCCTCTTCTGGCACACGACCGTCCTCGAATGGCTCGATTCGCACCTGAAGCAAAAAGGGAGTTGAGGCGCGCCGTGAACACTCGTCAAACGATTCGAATCACACTCGCCTGCGTGCTCGTCGCCTGCGCGCAGGCGGCCGCCGCGGGCAAGACGCCCGCGCCGCTCGCGCGCTCGCGCCAGTTAATTTTGGTGACGACGCGCGGCTGGGACGACGTGCCCGGTGTTCTTCGTCGGTTTGAGCGGAAGGGGACGGGGGGCGCCTGGGCGCAGGTCGGCAGGGACGTGCCGGTGGCCGTCGGCAGGAACGGCCTCGGCTGGGGCGCCGGGCTCGTCGAGACGGGCGCCGAGGCGGGGCCGCAGAAGAAGGAGGGCGACGGCAAGGCGCCCGCGGGTCTCTTCGCGCTCGGCCCCGCGTTCGGCTTCGCGCCGCGCGAGGAGGCCGCGTGGCTGCGCGTCCCTTACACGCCCCTGACGCCCGCGGTCGAGTGCGTGGACGACACGGCCTCGCGCAGCTACAACCGGATCGTCTTGAGGGACGCGGCCGGCGGCGCGGACTGGAACAGCTCGGAGCGTATGCGTTCGGTCGAGGGCTACCGCTGGGGGCTCGTCGTCAGGCACAACGCTGCCCCGACGGTCGTCGGCCGCGGCTCCTGCATCTTCCTGCACGTCTGGGCCGGCCCGGGGCACGGCACCGCCGGCTGTACCGCGATGGGGGAAGAGAACCTGACGGAACTCCTCCGCTGGCTCGACCCGAAGAAGAGCCCGCTGCTCGTGCAACTCACCGAGGCCGAGTACGCGCGGCTACGCGCCGCGTGGCGCCTGCCGGCGCTCGCCTCCGAAAAGTAGCCGCCGCCCGGCGGGGGGTAAAGGAGTGCCCGAAACCCCCCCGCCGGGCGGCCAGCGAACGGGCCGCTGGGCAACCGCCATTGCCCGCGGCCCCGCGCCGTAAAACCCGTCCCGACAGACGGCCGGCGCGCCGGGGCGGTCGCTTCCCTGCGCCGCCCCGGATGTCAAACTCACCTCTTGTCTCTCTCCACAGACCGCCCTCCGTCCTTCACCGCCGCGCCGTCCCAGCCGCGCCGCCCCAGACCCGCGTCACTGACTCACCCCTGCTTCGGCTTGCGCGCGAGGAGGCGCGCGATGGTCTCCGCGAGCGCGGGCATGTCCTCGGGCTTGCGGAGGAAGGCGCTGGCGCCTGCGCGCCTCGCGTCGCGTTCTGTGTCGCCGTGCGCCGAGAGCACGATGATGGGGACGTGCTGCCTGTGCGGCAGCTCGCGCGCGCGGACGACCAGCTCCAGCCCGTCCGCCCCGGGCAGTTGCTTGTCGATGACGAGGAGGTCGTAATGTTCCGGCCCCTCTATCTCGCCGAGCGCCGAAGGGCCGTCCGCGTAGGTCGAGACGCGCCAGCCCTCGCCCCTGAGCGCCTCGCGCACGGCCGAGGCGACGAGCGCGTCGTCCTCTGCGTGGAGTATGTGCACGCCGCGGGTCGGCGCCTCCTCGTGCGGCTCGCGGAACATGAGGCTGCTGCGGCGCGGCTCGGACGGCGTGCGCAGCGGGAGCAGGCGCCGGTGGCGTCGGTGGAGCATCGAGTCCAGACTCTGGCGCGTCAGCCCCAGCAACTGCGCCGCGCGCGAGACGACCCCGCCCGAGTCCCTGAGCGCGCCCTCTACCAGGCGCCCCTCGTAGCGCCTCACGGACTCGCGGAAGGAGAAGCCCACCCACGTGTCAGGCTCCGGCAGGACGCCGACGACCGACAGCACCAGCCGCGCGCACGCGTACAGGCGATTCCTGTTGCCCGGGTGGCGCGATCTGGCGAGCAGCGCGTCGGCCCGCTCGAAAGCGGCCCCCAGGTCTTGCAGCGCGAGCCGCTCGCCCAACTCCTCGACGAGCGTCAGAGTCGCCTGCCCCGCGCCCTCCACGTCGCCCGCCGCCTCGGCCACCTCGGCCGCGCGCAGCAGAACCTCCCCCGCCTGCTCGAACTGCCCCCCACGCGCCAGCGCCATCCCCTGCGTCGTCAAAGCCTCCGCCAACAGAGACTGCTCCCCGCCCCGCTCCAACACCCCCACCGCCGCCCGCGCCAACTTCTCCGCATCCCCCACCCTCCCCTCCGCCAAAAACACCCTCGCCCGCGTCTCATCTACACCCGCCAGCCTCGATACGTCCTTCAAACTCGTAAAGAGAGCCTGCGCGCGATCAAGGTGCTCATGCGCTTGTGCATACTTGCCCGCAGTGCAAAACAACATACCCAAGTTGTTCTCGACACAACCTTGGTAGCGCCTGTTGCCTCCCTGCTCGAAGTGATAGCTGGCTGCGGCATATTCAATGAGCGCACGGTCTATGTAATCACTCCGATATTCAACTGCTCCGAGATTCTTCAGTACCGTACCGAACTCGTTGTGAAATCTTCCCTTAATAGTGTGATTGCCACTCTTCCCAAATAGAGGTGCGGCTTTAATTAGCAGGGCCAATGCGTCACACAATCTAAAGGTCATTTCCTCAACCATAGCGAGACGTAGCAGGGCTATAGCTTTAAGATCATTTTCTTCATCAGAGATTTTTTCTATCGCCTGATTAAGTAGTACTCGCCCCTCTTCAAATGCTCCCTCACGCCAGTAGCAGTAACCGAGTTCGGTCTGTGCCTCAGCAATCTTCTGTCCGTCTCGAAGCGCTTCGAATCTAGAGATACTAACGCTCAGCAAATTCTTTGCTGCTTCCTGAGCGCCCTCTATTTGTTTGACGCTGCCAATCCATCCCGTCAACACACCACTGCGAAGTAATACTTCTGCTGCTGTTTCTGGGCTCAACCCGTCCAATACTGGCGGCTGCCCAACTTGAGACCATAGCTCGCCCATCGCTTGGCGTGCTCCTTCATAATTACCAATATCTTCGAGTTCTTTTGCTAGACGGCATCGAAGTCGTGCTCTCTCTTCGTGCGTGAGACTTGAATCGGCTATCTGCTGAAGCAGTTCATTTACAATAACCATGTGAGGCGCACCTTTCTGTGTGGCCGATAGGATAAGGATCGGCATTTAGCCCAGAGCGCATCTCTTCACCGTACAGTGCTAAGATTTGCTGTCGCTACTCTTCTATGACGGTATAGCTAAGGATTCACCCGCGCTGTCCGTCACAACCCATAGCTTCACCACAATTCTGGAGAAAACCATGAGAACAATGCGCAATTTCTTCGCAGCATCAGTCTTGGTTGTTGCGCTTTCCCTTTCGACTATTGCGGGCGATATGCACACAGGTGAACCACAACCTCCGCCAGCAACTGCTCAAGGGGAAATATCACCGACCACTAACGGCACCATCCACACCGGGTACACCGAGGAGGCGGCCGCGGGTGAGGCGGTGGTGGCGGGCGCGCTGAGTTTGGTGCAGGGCGTGTGGTCATTGCTGTAAGTCCGCCGGAGCCCTCGGCGCGCGGGGCGCGGAGGGGGTAGGGGCGGGGGAGACTTTTAACGTCTCGTGTGCCGCGTGATTCTCTAGTGACGCGGGCCGGGACGTTGACCCGCCCCTACATTCAAAACGTGCCGGGTTACTGCCGTCGTCGCCGCCGGCCAAAAGCGGGCGTCGGCGGCGCGGTATACGTGTGTTTAGGTCGAGCTACGGTCGGACGCCGGTTAGCCGGGGATTGCGAGATGCCGACGAGGAGGCGTCCAGGCGCTAGAGAGTAAGCCCGCCGCCGCGCCGTCGCAACAGAAATATCCGCCGCCAAAAAAAAGGGTTGGACGTATTTGCTGGATTTACGTTTTGCTGCAAAATTTGCAGCACCACAACCGGCTCTGCACACACATTTTGTCGGCTCTACGGTCTGCCGCCTTCTCTATAGACAGGGCTCAAGCCCTCCTGTTCAGACCGCCGCGCGGGGCACACTTCCGCGAGCCCTCGAACAAACTCTCCGGGCCTTTGTCCGTCCGGCGTTGGGCGGACGCCGCCCCGCAGACCCGCGCACGGCCTTTGAGCAAATCTGAAAAACGAACTACTATGGTAGCCCTGAAACCCTTTTAGACACCCGGACGACAACCCACTTTGGAGGGGAAGGATTTGCCATGAGCGCGACGAGCGACACCAGCAGCAAAGAGACCCTGACCATCACCGACAACCGCACGGGCAAGCAGTACGAGGTGCCGATTAAAGACGGCACCATCCGCGCGATGGACTTGCGCCAGATCAAGACCGAGGACGCCGAGGACTTCGGGCTCATGACCTACGACCCGGCGTTCATGAACACCGCCTCGTGCAAGAGCACCATCACCTACATCGACGGCGACCGCGGCGTCCTCGAATACCGCGGCTACCCCATCGAACAGCTCGCCGAGCAGAGCAGTTATTTAGAAGTCGCATACCTCCTGCTCCACGGCGAGCTGCCGACGGCCGAAGAGATGAAGCAGTGGACGTGGGACATCACGCACCACACCTTCATCAACGAGAACATCAGGAAAGTCCTCGACGGCTTCCACTACAACGCCCACCCGATGGGGATGTTCGAGGCGATGGTCGCCGCGCTCTCGACCTTCTACCCGGAGTCGAAGAACATCCGCGACGAGGCGTGCCGCCGCAAGCAGATTCACCGGCTCATCGCGAAGGCGCCGACCATCGCCGCCTTCGCCTACCGCCACCGCGTCGGCCTGCCCATCTCCTACCCGGACAACGACCTCAGTTACGAGGGCAACTTCCTCAACATGATGTTCAAGACGACGGAGCTGAAGTACCAGCCGAACCCGGTGCTTGAGAAGGCGCTTTCCGTCCTCTTCATCCTGCACGCCGACCACGAGCAGAACTGCTCGACCAACACGATGCGCAGCATCGGCTCGGCCGAGACCGACCCGTATTCGGCGCTCGCGGGCGCGGCGGCCGCGCTCTACGGCCCGCTCCACGGCGGCGCGAACGAGGCGGTGCTGCGGATGCTCAACGAGATCGGCTCCATCGACCACGTGCCCGAGTACGTTAAGCGCGTGAAGGCCGGCGAGTTCCGCCTGATGGGCTTCGGCCACCGCGTCTACAAGAACTACGACCCGCGCGCGCGCATCATCAAGCAGATCGCCTACGAGGTCTTCGAGGTGACGGGGCGCGACCCGCTCTTAGACCTCGCGCTCGAACTCGAGCGCATCGCGCTCGAAGACGAGTACTTCGTCAAGCGGAGGCTCTACCCGAACGTGGACTTCTACTCGGGGATCATCTACCGCGCGATGAAGTTCCCCGTGGACATGTTCCCGGTGCTCTTCGCCATCCCGCGCACCTCGGGCTGGCTCGCGCAGTGGGTCGAGCTTTTGAACGACCCCGAGCAGAAGATCGCCCGTCCGCGGCAGATCTACCTCGGGCAACGGACGCGCGACTACGTGCCGACGGAGAAGCGCGGCGGCGGCGCGGCGGCCGGGCAGGCCGCGGGGGGCTGAAAGATGACAGCGCCCCAACTGCCGGACATCGAAGTCGTCTCGGCCAAAGTCCACGAGGCTTGGATGGAGTCGAAGCGCGCGCAGGGCGTCACCTCGCGCAAGAGCGAGACGGGCGAGGAGCTGATGGTGCCCTACGAACAACTCTCCGAGGCGGCGAAGGAGTTAGACCGCGGCTCTGTGCGCGCCGTCTACGAGGCCATCCAGGCCGCGGCCGGGGCCGAGTAAAGGGAAGGGGGCGCCACAGATGCCCCCTTCTTTCTTGGAAAGCTTCAAAGACGTGTTAGGTTCCGCGGCGAGCTTTTAAAATTCAGGAGCCCCGGAGAGGCGAAGGAAACGGTTACACGTCCTTCGCCCTTTCGGGGCTCCTGTCATCTGTTGCTGCCTGTTCCGGGGGCTCGCGTCGTCACCCGCTGCGTTCCAGACTTCGGCTCACCCCCGGCCCGTCTCCCGAGCCCCGGCCGGGGCTCTTGTAGAAAGCCTCTTAGTAAAGCTCTCCGCCGCCGCCGCTCTGCTCGCCCGGATTCCAGTCGCCGGGGCGCGAGCCCGAGCCTTCGCCGCCGCCTTCGCCGCCTTCGCCCGCCGGGTCGCCGACGCCGGAGGGCTCGAAGCCCGCCGGGTCTGCGCCGGTTGCTTCTGCGCCGGAAGTCGGCTGCTGTGAGCCGCCATCTGAAATCACACCGCCGCCCGCCGTACCGGCGTCGGCCGCGTCGTTGTTAGTGCTATCGCCTTCAGCCATGAGCTTGGTCTCCTGTTCGCTTGTTTGATATCGGGAGTTAACCTGGCGCGCGCCAGTGTATGGCGACGGCGGGGCGTGGTCTGTCCCGGCGCGGACATATTACACCGGCACAGTACGTTTCCGAACTGCCCGCCCCCCGGCGGCAAGTTAAAATCTCTGCTTCCCCTGTCGGCAAATTTAGAAGGGCGTCGTGTCAGTGGTCTTCGCCGCCGCGGACGCGGCCCGAAGACGGGAAAGGATCGGACTGTCTTCGGGCCGCGGCTCTCCTCCCGCGGCGGCGAACCCTTGACGGCGGGCGCGCTTGACGGCGCGCCGAAGCGACGCGTTATGATTGCGGGACACATTCGACAAGGTGTTTGTCTAGCATCCCTTATAAGAGACTCGGGCCCGCGTCTGCGGGCGGGGTCGCTTCTTAAAAGGCTTCACGCTGGTTAGGAAACAGAGAGCATCGTGCAGGCGCGCATCCCCGTCTCGACCTACAGGCTACAGTTCAACCGCGAGTTCACGTTCGGAGAGGCGCGCGCGCTGGCCGACTACTTCCGCGAGCTGGGCGTCACCGACTACTACTCCTCGCCCGTCCTGAAGGCGCGGCCCGGGAGCGCGCACGGCTACGACATCGTTGACCACACGCAGGTCAACCCCGAGTCGGGCGGCGAGGAGCAGTTGGCGGAACTCCTCCGCGCGCTGCGCGAGCAGGGGATGGGCTTCCTCGTGGACGTGGTGCCGAACCACATGTCCATCGCCGAGTCGCAGAACGCCTGGTGGCAGGACGTTCTGGAGAACGGCCCCGGCTCCTCCTTCGCGCGCCACTTCGACATCGACTGGAACCCGCCGAACCCGACGCTCAAGAACCGCGTGCTGCTCCCCATCCTCGGCGACCAGTTCGGCCGCGTGCTCGAACGCCAGGAACTGCGCGTCTCGTACCGCGACGGCGCCTTCTTCCTCAACTACTGGGAGACGCAGCTCCCCGTCGCCGCGCGCACCTCGACGCTCGTGCTGCGGCGCGCGCTCGAAGCCGCGCGCGCGCGGCTCGCCGAGTCCGACCCGAACGCGCTTGAGCTTGAGAGCATCATCACCGCGCTCGAACACCTGCCGCCGCGCACCGAGACCGACCCGGCGCGCCTGCGCGAGCGCCGCCGGGAGAAGGACGTGGTGCGCCGCCGCCTCTCGACGCTCGTCAAGGAGAGCAACGAGATTCGCGCGGCCGTCCACGACGCTCTGGCGAGGCTGAACGGCGAGCAGGGCCGGCCCGAGAGCTTCGACGCGTTGGAGGAGCTTGTCAGTCGGCAGGCTTACCGCCTGAGCTTCTGGCGCGTGGCCGCCGACGAGATCAACTACCGGCGCTTCTTCGACGTGAACGAACTCGCGGCCGTCCGCGTCGAGGAGCGGCCGGTCTTCACGGCCGTCCACGAAGTCATCCTCCGCCTCGTCCGGCAGGGGCTCGTCACGGGCCTGCGCATCGACCACGTGGACGGCCTGCTCGACCCCTACAAGTACCTCAAAGACCTGCAACGCGAGGCGGAAGGCCGCAGGAACGAGGCGCGCCCGTTCTACGTCGTCGTCGAGAAGATTCTCGGGCACGACGAGCTGCTCCGGCGCGAGTGGCCGGTGCAGGGGACGACCGGGTACGAGTTCGTGAACCTTTTGAACGGCCTCTTCGTGGACGCCGCGAACGGCCAGGCGCTGCGCGAGCTGTACGCGGACTTCACCGGCGCGCGCGTGCGCTTCACAGATTTGCTCTACGAGTGCAAGCGGCTCATCTTGAAAGCCGCGATGTCTTCCGAGCTGTTCGTCCTCTCGCGCCGCCTCACGCGCATCGCCGAGCGGAGCCGCTACACGCGCGACTTCACGCAGAACAGCCTGCACCACGCGCTGACCGAGGTCATCGCCTGCTTCCCCGTCTACCGCACATACATCCGCCGGACGCAGGCGACCGTGAGCCCCGACGACCGGCTTAACGTCAACGCGGCCGTGCGCGAGGCCAAGCGGCGCAACCCGGCCGAGGACACTTCGGTCTTCGACTTCATCGCCTCGCTGCTCCTGCTCAAAGACCCGAAGGGCACCGGCCCCGAAGAGCGCGCCGAGCGGCGCGACTTCGCGCTCCGCTTCCAGCAGGTGACGAGCCCCGTCACGGCCAAAGGGCTTGAGGACACGGCCTTCTACCGCTTCTACCCGCTCGCCTCCCTGAACGAAGTCGGCGGCGAGCCGGCGCTCATCGGCGTCTCTGCGGAGCGCTTCCACGAGCGCAACCGCGACCGGCAGGAGACCTGGCCGCACACGCTCTCGGCCACCTCGACGCACGACACCAAGCGCGGCGAGGACACGCGCGCGCGCATCAACGTCCTCTCCGAGATTCCCGAAGAGTGGAACCGCGCGCTCCACCGCTGGCG